>NZ_CP127915.1:0-1200000 GCF_032823475.1 Acinetobacter sp. SAAs474
CCCCTGCTACCCCATCCTTAACATGAGCAAGTGCAGCCTCAATATGGCGTTCATCAAAACCACGATTGTTTAATAAGGTACTGGCAATATGCCTAAAGCCGTGTGGGGTCTGTCTGCCTTGAAAGCCCATACGGCGCAAAGCCATGATAAAAACCGTATCTGATTTAGGTTTACTCTTGTCCGATCTACTCGGAAATAGATATTCAGAGTTGGTTTCAAACGTCTTGAGTTCTTGAAGAATGGCTATCGCTTGCTTAGGCAGTGGCACAACATGCTCACGGCGTTTCTTCATTCGTTCTTCGGGAATATTCCATAAACCTTGTTCTAGGTCGAACTCACACCATTTAGCACCCCTTAATTCACTTGGACGACAAAACAACATAGCTAAAAGCTGTAACCCCATTCTTACATCCATAGTCGGGTAGTTATTAATAGCTCTGATTAATATTGGTAGTTCTTGCTCACTCACATGAGCCATATTTTCTTTTTTACCTTGTTGTAGAAACTTTTGAAGTCCCTCTAATGGGTTGTAATCAATTCGACCAGTGACCTTTGCATAATCATAAATATCACGGCACATTGCCCGAACTCGATTCACTTGTTCATAGATACCCTGCTTCTGTTGAATACCTTTTAAATGATTCATCCATTCAATCGATTTAATACTGGTGTACAAGCGTTTCCCAAAAGTAGGAAAGATATGCTTTTCTAATGCACCTTTATTTCTTGTCATTGTGTCATGTACCCAAGTATCTACTTTGGTTTCTAACCATTCTCTAGCTAATACTTCAAAGGTTGCATTATTTTGTTCAAGCTCTTGGCGTTTGCGTTCCTGTTTCGTAATGATTGGGTTATCGCCGTGTGATATGTCTAAAACTATCTCAGATGCTTTTTTTCTTGCACCCTTACCCGATAATTCAGGATAAGTACCGATACCAAGCCATGACCATTTACCATCAGCCTTTTTATATCTAAATAGCCATGCTTTCTTACCATCAGGCTTTACACGAAAATATAAACCCTCACCGTCTAACTCTCGGTATTCTTTTAATTCAGGTTCTAGGTTAGCTAAGGTGGTATCAGATAAAGGACGGCGTTTTATATCTGTTCTTTTCATGGCTTGTACACCAGTGAGTTCAATAAATATTGCAATGTACAAGACAGTGTACACGGTGCATGTACACTATAGCTAGTTATATTTAGTTATGTTTAGGCAAGAAAAAAGGCTCAATCCCTTTAGAATCAAGCCTTTTCAGTGTTTAACAAACCATATTTTGGTATGTTTTGTTAGGTATTTGGTGGAGATGGCGGGAGTTGAACCCGCGTCCGCCAGCACTACGCTCGAGAATACTACATGCTTAGATATCGTCTATTGTTTTAGCGCTTTGTGACCCGACGAACAGGGTACAAATTGCGATCCTCTTAATTTAGTACAAAACCCCGAGGCTTGGTTTTATACGGACTTGTGTGCGTTCGCTTCAGTCGGGCTCTCTAACCACAAGTATTCAGAGAGGCGGACAAGCTGCCCTTAGGCAGCTAGAGCGTATGATTCGTCGTTTGCGACTAAAAAATGCAAATTTGATTTACGAGAGAAAATGCGCTCTCGACATGCATCTATGAGTTTCATCACCAGCGTCGAAGCCAGAAACATCCCCAGATTAGTGATCATCATATCATAACTATAAAAAATTACGATGCAATTTATAGACAATTATGCGTTTAATTACATAATTAGGCTAATATTTATATCGTTTAAGCCACATCATTGATTATTTATGAGCTATTTACTCGCCCTTGACCAAGGTACAACATCAAGTCGTGCCATTATTTTTAATGAATATGGACAAATTCAAGCGATAGCACAGCAAGAAACCCATATTGATACGCCTCATTCTGGATGGGTTGAACAAGATGCACAAGAAATCTGGTCCTCACAAATTGCTGTGGTACAACAAGCATTAGCCTCAGCCAATATTATGGCCAAAGACATTAAAGCGATTGGCCTTACCAATCAACGTGAAACAACAGTGGTTTGGGATAAACGTACTGGCCAAGCACTGGCTCCAGCGATTGTTTGGCAAGATCGGCGTGCTGCAGCATGGTGTCATCAACTCATCGCACAAAACTTTAACAGCACTATCCACCAAAAAACTGGATTACATATTGATCCATATTTTAGTGCGGGTAAATTGGTATGGCTATTTCAACATGTTGATGGTTTAAAAACGCTTGCCCAGCAAGGACATGTTGCATTTGGTACGATTGATAGTTGGCTGGTTTGGCATCTTACTCAAGGCGCAGAACATATCATCGAAGTGAGCAATGCTTCACGCACTATGCTGATGAATATCAGTACACAAAATTGGGATGAAGAATTATTACAGCAGTTTGATATTCCTCTATCTATTTTGCCTAGAATCATTAATTCAGACCATTATGTAGCAGATACTGCCACAGGCCTACTCGGTGCCAATATCCCCATCACAGGTATTCTAGGTGATCAACAGGCTGCGTTGTTTGGTCAATCTTGTTTTGATCCTGGTAGCGCAAAAAACACCTATGGAACAGGCTGTTTTATGCTATTTAATACCGGTGATCATGTACAGTATAGCCAAAATAAATTACTGTCGACTGTGGCTTGGCAAGCACAACAACACACGACCTATGCGCTTGAAGGTAGCGTTTTTATGGCAGGCGCAGTCATTCAATGGCTAAGAGATGGTCTGGGCATTATTCAAAAAAGTAGTGATGTAGAAAAACTGGCTGCAAAAGTTAACAGTACTGATGGTGTTGTATTGGTACCCGCTTTTACGGGTTTAGGTGCACCGCATTGGGATAGTGAAGCACGCGCACTGTTATGTGGTATGTCACGAGGCACCACCAAAGAACATATTGCACGTGCAGCACTCGAATCAATTGCATTTCAAGTTTCTGATGTTTTAACGGCCATGCAAGCAGATTTAGTGCATCCATTACAACAACTTCGCGTCGATGGTGGTGCCAGTAAAAATGATATGTTAATGCAGTTTCAAGCCGATATTTTAAATGTGCCAGTCCTCAGACCACAAATGCTGGAAGCCACAGCATGGGGGGCTGCAGCAATCGCCGGTTTAAAATGTGGTCTTTTTCACAGCCTATCCGATATTTCATCGTTATGGACACTTGATCGTGCATTTGAACCACAAATGAATCAAGATCAACGTCAACACCATCTTCAACAATGGCAAATGGCATTAAAACGCAGTGCATCCAATCTATAAAATACTGATGTATATAAAAAGTATCTCCTACATATTAATCACAGGTTAAGCTTGTTAGCAAACATCAAGCCTACAAGCAACAAAGCCAATGATCACATCGACTGATCTCACTTTTACATCATCCATCTGTAACAAAAGCAAGCTGATACCATATCTTCAGTTTAATGTGCGTGCCCACCTGTAGCAGCCCCTGCTTTTGATTTTGGGCATAACCAAATAATTAGCCCAGCAAATATAAAGACCAGCGCTAAAATTAAAAAAACATGATTGGCCGATAAAGTATTGGCTTCTTTATCCACTAAACTGGAAATATAGGCTAAAGCACTTTGGCTATTCAATCCCTGTTGCATTAAGGTATTTTGTACTTCATTGACATGCAATCCTCCCACCAACTCACTACGTGATACTTTGGCTTGATCATCCCAGATAGTGACTGCAATTGACGCACCAATTGCACCCGCAATCGTTCTAAGGAAATTCATTAGGCCAGCAGCTGAAGCAATTTCCTGTGGTTTTACTGCAGCCAGTGCCATATTGGTAAGTGGAATAAAGAAAAATGGTACAGCAAAGCCTTGTAAAATTTGTGGTAGTGCCAATGCCATAAAATCTGCATCGGTCGTCCAAAATGCGCGCATTAAAGTGACTCCCCCCAAGAGACATAAACCAAAACTGGCCAAAGCACGTTGGTCATATTTGGTGGCCAATTTCGCGACAATCGGAGACATGGTCAAACTACCAAAGCCCATCGTGGCGGTCAATAATCCGGCCCATGTAGCGGTATAGGCTAAGTTAATTTGCAACCACTGGGGAATTAACACAATACTGCCAAAAAATGCACCAAAACCAAAGGCCAGCGCCAACACGGAAACGGTAAAACCGCGGTATCTAAAAATTTGAATATTAACGATCGGATGACGATCGGTTAATTCCCAAATGGTGAAAACAATTAGGCCAACCAAAGCAATGATCGCAAATATCACAATTAAAGGATGATGGAACCAATCTCGTTCATGGCCTAAATCCAACATTAATTGCAATGCTCCAACCCAGAGTACCAGAAGCAATAATCCCCCCACATCAATCTTTAAACGATTGGTTGGTGTTTCAGCAGACTTTAATAATTTTAGCGCGGCGATACCACATAAAAAACCGACAGGGATATTGATAAAGAAAATCCAATGCCATGACCAGTTATCACTAATCGTTCCACCTAAAATTGGTCCTAAAATTGGTCCAACCACAGTGGTCATGGCCCACATTCCCATCGCTTGTGATTGCTTTTCTGGCGGGAAAATATTCATCAATAATGTTTGGCTCAGTGGCATAATTGGACCACCAAACAGTCCTTGCCCAATTCGGCATAACACCAACATTTCTAAACTTGTCGACATACCGCATAGAATTGAAAAAATGGTGAAACCAAACAAACTCACACCAAAGGTTCGAACTGCACCAAAGCGCCCTGCCAGCCATCCGGTCAATGGAACACAAATTGCCTCAGCAACAGCATAAGAGGTAATGACCCATGTCCCTTGCGATGCTGAAACGGCTAAACTGCCTGTAATATGGGGAACAGATACATTGGCAATGGTCATATCCAATACCACCATAAAATTGGCCAATGCAAGCACAAATGCTGCCAGTATTAAGCGACCACCTTTAAGGTCACTTATTGGATAGACTTGATTCATAGGCAGTTACTTCGAACTTAGGTCAATTTTAGCTTCCATCGACAAGCCAACCCTTAAAGGATGTTGCGCCAGCTCTTGCGGATCCAATTGAATACGTACAGGGAGACGTTGTACCACTTTAATCCAGTTTCCTGTTGCATTTTGCGATGGAATCAAGGCAAATGCTGCTCCTGTTCCACCTGAAAAACCAACAACACGACCATGATATTTAACACTGCTGCCATATAAATCTGAAGTTAAAATCACATTTTGGCCCGGACGTACTTTTTCTAATTGACTTTCTTTAAAATTAGCATCGACATATAACTGTTGTTCAGGGACTAGAATCATCAAAACAGTACCCGGAGATACACGTTGACCAACCTGAATATTACGGCGAGTCACCACACCATCCAATGGCGCTTTCACTTGGGTACGTTCTAAATCAAGTAAGGCCTGCTTTAATTTACTTTTTGCAACTAAAACATCTGGTGTAGAAGTCTCATTACTGCCTTGAATTAAGGCCTCATTTGCAGCCAGATTACTTAATGCTGCTTTTTGATTTGACTTGGCCTGTGCTAAACCTGCTTGGGCAACATCAAATGCGGCCTGTGCAGTATTGACAGCATTTTGTGCAGTACTTAGCTCTTCTTTAGAGATGGCACCCGAACTACTCAACTGGGTCCGTCGAGACAATTCTGCTTGTGCTTTGGTCAAATCTGCTTTGGCTTTACTGACCTGTGCAACTGCACTTTGAATTGCATTATCTGTGACAAAAATTTGTGCATCTAAAGAATCACTATTGGCTTGAGTCTGCTTGTATTGACGCTGTGCTTTCAATACTTCAGCTTTGGCTTGTTCAACCGCAATTTCAGCATCACGTGGATCGATCTGGACCAGTAGCTGGTCTTTTTTAACATGTTGGGTATCACGAACCAATACCTGAGATACTTGCCCAGTAATCATTGAAGTAATTGAAGCTGTATCTGCACCTACATAAGCATTATCTGTACTGACCCAATGATCAAAAAAAAGTTTCCAAATTGCAAATATGACCACTGCCATCAATAATAACAATCCAACGATACTCAGCGCTTTTTTACGCTTCGATGGCAATTGCTGATGTTTATCTTGATCTGTGGATGGGACTTCTGGCAGCGTATTTTGAACATCTGTCATCAATTATTCCTAAATCTAATCAACTTGGTCATTCGGCATTTCCGGTCGCTTTAGAACAGGTTAAAAATGTACTAAACGTGGTGTCAATGAGAAAGTTTGTCTATATACGGGAGAGATATTCTAAATAAAAAAATCATATTTTGAGAATATAAAATACAAAAAAATCATTTTTTATTAGCAAAGTGATATTAATACGCATAAGAAGCGATTGCTGTCGCAATCGCTTTTGCTTCGTTATTTAACATGGTCATTCTGACCGTACAGCCCTTACGTCCTAAACGTAATACTTCAGCGTTTGCCGTAAAATACTGACCACGACCAGGAGATAAATAATCCACACGCATATCCACTGTGGCAAGTCGTGAAACCTTTTGACTGATTTCGTCAATGTTTTCTGGCGTTGCACCTTGATAGAGTTCAACCATAGCCGTTATTCCGCCGATACTGTCCAGTAATGTTGCTGCAACACCACCATGTAAAATCTGAAAGGCGGTATTACCAATTAAATTTTTATCCATATCCACATAAGCTTCAATTTGTCCATTCACTACACGCATTTGCATACCACAGTATTGGTAAAATGGTGATTGATTAAATGCCTGACATAATTGCGCTAACATCGCATCTAAATCGGAGTTCAAGCCCGGTTTAATATTCCCTGTCCAGCTTTTTTTAAGTGACATAATGACCTACTTTAATATGATTAATTTACTAAAAATCTAAATTTGTCTTGCCCTAAACTTGGCAGATGTGTCTACAATAGCGCGTAGTTTAATACTGTTCATTGAGATTGTTATGACTTATACGTTCAATCGTCCTGCATTTCCTACCACTCGTATGCGCCGTATTCGTAAAAATGACCATATACGTGCAATGGTAAGAGAAACTCAGCTCACTACTGATCACCTGATTTATCCAGTATTTGTCTTACCTGGTCAAAAACAGACGCAAGATATTCCAAGCATGCCGAATATTCAACGTTTATCTGCAGACTTATTACTGAAAAAAGCTGAAAAATTATTAGAATTAGGCGTTTCTAAACTGGCATTATTTCCAGTTACACCACAACAAGATAAAAGTTTGACTGCAGAAGCGGCATGGCGTGAAGATGGCTTAGTACAAAATACCCTACGATTATTAAAACAAGAATTACCTGAAATGGTCCTCATCACTGATGGTGCACTTGATCCATATACAACACATGGACAAGATGGCATTATTGATGATACGGGTTATGTCTTAAATGACGAAACTGTAGCATGTTTAATTCAACAAGCATTGAGTCATGCTGAAGCGGGTGCAGATATTGTGGCACCCAGTGACATGATGGATGGCCGTATTGGCGCTATTCGTCAAGCTTTGGAAGCAAATGGCTATATTTATACCAATATCATGGCCTATTCAGCCAAATATGCCTCTAGTTTTTATGGCCCTTTCCGTGATGCAGTCGGTTCTGCAAGCAATTTAAAAGGTGGAAATAAATATAATTATCAAATGGATATTGGTAATCGTGCTGAAGCATTACATGAAATTGCGCTAGACATTCAAGAAGGTGCCGACATGGTAATTGTCAAGCCTGGTATGCCTTATTTGGATATCGTACGTGAAGTCAAAGATACCTTTGCAATTCCCACTTTTGTTTATCAAGTCAGTGGTGAATATGCCATGTTGGCTGGTGCGATTCAACATGGCTGGTTATCTGATCAAGTCATTCTAGAGTCACTGATGAGCTGTCGTCGTGCTGGTGCAGATGGGATCTGGACATATTTTGCTGAAGAAGCTGCCCTTAAATTAAAAGAAATGAAATAAAGAAGGATCTTGGTGCACATGCATATTGCTATTATTGGAGCAGGTATCAGTGGTTTGATGTCTGCTTTGGAGCTTTTAGATGAAGGCTGTAGCATCACTATTTTTGATCAGCAAATGGCTGCTAAAGCTGCATCATGGGCCGGCGGCGGTATTCTGTCGCCGATGTACCCTTGGCGTTATGACCCAGCCATCAATCGCCTAGCTCAACATGCTCAACCTTTATATCAAGCATGGAATGAAAAAATCAAACCGATCAGTGGGATAGATTTTGAAATTCATGAAACAGGTATGCTGATTTTAGATCAGAATGACTTCGAAATTGGTCTGCAATATGCACAGCGTTATCATGAACCATTGCAGTATGCACAGCATATAACAGCACAGTCACTGTATGATATTAATCCACGCCTTAATATCATGCATCAACATGCGCTGTATTTTCCCTATTTGGCCAATATTCGTAATCCAAAACTATTACAATCGATTGTTCAGTATTTAATGCAACATCCTCGTGTGACCTTTCAACAGCATTGCCGAATTGAAAAACTGCATCGGGTGGGTGATAAAATACAATCCATTCGCAATCAGTCTGGTCAATCATTTTATGCAGATCAATTTATTTTAACGACGGGTGCTTGGTCTGAACATTGGTCTGAACAACTTGAGCTCAATATTCCAATTGTACCTGTTCAAGGTCAAATGGTTCTCTTTAAGACGCCTGCTCACTGGTTACCTACCATGTGTATGAATCAAGTGATGTATTTGATCCCGCGTACAGATGGACATATTGTCTGTGGTTCAAGTATGCGTCATGTCGGATTCAATACCACACCAGATGAACACGTTAAACTCAATATTCTAGATGCCTGTTTCGATATGGTACCTGAACTTAAGCAGTTCCCTATTCTACAGCAATGGGCTGGTCTAAGACCGGGTTCACCAGAAGGGATCCCCTATATTGGCAAGTTTTCTCATCTTGAAAATTTATGGGCTAACTTTGGTCATTTTCGTAATGGCTTATGTATGGGACCTGCCTCTGCTAAGTTATTAAAACAACTCATGTTTAATTTAACACCACTGACAGATGCCAGCGCATACTCTCCTTCGCGTTTGCAGCGACCCATGACATCTTTAGCCTAGTTTACAGAGATCTAAATGCTTATTTTTTTAGTAAATGAGTAAGCGCAGATGTTAAAGTGGGATATTTAAATTCAAAACCATGTTGCTGTAATGCTTGCGGCTGCACATATTGCCCATTTAAAATCAGTTGTGATTGTTCTCCTAACAGGCGTTTCATGAGCCATGCCGGTAAACTAAACAACGGTTTACGATGTAAAATTTGTGCGGCTGTTTGTGCAAAAGATTGCTGACTAGATAATTCAGGCGCAACCAGATTAAAAACATCTGTGTTTGTGTCTGTGTGCATTAAATATTCAATTGCAGCAATCACGTCATCGATATGAATCCAGACACAAGGCTGACGGCCTGAACCTATTTTACTGACCAGATTAAATTTAATCGGCAATAACATTTGCGGTAGAATTCCACCATTTTTACCAAAAACAATACCTAAACGAATAATTTTAGTCTTTTGTGCTGGATATTGTGCTGTCACAGCTTCCCATTGCTGACATAATTCAGACATAAAAATCGCTTGCGGTGGTGATTGTTCTGTCAAGATCTGCTGCCACTGCTCAAGTGGATCAATACCATAAAATCCAACTGCTGAACCAGAAATAATCCGTTTAGGCTGGATATGATGCTGCGTCAAATACTGATAAAGCTGCCGTGTCGTGTTTACCCGACTCTCTATTAATTGCTGTTTACGTACAGGATGCCAACGTCCTTGACCAATACTCTCACCGGCCAAATTGATGACATAATCAATATCAGAATCAGGAAGCTGATCTAAATCATTAATCCAGTGTAAATTTGGATCTATGGCAGATCGATTTTTTTGTCGCGTCAAAGCAATAATACGATATTGCTTATGCAGTAGATAAGGAATTAAATGTGAACCAATAAAACCTGATGCACCGGTAATTAACACTGAAGATTGCGTCATGGTACTTTATCTCTTATTCGTTTATATTAGCGGTTTTATGCCATTTTCCATGGCTCAACAAAAGCTTGATCATGAATTTGGCTTGAATCGTTATTGTCCTCTCATCAATCAAGATGAATTCTCAATTATCTATAAAAACTCGACCAGATCTCTTTATTATTTTAATGTTTCATCCGCAGAAGATCGAGATATTTTCTGTGCCATACGTTTGGCTTGCGGACCATAAAACCAATAGCTTAATAAAAATAAAGGGACAGCAATTAAAAGAAACATGATGCCGATCACCGCCAAAAATTTTAGATCCTGAATATAAAGTAAAAAATCCTGCCAAATACGCGGATTACTGCTCGAGAACAGAAAAATACCCAGCAATAGAAAACTTAAATTAAATAACCAAAAGATAATGCTGAAACCATAACTGAATTTAAGACGCTCTGCTTGAGTGGGTGCACGATGTTGCTGCTTTAAAAATTTAAACAAAACCCAAATCATCGCAATTAAAAAAGGAAAAATGGTTAAAATACTGCCTACTCCTTGTGGTAAAACAGCAGCAATCACACCACATAGACAAGTAAAAATAAACAGTAAGAAAAAAAACCAAATAAAATAACGAGTTAAAGACACCATCAGTATGACCAGCATAATTTAAAGTATCAGTATAAAAAAAAATAATTTTTTTTTCATTTTATTGTCAACCATTCGACCATGTCTGTCGTTATATAAGGTATAAGGTCTAACGTGAATTTGTCTTAGCATCCGCAAAGTTTCGCTAGACCTTAAAAACCTAAAGCAATAAGCTCATGCGAAATAACATCAATTTTGAATAGCAGCCGAAATTTTTGTTTAAAGCAGATGTTTTTGACCGACGATTTCATTCATCACTCGAATCGTCGGTCTTTATTTTTTAACGATTGCCAAATCCAAATATCTCACAATCATATTGGTCTAAAGATTCACATCAATCATCGAGCGAATCTTAATGCTTTGCCTTGCGCCAATATATCTCCAGCGCAATCATCTTGAATTTGTTTTAAGACTAGAATTATGCCCCTAGAGTTCGCTACTATGTCATGCTATGCATAGGGTACACATATGACTATACGTTTTTTCCATACCTCAGATTGGCATTTAGGACAGTTTTTTTATCATCATTCACGTCAGTATGAACATCAACAATTTTTGACATGGCTGATTACACAGATTCAAGAAAAACAACCACATGCTTTACTGATTTCCGGAGATATTTTTGATGTAATTAATCCTGCTGCTGCTGCACAGAAACAGCTTTATCAATTTTTATCTGATGCACATACTGTAGCCCCTCATATGCAAACACTGATGATTGCAGGTAATCATGACTCAGGTTATCGTATCGAACAGGTGGAACCTTTATTAGAAAAATATAATGCCAAAGCGGTCGGTGTCATTGCATGGCATAAAGATCATCGTTTAAATATAGATCGATTATTACATCCTATTGTTGATCAGCAACAAAAAATTATTGCATGGTGTCTGACTTTACCATTTTTACGTAGCGCCGAAATTACAGGCTATAATCCCCAGTTGAGTGATAGTCAAACAGCTATTACCTATATACATCAGCAATTAATTGCTGAAGCAAAAAAAAGAAAAACAGCAGATCAGGCCTTAATTTTAATGTCACATGCACATATGCAAGGTGCTGAAACCTCAGACTCTGAACGCCCTATTATTATCGGTCATGAAGAAGCATTGTCGATTGATCTATTTGATGATGTCATTGATTACGTGGCGCTAGGACACCTACATAAACCACAAAAAGTGGGTTCGGCTCATATTCGTTATAGTGGCTCCCCGATTCCATTATCGTTTAGCGAAATCCACTATCCACATCAAGTAGTACAGGTGGACATCGATCCTCAACAACATGACACCGCTCGATTTAAATATGACGCTTTAATTATTCCAAGAAGTATACAATTACATAAAATAAAAGGTGATTTAGAACATGTTTTTCAGGCATTGCAACAATTAGATCAAGGTGAAATTGCCGATATTGATCAACGTGAATATGTTGATATTGAATATTTTACCCAAACACCTCCTCCTCCCAATTTGCGTCAATTATTTGAAGAACAATTGCCACAAAATCGTTACCGCTTAGTCCGCATTTCTCGCCAATACCAACACATTCATCCAGATGATGCTATAGCACATCAACCAAGCCTTGAGCCACCTACACCCGAAAAACTCTTTCAAGAAATCTGGCAAAAACAAGGTTATGACTTTGACCAAGATGTCTTAAAAGACTTCTTAAGCCTTGTCGATGAAGCACAGCAAACTCTTCATGATCCACAGCATAAAGCTTAAGGAGAGATCATATGAAAATTATCTCTATCCGCCTGAAAAATTTAGCCTCTCTAGCAGGTGAACACTTTATTGATTTTAGCAGTGAGCCATTAGCCAGTGCTGGATTAATTGCTATTGTTGGACAAACTGGTGCAGGAAAATCAACTATTCTCGATGCAATGTGTTTAGCATTATTTAATCGTATTCCACGACTTAAAGAGAGTGATGGTAAACTGATTGATGTCGATGGTACGGAACTCCTTACCAATTCCCCCTTGACTATTCTTAGGCGAGGTACAGCACATGGCTTTGCAGAACTCAGCTTTGTGGCACAAAATCAAAAAGTATATCTGGCACGTTGGGAAATTAAACGCGCACGCGAAAATCCAAATGGCAAATTACAAAATATACAACGCTCTTTAAAATGCTTGACTGATGGCCAAGTACTGGCAGATAAAAAAACTGCTGTAGATCAACAAATTCAACAAATTACTCAACTGAGTTTTGAACAATTTACCCGTGCTGTCTTATTGGCACAATCTGAAGTCACCGCATTTTTAAAAGCACGTGATCATGAACGTGGTGAACTGTTACAATACCTCACCAATTCTGATATCTTTGAAAAAGTTGGACAACTGGCGTATGAAAAAACCAAGAAAATTGCCAGCCAACGTAAAGAATTAGAAAACGTCTTAGGTCATATTGAGATTTTAGCACCGGAAAAAGCCAGTGAACTCAGTCGACAATTACAACAGCAACAGCATCAATATCAGGACTTGCAACAAAAAAAACGTAATTACGAAAAACAATATCAATGGTTTGAACAGCAACAACAGATTGTACAAGATCTACAACAGCGTCAACAACAGCTACAGATACAACAGCAATGTTTTGCACAATTACATACAGAACGCCAAACCATTAAGCAATTAGATACCTTTGCTACGATTCGAGCCAATGTCCTTCAAGCCAAAAAAATGAGTCATGAAATTGACCAATTAACCCCTAAAATTGCCATAGCAACCCAACAGTTTGCTCAAATACAGCAACAGTTTAATACACAACGTATTCAATTTGAAAAAATTGATCAACAACTTCAAGCTCAACAACAGTTTGAACAACAATATCAGC
This sequence comes from Acinetobacter sp. SAAs474, assembly GCF_032823475.1. Lineage (NCBI taxonomy): Bacteria > Pseudomonadati > Pseudomonadota > Gammaproteobacteria > Moraxellales > Moraxellaceae > Acinetobacter > Acinetobacter sp. SAAs474. The sequence goes on from NZ_CP127915.1 coordinate 13,443, forward strand.
CGCAATTAGCACAAATTAGCGCGCGTATCCAAGAACGAGACTTTATTTTGCAACAGCTAAGTGCTGCAAAATTACAGGCGATTGAACTTGACAAAAAACAGCAGCCATTACTGCATAACCACATGCAACTACAACAACAATGCCAGCAGTTAGAACAACAATTACAACAGCAACTGCAACAACTACAACCCAGCGAGCAATTTCACCCCTTAGACCACAGTTTACATCTACATTTAACACAACTTGAGCGTTTTATTGCATCTTATCAAAAATTTGAACAGCAATTCGGCGACTTTAAACAGGCATTAAATACCTTACAGCAACAGCAACAACAACTTCAGACATTACAGCAACAATTTGGGCAGGATGATTTAATTTCACAGCATATTGAATTAAAACGTCAACAACGTGAAACAAATATTGAAACAATTCATCAGCTGCGTTTATGGGAAAAACAGTATCAATATTACAGTCAGATACAACAGGAACAGCAGCAGCGACAAAACAACGTGGTTCAAATCACACAGGAAATTGAAAAAAATCAACAAAAACAACAAAATTTTGCACAACAATATCAAAATCAAAAACAACACCGCGAACAACTACAGCAGATTTTAATCCAGCAACAGTTATTGCATAGCAGCAATATTGAAAAATTACGCCAACAATTAGTCGATGGAACAGCATGTCTGGTCTGTGGTAGTACCACACATCCTTATCGTATAGACCAGACATCACTATCCACTGAGTTATTGCATTTACAGCAACAGCAAGAACAGGATGCCATTGCAAAAGAACAGCAATATTTTACCGATTGGCAAACTGTTCAACAAAATATCCACCAGCAACAGGCTGACTTAACAGCCAATCATCAACGCTTAGCCGAATGTACTGAGCGTATTCAACCTTTACAGCAAGCGCTACAATCTAGCTTGCAACAGCTTGAATTAAATGTGGATTTAACACAAGACAAGGCCTTGATTCTAGATAAAATCTTAGATGAAATTAAAATATTACAGCACGACAATCAAGCGCTTGAAATTGTTTTAAATCAATTAACTCAAGCCCAGAAACAACAACGTCAACTTGATATGGCGATTCAACAACTGCTACAACAATTAGCAATGGTTGAACAAGCTCAACAAAATATTCAAGCGATACTTGAATTACTCAATACTGAACAGCAACAAGAATGGCAGGCTCAGCCACTCAACATAGCGCAGCAACTACAGCAACAACTACAGCAACGTTTGCAACTGTGTCAAGAACATCAGTCTTTAACACAACAACGCGATCAGCATATACATCAACTCACTCAACTTGAACAACATTTAGCATTAGCTCAAGAACAAATTAAATTAATTGAACTTAAAAAAACTGAATATACTCAAAAAGGCAAAGACAATAGCCGTATTGCGATTGAACTTATTGTCAAAATTAGTCAGCAATCCGTTGAAAAACCTCATGAATGGTTACAACAATTTGAACAGCAGCGCCAACAGTTACAGCAACAATTTCATCAACAACGTAAAAGTTATGATCAAATACGCCAAAGCTTTGAGCAGCAGCAACGCCAATTAGATCAACTACAGACCCAGTTGACACAATGCCATCACCATCAAATCACTTATACTAATGAAATTAAACGATGGCTAGATGAACATAGCGATTTTGATCTAGATTTAATTGAAAAGCTTTGCCTGATTTCAGGCGACACAGAACAGAACATGCGCGATAAGGTCAAACAGCTAGAACTTGCCTTAAGAGATGCACAATCTGCACTAAATACCATAGAAGCACAATATCAACAGCATCGACAAGATCAACCCCAAATTGCGTTTGAGCAGTTACAGCTTGAACTCGATCAGCTCAATGCAACACAGCAACAACTTCAAGAGCAAAGGGATCAGCTTAAACTACAACTTGATATCCACCATAATAATGTTAAAAAACAGCAGCAGTTTCTACAGCAAATTGAAGAAATTCAAAGCGAAGAACACCGCTGGAATAAAATTTCAAGCTTAATGGGTGATGCAACGGGTAAAAAATTCCGTGATTATGCCCAGCAATATCATCTGGATATGTTAATTGAATATGCCAACCAGCAACTCAATATGTTATCACAGCGCTATACCTTAAAACGTTTAGATCAATCACTGAGTCTGGCAATTGTCGATCATGATATGGATGGTGAAACACGTTCTGTCGCATCTTTATCTGGAGGAGAATCTTTTTTAACTGCACTTGCCTTATCACTCGCCATCGCAAATATGGCCTCTGGCGCAATGAAAATTGAATCGCTATTTATTGATGAGGGTTTTGGTACGCTGGATGCTGCCTCTCTACACTTGGTCATGAATGCTTTAGATCAATTACAAAATCAAGGCCGTAAAGTGATTCTAATTTCGCATATTCAAGAGATGCATGAGCGTATTCCTGTACAAATTCAAGTGAAAAGTATTGGTGCTGGTGCAAGTACGATTCAGCTCGTTGGTGCATGATTCTAGTGCTTTGATACCTCAACAACAGCTATTCGCTTTCATCATCAGTGATATTACATCAATATCATCTGATGATGTTCTGCGATCCATCTTCAAGCCGATGGCTAAAGCCAGTGTATTTAGGATTGTGGTTGATGAGAATACGTTCGTGTACCAAACAATGCTGTCCCGATTCGAACCCATGTGGCACCAGCAGCAATCGCTTCGGTTAAATCTGCTGACATTCCCATACTTAAAGTATCCCAATCTTCAGGATGACAATGTGCTGTACTTACCTCGGCAAATAAACGCTGTGCATCAGCAAATGCTGCTGTATGCTGTGGTGCAGGAATCACCATCAGTCCACGTAATTTTATATAAGGTAACTGGCTGATCGCCCTAACTAAATCTGCCACTTCATCCGGTCGGCAGCCATCTTTGCTATTTTGGTCATCAATATTGACTTGTAGACACAAATTGAGTGGAGCTTGTGTCGCCTGACGCTGACTGGATAAACGTTCAGCAATAATTAAACGATCTACACCATGCACCCAGGCAAATTTTTCTGCTAAATGTTTGGTTTTATTCCGTTGTACATGTCCTATAAAATGCCATTCGATGGCTAAATCTTGTAAAGCATCAATTTTATCCAAAGCTTCTTGTAAATAATTTTCACCAAATGCATATTGGCCTATGGCATACATCTCACGAATACTTTCAGCAGGATGAGTTTTCGAAACCGCCAACAAATTTACCTCACTAGGTAAACGATGTGCTGAAATACAAGCACGATTGATCTGTGCTAATACTAAATTGCGTGATACTTGAAAATTATTCATTGATGACATGCTCATTTTATTGTTCATGATGAATGCACCATAAACAAAATAATTGCTGAAGTGAATGGAAATATCATGATTTTAGCAAAAAAATAAAACTTTAATTTTTTCTTGGGGAAATCACATGGATATTACCGCTTTATTAACTTACGCTGTGCAACATGGCGCATCTGATTTACATTTGTCGGCAGGTATGCCACCAATTGTTCGTATTGATGGCGAACTACAGCCTATGGATGTATCTTGTTTAGATCATGAGCAAATACAACAATTAATTTTAAGTATTATGGATCAGCAACAAGGCCATAATTTTATCACAGAACGAGAAATTGATTTTGCTTTTGAACTGCCCAAGGTATCGCGTTTTCGTATTAATGCATTTCATCAAAATCGTGGTGCTAGCGCAGTATTCCGTATCATTTCATCACAAATACTCAGTATGGAACAACTGGCATTACCAGCAATTTTTCAACAAATTTGTGAATATCCACGTGGTATTGTTTTAGTCACCGGCCCAACAGGATCTGGTAAATCAACGACCTTGGCTGCGATGATTGATTATATTAACCATCATTATTGCAAACATATTCTCAGCATTGAAGATCCTATAGAATTTATTCATCAATCAAAAAAATGCTTAATTAATCAGCGTGAGATATATCGTGATACATTAGGTTTAAATCAAGCATTACATGCCGCACTACGTGAAGATCCCGATATTATTTTGATTGGTGAAATGCGCGATGCGGAAACGATGCGATTGGCTTTAACTGCAGCAGAAACAGGACATTTAGTTTTTGCCACTTTACATACATCCTCGGCAACAAAGACGATTGACCGTATTATAGATACTTTTTCTGCACAGGAAAAAGATAGTGTACGTGCCATGTTGGCAGAATCGCTACAAGCGGTTATCTCACAAATATTATTAAAAAAACAACATCAAGGGCGTGTAGCTGCACATGAAATTATGATCGCCATCCCTGCAATCCGTAATTTAATTCGAGAAAATAAAATTGCTCAAATGTATTCGGTATTACAAACGGGTGCCGTTTATGGCATGCAAACTTTAGATCAAAGTTTAAAACATTTGTTACATCAAGGTACCATTACCTTACAGACTGCGCGTAGCCTTGCCAAGCAACCAGAGATGTTTAAATAAACTGTTTCAGTCATATGCTATTGATCATAAATTTAAATGAATAGCCATGGATCAATATTCAATTGATCGCTGAATACATAGCCAAAAAAATAGGCTTCGTTATTGGAAGCCTATTTTGTTATTTCTTGCGAAAAATTTCTTGGCACTCTGGTGCATTACAATAACCATATAGGTTTAATGAATGTCCTGTTAAAGCAAAGCCAAATTTCTTAGCAACTTCATGCTGCTCATGTTCAATAACATCATTTGTAAATTCAACGACTTTATTACAATTTTGGCAAACAATATGATCATGATGATCTTCTTGCATGATTTCAAAAACAGAATGATTGTTTTCAAAATGATGACGTTGAATAATACCTGCAGCTTCAAACTGAGTTAATACACGATAGACTGTTGCTAAACCAACATCCTCTCCTTGCTCAAGTAATGTTTTATAAATATCTTCAGCACTTAAATGATGTTGTTTTGAATTTTCTAATAATTCGAGTATTTTTATACGTGGAAGTGTAACTTTCAATCCAGCTTTACGTAAGTCTTGATTTGAAATAGCCATGAATTTGATCTCTCAACAAAATTAAAGTTGGAATATGCAACAAACATCAGATGCAGTATGATCTATGATTGAGTCAAATGCATCATAATTAATTTGGGATAGTGTAGCAAAATGCAAAAAATCATGTTGACGTTGTTCGTCACTTCGTTGCTCGCAGGTTGTTCAACCTTAGGCGTTTACAAAGTTGATATTCCTCAAGGCACACCACTGACTCAAGCACAAGCTGCTCAGATTCAGGTTGGTATGACTTACCAGCAGGTCCGTTTCTTGCTCGGTAGTCCAACAATAGCGGATCCATTGAATCCTTTACGTTGGGACTATATTTACAATTATATCCCAGGAACTTATGCTAAAAAAGCAAAAATTCCAGCAGCACGTGGTCAGCATTTAAAAATCTTCTTTAATTCTGAAGGTATTGTAGAAAAGATTGAAGGTTTGGATACGATTCCTGAGTCTCAACCTGGTTTACCAGGATCTAAAGAAGCCATTTTAAATGCGCCCCCACTATAAGTTCTTTCATCATTAAAATAAAACCCCTCTATGAGGGGTTTTTTATATCATTTCAATTGTTTAAACCGATTACCCTTAATAACTCGCCCCACGGGATAGTTTTGAGCACGTTTACGCCGAATATCCTGAGGATGAATCGTTAATGGACGATAAATCTCAATCCGATCTCCCGCAGTTAATTGATGCTGTAGATCTTTCATTACTGTGGCAAAAATACCCCATTTAAACGGCTCTGACAATTGAACCTGCTGCCGAATACCACTCAAATTAATGGCTTCAATTGCCGTCATCCCTTCATAAAAATCTACGGCAATCTTAAGCTGTTGCTGTGGAGAGGCATATACTACCCAAACCTGTTCTACACTCATGCTAACCAATATCCAACATAGGCAATCATGGCCAATATCATCACCAATGGCAATATAATACGCACAGCAATACGCCACAGGTTATAAAAAATTTCATGACTAAAATTCATCGATTTACGTAAATGACTTATTTTCATGATCCATCCCACAAAAATAGCATAAATCAGACAAATGATTAGACCCCACATCACCAGTAGATGATTAAAAATACTATTCATCTGTGGGATAGCCCAGACCAATAATCCAAACAATAAAATAATCCACTGAAATATTGGGACAATTCCACGTTGAAATAATTGCTCTCTGGCCATTTGTAATAACAATGCTGAGGTCATAATGACCGCAATACTAAAGACATGTGCTGGAATTTGTGCCTGAATCGCAAAAAAGCCAAATGCAATCACTGCCAATAGTTGGGCAATCCAGATAGGTATAACTACTTTAGTTGCAACGTCTTGGTGTTGTACAGCCGTCAGGCTCGACTGCCAATATAAGCCCAGACCTAAACCACTCGCCACCAAAGCTAAAATGGTTGCATTACCCCATTCAGCAAAGCCAACGCTGGTCATTTTCCACTCAGGTAGATTGATTCCAAACATATTGGCCAAGATCAGTGCCGCAATCACAGCAATCATGATCAATATCACCAACAACTGACGTGGAATAAAAGAAACGATTAAACTGACCACAGCCAAAATAAGCAGCAACGTATTTGGCATTAATTGAGGCAAAGCATAGCTGGTTAGAATTTGACTGGCATTACTTAAAATTCCACCAGATAAAAACGGAATAAAAATTACAGCCAACCAACCGACTATACGCCACTTTGGTGATGCTTCAGCATCACGTGTTAAAGCAGATAATGCATTTAAAGCTGTTGTTTTTGAACGCTTTGCTAAAGCAATTTCTAAATAACAAATCGGCAATGCAACAATAATCATGGTCAATAACCAGAGTAACCAAAAATCAATTTGTCGCTCTATTTGTATTCCTGTTACCGGAGCAAGCGTGGCGATAATAATAAATGATAAACAAAACGCCATCAGCGGCGATAACCAGCGTGATATAACATGATCCGGCATGATGTTTTCCTATGCAAAAGTTATCGCTATTTTGCCCATGTCATAACGGAAAATCAAAAGTAAAAAAGAAAAAGCCCTGAAAGTAGGGCAAATATCTCATTTATCATTTGCTAGACAAACTGAAACAGGCCTAGTTACCGTCAAACTTAAATCAGGATCAAGCTGTTGGTTATGTAACTAGCTACTGATAACTCATGTCATCAGATCACATCTATCAACAGCAGTCCGATATTGAATAGAATTTAAAAAGTTAATGATTGTTATGAAGCGCTTAAATACGCTCTACAGAGGATGAAAAAAATCGAGCAAACCAATTTTTACCTTTTTTACGTTCTTTATCTTGAATAATCCCCAACATATTTTCTTTAACTGCTCCCACATAATCAGCATCATCATGTTGAATATGATTGATTAACCATTTTGCCAAAACTTCATGTAACTCAGCTTCAATTGCTTGCCCTGTTTCAAAACGATGACGATAGGACTCAATTTTTTTAATAAATAGATCGTGTACACGTTTATGTGGAATGCGATATTTATAACCCGCTTCTTCTTGCAAGGATTCCTCAAAGGTAAAATGTGACTGCGTATAATCAATAATATGATCTAAAATTTCCTGAACTTTAGCACGTTCAAGTTCAAGATTATCTAATCCATTAATATATTCTAGAATGCGCTTATGCTGATCATCAATAACATCAATACCTGTATTATATGCTGGAATCCATTTCATGCTCATACGATCTCTGCCCCCATTGATCTGAATATACAATTTATATTAGTCATATTGAAATTAAATAAAAATAAACTAATTTACTCAACATTTTAAATATCGCGCACATTTCTTTATATACATATGATTTATATCAGTTAATTATTTTAATCCGACTAAAAAAATCAGTTATTTTTTAAGCATACTTGTACTATTTGGCCTGTATTTTGTTAATCGCCCAAAGCCAGCTCAAGGAAGTATAGGCTACAATATTTCAGCTCACTCACTATTTTGAGCATAAAACATCGCTTGATTGATCGAATTGGACTAGAACCAGATTGAAAGATGTAAAACATCAACGCGTCTATCCGCTTAAAAAACGCATCTGCGCCATAATACAACAGACATCCAGTCAGTATAGATCAAATTTTATTGTTGATATGTCGCCATATCATCCGTTGAATACTCAGTATCTTCACATGATTGTTCAATCATTAGCTCATGTATTTAATCGATTATTTTACAACCATTAATATTGATCTGCTTTGGTTATACGCTTTAATGAAGGATCGAGATGCTCTCGTTGCAAACGTGCAATGATGGTATTTTGTTGCAAAATAGGTTGGCCATCTTGAAATAAAATCATTTCACCAGGCCGATAGGCAATCCACTGTTCATTTTGTGTAAGTGGCTCTGTAGTAATAATTGCCACCCGATCTTCTGGAGTCGTCACTTGACTAAAATCAACTTCAACATCTAAATCAATTAATTGAGCCGGTTTAAAGGGATATTCTCTTACTAGCCAGTGTAATTTGGTCACAGCATAACTAAACAGCGCCTGCCCATTAGAAAGGCAGAAATTAAATGTACCATGCTCAGCAATTTGTGGTGAGATTTCAACAAGTACCGCGAAAATCTCTGCCAGTGTAGGCTCCTTAAAACCAAATCTTAGAATCAGTTGATCCAGTAGATAACAAAATGAACGTTCACTGTCGGTATTGCCTACTGGGGTATATCGTCCGGATAAAACCGGATGAAAATCATGTAAATCACCATTATGAGCAAAAATCCACTGTCTTCCCCAAAGCTCACGCATAAATGGATGTGAATTTTCTAGATTAATTTTGCCTTGTGTTGCTTTTCGAATATGTGCAATAACATTACGAGATTTTATAGGATAATTACGAATTAACTCGGCAATTGGTGATTCAACCGCAGATTGATTATCGACAAATAATCGACATGCTTTGTCTTCAAAAAATGCGATACCAAAACCATCAACATGATCAGAGGTAATTCCTGCACGCTGTGAAAACCCACGAAATGAAAAGGTAATATCCGTCGGTGTTGCACAGTTCATTCCCAAAAGTTGACACATAATATTTCATCAAGAGCAGATTGAGTGATGACTATATTTTGCCTGAGATCATGATATTTTCAAATCATAATCGTGTATTGATCAAAATAAATTCCTTAATTTAGGGGCTGTTTATGCTTTGAAACGAAGTCATATGCTAAGTTCAATTAGCATCAATACGACAACGAGATATGAGTAGATGTTTCCATCATCCTCACTGCACAACAGCCCCTAATCATGATTACATCAGCATCATACGATAAATGCGATCTGTAACTTAATGCTCATTTTTTTTGCTATGTACACGGTTCGTAATTAAAGTTCCAACCCCGTGATCAGTAAAGATTTCCAGTAAAGATGCATGTGGTACACGGCCATCGACAATATGAGCACTGACGACTCCTCCTTTAACAGCATCTAAAGCACAACCCACTTTAGGAATCATACCGCCATAAATAATACCGGTCTCAATTAAGCGATCTACTTCTTGCGTGGTTAAACCCGTTAACAGGTTTTTATTTTCATCGAGTACCCCTGCAATATTGGTCAATAAAATCAGTTTTTCAGCACCCAATGCTTCAGCAACCTTACCTGCAACCAAATCTGCATTGATATTATAAGTTAAACCCTGTTCATCAACGCCAAGAGGTGCAATGACAGGAATAAAATCACTTTGCGTAAACATTTCCAGTACATCAGTTTTTACACCAACAACTTCACCAACCAGACCTAAATCAATCTGTTGTACTGTTCCATCTTCAGTGACTTTTTCCATCAGCAACTTTTGTGCACGAATCAAATTACCATCTTGACCTGTTAGACCGATCGCACGACCACCATGCTGATTAATTAAATTTACGATCGACTTATTCACACTACCGCCGAGCACCATTTCAACAACTTCCATCGTCGCGGGATCAGTAACACGCATACCATCAATACGTTGTGACTCTCGGCCTAATTGTTTTAAAAATGAATCGACTTGTGGTCCACCACCATGGACAACAATCGGATTCAAACCGACTGTTTTTAATAAAACAATATCTCGGGCAAATGAACTTTCCAACTCTGGATCTGTCATGGCATTACCACCATATTTAACCACCAGTGTTTTACCAGCAAAACGTTGAATATACGGCAAAGCTTCTGTCAAAATTTGTGCTTTGTCGATGCCAGTCTGTTGATTTGGCATTCGCCTCTCCTTATTGAGCATCTAATATATCTTGGGCAATTTGAGGGTACTGATCGCTTAACATTGCAGCAAAAACAGACCGAATATGATTTAAGTGTACAGGGCTTTGAGCATCAAAACGTACAGTAAAGTACTCGCCTGTATTTGATGCCCGAATAATGCCAAATCCATCTTCAAAATCAAGTCTTACCCCATCAATTTTACTTAATTTCGCATTGAGGGTATGACTTTTGGCTGCAACCGTATCAAGTACCAATTGGGGATCAAATTGATAAGTACTAATATAAGTGTCTTCTGTACTGGTTCTTTCAGGATATTTTTCAAATAATTGAGATATTTTTAGATCAGGAAACTGACTCAAATACTCTAATACTCTAAGCGCAGCATAAAGACCGTCATCATACCCCAAACCACGCCCGTCATTAAAGACATAATGTCCCGCAAACTCTCCACCAAAAACAGCATTTCCATTTGATTTAGCAATATATTGGCGTAAAAATGAACTTCCGGTTCTCAGCATCACTGGAATACCATTCATGGCTTTTACAACAGCATTAATCATCGCTGAACATTTAACATCGTAAACAATTTCATGCCAAGGATGTCGAGCAAGACAGATTTCAGCACATACGGCAATAAAGCGATCTGCGGTAATGATATGTGCGGACTCATCTAGCAATACAACCCGATCACCATCACCATCCAGTGCAATCCCTACATCTGCCTGAGCATTGATTACAGCCTGTTTTAATTGATGAAGATGGATTGCTTTTGAAGGATCTGGTGCATGATCTGGAAAATTTCCATCTGCATGACAACGTATTGCGATGACCTCGCATCCTAACTGCTTTAAAATCAGTTTAGCACAATGACCTGCTGATCCATGTAAACCATCAACGACCACTTTAAAACGGCGTTTAAAGTGAATATCTGTGGTTAAGTAATCTTGATATGCGTATTGAAATCTAGCCTCATACTGAATTTGAGTGTATTCAGGTGGATCTGTGATTGAATTTAGATCGAGATAGCGATAGGCCAAATTTGCAATTTGCTGAATTTTCTCTGGACAAGGTGGCAGCCCATTGAGTATCCACTTAATTCCATTATCTGATTTTGGATTATGGCTGGCTGTAATCATAATCCCATTTCCAGCTGTCTGCTGTGCTGAAAAATACATCATTGGACTAGAACAGCAACCAATCTGAAGCACCTGCATACCCTGTGCTTCAAATCTTTGCGTCATGATCGCAGCATAGTCTGCACTGGTAAGGCGTGCATCATATCCCAATACAATTTGAAATTGATGTGCTTGTTTAAATTGATGCACCAACGCATCAGCAATTGCAGCCACAACCGATGGACACAATACATCAATATTTCCACGAATATCATACGCTCTAAATATATGAAAAGGAAAATGATATTGTTGAGCATTCATAGGTAATGACTTTGATTAATAACGAAGTAATGGTATAAAAAATCATTTTTCAGTAAAAAAACTTTACTGACTTTGATTATTTGAAATGGATAAATAATACTATTACTGCCAAGGCAGTGAATGGATAGATGCATAGATCTTGTTTATTATTAATCTATTTTGAATTAACTTTCAATAAGATTTCAACATGGGATCAAGCAATCAGCAGATCCCATGCTGCAACAGTTAATTTTGACCTGTATGACCAAAACCACCAGCACCACGCTCAGTGGCAACAAATTCTTCAACTTGCTCAAACTCAGCTTGAACCACAGGTACCAGTACATATTGTGCTAAGCGCTCACCTGGTTCTAAAACAAATGTACTTTGACTACGATTCCAGACTGAAACCATGAGTTCACCTTGATAATCTGAATCGATTAAACCAACCAAATTACCTAACACAATACCGTGTTTATGACCTAAGCCTGAGCGCGGTAAAATCAAACCCGCAAAGTTGACATCTTGAATATAAATTGCCAAGCCTGTTTTAACTAATATCGTTTGACCTGGTTCAATCGAGATGGCTTCATCAACACATGCGCGCAAATCTAAACCTGCCGAACCTGTGGTCGCATAAGTGGGTAAAGGCCATTGTGTACCTAAACGCTGATCTAATACCTTAACCTGAACTTTCATGAATTTTCCTACTTGATATTCATCTATGTAATAACTTAGCGTTTAATTAACGCACGTAAATTTTCTAAATACTGTTGAGCTTGTAGTTTTGGATCAATATTTCCAGCAAGCTTTTTCTTGCGTCCTAACCACTCTAATTCATCTTGTGGTAATTCATCCAGAAAACGACTTGGTGTCATTTGTTTCATTTGCCCGCCAGCTTTACGCTGCTCAGCCAAAGTAATGGTTAACCCTTGACGAGCCCGCGTAATGCCGACATACATCAAACGCCGTTCTTCCTCCACCGTATCGGCAGCAATCGAATTTTTATGCGGTAGAATTTCCTCTTCCAAACCAATTAAATACACAAATGGAAATTCCAAACCTTTAGAAGCATGTAATGTCAGCAAGTTGACTTTATCTGTATCTTCTTCTTCTTGCTGCTGTTCCAGCATATCCAGCAATACCATCTTACGAATCACACTTTCAATGTTTTTTTCATCAACATCTTCAGCGCGATTAATCAGACTTTGAATACTGCTGTATAAAATCTCAATATTATCTAACTTGGTTTTTTCTTGTGCTGGTGTTGCCGCTGATGCTTTAATATAGTCAATATATCCAGCTTCAAGCATCATTTGACGAATAATCGGTACTGGCTCATCATCTTCTAATAAATCACGGGTAAAATTAGCTATAAATCCAGCAAACTCAGCCAATTGAGTCGTTGCTTTCTGAGGAATTGCTAAACTTAAGCGCTGATCACCGGCTGCTGCAAGTAAAGATAAATGGCTTTCTTGTGCAAACAAACCTAATTTTTCAAGTGTCACTGGACCAATGGCACGTTTCGGCGTATTAATAATACGTAAAAAGGCACTATCATCTTCAGGATTAATAATTAATCTCAGATAACTCATGATATCTTTAATTTCTGAACGTGCAAAAAAAGATTGTCCACCTGACAATTTATAAGGAATTTGCATTTGACGTAACTGAGTCTCTAAAACCCGTGCCTGAAAATTACCCCGATATAAAATGGCATAATCTTTCCAATTTTTACCATTCATCAATTTATGCGTGATTAAATCTTTTACAACGCGTTCTGCTTCATCATCATCATGACGACATGTAATCACCCGAATGGTTTCGCCATGACCTTTATCAGACCATAATTTTTTATCAAAAATATGCGGATTATGACCAATTACCGTATTGGCTGCTTTTAAAATACGGCTAGTAGAACGATAATTTTGCTCTAATTTAATCACTTTTAAATTTCTAAAATCATCGTTAAGCAATGCCATATTTTCAGGCTTAGCACCACGCCATGCATAAATAGATTGATCATCATCGCCCACAGCAGTGAATTGCCCCATCACCCCAACCAGCAATTTGACCAGAATATACTGTGCCGTATTGGTATCTTGATATTCATCAACCAATAAATAGCGAACACGATTTTGCCAACGATCACGTAATTCTGCATTTTCTTGTAATAATCGTGTTGGAATTACAATTAAATCATCAAAATCAACTGCATTATAGGCACGTAAATTACGTTCATATAGCTGATAGAGATGTGCCATCTGAATATCATCAGCAGTTTCACACGTGGTATGTGCTTGCTCGGGAGGAATGAGATCATTTTTCCAATCCGAGATCATTTTCATGGCTTTGGCAATCAATTCTTTACTTTCTGCACCGGATAGATTATCGCGCTGCATCAGATCCATCAAAATTCGCTTGCAATCATCTGCATCAAGAATGGAAAAGTTGGCTTTTAAAGGGGTATGTTTTAATTCAATCCGTAATAGATTCAAACCAAACGTATGGAAAGTGGATACTGAAAGACCTTTAGACTCTTCACGATTTAATAATTTACTGACACGTTCTTTCATTTCACGTGCCGCTTTATTGGTAAAGGTCATTGCAGTAATACGATGTGCTGGAATACCGCAATGCTTGACCAGATAAGCAATTTTACGTGTAATCACAGATGTTTTACCTGAACCCGCCCCCGCAAGTACTAACAAGGGTCCTTGAGTATATTGCATGGCTTCAAGTTGCTTGTCATTTAATTGACTTGCAAGTGACATATTCGCTCCTCATTTTGATTCGGCTTCGATTATAGACATCTGATGCTCACTTGCCTAATGCAAAATACATTTAAATGTTGATAAAAAAAACCACCCAAAGGTGGTTTTTAGGATAATTCAAACTTGATTATTGAATTGCATATACACTAATTTCAACACGGCGGTTTTGCTCACGGCCTGCAGCAGTTGCATTACTTGCAATTGGATTTGCCGCACCCATACCTTGAGCATTAATACGTGTTGTTGATACACCACGACTCGCAATATAGTTCGCTACAGCTTGTGCACGCGCTTGAGATAATGGAATATTAATCGAATCATTACCGGTATTATCAGTATAACCTGTCACTAAAATACCGCTTTTGCTATCTTCAGTTAAGACTTGAGCAACTTTATCCAAAGTGGCATAAAAGTTTGGCTTAATATTTGATTTATTTGTATCAAATGTAATACTGCCTGGCATAATTAAGCCCACAGAGCCATCTGGATTACGGTTGACTTCTACGCCTGTACCCGCCATTTGTTGGCGAAGTTTTTTCTCTTTATTATCTAGATAAAGACCTGCACCACCACCTAGTAATGCACCAATTGCTGCAGCACGATTATTTTGACTTGAAGTATTGGCATTACCTTTAGAAATACCATAACCTGCTGCTGCACCAATTACGGCACCAATCGCAGACTTATCATATTCAAATCCACCCATGTTGTTGCCTGTAGATTGACAACCTGAAAGAACCATCGCACCTGCGATTGCTGAAATTGCTAATGCACGCATTGCATGCCTCCTGCGTTATATTATGGCTTGCTATTGTAAATAATGAAGCAAAATAAGTCTTTAGAATAGATTAGTTTTGTTAACATTTTTTTACTATGTTGCAAAATGTAAAAAAATAATTTCACTTTTTATCTAAAAATCATCATCGTTTCTTCATCATTATATGCGCTATACTTCTCAAACACGTATACAACATCTATGATAAATACCATATTCAATATCAAGTTATAGTTCTATAAAGGCAAAATATGACCATTGAGTTACACAAACAGCCCTTATTTAAGAAAATTTCAACAGGCATCACAGTCGGTACTGTAATCACGGGCAGTACATTTTTTCATGGTCCACCTGTCTTAGCGCTAGGCTTAACCAAATTATTGCGTCAATCACAAAAAGTTGATGAAATGAATATTGAACTGACCAACCGCTGGCTTAAAGTCAATAACTGGTTAATTGATCATGTATTACCCAACACACAATGGGATATTACGGTTGATCCACAACTTGATTTAAACCTACAGGGACGCTACCTCATGACCTGTAATCATCAAAGCTGGGTAGATACCACGGTCAATCAATATTTTGGTCTAACACGTATGCCTTTAACACGTTTTTTTACCAAATGGGAGCTGATTTTTATTCCTTTTGTTGGGCAAGCGTTTAAGATTTTAGGCTTTCCTATGATGAAGCGTCATAGTAAAGCACAGATTGAAAAAAATCCTGATCTTAGACATCGTGACATGGATGAGGCTAAAAAAGCCTGTGCACAACTCTTAAGCCAGCCATTTACCTTGTTGAATTACGTGGAAGGTACCCGTTTTAGTGCTGAAAAACATGCACAGCAACAATCTCCCTATCGACACTTACTTAAACCTAAAGCGGGTGGACTAGCACTTGCATTACATATTTTAGGTCATAAAATCGATGCTTTTGTTGATATGACGATTGTTTATCCTGATGGTGTACCAGGTTACGGTGAATTTTGGCTAGGTGAGGTTCCTCGAATTGCTGTCAATTTACGTAAAATTGATATTCCAGCTTGGGTTCTTGATGGTAATTATGAAGAAGATCCTATATTTAAAGCACGTTTTCAGGACTGGATTGCGATGCTCTGGACAGAAAAAGATCAACTGATTGATGAGATGAAACAACGCTTAAATCATCTTTAAAGCAATAAACTAAAGTCTGTTGATGTTCATCAAATCATTTAGATGATCGGCTAGAATCATGCAAACAAAATATACAAAGCATGAAATGGTTATACCGTTTTTTAATGTTTATATTTGAATTTTAATCCATTTTAGCGCTAACCTACATATAAATCAGGAAATATAATGGCTGCAGAAAAACCAAGAATTAAACCGACTTTCAATTTTGTGAAGGAAGGTTCTTGGGGGTGGAAAGTTGCACTCGGTTATGACATTTTTATGATGTTTTTGATCATTATAAATTTGTTTTGTTTAAGTTCAAATGCCATGCTAATGAGTGACTTTTCAATTTGGTTTTTTGATCTCATTCAACTTTCAGAGTTACTCAATTATTATAAATCAGAACTTAGACCTTGGGTTGTTATTACTGAAAGCTGGTTCACCAGTCTATTAATCATCGAATTATTGGTGCGTTGGTGTATTGCGATCATCATGAAACAGCATCAAAGATGGTTCTTTTTTCCTTTTGTACATTGGTATGAAATTTTAGCGATTATTCCGCAGTTACGTTTTTTACGTCTATTACGTGCAGGTGCGATTGCCTATCAACTGCATGAGCATGGCTATCAAATTTTTCCCAATCGTTGGTATAAACAAGCCAACTTTTATTACAATTTACTGATGGAAGAATTGACCAGTCGTATTGTGTTAACGGTATTAACTGGCATCAAAAAAGAATTGACCACCAGTACCACACACAAACAGCTGATTGCAGAGATCATCAATCATCAAAGACAGCTATTTGCCGTTGCATTATCCGATATTTTAACCGATACACTAGGAAAAGAATTACAAAAAAACCGTGATTTAATTGCCAAGGATATTGGTAAAATTGTGAATCAGGCAATCGAGGATACACCCGAACTGACACAATTATTGCGTCTTATCCCGATTGTGGGAAACCGTATCGAACAGCAGATACAAAGTATTGGGCAACGTCTGGGTGAAAATATTACCCAAGGGATCATTCAACCATTTGCAACAATACAATCTGGAGAAACACTTCCCTCCTATCGTTATATTGCCAAGCAAATCAGTCAAATTCCTTTGGAAAAAAATACCAATATCGACCGTCTGGTATCATCTGCGGTCTTTGAAAGCTTAGATGCAATCCAACAACAGGTGAAAATCAAACATTGGCAACAGATCATGGAAGAAAGTAAAAATGAGGCAAAACAAAACAAAGAATAAACAGATGCAAAATAAATTAATATGGATGCTAGAGAATTTATGAAATTTGTTCTAGCATCTGCTTTCACTTCTTACAAGTTCGACAATACTGAGTCGTGCAAAATCCTCAAGGAATCATTATGGCTGACATACGGATAAAAGGCAGAATGGTCAATGCGCTGCGCATTATCTTAGACACCAATGATCATGATGTGATTCGCCAGCAACTGACCCCATTGCTTGAAAAAACGATTGCTGCTGGAACATTGGTCGTGATTGAAAGTACGGTTGAACAAGAGTTAATCGCTTTAATTCAATTACTGATTAGTCTAGATGTACAACCAATGGCTGTGACTGAAGGGCTGCTGACTGATCAGGCACGCTCTATTCAGTTTCCAGTGGTGCCTATAGACCGAAAAATGCAAAAAATAAAAGCAACAAAAGAACAAGTGGTTGAGATTAAACCAGAGACCGATACCACCATTGCTGCTGTAGAAGAACAAATTGTAACAGAAACAACTATCACACATATCACATCATATCATGATGAAATTTTACGTACCGGACAGTGTTTAGTACAAAAACATGGTGACATCATCATTAATGCTGGGATTAATAGTGGTTCGGAAGTGATCGCATCTGGCAATATTTATCTATATGGTAGTGTTCGCGGTCGAGTCATTGCCGGTTTTGGTGGTAATACCAGTGCCAGAATTTTTTGCCATTCACTAGAAGCAGAATTAGTTTCGATTGCTGGAATCTATTGTGTTGCAGATGATATTGCACCGGATATGTTAAAAAAATCAGTACATATTTACTTAAATGATCAGCAAGAACTGGTCTTTGACGTTATCCCATTTTAATGTATAAATAAGCATTAAAATCCCCCCCAAATATAGGGGATTTTTATATGATAATAGGAGTGGATTCGGTGGCAAAAATTGTTGTCGTAACATCAGGTAAAGGTGGTGTAGGTAAAACTACTACAAGCGCATCTTTTGCAACAGGATTAGCCCAACGTGGCCACAAAACTGTTGTTATAGATTTTGATGTAGGCTTACGTAATCTCGATTTAATCATGGGCTGCGAACGTCGTGTGGTCTATGATTTTGTCAATGTATTAAACAATGAAGCACGATTACAACAGGCTTTAATTCGCGACAAGGATATAGAAAATCTCTATATTTTACCTGCATCACAAACACGAGATAAAGATGCGTTAACCGATGAAGGTATCGCACGTGTTATGGACGAATTATCGCAAGAATTTGATTACATTATTTGTGACTCTCCCGCAGGCATTGAACGAGGCGCTATTTTAGCGATGTATCATGCGGATGAAGCCATTATTGTCACCAACCCTGAAATTTCTTCAGTCCGTGACTCTGATCGCATCATTGGTATGCTCGACAGTAAAACAAAAAAAGTAGAGCAAAATGAAGGACGTATTCGCAAGCATTTATGTATTACACGTTACAATCCAGAGCGTGCAGACAAACAAGAAATGTTAACGATTGATGATATTTCTAAGGATATTTTACGAATTCCAACCTTAGGTGTTATTCCTGAATGTAAAAGTGTCTTACAGGCATCCAATGAAGGAAAACCCGTTATTCTGTATCCAGATGCTGATGCTGGCCAAGCCTATGATGACCTAGTGGCACGTTTTCTTGGCGAAGAGCGTGAATATCGCCATATCACAGCAAAACCTAAAGGTTGGTTAGCACGATTATTTGGAGCATAAGATGGCTAGTTTTTGGAGTAAATTATTTGGTGGTGATGACAAACCAACCAGCGCACAAACTGCTAAAGATCGTCTCAAAGTCATTGTTGCTTCTGAACATGGTCTTAGCCGTCGTCTTAGCCCAGATAAAATTGAACAAATGAAAAAAGAAATCATGCAAGTTGTCAACCGTTATGTACGCGGTGTGGATGAACAGCATATTCAAATGTCAGTTCGTTCAGAAGCTAATATTGAAATGCTGGAAATGAATATCAATTTGCCTGAAGAGCGATAATCTGATTTCTGATTAGGCAATTGCATTAAATCAAGGCAAAATATCATCAGGGACAAAAGCACTGCTTTTCCCTGCCTTATATTTTGCCTTTTTAACTGTAAAAAAATATATCTAGGAGATTGCAATGGCATTGTCTCAACCAGCAACGTTCAATGAAGAATGGTCAGATGAGCGCGTATTTGCCTACCTTAATCAGCTTCCTCCTGAAGGCGTGAATGCAGATTTTCACGTACTTTATCATGCATTTAAACATATGCGTCCAACGGACTATGAACGCTTGTTAAATCAGTTTATTGCCGATGGACGCAATATCAATGCACAAGACCCTGAAGGTCAACGCATTCATGATGTTATTGCACAATATCCACGTCATAAAGATGAATTTTTAGCAGTGTTGGCAAAATTTGCTTAAATGATGATCCTGATCATATAGTAAAAAGCCTGCATCATGCAGGCTTTTTTTATCGGATTAAATCACACTAAAATTTCTCGTTTACCATTGGCACCCATTGCACTCACGATACCACTCTCTTCCATTTGATCAATGATCCGTGCTGCACGATTATAGCCTAAACTAAATTTACGCTGTAATGATGATGTCGATGCTTTACGTGTTTCCAAGACAAAAGCAACACATTGATCATAAAGTGCATCTCGATCTGATGCCCCATCTGCATCTTCAAAACCACGTGAACTTTGCTCTTCATCATACGGTGTTAAAATTTCATCAATATAATTTGGCTCACCACGTTCACGCCATGCATCACAAATCCGATTGACTTCATCATCAGAAATAAAAGCACCATGTACGCGTTCAGGCTCAATTTTACCCGGTCCAAGAAATAACATATCACCATGACCCAATAAGTCTTCTGCACCACCAGCATCCAGAATTGTTCTTGAATCTAGTTTAGAGTTTACACGTAGTGCTACTCGGGTCGGGATATTCGCTTTAATTAAACCCGTGACCACATCCACTGTTGGACGTTGTGTAGCCAGTAATAAATGAATACCAGCAGCACGTGATTTTTGAGCCAACCTTGTAATCATTTCTTCTGCTTTTTTACCGACTTGCATAATCATATCGGCAAACTCATCCGCAATAATAACAATCGTCGGCAATGGTGTTAAACGTGGCGCACGACTTTGTGTTGCAGAGTCACTTGGTTTCCAAGTTGGATCAATCAGGTCTTCACCATTTTCAATCGCTTCTTCAACTTTACGATTATAATCGGCTAATTTACGAATTTTTAACAAAGACATTAACTTATAACGTCTTTCCATTTCATTTACACACCAGTTTAAAGCACTTACTGCATCTTTCATGTCTGTTACGACAGGTGTTAATAAATGTGGAATATCATTATAGTTTGCCAATTCCAACTGTTTAGGGTCAATCATGATTAAGCGTAATTGCTCTGGTGTATATTTTAACAGCATTGACAAAATCATGGCATTGACGGCTACGGATTTACCAGAACCTGTTGTTCCAGCAACCAGCATATGTGGTGCTTTCGCTAAATCCGTTAATACAGGATGACCTGAAATATCTTTCCCCATTGCCATCGAAATTAACGCATTTGGATCACGATAAGTTGGTGTATCAAGCAACTCAATCAAGCGCACCATTTCACGGCTACTGTTGGGAACCTCAATACCAATATAAGGTTTACCGGGAATGACTTCTACAACACGGACAGAGGCCATTGACATTGATCGGGCTAAATCACGTGAAATATTGGTAACTTTAGAGGCTTTGACACCAGGTGCTAAATCAAGCTCAAATCTAGTCACTACAGGACCAGGCTGGGCTTCAATCACTTTGGCTTTAACATTGAATTCTTGTAGCTTAATTTCTAATAATTCAGATAATCGTGCCAATTGTTCAGCAGTAAAATTGACTTTTTTATTGGGATCAACCTTATCCAAAATTTCCAATCCGGGTAAGGTGGGCAAATCTTTACGCTTTTGTGCAACTTGCATTGCACGTGACAATGGACGTCCATAACGATCAGTCAAGGGTGCATCTAAATCAAACTCTTCCTCCAGTGGTGCTGCAGCTGTTGCAGTGGTATCTTGCCATGCTTCTCGAAAGGCATCCTTATCCTGCCGAATACGTTCTTTTTCATCGGAAGAAACCAATGGTGCAGCACTTGTTGCGGTATGAATGGCTGCATTTACAAATGGTGTTGACTGTGCATAACTTGCAACTTGTGCTGCTGTTTTTGTAGTCGTCTCAGCAATATCATCCATCAGCAATTGATCTAAGTGATCAAAATCAACATCTGATAATGGTGCTGCAGCAGGGCGTAATCCATCAGCTGATGGTTGGCGAGATGCTGTCGTAATCATCTCTTGATCTGCAACTGGCGTATCTTCAACAATATATAAACCATGATGTGGATCATGAGTCTGCTGCTGAAATGGACGATGCATATCTACAGATTTATGATGAGGTACTGCTGCCAAAAGTTCATCAAAAATTTGATCATCATCCCAATCTACCCGCTGTTGCTCGGATTGATCTGAAGTCTGCATTTTTTCTGTCATATCTATGCCATGATTAGACATAGGATCTAATGTAGACGGTTGCTGATGATCTTGAGAGGCTTTCAGTAATGCATGAATATCCTGATTATGCTGTTGTACAGCATCATCTGCTATCGCACGCCAAACCTCCCCTGTTGATACCACACGATTGGCAATCTCTTGTTCAACTTGATGTGCCTGAGCAATCGTTTGTTCTAATTCAATATGGTGTGCTTGTTCTATGTGTTGAACTGAAACTTTAGCACTGTCATCTAACTGCTGTTGATCTCGTTGATGATTTTCTTTTGCCACAATATCATTAAATAAGCGCTCGGCAGTATGGTCTACAGGCTGTTCTTGTTGAGCAGTATCAAGCTGAATAGACTCGGTTAGCTCATTCTGATTGACCATTTCCTCTCTACGCGGTGCAGAAGCGATGGTCGTGGTCTGTACGATTGGGGTGGTATGTGTAGTGGCTTGTTGTTGTGTTTTCGGTACATGATAAAACAAATCTTGCAAATAAGCAGGTGTAGCTTTTAATGTACTCCATGTCTTATTCCATTTCACACCAAAAGCCAGTGTGAATAAAATCAACCAAAATATAATTAAAAAGAGACTCGCACCATAAATTGTTAATACCTGAGTTAAACTCTGGCCAAGCTCATAACCAATAATCCCCCCTGATGCATTTGCTAAAGTATCGCTAGGTACCTGCCAAAATAGATACAATAAACTTGAGGTCGCCAAAACAATAAAAAACTGTGCAGCATAACGAAATGACCGATTTAAAAAGCTATGTGGCCACCACAATTGAATCGCTTCAGTAAATAAATAGATTGGAACTAAAAACATTGCCCAGCCCAAAAAGCCAAACAGTAAATCTGCAATCCATGCGCCAATCACACCACTTGCATTGGATACCGTTTGGGTATCACTAGAAAGATGCATCCATCCCGGATCAAATGGAGTATAAGTCACTGTCGCAAGGAACAGATAAATTCCAAATGAAATGAGAAATATTGTCACTATTAAGCGCTGTACATATGTACTCGACACCGCAGTCATATACTGTCCTGTAAGCCTGTATTCATCATATTTTTATGCTAAAGTCATTCAACTTTACATCATTCGTTCATATGCTATTATGCACATCTTCATCAGAAAATGATGCATTATTCTTTACGTGTGTTGTTAAGTTATGCTATGCAGCATCATGATTGATGATTTAAAACTATCCTGCTTACAAAAGCATCTTTATCTGCCACAGCATATCGTATAATACGCATCAATTGATCATAAATTAAACTAGATCAATAGTTCATATCAAAAGTTAATCTCACAATACTCAATCACCATCATTCGATATAGCTCAAATCGATTTAGATGATCAGTAATATCGAGTTTAAACAAGCACAATTGTGCAAGAGTTTCACGTATAATTTTAGCAAGATCTAAATAAAAAGGATGTAATTAATGAATGTACGTCACTCACGTCTCATTATTCTTGGTTCTGGCCCGGCAGGCTATAGTGCAGCCGTTTATGCCGCACGTGCAAACTTAAAGCCAATGCTGATTGCGGGTTTACAATTGGGTGGGCAATTAACCACCACAACTGAAGTTGATAACTGGCCGGGTGATCCAGAAGGGCTAACAGGTCCTGCACTGATGGAACGTATGCAAGCACATGCAGAGCGTTTCGGTACAGAAATTGTTTATGATCATATTAATGAAGTTGATTTTAGCCAACGCCCTTTTCGCCTTAAAGGTGATATGGAAGAATTTAGCTGTGATGCACTCATTATTTGTACAGGTGCCACTGCACAGTATTTAGGACTTGAATCTGAAGCCGCATTTATGGGTCAAGGCGTCAGTGCTTGTGCAACATGTGATGGCTTTTTCTATAAAGGCCAAAAGGTGATGGTGGTTGGTGGTGGCAACACTGCTGTAGAAGAAGCACTGTACTTATCGAATATTGCCGCTCACGTTACACTGGTACATCGCCGTGACAGTTTACGTGCAGAAAAAATTCTACAAGACCATCTTTTTGAGAAAGAAAAAGAAGGTAAAATCAGTATTATTTGGAATCATCAAGTCGATGAGGTACTCGGTGATCAAACTGGCGTTACCGGTATTCGTCTACAGTCTACGCAAGATCAATCTACACAGCATATCGACGTTTCTGGTCTATTTGTAGCGATTGGCCACAAGCCAAACAGTAGCATGTTTGAAGGTCAACTGCAGCTACGTGATGGCTATATCCAAGTACAAAGTGGTACTTCAGGTAATGCCACTCAAACCTCTGTACCAGGTGTATTTGCTGCGGGTGATATTGCAGACAGTATTTATCGCCAAGCCATTACTTCGGCTGGTTCTGGCTGTATGGCAGCATTAGATGCAGAAAAATATCTCGATAGCTTATAATACGTCAATTTAGTGTTGACTATTTTTTGATTCAATATCCCATACAATCTGTTCATGGTTAGAATATAACTTTAACTAACCATTCAGATTGTATGGCGTAATATAACAAATTTGAAACTCGTACCACTAAGATAAAATTAAAATGACCAAATCACTCAAATAATGTCCTTAGCATTTAACTTTAGCGACCACTTTGGGTAGTATAAATTAAGAAATTATTATGAATACAGTAAACTCATGCTTGCACCCTCCAGTTATTACTTTCCAGATCCTATTGAAGCCGATCCAGAGGGTGAAGGACTGATCTGTATTGGCGCAGACCTTTCTCCTTCGACGCTTTTTGAAGCTTATACACATGGCTTATTTCCTTGGTTTTCTAAAAATGATCCTATTTGTTGGTGGTCTCCCGAACCACGTTGTATTATTAATCCAGCCAGCTATAAGCCCAGTAAGTCATTATTACGAAATATGAAAAAATTTGATTATCAAATTACAATCAATCATGATTTTAATCATGTTATTCGTGCATGTTCTTTACCACGTCGCTATGCTGATGATACATGGATTAGTGAAGATATTATTCAAGCTTATTGTGCACTCTTTGATGCAGGCTATGGTTATAGTATTGAGGTTTGGGAACAGCACAATATCATCGGGGGACTTTATGGTGTAAATATTGGTCATGGCTGCTTCGGCGAATCTATGTTTAGCCATAAAACAGACGTATCAAAAATGGCCTTCTATTGTTTAATGCTGATTGGCATTACAGAAAAATTACCTTGGATTGATTGTCAATTGGTCAATGATCATCTGCTACGTCTTGGTGCAACAACGCTTTCTCGCCAAGATTACTTAAAATCACTAAAAACGGTCATCGATCAACCATCGATTGATTGGAAAATTTATCAAGAACGTGTATTTTCAAGTAAAAGTATCGCAGAAAATAATTACCTAATAGAGTGAAAAATAACAGGGAGCTTACTATGAATTCTTATCAACCAGAAGCCCTATTAAATGAATTACAATATTATATTACCCCCCCTCATGCCTGTAGCTATTTAAAAGACAAATCGTCACGCATGGTATTTTTAGATCCTACTCATAAAATTGATGTCGTGACCTTATCAGAACTTTCACGTGTAGGATTTCGTAGAAGTGGTGATTTTATTTATCGACCCGAATGCCACTTATGTCGGCAATGTATCTCATCACGGGTTCCTGTCGCGCTATTTCGCATCAATAGTGCACAAAAAAAAGCATGGAAAAAAAATAAAGACTTAATACTTAAAATAACACCTACCCAAGATGCAACCCTACAACATTATCAACTGTATGAACGCTATATTACGACACGCCATGCAGATGGCGATATGTATCCCCCAAGCCAAGATCAATTTGATAAATTTTTAGTACAAAGCTGTACCCATAGTTTTTTCTTAGAATTTTGGCTTAATGAAAAACTCATTGCCGTATCTACCTGTGATCAGCTTGATGATGGCTTATCTGCGGTTTATACTTTTTTTGACCCTGATGAAAGTCATCGCTCACTGGGAACTTTTGCAATTTTAAAACAAATTGAATATGCCAAACAGCTTAATCTAGATTATGTCTATTTAGGCTATTGGGTACCACATTCCGATAAAATGAATTATAAAGTCCAATATTTACCACTAGAACTGCTGTTAGATGGCCAATGGCGAAAACTCAATAAAATATTAAGTATGCAAGAGATTCATCAACTTGGCCAATCGCTCATGACAACGCTACCCACAGGATGGGATGATTCCATGATAAAATAATGAGTGTGATTTATTGAAATAACCGCGAAAAATCATCTGTACATGATTTCACCATAATAATGGCATGCTCACGTGTACCATGATGATGAGGATAGTAATTTTTTCTCAAATCAATTTGATGGAAGCCATTTTTTTCATATAAAGCGATAGCGGCAAGATTACTTTCACGTACTTCTAAAAAAATTTGTACTGGCTGATTGTCCAGCATCTGAATAGATTGCTCAAGCAACTGAAAGCCATAGCCCTGCCCCTGAAATTGAGGATCAATGGCCATCAATAATAAATTCGCCTCATCCAATACTGGCTGTAATATACAAAAACCAATGACTTGTCCTTGTATCTCAAATACTGTGGCTTGATAACTATCCACCGCTTCTTCAAACTGTGTTGCGCGCCAAGGATGACTTTGTACACGGTTTTCAATGGCAGTAACACGTGCGACATCGGCTTTTGTCATTAATCGAATCATGTGTCTAAACTTTATACCAGTTTCTATTTTAAAGTGCTCAGCAAATATAAAAAAGGCACCCTAAAAGGATGCCTTTTTCACACAGCAGTGATTATGCAATTACTTTAGCAACTACACCAGCACCAACTGTACGACCACCTTCACGGATTGCGAAGCGTAAACCAGCATCCATTGCGATTGGGTGGATTAATTCTACTGACATTTCTACGTTGTCACCAGGCATAACCATTTCAACGCCATCTTTAAGTGAGATCGCGCCAGTTACGTCAGTTGTACGGAAGTAGAACTGTGGACGGTAACCGTTAAGGAATGGAGTATGACGACCACCTTCTTCTTTAGAAAGTACGTATACTTCTGCATCAAATTTAGTGTGCGGCTTGATTGTACCTGGTTTTGCAAGTACTTGACCACGTTGTACGTCTTCACGCTTAGTACCACGTAGAAGAATACCACAGTTCTCACCTGCACGGCCTTCGTCAAGAAGTTTACGGAACATTTCAACGCCAGTTACAGTTGTTTTAACTGTATCTTTAATACCAACGATTTCAACTTCTTCGCCAACTTTAACGATACCAGTTTCTACACGACCAGTAACTACTGTACCACGACCAGAAATTGAGAATACATCTTCAATTGGCATTAAGAATGGAAGGTCAATTGCACGCTCTGGCTCTGGGATGTAAGAGTCAAGTGCTTCAACAAGTGCAACTACTGCATCTTCGCCATACTGACCCGCTTCACCGTTAAGTGCAGCAAGTGCAGAACCACGGATTACTGGAGTGTCATCACCTGGGAAGTCATAAGTAGAAAGAAGTTCACGTACTTCCATTTCTACTAATTCAAGTAATTCTTCGTCATCAACAAGGTCGCATTTGTTTAAGAATACAACGATGTATGGTACACCTACTTGGCGAGAAAGTAGGATGTGTTCACGAGTTTGTGGCATTGGACCATCAGTCGCAGCACATACAAGGATCGCACCATCCATTTGCGCAGCACCAGTAATCATGTTTTTAACATAATCGGCGTGTCCTGGGCAGTCTACGTGCGCGTAGTGACGGATTGGAGAGTCATATTCTACGTGTGAAGTATTAATGGTAATACCACGTGCTTTTTCTTCTGGAGCAGAGTCAATTGCAGCGTAATCTTTTGCTTCACCGCCGAATTTTTTTGCACAAACAGTTGCAATCGCAGCTGTTAAAGTTGTTTTACCATGGTCAACGTGACCAATTGTGCCCACGTTAACGTGTGGCTTATTACGTTCAAACTTAGCCTTAGCCATGAGATCTTCCTTTGTAAACTACTCATGGAGGATCGCTCCATGAGCACTTGGTTTTTAACTATGAATTAGTTTGGGCTTATAGTAATCGAAAGATTACTCGTCGTCACCTTTTTTACCGCCAGACTGGAATTTAGAAATAATGCCTTCCGCCACGTTACGTGGAGTTTCAGCATATTTAGCAAATTCCATAGAGTAGGTTGCACGACCTTGAGACATTGAACGCATGTGTGTTGCGTAACCAAACATCTCTGCCAATGGAACTTCTGCACGGATTGCTTTAGTACCACCAGGTAAATCATCCATACCTTGAACCATACCACGACGACGGTTTAAGTCACCCATGATATCGCCCATGTAGTCTTCTGGAGTTTCTACTTCAACTTTCATGATCGGTTCAAGAAGGATAGGATCTGCTTTCATGAAACCATCACGGAACGCGTAAGAACCTGCCATTTTAAACGACAATTCATCAGAGTCGACATCGTGGTAAGAACCATCAAATAATGTCGCTTTAATACCCACAACAGGGTAACCAGCAAGGACACCATTCTTCATACGTTCTTGGATACCTTTGTCTACTGCACCAAAGAATTCTTTTGGTACAACACCACCAACAACTTCTTCAGCAAATTCGTAATCTTTACCAGCTTCAGGATCAAGCGGTTCTAAACGTACATAGACGTGACCGAATTTACCTTTACCACCAGTTTGACGAACGAACTTACCTTCTTGTTCAACCGATTTTTTAATCGTTTCACGGTAAGCTACCATTGGTTTACCAATATTCGCTTCAACGTTGAATTCACGTTTCATACGGTCAACAATGATGTCAAGGTGAAGCTCACCCATACCCGCAATAATCGTTTGACCAGATTCTTCATCTGTACGTACGCGGAATGATGGATCTTCTTTCGCCAAACGACCAAGCGCAACTGACATTTTTTCTTGGTCAGCTTTAGTTTTTGGTTCAACTGCAAGTGCAATTACTGGCTCAGGGAATTCCATACGTTCAAGTGTAATGATATTGTTTTCATCACACAGTGTATCACCTGTTGTTGTATCTTTAAGACCTACACACGCTGCGATATCACCTGCACGAATTTCTTCGATATCGTGACGATCGTTTGCATGCATTTGTACGATACGACCTACACGCTCACGCTTCATTTTTACTGGGTTATAACACGGGCTACCCGCTTTAAGCACGCCAGAATAAACACGAACGAAAGTCAAGTTACCTACGAATTTGTCATTCATGATTTTGAATGCAAGTGCAGAGAACGGTGCTTCGTCAGATGCTTCACGAGAACCTTCTGTTTCGTCTTTGTCATCAAGGATACCCTTGATCGCTTCAACGTCAGTTGGTGCTGGTAAGAATTCAATCACTGCGTCCAACATACGTTGAACACCTTTGTTTTTGAATGCAGAACCACAAAGCATTGGCTGAATTTCGTTTGCAAGTGTACGGGTACGTAAACCTTTAACGATTTCTTCTTTAGAAAGCTCGCCTTCTTCCAAGTATTTGTCCATGAGTTCTTCTGATGCTTCCGCAGCAGCTTCGATCATGTTAGTACGCCATTCTTGCGCCAATTCTACTAAGTCAGCAGGGATTTCACCATATTCGAACTTCATACCTTGAGATGCTTCATCCCAGATAATCGCTTTCATTTCGATAAGGTCAACAACACCTTGGAAGTTTTCTTCTGAACCAATTGGAACAACGATTGGCACTGGATTACCGCCAAGACGTGTTTTTACTTGCTCAACTGCACGGAAGAAGTTTGCCCCTGTACGGTCCATTTTATTTACGAACGCAATACGAGGTACTTTATATTTGTTTGCTTGACGCCATACAGTTTCTGACTGAGGTTGTACACCACCAACAGCACAATAAACCATACATGCACCATCAAGAACACGCATAGAACGCTCAACTTCGATGGTGAAGTCAACGTGTCCCGGAGTATCAATTACGTTGATACGGTGCTGATCGAACTGGTTGCCCATACCTTTCCAGAAGCATGTTACAGCTGCTGAAGTAATAGTAATACCACGTTCTTGCTCTTGTTCCATCCAGTCTGTAGTCGCAGAACCTTCGTGAGTTTCACCAAGTTTATGGCTCTCACCTGTATAGAACAAAATACGTTCAGACGTTGTTGTTTTACCTGCATCAATATGCGCAGAGATACCAATGTTACGGTAACGAGAAATTGGGGTTTGACGTGCCATGATTTCTAGCATTCCTAAATTTTGTTGTTTAAAACAGGACGCTTTAAGCTGCCTAGCAACTTAAAGCGCTTGTGTGACAAAACAATGAATTTGTTTTGAACACATTCCTGACTAAGGCCTGTTTTAGCTGCTTAGAAACGGTAGTGAGAGAATGCTTTGTTGGCTTCAGCCATACGGTGCACATCTTCACGTTTTTTAACTGCTGCGCCTTTACCTTCAGCTGCATCAAGCAACTCACCAGCAAGACGTAAAGCCATAGTTTTTTCAGAACGCTTAGCAGCAGCATCTACTAACCAACGCATCGCTAAAGCTGTACGACGGGATGGGCGTACTTCCATAGGAACTTGATAAGTAGCACCACCAACACGGCGTGCTTTTACTTCAACCATAGGGCGAACTTTTTCAAGCGTAGCTTCGAAAAATTCAACTGGGTCTACTTTAGATTTTTCTTGAACGCGGTCTAAAGCACCGTAAACGATACTTTCAGCAATAGATTTTTTACCATCTTGCATTACGTGGTTCATGAATTTAGCGATTGTTTGGCTACTGAATTTAGGATCCGGAAGGATTTCACGAGCAGCGACTACGCGACGTCTTGGCATTTTTAACTACCTATAAATATGACACTTCAGGTTTATCCAGCATGAGTACAAAGTGTCATGTACATTCGCTGGCCTTACTACACGTCGCTTGAATTTCACAAAATTAAATGCAGAAATCAGACAAGCGAGACGATAAAGGATTGCGGTGCTACAGTCTGTCAAAAATAATCTAAACAGATTATTTCTTAGGACGTTTAGTACCGTATTTAGAACGAGACTGGTTACGATCTTTAACACCAGCACAGTCTAAAGAACCACGAACGGTATGGTAACGTACACCTGGTAAGTCTTTAACACGACCACCACGGATCAGCACAACACTGTGCTCTTGTAGGTTATGACCTTCACCACCGATATAGCTTGATACTTCAAAGCCAGAAGTTAAGCGTACACGGCAAACTTTACGCATTGCTGAGTTAGGTTTTTTAGGTGTAGTTGTATAAACACGTGTACAAACACCACGACGTTGTGGACAAGCCTTCAACGCAGGAACTTTAGATTTTTCAACTAAAGTTGTGCGACCCTTACGGATCAACTGATTTGTTGTTGCCATTTGGCAATTCTCCCGTTAATAAAAAGCCCCAAAAAACTACTACTTTTTGAGGGCACACAATTGTATGTCAATATAAAAAAATGGTCAATATTCGACATTTTCGCAAATAAGGTATTTTTTTCACAATAGTATTTGAATTTATTCATTTTTTTAGTGATATTTCTTAACCTTTATCTTGATTGGAGATATTTTGTTTAACTTTTTCTAAAAAAATACGACATTAATCATGCGAAGACGCTATCTAAAACCAGAACAAGCAACTGATTTTTTATGTTTGATTAAGATGATGCTTTCAACTCGGATTGTTCAACAGCAATCTCTGTCGTGACTGGTCGATCGGAATGAACCATGTTCAGTGTTGAATCCAACTCGGATATATTTTTATCCGCTAATGACATGGTTTGAATATCCGGTGACTGATCGTCTGATCTTTGTGCAACATGATCATCTATTTGATTAACAGTACTTAGAGGTTGCTGCTGTGCAGCTAAAGCATATTGATAAGCTGTTAAAATATCATATGAATGATCTGGATATTGCAACTGGTATTGACGTGCAGTCGCAAAAACTTGTTGTGCCTTGTCATTGACATCAGCAATAAATTTCCAGCCATAAGTTGCCCCAATGGTTGCACCTACAACAGGACTTAGCTTGGTGAATATCGATAGATCAAGATGATTTAACCAAGACCATTTAGACTCCTCCGTACTATGAGTTAACCATTTTCGTAAAATTTCAATATCATTACCTGAACCCATCAATTGCTGTAATGTTTCAATATCATGAACTTGCAACATATTAGCAACCGTTCTGATACCGGCCAACAATGTATGTTTCTCGGCCAAAGCAGTTAAGTCAACATGGTTAAAGATATATTGTACGGTTTGTTGTCCATCGGGATGATTTAAATCAAAACCATAAGCGCGGCCTACTTGATAAATGGTACGTAACGATAAAATAAGACAAAGTGGGATATCCAGCGATGAGCCTACAATTCCTGTTGCTCCGCTGATGACACCTTGTATCGATGCAAGCCATTTATTTTGTTCAGCCAATGCCTGACTCAGGCGTTTTGAACGCTCCACATCAACGCTTAAAGCCGCCAGATCTGATTCACCCGCTTGCTCTAAAACACCATCAATCGAAGCTAGCCGGTTGCTGAATTGATTTAACTGCTGAAAGCAATACTGAGAAATCTTATCTGTAACCTGAGCAGGTATCCAATCGCTCGCCTTATTCACCACGTGAGAATGACGTCCGAGCAATTGTTGTGTCATCCATGGCAATTGCTTACGCAGCATATCTTCGGGATTTTTATATTGCTGTGCTGCAAATATTGGTTTTATTCGAGCAGTACCCTCTATCACTTGCCCTACAGTAGTCGATGACATAGGTGTAAAAAAATAATCTGGAGAATTTTGACCAATAAAATTTAAGCCGGCGTGACTGAGCTTTTTAGCCACTCCAAAAGCGTTCGAGAGCAATCCTCTGGAATGTTTATTATGAGAATTTTGCATTTACCCTCCACCATTAATTTATACATTTATAGCTGATAAATACTAGGCATAGTCAGTATTTATCTCAACTTTATTATGTTTTTTTTAGTTAAACAACCATAAACCTGTGTCAAAAACTCGCAAACGGGAAATAGGCATAAGATTTGCCATAAGAATTCAAAAATCTTTCTGTTATTATGTTGGCAAGTTAAAAAGCGATAAAGAATGTTGTTACTTTAGTCTGTCGATATGCTACAGCTACAATTACACATTCACCACTATGATGACCATAAAGGGATATGTTAAATGAAACGTGTTGTAATCACGGGTATGGGAATTAACTCATGCATTGGTAATACTTTAGAAGATGTCGCACACTCTTTACAAAATGGTATTTCTGGGACACGTTTTAACCCAACGTATGCTGAACTTAATTTTAAAAGTCATGTCAGTGCTGCTGCTGAACAAAATTTTGACAATATTGACCGTCGTACCAAACGCTTTATGGGCGTATGTGCGATGTATGCCTATAATGCAGCAGTGGCAGCAGTAGAACATGCAGGTTTAACCGCTGAACAGCTGGCTGGAAATCCGCGTTATGGTATTGCAGGAGGTTCTGGCGGTAACTCTACCGCATCTGTCGCAGAGATGATCGAGTTATTAGAAGAAAAAGGGGCTCGTAAAGTTGGTCCATTTTTTGTACCACGTAATATGTCGAATACCATTACTGCAAACGTGGGTGTAGCCTTTAAACTCCAAGGTATTTCACACACCATTACTAGCGCATGTGCAACCTCTGCAGATGCGATCGGTTATGCATACAATCAAATTCAACTTGGTAAACAAGATTTAATGCTTGCAGGTGGTGGTGAAGAAGATCATTGGTCACAAAGCTTACTTTTTGATGCCATGGGTGCATTGTGTTCTAAATACAACGACACACCTGAAACTGCATCTCGTCCATATTCAGCAGACCGTGATGGTTTTGTGATTGCTGGTGGTGGTGGTTTTGTGGTACTCGAATCACTTGAACATGCACAAGCACGCGGTGCTCAAATTTTAGCAGAAGTCGTTGCATATGCCGCTAATGCAGATGGTGCTGATATGGTTGCACCAAGTGGTGAAGGCGCAACACGCTGTATTTTGATGGCGCTAGACGAAGCAAAACAACATGGTGTAGAAAAAATTGACTATGTCAATACTCATGGCACATCGACACCAGCAGGTGATGTGACTGAACTTAAAGCGATGGAACGTGCATTTGGTGAAGGCCATGTACCACCTGTAAGCTCAACCAAATCAATGACTGGTCATAGTTTAGGTGCAGCAGGCGTTCAAGAGGCGATCTACTCCATTTTAATGATGCAAAATGAATTCATTGCACCAAATATTAATGTAACAACGCTTGATGACGGTGCAAAAGCATTTGATATCGTACTTGAAAAACGCGATGCAAAATTGAATACTGTGATGAGTAACAGTTTTGGTTTTGGTGGCGTGAATGCATGTCTTATTTTTAAAAAATGGGATGCATAATATCGCCCTAGATAGGGTGATTTAATGGATGCTCCTTCAGATGCTTTTTTATGGGTAAAAGCATTTCATATTATTTCCGTGGTATGTTGGTTCGCTGCATTGTTCTACTTGCCACGGTTATTTGTCTATCATGCCATGAGTGAGGATGAAGTAAGTCATCAACGCTTTGAAGTGATGGAGCGCAAACTGTATCGTGGCATTATGTGGCCTGCGATGCTTGCAACACTGATTACAGCACATTTTTTGGTCGACTGGGGTGATCCAATTTATCATTACCATCAGGCGATTTGGTTTTATTTAAAAGTTGCTTTAGTGGGGTTGCTGGTCATATATCATTTCTTTTGCGGCTACTACCGTAAAAAACTGATTGGTAATGCACATTATAAGTCGCATGTGTTTTGGCGCTATTTTAATGAAATGCCAACGCTTATTTTATTGGCTGTGGTGATTTTAGTGGTGGTTCAGCCCAAATTTTAATGCCTACATTGTTATCAAATACAAATTTGCCAACCAGCAAGCTGGTTGGCATTTTAATTCTCTAGCTGATACTCATCTCAGTCAAAACGACTATGCCGCATGCTGATAACGTGCTAAAGATAATCCTTCAGTCGAAATTTCAGGACTGTGTTTTAGTACCAAATCTGCAATTAATTTGCCAGAACCACACGCCATCGTCCATCCTAATGTGCCATGCCCAGTATTTAAAAATAAATTTTTATATGATGTCGCACCAATAATCGGTGTACTGTCTGGTGTCATTGGGCGTAAACCTGTCCAGAAACTCGCCTGTTGTAAATCTCCTCCTGGAAATAAATCAGCTGTCACCATTTCCAATGTATTTCTGCGATGTTCATTCAGCCCCAGATTAAAACCACTTAACTCTGCCATTCCGCCCACACGAATACGCTGGTCAAAACGGGTTAAGGCAATCTTGTAAGTTTCATCCAGCACCGTCGATTGTGGTGCTTGATCAGGATCAACAATCGGTACGGTGAGTGAATATCCTTTCACAGGATAAACTGGCAAATCTAAAGCAAGTGGCTTTAAAAAATCACGTGAATAACTACCAAAGGCCAAAATATAATGATCAGCCGTTAAAAGCTGCCCATTCACTATAACACCCTGAATTTCATCCCCTTTGACCAACAATTTCTCTACTTGCTGTTCAAATTTAAAATCTACACCTAAGGTTTGAGCATACTGTGCCAATGCATTGGTAAATAAATAACAATCTCCTGTTTCATCATTAGGTAAATGTAATCCACCCACCAATTTATCTTGTGCAGCAGCCAATGCTGGTTCAACTTGTGCCAAACCCTTTTGATCCAGTAATTCAAAAGCAATACCAGTATCTTGCAATACTTTAATATCACGCTGTACGGCATCTAATTGTGCTGTATGACGAAAAACCTGTAAGGTTCCTTTTGCACGATTTTCATATGCAATTCCAGTACTATTGCGCAGTTCTCTTAAACAATCACGACTATATTCAGCAACCCTTAACATACGTTCTTTGTTGATAGCATAATGCTGTGCATTACAATTTTTCAGCATTTGCGCCATCCATTGTAATTGCCACAAACTACCATCAATATTCATTGCTAAAGGCGCATGATGTTGAAACATCCATTTCACTGCTTTAAATGGAATACCTGGTGCTGCCCATGGTGTTGAATAACCAGGAGAAATTTGCCCAGCATTGGCAAAACTGGTTTCCTTTGCAGGCCCTGCTTGTCGGTCTAGTACCGTTACTTTGACGCCTTGCTGAGCCAAATAATAAGCACTTGTCACGCCTATCACACCACTCCCTAATACCATGACATGCATTGTGACCCCCAGTCAGTTTATATAGTTTATTTCACTAGTATATGAATACTTAAATAGTGATATTCACTATTTTTAAGGTTATTATTAAGGTAAAACAATATTTATTCTGCTTTAACAAGGAAAAATAAGAGAAAACCGTATGCGTAAATTAGATCGAATTGATCAAATGATTTTAACGATATTGCAACATCATGGCCGTATTTCCATCAGCGAGTTAGCGGCCAAAGTTAATTTATCGACCACACCATGCTCCGAACGAGTGAAACGCCTCGAACGCGATGGCGTAATTATGGGCTATTACGCACGTATCAATCCCAAACTGGTTGAGAAAAATTTATTGGTTTTTCTCGAAATTAAGCTGTCTGCTAAATCGGGTGATGTTTTTGAGCAAATCGCCAAAAACTTAGCGGAGATCCCAGAAGTTTTGGAATGCCATTTAATTTCTGGAGAATTTGACTATCTGGTTAAAGCTAGACTCAAAGAAATGAGTGCTTATCGCCGTTTACTGGGTGACCTACTAAAAAAGCTTCCCTCCTCGGCATCTTCACATAGCTATATTGTGATGGAGGAAATTAAAGAAAGTTTATATTTAGAACTCAATTAAATTATCCATCAGTTTAATCAGGATATGAGTTTGACCTTTATTATTCCTGATTAAAATCATTCCTGATCAAAAAATAGTGCTTAAATCAAAATAACCATTTAAACCCATCAGTAAAAAAATGATCTGATTTTTAATCAGATCATAAGCTGCATTATTGATAAGTTAAACTAAATGTGACATCGGCATTGGCCGTACCTGCGCTAACATGATCTGCTGTCGAGATATATTGTCCATAAAAAGTAAATAAAGGATACTTCATATTATTCGATATTTTATAAAGTTTTGAATTTGTATTCGGTGGAATGATTTTTTTATCCTCATCTAAAATTGCAATTCCGACATTGGTGGCAGTACTGCTGCCATTCAAAGCAAATAAATTAGGATTGGCTGTATTGGCCAATCCAGCAAATAAGAAGGTAACACTGCTTATCCCAGATTCTGCCCCATTACAATTTTCTAGATTCAAATTAAACTGAATAGGCATACTCGCAGTACCAACCGCTGAAAACTGTTTTGCGGCCCAATGCCCTAAAGCAACATATTTTTCTCCAGCATTGATCGCTAAAGCAACATATTTTTCTTCAGCATTGATCGCTACTGAACATGTATTGATCTTAACATTGCCATTTAAATTAATACGTACACTTGCTGCATAGGCAGAAGAGATATAACACCCTATAAAACATAAACAAAGTATTCGATTGATTAACATAGTTGTATACTGTTATTGATAGGAAAATGTAATACCAGCAATTGCATTGGCAGTGCCGGCAGAAATCGTGCCTGTTCGAATATATTTAAACTGTAAAGGCACATTTACGATCTGATTATTTGAAGATGTACGTTTAATACTGAATTGATTTAAGTTTCCTGCACTGGTACTATCTGGCCCTAAACTTAATGCTGTACTTGAGCCATTGTAAAACACTTGCACACCTAAGCCACGAGCAGTAGAACTGGGGGTTAAACCCATAATACTGGATTGATTTGCGCTATTACTTTGATCAGAAGCCGTGGCTTTTACATCGACATTGGCATCACACGACAATGCAATGCTATATGCAGCATTCCCCGCAGTACTTCCCACGCTAGGAAAATTATTCGCGCTAAAATCACCTAAATTTAATGTGGCATTTGATGGTGTTGTAATCGTACATCCACTTGCCTGAACAGTAATTATTTCACTCTGTGTCTTAATCCAAGCCTGATCAGCAACACTACCATTCTGACGATAACAGACAATTTTTGCCAAATTTTGTGCTGGAATAGTGCTTGTACCAGATATTAAATGTGTTTTTGTTTTAACGAAGGTTAATTTAACAGATCCTCCAATATCTATCTGATGATTATTATCTGTGCCTGCGGATGGATACCATTGGTTTTCAGTATTATTTAAAGCAGTATAATAATATGCATGCGTGTCTTTAATCGACATGATCCAACCAACTCCTGGTATATGCGTTTCAAAAACAGGATATACTATGCCATCAATATTGACTCTCAATGACGTAGGAGAAGAAATTGGAACAATAACAGCGCGTGCTATATCCATAGCCGGAGAATGACACACTTGTTGATTAGCTGTTGCAATCCATGTACGTCCAATGGGCTGCCCAACACCCATTGCATCTGCTGGACCTATATAATTTAATGGCCCTGCATATACAATTGTCATATCTGTACCTGCTAAGCTAAATTGAGTTAAAAAAGTAAGCACCACAATTTGTAAGAGTTTCTTAAAATTAAGCAGAAATTTTATTTTTATATAAATTGGATACATTAGTTGCACTCCACTTGAAGATGGCTAATTGATCGTGTTTGGCTATCTGGAGGCAACTGATAGTCAAATTGACATTGTTCATTGGCCTGCTCTCCCCAACTCGCATGTAACGTGCCATTTAATGCTAAACCAGCTAAATACACTTGACCTAAATCCCCCACAATTGCACTTTGTCCGTTCCCACCCACGATGCTTACTTTGGCACCAAATGGTACAGGCTTGCCATCTGCTTTGAGTAGGGTTAATAAAGCACGAACCCCAATACGCACACTATAATTTGCCAATACAACAGCACCCTGCGTAGGGACCACATTCTTTACGGTTTCATCAATCTCAATATGATTTTCTAATGAGGTGGTTTGAATGGCGACTCGATTACGTCGATACGCTGAAGCATAAGGCACAATGGCATAACCACGTCGATCAGTACGAATTCCTGTGGTATTTTCAATTGCAGCATGTTTGGCCTCAGGCGCTTTAACCAGCACATTGGTACTCCCTAAAGATTGACCCAAGGTCACACCGTTTCGATGCAGCAATAAGCCACCGCTCAATCCATAATTGAGCCTTCTTTCAGCTGGAGAATAGTAATATCCTACATCCAATCGACCATATCGAGTCTGCCAGTTTATACCGACATTACTACTATGATTTTGCTGATGTTGATTAAAACTACGTGATATATTGTAGCTAAGATTATTATTTTTTAATAAGGTCCCAGTGAGTGCAAGCTGTTGATTGACATTACCTTGACGATCAGATGTCACTGCATAGCTTGCATAAGCGGTATTACCTATTTCAGTATAAGGTGCAGCAGGGTTCTTTTTCTTAAACAACTTGTCAAGCGGTAAAGAAATACCAAAACTAAAGCCATGATCATTTTCTAGCCATGGACTTTTTGAAAATGAATATCCAGCATTATAGCTGGCTATTTTTCCAGACCAGCTTAAGCCCAACTGTATCGATTCCGTAGTTTTATCGGTATTCCAATAAGATTGTCGATTACCTGATAAATACACTGAGCCCAGCCTACCGATCTGTTGACTGAGTGTGGCTTGGATTCTGCCTTTTTTAGTATGGTTTAAATCATAGCCAGTTAAAAATGAACTACTGGATAAATTATTCGAACTTTGATCATTCAAAGCACTATTCATTTTCGTATATGTGCTTTCATCAAAAGTATAAAATCCTTTTGTTGAATAACGATAACCCAATAATTGTACATTGGTGCCTAAATTATTGAGTGACTTGGCATAAAGAAAACGTAGCGATTGCCCTCGATGATGACGATCATCTGCAAGTGTACTTTCGGCATGGGTAACATCTGCAGAAACAGCCCCCCACTGGCCTAAATTCATCCCACCACCCAGCAAAAGTGATTGATAATCTTTGGCAAGCTGGGTCCCACCATATAGGGTTAAACCCAAATCACTTTTAAGACCCAAACTTGCTGTTGCCTGGATAAATTTGGGTTGATTTTTATTGATATGACCACTACGAAACTCAGCTGCAGTCAAGCTATATTTGAATTGTCCCTCACGTTGTAAGATCGGAATGGCAGAATATGGCACCACAAATTGATTGACCTTACCATCTGCTTCTTCTATAGAAACTTGAATATCACCACTGCTGGCAGTTTGATAAAGATCATTAATCACAAATGGACCAGGTGCTACATTGGCTTGATAAATAATATAACCATTCTGGCGTAGGATAACTGTGGCATGACTATTAGCAATACCATGAATAGTGGGTGCAAATCCTCGTTGACTTTCTGGTAACATCTCCTCATTAGATTTTAGTTGAATACCTCGGATACCAATACTGTCAAAAACTTCGCCAGATGTATAACTATCTCCTAAAGTTAGAGTACTCTTTAATGTATTTAAGCCTCTTTGCGCATACGTACTAATATTATTCCAATCAGCTACATTGGTATCGCCATTCTGATTGGAAACAAAGCTGGATTCATTACGAATACGCCATGCTCCGATATTGAAGCCACTATTTAAGCGTGCATAATAGTTATTGGATTTGAGGCTGTTATTATTCAGATAATTTTCGCTATGACTTCCCGTAAAATTATAATCCAGTAAAAATGCTGAAATACCCTCATCCCATTGTTCTTGGGGTACATAGCCACGTGCTGTATGTATTAACGCAGCTTGAGGAATACTAAAATATAATCGTTGCTGTTCAAAATCAAAACGTACACTGGCTTCTGGAATTATTTTAGGTAAATTTAAACACTCAGAGGAATATACTTCATTTAAAATGGGAATTACTTTGCTATTTAAATTAAACGCCTCTAATTTTTCTTTGGTTAAACATGGCTCTAATCCAGTATCATCTGCATTAGCATTGACTTCACTGTCATTTTTTACTTTTTGTGAAAAGGCCATAGATTGTGTGGTTAAATATTCATTATTTAAATAAATATCGACCTTATAAATTCCTTCTGGCTGAGCATTACCCTGTGCAAACTGGCTAAGATTCGCAACGCTAGCAATATCTGATGAAATAAATGCAGGATTGAAAGTTTCCTCTGCATAAACAGATGTGTATTTAAAAAATATTGC
This sequence comes from Acinetobacter sp. SAAs474, assembly GCF_032823475.1. Taxonomy (NCBI): domain Bacteria; kingdom Pseudomonadati; phylum Pseudomonadota; class Gammaproteobacteria; order Moraxellales; family Moraxellaceae; genus Acinetobacter; species Acinetobacter sp. SAAs474. The sequence continues at coordinate 54,772 of NZ_CP127915.1, forward strand.
GCATCCTATCGTAAATGCTAGATAATTTTCATATTTTTTTTGATCATAGCATCGAGTCATATTATTAATTCTCAATTTTATTGAATAATCACAGTTGCTAAAGGTGTTCTTGCACCATAATCATTAATAGTCTGGTAACTAATATGCTCTGCCATATAAGGAACAGCCAATAACACTTGGTCTTTTGGTGGAACCATAATCGAAGAAAGTTCTTTTTCTCGTATTTTTAAATTAACTAAGGTTATAAAATAGGGTGAATTATTTTCAACGATTACATGATGATCATCTTGTTTTTTAAATATGAGCTGCTGAGCTGCATCATCATAAGAAACGGCTAAGTTCGCTGGTCGGACAAACAGTTTAATACGGGAAAGAATTGCGATTTGCAATACATTGATATCCTGTATTTTACTGTAATCGATACTCGGTATAGACTTACTATTCAACCAATACAGTGTTTCTCTATCTTGAGGTAAATCTTGACCAACATAGGTAATACGTAATGTATTTTCACTGTTAGGTTTAATGACAAATAATGGTGGTGTAACCACAAAATCTGATGATTTCTTTCCATCACCACTCTCAACCCATGATTGAATCAAAAATTTATTTTCTGTATCGCTATTGGTGATCTGTAATGCAGTTTCACGTGCATCCATGGCATAAATTATCCGTGTTGCACCTAATGCAACACCACCTGCATTTACTGTGCTTACTATAGCGATAAAAATCAGTAAAAAAATATAAATTAAATTTTTATAATTTTTTTTCATTATTCAATAAATCCTTAAGTGAATAATTTAATATAAAATTTTCACCAATAAAAATTAAATAAAAGAGACCTATAATCACTAAATTCACTATCTCTTATATAAACAATTAGTCAAATTAAAATTAAATTTCTTATATTAAAGTTAAATAAAAATTTGATATCTGCAAAATATTTTATAAATATAAAAAACCAGCTTATAGATAATAATTTTTATTCAAAAAATTAAAATTTTATATTTTATTTTAATCACAATCAGATTAACAACTTATTCTCCCTCTTATCAGAGGTATAAATTAAATCAACACTTATAGATATTTTTCGAATAGCGCTTAAGTAAATATAAAATATTATTTTTATAATATAACTAGATCTCATCTTAGAGTTACAATGCCCTAAAATTAAATATTTTAATATCTATGTCTTAATTTTCTTAAAATTTATCCTAAAAATTCAATCTAGCTATATAATCATTACTTCATATAAAAATAATTAATACACTACATATTTAATCAAAAACATGCAGTGTATCAATAAAATCAGCGCTAGAATCTACTGATAATTAATAGTAAATGTAGCATTTCCATCTGCTTTACCTGCTGTGACAGATGCTGCTGTAGACTTATAATTGGCAGTAAATAATAACGTATTTACCCCTTTAGTTAAGGTATGTGGTGTCGAATAGGTTGTACCATCTGGAGGTAATACCTTGAAATTTCTATCTTTAATTTCAATACCAACACCCTTTGCTACAGTTGTATTACTTCCACTGGAAGAAACAACTAAAAGCGTTGAATCGGTCAAATCTTGTTGTCCGTTAAATGCAACTGAAGCAGATGATGATACGGCTGGATCACACTCATTTAAAACAATATTAAATGGAATTGGTGTTGTTGTAACACCCGCAGCAGTAAAAGTGGCTGTACGATATTGTCCCAATTTAACCGTTTGATTTTCAGAATTTACAGAAACTGCACAAGCTGCATCAATAATGTCACCCGTAAAGTGAATTGTACCACCGTTAACAACAACACTTGCTGCATTTACAGCTGTACAACCAAATACTGTCATCATTAAAATAACCAGAGAGATATTTTGTTTTTTCATTTTAAACTACCTAAAGTTTTATATTATTTAATCTAAATTCTGCTTAAGAAAATATAAACTTTTATTTTCATAATGATCCATTTTTAAGTAAAACAGCATCAATATTTTTATTTTATAACACTAAAAATTAATGACGATTTTTCTCTTACTTTATAGATTTAAAGAAAAAATCTTATGCAAAATTCAGATCGTTTATTTAATAATAATTAATATCAATAGATACCTATTATATTAATAAAATAATAACCAATTTAATTTTTTATTATTAAAAACAAATCATACTTAATAAATTAATAATAGTCTAGATAAATTTAAAAAATATTACGTAGTACAATGATATTTTTTTCAAAAAAAAATTTAACAATGTTTATTCAATCACATTATTAAATATAAAAATAAAAAATTATTTTCTCTATTAAGTTACACTCACACTACCAATTCATTATTCAACACTTTTATTAGAATTTTTATAACGTGATTAAAAAATCATATCCAATATAAAACCCAAAATAAATAATAATATTTATTTTAAATACAACAAAAATATCCAATATAAATAAAAGTGAGATCAAATTAACCTAAATCATAAATATTTTTTTATTTAAGATGCTAAGTGATCAAATAACAATAATTTTTAAGTTTCGTTCAATCTATTTTGTTAAAGGATTTACTGTATATAACTGAGTCTTAAGTAACAGCTCGTAGCATTTGACGATATCAATTGCATGCTTTTGATGTGCCTTTGCTGTGGTTAGTAATATCGTATGCTTAAAAGTTTATCTGTTATTGTAAAGTAGTTGGAACTCAAATCATTTACATAATTCCAGACAAAATTAATCTTGGATGCCTATGGATTTAGCATCTGATAATATTGGTCTTTGAGATGAAGCTTAAAGTCTTTCATCGTTCAATATAAATTAAAAATGTGTATAGTCTTGATATACAACACTATGCGTCATGCTTTGTGGTATGGCCTTAAGCCATTCATTGATCTTCTTCACTAAAGAGAATATTTTACGCTCACGATGATGAATATCCGTACATCAACAGTATTATAAATATTGCAATAAATCGGCAAATGTTGCGATTCGAACTTTAGCCTGTGCCTGATCCAGTTCTATAGCATTGCCGTAACCATATTCAACGGCAATCACTTGCAACCCATTTTCACGTGCACCAATCACATCATATTGACGATCACCAACCATCAGTGACTCTGCTGGTTTTAAATTTTCTTGCTGCAAAATATAGGCAATTAGCTCACTTTTATTGGTCCGTTCACCAGATAACTCACTGCCATAAATCCCATTAAAATATGCTGTTAAAGCAAAATGTTGCAAAATTTGCTTGGCATAAATCGTCGGCTTTGCAGTCGCTAAAAAAATGTGATACGACTTATTTTTTAATGCGTGTAGCGTTGTAATCACATCAGGATAAAGTTGATTTTCAAATAAACCCGTGACAGAAAAACGCTCCCGATAAGCGAGTAATGCCTGCTCAGCCAAATCATCATGTAATTCAACATTTAAAATTTTAGCTAGAGATGCCTTTAAAGGAGGACCAATAATCCAATCTAAATCTGTATCTGCTGTAATAGGATGACCCACCTTCTGTAAAGCATAACGCACTGAAGCTGTAATCCCCACATAAGGATCAGTTAAAGTACCATCTAAATCTAGTAATATATTTTTAATCACAAAGCGACTCTTTTTAATGCCAAAATAAATAAAAAAAAGACTATCGAGACTTTCGTCATTTTTTCCTATACTAAGCCTATTTTAAATTAAAAGGATACGCTTGTGCGCCCTACAGTCATTTGTTTTTCAGGATTAGATCCTTCTGGTGGTGCGGGTCTTCAAGCCGATATAGAAGCGATTGGACAAAGTGGTGCTCATGCAGCCATCGCATGTACTGCACTCACTATTCAAAACTCACAGCAAGTATTTGGTTTTGAAGCAACATCAAGAGAACTTTTGTTAGCACAAGCCAATGCCGTGGTCACTGATTTACCGATTAAATGTGTAAAATCAGGCATGTTAGGTACCACAGATAATATTGCAGCTTTGGCAGAGTTTTTACGCCAACATCCTGATTATCTTTATGTATTAGATCCTGTTTTAGTGGCAAATAGTGGCGGCTCATTGGGAAATCAAGCAACATTGGTCAAAGCCTTTGCTGAACTGATTCCACTTGCTACGGTAATTACCCCAAATACCGTAGAATTACGTGCACTGAGCGGTGAACAAGACCTACAAAAAGCCACTGAAAAATTATTTAAAATGGGCGCTAAAGCCGTTTTAGTAAAAGGTGGACATGAAGACACACCTGATTATATTCGCAATATGCTATTTGAACATAATCAGCTTATTGCAGACACCACCTGTCCACGACTACCAGGAGAATATCATGGCTCAGGATGTTCTTTGGCCAGTTTTATTGCTGGACGTTTAGCACTAGGTGATCCATTAAAAGTTGCTGTACAACATGCAGAGGTTTGGTTATTTGGGGTATTACAACGTGCAGAATCGCCTGTAGTAGATGGACAAAAAATTCCTAAGCGTTTTTAAATATATTAAAAATTCAGTAAGATTAAAGAAGATCCGCGTATGTTTAATAATTAAACATACGCGGATCTTATCACGAATGTCATATACTCGTTACGTTGTTAGCTCACCTTTACGATACCAATAAAAAACGAACAGAACTTATGATTTGATAAAGCAATATTTCCTGTTCTTGATGCGTAGAAAACCAAACTTGTTGAGATATGTTCATTAAACTATTGTTTATAAAAAATTAGATCTGATTAGCTTGCTGTTCCAGTGCTAATAAACATTGTTTATTATCCAATCCTCCTGCAAACCCCACCAGCCGACCATCCACGCCAACAACTCTATGACATGGTGCAATAATCGAAATTGGATTTCGACTATTGGCTGCACCGACTGCCCGAACTGCTTTAACATTACCGATTTGTTCCGCAATTGCTTTATAACTTCGTGTTTCACCAAAAGGAATCATCAACAATGCTTGCCAAACTTTTTTTTGAAATTCTGTACCATGAAATTCTAGAGGTAAATCAAATACCTGACGTTGAGCATTAAAATATTCATTTAATTGTTGCTGTGTTTTAAGCAAAATAGGATGGGATGTATCAAGTTGTAAGTTATGTAATGGCACACGTTTAGGCTGCTCATTTTGCCACAGTACAGCCAGTAATGCTTGTTCATGGGCAACCAACTTCAATCGTCCAACTGGAGAGTCCATCTCCAAATAGGCATATGTCATCAAACCCTCCAGAATTTTTTCTCTATTGCATTTATGCAGCCAATTTCATTAAAACCAAACCTGAAATAATTAATACTGCTGCCAACATTCGCATCGCACTTGCTGGTTCACCCAGTACAAAGATCCCGACCAAAAATGATCCAATTGCACCAATACCCGTCCACACCGTATATGCTGTACCTAGAGGTAGCGATTTCATGGCATAGGCCAATAATGCAAAACTCAGCAACATAAAAATAATGGTAATTATACTTGGGCCAAGCTTACTAAAGCCTTCCGACAGCTTCATGCTATAGGCCCAAACAATTTCAAATATACCTGCAAAAATCAAAACGATCCAAGCCATTAAATTCTTTCTCCTTGATCAGGTCGTCCTGACTAATGTTCTGAATACATGGCTCAAAGTAGCTGTAGCAATGCGACATACAAAACAAGATTTGTTTTGTTCAGGGTGGTCGTCCACCATTAAAATAATCATTAAAGTATAATATATGTCATACAACTGACCAAACCCATACCTCAAAGTGAATAGGTATGGATCATGATTTAGCGCAAAAATGACATCTCTTTATCATCAATTATGATGTTTTAATCTTCTTCGTCTTCATCATAAACATAGGCCATACATCCCCAGCCATCATATTCAGCATCATATTGATCAGCAATATCAGTTAACCATTGTTCGACAGCAACGATATCTGCATAAATAGGTTCCATATAGAGATAAATGGTAATAAACCAAATATCACTCTCATCATCTTGACTCAAGGTTATTTTTTGATCTTGATGCAATAAATGTAATGCACAGCGCTCTGCAGATTGCTGATGCTGAACGGCCAATGAATACTCAATTTCATGCGCTTCACTCAGATCATCACCATCTTGATACATCTGCCAAAGTACATCACCATTGTCATCGTGTGGAAATTGCTGGTCATCACGTATCATTATCTTTCCTTATTGTATTATTTATTTGGCTCCTGCTAGATTAACGTAAAATCAATTTGATTGAAAGCCAGCTAAAAAGGCACATGCGCATGAATATTAACTTCAATCGCTTGCAAAGGATGCGTAAAAATTAAATCACTAGCATGCAAAGCCATTCGATTTAAATGTCCATGTTTTGGCTCAGGATGATAAATCTGATCGCCGAGAATCGGATGACCAATATGCAGCATATGAACGCGCAATTGATGTGAACGCCCCGTAATCGGCGTCAATCTCACTCGAGTAAAATTACGTTGTACATCATAATCTAATGCTTGATATAGGGTCTTGGCAGTTTTACCTATGTTGTAATCCACCATTTGGCGTGGCCTATTTTCCCAATCTGCAATGAGCGGAACATCGACCTCCCCTGTATCCTGTAACTGACCTTGAATTAAAGCAATATAGTTTTTCTGTACACCGCGTGCTTGAAACATTTTGCTAACTGCAACTTCCGCATCACGATGCTTAGCAAACATCAATAAACCAGAGGTTGCCATATCTAGACGATGTGTCACTTTAGCCAATGGAAAATCCTGTAAAATACGCAGATAGGCACTGTCCTGATGTTCCGGTAATCGCCCTGGAACAGATAATAATCCTGCTGGTTTTTCAATAACAACCAAATCATCATCTTCATAAACAATCGACAATCGACCTTGTGGCGGCATATAAATAAAATCAGGATCTAAAGGCATACAGACACAATTTTAATAAAAATGGCAAAATATCAAGCTGCTGAATGACTGTCAAACAGAATTAAAACGAGAATTGAGAATCATTAGGGAAATAAAGAATAGCGGTGAAACAAGATAATTGTTTTTAATTGTTATTGAATCGTAATAAGGGGGGATATAGGGAAAAACATTGTATCTGTTTACTTCAACAACCATAACTTGGTAAGTGATGATTTTTTGCCTATAAATTTCTGATTTATAGCGTCCTAAGCCGAATCGAGACCTTTTGGGTAAGTATTGTGCTCGCGTTTTGCGCCGCTGACAACATGCTACTCTTTTCGATTCCCGTCACACCCTTGAGATTTATAATAACTAGATAGGACTGAAATTAATTTCCTAAGAAATGCTTTTTTTTAAAAAAAATTGAAATATTTTTCATAAAAAGTACTTTAGATCATATTTTTTTTTCAATTCAATTTAAATAAGCTTTTTTTTTGCATGATTACAATGTTTTTTGAAATTTATTTAATACAATCTCATCAAACGATCTTAGATAAAAAATCGACTAAAGTATCCATGGTATTGCATAACCTGATACTTTAGTCCGTTCATTTATCTAAATTTTAACGTTCTTGATCTAAATATTCTGGCACTTTTGGTAATGCCCAACTGCAGAAAAAGCAGATAATCAACATGATAATCACGTAGATAAAAAAGAGATTCTCAATCCCAGCACCTTTAAACTGTAAAGCAACAGCTGGTGCAGAACCACCAAATATCGCATTACCAATGGCATAGGAAAAACCAACACCAAGTGCACGTACATAAGGAGGAAACATCTCAGCTTTAACTAGCCCACTAATTGAAGTATAAAAACTCAGTAGCAACATGAGAAAAATCAATAATAGTGTGACAATCAACGGTGAGTAGCTAAAATACGGCATCGCAATGACCATTACTGGATAAATAAATACAGCAACCGATGTACTAAAAATCAACATCGCAGCACGGCGACCAATCCGGTCTGAAATCATGCCAAAGAAAGGCTGTGACAACATAAAGACCAACAAAGCAACTGTCATCATTAAGCCAACGGTTTTGCCCTCTATCCCCAGATTGGTCATATATGTTTTTGAATATACTGTAATAACATAGAAACTGAGTGATCCTGCCGAAGTATATCCCACCACCAATAAAAAAGTTTTCCAGTGATGTTTAAACAGCTCTCTTAAACTACCTGCAACCTCTTTATCTTCCTCTGATTTATTTAATGTTTCTTCTAAGCGACTGCGTGCCAATAAAGAAATGATCGCGGCAATTCCACCAATGACAAATGGAATACGCCAGCCACCATCCATAAGTTGCTGCTCGCTCATTAATATTAAAAGCACCACACCCAATAAGCTGGCTAACAACTGGCCGCCAGATAGCGTGACATATTGAAAAGACGCATAAAAGCCACGTCTACCTTTTAGAGCAATCTCACTCATATATGTCGCAACTGCACCATACTCCCCGCCTACAGATAAACCTTGTAATAGACGTACCATTAATAACAGAAAAGGAGCTACCATTCCTACTTGCTCATAGGTTGGCAACAGTGCAAACAATATTGAGCTTAAGCCCATTAAACTAATTGAGATGACCATCGATTTTTTACGACCATGTTTATCGGCAATTCGGCCAAATAACCAACTCCCAATTGGACGCATAAAAAAGCTGGCAGCAAAAACTCCCCATACATATACAGCTTGGGTTGATGAACTCATACTCGGTGCAGTTAACGCATGCTGAAAATACATGGCAAATACAGCATAAATATAAAAATCAAACCATTCGACCAAGTTTCCGGAGGATGCACCTATAATTCCTCGAATACGTTTACGTTTTTCTTCTTGACTATAAATCGCTTCGCTCATTATTTATTCCCTATCTTCTCTATCGAAAAACTTATCTCCATACAGTGTCATCAATTTCAACACTGATTTGCATGTTAAGTTTAATCAATCAAAAAACCATTGAACGTTACATTTACAAACTAATATTTAATCAAATAAATACATATTTATTGATCAACCTTAGCTGAGATGAACTTAATATTGTTTAAAATTTATTAACAATAACCATGCCAAAACACAGATACAATATCAAACCACTACTTATTTTGAATTTAAATTAAATACAATTTCTTGATTTATTTATTATTATATTTTAAATATTTAAATTTAATCGAAATATACTTTAAAACTCATTAATTTTTCTAAAAATTAAAATATTAGGTATTTTGATCATGATTTAAAAAAAATTCTTTTTTTGTATTTGACGACTTATTTTTATAGCCATGATTAAAGTCATATAATAATAAACAAAATATACCATCAGAATATTTAACATATCTATATAAAAAGCCCTATTGGATAATAGGGCTTTATTTATTCTAAAACAGGATCTGCTGTTTATAATCGTGTGGCTTAGACTTAAGCAACCTTATCATTATATTGGGTGCAAAAGCATTTGGTACACGGGGGTAAACGATCTGTACCAATTTCTAAGAAGATACGATGTCCGCATTGCACACAAAAATAGAAGCCTGTTCCAGGTTTTTCACCAGCACTCACCATCTTTGTTCTCCATATGATTAGAAATGGTCCATTGAGTATAATCCAATTGTGATGAAGATCAATTAGCCATTTAGTCTAATAATATATAGATCAATCTGTGGCAATTTTGCACCATCATCAAGTCATCAATAGCGCTTGATGATGATATTGCAATGATGCTCTTAGCTCACTAAGCAACTTGACCTTCTAAAAAGTCTTGTGCAAAACGCTGTAATACACCACCTGCTTCATATACATGAACTTCTTCTTCGGTATCTAAACGGCAGGTTACAGGAACTTCTATCACTTGACTTTGTCCATGCTCTGTTGCACGTTCAATCACTAAAGTTAAATCAGAGCGTGGAGCAATATTTCCAATTACACTGTATAACTCAGTACCATCTAATTTTAGAGTTTTACGATCTGTGCCTGGTTTAAACTCTAATGGTAAAACCCCCATTCCAACTAAATTAGTACGATGAATACGTTCAAAACCTTCGGCAACAATCACTTCAACACCTGCAAGACGAACACCTTTAGCAGCCCAATCACGGCTTGAACCTTGACCATAATCCTTACCAGCAATCACAATTAACGGCTGCTTACGGTTCATATAGGTTTCAATCGCTTCCCACATGCGCATCACTTCACCTTCAGGCTCTACACGTGCTTTAGAACCTTGTTTAATTGTACCATCTGAACGGACAACCATTTCATTGTACAATTTTGGATTGGCTAAGGTTGCACGCTGTGCAGTTAAATGATCCCCACGATGAGTTGCATAAGAGTTAAAATCTTCTTCTGGTAACCCCATTTTTGCTAAATATTCACCCGCAGCACTGTCTAATACAATTGCATTTGAAGGCGATAAATGGTCAGTGGTAATATTATCACCTAAAATTGCCAATGGGCGCATTTTAGACAATGTACGAGGTGCAGCTAAAGCGCCCTCCCAATACGGTGGACGACGAATATAAGTGCTTTGCGGACGCCAATCATATAAAGGACTTGCTGATTTTTCAGTTACACCCAAATCAAACATTGGAATATAAACTTGGCGAAATTGTTCAGGTTTAACTGATGTTTTTACTAAAGCATCAATCTCTTCATCTGAAGGCCAAATGTCTTTTAAATAAACAGGTTGACCCTGTGAATCAGTACCTAAAGCATCTTTTTCAATATCAAAACGAATCGTTCCTGCAATTGCATAAGCAACTACCAATGGTGGCGATGCTAAAAATGCCTGCTTGGCATAAGGATGAATTCGACCATCAAAATTACGATTTCCAGAAAGTACCGCTGTCGCATATAAATCACGATCAATAATTTCCTGCTGAATGACTGGATCTAGCGCACCAGACATACCATTACAGGTGGTACATGCATACGCCACAATACCAAAACCTAACTGTTCCAGATCATGTAAAACACCAGCTTCCTCTAAATATAAAGCTGCTGCTTTAGAGCCCGGTGCAAATGATGATTTTACCCACGGTTTACGCGTTAAGCCCAACTGTCTTGCTTTACGCGCCAATAAACCGGCTGCCACGGTATTACGAGGATTAGAGGTATTGGTACACGATGTAATTGCAGCAATAATGACTGCACCATCTGGCATTAAACCATCATCTCGCTGTTCTACCACACCAGCAATACCTTTTTCTTTAAGGTCTGCGGTAGATACACGTGCATGAGGATTCGATGGTCCAGCAATATTACGTGTTACCGTAGATAAATCAAAACGCAATACCCGTGGATATTGTGCTTGCTGCATTTGCGATGCCCAAAGACCAGTTTCTTTGGCATAAGTTTCTACCAATGCAACTTGTGCAGCATCACGTCCAGTTAAGGTTAAATAATCAATGGTATTTTGATCGATATAAAACATCGCGGCTGTGGCACCATATTCAGGTGTCATATTGGAAATCGTCGCACGATCACCAACTGACATACTGTCAGCTCCTTCACCAAAGAATTCTAAATAAGCGCCAACGACACGTTCTTTACGTAAAAATTCCGTTAATGCCAAGACAATATCCGTTGCAGTAATACCTGCTTGACGCTGACCAACCAATTCAACCCCAATGATATCGGGTAAACGCATCCATGATGCACGACCTAACATGACATTTTCAGCTTCAAGGCCACCAACCCCAATTGAAATTACACCAAGTGCATCGGTATGTGGTGTATGTGAATCTGTTCCTACGCAGGTATCTGGAAATGCAACGCCATCACGTGATTGAATGACAGGTGACATTTTTTCCAAATTAATTTGATGCATAATGCCATTACCGGCTGGAATCACATCTACATTTTCAAATGCTGTTTTCGTCCACTCAATAAAATGGAAACGATCTTCATTACGTCGATCTTCAACCGCACGGTTTTTAGCAAAAGCTTCTGGATCAAAACCACCATATTCAACAGCCAAAGAGTGATCAACAATCAATTGTGTCGGAACAACTGGATTTACTTTAGCTGGATCGCCTCCTTGATCAGCAATGGCATCTCTTAATCCTGCTAAATCAACCAAAGCCGTTTGTCCCAAGATATCATGACAGACAACACGCGCAGGATACCAAGGAAAATCATGATCTTGCTTACGATAAATTAACTCTTTTAATGATTGTTGCAAAATAGATGGATCACAACGACGTACCAACTGTTCTGCCAATACTTTTGATGTATAAGGAAGTTTGTCATAGGCGCCTGGCTGAATATCCTCAATCGCTTGGCGCACATTGTAATATTCTAACTGGGTATTGTTCAGTGGTTGACGATAGTTGTTATTCATAGCTTACCTGCCTGTATTTCACGCGGTGTATTAACTTGTTTTGTTCATAAAGCTGTATGACTTTTATCGCATACTACACTGTCAAAACATCATTTCCCAAATTTGTTATTTTTCAAATAGTTATATAGAAATATACAATTATCATCATAAAATCATCATTATCATCAAATAATTCATGCTCCAAACCCTAGTTTTTTTTCAAAAATAGCGGAAAATAGACCTTATTCTTTAGTATTAGACATGACAATAGAGATTAAAAAATGAACACACTTGAATTTCATGCTTTCACTTTCAATGGCGTAGACGCACAAAAATTTCTGCAAGGTCAAGTGACATTAAATGTCGAACAACTCTCTGAGGGTCAAACACGTTATACAGGAATATGCAACTTAAAAGGTCGCTTAAAATTTGGTTTATGGTTAAACAAAATTGACACTGAACATTTTAAAATCATTGTTACTGCTGATCAGAGTGAAGCCTTCGCTAGCCATATTAAAAAATTTGCCGCTTTTTCCAAAGCAACACTCGATAATATTGGTACGGTTTATCCATTAATCGATGGTGAACATACGCAATTCTCTAGTACAACAACAGATATCACAGCATGGCAACATCAAGCCATTGAAAGTGGTCAAGCATGGATTTGTGCAGCCACTTCAGAAAAATTCCAACCACAAGAGTTACGCCTACATCAACGTGATGGTGTTCATTACGATAAAGGTTGTTATTTGGGACAAGAAATTGTGGCTCGTCTGTGGTTTAAAGCAAAACCAAAACACTGGTTACATCTCATACAAGGTCAAGGCGCAACACCGGACGCTGCAACTGAGATCACAAAAGACGTTGAGGTGGTCAATAGTATTGCCATCACCGATGGATATAAAGCTTTGGTGGTGGCCAAACCTGATGCATTAGCTGAATTACTCTCTGTACAGATCTTAGCCTTACCTGATGCGCTAAATGGTGATGTAGCACGTCCTCAAGCATAGGATAAAACTCATCATAATAAATCAAATAGAGGGAAAGTTGACAAGATCAATTTTCTCTCCGTAAGCCTATAGCATGGTGTTTAGAAATAAGATGATCAGGTTTATATTAGGTCCACCAAAGTGTAATTAAACCACTAATGACGGTAAAGCCCAAAATCGTACTCATCAATAATGGTGTTAATGCTCTGGCATTTAATCCATATACCTGTCCAAGTATTGCAAATAGCGTAGGCATTGGTAATGCCGCAATAATCGTACCGGCATAAATCATTTCTTGATCTACATCAGTTAAATAACTTAATCCTAAAAAAACCAGCAACGGCATTAAAATATTACTGGAAAAAACAATATAACAACTGGCTAAATTGACATATTTTAAAGTCATTCCCACCATACCACCACCAATTGCAAATAATGCCAGAGGTGATGCAGCTTGCCCTAAAAGCTTTAATACATCATCCAAATAATGAGGAATAGTCAGTTGTAATACCGAACAGCTCATCCCCAATACAACGGCCATAAATAAAGGATTTTTAACGAGCATCAACAAGGTATTTTTAATGATCATCGCAACAGGCATCTTTGTTTGCATACCCACTTCAGCCAATATTAATACCAGTGGTAATAACAATACACTTTCAATAATCACCACCAATGAGGTATACATCATGGCTTTTTCACCCATTAACAATGTCAATACTGCCGTACCAATTAAACCAGTATTCGACATCGCAGCACCCAGTGAAAATACGGATGTTTCTGAACGATTATATTGAAAATATTTTAAAACCAGCCAGTAAGCACTACCATACAAAATAAAAGTAATGGATGCATATACGATGAAATATTCTGCAAACCATATTTCATCAAGTTTCTTTGCTGCAAGCGATTGAAAAAATAATGCAGGTAAAGCAATTTTAATCACAAATGTGCCAATAGCCGCAATTTGTATTTGATTTAATAACCTGAGTCTTAGCGATAAATATCCGAGACAAAGTAAAATAAAAATCGGAATAATGACAGCCAAAACCATTAAAATTATGTCCTTACAGCGAGTGATAGCGTATGAGGTGATTGCATTCTATTCAGCAACCCTCTTTATCACACTCAATGATAAAAAGATGAGAGTCAAGAGAATGAGGGGGGGATGACTCACGCAGGATCAGCACATTTTAAAACCACAAAGGGTTACAATGTCATCTATCCGCGTGGTCATCCAATCAATATCATAGATCAAAACAATCTTGATTGGATTCTATTGATAGCATGCAATACAGCAATCCATCAGGAGTAATCATCCCATATTAATTAAAGTCGCTATCCACGCCAATATTTAAAAAGAATGAAATAAATCCTTTAATCCATGTGGTTGACATCTTAAATACTGGGGCGCAATTGCAATTTTTTCATCCAGTGCAGCTGCTGCATGCCATGGCCAATTCGGATCATAAAGAATTGCACGTGCAATTGCGATTGCATCTGCTTGCTGCTGTTGCAAAATTTCTTCTGCCTGTATTGGATCAGTAATTAATCCAACAGCAATGACCGGGATTTGCACATATTGCTTAATCGCATGTGCAAATGGTACCTGATAACCTGGCTGTACTTCAATTTTTTGTTGTGCATCTAGACCACCACTCGATACATGGATATAGGCTGCACCTAATTGCTCTAATTGCTGTGCCAATAAAATAGATGAATCAAGATCCCAACTCGGCTGTTCAGCAACCCAATCTGTTGCCGAAATACGTACACCAACAGGATAGTGAGCTGGTAAAGCCTGCTTTATCGCCTGAAAAACCTCTAAAGTAAAGCGAATACGTTCAGCAAAACCACCCCCATAACCATCTGTACGCTGATTGGTTAAAGGTGACATAAATTGGTGTAATAAATACCCATGCGCTGCATGTATCTCAATAATATCAAAACCGGCATCAACAGCTCGAATCGCTGCTGCAACAAAATCCTGAATAATCGTGTGAATTTCCGCAACAGTTAATGCATGAGGTGGAACATCTGTAGTATGAAAAGGCAGATCGGTTGCAGAGACCGTTAACCATCCTTGAGGATTATCTGGAGGTAATTGTCCACCTCCTTCCCATGGACGACGCACAGAGGCCTTACGTCCAGCATGCGCTAATTGCACGCCCATTGGCATAGGGGAGATCGATTTGAGTTCAGCTAAAAGCTGCTGCATTTTATGTGCTTGATGGTCATTCCATAAGCCCAGATCAGCATAACTAATACGCCCTTCAGCATGTACAGCGGTGGCCTCAATAAGACATAATCCTGCACCTGATAAAGCATATTTAGCCCATTGTTGCTGATGCCAATAGCTCACCTCGCCCTGCGCTGTTGCTGAATATTGACACATCGGTGCAATGATAATTCGATTGTCGAGCTGTAAACTTCCCAATTGCATCGCTTGAAATAATAATGACATACTGTCCTCTACGCTTGATTTTGTAATTTGACATCCACCAATATAGTTTTCATTAATCATTTAAGCTATATTTGAGCTGCTTTACCTTAACTATTTTGTCACTTTCTCGCTTTACGATAAAAACAAATTAATTTTACGATTAATCCTACAATATCATAACAATTTTTCTCATAAAACACCTAAATCATCAGCAGTTAAGTGATGTTTTAAATACCTTGATCCACTTTCTTTAGCTGGGCGGCCATTTTATTCAGCATTATGATCATGCTGAATATTGCTTGTATTTCATGATCATTAACCCAATATTAAAGCTATTGTTTCACCATGATGATGCCTTATGCCTGAGTTACCAGAAGTCGAAACCACCAAAATTAGCTTAGAACCTTTATTAGATCATACTGTGCTGGCTGTAACTGTTCGACAACCCAGCTTAAGATGGCCCATTCCTGAAGACATCCAACAATTGGTTGGACAAAAACTATGCCGATTATCTCGACGCTCTAAGTATATTGTGGCTGAATTTGAACAGCATCATATGCTGTGGCACTTAGGGATGTCAGGTAGCTTTCGATTATGCCAACACCATGAAGCATTAAAAAAACATGACCATATTATTTTTAAATTTGCTGATCTAGAATTACGTTATCATGATCCGCGCCGCTTTGGCTGCCTGATCTGGTTAGATCCACATACACAGCATAAACTGCTTGATCCACTCGGACCAGAACCTCTTGATGATACATTTAATACGGTATATTTAAGTGAAAAGCTCAAACATAAACGTGTAGCGATTAAAATGGCCATCATGGATAACCATATTGTTGTCGGAGTCGGTAATATTTATGCCACGGAAAGTTTATTTAATTTAGGTATTCATCCAGCCCAACCTGCCTCAACCCTAACCACTGTACAAATTCATCAACTGGTCATTGAAATTAAACGTATTCTCAAGCAAGCCATTCAATTGGGTGGCTCAACACTACGAGACTATACTAATGCTATGGGAGAAAACGGCTATTTTCAACAAACCTTATTGGCGTATGGCCGCAGTGGCGAGATGTGTGTCAATTGTGAAACAACCTTACAAAATATCAAATTAGGCCAACGTGCAAGTGTATTTTGTCCACAATGTCAGCCCTTGATCAACATCAAAGCAAGTAAATGAGGTGATTTATGAAAATGGCCATCGTACGTCATATTTTAGTCAAAGATAAAACTTTGGCAGAACAACTACGGCAAAAAATTAAGCATGGTGCTGATTTTACAAAAATTGCCAAACAATACTCTACCTGTCCCTCAGCAAAAAAAGGAGGTGAATTAGGTGAAGTAAAACCTAAACAACTGGTTGCAAGTATCGATAAAGCCGTATTTAGTCTTGCAGAGCATGAATTACATGGCCCCATCAAAAGCCCATTTGGCTGGCATTTACTCGAAATCAAATTTCGTATGGATTTCTAAATCTCAGTCTCTTTTAACATAAAAACGGCATATCATATGCCGTTTTTTCTATGATGTAAGTAGATATTTATCACGATAACATACCGCTAGATGATTAATTTTTACGTTTTAATTCATCACGAATTTCACGTAATAATGCAATATCTTCAGGGGTTGGGGCTGGTGCAGCAGGCTTTTTATCTTCTTTAATATGTAGTTTATTCATTAATTTAACCAATAAAAATACCACCCATGCTAACAAAATAAAATTGATTAAAATCGTAATAAAATTACCGTAGGCAAATACATTTAATCCTGCTGCTTTTGCGGCAGCAAGATTACTAATGTTATTTGGATTATCACCCAATACAATAAACCAGTTTGAATAATCAACCTTTCCACCTAAAATCCAAGATACAAATGGCATAATTAAATCAGTGACCGTTGAATCAATAATTTTATTGAATGCGCCACCAATAATGACACCTACCGCCAAATCCATGACACTGCCACGCATCGCAAAGGCTTTAAACTCTTGAATCATACCCATATTTATCTCCTATCATGTTCTTAATGACTGCTCATCTCATTAGGACTGATTGTAACTCACAGTCATATCAACTCATTATTTCAATTTTTTCAGTAACTTTTAACATTAAGGTATATAAAAAAACGCCAACTGACTGTTGGCGTTTTTTTACTTTTCTTCAAAAAGATTATTTACTACGATTACGCTTACGTTCGTTTTCAGTTAACCAACGTTTACGAATACGAATAGATTTTGGTGTTACTTCTACCAACTCATCATCTTCAATAAACTCGAGTGCTTGCTCAAGTGTAAACTCAACAGCTGGTGTTAAGGTTAATGCTTCATCTGTACCAGAAGCACGAACGTTTGTTAACTGTTTTGCTTTGGTTGGGTTAACAACCATATCGTCTGAACGAGAGTTTACACCGACGATCATTCCTTCATACACTTCAAGCTGTGGTTTAGCAAATAAACGACCACGATCTTGCAGGGTAAACAATGCATAACCCAAACAAGTTCCTTGAACCATAGAAATCAGTACACCGTTTTGACGTTTTGCCACAGTACCCTGTTTTGCAGGACCGTAATGAGCAAAGCTTGATGTCATAATCCCCGTACCAGACGTCATCGTCATAAATTCAGAACGGAAACCAATTAAACCACGTGAAGGTACGGTTGCTTCAATACGGATACGGCCTTTACCGTCAACTTCCATATTGGTCATCTCACCTTTACGATGGCCCATTTGCTCCATGACAGCACCTTGATGTTGTTCTTCAACATCGAAAGTGACATTTTCATACGGTTCTTGCATTTCACCGTCGATTTCTTTCATGATCACTTGTGGACGAGATACACCCATCTCAAAGCCTTCACGACGCATGGTTTCAATTAAAACAGATAAATGAAGCTCACCACGACCAGATACTTTAAAACGGTCAGGACTATCGGTATCTTCTACACGCAATGCCACGTTGTGGATCAATTCACGATCTAAACGCTCACGAATATTACGTGAAGTGACAAATTTACCTTCTTTACCAGCAAACGGTGAGTTGTTGACTTGGAATGTCATCGATACCGTCGGTTCATCTACAGATAATGCAGGTAATGCTTCAACATTTTTCGGATCACAAATTGTGTCAGAAATATTTAATGCATCAATACCAGTAATACAAACGATATCACCTGCTTGAGCTGATTCAACATCAATACGCTCTAAGCCATGGTAGCCCATGATTTTTAAAATACGGCCATTACGGGTATTGCCATCTTTATCAACTACAGTCACTTGAGTATTCAATTTAACTGAACCACGTTGAATACGACCTACACCAATTACACCCACGAAACTATTATAGTCAAGTGAAGAAATTTGCATTTGGAATGGACCGTCAACATCGACTGCTGGTGGCTCAACAATGTCTACAATCGTTTGGAACAATGGTGTCATATCTTCAGCAAGTTCTTCAGGAGAAGGACCAGCAACACCACGTAAACCCGATGCATACACGACTGGGAAGTCGAGTTGTTCATCCGTACCACCCAAGTTATCAAACAAATCGAATACTTGATCAATCACCCAATCAGGACGTGCACTTGGTTTATCGACTTTATTGATAATCACAATTGGCTTTAAACCACGTGCAAAGGCTTTTTGTGTCACAAAACGTGTTTGTGGCATTGGACCTTCTTGTGAGTCAACCAATAATAGTACGCAGTCTACCATAGACATCACACGTTCAACTTCACCACCAAAGTCGGCGTGTCCCGGGGTGTCGACGATGTTAATACGGTATTCTGTATCAGTACGTTTATCTAACCATTTAATCGCAGTGTTTTTAGCAAGAATGGTAATCCCACGCTCTGACTCTAGCGCGTTAGAATCCATGACACGCTCAATCTCGCCCGCTCGTTCACCGAGTGCACCCGATTGCTGTAAAAGTTTATCTACAAGAGTTGTTTTACCGTGGTCAACGTGCGCAATAATGGCAATGTTGCGAAGAGTTTTAATATCTGACATGTAAATTCGATACGCTTTAAATTTGAGGGCAAATTATACAGAAAAAACTTAACTTTTTATAGTGACAGTTTATTGACATTAACAATTTTTTTATCTTTAGCATGCGCTTTTCATTTTATAAATAAATCTAATCAGATTAGAATACCGCCATCTCGCCTTTATTTGCTGTATTTCATGTCAGATTTAAATCAATCCCAAGATCAAAAAGATCAACTTGATCTGGTTTATGGATTAAATGATCGTCCATCTCCTTTAATTGCATTTTTAGCCGCATTTCAACATCTACTTGCCATTATTGTGCCTATCGTTACACCTGGCTTATTAATCTGTTTAGCCTTAGGTGTGTCAAAACAAGATACCAATATGATTTTATCGATGTCATTGGTGATCTCTGGTATTGCAACATTCTTGCAATGTAAAAAAGTCGGACCATTTGGTGCCGGTTTATTGATTGTACAAGGTACAAGCTTTAATTTTATTGGTCCTATTATTGGAATTGGTTCTGCAATGGTGGCAGCAGGAACACCTGTAGAAACTGTTATGGCCTCTATTTTTGGTGTCGTCATTGCGGGTGCCTTTATCGAAATGGGGGTATCACAAATCTTGCCTTGGATTAAAAAGCTGATTACACCGCTGGTTACCGGGATTGTCGTATTACTGATTGGTTTAACTTTAATTAAAGAAGGACTCATCAGTATGGGGGGTGGCTATCAGGCCATGAGCGATAAAACTTTTGCCAATGCAGATAACTTAATCATGTCATGTACCGTACTGGCACTGATTATTTTATTAAATCGCGTTCGTATCACTTGGATTAAAAGTTCAGCGATTTTAATTGCTTTAGTGTGTGGCTATATTCTCGCTGCCTTTATGGGACATCTAGACTTTTCTAACTTAGCAGATGCACCACTAATCCAAGTTCCCACACCAATGCATTTTGGTTTAGATTTCTCTTGGAGTCTATTTATTCCTATGGCCTTTATTTATCTGGTAACTTCACTTGAAGCAATTGGTGATATTACCGCAACCTCCAAGCTATCTAACCAGCCAGTCGATGGTCCACAATGGATGCAACGCATTAAAGGTGGCGTATTGGTGAATGGTGCTAACTCTTTTTTAGCTGGAATTTTTAATACTTTTCCAAGTTCTGTTTTTGCACAAAATAATGGTGTCATTCAATTAACAGGTGTAGCGAGTCGCTATATTGGTATTTGGATTGCCATATTATTGATTATTCTCGGCTTATTACCTGTTGTTTCTGGCGTGATCCAAGCTGTACCACAAGCGGTACTGGGTGGTGCCGTCATGGTGATGTTTGGGGCTGTTGCTGCTTCTGGGATCAATATTTTATCCAGTATCCGCTTAGATCGTCGTGCATTATTAATTATTGCTATTTCATTGGCTTTGGGTTTAGGTGTAGCACAAGTACCACAAATTTTAGAACATCTTCCCGAATTATTCCGTAATATCTTTAGTTCTGGTGTTGCCACTGGCGGTATTGCGGCATTAATTCTCAATATTGTTTTACCTGAAACCCATAAGTAATTTTATAAACATGATCACACTGTTCAAAGCAATTTTGAGCAGTGTTTTTTATGAGAATGAGTGGTAAATATGGATCCAAGAAGTGAAGTCGTCATTCGACAACAAGATCATCTTCAGGGGCGAGTATTATTTATTAATGCGCCGAATGATCAGTTACTTAATATGATCAGCTCAGATATTCAAGCCAGTATTTGGACTTGGAATTATGCTGATTTTCTTGCGTTTAAAAAAAATGATTTCAATGTTCATTTTGGGATTGAGTTCGCATCACAAGATTTTGATCAGGTGGTTATTTTTGTCCCCAAATCTAAAGAGCTGCTGCATTATATTCTTCATTTAATTGCCAGTCATTTTCCGACCCAAAGCGCTGTTTTCTTAGTGGGTGAAAAAAAAGGTGGTGTTGAACGTGCAGCAAAACAACTTCAAGTACTTGGACCATGTCTTAAACTGGACAGTGCTCGACATTGTCAATTCTGGCAAGCATCGCTAACAATACCACAAGAGAAAACGTCTTTAACGCAATGGATCAAACATTATGATATTGACGTAAATGGACAAAAAATAACGGTTTATGCATTACCTGGTGTTTTTAGTCAAGCCAAGCTTGATATTGGAACAGCTGTACTTTTACCGTATCTCAAACAGGTAAAATCAGGTAAAATCGCAGACTTTGGTTGTGGGGCGGGTGTAATTGCTTGCTATTTAGCCAAGCTAAATCAGCAAAATTATATTTATGCGTCAGATATTGATGCTTTTGCGCTGTATTCAACTCAGCTCACGTTTGAACGTAATGGCATTGATGCAACTCAGTTTCAACTTCTCCCTGTTGCAAATTTGAGCGATCTCCCGACTGAACTGGATGCCATTGTCAGCAATCCGCCATTTCATCAAGGTATTCATACCCATTACGATGCGAGTGAACGTCTGTGTACACAATCAAAACATTATCTAAACTCAAATGGTGAACTCTGGATTGTGGCCAACCGCTTTCTCAATTACCCCATTTTAATTGAACAGCATTTTGGTCAATGTAAAGTGATGACAGACCAAAATGGCTTTAAGGTGCTTTATGCCTGTGTTTAATCATATAAAAAAGGAAACACCATGAGCGAGAATCAATCTGCACATTTAAAGCGTAAGCTAAGTGCACGCCATTTAAATATGATTGCGATTGGTGGCTCTATCGGTACTGGCTTATTTCTAGCTTCTGGTGAAACAATTGCAAATGCTGGCCCTGGTGGTGCCTTATTGGCCTATTGTCTAATTGGGATTATGATTTATTTCTTAATGACCAGTTTGGGCGAGCTGGCAACACACAATCCCACCTCAGGTGCCTTTTTTACCTATGGCACCAAATACGTCGATGGTGGCTTTGGCTTTGCCTTAGGCTGGAACTATTGGTACAACTGGGCAATTACTGTTGCATTTGAATTGGTTGCCGTACAATTTATTATGAAGTTCTGGTTTCCAGATCTTCCCGGCTTCTATTGGAGTGCCCTCTTCCTTGCCATTATTTTTGCCATCAATGCGCTCACGGTAAAAGGTTTTGGTGAAAGTGAATTTGTTTTCTCCTTAGTTAAAGTTCTCGCGATTATTGTTTTTATTATCATTGGTATTGCCATGATTGTAAAAATCATGATGACCCCTGATGCGCATGCCTTTGCCAACTGGACTCTGGGTGAAGCACCTTTTGTCGGTGGCTTACAGGCTATGATTGGTGTTGCCATGATTGCAGGATTCTCCTTTCAAGGCACAGAAATGGTTGGGGTCGCAGCAGGTGAATCCAAAGATCCTAAGAAAACGATTCCACTGGCCATTAAACAAATTTTTTGGCGCATCTTACTGTTTTATGTCGTATGTATTTTTATTATCGGTACACTGATTCCCTATACAGATCCATTCCTGTTACAAGCGGCATCAAGTGACAACATTGCTCTTTCACCATTTACATTATTATATGAAAAAGCAGGTTTTGCCTTTGCTGCCAGTCTGATGAATGCCGTTATTCTCACCGCTATTCTGTCTGCTGGTAATTCAGGAATGTATTCCTCTACACGAATGCTATTTGATATGGCACGTCATCAGCGCGCACCAAAATGGTTTGCCAAACTCGATTCTCGTGGCGTACCAATGAATGCGTTATATGCAACAACAGCAATTGCAGCCTTATGTTTTTTAACTACATTTATTGGTGAACAGCAAGTCTTTAACTGGTTACTGAATATCTCGGGTATGTGTGGGTTTATTGTCTGGCTCGGTATTGCCGTATCGCATTATCGCTTTCGTAAAGGTTATTTAGCGCAAGGATATAAACTTGAAGACTTGGCATATAAAGCCAAATTTTTCCCTTTTGCACCTTGGTTTGCCTTTACACTCTGTTCTGTGATTATTTTAGGACAAAACTACCAAGCATTTATGGGGGGGAAAATCGATTGGTTAGGCCTGATTTCGACCTATATCAGTATTCCATTGTTTTTAGCCATTTGGCTCGGCTATAAATGGAAATATAAAACCAAACTGATTTCCTATCAAAACATGGATGTTAAACCTGCAAAACTTGATGATGATTAAATAGTTGAGTATTTAGTAAAATCAATATGCTGTACTAGACCCTATGAGTATACCGCTACTTATAGGGTTTTTTTATGAGATGATATTTAAAAATTGAGTTGGCCTAATATCAACATCTTGATTTAAATTACCTCATTATCTACCCATAAACTTAGCACTCAAGACCTTATATTTATCTTATAATCAATAAGGTTATCGCAGTAATTATCTTATTTCATCATACGCGTAATTTTTATGGTTGCTCAAATTTAGATAGCCTATCACGACGAAAAAACCGTATAGCGCAAATTAAATTGTTTAGCACCTATCCGCTATTCGTTCATAACAGTTAATACTGTTTGACACTGTGAATGATATTATTTTGACCTTCCTTTCATATACTGAGCGATCTCATCCTTAGACAGCAATTCGCCTTTTCTAGATCCCTAAACCTTAAATCATTCACCACGTTACAGATAAAATTAAGCTTAAGTGCTAATTGATTGAGCACCTTGCAATATTGCTCTTTGATACGAAATTAACTGTTTTCATCGCCAAATATCAACACAAGAAAAATATCTATAAGCTTGCACAATAGGCCATCACCTCATATTTTGTGATATGGCTTACCTGATATCGATACCTTTAAAAAGGGTACTTTTACGCTCAATTTGATAAAAAAAACGACCCTTAAGGGTCGTTTTTTAGATCATCAGTTCAAATTATTGTTGAACTTGAGATGCTGGAACTGTACGGCTACCAGAAATCGTTGCAAATACACGACGGTTCATTGCACGACCTTCAGCAGTACTGTTGCTTGCAATTGGATCATTCCAAGCAAAGCCTTCAGTTGCTAAACGAGATGGATCAACGTTATATTCGTTTACAAGTGCTGATTTTACAGAGTTAGCACGAGCTAAAGATAAACGTTGGTTCAACGCTAATGGACCAGTGTTATCAGTATAACCTTTGATGTTAGCAGTCGCATTTGGATACTCAACTAACTTCTCAGCAACTTTAGCAATTTCTGGTTGGTATTGTGGTTTGATGTTTGATTTGTTTGTATCAAAGAACACACGAAGTTCCATGTTCAAATCTTCAACCAAATCTTGTGGCGGTGGAGTAACTGGAGCAATCACTTCAACTTCAGCAACTTCAACTACAGGAGCAGCAGGTTTTAAGTGGCCGCCAAGTACGACATTAAGACCAGCAAGTGCTGTATAGTTCCAGTTTTTAACTGCTTCGTTATAAGTTGCACGTGCTTCAGTACGAAGAGATAAAGCATCGTTTAAGCGCCAGAATGCACCAACACCTGCGTTACCAACAGTACCTTCTCTTTCGTCGATACCGCTTGCGCCATCTTCAAATTTTACTTTAGCATGACCTGCACCTAACAATACGTAAGGCTTGATTTTGCTGTCATAATCTTTAGTAATAAGATCAGATGTTACATAGAAGTTACCAGCAACAATACTTTGTTTGTATTTGCCTAGCTTGTCAAAATCACGCGCGCCTGCAGCTCTAGAATCAACATCACCTTTAACTTGGCTATATTCAGCTTCAAAGCCTAACCATGGTGTTAATTCAACACCAAGCGCAGCACCAGCAAAGACATCATCTTTAAGTTTGATATCGCCAGCTGCATTTGCATTATCTTTATTATAATCTTTCAAAGAATCTTGGAAAGTATAACCAAGTAACAACGGAGTAACAGTTACACCTGCATTTGCAGCAGCTAATGGAGCAGCTACGAGCATTGCTAACGCAATACGGCTCATTTTCATGGATTTATCCTCCAGAGATAACATTATTTTTCAAGTACAAGCCTAAACTTTGTCTATCCTGAGATAGGCTTTTACCCCAGTTTTTAAGCTAGTCACTATGAATCATACAAACACTTTGAGTCTTTTCCAAGTGGTTGATAGTTTTAATCCAGCAAATTATTGACAAAATTACTTACAAATTCCGTTGTAATTACGTAAATTTTACTAAATTTTCCGCAGTGAATAGCTTAAGCTAATCTTTTGGTTCAGTTTTATTCTACCATTCTTTCTTAAATTTCAAGAAATAAATCTTTTAAAAAAAATTTAATTTTTCAAAAAAAGCAACATAAGACAATGTTTTATAATAAAAATTTAGGGTTATGTCTCATTGAAGTTTTCATAGTATTGGCTATTTTAATATTATGTGCAAGCCTCATTTTCCCTTACTTTCAACATCTGTGGGCCAGACAAGAGTTATCACAAGTCACGCATCATCTCTATCAACAGATTCATCTGGCTAAAAATGCAGCTCAATTAAGACATAGCAACATCATATTGTGTTGCTCTCATCAGGGCCAACAATGTGAACTGAATTGTTGGCATCGACAATCGATTGTCTTCGCAGATCTTAATCAAAATCGTCAAATAGACCCGAATGAACCCATCTTGGATCATCGACAGCTTAATTTAAAGTATGGTCAGTTAAACTGGCATGGTGCATTACGTTCACCGTGTATTGTCTTTAAGGCCCACCTTGGCCACCCAATCGGATATAACGGCAGCTTTTACTATCAAAGCCATATACTCCCATTACAACAGCGAATTATCTTAAGCAAAACAGCACATATTCGAGTCGAAATAGCAACACTAGAGCAAAACTGATCAGTCTAACGATCTCGACTTTAATTGATCAACTTATTCCGTATAATTTTGTCAATCATGATAAACATGATGGAGAATGAAGACTATGCTCAACTATCGCTTGTTTATGATATTAGCACCTCACTCCCCTACATGTGCATGCTAGATTGTCATCTATTGATCATCATCGATAAAATAGTTTGAGATAAACTTACATTGCCATCATGCTATTGAATTGGGCTTGAATATCGACCTATTGATTACTTGATCTATTTTTAGCTGCGACAATCGATCAACAACAGAAGCAAATGATATTCAAGCATGAAAATATGGTTTTGCAAGGTAGTGACGCCATATTCAACCCTATAGATAATTACTCAGCATAAAAATTCAATCGACAAGGAAAAATACCAATGACAGATATCGTTATTCTCAGCGGTGCACGTACTGCAATGGGCGGTTTTCAAGGTAGCCTATCCAGCATTAGTGCACCTCAACTCGGTGCATTAACCATTCAAGAAGCGCTACATCGCTCGGGTTTACAAGCAACAGATATCGATGAAGTCATTATGGGTTGTGTTTTACCCGCTGGCTTAAAACAAGGACCTGCACGTCAAGCGATGCGTCAAGCTGGCTTAGCAGACAGTATTGGTGCAACCACCATCAATAAACTTTGTGGTTCCGGAATGAAAGCGGTGATGCAAGCTGCCGATGCAATTAAGGCAGGCTCTGCACATGCCATTATCGCGGGTGGCATGGAGTCGATGAGCAATGCACCTTATGTCCTTACCCAAGCACGTGCAGGTTACAGAATGGGCCACGGTGAAATAAAGGACCATATGTTTTTTGATGGTCTAGAAGATGCAGAAACTGGACGCTTAATGGGAGGATTTGCTCAAGACATGGCAGATAATCGAGCATATACGCGTCAACAGATGGATGAATTTGCGATTCGCTCTTTAAAACGTGCACAACATGCAATCACTGCTGGTTATTTTAATGATGAAATCGTCGCAGTCCCTATCACCACACGTCAGGGTGATAGCGTGATTACACAAGATGAGCAACCCCTGAATGCAAATCTCGAAAAAATTCCAACGTTACGTCCAGCCTTTGCAAAAAATGGCAGTATTACCGCAGCAAACTCCAGCTCAATTTCAGATGGTGCTTCTGCCTTAGTGATTAGCTCTGCCGCATATGCAGCAGCAAAACAGCAAACACCTTTAGCTAAAATCATTGCTTATAGCTCACACTCACAACATCCTGCAGAGTTTACTATTGCACCTATCGGTGCGATTGAAAAACTCTTAAAAAAAACTGGCTGGCATATTGACGATGTAGATCTTTGGGAAATTAATGAAGCCTTTGCCATGGTGACGATGGCTGCAATCGATGCCTTTAAGCTTAATCCAGATCAAGTCAATATTCATGGTGGTGCATGTGCGCTAGGACATCCTGTTGGTTCTACAGGTTCACGTATTATTTTAAGCTTAATTTATGCATTAAAACGTACAGGCGGTAAAAAAGGCATTGCTAGCTTATGTATTGGCGGTGGTGAGGCAACAGCGATTGCGATTGAACTATGCTAACAAATAGGCATCGCTATCATAGATAATCCTACAACTATAATTATAATCAAAAAAGCTGGATACAATATCCAGCTTTTTAATCATGATTGCGATCAATCTTAGACGCGATTAAGCACCAGTTTGATAATGCGCCTGTAACACTGCTGTAGATGCTTGATAAGGTGCGGTAAAATCAGTTAAACCAGCAGCAGCTTCGTGAATATCCTTGCCGTCTTTAATGATAAAACTATCAAAACCTGCACGTTTCATATAGTTTAAGACATCTTTAAAGACATCGCCTGTTGCACGTAACTCACCCTGAAAACCTTGACGACGTAATAAAGCAGCAAAAGAATAACCTCGACCATCATTAAAGCCTGCAAATTCAATAAAAATTGCATCTAATTGCTGTAATGGAAATTGATGCGTTTCTGGTGAAGTTTCTACCGTGACATACAGTGCCTTTCTTCCTGAAACAGCATCAATTTGATCGAGTTGCTCTACCGTTAACAGAACATCACCTGCAGGTAATACACCATCTTCTGTAATCATTTGATAGCGATTATCAATCACTTGACCATCTTTTGTCAGTACTGGTCGTGCGAGATTAAGCATATGCACGCTCCTTAAACGGTTTAATTCCTACACGGCGATAAGTATCAATAAATGCTTCACCTTCACTGCGTAAATCCAAATAAGTATTTAAAATTTCTTCGATGACATCTGGCACCACTTCAGCCGCAAATGATGGTCCTAAAATATCTCCAATAGAAGCATCATGATCAGCATTACCGCCTAAGGTAATTTGATAAAACTCTGCACCTTTTTTATCCACACCTAAAATACCAATATTACCGACATGATGGTGACCACAAGCATTCATACAACCTGAAATATTAAGATCCAATTTACCTAAGTTATAAATCGTATCTAAATCATCAAAACGACGAGTAATTGCTTCAGAAATCGGAATTGATTTGGCATTGGCCAATGAACAAAAATCACCACCAGGACAGCAGATAATATCGGTAATAAAACCAATGTGTGCACGAGCAAGATTGTTTTTATCCAGAATTTTCCATAATTCAAACAAATCTTTTTGTGGTACATCAACCAAAGCAATATTTTGCTCATGGGTAGTACGTAACTCACCAAAGGTATAACGATCAGCCAGATCAGCGATTAAATTCATTTCCTCGCTCGTCATGTCACCAGGTGCAATACCTGCACGCTTTAACGAAATCGTGACAATACGATAGCCTGGTACTTTATGCGCATAGGTATTGATATTAAACCATTGCTTAAATTTTGCTTCTGCAGCAAAAAGCGCACTAAAATCCTCATTGGCATAATTTTGATATGCAAATGGCTTAAACTCTTCATCCAGTTTTTGTAAAATTTCAGGCTGAATTTTTAAGCTTTGCTGGGTATGAGCAAACTCAGCTTCAACTTTTTCTGCAAAAACTTCTGGAGTGAGTGCTTTAACTAAAATTTTAATACGTGCTTTATATTTATTATCACGACGACCATGCAGGTTATAAACACGTAAAACCGCCTCTAAATAAGCAATCAAATCTTCACGTGGTAAAAAGTCACGAATAAAACTACCAATGACAGGGGTACGACCTAAACCACCACCAACTTTAATTTTATAACCGATCTCTCCCGCCTCATTTTTAACGATATACACGCCGATATCGTGAAATGATGTTGCTGCACGATCTACTTCTTCGAGTGCAGAAACTGCGATTTTAAATTTACGCGGTAAAAAAGCAAACTCAGGATGAAAGGTTGACCATTGACGGATCAACTCACAGGTTGGACGTGGATCAGCAATTTCACCTGCCACCACACCTGCATACTGATCGGTGGTCGTATTTCGAATACAGTTACCCGAAGTTTGAATCGCATGCATTTGAACAGTTGCAAGTTCAGCCAACATATCAGGAACATTTTCAAGTGCCGGCCAGTTAAATTGAATATTCTGACGTGTTGATACATGGGCATAACCACGATCATACGCTTTAGCCAATTCCGCAACTTTACGCAGTTGTTTAGAATTCATTAAACCATAAGGCACAGCAATACGGAGCATAGGTGCATAACGTTGCACATATAGACCATTTTGTAGACGTAACGGGCGATACTCGTCTTCAGTCAATTTACCCGCTAAATAACGTTCCGTTTGATCACGGAACTGCGCAACACGTTCATTAATCAGTTGCTGATCAAAATCAGTATATAAATACATGGCGTACAGCTAGTAATTTCTATTATAACCAGTTAAGCATAACCAGATTTAATCTATCAATAAAATGCGTTTTTTACATATTTCATAGCGATTTTATTGATAAGTATATGTTTAACCGGATCACCAAGCCAAAATCACCATATTTTATTCAATATCAATCGATGAACTGGCCCTCACCCCTCAATGCTACTGCAATCATTTTCAGTCACCAGATCAATTTAAACAAAAGATACAGTTAAGATCATTTTAAACAATATGCTAAGCATCACATTTTTGAGCTAACTTAAAATTAATATTTTCAAATATATCAATTTGTTAAAATATTTTTATTGTTAAAAACAATGTATAATCCACCATTAAAGGATCCATAAAGATCTAAAAACAATGTCATCTTAAGCCATTTACCTTGATAGTTTCGGCAATTTAACATGTGTAAACTGGTAATACTGATCCATCTATTGCCAGAAAATTTCTAAGTCATTTAGGTCAAAATACGTGAATGTGAACATACGAGAATCGGAAGGATTAGTGATGAGTCGAGATACGATTAGTATCCATTTTGTCAATGCTGCACTTACAGGTGTCAAACGCCTCGGCATGGACGTTGAAACACTACTTTCCCACGTGGGTATTGAAGCTGAATTACTCCGTCAGCCGAAAGCACGTATCTCGCCAGAACAATATACTCGTCTGGTTAAAATGCTCTGGATGGTCACTCAAGACGAACATGTTGGTTTTGATACTCAACCACGCAGACT
The DNA here is from genome assembly GCF_032823475.1 of Acinetobacter sp. SAAs474. Classification (NCBI taxonomy): domain Bacteria; kingdom Pseudomonadati; phylum Pseudomonadota; class Gammaproteobacteria; order Moraxellales; family Moraxellaceae; genus Acinetobacter; species Acinetobacter sp. SAAs474. The sequence continues at coordinate 85,714 of NZ_CP127915.1, forward strand.
GGGTACATTTGCCATTATGTGTCAACTGATTATCCATGCTAAAACCTTGGGTGATGCACTTGAACTCTCGACACAGTTCTACAAGCTTTTTGGTGATGAATGGTGTGTTTCACTGGAACGTGATAAACATGAAGCACGTTTAGTTCCGCTTATTCCAACTGCAGCAGATCCAGATCACTATATTACCGAAAGTATGCTAATGATCTGGCATGGACTAGCGTCTTGGTTAATTGATCGCCGTCTACCTCTTGAACGGGTACATTTTGGTTATCCACGTCCACATCATGCCGATGAATATGATGCTTTATTTTTTGCGCCTGTCATGCAATTCGATACACTACGTACTGAAATTACTTTTGCAGCGGACTATTTAGATTTACCAATTCGTCAATCAGAAGAATCACTGGAAGAGTTTTTAAAACTGGCGCCAGCACAATTGCTAGTCAAATTTAAAAATACCAATTCACTCACCTCACGTATTCGTGATGTACTAAAAAGTCAAATTGGTGAAGAAATGCCGACGCTCAATGATGTCGCATCGATGTTATATCTTTCACCACAAACATTACGTCGTCGCCTCGCTGCGGAAGGTAAAAGCTATCAAGGGGTAAAAGATGCATTACGTCGCGATGCTGCCATTCATTTATTATTAAACCCAGGCTTAACATTAGAAGACGTTGCACAGCAAGTGGGCTTTAGTGAAACCAGTACCTTCCATCGTGCCTTTAAAAAGTGGACTGGCGTAACACCTGGCTTATATCGCCAGCTCCATGGTTATCATTAATCAAATCTTTTGGATCTATTTTACAATAAGGTAAATATAGGTCCATCTTTAATTTGTAGATAAAGAATCAATATACAATCACTTGATATCTGACTGATTCTAATCATCTATTCCATCTTGGCTTAAGATCTAATCTGAATAAATCGTCCACAAGCCGAGTAGTTTATGCTATAAAGCTAGGCAACTTTTTCTGATGGATATTGCTCATTATGGCTAATCTTCCTCCTCCTGAAAGTACGCCTTGGGGCTGGAAAGCTCTCATCATCTCATGTATCGTTGGTGCAATATTTTTGGCTTTTATTTATTTAGCCGTTAATACAGAAGCAGACTACATGCCAAGCCAACAGCATAAACAAAATATGCAACAACATGCTTTTAAAGAGGCACCAACCATGTCTCCAGAAGCACTGCAAAAAGCACAGCAAGATCAATTAAAACGTGAAGAAATTGAAAAAAACATGAACAATCATGCCATGGCTAAACAAGATCATATGCAGATGAATATGCCAGCACAAGAAGCCAGTTCAACCCATTCACACTAAGCTTGGTCATCGCGTTGCGCTGGAGAATATCTCTACTTGCGCAGCGCAGATGATCTTGATCAAATCAATCTATTATTTAACTTCGCCTAAAGATCACGATCTCTCATTAAAACAATAAAACATAACGACCTACACTTGGTTATAGCACTGATTACAACGTATTTTAATTGATATCACTACACCTTATTGCCCGATACCTTCCAGCATAGATGATACTATTTACTTAGCTTTACATGAAATCACTATGATTTTTAAAAAAAATTTGTCATTTATATAGTGTGTGATATGCACTACTGTAAACAATAAAACATCCATGTATTAATGTCATTTTCATTCATTTATAGAAATATGATATTTCCGATCCATCATCATTCATAACATAAAAAGAGGGTTTACTTAATGTATTACAGCAATGGAAATTATGAGGCTTTTGCTAAACCAAGAAAACCACAAAATGTGGAGCAAAAATCAGCTTGGTTTGTTGGTTCTGGTCTTGCTTCATTGGCAGGTGCTGCCTTTCTGATTCGTGATGGACAAATGCAAGGTGACAAAATCACCATTTTAGAAGAACAAGCATTACCTGGGGGGGCATTAGATGGTATTAAAGAGCCCGAAAAAGGGTTTGTGATTCGTGGTGGCAGAGAAATGGAAAATCATTTTGAATGCCTTTGGGATTTATTTCGTTCCATCCCTTCTTTAGAGATTGAGGATGCCAGTGTCCTAGATGAATTTTACTGGCTAAATAAAGATGATCCGAATTATTCCTTACAACGAGCAACCATACAACAAGGTAAAGATGCTCAAACCAAAAACTTATTTACACTAAGTGAAGCTGCACAAAAAGATATTATTCAATTATTTCTTGCCACGCGTGAAGAAATGGAGAATAAAAGAATTAATGAAGTCATGGGTGAGGAATTTTTTGCAAGTAATTTTTGGTTATATTGGCGCACCATGTTTGCTTTTGAAGAATGGCACTCTGCTTTAGAAATGAAACTTTATTTACATCGTTTTATTCACCATATTCATGGTCTTCCTGATTTATCTACGCTGAAGTTTACCAAATATAATCAATACGAATCTCTGGTACTTCCTTTAGTGAAATGGCTTAAAGATCATGGCGTTAAATTTCAATATAATACAACGGTCACTGATGTAGACTTTCACATTACAACACAGAAACAAGCCACCTATCTCCACTGGATTCAAGATGGCCAAGCTGGGGGGAAAGCCTTAACATCAGATGACTTACTGTTTATTACCAACGGCTCATTAACTGAAAATTCTGATTGTGGAGATCATCATACTGCAGCAAAAATTAATGATGGCGCTGCTCCCGCTTGGGATTTATGGAAACGTATTGCGCAAAAGGATCCTGCTTTCGGTCATCCGGAAAAATTTTGTAGCAATATTACAGAAACGAAATGGGAATCAGCAACAGTCACGACTTTAGATCATCGTATTCCTCAATATATTGAAAAAATTGCAAAACGAGATCCTTTTAGTGGCAAGGTTGTCACTGGAGGGATTGTCACTGCCAAAGATTCATCGTGGTTACTGAGCTGGACTGTAAATCGTCAACCACATTTTAAACACCAACCTAAAGATCAAATTGTCGTATGGCTATATTCTCTTTTTGTTGAAACTCCTGGAGATTTTATTAAAAAACCGATGCAGGATTGTACTGGTGAAGAAATCACTCAGGAATGGTTATATCATTTAGGTGTGCCGGTAGAAGATATTGCAGAGTTAGCCCGTACTGGTGCAAATACCGTACCTGTCATGATGCCTTATGTTACCTCCTTCTTTATGCCACGTCAGGCAGGCGACCGCCCTGATGTTGTTCCAGCAGGTGCTGTTAATTTTGCATTTATTGGCCAGTTTGCTGAATCCAAACAACGTGACTGTATTTTTACGACAGAATATTCTGTGCGTACGCCAATGGAAGCAGTTTATACCCTATTAAATATTGAACGTGGAATTCCAGAAGTTTTTAATTCAACCTATGATATCCGTTGCTTACTTGCAGCAACAGGACGCCTACGTGATGGCAAAGCACTGGATATTCCTGGGCCGAAGTTTTTACGTCATTTATTGTTTAATAAACTCAATCACACACAAATTGGAACGTTGCTCAAAGAATATCAAATTGTCTCGGAAGATTAACAATTAATGTATTCGTAACGGTTATTGGCGGCTAGAATAAAGGCAATCGATGCTAACAGTCGATATGTGGTCATTATTTTAGCCGCGCTATACGCTGGAACACAGCAAATTACGCTAGCCCCATTTAAAATCAATAAACACCATAGTCTTGCATTAAATTCAGAAAATCCTGCTCATTGATGACACGTATACCGAGCTTTTGTGCTTTATCCAGTTTAGAGCCGGCCTTTTCACCAGCAACTAAACATTTGGTTTTACTCGAAATGCTTCCACTGACCCGCGCACCTAATGTTTGTAGCAGTTGTGCTGCCTCATCACGTCCCATTTGTGTCAATGTACCCGTAATCACCCAGCTTTCGCCATTTAACGGTTGGCGAGTGGGTGCAACAGGCGCATCCCAATGAATACCAGCCAACAATAGACGCTCAATCACTTCAATATTATGCGGTGCTTGAAAAAAATCGAGAATCCATTCTGCTGTAATAGCACCCACATCAGGTGTTTTCTTTAATGTTTCTAAATCAGCTTGTCTTAGCGCATCTAGTGTTTGAAAGGTATTAGCCAACATCCGTGCTGTCGTTTCACCTACACCGCGAATACCTAAAGCATAAATAAAGGCTGCTAATGTGGTATGTTTACTTTTTTCAATCGCATCAAATAAATTTTGAACAGATTTCTCTCCCATTTTTTCAATGCTTAAAAGTTGTTCTCGGTGTTGATCGAGTTGATAAATGTCGGCAACGTTTTTTAATAAGTCCAGATGTAATAATGATTCCGCCCAACGATCACCCAGACCTTCGATGTCCATTGCTTTACGTGAAACAAAATGTCGGATCGCTTCAATTCGTTGTGCTGCACAATACAATCCACCACTACAACGTGCCAAAGCCTCCCCTTCAGGCATCACCACAGGAGATGAACAAACAGGGCATTGACTTGGCAATTCAATACTTTGTGTTTGTTCTGGACGTAATTCAAGCCACACCTTTTCCACTTTTGGAATCACATCACCACTACGATAAACACTGACTGTATCACCAATACGTAAACCTAAACGATGAATTTCACCAATATTATGTAGCGTAACATTGGCAATCGTCACTCCACCGACAGCAACAGGATTCAGGCGTGCCACTGGCGTTAAAGTACCTGTACGTCCAACTTGCCAATCCACTTGTTCAACCTGAGTTAAAGCGGCAACTGCGGGAAATTTATAGGCCGTTGCCCAACGTGGTTCACGACTTAAAAAACCGAGTTGCTGTTGTTGTTTAAGATCATTGACCTTGATCACCATCCCATCAATTTCAACACTTAAATCTGCACGTTCCTGATTGATTTGCTCATAAACATGCTGCACCTCTTGAATGGTTTTACAGACAAAATGACGCTCGCCAATGGCAAAACCAAACTGCGTTAACCATGCTAAACTGGCAGACATGGTATGCTGTTGATGATGAGGCTCACATTGGGCAATACCGTAAGCATAGAAAGCCAAAGGACGTGCTGCTGCAATCTGAGGATCTAATTGACGTAAACTACCCGCAGCAGCATTACGTGGATTTGCAAAGGTTTTTTCATCTTTGGCCGCATTTTCAGCATTCAGTTTTTCAAAGCCCGATTTAGGCATTAACACCTCACCTCGTACTTCCAGCAGTTGAGGTATCGGATCTTTAATTGATGAGAGGACTTTTGGTAAATTACGAATTGTTTTAACATTTTGCGTAATATCTTCGCCAGTTTCACCATCGCCACGAGTTACACCACGAACTAAAATACCATTTTCATACCAAAGTGAAATGGCTAAACCATCAAATTTTAATTCAACATCATATTCAACATCCTGATTGCCTAAACGCTCTTCGACACGACGTGCAAAAGCAAAAAGTTCTTCTTGATTAAATACATTCCCCAAAGATAGCATCGGCACTGCATGAGTCACATTCTCAAATTTCGATAATGGCGTACCACCAACCGTCCTTGTAGGTGTATCAGGCTGAATACATTCAGGATATTGCTGTTCTAACGCCTTGAGTTGATGAAACAACTGATCATACTCACTGTCCTCAATCATCGGCTGATCCAACACATAATAGGCATGATTATGCTGAGCAAGTAATTGAATTAATTGACGCATATGTGCAATCACAGTGGCGTTTTGAGTCATGAGTTCACCATAAAAAAAGAGTGGTTTCCCACTCTAGACTGTAGTCTTTAAATACTTCAACTTAATTTCTGATCAATAAAATAATCACCACTCATCATGATGACTATAAATACAATCATGGGTGATTTTAAGCAAACATCCAATTAAAAACACAAGCGATTTTAGCGCTAAATCGTCTATTTGTTGCTTAATTTACCCGATCACAGCGACATTAAGTCGAAATCTATACATGTAATGTCAGCTTTTCAGCACAATATTATTAAATAATCGACTGACATTATACACCAAGCGTTTTTCCAGATTTATAATCAATCGCCTGATGACGCCAATACTCACGTAATTGAGGTGTTAATTCAAAATTATCTTGATCGTAAACTGCACCAGAAATTTCTCGTGCAATTAAACCAGAAATACTCACCATCGTATCAAATGCATTTTGTACATCATTATGTGGTAATGCTAAAAAGCAGGCCAAACCTTTAACCTCTTCAGTTGATAATGTTTCAAGATCAAATCCTTCAGTACCTTCTTCTGTAATTTTCAAAACAGAAAAAAGGAGTTTTGAACCATCATCATTATAGCGATGGAAACATTTCATTTCGCCAAAACGCAAACCATATTTTAACAGTACTTTTAAAGTCTTATCCCCAGATAAAACACGATGATTTGAAACAATATTAAAGGCAATAAATGACTCGGCTGTCACTAAAGCACACTCATCATCAACCACTTTTTGCTCATGTAAATGTGCATCCAAAATGCTACTTTCTTCGTTAAATTCAGCAATTTCAGCTTTATTGATATGATTGTTTAAACTAAACCCTTGCTCTGATGGTTTCTGCTCAAGCGGATTGGCCACTAAAATGCTTTCTGCGGTTAAACGCTGTGTTTCACGCGCTGAATCTTCAGCAACCGAATCTGCCTGAACCAATGTGGATACTGTCTGTTGATGATTTAAATCAATTTGAGCTTGATCTAAGCTGACTGACTCATGGACCACGGCATGATCTGCTGGTGGTTCATTTAATACAGGTTCAATTCGCTGTGATTCAATGCAATCAACTTGTAACTGGTCACGTACGTGACGTGGAATAATGGGCTGCTGAGATTCTTCATTTAACTGCAAAGCACTTTCTAATGAAGGCGCAGTATCATTTGGTTTTTTTAACAACCAAAATAATCCCAATAGAATCATAATGACTGCAAATACAATCCCAATAATTGTGGTAATTTCCATACTATGCCTCCGCGACTAAACCATATTCAACAGCTTCTTCTAAATTTACCGTCACTAATTTTGATGTTCCTGGTTCAGGCATGGTCACTCCAAGTAAATCTGTTGCCATGGTCATTGCCAATTTATTATGTGTAATGTAAATAAATTGAACCTGTTCAGAAAGCTCTTTAACCAGATTGCAAAAACGTCCAACATTCGCATCATCCAAGGGCGCATCAACCTCATCCAATACACAAAACGGTGCTGGATTTAAACGAAAAATTGCAAAAACCAATGCTAATGCAGTTAACGCTTTTTCACCACCAGAAAGTAATGCCAATGAACTATTACGCTTACCTGGTGGACGAGCCATTAGTTTTACACCCGATTGCCAGTCATCTTCAAGTATTAAACTGGCTTCACCACCATTAAAGACTTTAGGAAAAAGTAATTTTAATTCGGCATTCACTTGATCAAAGGTGGTCATAAACAGTTTACGCGTTTCTTGATCGATGCTCTTCATCGCAGATTGTAATTGAGTTACAGTATTTTTTAAATCATCCATTTGATGACTAAGCTCTTGATAACGCTTTAATACTTCTTCATACTCTTTAGAGGCTGCCAGATTTACAGCGCCTATTTTTTCAAATTGTTGCTGTGCTTTTGCTAAGTGTTGTTGATGTATTTTAAGATCAAGAGTGAGATCAGTGATCCTATCGGCAGCCATATCCTTTAATTGATCTAAATAATGCTGTACATCTGATTGAGCCGCTTGCCAAGCCAAACGTTTTTCTTCTAAATGTGTACGTAATGTCTCATCTTGTTGCTGCTGTTGCTGACGTTGTTCTGTGAGCTGCTGCTGCTGCTGCTGTACATGATTTAATTCAAGCTGCCATTGTTGCCAGGTTGTCTGTAAATGTTCAGTCAGCTGAATTTGCTGTACCAATTGAGTTTCTAATTCTGGTAATTCGGATTGAATCGGATGCAGTAATTGTTGTGACTGCTCAAGTTGTGACTGTATTTGTTGACACTGTACGCGTAAAAAAGAGCGATCTTTTTCTAACAGTTCATAGTGTTGAACGGTTTGAAGTTGTTGTCGTTGCTGTAAATGTAATGCTTGTTGGAGTGCTTGGCTATGTTGTTCAGCTACTGCTACTTTTTCATTGCAGGCTGCTAACTGTAATTGCAATGCTTGATACTCAGGCAAATTTTGCTCTAGCTTTATTGTTAAAGCATGGAGGTCAATATCTAGATCATCTTTTTGCATTGCATCTTCTTCAAGCTGTACATCAAGCTGTTGCAACTGTTGTTGTAATTGTTGCTTTTGTAAATCAAATGCCTGAGCCGTACTGTGTATTTTAGCAAGTTGAAGATCTAGCTGTTGATAGGCTTTTTGTTGTACTTTAAAGTGATCTTGTTGTTGCTGAATATTGTTTTGTAGTTGCTCAATTTCGGGTTGCAAAAGCTGTTGCTGTTGTTGACATTGTTGCTGTTGAATCAACAATTGACTTAACTGCTGCTCTATTTCTTCTAAACGTATCGTGTGACTTAATACACCTTGTGCAGCCTGCGATAACTGATCATACTGCAAGGCAATCACCCAATCTATGCCTACATGATAGCCATCTAAAGTCAAAATACTTTGTCCTGCAATTAATTGCGTTTGCTTAAGTAAAGCCTGATCTAATGATGTTGCAATTGCCACCTGTTGCCATAATGAATGTACTGGCTGCTCAATCCAGTCTGCCAAACAAGATAGACCTGCGATCATGGCTACTTGTGTATCTGTCACAGCAGTTAATTTTAGTTGACGGGCAATATCATGTTGAAAGTTCTCTGTCGATTGCAGTATATCTGCCGTCAACCATTTGGCTAAAAATAGCTCAATTAAATGCGCGTAAGGCTTAGCCTGCGGTTTTAATTTTAAATGATGTAACAATATGCTTTCACTGTGCGGTGAAGGACTGATTTGCACCATTAAACGGTGTAAATTTTTCTGCTCTGCGCGTAATACCTGAATATCAGACTTTAAATTTCGCTCATGGTGCTGATACTGAATTTGCTGTTCTAATAGCTGACTCAACTGAGCTGATTCACGTTGTAGATGATGTTCAATCTGTTGGATCATTGCAGCCAAATCAACTTTTTCCTGTTGCCGTTCTGCCAGCTCCTGATGCTGATCGTACTGATCAATATGTTGAATTTGCTGCGCTATTGTCTGATGTTGCTGCTCAATTCTTGCCATATTTTTAAGCAATTGTTGTTGCTGAGACAACAAGGTCGCTTTATGCTGCTGCTGTTGCTCTACCTTTACTTTAATATGAGCAAATTGTGCAGCGATCTGTTGCTGTTGTTGCGTTAATAATTGATCACTTTGCTGTTGTTGCTGTATTTGAGTTTCTTGAATTTGAACAGCGTCTATTTCTTGCTGTTGCTGCTGCAATAAAACCTCGAGCTGTTGCTCAATGAATTGTAAGCGTTGCTTGCCTTGATTTTTTTGCTGTTCTAGATCATCTATGCTGGCAATATACTGCTGTTGTAAGTTTTTTTTCTGTTTTAAAGTAATCTCTAATTCAGCCTGCTTTTTTTCTGCATGTTGCCACTGTTGCTGTAAAGGTGCTGATTTTTCAATAAGGTGCTGAAATAATGCATTGGTCGACACAAGCTCATGTTCAACACGATGTAACTCCACACGAACCAATTTAAATGTGTCATTTAATGCATTCATCTGCATTGTGTACTGTTGCTGTAGATCTAAGCTATGTTGACATTGAAACGACAGTATTTCGATTTTAAGTGTACGAATTTTTACTGCTAGATCTTGATATTGAAGAGCAGCTTCAGCTTGTTTTTTTAAGATTTTAAGCTGTGAATGCAGCTCAGTGGCAATATCCTCAAGACGAGATAAATTCTGTGTGGTATGTTCTAAATGTAACATTGTTTCGCGACGTCGTGCCTGATAACGAGAAACACCTGCGGCCTCTTCAATAAAAATCCGCATCTCCTCAGGTTTAGCATCAACCAAACGATTAATCATCCCCTGTTCGATAATGGCATAAGAACGCGGTCCTAATCCTGTCCCTAAAAAAATATCTGTAATATCACGACGACGACATTTGGTACCATTTAAAAAATATTCTGAAGCTCCCTCTCGCGTTACTTGACGGCGTATGACCAATTCATGGTAGGCATTATAAGCCCCCCCAAGCGTGCCATAAGTATTTTCAAAGCGTAACTCTACGCTGGCCATTCCAACAGGTTTACGTTTTACTGTACCCGTAAAAATTACATCCTGCATACGACCGCCACGCAATTGACGTGCGCTCGATTCTCCCATTACCCAGCGAATTGCATCAATCACATTCGACTTTCCACAGCCATTAGGGCCAACCACGGCTGTACGGTTTGCTTTAAAATTTAATCGTGTACTATCGGCAAAAGATTTAAAGCCGGAAAGTTTTAAGCTGCTTAAACGCATAATGTCCTAGAATTCATAGCATGAGTATCAACTGATGCAATTTTCAATTAACTGGATTTAAAGTGACTATCACAATACGCTACCCAAAGCAGCAGTATTGATCAAAAATCATTTGAGTAATCAAAGATTAATATAAGGTGGTCAATGCTTTAGCCACAAAATAAATACCAATCACCACCAACAGCATTGAAAAACATTTTTTCAACATCGCAGGAGATAACTGATGGGCAACTTTAGCACCTTGCTTAGCAGTAATAAAACTCATCACACTAATGCCAACAAACGCATAAATTTGAATATAACCAATGGTATTGGGTAACTGAATATTAGCTTGCTCACCAAACCACATAAACCCGAGTGCACCAGCTACGGCAATCGGTAAGCCACATGCTGCCGAAGTTCCGACCGCTTTTTGCATGACTACGCCACATTTATTTAAAAATGGAACAGTTAAACTTCCACCACCAATACCAAAAATAGCAGAAGCGATTCCAATCCCCCCACCAGCAACCACTTGCATTGCCGTAGAAGGTAATTTGTGATGAGGATCAACTACAACATTAGCCCCCTTAAACATTTTAAAGCCTACCGACAGCGCAAAAACACCAATCAATAATTGTAACCATAAACCGGGTAAGAGATCAGCAATTCCAGCACCAAAAAATGCACCGAAAATCAATCCAGGAGCTAAGTTCCTCACGACTGGCCACAGGATTCCTCCTTTGTTGTTGTGTGCCAAAATAGAACTGATAGATGTCACAATAATCGTCGCTAATGAAGTCCCTACCGCCATATGCATCACGATAGTCGGATCATAATTTAAGTAGGTAAAAACAACATATAAAATAGGAACAACAATCAGCCCTCCACCAACACCAAAAAGGCCTGCTGCAAATCCAGCAATTGCACCAATCAACAAATATATGATTAACTCCATAAATATTTTTCCAGAATCTGCTTAAAAATGGACTTCGAAACTCGTCAACTTCAACAATATCTTCGTGATGCCGATCAGCTACCAGAAATTGTGATGCTGAAACCGACTACAACATCCACCAATGATGATGTCAAAGCATTAGCCTCAAAAGGTGTACAAAGCATACTGATTTGCAGTGAGCAACAAACCCAAGGACGAGGGCAACAACGACGTTCATGGATATCACCACAAGGTAATATCTATTTAAGCGCCCTATTAAACTTAAATTTGCCTGTCGATGGTCGTCTTGCTTTAGAAATTGCGCTCAATATACTGCAAATGCCAAGCTTACAACACTTAGATTTACAAATAAAATGGCCAAATGATCTCTATCATGAGCATAAAAAGTGGGGAGGTATTTTAGTTGAACCACTTTCACCACAACAAGTGGTGATTGGTGTGGGCATTAATCTTCATCCGATCACAGCAGATGATCTCGAACAGCAAACCAGCTCTCTGGCTGAATTAGGTTTAAATTCAGCAGATCGAATCAGATTAATTGCTGAATTATATTTAGCCATTCAACGTGCTGGCGAATGGTTTAATTTTAATTGCTATAATCTTGCAACACGCTTTAATCACTATGCTGCCTTTATGCATAAAACCGTTTGTTTTCAGCATACACAGGGTGAAGTCGTTGGCGAATTTATCGGTATTCAAAATGATGGAGCAATACAAATCATAAATGCTCAAGGTCTTAACGTATTTTATCAGGGTCGTATGCGATACCAACCAGATAGCCAATAGAGTCACAACAATGAAAAATTTATATCTAGATATTGGGAATACTCGACTTAAATATTGGGTTACACAGCATAATCAAGTGATCGAACATGTTGCTGAATTACATTTACAATCTCCAGCTGATTTATTGCTGGGTCTGATTCAGCATTTTAAAAGTCTCGATTTACAGCAAGTTGGTGTTTCTTCAGTTCAAGACCAGAAAAACAATCAACGCATTCAACATATTTTACAATCTTTAAATATTCCAGTGATTTTTGCTAAAGTACATGCAAATTATGCCGGATTACAATGTGGATATGATGACACCACTCAGCTCGGTATTGATCGCTGGTTACAAGTACTGGCGGTCGTCAATCATCCTGATGAACAATATTGTGTCATTAGTTGTGGTACAGCATTAACGATTGATCTTACAGATGGTTTACAGCATTTAGGCGGTTATATTTTACCGAATTTATATTTACAGCGTGATGCCCTGATCCAAAATACCAAAGGCATTAAAATTCCTGATGCAGCCTTCGATCAACTGACGCCTGGGCGAAATACCATTGATGCCGTACATCATGGTATTTTATTAGGTTTACTCAGCAGTATTGAAAAAGTACTGCAACAACAGCCTAGAAAGCTGGTACTGACTGGCGGAGATGCAGCATTATTTGCCAAGTTTTTACCACAATACCAACCAATCATTGAAACGGATCTCTTGCTACGGGGCCTACAACGCTATTTAGATCTTTATCAGCAAACAACAGATCATGTTGATTGACACCATCAATAAATTTGAGATTTATCTTGCGATATTTTTAGCTCAATTGAGCTTATATGGCTGAGATATTTTTAATATAATTGCCCTTTCAGTAATATATTGAGTTTGAATTGTTAAAGTTGCTGCACAATCAATTAGGAATTTTAATCGCTCCTTTTATTTTTATCGCAACTTTAACTGGGCTACTGTATGCGTTAACACCACAGCTTGAACACTATATTTATCAAAAACAGTTAATTGCTCAACATACACCTGATCAAAAAACCTATCCACTTCGCCAACAGATTGCAGCCGCTTTAAATGTTTTACCTATGCAAGCAACCATCGTTGCTGTTCGTACGGCAACAACATCTGATGCAACCACTCGTATTCTTTACCAACTGCCTCAATCCAATACCACTACAGCCATATTCATCAATCCCTATAGCTTGACCATACAAGGTCAACTTCCTGTCTATGGAACCAGTGGTGTTTTACCGTTAAGAACCTTTCTTGATCAATTGCATCGCAGTTTATTATTAGGTGAATATGGACGTATTTATAGTGAACTTGCAGCCAGTTGGTTAGGTCTGTTTGCTTTAACTGGTTTAATTCAATGGTGGCGCTACCGTCAAAAAACGCAGCATGTCTCTAAACGATCTCGTGCTATACGATGGCACTATCTATTGGGTTTAGTGCTGTTACCGATGTTATTTTTCTTTTCGATAACAGGTCTAACTTGGTCAAAATGGACTGGTGCCAATATTGCCGAGCTTCGTCACCTCTTCAATAGTGCAACACCAAGCCTAAATCGTACCTTAACCACAACTGCCGTACAGGATCTCAATTCAGATCTACATGCAGAACATCAATCGCTCAGCCATACACATCAGCATAATGTTACGCCAATTGCACAGTTAGACAATTTTGATCATATTATTGATATTGCACGTCAATATGGGTTAAATGCAACTGCATTACAAATCAAACCCAGTCATCGCAACGATCAAGCATGGTCGATAGAAGAACTGGACCATCATTGGCCTATTGCGATTGATGCTTTAGCTGTCGATATGTCAAATCAACATGTTGTTGATCATTTAAAATTTAATGATTTTCCCTTATCTGCAAAACTTACACGTTGGGGAGTCGATTTACATATTGGTGTCTTATTTGGTTGGATAAATCAACTGCTATTAATCACTTCAGCTTTGATGATTTTATTACTGCTGATATTTGCTTATCGTGCTTGGTGGCGTTATCAGCGTCCATTGCAAACCTTACAACAGCTTAATTATACCATTTTGCAAAACTGGAAAATATTAACAACAAGAAAAAAATTAATATATATCAGCATAATATTTGCACTATATAGCATATTACCGATATGGAGCATCAGTGTAATCATTTTACAACTGACGGTATTTATAGGTCATTATTTTAATACTAAAAATCGCGATTGCACTTAAACAATCTGATGTACAGCCTGAGCTCATCAGGCTGAATCTATATACCTATTGATTTTACGTTTAAACTAAATTAGCGCATATTCGCATATCACAATCATCGATTTAACTTAGAAATATTTAAGCCAGCGATATTGTTTATGACTATGTTTATAGACAGAAAACCACGTTACAGCAGGATATAAGAGCAATATCAGTACAACACTCATCATCCACACTTGCTGCATCTGATTAAATGCAAAGTAATTACCATGATTATTACCCCATATCGCGAAACACAAGGCATAACATAATTTAAGCACATATAAATGTAATAGGTAAAAGAACATCGGCACTGAGCCAAAGATAATCAAAGGCTTAAAAATTTTATGTTGAATATAACGTTGAAAAAGCACCAAAATAATTAAACCAATACCTGCATTAAATAAAATAAAAAATAATGAAGGTGGATACTTGGTTAAATTAAAAAAACTCATGACTTGTAATGCAAAACTATCATGATATAACCATGGATGATCACCATATTGGTTGATCATGCGTAATATGATGAACAAGCCAATACTCGCAATCCCGATAGCACATAAATAGCGATCTCGTTGCTGAGGAGTAAAACGTGGTTCAAATAATTGTCCTAAGCAATATCCCAGCAAAATAACACCAATCCAAGGAAGCACTGGATAAGTGGTTCGGATACGCAAGGACTCAAATTCAATCCATGCTTTTTCATGCAAAATAAACCATAAATGTTCAAAAAATAATGGCCCCTTAAACGTCAGCATATCCAGTAAGTTATGACCAAAAATAATCACCAAGGAGAATAGCAATAACCATTTTTTAGAGAATCCAATACATAATGCCAGTATCACCATACTAAGGCCAATCGCCCAGATCACTTGCAAATAAATAGTCTGGGGTGGAAAAGTTGCTGTCCAAGCAAAATTGACCAATGTCAGTTCTAACAGTATTAGAAATATACCACGCTTCAATAAAAAAGCCCGTGTCTGCGCAAGATTCTGTACCTTCATTTGATATAAATAGGCAGATATCCCCGTCAACAAAACAAAGATTGGCGCACATAAATGCGCTAAAATTCGGCTCCAAAATAATAAAGGTTCAGTTTCAGAGACACTCATCGGATCTGATACTTGTTTATGCATATAAAATGTTTCGCGCACATGATCGACAAGCATAATCATGATCACAAAACCACGCAGTGCATCAATCGACTGTAATCGTTGCTGATTGTTAATTTTAGCTATCAATGCAATAAAACCCACTCGCCTATATAATGTTATAATATTACATTATTTTATAGCAGAGAGCAGTAATAGATCATATTTCATCTGCTTGATGATTGCTCATATCACTGTTGAGCTACGGTCATTTCATTGCACAATAAAAAAAGAAGCAATTTAAATTGCTTCTTTTGGATGGATTATGCTACTTGATCGATCATAAAATCAGATGATTAAGCTTAAGCGCTTTGCAATCGACCATGGTTATTTTTTACTATTCTGATTACCAAACAATGGTCCCATACCACCACCGCCACCAAACTGCTTTTGTAGACCGCCGAGTGAGCGCATCATTTTGCTCATACCAGATGGATTGGCAAATTTTTTCATCATTTTGGCCATTTGCGCATGTTGCTTAATCAGTTTATTCACTTCAGTGACATCCATACCACAACCAGCAGCAATGCGCTTTTTACGGCTTGGATTCATAAGATCTGGATTACGACGCTCTTTAATGGTCATCGACTGAATAATGGCTTGCATTTTTTTGACTTGTTTTTCAGGGTTAGCCTGTTCAAGTGCCTGTTGAATACCTGAGTTACTCATGCCAGGCAACTTGTCCAAGAAGCCCATCATTCCACCCATTTTATTCATTTGCTCAAATTGCATCAGCATATCTTCAAAGTTGAAGCTACCGCCTTTTTGCAATTTTTTTGCCATTTTTTCGGCTTTTTCTTTATCGATCTTACGTTCAACTTCTTCGACCAATGAAAGAACGTCACCCATACCCAAAATACGTTGGGCAATACGTTCTGGATGGAATGGTTCTAGCGCATCAAGTTTTTCACCCATCCCTAAAAACTTAATCGGTTTACCCGTAATTGCACGCACTGAAAGCGCTGCACCACCACGTGCATCACCATCAGTTTTGGTCAAAATGACCCCAGTCAGTGGTAATGCATCATTAAACGCTTTGGCCGTATTTGCAGCATCTTGTCCAGTCATTGCATCAACCACAAATAGTGTTTCTGTTGGTTGAATGGCTGCATGTAATGTTTTAATTTCATCCATCATGTCATCATCGACATGTAAACGACCTGCTGTATCGACAATTAAAACATCAGCAAATTGAATTTTGGCCTGTTCAATTGCACGATTTGCAATATCAATCGGTTTTTCACTGCTATCTGATTCAAAAAACAGTGCGCCAACTTCGCCTGCAACAGTTTGTAACTGTTTAATTGCTGCTGGACGATAGACGTCGGCTGAAACCATTGCCACTTTTTTCTTTTGGCGTTCTTGTAAAAAACGTGCCAATTTTGCTGCTGTCGTGGTTTTACCAGCACCTTGCAAACCAGCAAGCAAGACGACAACAGGAGGTTTAGCTGCGAGATCAAGGCTCTCATTGGCCTCGCCCATCATTTTAGTCAATTCGTTATGGACAATTTTAACAAAGGCTTGTCCTGGCGAGAGCTGTGTCATCACCTCTTGACCTAATGCTTCTTCCTTAACTTTCGCGATAAACTCACGAGTTACAGGTAATGCGACATCAGCTTCAAGAAGTGCCATACGCACTTCACGTAACGTATCTTTAATATTATCTTCGGTTAGCTGCCCTGAGCCAGTAACATTTCTTAAACTCTGCGTGAGGCGTTCTGTTAAGGTATCAAACATTGCAAAATCCGCGTAAAATAGTTACTAATGGCAAAAAATTTTCTGAAAGTGGAAAATTTTTGCTTAAGATGCTATAGGATACTTTAGTTCGAGTAGAATTTATATAAATGAATTTTTATCATCCCGAAAAAGGTTTGACATGATTAGCCTTCCGTTGGTTTATACCATCTTAGCCTTAATTGCTTATACGTCTGGTTTCTGGTATTTGCTGATTCACTTATTGTCTAAAAATGATATTAATCAATGGTTTATTCGTGTCATTTTAGGCTTAGGCTTATGCCTACATGCAGGCGTATTATATCAAGATATCATCACACCTTTGGGTGTAAATTATGATGTATTTAATCTGATGTCTTTTACATCTGGGATTATGCTATTACTCAGTATGGTTTTTAGTACTTATCGGCCTGTTATTACCATTAATTTACTGGGTATTCCAGTTGCCGCAACAGGGCTTATTCTTGGTTTTGCCTTCAGTCAACAAAATAATTTTATTGAACAACATTCCATTGGCTTAGATATTCATATTATTTTATCTTTAGCCGCTTATGTGGTTTTGCTGATGGCTGCCATCCAAGCCATCATTTTATGGTTTCAAAACCGCGAGCTTAAAAATAAGCAAAAGCGTCGTATTTGGGTGAATTTACTGCCCTCATTTCAAGCAATGGAAACACTGTTGTTTGATATGTTGATCATCGGATTTGCATTATTGACGGTTGCACTTGGTTTTGGCTTCCTAACAGTTGATGATGTATTTGCCCAGCACTTAGCCCACAAGACTGCATTTAGCATTATTTCATGGTTTATCTATGGCTCATTGTTGATTGGCCGTTACAAATTTGGTTGGCGTGGCCAAAAAGCGATTCGCTTTACCCTACTGGGATTCTTTTTATTGGCATTAGGTTTTATTGGTTCTAAATTTGTTTTAGAAATGATCATTAGACATTAAGTACTTTTATATCAAATCTGCATTAATAGCGTTTGATGGTACAAGATCAGCATCATGTAATAAAAACTTGACTTGTACTTTAAGTCCACCCAACTGTTCACTCTGTGAAAAAATCAACTCACCGTGTAATTGTTGCACAGCTTTGCTTACAATAGACAATCCCAAACCACTGCCAACTTCACTATGATTTTGAGTACGATAAAAACGCTGAGTAATAGTTTGATATAAGTGTGGATCTATTCCAGCACCACTGTCTTCAACCACGATACTGACATGGTGTTGCTGTTGTTGAATAGTCACATTAATGATCCCCTGTCGAGGCGTATATTTAATCGCATTATCAATTAAATTATAGAGTATAGAATGGAGTGTTGACTCAACACTATATACTTGAACACTATGCTGCTCCATGCCTAGATCAATCTCTTTTTGTAAAGCAAATTGAATCAATTGTTCCACACAATTTACCGCGATATCATTGATATCAAGCCAAGTAAAATTTGCGACCTCATTCAAGGATGCATCCTGCTGAGCCAGACTCAATAATTGACTCACCAAATGCCGAATCCGTTCCAATCCCTTACTTAAATTAGCAATCGCCGGATCATCTGGATAAGACTGCATTAATACTTGAATCTGTAAGTTCAATGCTGTTAAAGGGGTTCTGAGCTCGTGTGCTGCATCTGCAACAAATTGTTTCTGTTCATTTTGTGCCAAAGAAATACGTTCAAATAAATGATTCATCTCTTCAATAGTCGGGATAATTTCTTCAGGATAATGATCAGGTCGTATTGATGTGAGTGCATTGGCTTTACGTTGCGCCAATTCATCTCTAAAGTCTTGTAACGGTCTTAAATTACGCCGAATAATCCAACTTAAAGCAAGCAATGCAAAAGGTAGCACTAAAATATACGGAATAAACATATTGGCAGCTAACTCAAATGCTAAGCGTTGGCGTACGCTAGCCTGCTGGCTGACTTGTATTTGATAGTCAGCAACAGGTAAAACATACGTATGCCAAATACCATACGGTGTCTCATGCATATAGAATCCGGCTTTGGGTACAGCCGGTACCAACAACCCTAAATCAGATACAGCACTGGGCCGATGTTGTTCAGCATAAGACCAAACATCGACAAAAAGATCTTCCTCATGATAATGTCGATGTAAATCAATATTACTTTTACTTGGCTGAGGATCATGAACAGCAACTCTTTCAGCCAAATTTTGCATTTGTGCGTTTAAAATTTCATTGGTTTCTTCTAAAGCAATACGATAAGCAAATAAAATTAACAACGCACCCAAGATTACACTAAAAATAGAGACATAAATAATTAGCCGTTTTTTTAATGAATACGTCGATTGCATCGTATTTCCTAAACTTGTCCTAAACGGTAACCTAAACCTCGAATTGTACGAATAAAGTCTTTACCAAGTTTAGAACGTAAATGATGAATATAAACCTCAATGGTATTACTATTGATTTCGGTATCAATATTATAGAGCTTTTCTTCAAGATTAGTTTTAGAAAAGATTTTATTTGGATGGCTCATCAAGGCGAATAAAATCGCCCATTCTCGCTGAGATAACTCAATCACATGACCATCAAGTTGAGCGATATGCTGTTCAATATCCAAACTAAGATTGGCATGTTTTAAAATTTTATGCTCATCAAACTGACTGAGTTTCAAACCACTCCGACGTAATAACGCTTGAATACGTGCCAACAATTCATCAAATTCATAAGGTTTAATCAGATAATCATCTGCACCTTGATTTAAACACGCCACACGATTTTGTAACTGATCTCTTGCCGAAATAATCACGACAGGTAATTCAGATGAGTACTCTCTGATCTGTTTTAAAACTTGTGTACCATCTTTGAGTGGTAAACCTAAATCCAGCAATACCACATCAGCATGACCTTGCTGAATTTTTTTTAAACCATCAATGCCATTATTGACCCACTCTACCTCAAATTGATGTAACTTCAATAAGGTTGCTGTGGATTCAGCAATCATAAAATCGTCTTCAATAATGAGAATTTTAATCATATTCTAACTCTTATTATTTGATATCACAGTGTTGCAACATATCATTTTTCGAATCGCTTACTTGCGTATGAATCTGTAATAAATCAAGTAAAGTTGGAAATAAATTATCCTGACTTAATTGACTATTCTTTAATTTATTCAAACATGCCATATTCGCAGCTTCTGATTTTTTCCACTGTGGTGAAAACCACATTAGCATTGGTATATGGGTTTGCTGTGAAGGGGCAATTGCATATGGCGTACCGTGTAAATACATGCCTTTTTCACCCGTAGACTCGCCATGATCAGATAAATACCAGAATCCAGTTTGATATTGATTTACGTTTTTTAATGTATCAATCATTTGACTTAAAACATGGTCAGTATACAAAATTGAATTATCATAGGTATTAATTAAACGTTCTTGACTACACCCTTGTATTGCATTGGTATCACAGGTCGGCTGAAACTTTTTAAAATTAGCTGTAGTACGTTTAAAATAAGCAGGTCCATGGCTGCCCATCTGATGTAAAACCACTAATCTTGGCGTTTTATCATCTTTAGGAATCGTTTCAATATAGGCTTTTAGCGCATCAACTAATATCTCATCTAAGCACTCACCTTCAGCATCACACCATTTTTGTTTAATTGCCGCTGGTATTTGATAATTTTCAACACGATCACAAACCCCTTTACAGCCTGAGTTATTCTCAATCCAGGTCACTTTATAGCCTGCACGCTGCACAATATCGAGTAGACCTTCACGATGCATTGCTAACTGCTCATCATAATCACGACGTGGCATTCCTGAAAACATACAAGGTACTGAAACAGCAGTTGCTGTACCGCATGAACTGACTTGAGTAAAATTAATGATGTCCTGTTGTGCTAACTTTGGCGTGGTATTTTTCGTATAGCCATTCAATGCAAAACTTTCTGCACGTGCCGTCTCTCCAACCACCAATACCATCAATTTAGGTTCAGATGGCGTTTTTGCTTGAGCAGTCTGAATATATTTGGCATCTTGACCATAACGAACCAAAGGTAAATCCTTCTGTGGTCGTTGTTTTTTATAATAAGATAAACTTGATGCAATAACATTTTGTGGTGAAATCATTCCTTTTAAATAACGATGTTCACGAAATATCGCAGCATAATCCACATAGAAAAAGAATAATAAACCCGCAATCACGATCAATGAAGCGACCATTGCCATTATTTTTTTTAAGATCAGTTTACTCAACTTTTCAGGTTGAATACGAATCAGTAAAATTAAGATGATGGGAACCACCACCATCGAGAGCATCCACAATATATATTTAATAGACAACAGATCACGTACTTCTCGTTGATCTGTTTGCATCATATTTTGAATTTGTTCAGCATTCATAATTACGCCAAAATTAGTGACAAAATATGCGCTGACTCCGCCTAAAATCACTAAAATAATTGCGCTTGCTTTCGTGGTCCATTTCCAAGTGAGTAATTGTATGACCAAATTATAAAAAGCAACCACAATACATATCGTGGCCAAAAGCAAAAGTTGTGCCTTAAATCCTTGATAAGGCGTAAGGGTCTTAATCTGTTCAAAGAATCTAAAATTGAGTGCAATCCCTAACCATAAAGCCAAAATTAAATTAAACACTGTTAAACGCATTAAAGGAATAAAATTTCTTATGGTATTTAACTTCTTTCTAAAACTTAACATTGTGGTCGTCATGCAATTCTCTAAGAATGAATACTGTATGATGTAATTCTTAAACTATACTTAAATTTTATTTTTTAACTGTAACCAATTAAAAATCATATAAAAATTCAAATTAATTATTGGTTTCATCATCGCCAATAACAAAAAATTTAGGCCACCTTAACGTTGGCATTAAATAACGCTATACTTGTGTAAAGCAATAACTTATTTTAAAACTGAAGTACAAATTTCACGTCTATTATCATTTGAATAATTTCTATCGTTAATTATTTTTACGATAAAATTAATATTTAAGATAAAGTCAGATGAATATCTAAAATTTTAATTAACTCAATATCATATGATCAGCCTGTGAGCCAGTGTACATGAAAAAAATTCATCATAAACATATATTTTGGATTAAGCCTTTAATTCTTTCCTGTGTGATGAGTGGTTTTATCTCATTTACAGGTATCTTTTTTCATGAAAGCTTTTCAATTGCACAATTACTCAAATGGTTACATCACTGGGGAGAAGCATGGGTCTTGGCATATCCCTTATTATTACTGTGCTTACCCTTAGTTGAAAAAATTTTATTTCGTATCACACGATAAATATGTGCCAAAATAAATTGCTGCACTAAAGCGGCATACCAAAAACAATTTTAACGGATTAATCAGCCTATATAATTTAAATCATCCACACAATATGATCAAAAAAATCTTTAATATCGTGTCATTTATCGCCATCATGGGCTGTGTTTTTTGATTCTGTATACTGTTACAAAAGCATCTGGAAAATGCTAGTCAAAACAATTTTTTTTTGTTGAGATAGTCAGCTTATTCATTTTATTTAATAATCGATTTTAATTTATATGATGAAACTGACTCACTTCTCCCTGATCGCACTACTTGGCTTAAGCCTTATGGGCTGTGATAAAGCCATTAAATCATCCAGCAATACCACTGCAATTAATGCCCGAGAACCAGTCATTGCGATTGCCCTAGGGGGTGGTGGTGCCAAAGGTTTTGCACATATTGGCGTCCTTAAAGTTCTTGAATCACATGGTATTAAACCTAAAATTGTTACTGGAACCAGTGCTGGTAGTTTTGTTGGTAGCTTATATGCAAGTGGAAAATCGCCTTATCAATTACAACAACTTGCCCTAAATTTCAAAGAATCGGACATCCGCGATTTAACACTGAATCGTCAAGGTTTTCTCGTCGGTCAAAAGTTACAAGACTATGTCAATAAAAATATTGGCAATAAACCAATAGAACAATTTCCTATTCGTTTTGCAGCTGTGGCAACACGGTTAGACAATGGTAAAAAGGCTGAATTTATTAAAGGCAATACCGGTCAAGCTGTTCGTGCTTCTTGTAGTATTCCCAATATTTTTGTCCCTGCAACAATTGCTGGAGTGAAATATGTCGATGGCGGTTTAGTCAGCCCTATTCCTGTTCAAACGGCTAAAGCTATGGGGGCAGATTTAGTGATTGCAGTAGATATTTCCGCGCGTCCACAAGGCGGTAAAGCCACTAATGCTTTTGGTTTACTCGATCAAACCATTAATATTATGGGACAAAAAAGTATTGATGCTGAATTAAAACACGCGGATATCATTATTCAACCTCAAGTGGGTCATATCGGAACACTCGATCTAAAAGCCAGCAATCAAACCATTCTTGAAGGAGAAAAAGCAACTCAAGCTAAAATTCGCGCGATTCAAAAAGCAATTTATGACTTTAAACATTCACCTGCGGCACTTAAAGCACCGATAAAGGCCAGATTCTAAAACGAGTACGATGTGGTGATCATCGCAATGTGTAATAAAAGCTTGATAAGCACAGTATGATTGTCTACATTTTATCTGGTGTTTGTTGTATTGCGGCCTATCACGCAAGTATTGATCCGATATTCTTGGCTTCTGATGCAACATGTTCAAATACAATCAAAAAGAGTTGATCTATGGAATTTGTTTTAGAGCCTTGGTATTGGTTTGTATTGGGCGTTCTGCTCATGCTTTCTGAATTATTATTGCCTGCCTTTGCTGCACTGTGGTTTGGTATTGCCGCTTTAATGGTGGGTATTTTATATCTGATGTTTCCAATGATGAGTTTAACCACTCAACTGGTGACATGGATTATTCTGTCAATTTTATGTACCTTGGCTTGGTTTAAATTTATTAAGCCTTTATCCATTGATAAAACCAAAGCTGGATTATCTCGTGAGGCCACTATTGGACAAATAGGTATGGTCATCCAAACTCAACTGGAACATGATCAAATTCGTGTCCGTTTTCCATTGCCCGTGTTGGGTTCTGATGAATGGAACTGTCGTGCAAAGTCAGTGGTACAGGTCGGTGATCGTGTGCGTGTGATTGACATACTGGGAAATGATCTCGTGGTACAAGCACATCATCTCCATATAGAAAATGAAAATAGTGAGTAAATTATATGACTGCCAGTGCAATTATTGTTTTAGCCATTTTGGTTTTTGTCGGTGTAACCATTTTTAAAGGTGTACGTATTGTTCCTCAAGGTTATAAATGGATTGTACAACGACTGGGTAAATTTCATACCACTTTAAATCCAGGTCTTAATTTTGTAATTCCTTATATTGACGAAGTCGCTTATAAGATTACCACCAAAGATATTGTATTAGATATTCCATCACAAGAAGTCATTACACGTGATAATGCAGTATTACTCATGAATGCAGTCGCCTATATTAATTTAACGACACCAGAGAAAGCGGTATATGGCATTGAAAATTATAGTTGGGCAATTCAAAATTTAGTACAAACTGCATTACGTTCAATTGTTGGCGAAATGGATCTCGATGATGCACTTTCTTCACGTGAACATATTAAAGCCAAACTCAAAGCAGGTATTTCTGATGATATTTCAGACTGGGGAATTACGCTTAAAACTGTAGAAATTCAGGACATTAAACCATCCAATACCATGCAAGCAGCGATGGAAGAACAGGCAGCTGCAGAACGTCAACGTCGCGCAACCGTAACCAAAGCAGACGGCGAAAAACAAGCTGCTATTTTAGAAGCAGATGGACGTTTAGAAGCCTCACGTCGCGATGCAGAGGCACAAGTGGTATTGGCCGAATCCTCTCAACGTGCAATTGAAATGGTAACATCAGCGGTAGGTGATAAAGAAATTCCTGTGGCGTATCTATTGGGCGAACAATATGTCAAAGCCATGCAAGATATGGCGAAATCCAATAATGCCAAAACCGTGGTATTACCTGCAGATGTACTCAATACGATTCGCGGTATTATGGGACGGCAGTCTTAACCGTTATTTTCTTTAAGCTTCGGGCAAAGGAAAATCATATCTTATCTGTACTCAAACAAGATCAAGATAAGCAATGCTTAATTTATCTTGCTCTTGTTGTGTATGCTAAAGCCAATACCATTTAATCAAACCAGCTTGAGCCTAAAATATCTCATCGATTTGCTGTATATCGTATTTTTAATTACGATAAAAACCATTTTACTGTTAAATTATGTATAAATTTCGCCATAACTGTCACTTCTTCGGCAATTAAAAGCTCATTATAGCTCCCATATTTTTTCGGTCTCTCCCAATCAGGCTGAATGAGGTCTATGGTGTAGTCATTTTAATTTTGCCTTGATTCAAATTTGGATATTGTATGAGCTCCCTAAATCCGACCTTAATCACCTTCTTTTTTTATATTGTCGCCATGATCTTTATTGGTTTAATGGCATATCGTGCCACCAGTAACTTTTCAGACTATATTTTAGGAGGACGCAGTCTAGGAAGTTTTGTTACAGCACTTTCTGCGGGTGCATCAGATATGAGCGGCTGGTTACTGATGGGGCTGCCAGGTGCAATTTTTCTGGCAGGACTTTCTGAATCATGGATTGCGATTGGCTTGATTATTGGTGCATGGATTAATTGGTTCCTTGTTGCTGGTCGTTTACGTGTTCACACTGAAGTACAAAATAATGCCTTAACGCTACCTGACTATTTTTCTCATCGCTTTAATGACCATAAAAAAATTCTTCGTATTGTTTCAGCCTGTGTCATTTTAATATTTTTTGCTATTTATTGTGCTTCAGGCATGGTTGCAGGCGCTCGTCTATTTGAGAACATGTTTGACATGTCTTATCAAACTGCTCTTTGGATTAGTGCAATTGCAACCATTAGTTACGTTTTTATTGGTGGATTTTTGGCGGTGAGTTGGACCGATACGATTCAGGCCAGCTTAATGATTTTTGCCTTATTGATTACGCCAATGATTGCCTTTTTATCATTTTCAGATGTATCTGAATTTACCATGGCATTAGAAGCTGCTCGACCACAAGCCACGCATATGATGGGCAATTTAAGTTTTATCGCCATTCTTTCTTTACTTGGCTGGGGTCTTGGTTACTTTGGTCAGCCACATATTCTGGTGCGCTTTATGGCAGCAGATTCCGTTAAATCAATTCCTAATGCACGTCGTATTGGTATGGCATGGATGATTTTATGTCTGGGCGGTGCCGTTGCAGCCGGTTTTATTGGGATTGCCTTCTTTCAACAACATCCCGAACTGGCTCATGCTGTGAACAGCAATCCTGAAACGGTATTTATGGAACTTACCAAGGTATTATTTAATCCATGTGTTGCAGGTATTATTCTGGCTGCCATTCTCGCTGCAGTGATGAGTACACTCAGTTGCCAACTTTTGGTTTGCTCAAGTACCTTAACTGAAGATTTTTATAAAACCTTTATTCGTAAACATGCCTCTCAAAAAGAACTGGTTTGGGTTGGACGTTTAATGGTACTCCTGATCGCTATCCTCGCAATTTGGCTGGCAAGTAATCCAGATGCTAAAGTTTTAGGACTGGTCGCGTATGCTTGGGCTGGTTTTGGTGCCGCATTTGGTCCATTAATTATCTTATCGTTATTCTGGAAACGTATGACACTCAACGGTGCGATTATTGGTATGCTCGTGGGTGCTTTCGTGGTGATTATCTGGAAAAATATCTTCGCGGATACCGGACTTTATGAAATTATTCCCGGATTTATTTGTTCATTGTTGAGTATCATTATCGTCAGTTTATTAGATAAAGAACCCACTCAAGATATGACAGCACGTTTTGAAGAAGCAGATCAACGCTATAAAGCACCAAACTAAAACTCAAAAAATGATCATATCGCTGTGATAAAAAGGGAAACTATAAATAGTTTCCCTTTTTATATCGAAGATCATACTGTTCAATACTACCGATTCATCAATCTATTCAGTGGTTTATCTGATGGAGAAGATTTGATTATGAGGTTTTTTTACTTCTTGCTTTAAAACGTTTGGCAGGCCAAAACATCATAAATCTTGCGCCACCAAGTGTTGGACTTTCATCGACCTCAATACGTCCTCCAAACCAATAAGCAATACGGCTTACAATTGATAAGCCTAGCCCATAGCCACCAGAAGCGCGATTACGACTACCATCTAAACGAGTAAATGCTTCAAAGATACGTTTACGATCCTCAACGGGAATACCCGGCCCGTCATCCTCAACACAGATATAAGCCATACCTTGATCATCTACCCCACCACTCACAATCACTTTTTGATCGCAATAGCGTACAGCATTACCCACTAAGTTTTGTACGACACGATGTAAGTAACGATACTCAGCATCAACTTCTAAAATAGGTGATGGTGGATTTAATACAATTTCTTTCTGTGTTTTTAGTGCTTCTGTTTCAAGTACAACCTGATCCAGAACTTCTAATAAAATAATTTTTTCAAAATCAAATGAAGGAGTACCTTGTTCTAATTTGGCATAGGTCATGATTTCATCAATTAAGGTATTGAGTGCTTCAATATCTTTATCAATTTGTTCGACTTGTTGCAGACGATATTCATAATCTTCTTCTTCTGCCAACATTTCCATCCCAAAACGGATACGTGCTACTGGTGTACGTAGCTCATGCGAAACGGCACGCATCAGCTCACGTTGAGATTCAATCAAGCGCTGAATATGATCAACCATACTGTTATAATTGGCCGCCAAACTGGCCATTTCATCTGCACCTTCCACCGGTAAACGCAAACTAAGATTACCCGACTTCATGCGATATAATGCATAATTCACTTCTCTCAGCTTACGCTGCATAGGCACTAATAAACCATAAACACCTAAACTTAAAACAAATAGGCTTAATAAGGTAATACCTGTTGCCAATTCAAATGGCATCCAATTAAAAATTGGAATTGGACCAATCACCAATACTTTGCGTGGTGAATTTGGCATAGGTGAAAAAATTGACATGGTGGTGCCATTTTCACTGGCACTATCTTTAAATAGCACAATACTCTGATCAAGCAGAATACGGCGGATTTGATCTCCATCTAGATTCAGATCAGAAACATTTTTAATCGTCACGTTATATTTAAAGTGTTGACGAATTTCTGCCAGACGCTCTGCCTCTTGACCTGGATAGTAAGCCAGATAATCCCAAATAAATAATGGGATAAAGCGCATTTGTCTTTCACCAAGATCATCCACATTGATATTGATATAAATCAAATGCTTTGGATCATTTTTAATCCCAATAATAACATGAGCAACTTCATCTTTAGCATTATATTGAACAACAGCCTGCTGTTTTTCAATACGTGCCTTTTCCGAACCTGTAAGTTCAATTTTATTGGCGTTAATATAAGAAATGGGTACAGCAAATAATTCTGAGGCATCTTTAATCCAATCTCTTTTGAGCTGTATAGTCGGTTGCCGTGCTACACCTTCACTAATCACAAATGAAATACCGTCAGTGAGCGACTCTCGATATTCTTGCGCACGCTTATAGTTAATAATCTGAACTAAAAAATATCCAAATAAAGCTACCACCACAACCAATATGACTAAACCGCCATATATGCGCAAAAATATACTGTGTTTAAACACGGAAAGACCTTATTTTCATCAAAAGAAATTGACCTTGCTCAGGTTAAATACCATTGGTTTCTTTAACAAACAAATACCCTTTACTACGTACCGTCTTAATACGTTTAGGATTCTCTGGATCATCACCAATTTTTGGACGGATACGAGAAATACGGACATCAATCGAACGATCTTGCCCATCGTATTCTATACCTCTTAAGCGCTCAAAAATATCTTCTCGAGATAAAATACGGCCTGCATTCGATGCCAACAACCACAGCAGATCATACTCGGCACTGGTAAAATCAACCAATTCACCATGTAGGGTGACTGAACGACCACCATTATCAATGACTAAATCATCAAATTCGATACGCTGAGAGACTTCATCTTCTGGAACTTTATCAGTACGACGCAGTAATGCACGAATCCGTGCCAACAATACGCGTGGCTGTACAGGTTTTGCGACATAATCATCTGCCCCCATTTCTAGACCTAGCACTTGGTCCATATCTTCAGTACGTGCTGTTAACATCAAAATAGGCTGATGATAATGTGGGCGAACTTCACGACAGATTGTTAAACCATCTGCTCCCGGTAGCATGACATCCAATACCACTAAGTCAGGCTGTTCAGCAACAATACGACGAATAGCACGATTGCCATCTGGTTCTACCCCGACCTCAAGACCATTACGAATAAGATATTCTTGAGTTAAACGCGCAAGACGTTCATCATCTTCAACAATTAAAATTTTTGGTAACTTTTCTTCTTGGCTCATAACCGATCCTTTTATTCATCTTTATGTATTCTTCTTAGATGCAAGAGATACATTTCAACATATTGTTTCAATATACACACGTTTACATTGTAAACAAGATTCTATTCACCAAACTGATACATCAAAGTATAAATTTGTAATGTTTTTTATTACACATTGAATTAGTTGTATTTTTTATAATCATTCCTTATAAATTTACTTACAATTTGTGTGTAAAATAACCATGTATTCAAAGATATTCATCACAACAGCATTTAAGTTATTCTTTTTTACTTATCCACAAGGTTATCTATAAGCACTTAATCTAGGCTTTGCTATGCTATGTCCTTATATCACAAGCAATAAATAAGAACGTGTAAAAACAGAGACACTTTATGATATTTTTTAACCAGAAAAAATCAAAAAAAATCGGTAAATGTCAATATTGATCTGCTGGCAATTTTCCCGTATCTTGTGCCTAAATTGATTTTAAACCACTAAGTCTTGTGTTTATCCCCTCAAACACTGCGGCCCACTTTCTGCCCAGTTCAAATGGTCTATAAACATAACAATAGATGACAATGGAGCTATGCTGACAATGAGCGTAATCACATCAACACCAGGTCAATTTCAGGTGATTAAACGGACCGGAGACGTTGCCATATTTGATGCAGAAAAAATTTCTGTCGCGATTGGCAAGGCTTTTTTAGCCGTTGAAGGTCAACAAAGTGTTGATTCTAGCCGTGTTCATGACCGTATTGCACAGCTCACAGAAATGGTATTAAACACCTTTACACGTCGTTTACCATCTGGCGGTACTATTCATATTGAAGAAATTCAGGATCAAGTTGAGTTGGCATTGATGCGTACAGGTGAACAAAAAGTAGCACGTGCTTATGTGATTTACCGTGAGCAACGTACAGAAGCACGTAAACAAGCGGGTGGCAATCACCATCCAACCCTACAGATCAGTGGTGCCAATGGTCAACTTAAACCTTTAGATTTAAGTGCATTGCAAGCGACAATTGCAAAAGCGGCTGAAGGTTTAGAAGGTATTGATGTACAAGCCATCATTGATGAAACTGTAAAAAATCTTTATAACGGTGTCCAAGAGTCAGATATCGCAACCACGATGATGATGGCGACTCGTACCCGTATTGAACAAGAGCCTAACTATAGCTATGTGACGGCACGCTTATTACGTGACAATCTGGTCGCAACAGGTTTGGCATTCCTTGGCTTAAATAGTGATACGCTGGAAAATGATGCTTTAACGACCTTCTTAAACAAGGGAGTTGAACTCGAGTTACTCTCTCCTGAGTTATTAAACTATGATCTTGAACAACTGGCAGCAGCCATTCAACCTGAACGTTCAAATCAGTTTACTTACTTAGGTTTACAGACGTTATTTGATCGTTATTTTATTCATTCAGATGGTATTCGTTTTGAATTACCACAATTGTTCTTTATGCGTGTTGCCATGGGCTTGGCGTTGAATGAAGAGAATCGTGAACAACGTGCGATTGAGTTTTATAATCTTTTATCTAGCTTCGACTATATGGCATCAACGCCAACATTATTTAACTCGGGGACTTTACGTCCGCAATTGTCAAGTTGTTATCTGACCACGATTGGTGATGATCTATATGACATTTATGGTGCAATGCGTGATAACGCAATGCTATCAAAATGGGCAGGTGGTTTAGGAAATGACTGGACTCCAGTACGTGCACTGAACTCGTATATCAAAGGCACGAATGGTAAGTCTCAAGGTGTAGTGCCATTCTTAAAAGTGGCTAATGATACAGCCGTTGCCGTGAACCAAGGTGGTAAACGTAAGGGTGCCGTATGTGCATACTTAGAAACATGGCATTTGGACATCGAAGAATTCTTAGAATTACGTAAAAATACTGGTGATGATCGTCGTCGTACCCATGATATGAATACTGCGAATTGGGTTCCAGACTTATTTATGCAGCGCGTATTTGAAGATGCAGACTGGACCTTGTTTACGCCATCTGAAACACCAGATCTACATGATTTAACCGGTACTGAATTTGCTGAACGCTATGCGTATTATGAAAGCATTGCCAAAGAAACAGACATGCTGCATAAAAAAGTTCGTGCCAAAGATTTATGGCGCAAAATGTTGTCAATGCTGTTTGAAACAGGTCATCCTTGGATTACATTTAAAGATGTATGTAATCTACGTTCTCCACAGCAGCATGTTGGTGTCGTACACTCCTCTAACTTATGTACAGAAATTACGCTAAATACCAATCAAGATGAAATTGCGGTATGTAATTTAGGTTCCATCAACTTGGTACAACACATTCAAGATGGTGTACTTAATCGTGAAAAACTGGCTCGTACCGTTAAAACAGCAGTACGTATGTTAGATAACGTGATTGATATTAACTATTATGCAGTACCACAAGCACGTAATTCCAACTTAAAGCATCGCCCTGTTGGTATGGGAATTATGGGCTTTCAAGATGCACTTTATGAAATGAATCTTGCCTATGGTTCAGATGCTGCGGTTGAGTTTGCTGATGAATCTATGGAAGTCATTAGCTATTATGCCATTAGCACATCAAGTGACTTAGCTGTTGAACGTGGTCGTTATGAAACATTTAAAGGTTCATTGTGGGATCAAGGTATTCTACCAATCGACTCTTTAGAGATGGTCGCAAAATCTCGCCCAGAACGGATGTTTGAAGTTGATCGTAGCATGCGTCTTGATTGGGATAGCTTACGTCAGAAAGTACAAAAAGATGGCATGCGTAACTCTAATGTCATGGCGATTGCACCAACTGCAACCATTTCAAATATTTGTGGTGTATCACAATCGATTGAACCAACTTTCCAAAACCTCTATGTAAAATCTAACCTTTCTGGTGAATTTACCGTGATCAACCCTTATTTAGTGCGTGCACTCAAAGCACGTGGTTTATGGGATGCCGTCATGGTCAATGATTTAAAACACTTTGAAGGTTCAGTACAAAAAATTGCGCGTATTCCTGAAGAATTAAAAGCAATTTTTGCAACAGCATTTGAAGTTGAGCCTCGTTGGATTGTAGATGCAGCATCTCGTCGTCAAAAATGGATTGATCAAGCTCAATCATTAAACCTGTATATTTCAGGTGCAAATGGTAAAAAGCTCGATATCACCTATAAAATGGCATGGTTACGTGGTCTTAAAACCACATATTATCTCCGTGCATTAGGTGCAACATCTGCTGAGAAATCAACGATTAATACTGGTGCTTTAAATGCAGTTAAACCTGCGACTGTCACAGCACCCGTCGCAGCTGCTGCCGTAGCAAGCAAATCTCCAGTTGCGCAAGAAGAAGATGGTTTTTCACAAGCAGCTCCTGTACCACAGGCATGTTCCATTGATAATCCTGATTGCGAAGCATGTCAATAACAGCAATCTGTAACATATTCATCAAGCGCTGATGTTCGTCATCAGCCTTGATTAGATGACTTGAATCGAGACCGGTCTCATCAGCATCGCAGGTGATGCGATCACCTGCTGTCATGATTCAATAGATCACGGTTTATTAATCAGTAAGCCTTAGCACAAAGATACGTTTTGCCGACTGAATGGCTCAACATGATCTTGGATACTGATTCAATCGATCGGTCTATTTTTAAATTGTGGAATGTGTCATTTTCAATCAGAAAGTAGACCCCCTAACCATCTAACAGAGGAAATCAGCATGCTGCATATGACCCATAACT
Source organism: Acinetobacter sp. SAAs474 (assembly GCF_032823475.1). Lineage (NCBI taxonomy): Bacteria > Pseudomonadati > Pseudomonadota > Gammaproteobacteria > Moraxellales > Moraxellaceae > Acinetobacter > Acinetobacter sp. SAAs474. Next base: position 118,993 of record NZ_CP127915.1, read on the forward strand.
ATATGTTAGGACTGGCTGTGTTGGTCATTTCCTTTGCCGTATTGTTTTATCTGCCAGTGGGTTACTTTTGGATTAAATTCCATAAACAAAAGCGTAAACAAAATAAGTCTTAGAAAGATGGGCTTGGATATAAAACCAACCATCGTCACTAAAACTTAATTTTGCTTACACAGAATAAGCGTATACTAGGCATCCTAGCTGTCGAAGCTTTGATGTCTGCATAAAAGATATAAAGCAACGTAGAGAGAGTTCATATGTCTATCCTAAGTTGGGACGATTTAGAAGATGATTCGCAAAAACCAGCTGCACCATCACAGCAGCCTGCGCCCGTCGAACCGCAAAAAGCGGCTCATTCGCAAGTGGTATCTGATCCAGAGCAACCACAGACGCATGTGGCAACTCCACAATCCACTTCATCCAGTCGAAATAGAACAGCAGATTCAACCGATTCGTTGGCAAGAGCATCTGCTTCCCTAGCACATCTTGATGTTGCACCAGGGTTAGAAGAGCTTGAAATGGGCGCACAGCGCGTACAAGTTGATGATAAAGCAATGATCAACTGTCGTGCAGACTTAAACCAACTGGTTCCATTTAAATATGAATGGGCTTGGCAAAAGTATCTTGATGGTTGTGCAAACCACTGGATGCCTCAAGAAGTCAATATGAACCATGATATTGCACTATGGAAATCAGAAAATGGCTTAACTGAAGATGAACGTACCATTGTCATGCGTTCTCTCGGTTTCTTTTCTACAGCCGATTCTTTAGTTGCCAATAATTTGGTTTTAGCGATTTATCGTCATATTACCAATCCTGAATGCCGTCAGTATATTTTACGTCAAGCATTTGAAGAAGCAATTCATACCCATGCCTATCAATACTGTATTGAATCTTTAGGCATGGATGAAGGTGAAGTCTTTAACATGTACCGTGAAGTACCATCGGTTGCACGTAAAGCGGCTTGGGGCTTGAAATATACCCAATCTTTAAGTGATCCAAACTTTAAGACGGGTACACCAGAAAATGATCAAATCTTGCTACGCAATTTAATCGCCTTCTATTGCGTACTTGAAGGGATCTTCTTCTACTGCGGTTTTAGCCAAATTTTATCAATGGGTCGTCGTAATAAAATGAATGGTGTTGCTGAGCAATTCCAATATATTTTACGCGATGAGTCAATGCACTTGAATTTCGGTATTGATATGATTAACCAGATCAAAATCGAAAATCCACAGTTGTGGACTGCTGAATTCCAAGAAGAAATTATTCAAATGATTTTGGAAGGAACCATGCTTGAAATCGAATATGCACGTGACACAATGCCACGCGGTGTATTGGGTATGAATGCGGCAATGATGGAAGAATATTTAAAATTCATCTGTAACCGTCGTTTAAGTCAGTTAGGTTTACCGGAGCAGTTTACTGGTGTGACCAATCCATTCCAATGGATGTCTGAAATGATGGACTTACGTAAAGAGAAAAACTTCTTTGAAACACGTGTCACTGACTATCAAACTGGCGGTGCATTAAGCTGGTAAGCTGATACGTCACGCGACACATAAGTTGTCATTTGCGACAAATGAAATTTCCTTGAATAAAAAAATAGAGCCTAATGGCTCTATTTTTTTATTCCAAATATTAGGTTGGCAATATAATTTTATATTCTTCTTATATGAAATTAATCTAGGAAGCCTACTTCCCAGAAATCCCCCCACCTGATCTAAGATTATAAAATCAGAATATCAATATGACCGATGATAGCGTTAACGCTATAATCATCTATTGACTAAAATTAAATTATTCATCATAAATATCGATTGATTACTATTTCATTATCAATAGATATGGTTTTATTTTTTAATACGAACCTATCCTTAGATTTAACTCAGATAAAATTTTATGTATCAGAATTTACAACATAGCTTTGAAAACCATGTCATTCTCGTTGTAGAGGATGATTATGATATTGGAGATATTCTCGAAAAATATATTAAAAATGAGAATATGCAGGTTATTCGCGCTATGGATGGGCAACAGGCTTTAGAGTACCTTAAAACCCATGCTATTGATCTTATTCTTCTGGACATTAAATTACCCAAAGTTAATGGTTGGGATATCCTACAAATTATTCGTCAAAGCAGCAGTTTACCCGTCATTATGCTAACAGCATTAGATGATCAGATTAATAAAATTATGGGGCTTAAAATGGGAGCCGATGATTTTATTATCAAACCTTTTAATCCCAATGAAGTGATTGCTAGAGTTCAAGCAGTATTAAGACGTAGTATCACTCAAACCATATCGCAAAATATTATTCGCTATCAAGATATTGAAATCAATTTAGAAAACCACCAAGTATTCTTATTAAAAAATAAGTATAAACAATTGCTTAACCTAACTTTAACTGAATATAACATTCTTGTTCTGATGCTAAAAACACCCAATAAGGTCTTTACACGACATGAACTCATTCAAAACTGTATGCCAGAAAGTGATGCATTAGATCGTACTGTCGATAGTCATATGAGTAAATTACGTAAAAAACTTGAAGAAAATGGTATTCATGGCTTATTAACGAATGTCCGTGGTGTCGGTTATCGGTTAGATCAAAAAAATGAAATTTAAATCAATAAAAAACTCGATTGGTATCAATTCCCAATTTATTTTAATGATGAGCCTATTAAATTTGGGGATTACCTTATTATCTTTTGCGTTAGGTTACGTAGTCTATAACTGGGCAATCAAAATTGGCTTTTTAGATGAACAAAATATTAATCCAGATGACTTTTATATTACCTCTGTTGATTTTATTTGGTTTTTCCTAGTGCTGTTAACAGGATTTTTGCTCTCTACTTTTTTAGCTTATCGATATGCTAAACGCTATACTCAACCCATTCATGCCTTAGCCAATGTGATTCAAGAAATTCAACAAGGTAATTTATCATTACGAATTGAAGCACCTCATCATGATATCCCCCATGAAATAAAATCACTCATTCAAAACTTTAATGCCATGGCTAATCAACTCGAAGTATCCGTAAAAAATGCAACGATTTGGAATGCTGCGATTGCACATGAATTAAGAACGCCTGTCACCATTTTACAAGGTCGATTACAAGGTGTGGTAGATGGTGTTTTTATTGCTGACCAACAATTACATCAAAATTTACTCAATCAAGTCGAAGGATTATCTTATCTGGTTGAAGATTTGCGTACATTGACCTTAATTGAAAATAAACAATTCCGTTTAGATCTACAAGAAAATAATTTACAAAGTAGTATTTATAAATGTGTACAAATGTTCCATGATCGCTTTCAAGTCAGACATATTCATGAAATATTCCAGCTAACAGATCAGCCTGTTTTATGTGATGTGCGACGAATGGAACAAGTTCTGATTGCACTCTTCTCAAATGTCTTAAGATATGCCAATTCAGGAAAACTGTTAATCAGTACCTATGTGACCTCAGATGCATGGGTCTTAATGTTAGAGGATGAAGGACCAGGTATTGATGATATTCACCTTGAACATCTATTCAAACCATTTTATCGTTTAGAAGATTCTCGATCGCGTTTAGATGGCGGGACTGGTTTAGGATTAGCAGTCATTTATGCCATTATTGAGGCACATCATGGCCGTATTCATTATTCTAAATCAAAAACATTAGCAGGAAGTTGTTTTACCATTCAATTAAAAAATAATCATTAACATATAATGCAAGGCTCAATTCTTATCTAAAATAAGCGGATAGGCCCATGACATCATATGCTTATTTTCAATCCTCCATAATACCACTGGCACTGGACTGGAGTACTGCGCGATGGTATCTATGAAGGCACCGCAACATAAACGGCGATATCCATGATGATAGAAAGAAATGCCTATCCGATCGTGATCAGCACTCACCCACGTTTCGAATCAAAAAGAACAGTTGTTATGCATGATACCGAGTGGCTATAGTTAACTGATCGGATCAATGGTGATTGTATAATTGAAATATACGCTGACGCTGAGCTGGTTTTGATCCAATATCCTGCTGATCACCATATTTACGATAAAATAGACATTACGCTATCTAGCTGATCACAGCGTAGATTAGTCTCTCATCAGCTCAAACCCAGCGTAAATCATGTATTTACTGATTGATAGAAAGATCATGAACCGCAGTTGTCTGTACTTTCATACCACCGCCCAACGATTTATAGAGTTCAATTTGATTATTTAAATTTGCTTGTTCAAGTGCCAATAACCCTTGTGCAGCACGATATGAACTACGCTGTGCATCTAGAACATTTAAATAGTCATCAATGCCAGCCTTAAAGCGTTGACTGGATAAATCATAAGCAGCTTGAGATGCATTCAACAAACGATGCTGTGCAGATAGGCGATCAGCGAGCGTAGCACGAACAGCAAGCGCATCATTAACTTCAGTAAATGCCGATTGAATCGCTTTTTCATAATCAGATAATGCTATTTGTTGATCAATCTCAGCAACTTTAATATTGGCTTTACGTGTCCCCCAATCGAAAATCGGCAGGTTAATACTCGGCCCAACAGACCAAACGAAAGTACCTGATTTAAATAGCTGATTTAAATCAGTACTGGCATAACCTGCATTCGCTGTTAAGCTAATCGTTGGAAATAAAAGTGCTTTAGCAGCACCAATATCAGCACCTGCGGCAGAGAGTTTAAATTCTGCACTTCGTAGATCAGGACGATTAAGTAAAAGATCACTCGGTAAACCAGTACCGATTGAAGTAATTGAGGTGACCTGCTTTACAGGTGTTTGCGCAAGTAGATGTGTTGCTACAGGTTGACCGACTACTAAATTTAATGCATTTAAAGCTTGAACAACTTGAGTTTTATAATTGGCAACATCAGCACGAGCCGTCTCGACGGAAATTTGTGCTTGACGAACTGAAAGTTCATTATCAAGACCAGTATTAAAACGCTTTTGATTCAGCTGATATGCTTGTTGTTGGCTATTTAATGTTTTCTGTGCTAATGCTAAGTTGGCATTGGCATAAGCATAAGCCAGCCATGTTTGTGCAACTTGACTGATCAAGGTAATTTGAATCGCATCACGTGCAGTTGCTGTCGCCAAATAACGATCCAAAGCACTGTCTTTCAAGCTACGAATCCGACCCCAGAAATCCAGTTCATAAGCCGTGATACCCAAACCGATATTGTATTTGGTTGCAGCTTTTGTGGTGCCTTGGCTATTTTGGCGTAATATCCCGCCATTGGCGCCAATCGTAGGTAATTGGCTATTAGCGCTAATTTGAAACAATTGCTGGGCACGTTCTATATTCAACGTTGCCGTACGTAAGTTTCGATTATTTTCTAAAGCTAAATTAATCACCTTAACTAAACGAGGATCGCTAAAAAAATCCTGATAACCAACTTCAGCGATGGTTTGACCATGAGCATGCGGATAAGCCAGTGGCAGATCTGCGTGTACAACAGGCTCTGGACCACGCATACTTTGGCAAGCTGCTAAAGTAAGGGCAAGTATAGAAACCATTGTACCGCGGCCGAGATAAGGGCAAAAATTTAGGACCATGTTTGTTACTCCTGATGATTAAACATCATAGGGTTATATTTAAAAATACCGATTATTCTGAATATGATGACGATACTCGATAGCGCTTAAATCGATCCATACAACTGTCTGCTTAGATAATTTAGAACACACTATTCATCTATACAGAATCAAATAAAATGATATTGATTAACCTACTATCGCCAATTGATAGGCATCCCATTCTTTTCTTAAAATGGCATATTGCAGCGTATTCTCATATTTTGCCGTTCCATCTGTATTCTTGATAAAAGAAATAAACTCTAAAAAATGTCCTTCCTGACGAAATCCTAAGCGTTCACATAATTTTTGCGAAGCAAGATTATCTTCTTCAACATAGGCATAAATTCGTCGTGTATTAAATTGCTGAAATAGGCAATTCATCACCATTCCAGTACTTTCTTTGGCATATCCCTGACCATGAAAGCGCTGATTAAAGTTCCAGCCAATCGAATAAGTATCGGGCTGTTCTTTCATCAAGAAAATTTCACCAATAAGTTGATCTGAATCTTTTAAACACACTGCAATATAATCATTATTGCGTTGTCTATTACGAATTTTAACCAATGCATCTTCAATCGAAATAATGCGATCAGCAACAAAGCAATGACTGATTGGGTGTGCTAAATAGGCCAATAAATTTGCTGCATCTCGTTCTTCAAATGGTCGTAAAATTAAACGAGAAGTTTCTAATCTAATCATTATCTGTGGTCTCTATACTTATTATTCACTTGAAAAATGGGTTAAATGTCATAGAAATTTAACCCATTCTTGATCAAGTATTAATTTGATCTCTTTGGTTTAGAGAATTTATCTACAGCTCCCATCACCACAATAAAAAAGATGGGTACAAATATAATCGCAAGTAGTGTTGCACTGATCATGCCGCCAAATACTCCAGTACCAATCGCTTTTTGAGTTTCGGAACTTGCGCCCGTGGCAATCACCAATGGAATAACACCACAAGTAAAAGCCAGAGATGTCATTAATATTGGACGTAAACGCAATTTTGCAGCAGCAATCGTCGCTTCAACCAAGCCCATACCTTCTTCTCGTAATGCTTTGGCAAATTCAACAATTAAAATGGCATTTTTTGCAGATAAACCAATAATGGTAATCATCCCGACTTTAAAGAAAATATCATTTGGCATACCACGAAGCATGACGGCAACAAAGGCACCAACCAATCCCAATGGTACGACAAGCATAACGGAAAGCGGAATGGACCAGCTTTCATAGAGTGCTGCGAGCACCAGAAATACGACGAGCATCGACAAAATTAATAGAAATAACGTTTGCGATTCAGACTGTTTCTCTTCTAAAGAAATACCTGTCCATTCATATCCCACGCCTTTAGGTAATTGTTGAATCAATGTTTCCATTTCTTTCATTGCTTGACCAGAAGATATACCAATTGCGGGGCTTCCGGTAATACTTAATGACGGACGGCCGTTATAACGGTTATATTGTTGTGCTGAATTTTGCCACACAGGTGTAATCACCTCAGACAAAGACACCAATTTACCATTTTGACTATTCACCTTAATCTGTAAAATGTCATCAATACTCATCCGCGACTGAGCATCCAGTTGTACGATCACTTGTTGCATACGATCTTGATTTGGAAAATCATTGATATACATTGAACCCATTGAGGTAGAAATAATATCGGTTACATCACTAAAATTGACCCCTAAACTTTGTAATTTATCACGATCAATTTTAAGCTGTACTGAGCTTCCATCTGGTAATCCTTCAGGATAAACATCCATAACAAGTTTACTTTGTGCAGCAAGTGCCAATAATTGTTCTTGTGCTTGCCGTAGTGCAGGCATACCAATATTGCCACGATCCTGTAATCGCAATGAGAAACCAGAAGAACTTCCAAGCTCATCAATTGCTGGAGGCAAGACTGACATCACTTGCCCCTCTGAACTCTCAGCCATTGCATGATTTGCATTTTTAACCACTTCCTGAGCACTAATGGTACGTTCTTTAAAGTCAACCAGATTAGTAAAATACATCGCGGTATTTTGACCTGAGCCACTAAAACCAAAGCCCAGAATTGCCATATTATCTTTAATACCAGTTTCTTGATCTAAGTGTTTTTGAAATTCAGCAACCACTTTACGACTACGTTGTTGTGTTGCATCAGCAGGAAGCTGAATAGAGGTCATAAACCATCCCTGATCTTCTTCTGGCATAAATGCAGTCGGGACATGTTTGAAACTAAAAATCAGTACCATAATAATGCCAAGGTAACATAAGATTGCTGCAACCTTGTGTTGAATAACCTTGAATAAACTACGCTCATATTGATGATTGAGCTTTTCAAAACTCCGATCAAACCATGCAAATATTCCTTTCTTCTGATGATTTTTATCGATTGGCTTTAATATTGTGGCACATAAAGCAGGCGTTAACGTTAACGCAAGCAATGCAGAAAATAGAATCGACACAGACATGGTCATCGTAAATTGACGGTAGATCATCCCCACCGAACCGGCTGCAAATGCCATGGGTAAAAATACCGCAGCCAATACCAAGGTAATGCCAATAATCGGATTGGTAATTTCTTTCATGGCTTTAGAAGTAGCATCAACGGGAGACAAACCTTCCGAAGCCATAATTCTTTCTACATTTTCAATCACAACAATCGCATCATCTACAATAATACCAATTGCCAAAACCATACCAAACATGGTCAATACGTTAATGGAAAATCCAGCAATCAACATCACAGCAAATGTCCCCAATAACGCAATTGGAGCCACAATTGCAGGAATGAGGGTATAACGAACATTATGTAGAAAGATAAACATAACGATAAAAACTAATGCCATTGCCTCAAGTAATGTTGTCACAACCTTTTGAATGGAGACCTTGACAAATGGTGCTGTATCATAAGGAATTGAAAAAGTCATTCCTTGAGGTAAAGAAGCAGTTAATTGTGCTATTTTTGCCTTGACACCTGCTGCAGTTTTAACAGCATTGGCACCGGGACTCATTTGTATCGCCACAGCGGTCGCAGGATTACCATTTTCTAAAATTGCAAAATTATATGATTGTGCGCCCAGTTCCACACGCGCCACATCGGATAAACGCACACTGGCACCATTTTTATTGGAACGTAAACTGATATTTTCAAACTGTTCAACCGTGCTCAGTTGTCCCAATGCCGTTAATGGAATAGTGATTTGCTGCCCACGCACAGCAGGTATATCACCAATACGGCCCGGAGAAATAGGTAAGTTCTGGTTTTGAATTGCGGTATTGACATCTTTAATACTTAAACCATAAGAAACTAAACGGTCCGGATCAACCCAAATCCGCATCGCTTTTTCAGCACCAAAATTTTGTACTTTACCAACACCTTCAACACGTTTAAGTTCTTCAATAACATAACGCGTCATATAATCACTTAAATCAATTTCAGAATATTGATGATTCGGCGAATTCAAACCAACCATCATCAAAAAACCCGATGAGGCGGCATCAACCATCAGCCCTTGTTGTCGTACAGATTGAGGCAATCGTGATTCAATTGCCTTGATCTTATTTTGTACATCAACTTGAGCAAGCTCAATATCTGTCCCCGGCTTAAAAGTAGCACTTACCGTTGCACTGCCGGAACTATCTGAACTAGAGCTGTAATAGAGTAAATGTTTAACCCCTGACATTTCACGCTCAATCAGTGTCACAACACTATCATTCAGTGTTTTAGGTGTTGCACCCGGATAAGTTGCCGTAATACTAATTTGTGGCGGTGCAACACTTGGAAAACGTGCAATAGGCAATTTAGGAATACTCAGTACACCCAATAAAATAATGAACAAGGCAATTACCCATGCAAAAATGGGACGCCGAATAAAAAATTGCGACATTATTTTGTGCCTCCATTTTCATTCTTGATCACAGCTGCTTGCCATGGTTTTATCTTAAGTGCCTGATTTGGCTGAACTCGATCGCCACCTTCAACAATCACTCGCTCTCCAACAGCTAAGCCTTGCATCACCACATAACTATTGTCATAACGTTGACCCAGTTGTACTGCTTTAGTTTGTGCAAAGCCCTTTTGGTTAATCACCATTACCGTTGCTTTACCACTGATATCATGCTGTATCGCTTGTTCTGGGACTAAAATGGCATTATCCACTTTTGCCCGACTGAGATTGACGCGTACATACATACCCGGTAATAGTTGATGCTGTGGATTATTGGCTAAAATACGGATCGTCACATCCCCAGTATCCTGATCAACCTGAGTATCTGAAAATAAAATTTGGCCTGTAACGTTATAAGGCTTTGCTTGACTATTTAAAATTTCAACCTGATTCTCTGCTTGAGAAAGCTGACCCTGTTGCAAGGCTTCTTGTAATTTTTCATAGTCACTAATAGATTGTTTGACATCCACATATACTTTATCAATTTGCTTGACCACCGCCATGGCATTACTATCACCTTGGCTGACTAATGCACCTTCAGTCACCAATATTTCACCAATAATCCCTGAGATAGGTGCGCTGACCGTTGCATATTTTAAGTTAAGTTGTTGTCTTGCGAGCGTTGCTTGCATTTGGGCAACATCGGCTTTGGCCTTACGATACTCAGCTTCAGTATTATTATAATCTTGCTGACTAATCGCATGAATCGGCACTAATTCAGCATACCGCTTTAACAAAACCTGTAAGCGTATCACTTCAGCTTGTGCACGCTGTAAAGCAGCATGATTACTTTTTACATCTGCTTGGAAAACTTCAGAATTGAGCTTAAAAAGGGGCTGACCAGCGTGTACATATGAACCTTGGGTAAATAAAACTTTATCAACAATACCACCCACTTGCGGTCGAATTTGTGCAATACGATATGCAGCAACACGTCCAGGAAGATTTTCAATTAAATGAATAGATTGCGCTTGTACAGTAATGGCACTGACTGTTGCAATTTGCTGTATTTCAGATGCCTGCTGTTGGCTATCGTCAGATTGACTACATCCCATCAATAGTACAGTCATCATGACTGAGCCGATTAAATGATGACTTTTTTTCATGATTTTTTCGAGAGAGTTTTAGATCATACTATTGTTCAATCATGGTGTGGATATCGTGCTAATATTGTGTGGAGATTGTGTGGAGAGATTTAAAAAATTAAGATCTGTATCTCAAATACAGTTTAAAAATCATCAATAGCGTAGGACAACATTTATTTCATCTAAGGGCCGATAATGCTTTATTACGTTCAATAAACTGGCATAACAAAATTAAAATTTAATATTGATGATCATATTTTTTTATATAACGGTATGATGTTAAAGTAACAGCATACGGTTTGATTAAGCATCTAAAATTGGATGTATTTTAAGTCAACTGTTATGTAGAAAATCATATCTTCATAATCAAATATCTCATCTCAATTAACCAAAGTATATATAGCAAGTCAATCAACTACTTTTATTGATACATTTCTGACCAATTTGCATATATTTTTTATTAATCACCAAAAAGATTTTATTATCGCCAATCAATGCCTGATCACGATATTCCTCGCCTGGCAATATATAAAAATGGGTTGCATCTTCATCTGTACCGTTACAACCTTGATGAATAATCACACGAAAAAAAGTATTTCCTGTATTTTTTAATAGCCCTTGTTTTTCATCTAAATGGTATTGAAAATTTTGTTTACGTGGACGCACGATTAAAATCGTACTTAAAGCCACTGAAGGTAAATAACTTGGTGATCGTGTCGTTGCGTTATTATTGAGCGATGTTAATGGTGTTTCAACAAAACTGACGCGATAATAACGCTCTTTATTATCTTGAGGACCTCGATAAATAAGCTTAAAAAAATCAGTAGATTGTTTATCAATAGTTTTTCTTAACGGTGTATACAAAATTTCTTTTTCTTTACTATTGATACGAACTTCATTTGTATTACTGGGTTTTTCTATTTCATAACTTTGAATAGTATATAAATTCATACTATTGGTATCATTGGTCAAATATTTTGCCATGATATTTTCATCACTGCCCATTTCATAAATATAGGAAGAAAAATACATGGCCTGACTGCTTAAACTAAAAAAAGCAGTCACTAATCCAATTAAAATCAAAGCAAAATATTTCATAAATTATCGATTCACACCAATCCATTTGGCTTCTACTTTAACATCCCCTTCCGCATGTACACTGCCTAACCAATCTACGCCTTTATCTATGGTAAATTGAGAAACACGGTCATTCATCGGAAATCTTAATTTTAAATCAGTCGAATAAAAATAACCAGATTGCTGCGTATCCCATGGTTCCACTGTCCAAGCAGCATGGGTTAAATCCAATGTTGCACTGGCATTACAACCACTATATTGTTCAACTATATTTCCTGTTTCATGGGTATAAGACAAATACGCTGGAATCGCCACATTAAGACTATTATCATTTGATTTAAATAAACAATAACGCATTGATTTTACTGTGGTAGATTCACCAATGACGCTTGCTGTAACGGTATCAGCTTTACGTGGTGCCGATTGTGTCACAATATAGTTAAATACGATATCCTGTTCATTGTCACCAATTTTACCCGATTTGACATCTTGGCTTAGATCTTTATGGCGAATACTAATGCCATATTCACGAGGAATAATATCAATATCAATTCCTGAAGAAAACTGATAATAGCCTGATTGTGGTGTTTCTGTATTATTTACAGCAAAAGTAAATACACCTCTTTGACCACCAGTTGTTGCTTGAGCATTTAACATTTTTTTAAAAAATGCTTTAGTAAATAAAACCCGAACAAAACCATCACCAGTTACAAACATACCATTCATACTATTATCTGTACCAGTATAATTAAAACGCTTCCAAACCCCATTTCCACCATCTATTTGGATATCTCGTGCAGCAAGTGAAATATTATTTAAGAGAGCTGTATCAACTACCATATAAAAACGTAAGTCACTTGAAAAGGTAGAAGGTGTGCCCTCAATATTATATTGCAGCATTTTACAAGCAACACCTTGCTGATTATCAGAAGAGCCTAAGATAAGATCTTCACAATATTGAGAATTGGGTCTTAAAGTGGGTGTGCCGTCTGTCGATACCCAAATTTCAGTAAAAGCATTAGTATCTAACAATGTAATATCAGCTTTTTTGGTAACGTTTAACTTAGCTTTTCCCCATCTACCATTAGGTGTATCCTTACAACGCTCACCTTTTGCTGCATCGTAACTGTCGCGTGTAGAACAATAATTAAAGTCATAGCTAACCATTGTACCAACTATTTGATTTTTTAAAAACTCATATGCAGGCATTGCAAAAGAGCCACGTGCAATCCCGCCATTAGCCGAACTAGATCCCCCTTTTATGCCATAAGCACCATATTGATCAACACTTACTGCTGGTAAAAATCCAGTAGATGGACAAGCTGCATTATTCGTTCGACAACGTATCCCTTGAAAAGGATAAAGCATAGCTGAATTTTCTAACCATAAGTCAACATTTGCATTATTAATAAGACCAGTATCAGTTCCCATATAACCTAATGAATCTTGCTTATTTTTACCGTATTTGGTCCAGACATTATTCCCTGTAAAACGTGGATTTAACTTTTCAGCTGCAATAAAATATTCTTTATCGATATTATTCTCAAAAAAAACAAAAGTATTATTTCCTTCGGTATCATATTTTGTAGGGGGTGTCGCTGCATAACTTAAATGTTGAATACAAACAGTTCCGACTGCTAAAAATAATGCTTTATAATTAATCATAACGACGTGCCTCTAAATTATCTTTACCATGAGTTGCCGCTTTATATATACAAGAGATTTCACCCAACCAAGCCACACCTTGTTGTTCTTTCAATGATAAAGTTGATTCACAAATATCACCATTTTCTTTAACAATAGTAATCACTGGATATTTTTTATCGACATCTAAAGAAAATTCACCATTAAAATCGGTTTTGGTTTTACCAATGTGGTTATTGAGCTGAACATGTGATGCAATTTCGCCATCTGGATAACGAATACGCCCAAAAATCGTTACCATCTGTTTCACATCAGGTTCAATTTTGGCCACATTCCCTGGATATAACACCACGGTATTTTTACGTCCCTGACCAATGCTGACACTATCCATTGAGTTTTTATCACTTCTTAATTCAACAGTATATTTTTTATAAGGTGCTAAAGGAATAAAATTACGATTACCACTTAAGGTATAATCTTGACCATTAATCAATGCCGACATTTTGGTACCACGAGGTAAACCGGTATTGATCAACACGCCAGAACCAAAATTATTATTTCCAAGCCCGATCGAAAAATTCGAACTAGCAATCGAGCCTTGGGTAGTATAGTTAAAGTTTTTACTATGTGCCGATGCACTGGCAGATAAAGTGCCTGAATTAATGGTAGTTTGATAAGATAAATACGCAGATGCAGAGAAGTCATCCTGATTTAAATAATCATTTTCTCTTTTAATAACTTGTTTAACATCAACACCAATACCATTAATGATGCTATTGCTAAAATTCTGTTTATAACTGGCATTAGCCAATAAATTACTATTACGGCTACTGATCCCCGCACTAAACCAGCGCGAAATTGGTAAACTGACATCAACAAAAATATATTTATCTTGATCCGAACGTTGACTCTCATAGGTCGATTTTTGTATTCCCGTTCTTAAACTGATATTGGCATAACGGGTATTAAATAAGTTTTGAAAATATTCAATATTGGTATTGGAATACTCACGTAATAAGCTTTTAGAATAACTGACATTTAAAAAACCTAGGCGTTCATAAAGTTGTTTAAAGTTAAAACTCAAACCTGCATCAAAGCCATGATTTTCCGTAAAATATAGTTTATTGCCCTGTTCACTTTTATTATAAGACCCCCAAACACTACCATAGCCTTTTGGTAAGTTATAACTTAATGCAATTGACCCTAAATAAGAAGAATCTGTCGCCAGCATTGCTTGTGCTGTAATATTGGTATTTGGATTAAAGGATAAAGTTGTTTGTGCTTCTGCAACAGCATTTTCATCAAATGCATAAAACGTGGATCTCAATGCCAAACCAGAAAGTACATTATAGTTTTTAGCCAGAGCTGCACCCATCAGCCAGGTATCTTGTTTACTGACTGTATTTAAATAAAGACTATTATTATTCTGGTCTTGTTTATAATATTCCAGCATTCCACCAAATAATTGCCAGTCCAATTTACCAGTGACACTGGAACTACGCCCATAAGATTTATTGACCTGAGCCGTTGTGGTAGTTTCCTGACCATCAATAATGGTTTTTAATTCAACATTATAAATACCATAAGGAAAGTTAGAGGTGTCAATTTCATGACTCCCCATGGAGAAATTTTGAATACTCAACAAACGACCATCACGGTAAATCTGTACCGTTCCAGCACTAGGTAAAAACACCACAATAGGAGTCAAAGACTGTTTATTATCTTCAATCACTGTATTACTTTTAGTCCCATAGCTGAAACCATAAATTTTACTGGTACTCAGTGCAGATAAACTGGCAATCGATTGCATACTCCAGGTATCCATCATCCCTGCAGCTAAACGACGTCCTGCAAAATCACGCTCATACATGGCCCGATATAAATTGCTTTGTACGTTACTCGTTCCAATCCCATAAATAGAACCATTTAAATTAACATGATGCTCTTTATAAGAACTCATGCTGTCCAAACTTAAATAGTTGGAAGAATTTGATAAACTATCATAGTCATTATAAGAATAACCAAAACGATAATTTAAAATGGAAGAAATTTCATTCGATGTCGCTTGAGCCAATACATCTGAACGTGGAATTAAACTCGTTGCCAATGCATTACGATCTACGGCCAATTCCAGATACATCGATTCGAGATTCATATTTAATGTTGAATCATCATTCACTTTAATCTGCATACTATGATTAAAGCTTTGATCAAGGGTCTGTAAGCGATCTTTTAACGCTGGTGATAGGGTTGTGGTTTGCTGATAACCATTAAAATCAATTGCCTCAACATATAATTGATCATTTTTATAAACAATTTTTGCATCCGCAACTTTCTGCTCACTCTTACCCTGTTTTATTGAGGCATCTTCTGTATATTTTAAATATACAGGGATACTAATCCCTTGTGCCAAAGCGCTCGACAATACCTCTGGGAAGGTATAATCCCCGACAACAATACGTTTTTCTCCAGCATAAGAGAACGTGGCCGCCAAAGTGCACCCCGTAAATAAAACGCTGGGCAATAAATGAGTTTTCATAGGCCTTTATTTACATTAATATATTGTCCAGCATACCAAATGCCTAAATGAGCTTTTGGCGCATTCCAATCAGTAAATTGTAATTTCACTGAAGTTCCAGGCATGACGTAATAGCGTTCACGACAGCCTTTCCCATCAATCTCTTTCTTCTTATCTAAACATGGACCTGCCGCAACAATACGAAAGCTGGCATTGCCGGTATTGGTAATGGTGCCATTGGCATATTGATAGTCGAGTTTGTCTTTACGTGGTGCAACCACTAAAATGGTATTAATAATCGCAGATGTGGTGGCAAGTGCCGCTTTATTGGCAGTATTGTCTTCTGCACCCAATACAGGGGCATCTAACCAAGATAAACGGTAATATCGTTCTTGATCATCTTCTGGTCCGGTATATAAAATTTTAAAAACATCTTTCCCCCCTCCAGGCAATACCAATCCTGCAGGGGTCGATAATACTTCCTTATTGTCATCTTTGATAACAACACCTGCTGCTGTTGGAGAGGTTATTTTTTCTATTTTTAAGCCAATATAACGTGCAACATTGGTGGTGTTTTCAACTTCTTTAACAATATTTTTTTGATGTGAATCAATAATCGAGGTGATATCACCCACATTGACTGCATGACTATGAATTGAAATTAAACAAATACAAATAGAAAGAATTTTTTTCATTATTATCAGTCGCTCATCCATATTAATATCTGGGAAAGATATGAGGGAATATTTTCCCTCATACCGTTACAACTACGACATTATGGAGTGTCCGACCATAATGCAGTAAATTGAACTGCGACTTCACCATTCCACATCCCATCAGCCAATGATGAAAAGTCTGTAGCTGCGCTACCATCTGAAGTAGCATCATCAATGGTAAACTCAAAACTACCTTGCGCTGATTCACGCCCACTACTTGCATAAATAGATGATTGTGCAAGTGCATCTAAGCCAGCACTAACCATCGGATTTTTAGTGCTAATTAAAGTTGTTGGAGTCGCTTTGGTTAACTTTGTACCATTCCACGCCACACCGACATTTAAAGTAGATGCATCAGATCCACGTGTTAAGGTATTGCTAATCAATTGTGAAGTAAGCTGAAAATCAGTTGCGCCAGCTTGACCTTCAATGGTGACATCAAAGGCACCAGTTTGCGTATTAAATGCTTTTAAACCTTCTGCATATTGAAAGTTTAAAGATTTTAATGGAGTAACTACCAAAATTGATTGAGTGTCTTTTACCGCAGTTGCATCCCATTTTGCAGTTGCAGATGCAGTGACAGGAAAATCAGCAGCAAAAGTTGCTGTAGCCATTAAAATAGATGATGATAACAATGCGAGTTTTGTAAGTTTATTTTTCATAGAGACCTCTGAATATATTTAATTATCACTTAGTTCATGTGTCTTCATAATGATCATATATTGCTATAATTCTTATTTAACATCATGAGATTAAGCCAGTTAAATATAAACAGTTGTCAAAAAAAATAATGCAGTGAATTATGTTATGAATTATGTATTCATGTTACTTAATTACCGCATTACTTACATAATAATGCATAAAAAATAACCGTTTTTTTTACATAAAAACATCTTTGCTTACATTGATCACTTTATATACAAAATCTATGCAACGAATATCTTTTTGCATTAATAACGCTTTTTCAGTGCTCAAAAATAATCGCTTTTTTTCTTAATATTTAATTTGATTTTTAGTATTTATATATAACCTATACAAGGTAATGACCTAATAAAATCAAAGCAGATAATCAAAATATCATTTCACTCAACGCATGATTTCGATCTCATTAAAATCAAAGCTACATTGGATACAACATATTGAATGATAAATTAAACTAGGGCGTGTCCTCATTTGAAGAATAATATTTAAACGCCTAGAATTAGGCTCTACTTTATCTCCATTTCAATATTTTTCAATGGCACGTACTCTTCTCACAGATGATATTTGGCAACAGATTCAAGTAACAATGAAATTTCATGGTTGCTATAGCTCAAAGAACAGTAGAAATATTATGGAAGCTATTTTATGGAAACTACGCACAGGTGCGACATGGCGTGATATTCCTCAAGAGTTTTGCCCTTGGAAAACTGCTTATAACCGTTTTAATCGCTGGGCTATGAAAGGCTTATGGGATAAATTTTTTTCAAACTACGAGGCAGCTTGGACCAAGAATGGGTATTCATTGATGGAAGCTACATACGCGCGCATCAGCATGCAAGTGGAGCTCGGCATGGCTTCGAGCGTGCAATTGGACAATCTCGTGGAGGACTCATAACAAAGATTCATCTTGCAACCGACGCGAATGGATTACCGATTGATTTTAAAATCACTGGGGGTGATGTCCATGACAGCCAAGTTGCAGAACACCTAATAGATCTAATTGAAACAGCAGATTATCTAATCGCGGACAAGGGATATGATTCTGAATATATCAGGAAGTCTGCTAGAAATCGAAAAATGATACCTATTATTCCATTAAGATCAAATAGTAAGAAATTCAATCTTGATTTTGATAAGTACTTATATTGCTTAAGACATTTAGTTGAGAATGCCTTTGCAAGATTAAAACACTTCCGTGCAATAGCAACTCGATTTGATAAACTCGCACGTAATTATCAGTCTATGATTTATATCGCCTGCATGTTCATTTGGTGTAAATCTAAATGAGGACACACCCTAGATATTGAATGAGCAATAGCATTCAATCAAAGAAAAAATCGAGTAATTCAATGAGAAATTTAAGCACGTTAAGATGATATTGCTATGCTAAAAAGGTGATGAGCTTTATTGACTTTTCTCGTATGCCTATTACGATCTGGGGGTGTTTTCGCTATTACAAAAAAGCCTCATTTTTTACATCTGCCTCTCAATTTCATCTATAAACGCTGCACCCATCAATGCGATTATCGTATATAAAGAAAAATACGCCTCATCACATTGAGATATCCATCTATGAATATAAAAAAATA
Organism: Acinetobacter sp. SAAs474; assembly: GCF_032823475.1. Taxonomy (NCBI): domain Bacteria; kingdom Pseudomonadati; phylum Pseudomonadota; class Gammaproteobacteria; order Moraxellales; family Moraxellaceae; genus Acinetobacter; species Acinetobacter sp. SAAs474. Next base: position 137,850 of record NZ_CP127915.1, read on the forward strand.
CGCGCTGGCCTAATCTTAAGTGTAACTACTTTCGTATTGGCTTCAACTGCTTTTGCGGCAGAACATGTGCAATATCAACAACAAAAACCACAGCAACATCATAGCAATCACACTAAAGCACAGCCAAAAACGAAACATATACCAACAAAATCGCATCATCGGCCACATCATGCTCAATCAGTAAAAAAAATTGACACTTCAAAAATTTAACAGCGAGATATGCTGAGTGATATCTCGCTTTTTTTAAGCGAAATGCATCTGCATCTGAATATGCGGAATTCCGCAATCTAGATAAGACCTTCCTTCAGATACAAATCCTAATTTTTCATAAAATGCAGTGGCATAACACTGTGCAGATAAAATTAAAAAGGGTCTTTGCTGCTGCTGTGCAAATTCAATAATCTGTTGCATCAACTTAAAACCAAGACCTGTTCCACGATATTCTTTTAATACCGCTACCCGTCCGATACGATGATCATCGGTTAATCTGGCCGTGGCAATCGCATATGAATCGATATAGATGACAAAATGGATACTCGATGCATCCAATTCATCCCACTCCTCGCTGGCAGGAATTTGCTGTTCTTCAATAAATACCTGTTGTCGAATAGATTTTGCATCTTGAGATAATTGACTCCAATCACCCGATTTAAATTGACCACTCATCGTCCATAATTCCTTTAGGCTTAATCGATATCATGTAAAAATACCTAACATTTACACCCTAAATCTTGTTGCTGCCATTGATTATTTAACAATAGCTCTAAAGCATGTTGCTCAATACCATACATCTGTTTTAATGCAGCAATTTGCGCAAGCACATCTGCATCTGGCTGTTGTATATCTTGACGTTTGATGGCCAAAATCATTTTATTTTTACTGGTATGTTCCAAGGCAACAAATTCAAAAACCTTGGTTTCATAACCATACGCTTTAAGTAATAAGGCACGAATGGTATCAGTTAACATTTCTGCTTGTTGTCCCGCATGAATACCAAATTGCAACATTGGTTGTAACACTTGAGGTGCTTGCAATTGTGGTCGTAATTCTTTATGACAACACGGCGCGCACATAATCACTTGTGCATGCAGACGAATGCCTGTGTGAATGGCAAAATCCGTTGCGATATCACATGCATGTAAGGCAATCATGACATCTAACTGTTGTGGCTGATAGGTTCTGACATCTCCCTGAAAAAAATCCAAATCTTGAAAACCCGATTTTTCTGCTACGCCTTGACAAAACTCAACCATCTTAGGATTCAGCTCTACACCAGTGATGCTAGGTTTTTGTTGATTTTTTTGCATATAATCATATAAGGCACAGGTTAAATAACCTTTACCCGAACCAAAATCAACCACATGTAAAGCATCATCCTTGGCTGGAATTTGCTGTAATGCACCTGCAAAGATTTCAACAAATTTATTAATTTGCTTCCACTTTTTCGCCATACTCGGAATGATTTGTGCATGAGTATCACTAATGCCTAAATGATATAAAAATGCACTATCCTGCTCAACATAACGCTGTTTAACGCGATCATGACTTTGTGGCTGTTTATTTTTAGACACATTTGTCTGAGGGTGAATATGCAACATGACTTTCTTTTTGTTTTTTTTCAACTGAATGATTTGATCCTGTAAAAATAAATTGGCCTGTTTACATTGTGCCAGTAATTCTGCGACTACATCATATGCTGTAGGTAATGAATAATTTTTAGTGATGTCTTGTGTTGAATAATGATATAAAGCACTTAAGTAAGCTTCACTTTGTAACATAATGACTCTCAAAGTGATTTTTTCTAAATCAACTAAACTGCCTTTATATTGACTTAAAACAACCTTTTCAAAATTTTTATCTGCAACAGCCTGTTGAATTTTTTCTAAAAATTGTTGTTCCTGTCGTGTAACAGTAATCATTTGAGACATGCGATTAACCTAAAAATAATGCTCTTTACAGTTTAAAGTGTATTACTTTAAATGCAAAATTAAATTATTATACAGTTGTATATTTTTATAAAGTATAAAACAGCATGAAAAATAATCCTCCCCTCGTTGAAAGCTATGATGAGCAAGAAGAACGTATCAATTATCTCAGTCATGGTTTAGGTGCATTGCTTTCATTAATCGCAGGAGTATTGTTGATTATTAAAGGCGCTTATTTAGACATCGCACAGTGGAGTGCACTTTGGATATATGCGATCAGTTTAGTCGTATTATTCTCTGCATCTGCACTGTATCACAGGGCAACCACAGCAGATCGTCGACATTTTTATAAAAAACTTGATCACACGGCAATTTATTATTTAATTGCAGGTACTTATACCCCATTTCTTGCGATTGCTATTCCAACAGCGAAAGCACACTATTTACTTATTTTACTTTGGGTGATTGCACTGATTGGTACCTTATTTAAATTGGTTTTTATTCATACTTTCCAACGGATTTCACTGATTGCTTATTTGGTGATGGGATGGCTAGCATTACTGGTTATCGATGATATGAAACACTTCTTAAATGATCAAGCATTAACCTTACTGATCGCTGGCGGTATAGCATACACGGTTGGTGCATTGTTTTATGCTTTAAAAAGCGTAAGATACACACACGCTATCTGGCATATTTTTGTACTGATGGGGGCAGGATTACAATTCTTGTCAATCTATCTGTACGTGATTTAATCCTTTTATTCTCTGTATTTTAGTGACCCTAAACGTGTTGAAAAAAGGTTGCCGTTGTTTTTTTAAGAAATTACGCCTTTTTTAAAAAGATTACGCTATTAAATCTAATTTTTTATTTTTAGTCAGTGTAAGGTCCTTTATGGCGTCAACAAATCTTGCTACAGATCAAACAGTAGTCAGCAACTCAAAATTTCGTGTACTTACAGCCAGTCTCGTCGGTACCACGATCGAATTTTTTGATTTTTATATTTATGCAACTGCAGCAGTCATTATTTTTCCACATTTGTTCTTCCCTGCCAGTACTGATCCAACAACGGCAACTATTCAGTCTTTAGCCACATTTGCTATTGCCTTTATTGCTCGTCCTATTGGTGCCGCAATTTTTGGTCATCTGGGTGACCGTATTGGCCGTAAAGCAACACTTGTCGCAGCATTACTCACGATGGGACTGTCGACCGTTGCTATTGGTTTACTGCCAACCTATGCTCAAATCGGCTTAGCAGCACCTTTACTTTTAGCACTGTGTCGTTTAGGTCAGGGGTTAGGCTTGGGTGGTGAATGGTCTGGCGCAGTATTATTGGCAACGGAAAATGCACCAGCAGGCAAACGTGCATGGTATGGCATGTTTCCACAGCTTGGTGCACCGATTGGTTTTATTTTAGCAACAGGCTCATTTATTGGTCTGGGTGCCTTTATGTCGGAAAGTGCATTTATGACATGGGGCTGGCGTATTCCATTTATAGCCAGTGCTTTACTGGTCATCGTTGGTCTATGGATTCGACTACAACTACACGAAACTCCTGCTTTTCAAAAAGTGCTAGATAAACAAAAAGAAGTCAATGTACCTTTTAAAGAAGTTATTGTAAAACATTGGAAAATGCTTATTTTAGGTACGATCGCAGCAATTTGTACTTTTGTCGTATTTTATCTGACCACCGTTTTTGCCCTCAATTGGGGAACAACTCAATTGGGCTATACGCGTTCTGAATTTCTCAAATTACAATTACTGGCAACATTATGTTTTGCGATTTTTATTCCGCTTTCAGCCATCTTAGCTGAAAAATTTGGTCGTCGTACAACCTCAATTGGCGTTTGTATAAGCTCGGCTTTGTTTGGTTTAGTATTCTCAAGTATGCTTGCATCTGGCAGTACACTGATCGTATTTTTATTCCTGTGTATCGGTTTAGCCATTATGGGACTCACCTACGGGCCAATTGGTACCGTTTTATCTGAGTTATTTCCCATTTCAGTACGTTATACCGGTTCTGCATTAACGTTTAATTTAGCTGGAATTTTTGGTGCATCATTTGCACCCTTGATTGCAACAGAATTAGCCACAAACTATGGCTTATATGCGGTCGGCTATTATTTAACAGCAGCATCTATTCTCTCTTTATTGGCATTTTTAGCGATTGGTGAAACCAAAAATATTGATGTCAATAATCAAGTTGAATAAGCTGGCGATATTTTAGTGTCAATTTGGCTTCAAGCAGTTGTCACGCCTGCCCAGAAATACGGTCAGTCAGTGTAAGCTGACTGACTGGAATATTTAAACCAGTTCAATTATATCAATTGTCGGTGGCACTCTAAAACGTAGTGGAACACCGACCATCCCTGTTCCAACAGTCACAAATACATTGGCATTTTCATGATAATAAAGCCCTTTTTTATGACCTAAAATAGAAACTTTCTTCATGACATAATCTGTAATCCAAGGTAGTTCTACTTGTCCACCATGTGTATGCCCAGACAACATTAATGGTTTATATTGAAGTTTAGGTACCATATCCACGGTATCAGGATTATGCGATAAAATTACCCAAGCTTTATCTTGAGGTAAATCTGGCATATGACGCATATCGGTTTTCCCTGCCCATAAATCGCCGACACCAAGTAACCTAAACTCATCAAAATCAACCATTTGACCTTCAATATCCAAGACATTATTTTGCTTCAATGCCTGTGCCAATAATGGCTGAATCGGTGGGCCAGGATATTGTTCATCATGGTTACCATTGACTGAATAAACGGGGGCTTGAATTTGTTTTAAGATGGCCAATTCATCTACCAGTGTCTGTTCTGGTTCATAAGTCCAATCACCAGCAACAACAACTAAATCAGGCTGTTGTTGATTAATTTTTTTAATCAGCAGTTTTAATTGTCGTTCATGGCCAGAAAATAAACCAATATGTAAGTCAGCAATTAAAGCAATTTTGACTGGCTGCTTAAGCCTGCTTTCAGGATAGAGTTGATATGATGTATACTTCACTCGAATCAGCATGGGTTCAATAAAGCGCGCATAAATCAGTAAAGCGGTTATACAGCAGACAAAAATGGCCTCATTGACTGAATAGTACCCCACACTCCCAGCATAAATGCTAAACAAACAGATTGGAATCAGTAAATAGGACAAATAAAATGCCAGCAAGTGTATAAATGCTTTAAATGGATGAATCGTTTCAGTTTTTTTCTGACTCATCCATGCTTGAGAGACAGCCCATAAGGTAAGCAATCCTAAACCAATATAAAAATAACTCAGGATTGAATGTTCTTGCCACATGATTTGCCTCGTAAATTTTGACTGCTAACATTTATTCAATTGAATATTTATCTTTTCATCGCTGAATATTAGACTCAAATCCAATTTGTTACTCGATTCGGCTCAGCTTTTGTTTAAGGAACTCATTTTGAATCATTCTCCTTCTCCATATCTCAACATATCTTTATCGCTAAAGATTTTCCTGAGCTGTCTCTTGAGTATTGGAATTGCAGCATGTTCAACTTTACCGCCTCAACAGCCTCAGCCTATTCAATCTGCACTGAGCACAGATACTCGCGATACATCATTAGCCAAAATGATTCAGCCGCTACGCCTACAGCATCCAGATTTAACAGGATATCATATTCTTTCTGATCCGCTCGATGCATTAGCAGCGAGGATTAGTCTAATTAACCAAGCCGAAAAAACATTAGATTTACAATATTATATTTGGAACAATGATCGGATTGGCGCACTTGCATTATATTCTATTTTGCAAGCTGCAAATCGCGGTGTCAAAGTACGATTATTAATTGATGACAATAATGCTAAAGAAATGGAAGGTATTTTTTTAGTTCTAGATCAGCATCCAAATATTGATATTAAACTTTATAATCCTTATCGTTTTAGACATTATCGCGCAATCGATATGTTACTCGATTTAAAACGTATTAACCGTCGCATGCACAATAAAAGTTTTATTGTCGATAATCAAATTGCACTGATTGGTGGTCGCAATATGAGTGATCAATACTATAATCTGGGTGACAATTATCAATTTGCTGATGTTGATGTGATGCTGGTGGGACAATCCTCAGACCAAGTAATTAATTCTTTTGATAATTACTGGAACGATGACTATGCCTATCCTGTAAAACAACTGGTTAATCCACAGCAATATCGCCTAGATTATGACAACTTAACACAGCAGTTAGCCCAAAATTATAAAGAGATTTCAACACAAAATTATTTAGATTTAGCCTATCATTCTCAAGCTTTTGAACGTAACTTTAATCAATTAATGCATTTTAATTGGACACAAGCTGAAGTATTTAGCGATCCTCCTGAAAAAATTAAAGGAACAGCAGTCCCAGCACAATACTTAGGACCTCAATTACTGGCAAAACTCGAAAAACCCGAACACCATCTTGATATCATTTCAGCCTATTTCGTACCAGGTAAAGAAGGTACTGCTCAATTAAATGCCTTGGCCCAACAAGGTGTAAAAGTTCGTATTCTGACCAACTCATTTAAAGCCAATGATGTTCCGATTGTGCACGCTTTTTATTCTAAATATCGTCCAGATCTGCTAGATCACAATGTACAACTGTATGAGTTTCTATATTCACCAGATCAAGAGGTATTGCATAAGGATATTGAAGAAATTGCACAAAAAATTAAAGTGAATATCAAAGGCTTAAGTCATGCAAGCTTACATGCAAAACTGTTTGCGATAGACGATAAACAGGTGTTTATTGGTTCACCAAATTTTGATCCTCGCTCGGCCTATTTAAATTCAGAAATTGGGGTACTACTCAATAGCCCAACATTGGCCCAAGGAATTCATCAAGCCATGAATCAAAATTTATCGCACTATGCCTATAAATTGTTATTAAATGCCGATCACCATATCAATTGGCAAGTTGAAAAAAATACCAAGGATATTCGAGAATTTAAGACTGAGCCAAGGATGAGATGGTATCAAAAAGCGGCATTAAAAGTCTTATCTTGGTTACCCATTGAAGGTTTTATGTAGAATCAAGTTCCCTTCGATTGAGTACTGAGTACCTGCTGATGCAGCTGTTTTAAGCCTTCAGTCATTTTTTCTTGAACTAAAGCTGTTAATGTACTCACCGTATGTCCTTCAACCGCTATACTGGGAAGTGCCATTAAATGTGCCGTCACTTTAGGCATAGCCACTACCTTTTTAACGTGCTCAACTAAACTGATATCTCCCACATAAGGTGCAACCATATCTAGTTCACCTTGTTGATTAACATAGCAAATCAAACAAATTTGAACCGGTTTTTGTACCTCAATTGCTGCACCTAAAATACGCCCATGAATTTTTTTAATCCGCGTACCATCAGTCGTCGTCGCTTCTGGAAAGAACAATACAGGAATACCCTGCTGTAAAAAACGGGCAATTTGTTCACGAATACGAATCGAATCACCAGATCCACGTTGAATAAATAAAGTTCCTCCTCCCTTCGCCAGTTTTCCCAGTATCGGCCAACGTTCAATTTCAGCTTTTGCTAAAAAAAATACTCTTGCACCTGAACCCAATACGGCAATATCCAACCACGAAATATGATTCGATACCCATAACGCAGGCGTTCTCGGGATCTCACCGTGAACTTTCACTTCAATATTAAATACCTTACACAAACGTTGACAAAAATATTGCACATAACGTGTATTGTTTGGATTATTGGGATCCTGATATAAGCCATGTCTAAAGACCAGATAAAATCCTTGTGAAATCGTCATTATTCCGGAGATGGCTTTTTGAGGATATAAAAAAAATTTTGACATATTACTCATATTAAATATCTAATTTCCATATTGACCAGCGTAATGATGACATCAATAACATGGAACAATCATAAGATTCTGCATGCTAAATGGGTTCGGTCTTTATCAGTATAATGACTGTTTTTAGTATACAAGCCGATAGGTAATGCGTAAATGGCATCAAAACCTATTCTTATTCAATCCATATTGATCTAAATCGACCTTAATTATTATCATCCATGACGATGATACTGATATGTTCATGACTACATCATGGTGATATCACGCTAAAATAGGACTAATTAGATCCAACAATTTGACGATCATGATGAATGTGCTGACATAAAATGGCATATTCATGTTAACTTTATAATATTAAATTTTATGTATCTTATGATGATCCTACATCTTTGGAGTTATTAAAATTCTATCATCCGTTTGCTCTATCTTCGCCAATCATGTGAATGATATAAAACAAGCCAATCGATTTAAAATCATCGTCTTATCATTGGGAGTAATGATTGAGTGATCAATGCAATGCAACAAGTACATGCTGAACGTGTTATTTTGGTCAGTGTATCTGTACAGATTTTAGCTGATTTAGATGCTGATGAGTTTGCTCTGCTCGCAAAATCCTCTGGTGCGCAAATTTTGCAGCATCTTCATGTACATAAAGTCAAACCAGAAGCAAAATTATTTGTCGGCTCTGGTAAGGCGGATGAAATTGCTGCTTTAGTGCAAACACTTGAGGCTGATCTGGTGATTTTTGATCAATCACTGAGTCCAGCACAAGCTCGTAATCTGGAAGCTGTAATGGCCTGTCGCGTTGTCGATCGTACTGAGCTTATTTTAGATATATTTGCCCAACGTGCACGTACCTATGAAGGTAAATTACAAGTTGAACTGGCACAATTACAACATCTATCTTCACGTTTAATTCGTAATCGAGGTCATTTAGATAGCCAAAAAGGTGGAATTGGCTTACGTGGTCCAGGTGAAACATTACTTGAAACAGATCGACGTTTATTACGCATCCGTATGGGACAACTCAAACATAAATTAGAAAAAGTACAACAAACGCGTATGCAAGGTCGTATAGCCCGCCAGAAAGCAGCCGTGCCAACAGTATCATTAGTAGGCTATACCAATGCTGGCAAATCGACTTTATTTAATGTATTGGCCAATAGCGATGTTTATGCCGCAGATCAACTTTTTGCTACCTTAGATCCAACATTAAGACGTCTAACTTGGGATGGTATTGGCACATTGGTATTGGCAGATACTGTGGGTTTTGTCCGCAATCTTTCTCATGCTTTGGTCGAATCCTTTAAAGCGACCCTTGAAGAAACACGAGAAGCAACACTATTGTTACATGTCATTGATGCTAGTCATCCAGATATGCTTGAGCAAATTGCAGCAGTTGAAACTGTATTACAAGAAATTGGTGTCGATGTGCCTATTATTCGTGTTTATAATAAAATTGATCAAAGCCATGATCAGGCAAAAATCGTCTATACCGCGTCCGGTCAACCTGAACGGGTCTACCTTTCTGCATATACTGGAGAAGGTCTATCATTATTACGTCAAGCCGTCCATGAGAGTTTAATGGGACAAATCCAAAGTTTTGATGTTATCCTGAAACCGGCTTACGGTAAGCTACGTCATCAATTTTATGAGCTAAATGTCATTCAGTGCGAATATTATGATCAAGAAGGTTATCTTCATTTACAGGTCATCATGTCGGCAGATAAAATTAAGCAACTGATTCAACAAGCAGGTTTACCCATCGATCAAATTCTCGGTGAAAAAGCAAAAATATTTGAGCGAACACTTGAAGAGTTTGAAATCAGGGATTAGATTGGTCTAGACGTGATAAATAAAATATTTGAACACATGGATTGGGTAAAAAAGATTGATTGGACAGCATGGTTTGCTACGATTGTATTAATTGTGGTATTTCGAGAAAGTGCCTTATGGTTAATGACACAACTGCATTATCCTGAGCTCGGTAATTTAACAGGCCTATTGAGCTTACTGATTGTCTTGGTCATTTGGCGAAAATTAGGGCATATTCCACCTCGACTCATCGATACAAACAATAAACTTATGAAAGAAAGTGCGTTTGCATTTTTACCCATCAGTGCTGGCTCACTGATTATGTTATTACATATGGGGGAAAAAATTCCAACATTTGTCGCGATACTCTTTATCAGTACATTAATTCCACTTTGGGTATATGCCAAAATAGCAAAACGCTGGTTATAGGAGGTCAAGTATGCTGTCGATTGTATATGGTTTCGTGATTACATTAATTGCCTATTTGATTTCTAAACCTTGTAATAAAAAACTGCCACAGATTCCTGTGATTGTATTTAGTATGTTTTTTATTTTAATCCTACTGTTTCTGTTTGGCATTCCTTATCAAACTTATGTTGAACAAACCAATCCACTCTTTAATCATTTATTGGGCTATGTGACTGTGGCTTTAGCCATTCCTTTAGCAGCGATGCGTTATGATGATTTACCGCTAAAAGCGGTGATTGCCATTTTAGTGTTTGCTAGCCTCAGTGCAGTTGCCTTACCGATGAGCTTGGCCTATTTACTACATATGGCCAATCCAGAAATCATGGCATTTGCCACACGAGCAGTCACCACACCAATTGCCATTAATATTGCGACCTTATTACAGGCCCCTATTGGTTTAGTGATTTTAATTGTGATTTTATCTGGCGTCATTGGTGCAGCCTTTTCACCTCTTATTTTACGACATATTAATGATGAAAGAGCTTCAGGTTTAGCGTTAGGTTTAGCAGCACATGCGATTGGTACCGCACAAGCATGGCAACGTGGTAGCGTAGCAGGTCGTTATGCAGCATTTGGTATGGCAGTCAATGCGGTATTTACGGCGATTTGGCTACCCAGTTTTATTCTCTATCTACAGTATCTCTGATATGTAATATTCATTCCGGTTGAATATCGTGGTAGAGCAAGCAGGTTTATGCAATAACAGATTCAATTGTGAATATACTTACGAAATAATACTTAGATGAGGTCATTTCAACGTCCTCATCCAATAGCATTATAAATGAATAATTTGATATTACATGTATTTTGATTAAGCTAGATGGCCATTTACAGATACAGATGTTCTAAACCACTAAGTATCATTGGTGCACCTTCTTTTGCATGAATGGCATTTGAAAGATTATGTATTAAAGATTCAGCAAAATTACCTTGATAGAGCTTTGTTCCTTGATGTGATAAATTTGACTTTGCATCGACATAAATCTTGCCACCAAGTTGTTGCCATAAATAACAAAAATGATAATCCTCTGAAAGATAACGTTTTGATTCCGGATGAACCATTGTATCAAAAAAGCGGAAATGTAAACCTTTATTCTCATAATCAATAGAATCAGAGACATAGTTTAATTCAGGATACGCTAGCATCATTTTTTCAAAAACCTGTCGCTTAATTAACATAAAGCCTGTAGGTGCTTCGTTTATTTCGATAAAACCATCTTCTTGGATTTGAATATGAACTTCACCCTGTTGATTGGTAGAGGCATTAACCGTATATTGCTGATAATGTGTAATAAATTCATTTTGTGTCATATGTTTGGGTAAACCCTCTACAGGCCATAGATCTCGTTTTAAAGGATAAACACCTGCGGCAATATCATAATCTGCTTGTAATAATCGAAATGCAGCATCTGGGCTAAAGCCAATATCTGCATCGATCCAAAATAAGTGTGTCCATTGTTTATTTTCTAAAAAGGTAGCAACACAATTATTTCTCGCCCGAGTGACTAAACTTTCACCCTGCATTAAATAAAACTGGATCGGCATACCAATTTGTAGTGCAGCTTGATGAAAATTAAGTAGTGACAAGATATAGTTATAAAAGTATTTACCATCATGACTTGGTGTTACAACCAATGGATAAATATTTTTTAATTGTTCTATTTTTAGCATTATTATTTCCAATTTTAATTCTATAGTATTTATTTAAAATTATTTATTTTATGTAGTGGTATTCTTTTATTTCAGAAATTTTTTGTTTCGATCACCACCAACATCCTCAAAACTATAAAGTTTTATTGATCTAAATACCATACTTTTCTGCGCCAATATGACAATTACGTTGAATACGATATGATATGTTTAAAATCATGAATGACGACTATTTTAGTCCTCTATAAATCACGATAGTGATACTCAATTGATCATAATGAAAACAGCATAAAAAAGATAAATAGCATTTATTTTTTATGCTGCACAATCACCCAGCCAATCACAGAACACGCTATGATCCAAGTTTTGGTCACACATATAGTCAGATCAACTTTTTAATCAGTTCAGCATAATACTGAGCCATAAGCGTGATACTTGATGCTAAAGCTTACATGACAGGATTATCTACTGCAAAACTGTGTTGATCTTCTAATCGATAAGCGATTAATTGATTTCCCCATACACAGCCGCCATCCACATTTTGTATGCCATCTGAAATGCGCTGACCTTGTAATGCTGCCCAATGGCCAAATATAACCTGATGGGTTTGTGCAGCTTGAGATTTAAACTCAAACCACGGTTGAAAACCTTTCGGCATCGGATCATCTAGAGCATCTTTAAAACTAAATTCTAAACGCCCTTCAGGATTGATTAAACGCATTCTGGTCAAGTAATTGGTAATACAACGTAAACGCGCATGTCCCGTTAAATCCTCTGACCATAAACTGGGTTCTTTACCATACATTTCAGCTAAAAATGCATCCAATACCTGAAAATCATCATGGGCAAGAATTGCTTCAACTTCTTGAGCAAACTCTGCTGTTTGCTGGGCATTCCATATATGAGGAATGCCCGCATGGGTCAAAATCGTTTGCTCGTTAGGAAAAAGACACAAGGGTTGGTGACGCAACCAATCAATCAGTTCATCACTATCAATAGCATCAATAACATCACGCGTATTGTCTTGTACTTTGCTTTGTTTAATACCACGTGCACAGGCTAATAAGGTTAAATCATGATTCCCCAAAATAGTTGCAGCAGCGCCAGCATCGACCAATTTTTTAATAAAACGTAATGCACCGAGTGAATTTTCGCCACGTGCAACCAAATCACCAGCAAACCAAATAAAGTCTTGATCTGGATCAAACTGAATTTTTTTAAGTAGTGCTTTTAATGCTTCAAAACAGCCTTGTACATCACCAATAACATAATTATATCGTATCGTACGGGTCATTTCTTTATGCCACCATTTGATCTGAGAGTGCAACAAACTGAGCCAGTGTTAATGTTTCTGGGCGAGCCATTGGATCAACACCTGCTTTTTCAAAGCCATCCTCAACTAACATGCCTTTTAAACTATTACGTAAAGTTTTACGACGTTGAGTAAACACATGCCCAACCAGACGTGCCAATGCTTTTTCATTTTTGGCAACAATCGGTTTTTCTTGATAAGGCTCTAAACGAAAAACTGCAGAAGTGACTTTAGGTGGTGGATTAAAAGAACCTGGTGGGACTTCAAATAAAAAAGTTGGTTTACAAAAATATTGGATCATCACCGATAAACGGCCGTATTCTTTGCTATTGGGAGCGGCAGTAATTCGATCAACAACTTCTTTTTGCAACATAAAATGCATGTCTTTCACCTTATCGCCAAACGCTAAAAGATGAAATAATAATGGTGTCGAAATATTATAGGGTAAGTTACCTACGACACGTAATGGACGATCTGGGCTAAATAATTGGGTGAAATCATATTTCAACGCATCTGTTTCAATAATCGTTAAGCGTTCAGGATAAGGAACCCGATTGGCCAAGCCTGCTGCCAAATCACGGTCCAATTCCAATACCGTTAAGGCATCACACTCTCCAATCAATGGCGCAGTTAATGCTGCTAGACCAGGTCCAATTTCAACAATATTATCACCTGTACGAGGATTTACTGAACGTACAATTTTTGCAATGACACGTTGGTCATGTAAGAAGTTTTGACCAAACCGTTTCCGTGTATGATGCCCTTCATCTTTAGGGTTTAAGGCATTAATTTGATACATAGACATTTCCAACGTGTAAATAAAACAGAATTATTGATGCGCTAAACTGAGCGCTAAATCGACAGCAACATGTAAGCTTGAACTTTGTGCCAGTCCAGTACCTGCAAGAGACAATGCTGTACCATGATCAACTGAGGTTCGAATAAAGGGTAAGCCCAAGGTAATATTAATGGCCTCGCCAAAACCTTGTGATTTTAACACAGGTAATCCCTGATCGTGATACATTGCTAATACAGCATCTGCATCTTTTAAATGTTCTGGTGTAAATAAGGTATCTGCTGGCAATGCCAAACTGATCGCGATACCTTTATCACGATAACTTTCCAATACCGGATTAATTATTTCAATTTCTTCCAAACCTAAATACCCGCCTTCACCCGCATGTGGATTTAATCCGCACACTAAAATACGAGGATGTTTGATTTTAAATTTTTGAGTTAAATCATCAATTAAAATATCAATTACTTGATGCAAACGCTGTGGCGTAATCGCATCAGCAACAGCGCGTAAAGCTAAATGGGTCGTGACCAATGCAACGCGTAAAGTTTTTGTTGCCAGCATCATGACGACACGTGGCACACCGGCATAGTCTTGGTAATATTCTGTATGCCCACTAAATGCGATACCTGCATCATTAATGACTGATTTTTGTACAGGTGCCGTCGCGACACCAACACTGTATCCGCTCATGGCATATTCTGCTGAACGACGTAATTGCTCAATCACATAGTCAGCATTATTTACATTTAATACACCAAGCTGTACATCTTCAGATAAAGGAACATGCTCAACATATAACTGCCCTTTTTTTGCTGGCTCCGTCTGTCCTTTAAATGCAATACAATCAACATGCATGTTTAATTGCTGAGCACGTGCTTGTAACATGGTCATATCAGCCAGTACAACGATAGGCCTTTCATCAATACGTTCAGCTAAACTTAAACAAATATCAGGGCCAATACCTGCAGGTTCGCCACTGGTCACATATAAAGGAAGCATACTGTCTATCTCATTGATTAGATGGCTTAGTTTATTATATACCTGTTTTTATTATTCCGTTTTATATTACAGCTTTAAACCCGTCTAACAATTTCTTCACTGATCTTGACCACTATTCAAGTATCTACTGATTTTTAAATCACCAAAAATCAACATAAAAACAAATAACTCAACATTATACTATTGATAAATATAAATTAAATAGAATTCCACCCAAATACTTTATGCTCAATCATACCGCTTTAGCAAACTTAGAGTCTTTATCTACCCAGCACAATCGTGTTAATGATACTTTGCGCTGAGGGGCTTTTGTTATATAATATATCGCTTGAAATTTTAATTTTTCATTTGTGATTCTTCACGCTTTCGTTTAGAATCTCGTCTCCTTTAGTTTGGACAGATTCCATAGTCCAAACCAACTATAATAGGTAGTGGTTTAATGAAAACTCTCAGCGCTAAGCCAGCTGAAGTTCAACACGACTGGTACGTTGTTGATGCTTCTGGCAAAACTTTAGGTCGCCTTGCGACTGAAATCGCTCGTCGTTTACGCGGTAAGCATAAAACATCTTATACTCCTCACGTTGACACTGGCGACTATATTGTTGTAATCAATGCTGAAGAAATTCAAGTGACTGGTAAAAAAGCACTTGATAAAAAATATTATCGCCATACTGGTTTCCCTGGTGGTATTCGCGAAACTAACTTTGAAAAGTTAATCGCGCATAAACCTGAAGCTGTTTTAGAAAAAGCAGTAAAAGGAATGTTACCAAAAGGTCCTCTTGGTTATGCAATGATCAAAAAAATGAAAGTGTACGCTGGTACTGAGCATCCACATGCTGCTCAACAGCCACAAGTTTTGGACATCTAAGGGATACAGCACATGGCTACTAACTATGGTACAGGTCGCCGTAAGACCGCAACTGCACGTGTTTTCCTATCAGCTGGTACTGGTAAACTCGTAATTAACAACCGTACTCTTGAGCAATATTTCGGTCGTGAAACTGCTCGTATGATCGTACGTCAACCACTAGAACTCCTTGAAGCTACTGAGCAGTATGATCTTTATATCACTGTTGCTGGTGGTGGTATTGGTGGTCAAGCAGGTGCTATCCGTCACGGTATTACTCGTGCATTGATCGCTTCTGACGAAACATTAAAACCTGCTCTTCGTCAAGCTGGTTTCGTTACTCGTGATGCTCGTGAAGTTGAACGTAAGAAACTTGGTTTACGTAAAGCACGTAAACGTCCTCAATTCTCTAAACGTTAATTCGTTTACCGAATTTGGACAAAAAACCCTGGTCTATCCAGGGTTTTTTTATATTGAACTAAAAATAAAATCTTAAATTACTCAATCAAATACCTTACATCCTTACACTATACAGTCGCTATTTAAATGCTGATGAAATCGCTATAAAGGATCTATGGCATAAAAGTAGTGTCGCCTTAAAATATCAATCGATATCGTTGCAACCAGCTTAGAATCGACCATTGTCTTATTTATACAAACAGATCCGTGATTTTATACGCCATTTTTAGTATCCTATCTTATTCACACACTATTGCATTGGAATATGTCCGTCGAAAGCACTCCAGCTCAGGGAATTACACTTTATAGTCATGTAGATGACTTTCGCTCACATTGGATTCGTTATGTGCTTGCTGAAAAACAAATTAAATACCATCTTATTCTGGTTGAAGAGGATGATGAAGATTTAGCGAGTCTTAATCCATATAACCGTTTGCCAATGCTAATTGAAAATGAGCTCAAACTCTTCAACGCTGCTATTATTTCTGAATATTTAGACGATCGCTATCGGCAAAATAAATTGTATGCAGATGCCCCAATGCCTCGCGCTGATCAACGTCAATATATTTGGCGCTTAGAACAAGACTGGTTTAAACTTGCCGATACAATTTTATGTCACCCAGATACCTTGGACCCTGATGCACAAAAAAAGGCACAACAGCAACTTAGGGATACGCTTATCTCTTTAACGCCCTTATTTCAACATTTTCCTTATTTTATGTCTGAACAATTTAGCATACTCGATTGTATGCTAGCGCCTATTTTTTTAAGATTAAAATCAATGAAAATTAATTTACCTGTACAACATTGTCGCCCTATTATTCTTTACTGCCAAAGAGTTTTTGCCCGTCCTGCATTTGTAAAATCCTTGACCATGCAGGAAAAAAACCGCTATGGTCAATATATTTCCAATTAAACGAGTGATATTATGTCAGAACAAAGTTTAAAATTAAGTCCTAATCGTCCTTATTTGGCTCGTGCAATTTATGATTGGATTTGTGACAACCAACTTACACCGTATATTATTGTTGATGCAACCCAACCTTATATCAGCGTTCCAGAACAATTTATTCAGGATGGACAAATTACACTAAACATTGCGCCACATGCGGTTAATAACTTTTACATGGATAAACAGGCCATAGCTTTCGCAGCACGTTTTGCTGGGGTGTCACGTGATATTTACGTTCCTTTTAAAGCATTAATTGGAATTTATGCACGTGAAAATGGAGAAGGACTGTTTTTTAATCCAGATGAATATCAAGACTTAGATGATACTGAAACAGAAGCTAGTTCTGAACAGCATCATGAAACGACGAAGAAGAAACCAACGCTCAGACTATTAGATTAATATACGGAGTATGTTTAATGGCTTTTGATTTAGTTCACTATTTTAATGATCAAATTATGATTCAAAAGCCAACACTCTTGAATCACTATCCACTTGATCAAAAAAACAAATATATTCAAGAAATTAATGCATTATCGCTCGGCAAGCTACTGATACTCTGGCGTGAAAATGATACTGCACTCTATCAAGAAATTCATCAATTAGATCATCTCTATATCCAAAATATCTCACGGCATTTAACTACCGCAGGTAGTAATCAATCCACCCTAGCTAAAACTGAATTAGAGCAAGTAATTGCTGAAATCTTTTCCTTACAGCTTATTGAACTTAAACAACTTGATGAAACAGGTCATTTAGGTAAAAATGGCATCGCAGAGCTCTTGTCTGGTCAAGTAGAACATTTGTCTGGTCAAGCTGAAGATTGGGTCTGGATCACGAATCGCCTTGTCGAACTTAAAGGGTCTAAAGCCACTCTCTCAGAAGAGCAATCACTCGCAAATACAGTACAGGAATTTAATAAGATGATGACACAAGATCAATCTCATATCCAAGCAGCAGAAGATGAAGTCGGCAGCATTAAAGAACCAACATGGGCCAAAATACTTGAACCTATTGTTGCTTTAGCAATCTTATGGATTCTGATTGATGCGCTGTGCACAGTGCTTGCCTAATTTACGTTAAAGCCGCATTTATGCGGCTTTTTCATGTTGTTTTATTGTCTTTCGAAAGACAGCACATCTGGCACATTTACTGGCATGGATGATCAGCACAGATGCAACCCTAGAGCAACTCTTGATACAACCTTTCTACCATCCCACCCTTGAAGAAGGGCTTAGAACAGCCTTAAAACATGCTAGAAGGCAACTTAAAAATAATATTTAAAGAAACCGCCATGCTGCGGTTTTTTAAAAATAAAACCAAAAAAAAATCCCCCAAGCGACTGCTTGAGGGATTTTCGAATAATGAGCTGGCGATGACTTACTCTCACATGGCTAACGCCACACTACCATCAGCGCGAAGAGGTTTCACTTCTGAGTTCGGGAAGGGATCAGGTGGTTCACTCTTGCTATTGTCGCCAGCACAACTGTTTATGGATACTTGCTTAGACTTACCTATTGCTAAGTTTTCTACCAAATGAGTTATTAACAGAGATTATATCTGAGTTGGATATGATGTTCGATCAGCGATACTAAATCAAGTATTTTCATCGTTAGATGATGTTTTATGAATCGATTGATGCTTTATATACAACTGTTTGGGTGTTGTATAGTCAAGCCTCACGAGCAATTAGTATTGGTCAGCTTCACATGTCACCATGCTTCCACATCCAACCTATCAACGTCGTAGTCTTCAACGGCTCTTTAGAGGACATAAAGTCCAAGGGAAATCTTATCTTGAGGTAGGCTTCCCGCTTAGATGCTTTCAGCGGTTATCCCTTCCGAACATAGCTACCCGGCGATGCGACTGGCGTCACAACCGGTACACCAGAGGTTCGTCCACTCTGGTCCTCTCGTACTAGGAGCAGATCCTCTCAAATTTCCAGCGCCCACGGTAGATAGGGACCGAACTGTCTCACGACGTTCTAAACCCAGCTCGCGTACCTCTTTAAATGGCGAACAGCCATACCCTTGGGACCTGCTTCAGCCCCAGGATGAGATGAGCCGACATCGAGGTGCCAAACACCGCCGTCGATATGAACTCTTGGGCGGTATCAGCCTGTTATCCCCAGAGTACCTTTTATCCGTTGAGCGATGGCCCTTCCATACAGAACCACCGGATCACTAAGACCTACTTTCGTACCTGCTCGACTTGTGGGTCTCGCAGTTAAGCGCGCTTTTGCCTTTATACTCTACGCGTGATTTCCGACCACGCTGAGCGCACCTTCGTACTCCTCCGTTACTCTTTAGGAGGAGACCGCCCCAGTCAAACTACCCACCAGACATGGTCCTCGTCCCGGATTACGGGACAGAGTTAGAACCTCAATATTACCAGGGTGGTATTTCAAGATTGGCTCCACCGAAACTAGCGTCTCGGTTTCAAAGCCTCCCACCTATCCTACACAAGTAAGATCAAAGTTCAATGTCAAGCTGCAGTAAAGGTTCACGGGGTCTTTCCGTCTAGCCGCGGGTACACCGCATCTTCACGGCGATTTCGATTTCACTGAGCCTCTGCTGGAGACAGCGCCCCCATCATTATGCCATTCGTGCAGGTCGGAACTTACCCGACAAGGAATTTCGCTACCTTAGGACCGTTATAGTTACGGCCGCCGTTTACTGGGGCTTCGATCAAGAGCTTCGCTTACGCTAACCCCATCAATTAACCTTCCAGCACCGGGCAGGCATCACACCCTATACGTCCACTTTCGTGTTTGCAGAGTGCTATGTTTTTAATAAACAGTTGCAGGGGCCTGGTTTCTGTGGCTGCCATCAGCTCAGGAAGCAAGTTCCATCACCGACAGCAGCGTACCTTCTCCCGAAGTTACGGTACCATTTTGCCTAGTTCCTTCAGCAGAGTTCTCTCAAGCGCTTTGGTCTACTCGACCTGACCACCTGTGTCGGTTTCGGGTACGATTCCTGTGTAACTGAAGCTTAGAGACTTTTCCTGGAAGCATAGTATCAGCCACTTTGCGAGTAAACTCGCTTGCTATCAGATCTCAGCATAGAGTACCCCGGATTTGCCTAAGATACATGCCTACATCCTTTCACCTGGACAACCAACGCCAGGCTGACTTAACTTTCTCCGTCCTCTCATCGCATTACACAGAAGTATTGGAATATTAACCAATTTCCCATCGACTACGCCTCTCGGCCTCGCCTTAGGGGTCGACTCACCCAGCCCCGATTAACGTTGGACTGGAACCCTTGGTCTTTCAGCGAACGGGTTTTTCACCCGTTTTGTCGTTACTCACGTCAGCATTCGCACTTCTGATACCTCCAGCAGACTTCTCAATCCACCTTCATCGGCTTACAGAACGCTCCCCTACCACGTATACAAAGTATACATCCGCAGCTTCGGCATATAGTTTTAGCCCCGTTACATCTTCCGCGCAGGCCGACTCGACTAGTGAGCTATTACGCTTTCTTTAAAGGGTGGCTGCTTCTAAGCCAACCTCCTAGCTGTCTATGCCTTCCCACATCGTTTCCCACTTAACTATAATTTTGGGGCCTTAGCTGGCGGTCTGGATTGTTTTCCTCTTGACTACGGACGTTAGCACCCGCAGTCTGTCTCCCGGATAGTACTCATTGGTATTCGGAGTTTGCATCGGTTTGGTAAGTCGGGATGACCCCCTAGCCGAAACAGTGCTCTACCCCCAATGGTATTCGTCCGAGGCGCTACCTAAATAGCTTTCGGGGAGAACCAGCTATCACCAAGTTTGATTAGCCTTTCACCCCTATCCACAAGTCATCCCCTGGCTTTTCAACGACAGTGGGTTCGGTCCTCCAGTTAGTGTTACCCAACCTTCAACCTGCTCATGGATAGATCACCTGGTTTCGGGTCTACACCCAGCAACTAAACGCCCTATTAAGACTCGGTTTCCCTACGGCTCCCCTATACGGTTAACCTTGCTACTGAATGTAAGTCGCTGACCCATTATACAAAAGGTACGCAGTCACCGAACAAGTCGGCTCCCACTGCTTGTATGCATGCGGTTTCAGGATCTATTTCACTCCCCTCACAGGGGTTCTTTTCGCCTTTCCCTCACGGTACTGGTTCACTATCGGTCAGTCAGGAGTATTTAGCCTTGGAGGATGGTCCCCCCATATTCAGACAAGGTTTCACGTGCCTCGCCCTACTCGTCATCATTATGTGTGCCCTTTCGTGTACAGGACTATCACCCACTACGGTTGCACTTCCCAGAGCATTCCACTAAAACACACATAACTTAATGGGCTGTTCCCCGTTCGCTCGCCGCTACTGAGGGAATCTCAATTGATTTCTTTTCCTAAGGGTACTGAGATGTTTCACTTCCCCTCGTTTGCCTTGCAACACTATGTATTCATGTTGCAATACCTACCTTATGGTAAGTGGGTTTCCCCATTCAGAAATCTCCGGATCACAGGATATTTGCCGCCTCCCCGGAGCTTATCGCAGGCTATTACGTCTTTCATCGCCTCTGACTGCCAAGGCATCCACCACATGCACTTAATTACTTGACTATACAACCCCAAACAGTCGTTTGTTCCTACAAGTAGAACAACCAACATTACAGTTTAGAGCTTTGTGAACTTAATCACTATACAGCTTCAATTAGATTCATATACCAAAACGCTTGATTCAGTTTAATCGCTAGTAACTCATTTCATTTAACATCAACAATTGCTTGTTAGGTTAACTAAAACGAGTATGAAAAAATTATTTCAACTCAAATATATTCTGTTAATGATTAACTACTGCCTCGTCAGCACGTAGTAAACTGTGATAAATCACAGAGATTAATAACAATGCATTTTACAATGCTTTATCACTAAGCTCTATAATCTAGCTTTCGTTCGATTAAAGTCTAAACACTCAGAGTAACGCTAAGCAATTTAGTTCTTAAATCCTGCGCACAGCATAGCTGTTTGCTTAAATTTTAAGGAAAAGCGTTGCTTTTCTTATCTTAAAATTTGGTGGAGACTAGGAGAGTCGAACTCCTGACCTCCTGCGTGCAAAGCAGGCGCTCTACCAACTAAGCTAAGTCCCCAGCTTAAGATCTCAATATATCTTGTTTCTTTTCACTCAGAATCCTTGAACCCATACACTAAGCACTCACTTTCGTTCGTTTGTCTTGCACTTCGCCTTAAAGTAGCACTTTAAGTCTTGTTCATGGTGGGTCTGACAAGACTTGAACTTGTGACCCCACGCTTATCAAGCGTGTGCTCTAACCAACTGAGCTACAGACCCTGAGAAAAATCAAAGCACTGCTTTTTTTGCAAGACAAATAAGCTTCGCTTATGCGTAGTATCTGCTTACAAAGACAAATCAATTACTCTGTTTTATCTTTAAGATATATTGCATGAAGAACAACTTGTTGTGGATTCTTACCAATCGTCAATCTTTCGTTAAGGAGGTGATCCAGCCGCAGGTTCCCCTACGGCTACCTTGTTACGACTTCACCCCAGTCATCGGCCACACCGTGGTAAGCGTCCTCCTTGCGGTTAGACTACCTACTTCTGGTGCAACAAACTCCCATGGTGTGACGGGCGGTGTGTACAAGGCCCGGGAACGTATTCACCGCGGCATTCTGATCCGCGATTACTAGCGATTCCGACTTCATGGAGTCGAGTTGCAGACTCCAATCCGGACTACGATCGGCTTTTTGAGATTAGCATCCTCTCGCGAGGTAGCAACCCTTTGTACCGACCATTGTAGCACGTGTGTAGCCCTGGTCGTAAGGGCCATGATGACTTGACGTCGTCCCCGCCTTCCTCCAGTTTGTCACTGGCAGTATCCTTAAAGTTCCCACCCGAAGTGCTGGCAAATAAGGAAAAGGGTTGCGCTCGTTGCGGGACTTAACCCAACATCTCACGACACGAGCTGACGACAGCCATGCAGCACCTGTATGTAAGTTCCCGAAGGCACCAATCCATCTCTGGAAAGTTCTTACTATGTCAAGACCAGGTAAGGTTCTTCGCGTTGCATCGAATTAAACCACATGCTCCACCGCTTGTGCGGGCCCCCGTCAATTCATTTGAGTTTTAGTCTTGCGACCGTACTCCCCAGGCGGTCTACTTATCGCGTTAGCTGCGCCACTAAAGCCTCAAAGGCCCCAACGGCTAGTAGACATCGTTTACGGCATGGACTACCAGGGTATCTAATCCTGTTTGCTCCCCATGCTTTCGTACCTCAGCGTCAGTATTAGGCCAGATGGCTGCCTTCGCCATCGGTATTCCTCCAGATCTCTACGCATTTCACCGCTACACCTGGAATTCTACCATCCTCTCCCATACTCTAGCTTCCCAGTATCGAATGCAATTCCCAAGTTAAGCTCGGGGATTTCACATCCGACTTAAAAAGCCGCCTACGCACGCTTTACGCCCAGTAAATCCGATTAACGCTCGCACCCTCTGTATTACCGCGGCTGCTGGCACAGAGTTAGCCGGTGCTTATTCTGCGAGTAACGTCCAGTACTCTTGGTTATTAACCAAGGTACCCTCCTCCTCGCTTAAAGTGCTTTACAACCAAAAGGCCTTCTTCACACACGCGGCATGGCTGGATCAGGGTTCCCCCCATTGTCCAATATTCCCCACTGCTGCCTCCCGTAGGAGTCTGGGCCGTGTCTCAGTCCCAGTGTGGCGGATCATCCTCTCAGACCCGCTACAGATCGTCGCCTTGGTAGGCTTTTACCCCACCAACTAGCTAATCTGACTTAGGCTCATCTATTAGCGCAAGGTCACAAGTGATCCCCTGCTTTCTCCCGTAGGACGTATGCGGTATTAGCATCCCTTTCGGAATGTTGTCCCCCACTAATAGGCAGATTCCTAAGTATTACTCACCCGTCCGCCGCTAGGTCCAGTAGCAAGCTACCTTTCCCCGCTCGACTTGCATGTGTTAAGCCTGCCGCCAGCGTTCAATCTGAGCCATGATCAAACTCTTCAGTTAAAATCATTTTGTAGCTTTAATCTAAGCTACTAAATCTGGCTCATCAATTTTCTGACAAATTCTCTCAAATAAACTTCGAGTAATTTAAACCAATCAATCAATGATAATATTTCGATCAATCAATCAGTAAAAATCCACACAAGTTGTTCTTCATAATTTCTTAATGATCTTCTTGTTGGTTCGTCACCAGCAAGCTAGGTCGGCTATATTACGCTCTTCGGTAGAAAAGTCAACTGGTTTTGTTAATTTATTTTCTAACAAATCTAAGTTTAACCTTAAACTCAAAACCCTAATCAGAATCTTAACACTTAAGCAACTTATTGATTTATCAGAAGTTTTATTTAACATCACCGCCGATGGATGTGCATTCTACAGTATTTCACATCGAACACAAGCCCTTTTCATAAAAATATTATCTAGACGTTCTTTTTTTAATCAAATTCACTTATATTGATGAAATAATATGTTTTTTTGATTTAATTTTTATCAGTGCTATTTACTGCTATTATGTATATATCACTTTCACATCTAATGCTTTAGACCTAAAGTACTGGGATTACATGTATGGATCATAAAAATTTAATTGTACTAAGCTCTTTTTGTGCCTTATTTTCTATTTCTGTTTACGCAGAGGATACCTTAGGTTCTACGGCAACATCCTCTACAGATATTTATAATTATAATTCAGATAACTCTCTCAAAAATTTAAAACAACTAAAGTTTAAAGACTTTAAAGTTGATGCCAATGCTGCACAACCTGATGAAGTAAAAGACCCACTTGAACCATTAAATCGTAAAATTTACGATTTCAACGATGTTTTAGATCGTAACATCATTCGCCCGATTGCCGTGCAATATAAGGAAAAAGTACCCAATGATGTTCGTGGCTCTTATAATGCTTTTCGGGTTAACCTCAGTGAACCATGGAATGCAGTTAACCAATTAATTCAAGGTCGCCCATTACGTGCAGTCAAAACACTCGGACGCTTTACACTAAATACATTAACCACATTAGGATTTGCAGATCCTGCCCAACATCTAGGGTTAGACAACGAAAGTGAAAGCTTCGGCACAACACTGGGTTATTATGGCGTACCATCTGGACCTTATATTGTATTACCTATTTATGGTCCAAGTACCCTGCGAGATGGTTTTGGTTTAGCAGTAGATAGTGTTGGACGTCCACAAGAATACTTACTTGATGATCACGCAACAGCATATTGGTCAGATCAAGCCGGTAGAGGAATTAATGCACGTTCACAATATCTAGATTTAGAAAGTGCATTACAAGGCGATCGTTATTCAGCATTACGAGATATTTATCTACAACGTAAAACCTTTGTGATCGCTGAGAAAAAAGGATTAGATACAGATTCTATTAACTTTATTGATGATACAGACGATTCAATAGAGGATGAAGATCATAGTCATTCAATCCATTAAATCACATGATCGCCTTAAACAATTTGATACATTTACACTTAGGGACAGTTATTATCTTCCCCTAAGTGTTTTGTAATTGTTATATTACAGGCATAATTTACTATTCAGGCTCAAATTATTCTTTTATGTATTTCATTCGCCCCACACGAGATATTCCTCATCTAAATCAAGTGATAAACACACTACCAAGTGTGCAAATGATTAACATCGAAGATATTGGCCTATATGACCCAACCATCATTGCAATTGCCGATGTACAAGATTTTTTAACTTATCAATGGAATTTAGCAACGATTGTACTTGCGTTTGATCAAGAAGGTGCCGCCTTAGCACAAGCATGGGAACAAGGAGCCTTAGCAGGCTGGCTATGGAACCATTTACCTGAAAATCCTGCGTTAGCATTAGCTAAAATTGATGCACAATATAAAAGAAACCAAGATAGTCGCGATTTACCTTCCGCAGCAGAACTACAAAAACGCTTACTTCCAAACCCGATTGAGTTAATCAATTATCAAGTTGAAACCTTATTTAAACCTTCTGCTTACCTATCTGGAGATTGGTTTGATTACTGGAAAATCAGTGATAAAGAAATCATGTTTTATCTTGCCGATGTTTCCGGACATGGTGTGACCAGCAGCTTACTAACCTCTTGGATGGCCGCTTTTCATGGGCGCTCTAAAACACCAAGAGAATTAATCAAAAAGCTCAATGGCATGTTAGTTCAAGAAAATATTGAAAAACATATCACCATGATTAGTGGCATTCTTAATTTAGAAACACATCAATTACGTTGGTCAAGTGCAGGACATTATCCACCTGCAATTATCTTTGAACCCAATCAACCCCCCAAAGTACTCAATACCAGCAGCTTCCCACTCGGTCTAACAGAAGATTTAGAAGTAGAGGAATTTGATTGTATTTTAAATCGTCATGCACGCTTCATTATTTGTTCAGATGGTGCACTAGAACCCTTTAATGGCGGGTTAAATGAACAATTCGAACAATTGGTCTATCATTTGCAAAATCAATCATTTCAAGCACCAGAGCATGTTGCAGATGATATTGCGATTTTAAGTTTAAGAAGAATGAATTAAATTTAAAATCAATAGCTTACAATGAAAGCAATCAATATATCCTCATCACATACTTGAGTCTAACCATTCGCTATGGGATAATTTTATATCCTTCTCTGAAAATGGCATTTATATGTCAACAGGTCATGTTGAATATGCAAGCTTGAACGGAACGCACATTTTTAAGCTTATAGGCGAAGTTCGTGCTCAATCTTGCATTAGTTTAGACAAACTTTTAAATAAAATTGAACAGCAATCCAATGTTGTTGGCGCTATCGTTGATTTAACGCAAACTACATTTATTGATAGTACAGTTTTAGGTGTACTCGCAAAACTTGGACTTAAACTGAAACAGATTCATCACATTCAGGCCGTCATGTTATCGACGAACCCAGATATTACAACCTTGGCCAACAGCATGGGATTAAGCAAAGTTTTTGTGATTCTGAACTACTGTGGCAATCCTAATGTTTGCACCAAAGCTTTAGTTGAAGAACACATTAGCGATAATACCATGTTATGTACCGTACTTGATGCACATAAAACCCTGATGCAGCTCAATGAGAGTAATAAAAACATGTTTGAACCTTTGGTCAAACAGTTGGAAATTGAACAAGACCATTTAGAACACACATCGAATAGCATACAAAGCTAACCTCTCTTTCTCTTGAGATTCATATATGACTTTACTTTCTGTGGCACAAATGAACTCCCAAAATGATCTTGAAGATAATTTCAAAGTCATTGAAGCATTGATACAGCAAAGTAAAGCAAATGGTGCCAGCTTAATTGTCTTCCCTGAAAATTTTGTTTGCTTTGCTGCTGGCAAACAACAACAAATCGCTGCTCAGTTTGAAGTGATTCAAAAACGGTTAGAACAGCTGGCTCACAGCTACCAGATATGGATCATTGCAGGAACCTTACCCTGTCCATTTCGTCCAGATGGTTCGATTATTCAAGATGGTCGTGTTCGCACTACCAGTTTATGTATTAGTCCTGAAGGTACTGAAGCACGTTATGACAAAATTCATTTATTTGATGTACAAGTCGGCGATGCTGTGGGTGGATATCAAGAATCTAAATTTTTTGAACCAGGAAATGAAATCGTTGTTGCCAAAACACCATTTGGACAAATCGGTTTAATGGTCTGCTATGACTTACGTTTTCCAGAGTTAGCATTATATTTACGTGCACAAGGCGCCAATATTCTAACTGCACCTGCAGCGTTCACCTATACAACAGGTCAAATGCACTGGCAATTACTATTACAAGCACGTGCAATAGATAGTCAATGTTATATATTAGGTGCAGCACAACAAGGTTGGCATGGGACAAAACGCCAAACTTGGGGACATACCGCAGCAACCGATCCTTCTGGGAAATTACTTGATATTATTAATCATGAAGGTGCTGGACTCATTACAATTTCTTGCGATCTACAACAACAGCAGTCTATTCGTAATGCAATGCCACTCCTTAAACATCGACGCTTATTCATGTTGTAATAACACAACATAAACCTGAGTTGACTTAATCAACAATATTTACTCAATAATTAACAATGAGAATAATTATCAATACACCCTAGATTCTTATTAAAATTAACACGTATAATATATAATTTGAACTCTGGATTTTATGATGTCATTACGCTTAATCATCAGCAGCATCGTGATTTTAATCAATCTAAGTAGCCATGCAGCAAACATAAACACCGAAAAGATTGATCGACAACCACCATCTTTGCTTAATCCAGATATCCCTCGTTTAGCCATTCCAGCAACACCTCATCACATTTCTTTGCCTGCTTTTGGTCAAGGTATTATTGGTTGGGGAACTGGACCAGACGGTGCAGAAAAACGCTTGCACAATATCACTAAAGCCGATGTTGACAAGCTAAAAACCCAGCATGTCGATCTAGATATGATTCAAAGCTGGCAACAATTTTATGAAAATGAAACACAGCGTAACCCAAACAATCCAACAGCACCTTTACGTGCCAAACTGATGCATAAAATTAGCCAACTCTGGTAATTTGCTTCACTGATTAGTTTTCGATTTATTTAGGCGCTGTGACTTACTTTAAATGGTATAAACTTGATGAATACTCAATGCTATCTATCAAGCAGATAGCAGAGTTAAATGAATTCATTTTAAAGAGCTTCAGCGCTGATATTTATAACAACTCAACTGATTCATTGGTGACACGTAACACCTCTTCCACCGTTGTTTTTCCTAAAAGAACTTTTCTTAATCCATCTTCACGAATACTACCTGTATGCTGTCGTATGTAATGCTCTAATTCAAACTCTGCTGCATTTGCATGAATTAAACGACGTACTTTTTCATCTATCGGTACAATTTCATAAATTGCCGTTCGCCCCATAAAACCACTCTGTGCACACTGTTCACATCCTTGTGCTTGAGGAACTTGTCGTACTACATCAGCAGCAATGGAAGTAAATAATGTTTGCTCAAAATCAGTCGCATCAACCCATGTAATACAATGTGTACATAAGGTCCTGACCAAACGCTGTGCAACAACACCAATTAAAGAACTAGACAACAAAAAAGGCTCTATTCCCATATCTTTTAATCGTGTAATAGCGCCAATCGCTGTATTGGTATGTAAAGTAGAAAGTACCAAATGTCCAGTCAATGAAGCTTGAATCGCAATTTCTGCTGTTTCTAAATCACGGATCTCACCCACCATAACAACATCGGGATCTTGTCTCAACATGGCTTTTAATGCGCGTGCAAAAGTCATATTTACTTTATTGTTCACTTGGGTTTGTCCAATACCTTCTAATTGATATTCAATCGGATCTTCCGCAGTCAAAATATTTTTTGAACCATCATTGATATCTGAAAGCGCTGCATATAACGTTGTGGTTTTTCCAGACCCTGTTGGTCCTGTAACTAAAATAATGCCGTGCGGCCGATGGACCAGTTGCGTTAATATTTCATAATCATGAGGCATTAAACCCAAATGAGTCATATTCAAACGTCCTGCTTGCTTATCCAGCAAACGCATCACAACACGTTCACCATAAGAGGAAGGTAGTGTCGAAACACGAACATCTACTTCACGCCCTGCTAAGCGTAATGAAATACGGCCATCCTGAGGAATACGTTTTTCTGCAATATCCAAACGTGCCATCACTTTAATACGAGAAACCAATAACGGCGCCAATTCACGGCGTGGCTGTACAATTTCACGCAACTGCCCATCAACACGTAAACGTACAGATAATTTTTTCTCAAAGCATTCAATATGAATATCAGATGCAGCAACACGAATAGCTTCGGAAAGTAATGCATTAATTAGTCGTACAATGGGTGCATCATCTTCTTGATCCATCAGATCTTCTGTTTGCGGAACTTGATCGGCTAGACTCAATAGATCTGGATGATCTTCCAAACCAGCTGCAACTTGTTGTGACTCACCACTATCACTAGAAAAACCACGACTTAATAATTGATTAAATTCATCTTCTTCAACCAGTTTATATGCTGCTTTTTGACCTAAAAATCGGCGTACTTCTTGTAATGCCAATAAAGACGTTGTATTTTTTCTAATAATAAAAACTTGATGATCAACATAATGTAACAACACACCATGTCTTTTTGCAAAACTATAAGGAATTTGTAACTGTTTCAGTATTTGCATTCGAAATTTATAATAATGATCACCGTAGTATTAAAATGTACATTATGTATATTACAGCATGAAGACTGCTTGATGCTTTATGAATAGAAGGAAGAATAAATTGTCTGCCCCCAATGATTACTATGAGACAAATCTCCCACCGATCAAATGGTGGGGTACTAAAGAATTTGAGCTCAACAGACCACAAGCCTGGCAGTTCGGTTCTCTTCTATTTCGCATTACACGAAGTTTACAAGAATGGCGCCTCGAGTATCATCGTCCACGTGTGCAATATGACTACGAACAGCAATATTATAATATTGATGATCCAGAATTTGGTTTCCCACAGCCCGTTAAAATTGAACGCTATATGTTTAAAACAACGCAAAGTACATTGGAACTGATGCCTCGCCTCGCCAATCGCTCGGTGGTCATTAAACCGGTCGATCCTATTTATATTCCCGCTGGACAACAAGGAACATTGTATATCAGTACCCCATTATGGATCGCAGGTTTTGTGAAAAGTCAAAAGGAACCTATTTTTGATCTTCCCATTATTTTACCCAAAGATACTTGGTTTGGCCCCAATCATCGTACAGGCGAAATCTGTTATGCAACCTCAGTTGATGGTCGAACG
This sequence comes from Acinetobacter sp. SAAs474, assembly GCF_032823475.1. Lineage (NCBI taxonomy): Bacteria > Pseudomonadati > Pseudomonadota > Gammaproteobacteria > Moraxellales > Moraxellaceae > Acinetobacter > Acinetobacter sp. SAAs474. The sequence goes on from NZ_CP127915.1 coordinate 168,688, forward strand.
GATCTACAACAACTAACACCACGTGCTTTTAGAGCAGTTACACCAATCGAATTTCATAATATTAGTCCCTATCAGTTACGCTTTGATCGTATGAATGTTCCTGTACCCGCATTACCCTTATTTTATAGTCAAAGTACTGGTCGACTTTGGACATCACAAATTAAAGTCATTCATGAAGGTTCAGATCGTCCCCCCCGTATTCGTATTGAAAATCGAACACCTCCACTTGCAGGTGAAGTCAGTTATGTTCATCCTCCGAGAGAATCTGCAAGTGCCTTATTCAATATGTTTGACTCATTCTTCTAAAGGAATATTTTTAAATGGCTGATTCAAGTATTCCTCAAGGATTGCTGAATAGCATAAAAGGTATTTTCATGAGTTTTAATACCGAACGTCTCATGGAAATTGTCACCGCACTGATTTTATGCTGTCTGGGCTTTTTAATTGCTCGTTTTATTTCCAATACCTTTATTCGTACCGTTGGTTCGCGATTTAATGATCACCAACGCCTGATTTGGCGTCGTGGTATTTTTTACTTCATTTTTTTACTTTTTGTAATGACAAGCCTAAAAGAGGCTGGCTTTAAACTCAGCGTATTCCTTGGTGCTGCTGGTATTTTAACGGTAGCGATTGGCTTTGCATCACAAACATCCGCATCAAATTTAATTAGTGGTATTTTCTTAATTGGCGAGGGTTCTTTTGCAATAGGTGACACGATTCAAATTACGCTCATTCGTGGACACACCATTGAAGGTGAGGTAATTTCCATCGATTTACTCTCAGTCAAATTACTGACGCAAGATAATATTTATATTCGCCTCCCCAATGAGCAATTGATTCGAGCCCCAGTACATAATCTTTCTAAATTTTCCATACGGCGCATTCCGATTACCTTAGCCATAAATTTTCATGAAGACATTATTAAAGTCCGTAAAGTTCTACTTGATGTCGCCAATAAATATCCTTTGGTCTTGTCAGATCCTAAACCTGCAGTGACTGTGACAGCATTTAGAGAGTCTTCAATTGAATTATTATTTGCGGTCTGGTGTCAGCAAGAAAATTTTTTACAAGTGAGAGATGAGATGCATGAACGTATTCGTAATGGTTTTCTAGAAAATCATATCGAAATTCCTGTACCTAAAATGGGCTTCGTCGATTCACCACGATCCGCCTTAAATGCTGAAGATATTGATCAATATGCCAATCAAAAAGAGATCAAACGTGCCACACATTTAGAATAAGATTCCAACCTAAATATAACAATATCCCATTCAATTATTTCAGGTATTTGGCATAAATACCTGAAATAAATCAAATATAACCATATCAGTCATCTATAGCAGCTCGTTGCTATAAAGAAAAATATCATCTCGCAACAGATTAATCTGCTTTATGTTGTACTGTATTGATTGGCATCGGTGCAAGATAGGCGGTTAACAGCATCACAAAACCTGCAGCTAAGAAAGAAATAACACGCATTAATGTCGCTGTATGAGATAAATCAAATAGCACCAGTTTCAAACTGACCATCACTAAAATCCCACCGCCAAATAGCCATAATGTTTTAATTTTTTTCAGACTCGCAACACACATAATCACAAAAGCTAACGTAACCCATAATAAAGTGAGACTTAACTGAATCGTGGCATCAGACCAAATAGATACCTGATTAAATGGCGTTGCCAAATAAACATGTAAAGCACGTAATACAAGATAACTACTTAACCATAATAAAGCTAAAGCTGCTGTAACTGCTGCAATACCTTGATCTAATCCCGCTTTAACTTGTAATAATAGTATCAAAATCAATATTACAAATATGGCGATGCTCATTAAATCAAATGGGTTAAAAACAGGCATCCAGTACAATTGAAAACTTTGAGTGGATAGTAATGATGAACTAATGAGCCAAATCATCATCAACACTAAAGTCATTTTGGCTTCACAGAATATACGCCAACTGACATGTCGTCTTTGCCAATAGCAATAGATACAAAATATCAACGGCAATATCGCAATACTTAGATAAGGAAAAGAAGGAATAATCGCTAGACTAGCAAAAGCCAAACTCGAAAACATTCCCAAGCTTAGCCATTCTTTTTCAGCTTGAGTATTTAATGCAGGCCCCCACCATAAATAGCTTAGCAATCCTCCTGTCAACAATACGCCATATTGTTCTAATGGTGATTGCCATAGCAGAATACCATGCTGCATTCGTGTATAAATTAACATTAGAGCACATAGATATAATGGAATTACGCCAACCCACTTGGCAAGCAACCATCCCCAAAATACGGTATGGCGCTGTAATAGCGCATTAAATATCACGTAAAGTAGGCTACATAATAATAAGGTATAAATTGTGGTCAATGGCCCACTCAGTTGATCTTGTAATAAAATCCATAATAGCAAGGTTGCTGACAACATCGATATCGCCAGAAAAATGATCAACCATAGATTCAATTGACGATAAAACTGTTGTTTTAAGTATGCAACTAATACCGCTAAAAAGTAACAAAATGCCAAAATCCAATACATGCCATTGGCAAAATAATCATATTGATCTAAATAAAGTAGACCTGACACGCCAGCCATCAGGAGTAATCCTATGGCCAGATAACGACTGACTGCTATATTTTGATATAAGGCATAAATAAAAATAACCAATCCCTCAATGGCCCAACCTGCAATACGCCAACTATCCGGTAATAAAATCGGGGGAATAAGAACCAAGAAAATTTGCATCAGGCTTAAATAGCATTGTGCAATCGATGGCATCAATTTTTGTTTTAATGCCACGCTATACAAAATGGCAAAAACAGTGGCAAAGAGTAGACTTAGACCGGCTTGCCACCACATTTGATTGAGATACATCAAATAAAGATAGCCATATGCCAAGATAGGTGCAGCAAAAATCAGCGCAAAATCTAGAATTGGATCATATGCAGATGCTTTAATATCTGATTTTATAGATAACTGACTAAATCGAAAACCCAACCAGATAAAGATCGCAGCATGCATCAATACCAAAACAGTCAATAGCGGACGCTGTGCAATATCACCGTATATAAAGGCATAACCACCCGCTAAACTACATGTCATCAACAAGGCAATTTGATTTAAAAATTTCCAAGGTTGCCAAGTCGTTAAAGCAGCAACAGCTATATTAATCACCAAGTAATAGCTTAAAAATTCGCTTGCACTCGCAGTGATTAATGGCAACGTGAAGGGTGCTATATAGGCCACGATCATGGCCATAATCGCCAGCTCAACTGCACGTTGTTTTAAACTAAGAGCAATGGTTAAAGCCATAATGAGCACAAAACAAATACTGGCAATCCAAAAATCAGCAATCATCAGACTATAATATGCAAAGCATAAATTCAGAAATAAAGCCGCCAAGCCAAGTGCTTGTAAAGCCAATGCAAAACTTCTATTTTTGATGATGATACGATAACCCAATAACACAACCAAAAGACTCAACCCAGCGAGCAGGCCTAGTTGTACAGCCAAACTAAATTGCCAATGTTCAACAGCAAAACGTAATAATAGAATAATCCCCATCAGCAAAATCAAGACTGCAACTTTAAGTACTGGATTTCAAATAAAAATCCATTGCTTAACTTGTTGTAACAGTGACCATGAAAGCGGACTGGACTGTGAAGATGGTGCTATGAATTGCTGATCATGGCTCGGCTGAGTGAGCGCAATAGCAGAGCTATCGTTATGTTGTAATTTGGCCTGTATTTGCAATAGCGTATATTCTAGACGCCTTAACCACCTTAACAGAAAATAAATCCACGCGGTTATGCCCAGTACGACAACCCATTGCCACCCCATCACTCCACCCAACACAATCAGTAATGAACAAAGGTATAAAGGTAATCGTGTCGTTTGAAGCATTGAAACAGGTACATTTTGCGGCAAATGATCAATTTGTCGAGCAAATGCATCCATATATTGCATGATACTTAGCAACACAGCTAAACCACAGAGATAAGTCATGGCTTTAATCTCTAAAAACCAAGCCGTACCTGCAGCAATCATTAAAGCCATTAGCCAGATAATTCGAATTTCAATGTTTCCCTTCAACATATTTTCATACTTGCCTTATTCTGGGTTAGTGGATCATAACCTGTATATTCTTGTATAAAGACTTATTTCCTATTGATTACGGATTGCATCATCATGTTTCTGCCAGATCACAAAAAATCACGTACAATATTGCTGTTATTTGGATAAGGAATCAATCAATGCCACCTTTTGTCTTGGTCGATGGCTCATACTTTTTATTTCGTGCATATCATGCCGTACCACCATTAACCACTTCAAGCGGTTTACATACCAATGCCGTGCGTGGTGCTATTTCAGCAATCCAAAAATTAATACGTCGTACCCAACCGACACATATTGCCGTCATTTTTGATACGCCAGAGCCTACTTTCAGACATGAACTTTCTCCTATCTATAAAGGTGATCGACCAAGTATGCCTGAAGAACTATCACAGCAAATCCCTTATTTACATGCGCTTATTCGTGCACTAGGTATTCCATTACATATGCTTCCTGGTGCTGAAGCTGATGATATCATCGGTACACTGGCTAAACGTGCTGAAGCATTAGGCCACCAAGTCCTGATTTCGACTGGTGATAAGGATATGGCACAATTGGTGAGTGAAAAAATAACCTTAGAAGATAGTTTTAAAGAGCGCCCTTTAGATGTGAACGGCGTGTTTGAAAAATTTGGGGTCTGGCCAAATCAAATTATTGATTATCTGACACTAATGGGAGATGCATCCGATGGTATTATGGGCGTACCTGGTGTAGGAGCTAAAACAGCTGCCAAATTGCTGACTGAATATGGTTCAATTGGTGGTATTTTAGAAAATGTAGATAAAATTAAAGGTAAAGTTGGCCTGAATATTAAAGAAAATGTGGAAGGGATTACGCTTGACCATCAGCTCGCCAGCATCGTTTGTGATTTAGATTTAACATTTGGCTATGAGGATTTAAAACTACAAGAGCCAAATATCGATGCATTACGTGATTTATATACTGAACTAGAGTTTCGTAATCAACTACAATCACTCGATCATCCTAATAATCCAAATCATCCAGCTTATAAGCAAACGACGAAAGCCATTCATCAAGAAGTCAGATCTCAGACTACGGATGCCATCACCGATCAAGCGACCATAAGCAGTATTGATGATCAATTAGGACAAGCAACATATCATACCATCCTGACACAGCAGGATTGGCAAACGCTATTCGAACGCTTACAAACAGCAACACAATTTGCTTTTGACACTGAAACCACCAGTCTAGATTATCGTGTTGCAAAAATTGTCGGTTTTTCTGTAGCATTTGATGCCAAAGACGCCTATTACGTTCCTTTAGCACACGATTATGAAGGTGCACCGACACAGCTTAATCGCGATGATATTTTACAACAAATTCAACCTATTTTAGAAAATAATCAGATTAAAAAAATTGGCCATCATTTAAAATATGATGCACATGTTTTAAAAAATCATGGCATTGAACTGCAAGGCTGGTATTTCGATACTATGTTGGCTTCTTATGTACTTAATGCCGTGGCAACACGTCATGGTATGGATGATGTAGCACGTTTATACCTCAGTCATCTGACCACTACCTATGAACAAGTGGCTGGAAAAGGCGCAAAACAAAAAACGTTTAATCAAATTGATATTGAAACTGCTGCACATTATGCAGCAGAAGATGCTCATGTCACTTATCGTTTATATGAAGTACTGCATGCAAAGTTACAGCCATATCCAGAACTACTCAAATTACTGCATGATGTAGAAATGCCTGTTGCTCGTGTTCTCACCCAAATGGAAGAAAATGGAATTCAGCTTGATTTAGCATTTTTAGATCAGCTTAGTGAGGAATTTAGCAAAACGATTCAACAACTAGAAAGTGAAATTATTGAACTGGCAGGTGAAGAGTTTAATGTCGCTTCACCAAAACAAGTGGGTGAAATTTTATTTGAAAAACTGGGCTTAAAAGGGGGTAAAAAAACGGCAACCGGCCAATATAGTACCAGTGAAAATATTTTAGAAAAAATTGAACATCCTATTACTGGATTAATCCTACATTATCGTGGTTTAGCCAAGCTCAAAAGTACCTACACTGAGGGATTGTCAAAACAAGCCAATAATAACAGCCATCGTGTCCACACCAGTTATCACCAAGCTTTAACAGCCACTGGACGTTTATCATCAACGGATCCAAACTTACAGAATATTCCAATTAGAGAACAAATTGGACGACAAATTCGTCAAGCCTTTATTGCACCACCAGATCGTGTATTGCTCGCAGCCGATTACTCACAAATTGAACTGCGTCTGATGGCTCATTTTTCCCAAGACGATGCATTACTACATGCATTTAATCATGGACAAGATGTACATCGTCGTACAGCAGCAGAAGTATTAGGCATTGCCATAGAAGATGTCACTGCTGATCAACGCCGTCAAGCGAAAGCCGTTAATTTTGGTTTACTGTATGGTATGTCTGAGTTTGGTTTAACTCGTCAACTTGGATTTTCTCGTGAAGAATCTCGTGCCTATATTGCACAGTACTTTAGGCGTTATCCGGGTGTATATGACTATATGGAACGTACGCGCCAAACTGCACGTGAACAAGGCTTTGTGGAAACAATTTTAGGCCGCCGCTTATATACGCCTGATATTTTAGCCAACAATAAAATGATCAAACAGTCGGCTGAACGTGCTGCAATTAATGCACCCTTACAAGGTTCGGCAGCAGATATCATTAAAATGGCCATGATTGAAGTTGATCAAATTCTTCCTAAAGATCATGCACAAATGCTGCTTCAAGTACATGATGAATTGGTATTTGAAGTTGATACTGCATATGCTGAAGAACTGACTGTGCAATTAAAAACTGTGATGCAATCCGTATTAAATTTATCAGTACCGTTAATTGTAGAAGTCGGTCAGGGTCATAACTGGGATCAAGCACATTAAATATCGATAGATGATTCAGATCATGGTTGAAATTACTTAAAGTAAAATAAAATCATCAAAAAAAGGGGCGCATTTTGCGCCCCTTTTTTTGATGTAATATTACAAACCTGTCAATAAAACAATAGATACTTCATTCATTATCATTTCAATCACATATAATGCTAAAAAGGCTAAAATTGGTGATAAATCAATCATCCCCATATTCGGTAAAATACGACGAAATGGTGCCAATAACGGTTCAGCAAGCTCTTGAACGACTTCTATATAAGGAGAACGTGACTGAGTAAACATCACTACCCAACTCAAAATGATTGTGGCAAAAATTAAATATCGACAAAAACGAATTAAATCTTGAATCATGGATACAAACGTCAAAATCAATAAATGAATTGGACTATTTGGCATCGCTCCTGATAAGTACATCATCCCAAAGATTTTGAGCAAATACAGTACAATCAATAATACCAATGCAGCAAGATTTACTCGTCCTTTGGCCACTGTGGGAAAAATTCGACCAAAAATATCCACTATTTTCGTCGCTTTTACAGTCGAAAGCACCACAGGATTATAGGGTGTTACTGCTGCAAGTTGCATTAAAAAACGGAAGAATACGAGCAAAATCGCTACGTTAATGATGATGGTAAAAATTAGCGCAGAATTTGCACCCATATTAAAAATTTCCTACAAAAATTTAATTATTTAATGCTTTCACTTAAATCTTGCGCCAGTTCTTGACTACGCATTTTTGCTGCGGCTAAAGCAGCTTGAATATTTTGTGAAATTTGACCACGGTCAAACACTTCAATTGCCGCTTGAGTGGTCCCATTCGGTGAAGTGACGTTCTTACGTAATTCAGCAGGAGAATTTGCACTGGTAATCGCCATTTGTGCAGCACCTAATGCTGTTTGTAATGTCAAAGCGGTCGCAACTTTTTCATCCAGACCTAGATTTTTACCAGCACGAATCATACTTTCCATCATATAGAAAAAATAGGCTGGACCAGAACCTGATACAGCTGTGACCGCATCAATTTGCGCCTCGCTATTTACCCAGAGTGTTAATCCTGTTGCCGCTAAAATTTGGCTTGCCAATTCACGATCTGAAGCACTCACGGCATCAGTAGCATATAAACCATGCGCGCCTGTCTGAACCAAAGCAGGTGTATTTGGCATTACACGCACAATCTTGTCTGTTGCCAAAAGTGTTGCAATGGTGGAAATTTCCGCACCAGCGACAATGGATACTACCAGTTTATTCTCCAATAAACCATGTAAGGGTTGTAATACCGTTAACAATGCTTGTGGCTTGACTGCAAATACAACAATATCGGCATCATGAATCGCGGCAATATTGTCATCAGTGACCTGTACATTTTTTTCTTGAAGTAATTGACGTACTTTTTCCACTGGATCTGAAACTGTAATACGAGTGGGCGGTAAGCCACGTGCAATCAATCCCCCAATTAGGGCTTGAGCCATATTGCCACCACCAATAAACGTAATATTACAATTTAGTACTGCATTCATCTTTCGTGCTCATCGTTGAGTATTTATTTTGGAGCAACCCAATGGGGTTGCCAGCCACCCGTTTCACAATATGGAGATTGAGCTAACCAAAATCCTTTCGGTGTGAATATGCCTAGAATAACATTATCTACGCTCAATATTTGAATTGTATGTCGCTGCCAAGGCAAAATTTGTGCTTCTTGTATTGCTTTCTTTAATGGCCATGTTCCAATACGACCATATAAATGTACTTTCTCTCCCCCCACTCGAGCATTTAACTGTAGTGGTTGTTCTAAAAGATCAAAACTCAGCCCTATGGTAGCCGTTTCAATATTGTATTGACCTGATAACAGCGTATATGATTGATTTAATACAAATTGAATCATCATATTGGATAAGGTTTGCTCTTGAACAATAAAAGTCTCAACTGGGATCCGATATAATTGCTGTTGATAACGCAAATAATAATGCCGATTCCAATGCAGTTTGGCTTGTGCATCATGCTTGGAGGCAATCACTTCTTTTTGTAGTCGCTCTACCATCGCCAATGAAGGACGATATTGATCGTCACCTTTCATCCAAGCCGAAAGTAACTGACGTTGTCGAGCCAGTGATAATTTTTCCAAACGAGTTAAATCTAAGCCCGTATCAATCCGACACGCCGTCAAATCTTGTTGTAAAACTTGCTGCAATATTTCTTCGGCATCCTGCATTAAATAACTGCTACGATTTAATGCCTGTTGCATTTGAGGAAAACGCTGTTGTAATAATGGCCATAAAGCTTCGCGGCACCAAGCACGATCATAATGCAAATCCGTGTTGGTGGGATCTACCACATGTTCAATCTGTAATTGTGCTGCCCATTGGCAAATTTGCTCACGCGTCAACGACAATAAAGGTCGCCATATCGTGATGGTCTTTCTTTTTTCATAGGCTTTCATCGCAGCTAAACCCGTTACGCCACTACCTGACAATAATCGAAGGATGACTGTTTCAGCTTGATCTTGTTGATGATGCGCCAAAACCAAGACATCGTTTATCCCAAGATGTTGTTGATAAGCTTGATAACGTGCTGTTCTTGCTTGCTGTTCTAAATTTCCTGAAGCAACCTGAACTTGCTCAATAATACATGGAATACCCAGTTGCTGGCATTGCGCTGCAACAAATGTACCCCATGCTTGACTCGGTGCCTGTAATTGATGGTCCACATAAATTGCCCGTACTTTATCTGGATATAAAGCGGACAATAGATGCAGTAGTAACATAGAATCTATGCCACCACTACATCCTATTAAAACATGTGTTGCTTTAGAAAAGTGTTGAAGTTTACTTAAGACGTGAGTCCTAAATTGTCGCTTCCAAACTTCATCAAACGTTGGTAACGTGCTTCGCATCTATCTTTCGCATCCATCGGTTGCAATTCATCTAGTGCTTGTTTCAGTACTGCTTTCAAACTTTGCATGACATCTTCCGGATGTAAATGAGCTCCCTCACCTTCATCCACAATATGTTCAATAATACCAATTTTTTTCAGCTTATCTGCCGTTAAAGCTAAGGATTCGCTGGCTTGTTCTGCCTTATCGGCAGTTTTCCATAAAATACTGGCACAACCTTCTGGTGAAATCACTGAATAAATACTATGTGACAACATAATCACACGATCTGCAACACCAATACCCAATGCACCACCTGAACCACCTTCGCCAAGGACTGTTGCAATTACAGGCACTTTAAGATTGGACATTTGCGCTAAACTGGTCGCAATCGCTTCAGCTTGGCCACGTTCTTCTGCACCAACACCAGGATAAGCACCCATAGTGTCAATAAAAGTAAAGACCGGCAGATTAAAACGTTCCGCCATATCCATTAAACGCTGTGCTTTACGATACCCTTCAGGGTTACTCATACCAAAATTATGTTTTAGTTTCTCACGTGTACTACGTCCACGATGCTGACCAACTACCATGACTGGCTGACCATCAAAACGTGCCAAACCTCCGACCATTGCACCATCATCACCAAATAAGCGATCACCATGCAACGCGTCAAACTCTGTGAAAATCTCACCCACGTAATCTAAAAATTGCGGACGTTCAGGATGACGTGCAATTTGAACTGTTGCCCATGCTTTTGATTGAGCTGCTTTATTTTTCATAGGTCGACCACTATCCCTAAACTAACCATACGTTAATGGATGAATTGTTCCGACTGAATCTCCAATTCAATGTCCCAATGCTTAAACTGTATTTGTTCATCATACAGCTCTGCAATTAATAGAGGCCATTGCTTTGCATCACCAGAAACTTTAAGTTGCCATTGTTGCTCATTCACCACACTTAATTCAATGGCAGGAAGCATCGCATCACTACGACTGTGATTGACTAAAACTGCTAATCGAAGCAATAGACAAAGATAAACTAATTTGCTACCACCCACTTTCATCACATCAATTTTAGAATCATTACGCAATTTACGTCGGTGATGTGCAACCAAATGTGACAAATGATTTTGATCAATTTGTGAGAAACCAGCAATATCGGAATGCTGTAATAAATAAGCACCGTGACGATGATAACCACTATGGCTAATTGCTAGGCCAATCTCATGTAAATATGCGGCACGACGTAACAAATCACGATCATCATTATTTAAATGTAATACATGTTCTACGCGGTCAAATAAATGCTGCGCTGTTTTAACAACGCGTTCAGCTTGTTTTGTATCTGCATTATAGCGCCCCATGAGTGCATGTACTGAACGATCACGAATATCTTCATGCTGAAAGCGTCCAAGTAAGTCATACATGACGCCCTCACGCAATGCACCATCTGAATAGACCAGAGCATCTAGCTCTAATACATCAAATATGGCATATAAAATCGCAACTCCTGCAGGTAAAACAGCGCGACGATCTTCTTTTAAACCATTAAATTCAATTTCTGAAATATGCTTACATTTTAAAATTTTATCTTTTAATTTCTCTAGGCCTTCACGTGTTAATTGTTCTTGATCATTACTCCAGCCCATATTTACTGCAATTTGACGACATGCTTTAATGGTACCACTTGATCCAACAACAGTATCCCAGCCTTCAACTTTATAGGTGGTGGCAATACCCGATAATTCCTTACGTGCAGCAACAATCGCTTTATCAAACCGACTTGGGCTAATCTCTCCATCTTGGAAATAAGCTTTAGTAAAGGCAACACAACCCATTTGTAAGGATTCGGTATGTATAGGTTCAAATTCCTCGCCAATAATTAATTCTGTAGATCCCCCACCAATATCAATCACCAAACGACGACCGCTATTCGCCATGGTATGGGAAACCCCCAAGTAAATTAATCTAGCCTCTTCACGCCCTGCAATAATCTCAATCGGTTTAGGTAAAATTTCTGCAGCTTTTTGAATAAACTCATGACCATTTTTTGCTTGTCGTAATGCATTTGTTGCGACAATTCTTAATCGTTTCGGTTGAACAGAACCGAGACGGCCGACAAAGCGGGCCAAACAAGCTAAGCCTCTTTGCTGTGCTGCTTCAGTTAAATTATTATTTTCATCTAGCCCTGCTGCCAACTGTACTTTTTCTGACATTGAAGCCACTTTTTTGACTTCGCCATGATCCACACGTGCAATTGCCAGATGGAAACTGTTTGACCCCATGTCGATGGCTGCAAGCAACTCTTCATCAATCAAAAAATCAGACATTATTTCAACAAACCTATACAAAGTTGTGCCTAGATTAATTCACCTCTTTACAATTTAAAAGGCATTTCTTTATACAATTTACATCATGAGCATTTTTATGGCAAAAATGACAATTGTGTTACACGATGAGCATTATCGTGAGCATCAATTAGACAAAAAATAACGAAAGGAGGAAAATTTAACTGATACACCAGATTGTGAAGTTAAAGATGACTGTGTAATACTAGGCGATTCATCGGGTCTGTTAACACTTCAGTAATCATTTAGATTCAAACTGATTCTTGGTCACCTCATCAAACCCAACGGAAATAACCACATCATTTTCGAGTTTTAAAGTGAAGTCCAAGATGAGGTAAATAAAATTTTTTGGGACCTGTCAACAGCCCCTTATTGTTTCATCCTATTAAATCTCTTGGAGCACGCTTATGTCGAATAATATCGTAAATACTACTGATGCCAACTTTACAGCTGACGTTTTAGAATCTGAAATTCCTGTATTGGTTGATTTTTGGGCAGGCTGGTGTGCACCATGTAAAGCGATTGCACCTGTACTTGAAGTACTGGCAGCTGAATATGAAGGCAAAGTTAAAATTGTTAAAGTAGATGTCACTTCATGTGAACAAACAGCAGTGAATTTTAATATCCGTAATATTCCAGCATTACTGATGTTTAAAAATGGTGAAGTCGTTGCACAGCAAGTCGGTGCTGCACCAAAGTCAAAATTAACTGCATTTATTGAAGAAAATATCTAAACTGAACAAAGCATTCAATACGCTATATCAAATAGCGTATTTTTTTCGCTGAATATTTGACAAAACACTCAATCTCTCTTATATTGCTTTATCAAGAAAAAAGGCTTTTAAATCCCTCATTTTCTTATACGACACAACACATAAATGCCGCTCGGCAACAGAAATTGTTTTTCACATTTCTCTTTAAACAATATCTCAGTACTCTGGATTGTTATTGTGCAAATCAATTACTTTCGTTTTCTTGTACGTCTGCGGCCTATTGTTGCTTCCTTTCTAACCTGTATCTCAGAATTTTAATTCTATCTGACCAAATATGAATCTAACCGAACTCAAGAAAAAACCGATTGGCGAACTCATCAAGATTGCCGAGTTTATGGGCCTTGAAGGAATGGCACGTAACCGTAAGCAAGATATTATTTTTGCCATATTAAAGCGTCATGCAATGAATGGCGAAGAGATTTTTGGTGATGGCGTTCTGGAAATTTTGGCAGATGGCTTTGGCTTCCTTCGCTCAGCTGCTGGCTCTTATTTAGCAGGCCCAGATGACATCTATGTCAGTCCTTCCCAAATTCGTCGCTTTAATTTACGTACTGGTGATACCATCACAGGAACTATTCGCCCACCAAAAGAAGGCGAACGTTACTTTGCGTTATTAAAAGTCAATCAAATTAATTACGATACGCCAGAAAATTCACGCAATAAAATTCTTTTTGAAAATCTTACCCCACTCTTTCCAACCGAACAATTGGTGATGGAGCTCGGCAATGGTTCAACTGAAGATTTAACTGCACGTGTGGTGGACTTAATCGCACCGATTGGTAAAGGCCAACGTTCAATTATTGTTGCCCCACCAAAAGCTGGTAAAACAATGCTATTACAAAGCATTGCACAATCGATTGTACGCAATAATCCCGAAGTGATTCTGATTGTGTTACTGATTGACGAACGTCCTGAAGAAGTAACCGAAATGGAACGTACTGTGCGTGGTGAAGTCGTTGCTTCGACTTTCGATGAATCACCAGCACGTCATGTTCAAGTTGCTGAAATGGTAATTGAAAAAGCCAAACGTCTGGTTGAGCATAAAAAAGATGTTGTGGTTCTACTCGATTCGATTACCCGTCTTGCACGTGCATATAACACGGTTATTCCATCTTCAGGAAAAGTATTAACAGGGGGTGTGGATGCCCACGCCTTAGAACGCCCTAAACGTTTCTTTGGTGCTGCCCGTAACATTGAAGAAGGTGGTTCACTGACCATTATTTCAACTGCCTTAATTGAAACAGGTAGTAAGATGGATGAAGTGATCTATGAAGAATTCAAAGGAACAGGCAACCAAGAAATTACCTTAGATCGTCGTATTGCCGAGAAACGTGTTTTCCCTGCAATGAATATCAAGAAATCAGGCACACGTCGTGAAGAACGCCTAATGGATGAAGATAAATTACGTAAAGTTTGGATTCTACGCAAATTACTTCATCCAATGGATGAACTTGCTGCAATGGAATTCCTATTAGATCGCATGAAAGAGGCCAAAACCAATGATGACTTCTTTGATCAAATGCGACGCAAGGCATCCAACTAAATCACCCAATTATGATGGATGAGGATTGTGCTCATCTCTCTGCTATCAAGCCGAGTTCAGACATGAACTCGGTTTTTTTGTAATATGATATCCACATTAAAGCATTGAATGTCACATCACATTTTCAGCGTCTATCATCTCTAAAAATATTCTCATCATACTGAGTTGTAAATCAACACTGCTACACCGTCGCGCCAGTCAAAATAGTCGCCATTATAAATATAAATTAAATAATTTAAAATTTTATCCGCACTTCATCACCCTTTTAGCATGATTACATTACACCTTATTAAGCTTAACTATTGCATGGTGATAAAATAAACAATAACTTTATTTTTAACGCTTATTTTTGCTTTTGGTTGACACCATTTACACAAAGATACAATTTAGTGTTTTTTATCTCAACTTACTTTTTAAGTTAATGATTATAAAAAATAATTTCAAAAAAAACCTATATTTTTAGGGGGTTATATTGCATTTAGCCAATATAAATGCCGCTCTTAATTGTTATTTTCTGTTAAAAAAAGCCCTATTTTTCTTCAAATTTCTCAGTTTTTCTTCATGAAACAGTAGCTATTAAAAAAACTCAGTGGTAGCATATCCGCAGACCAGTTAGACTGCTCCTGCATTGTTACTGCCTAACAAATTTAGGAATAATAAAAGCACTTAACAGGCTAACGTAGGTTTTTTTTTATCTCATATTTTAGAGAGTGATGCTATGTTATTCAAAAAAATCGCTATTGCTGCTGCAGTTGCTACTACTTTAGCTTTCGTTGGTTGTGCTAAAAAAGAAGCTGCTACTGATACAGCTGCATCTGAAGCTACCTCTGAAGCAGCTGTTGCTTCTGAAGCGATCACTGTTGTTGCTTCTGAAGCTGCTTCTGACGCTAAAGACGCTGCATCTGAAGTTGTAGTATCTGAAACAGTTGAAGTTGCTCCTGCTTCTCAAGCTGCTGCTAAATAATCTTACGATTATTAGCCAAAAAAAAGAGAACTTACGTTCTCTTTTTTTTTGGCTAAACTTTATAGATAAATCTATAAAGTTTAGCAGAGCAACAGATCAATCGATCTGTTCACTCCCTACACGTTGACGAAATTTTTGCCCAGCACGGAAAGTCACAACACGACGAGCAGAAATTGGAATTTCCTCGCCTGTTTTAGGATTACGTCCCGGACGTTGACGTTTGTCACGCAACTCAAAATTACCGAATCCAGAAAGTTTGACTTGCTCGCCTGAGATTAGCGCCTGGCTAATTTCATCAAAGAATAATTCGACCATTTGTTTCGCTTCACGTCGATTTAAACTCGTGAGCTCACTTAAATGATCAGCCATTTCTGCTTTTGTTAATGCTGTCATGAAGCCCTCAATGTCGCTTGATAAGTGTTTTCTAAAACCTGGAGAATATTATCCATACCAGTTTTAATTTCAGCATCCTCTAATGTACGTGTTGGATGTTGCCATAGAAGTGCAAATGCTAAAGAACGCTTGCCATCTTCTACACCTTGTCCGGTATATACATCAAACAACCAGCTTGAATCTAATAATGCACCGCCAGTTGTTTCGATTAATTGCTGAATTTCTCTAACTGCAATCTTATCATTAATTAAAACTGCAATATCACGTCTAACCGATGGAAAACGTGATAATTCTGTAAAACTAGATACAAAAGTTTGCAAAATCGCCTGTTGATCCAGCTCGGCTACCCAGGTTACACCTAAATCGAGCTCATTTTCTAACGATGGATGTAATCGTCCAAAATAGCCAATAGATACTCCATCCACGAAAACTTCAGCAGATTGCCCTGGATGCAACCAAGTACGCGTCGAACGTACAAAATCTGCTTTTACACGTGCAGCCGTCAATAAAGCTTCAATATCACCTTTTAAATCAAAAAAGTCCATAGGCACTGGTTTGCCATGCCATGATTCACTTTCTTTTGATCCCAATGCAATCATTGCCAATGTGGGTATCTGTTTTAATTCAGTAATATTTTGCGCATTCTGATACTCAAAACGTAAGCCAAGCTCAAAAAAGCGTACACGACCTTGTTGACGGTTAATATTATATTGCACACACGGCACGAGACTCGACAACAAGGTTGAACGCATCACCGCCAAATCACTAGAAATCGGGTTAGCCAAAGCCAAAGGATGTACATCTGGATTTAATTGTTTTTCAAGTTTTAAATCAGCAAAGCTAAAGCTAATTGCCTCTTGATAACCCAAAGTCACTAAGGTTTGACGTAATGCAGCCAGTTCAAATTGATCTTGATGTTTAGCAAACTTCACATCAATCACAGGCAGACTCATTTGAATGTTATCATAACCATGAATACGTGCAATTTCTTCGATAAGATCTTGATAAATCACCATATCATAGCGATGTGACGGTGGCAGTACTTGCCATTTGCCTGCTGCTGTTAAATGCACAGTGCAACCCAAACGCGTTAAACTTTCCGTAATAAAGTCAGCGGCAATATCATAGCCCAGCAGTTGATCTACTTGTGATTGTTGTAATTCAATCATTTCACGCTTTGGTAATAATGCAGGTTGCTCAGCAATAATAATCGGACCAAAATCACCACCGGCAAGTGCTGCAATTAATTGAGATGCTCGCTGCATCGCCAGCATAGGTAATTCAAAATCAACCCCACGCTCATAACGTTGTGATGCATCGGTATGTAAACCAAAGCGACGTGCACGACCTGCTATATGTAGGGGTGCAAAGAATGCCGATTCTAGGAAAATTTCTTGGGTCTCATCGGTCACTGATGATGCCAATCCTCCCATAATACCCGCAATCGCCAATGCTTTTTCATCATCAGCAATCACCATCACATCTTCAGATAACTCAACTTCCTGATCATTTAATAACAACAGTTTTTCAGCAGTGGTCGCTTGACGTACATGAACTGTACCCTGCACTTTGGCACCATCAAACGCATGTAATGGCTGTCCCAGTTCCATTAATACATAGTTGGTAATATCAACCAAAATACTATGCTGACGAATGCCTGAACGTGCCAATGCACGCTCCATCCAAACCGGTGTTACGGCTTGAGTGTTTACATTTTTAATGACACGCCCCAAATAACGTGGGCAACCTTCTGTTTCAATCACAATTGGCTTTGTATCAGTAAGCGTTACCGCGACGTCTTGAATATCTGGTGGGGTGAGCGTAATTTGATTAATGACACCAATTTCACGAGCAATCCCACGTATACTAAAACAATCACCACGGTTAGGTGTAATACTAATATCAATCACGTGATCATCTAGATCTAGATATTCACGAATATCAACCCCAACCGGTGCATCGACGGGTAACTCTAATAAACCATCAATTTTATCTTCTAAATCAATCTCTGATGCACCACATAGCATACCTTGAGATTCAATACCGCGTAGCTTACCTTTTTTAATTTTAAAATCACCAGGCAATACCGCGCCAATGGTTGCGACCGGTGCTTTCATACCTGCACGTACATTCGGTGCACCACATACAATTTGTAATGGTGTCTCTGTACCAATATTCACTGTAGTAACACGTAGACGGTCAGCATCTGGATGCTGCTCAACGGTTAATACCTCACCCACAACAACACCAGTAAAAGGTTTTGCGGCAGGTGACAGTTCATCAACTTCTAAACCTAACATGGTCAGTTGATCAGATAATGTCTCTCTATCAATTGCGGGATTCACCCATGTGCGCAACCAATTTTCGCTAATTTTCATTTATAAAAACCTATGAATAATTTTTAAACCGCTGTATGAATGACATTTTCACCAATAGAGCAATCTTGCTCAGATTAATGCTGAGGCATTGTCATGCATGTAAAGTCACCATCAGTCATAAATACATTAACTGTATTAAGCAAACTGGCGTAAAAAACGCACATCATTTTGATAGAACATTCGCAAGTCATTAATGCCATAACGCAGCATTGCAAAACGCTCAACGCCCAAACCAAATGCAAAACCTGTATAGCGGTCTGGATCAATACCTGCTGCACGTAAAACATTTGGATGCACCATTCCACAGCCTAGTACTTCCAACCATTTGCCACGTTCATCCATGATATCAACTTCTGCACTCGGCTCTGTAAATGGAAAATAAGATGGACGAAAACGTACAGTGAGATCTTTTTCAAAAAATTCGTTTAATAGGTTGACCAACAAACCTTTTAATTCTGCAAAACTGGTATGTTCTGCAACATAAAGCCCTTCAATTTGATGAAACATCGGCGAATGTGTTTGGTCTGAATCACAACGATACACTCGACCAGGGCAAACAATTCGAATCGGAGGTTGCTGGGTTTCCATGGTACGAATTTGTACGCCTGAAGTATGGGTACGAAGCAAATGGGTTGCATCAAAATAGAACGTATCATGCATTGCACGTGCAGGATGATGACCAGGAATATTAAGGGCCTCAAAGTTATGATAATCATCCTCAACTTCAGGGCCTGTTGCAACACTAAAACCAGCCTTAGTAAAAAACTGACAAATTCGGTCTTGCACTTGTGTTACAGGATGAATACTACCAACACTTTGGCCACGACCTGGTAAGCTAATATCGATCGTTTCATTTGCAAGTTTTTGTTCTAATGCAGCTTGTTGTAATTCTGATTGACGCTCAGTTAATGCTGTATTAATTGCTTCACGTACAGCATGAATAGCAGCACCTTGAACTTTACGCGCTTCAGGGTCCATTTTACCCAGTGCCTTCGATTGTTCAGCTAGCTGGCTTTTTTTCCCTGTAAATTGCACACGTACTTGATCGAGTGCAGCAAGGTTTTCAGCTGCTGCAATTGCAGCAAGCGCTTCTGTGGTCAGGGCTTCCAGTGACATAGTAACTCTCAAAGCAACAAAGTTAGAAATTTAATTAAAACCGCTTATTCTAACAGTTTTTGCTTATTTTGTTGAAGTTTCATATTAAGGAAAATTGAATTAGTCATTTTTAGACGAAAACGTATAAGATATAAAGAAATTTAAAATAAATTTAAAGAGATCATCAATAATGGCACTCGATCAAATTTGGAAACAACAGCTTACGTTAGTAACCTATGGTAATGAATATTTACAACAGAATCTGGGCTTTCAAAGTTGGCTCAATCACGCTATTTTTAATCAACATTGTTTTTATTTCAGAGACTTACT
Organism: Acinetobacter sp. SAAs474; assembly: GCF_032823475.1. Taxonomy (NCBI): domain Bacteria; kingdom Pseudomonadati; phylum Pseudomonadota; class Gammaproteobacteria; order Moraxellales; family Moraxellaceae; genus Acinetobacter; species Acinetobacter sp. SAAs474. The sequence continues at coordinate 188,414 of NZ_CP127915.1, forward strand.
TTCACAACACCTATTAGCACAACATTTTCAAATTTGGCTAGAAGGTTTAAAAAAGCAAGGATGTCAACGTATTAGCCTACATCGATCGACACTGCTAAATGAGGAGCATAATCCAAATCCAAATATTGAATTACTGGCATTTCCACACTTTATCGTAAGTCATCATGAGAAAAATAAATATGCATGGATTTTAGGCAAAGAATTAGCTGAATGGTATAGTGCAGATAATGATTATGAGGCACCTCAAAGTCAAACCAGCCCAGTCAGACAAGAAGTTTTTTGGCGTTACGACTTAAATCCTAAATTATTTAAACGGATACAAACAGATTTAGACTCACCTAACTGGGATGATATTCAAGACTATATGGATAAAGAGTTATTTAATCACAGTGCAGCCCAAGGCTTTACTGAACCTCCAGTACTTGATCAACCTTACTCAGGGCTGCAATATCCCTTATCCGAAACCGATATCCATCAGCAACAAGCTCAATCGCTACTTCCGACCAATTATTCAGCCGATTATGCACATCGTACACTGACACGTCTGGAAGCCTTATCGTATTTTGTAGAACATCAAATCCATCAATCATCAGCTAATCATGATCATGTGCAATTACTCAATCATTTTAATCAGAAGCTAGATGACTTGTACGCTAAATTTATTGTTAAAGCGGCAAATCATTATCAAAACGCTCAACTCACCCCGATTACATTACATAATCCATTGGATGATCAAACACCATTAAGTACGACAACACATAAAAAGAAATTTAAGGACCCTCAAATTTCCAGCAAATCAGGTGCATTTACCCTCATTATTATTACCATTATTATTTGTATTATTGGCTATTATTTCGGACTATAACATTTGTAACGTTGTTATTTGATGCTTAATATCAATAAAAAAAGACCGCTAAACGCGGTCTTCTTTTTATGCGATCTCGCCTTATGCAGCTAATGCGCTTTTTGCTTTTTCAGCTAAAGCAGCAAATGTAACTGCATCATGCATAGCGATGTCTGCAAGTACACGACGGTCGATAATTACTTGTGCTTTTTTCAAGCCAGCAATCATACGGCTGTATGACAAACCATTTAAACGCGCACCAGCATTAATACGCGCAATCCATAAAGCACGGAATTGACGTTTTTTCTGACGACGGTCACGGTAAGCATATTGACCAGCTTTGATTACTGCTTGGAACGCTACGCGATAAACACGTGAACGAGCACCATAGTAACCTTTAGCGCGAGCAAGAATTTTTTTGTGACGGCGATGAGCCTGTACACCACGTTTTACACGAGCCATTTATAATCTCCTTAGATGTACGGGCACATACGGCGAACTGAAGCAACGTCACTCACGTGAACCATTACACAGCCGCGTAATTGACGAATACGCTTAGCAGATTTTTTGGTCAAAATGTGGCGTTTGAACGCTTGTTTACGCTTAAAACCGTTAGCAGTAGCTTTAAAACGCTTTGCTGCACCACGGCGAGTTTTCATCTTAGGCATAACAACCTCTTTTGAACACCTGTTCGGAACGTCTGCACCATTGCAAAACGACCTGCAGGTAAGGGAGCGAGTATTCTAATGCATCTTTACTTAAAACAAAAGCGCTTATTTAAAACACGCTTTTTAACTTCAGCTCACGTCATATTTTCAAACACAGAACAAACATGGATTCTAAATTAAATCGTATAATCCTATATCTCCATCACATAATTCATCTATGAAAACAGCACAGGACGCTTTTGCAGCACTAAGATATCGGGATTTTTCTATTATTACCCTGAATCAATTTTGTCTTACCTTAGCAATCTTGATTCAAGAAATTATTGTCGCTTATACACTTTATCAAATGACCAAAGATCCACTTACACTTGGCCTCATTGGTTTAGCTGAAGCGATTCCTTTTATTGCATTATCACTTTGGGGTGGCTATTTTGCAGATCGCTTTAATAAGCAAACCATTATGAAAATATGCTTATTTTTTGCTATGCCAATGCCCTTAATTTTATGGTGGTTATTTCATCAACATAGTCTACAACATATTAGTCTAGCAAGCTTGTCATGGGGAATATATGCTGTTGTATTTGTACTGGGTACCATTCGCGGCTTTTATAACCCATCAGCAACATCATTAAAACCTTTTTTAATTCCACGTCAGTTATACGCTAATGGTGCGACATGGACCACCATTGGATGGCAAAGTGGCGTCATTATTGGTCCCGTCTTAGGTGGATTTATGTTGGCAGGGCTGGGAAAAGAAACCAGTTTATGGGCCGTCGCTATTCTGCTTACAATATGTTTTATTTTAATAAATTTACTCAGTGCTAGAACATTTCCACCAATTGACAGTCATGACCTGCTACAAAGTTTAGGAGATGGTTTTCGTTTTATTTGGAAAACTCAAATTGTACTTTGGGCAATTTCTTTGGATCTGGTATCCGTTTTATTTGGTGGAGTTATTGCATTACTGCCTATTTTTGCTGAAGATATTTTAAAGGTAGGACCTGAAGGCTTAGGTTATTTACGTGCCGCACCATCGATTGGTGCATTAGTGACCATGATTGCACTAACTAAATTTCCACCAACACAACATGCATGGCGAAATATGCTATTGGCTGTTGCAGGTTTTGGAGTATTTACAATTCTATTTGCCTTATCTGATCATCTTTGGCTGTCATTAGTCGCACTGGCGCTGACAGGTGCATGTGATAGTATTTCTGTTGTGATTCGCCAAACTATTTTACAAATTTATCCTCCTGAAAATATGCGTGGCCGTGTAGCAGCAGTCAATGGCATGTTTGTATCGAGCAGTAATGAATTAGGCGCATTCGAGTCAGGCTTGGCAGCCAAATATATGGGAACCATTTTAGCAACACTGGTTGGTGGTAGTGTCACATTATTGGTTGTTGCTATAAGCTGGCGTAAAACCAAAGCTTTATTTCATCTCGATATCACCCAAGGACAACGCTAAATCGTTATCAAAATATTACTTTTAAACTTGTCTTGCGAAATCAATGTCATAATTCTAAGGGATCGCTTATCTTGGTGAAGATCAAGCATCAGATCCCTCAATAATTTAAATGATTATCACCCAACTTAACCAAGATTATCACTATGAAACCTATTTTTTATCTCGCACTTTTATTCGCTTTAGGGACACACACTAGCCATAGTGCAACAACCGCAGTTAATCAATTAAAAATCCAAAAAAGTGAGGCATTACCTGCTCACTTAACAACACGTATTTCATGGACGCAATTTCCACAACCACAATATACAGCTCAAGATTTAGATGGGCAAAATCGTACAGCAATCATTCGCATTCATGCAGATGAAACTGGTCAAATCACCAAGGCAACCACACAAGAAAGTAGCGGTTTAGCAGCATTAGATCAAATTTTATTAACTGCTGTACGTCATGCCAAGGTGAACCCACCCATACAAAATGAAGTACCTGTTGCCATGATTGGCTATCAAACATTTCAACTCAGATTACCAGATGAGCATGAAGAGAACTGTAATTTAAGTTTTCAATCACAAAATTGGCTGGCACAAAATCGTGCCGAAAAAACAGCTTTTCAGTATCAACAACAACCTTCTATCACATTAACTCGGGATGATTTAAAAAATCATGATCGAAGCATTGCATTTAAATTTAAAGTAGGTCGTGCTGGACAAGTAAAAAAGGTTGACATCATTCAAGGCTCAGGCAACTATGATTTAGATCAAAAAGTACGACAAGCCATCTTAAACAGTCAAATTCATGTCAAACGTAGTATCAGTACATTATGGCTATATAAGAAATCAACTTTCAAAGACTATATTACGTTTAAACATTGTTAGTACTTAATCCATCATAGATACGGTTGGCTAAAAAGAGTGAATATCAAGCGCTAAAATAGAATGCTATTTTAAACTTAATCCATATATCCACCATTACTTTAGCCACCATATTTTGGATCACGCTGTCTGAATATGGCCTATTCAGATAAGGTCGCAAAACCCGAAAAAGAAAGATAAATAAAAATATAACGGCCACACTTGGCTAAACTAATCATCAATAAAAATCGTAGAAAGTTTTCTTTAAATAAACCTGCAATTAAAGTAATTGGATCACCAATAATCGGGACCCAACTCAGTAATAATGACCAAAAACCATATTTTTGATATATATTTTGTGCGCGCAACAACTGTTTTTCGGAAACTGGAAACCATTTTTTAGTTCTATAAGCGGTAATTTTGACGCCTAAGTACCAATTAACACATGAGCCTAAAATATTACCAATACTTGCAATCACAATTAATAACCACACTGCATAATGATCTTGAATAAATAAAGCCACTAAAACAGCTTCTGATTGCAATGGTAATAATGTTGCGGCACCAAATGCGGCAATAAACAACAATAATAAACTCATTTGGCAGCAGATAACCCGAGTTTTTTCTTGGTTTCTAAATACGCATAGTTCGACCAAATAACAGCACCAATCACAATCACAATCCGTGCCCATGTATAGCGCTGTGTAATAGGATCAATCGCTTGTTTTAAACGAGTTTGGTCCGATGTCGTTAAAATTTCAAGTATATGTTGCACATGAACTGCTTCGATGACAAATAAAATCAGGCATAGTGCAATACTTAAAATAATACTCCAATATATTTGAGGATTAGCCTCTACAATACGGGTAAAATTAAGCAAAAAATCTTTCATGTCATTATCCAATTAAAAAATCATCATCCAGATGATTTTCAATCTTAACATAGCGACACAAACTTAAATTGCTATTGCCATCGCTTTACGCACAGCTGGACGTGCAGCAATTCGATCTCGATAAGCCTTAACATGTGGATAATCATTTAAATCAATTTGTTGCCATTCATAACGATCGACCCAAGGGAAAATCGCCATATCCGCAATCGAATATTCTCCAGCAACATAGGCCTGCCCAATCAACTGTTGATTAAGAACAGCATATAGCCTTTTAGTTTCATTGACATAACGATCAGTAGCATACTTAATCCGCTCAGGTGCGAAACGACTAAAATGGTGATTTTGCCCCAACATAGGACCAAATCCTGCCATTTGCCACATTAACCATTGCTCAACTTCAACACGGGCTTGTTCATGCTCGGGATAAAATTTTCCAGTCTTACGTCCTAAATATTGTAAAATTGCACCCGATTCAAATATTGAAATAGGCTGATGCTGTGGTCCATCTTGATCCACAATTGCAGGAATTTTATTATTTGGCGATATTCTTAAAAAATCAGGTTGAAATTGATCATCTTCTAAAATATTAATCGGAAAAATTTGATAATCTAAATCCATTTCTTCTAAAGCAATAGTGATCTTCAAGCCATTGGGTGTACCCCAATAATATAAATCAATCATGGATTATCCTTTTCATTTTATTTCTTTATAGCATAACTGATCTTAAAAATTATGCGAAACAGGTAAAAACATACAATTTATTTCATACTCAAGCATCGAGTATATTGAGTTTATGTTAAATAAAAACAGTATTTATTGTATAAAAATATTAATCTTAGCAATTCAATCAATACTTTATCTTATGATCAGCAAAAGATGATGGTCAAGATATCACGATCAGCAACATACAACTTCAGATCGTTGAGAATAGAATCGACTAAAAATCATCCAATACCGAAAATTATTCAGCAAACTGCCTATAAATAAAAAAAGCACTGCCAATGCAGTGCTTTTTTATATCATGAAAATCTTACTTTTTCTTTTTCGGGCCAAGTAACATTCCCATTTGGCGACCTTCCATTTTGGGTGCCTGCTCAACTACACCCATCTCAGCCACATCAGCTTCAATTTTTTGTAATTGTGCAAGACCCAATTGTTGGTGCGCCATTTCACGACCACGGAAACGAAGTGTGATTTTAACCTTGTTACCTTCTTCAAGAAATTTGATGATGGCACGTAATTTCACATTATAATCACCAACATCGGTCGCAGGGCGGAGCTTGATTTCTTTCACCTGCACTTGATGTTGTTTTTTCTTCGCTTCTTTTTGCTTTTGTTTTAAATCAAACAAATGCTTATTAAAGTCCATGATCTTACAGACTGGTGGTTCTGTATTCGCAACAATCTCAACAAGATCAAGATCGACACTTTCTGCAGCACGTAAAGCTTCTGCCAAGCTTACGATACCTTTTTGCTCACCATTTTCGTCAACAAGACGAACTTCTTTCGCACGAATTTCATCATTCAAGGCAGGACGGTTTGATTTATTACCGCCCTGTTGATTACGGTCAGGCTGTTTAATCGCTGTTACTCCACAATGTACCGGCCGCGTTCGGCAACGGCTACTTTCACTAAGTCAACGAAAGCATCGATTGACATAGTACCCAAATTTTTTCCTGAGCGTGTACGTACGTTTACTGTACCTTCCTCAACTTCTCGGTCTCCAAGCACCAATAAGTAAGGAATACGCTCTAATGTACGTTCACGAATCTTAAAGCCGATTTTCTCATTTCTCAAGTCTGAAATTGCGCGAATTCCATTTTCCTTCAGTTGAGCGACCACTGATTCACATGCGTGTGCTTGGGAATCAGTAATATTCATGACACATACTTGAACTGGTGCCAACCATGGTGGCATAAATCCAGCATAGTGCTCAATAAGTATACCAATAAAACGTTCAAAACTGCCAAGAATTGCACGATGCAACATCACGGGTTGATCACGCTCGTTATCTTCTGTGACATAAGATGCATCTAAACGCTCTGGTAAATTAAAGTCACACTGAATAGTACCACATTGCCAAATACGACCTAAGCAATCTTTCAGTGAAAATTCAATTTTTGGACCATAGAATGCACCTTCACCAGGTTGCTCTTGCCATTCGAGTCCTGCAGCATCTAATGCATCAGCTAAAGATTTTTCAGCAACATCCCAAAGTTCATCTGCACCAACACGTTTTTCTGGACGTGTTGACAGCTTCATTTGTACGTCTTCAAAACCAAAATCTTTATATACTTCCAACGTTAACTTAATAAAATCAGCAACTTCTTTACCAATTTGCTCAGTCGTACAGAAAATATGTGCATCATCTTGGGTAAAACCACGTACACGCATAATGCCATGTAAAGAACCTGAAGGCTCATTACGGTGACACGAACCAAATTCAGCTAAACGGATCGGTAAATCACGATAGGATTTTAAACCCTGATTAAATACTTGCACATGACATGGGCAGTTCATAGGTTTTACAGCATAGTTACGGCTTTCCGAATGCGTTGTAAACATATTTTCTGCATAGTTAGCCGCATGACCTGATCGTTCCCATAAAGAAAAATCAACAATTTGTGGTGTTTTTACTTCAAGATAACCATGGTCTTGCTGAATTTTACGCATATACTGTTCAAGAACTTGGTATATGGTCCAACCATTTGGGTGCCAAAACACCATACCCGGTGCTTCTTCTTGCATATGAAATAGGTCTAAGGCTTTACCGATTTTACGGTGATCGCGCTTTTCGGCTTCTTCAATGCGTTTGATATAAGCTGCTAATTGTTTTTTATCTGCCCAAGCAGTACCGTAAATACGTTGTAATTGCTCATTTTTCGCATCACCACGCCAGTACGCACCTGACATCTTAGTTAATTTAAATGATTTTAAAAATTTAGTATTTGGGACATGTGGACCACGACACATATCGACATATTCTTGATGATAATATAAACCCATCTGAGTTTCATCTGGCATATCATCAATTAGACGTAATTTATAATCTTCACCACGTTCGGTAAATAGCTTGATGACCTCTGCACGTGGCGTCATTTTTTTAATGACATCATAATCTTGATCGATGAGCTGTTTCATTCGCTCTTCAATCGCCTGCATGTCTTCTGGCGTAAATGGTTTAGGACTAAATACATCGTAATAGAAACCATCTTCAATGACAGGTCCGATTACCATTTTCACTTCAGGAAAAAGTTGCTTAACGGCATGTCCAACTAAATGCGCACATGAATGACGAATAATATCGATCCCTTCATCATCTTTTGGCGTAATAATTTGTACAGTCGCATCTTCTGTAATTAAATCACAAGCATCCACTAAGTGGCCATTTACTCGGCCTGCAAGTGTATTTTTTGCTAAGCCTGGACCAATGCTCTGTGCAACTTCCATTACAGAGACAGCTTGATCAAACTGTTTTTGATCGCCATTAGGCAAGGTAATAATTGGCATATTAAAATCCTTAAGGAGTGATGCCCCGTACCATGGAGCATATCACCGCGAGATTATGATCGAGGGAGACCTCAAAATATAAAAACGGTGGATAAGTAAAAATCATCTAGAATTTTACACTTGTATGACTTTTTAATAAACCATTTATATTTTATTTAACATGATTTAAAAGTCTATAAGTTTATAAAACAGAATCATGATCAATGAATATCTTTTTGGTACAAGCAGTGTATCTTGATCATGGCAATGGTTACCATAACTCCACTTAAATAAATTAAATTTATATATATTTTTCAATATGTCACGATTTTTATAAAGCTCAGCTAACAGCACAATTTTTTCAGCGATTATCCTAAGCACCTGTCACTATTTCTGATGCATAAATCTGGCCTATATATCTGCTTATTCATATAAAATGTTAAACATACCTCATATAAACGATAGTGGTTATTTACCAAGATATACATTGCCTTTTTATTGGTGTTAATCAACCTATATTTCTCTGCGATGCTAAATGTACCGTTAAGCATAATGATGAATAGATCTGAATATTCAGGCAATTTTATTTTACACATAAGGCGTTGATCTGTTTTTTTACCATATCAATTCAAAATCGATTAGTCAGCTTAATCATCTCCCCAACCTTAATATCAACATCTTGGCTTTTTATAATAGCTGCTTAATTTTTGTATGGATGAATACCAAATAGCGTGTCATCACGATCTATTTGATCTCTACACTTTAAAAAATAAGCATAGCCTTGATCTATAAGGCTATGCATCATCGCCTACTCCATAACTGAGCTAAGGCGCTTGTAATGGCTTAAATCGCCAAATGATGCCAAGACTGTGCTTGACACTGATTCTTTTGCCATAGTTCCAAGAAATCTGTACTTAACAGCCATTGATATTCAAGATAACGTGCAGCTGAAATTTCATCTTTCCACGTGGGATCCAACTGTGCAGGATGACACATAATCACGGTATTATCAGGTGCATATTGTAGCCATTGCTGCCAAAGTTGCTGCAAACGCGCCATATCTGCATTAAAATCATAAATCCCAGCAAATGATGCATTATGTGGCCAGTGTTTTTCTAACAGCTGATGCTGAAGCGTTGAGCCTCCTAAATAATAAATAATTTTAGCTTTCAATTCCGTTTGATAGGTTGAAGTATTACGTATTGGTATTTTTTGCTGATAACGCTGCTGAATGCAATCGAGTAATATCTGTCTGACTTGGGGAAATTGGTGTACATGTTGATGACCATCAACAAAAGCAGGAATTGCGCCAATTTTAGCCTCAAACTGATCAAATTGAAGCTCAATCAATGATTTTAACTGCTCAGTTGAGAATTGCCGTAAATAACTCTTGAGCAATACTGATTTCAAACTACCTTGCTGTGCAAGACCCGTTAAATCAAAATGTAATCCAATCTCAATATTGGCATCTTTCAAGGCACAAACCTGTGCATCCTCAATACTTCCTAGACTCATAAAGCTGGTCGCATGAATTCTTTCTTGTTCAGCCAATACCACTACAGCCCGATTCACTGCTGAAGAAAAACCTAAATCATCAACATTAATAATGATATTTTTCATGACGAATACTTGCCTTTAAAGGCCCAAAATTTAGCCAGTACAAATGTGCATATCGTGACCAATCCAGTCGCAATCAGCCAAATCAACATATAATATTGTTGTCCTAAAAAAATAATTCCGGCCGTAAATATGCTTTGATTTAAAGCAAAACCAAATAAGGAACTGACAAACCATTTAGTTAAACTGACTTTCCAACTCACTTGAGGTTTTACAGCATGAAAAGTAAATTTCAAATGTCCAATAAAACCAAAGATAAATGCAATCAGAAAAGCCAATACATTGGCGAAAACCGGCTCATGATGAAAAATTTGTACCAACATGATAAGTGATAAAAAATGCACCAAAGCAGCCAGGCTACCGACAATCAAAAACAGTAGCCCCTGTTTAGGAAGATTCACTACTGCTGACTTTTGCTGTTCCATTTTTTATCCACAATATACAAAGGTCGTTGCTTTACTTCATCATAAATACGACCAATATATTCACCAATGACACCCAAACAAATTAATTGTAATCCAGCAGAAAACATAATTCCGACTGCAAGGGTTGGCCAGCCTTTTAAATCACGTCCAAAACATAATGTGTCAATAATGATAAATATGCCGTATAAAATCGCGATAATTGAAACTAAAAATCCCATACGAGAAATCCAGCGCAATGGTTTTACCGAAAATGAAGTGACCGCAATTAAAGCCAGTTCAAATAAGTGACTAAAATTAAATGAGCTGGTTCCTTCTAGGCGTTGCTCTGCCTGAAAAGGAATATACAGTGTCTTAAAACCCACCCATGAATATAAACCTTTCATAAACCGCTGTCGCTCAGGTAAATTCAATAAGGCATTCACGACCTTACGCTTCATGACTCGAAAATCACCGGCATGTGGTTCTAACTGATAACGTTGAGAATCTTGCATGAAACGATAAAACAGATGTTTATATAATTTTAAAACCAGACTTTCATGAGCACGGGTTGCCTGTACAGCGGCAACCATATCAGCATCCGTACGATGTAATACTTGTAACATTTCATCCAGTACAGCAATTGGATGCTGACCATCAGAGTCCATCAATGCAACTAACTGTCCTTTCGCTTCCTGTAACCCAGCACTTAATGCTGCCTCTTTACCAAAATTACGTGAAAACTGAATTAAATTTAAAGTCACATTTTGCGGTGCTAATACACTATGTTGTGCATAAACCTCATATAAATTATCTTTACTGCCATCATCAACTAAAATAATTTCACATTGCCCTTCCTTGGACTGTAAAAATGAATATAAGTTCGGCAAAATAATATTAACATTTTGTGCATCATTATATGCAGGCAAAATAATAGAAAGCTGGATTATCTGATCTTGTTCTGAGATCATATTATCAAATATTGGCATGATCACAATTCATCTATTTCGTTATGATTGAGTACAATGTTTAGGTATAAATGCTTGCCATTCAATAACTAATGGCGCTTTATTAGGAACTTTATCCCAAGCAATGCTCCATTCTCCCTGTTGAATGACCAGATTCTGATTTTTCTGTAATTCAGATAAATAAGGAATCTCTGGTTTTTTTCCTTTTTCCCATAGCACAAATGTCCCTTTTTGCTCTAAACGGGATAATGTCATCCATGGCGAATAACTTTTTGAGGTGGACATCATCACAGAAGGCATTTGATCCATTTTGGTGGCAGCAAGAATAGCCAGCCAATTATCTCCAGTAATATTATCTAATGGACATTGACTCATTGTATACCACTGCTGTTGAACTTTTTGACTAATTTGTTGTTGTGGCCAATCTAATCGCGATGGTTTATGACGTATTTGTCCACCAAATTGTAAATAGCTTGCCATGACCAAAGTAATCAAACTCAGCCAGATCCACAATCCTTTGATTAAACCACGTTGGCGTTGATTAAAAACAGATTCTGGTATTAAACTAAATAAAATTAAGGCAACTAAACTCCACATTGGAGAGGCCCACATATCTTTAATATTAATACCAGCAATCAGACTGATAATAAAAAGTAAAATACCGGGAAATAACCCCATAAAAAATAAAAAGTTTCTATCATTTTTATTCAGATAGTTAAAATTCAAATACAAACTTTTGTTACACAACAAAATGATCAGTAAAGGCAAAAAATTACTGACTTGAGCAGCAAGATATTTAAATGCAACCAAAGGATTATAGTGATGATCAGTACTTTCTGAACGCGATTGAATATAGTTAAAAGTAAGCCAATCGTGTTGATATAACCACCATAAATGTGGACTAAATACCAATAAAGCCAACAAGGTTGCAACCCACGGCTTAGCTGATAACCATAAATGTCGATAAGGGGTTAAGAGTGAGAAAAGCACGATCGAAAAAATAAGAAATACGACCGTATATTTCGTTAACATGCCAATCCCAGCAACCACACCAAAGATGAGCCATAATGACCAACGATTATGATTGAGGATTAAATAAAATATATAAATTAATCCTGCCCAAATTGGCATTTGAGCAACATTATGATTAAATTCAATTGATGGCCAAGTATAGTAATAAATTGCCAGAACAAAAATGGCGGCATACAATGCTTTTGGTTTAGAAACAATTTTACTGCCCAACAAATAGACAAAAACTAAAGTCAACGCAATACACATTTGACTTAAAATATAGGGGCCACTATAGCCAAATATCTTGTAAAAACTATATAACACCCAAGAAGAAAAAGGAGGATGTTTATAATATCCTAATTGCCATTCATGCCCCCAATAAATCCCCTCTGGAATATCAAGCGCGTAACTAGATGAAAGCACAACAGGCAATATCATCCATAATAAAAAATAAATCATTAAAATCAATATGATTTTTTTATCGAAATTCAGTTTTTCCAACATGGGAGACACTCTACTTTTTGTAGTGCTATTATACTAAATGCAATCTGTTTAGATATTCTATTGATAAAATATATTCAAATTTCATCGTCACCCTATCAGGGTTCATTCTCGATTGGAGGCCGCTTTGTTGAGTGCCTGTTTTTACTAAAGATCAATAACCAGTGTGACCTAAAAGTGCATGTGATCGGCATAATGCTCACAGATGATCTAATCAAGCACAATAAAATTGGTCATAGTCGCTACTGTAAATCTAAGCACTGCTAAGTACCCAACAGTTATGTGAAATCATTTTAATCCGCAGTTAACAATAGCTTACTCGACCAAAGCATAAATGAATTTCGCCTGAAAACGTTTTATGTTGAGCACAGGAAAAAATAATTAAAGATAACGAGGAAAACAGCATGGGAAGTGCATACGATGAATTACCACGGACACCCGCAAATTTTGTGGCATTATCTCCGTTACGTTATTTAGAACGTGCCGCGCATATCTATCCAGAACAGGATGCGATTATCTATGGGCAACGTCATATTTCTTGGCGAGCAACCTATCTACGCTGCAAACAGTTTGCAGCGCAATTGCAAGCACTGGGTATACAAAAAAATGATACCGTATCAACATTACTTCCCAATATTCCGGCCATGATTGAAGCGCATTTTGCCGTACCCATGGCAGGTGCTGTATTAAACACGCTCAATACTCGCCTAGATGCCAAAACACTGGCATTTATGCTGGAACATGCAGAAACCAAAGTTTTATTGGTCGATCCTGAGTTTGCAGAAATTGCACAGCAAGCCCTATTATTGGTACCACAAGATATTTATGTGATTGATGTTGCCGATACAAGCTATACATCATCAGCACGCTATATTGGTCAAGTTGAGTATGAGGACTGGCTAGCCAAAGGAAATGATGATTTTGAATGGCATTTACCAGCGGATGAATGGGATGCGATTAGCTTAAATTATACCTCTGGCACAACTGGTAATCCCAAAGGCGTGGTTTATCATCATCGTGGTGCGTATATCAATGCAGCCAGTAATATTATTGCATGTGGTATGACGCCACGTGCAACGTATTTATGGACATTACCATTATTTCATTGTAACGGTTGGTGCTTTGCTTGGACTATCGCAGCCAATGGTGGTACCAATATTTGTTTACGTAAAATTGAACCTGAACTGATTTATCAATTAATTGTGCAACATCAAGTGAATTACTTCTGTGGTGCACCGATTGTACTGTCACTTTTAATCAATACGCCTGAAGAAAAAAGATGCCAAATTCAACATCGTGTTGAAGTCATGGTGGCTGGTGCAGCACCACCAGCAACAATTATTGAAGGTATGAGAAATATTGGGATTAATGTGACTCATGTCTATGGACTTACTGAAACTTATGGTCCTTCTGCATTATGTGCAGCCCAAGCAGGTTGGTCAGATCTATCGATTCAAGAACAAGCCAAATTACATTCACGTCAAGGCGTTCCTTATCCATTACAAGATGGTATGAAGGTGTTAGATCCTGAAACAATGCAACCTGTTCCCCACGATGGTCAAACGATGGGAGAAATTATGTTCCGTGGCAATATTGTCATGAAAGGTTATTTAAAAAATCCACAAGCAACAGCCGAAGCATTTGCTGGTGGATGGTTTCATACGGGTGATTTAGCCGTATGCCAACCCGATGGTTATGCCAAAATTACCGATCGCTCTAAAGATGTGATTATCTCGGGTGGAGAAAATATTTCGTCATTAGAAGTGGAAGAAGTACTTTATCAACATCCCGCGATATTAACTGCTGCAGTTGTTGCTAAACCTGATACACGCTGGCAAGAAGTCCCTTGTGCTTTTATTGAATTAAAAGCTGGGAGTGATGTCAGCAGCGAAGAAATTCTAGCATTTTGTAGTGAGCATTTGGCGCGCTTTAAAGTACCCAAAGATATTGTGATTACTGAAATCCCCAAAACCTCCACAGGTAAGCTGCAAAAATTTATTCTTCGTGAATGGGCAAAACAGCGTGCCATAGGTGAATTTAATTAATCAAAAAGCCAATCCATGCTAAATGGATTGGCTTTTTAAATGACTAGCAGCATAATTAATTATCTGAAATTAGTGCAACTTGTTGAATATAATTAAATAATTTCAACTTAGATTCTGCAATTTGAGCAACTGCTTCTGGTTGTTTCATATCACGATGAATACGAAGTGCATGCTGGCGCAAAGTATGACGCTCAGCAGCATTATAGGTTTTCACAAACTCATTAATGACAACATCACCATCCTGAATAATACGATCAACCCAACGTTGTAATTGCGCTATTTTTTTAGCACCTTGCTGGGGTGTTAAATAAGATAAAATGACACTTTCATCTTCATTGCGCAATAATTTACCAATACGTTGAAACTGTCGACGTCTTGCTTCATAGGATGTAATGAGCTGTACATCTAATAAAGCCTCAATTAAACGTTCTTCAACTGGAAGATTTTGAATTTGTTTGGCATTTAATGCTGCCAATTGTTCACCTAAAGCAGCCATGCGTTGTACTGCTTTCTTTTGCTCAGTTTTACTTGCACGTCCATCTAAAGATTCAAAGTCTTCTTCGGTAAAGTTATGCGTTCGACGTGCCACGATTAATCTGCCTCATAAAATTTTGCTGCGAATAATGCTTGAATCTCAGACAAAGCTTTTTCTTCATCTACACCATCAATCACTAAACGCAATGTTGTACCTTTGCCTGCACCAAGCATTAACAAAGACATGATATTTTTTGCATCTACCAGTTTATCCGTTTTCCCAATTTGAATCGATGAGCGGAATTTTGTCGTCACTTCAATCAATTTGCCAGATGCACGGGCATGTAAGCCTAGTTTATTAATTACATCAACAGTTGTGTCAATCATGACCAGTGCTTCATTTCTCTATGTAAGACTTGAATAGACCATTTTGCCTGAAGCGCATTTTTTAGTCTATCCACAATATAAACGGAACGATGTTGCCCACCGGTACATCCAATTGAAATGGTAATGTAATGTCGATGACCAGCAGCAAAGGCAGGCAACCATTTTTCTAAAAATTGATTAATATCTTGAAACATTTCATTAGTTTGTTCATCATCTCCTAAAAATTGTCGTACAGGTTCATCTAAGCCAGTATATTTTCTTAATGTTAAATCCCAATGTGGATTAGGTAAATGACGAACATCAAACACATAATCAGCGTCTAAAGGAATACCATATTTATATCCAAAAGATTGTAAAATCACAATCAAATTATCAGTTTGTCCTAAACGATATAACAGGGTATCTTTTAAATCATGTACGCTATGATTGGTGGTATCAATTTGAATGGTTGCTTTAAATTGTATCGGCAGTAATAGATTTTTTTCTTCCTGCAAACATTCGGTTAAGGTTTTAAAACGTGTTGCCAGTGGATGTGGGCGTCGAGAAGCACTAAAACGGGTAATTAATTCTTGATCGGTTGCACTTAAATAAATAACATCTACCGTCCCGTAGTGCAATAACTGTTCGAAGACATGATCAAACTCTTTTAAATCGGCCTGAGTACTACGAACATCGACACCTAATGCCAAACATTCTAAGTTATTTTCTTGATCAAGCTTGGCAACAATCTCAGATAGCAATGCTACAGGCAAATTATCAATACAATAATAACCTAGATCTTCCAGTATCTGTAAGGCAGATGATTTTCCTGAGCCAGATTGACCTGTAACAATTAATATTCGCTTCATAGCAATGCTATCCTTTCGCGATGTTAAGAGATATAACGAATATATAAATTATCAATCAAACGCGTTTGACCTAATTTAGCTGCAATAAAAATTACAATATCTTGGTTAAAGCTAGAGACATGCTGTAATTCAGGAGAGCGAGCCTCTACATAGTCCACAACAAAACCTGCTTGTGTCAATGTCTCTTTAATATTCTTTAACACTTCAGCTAAACTTTCACCTTGCAACAGTGTGGTTTTTGCCGTTTGTAGACTATGATAAATTGTCGGTGCAACTTGACGGTTTTCTTGACTTAAATAACCATTTCGAGAACTTAAAGCTAAACCATCTTCTGCACGTGCAATCGGCACAGCCATGATTTCCACAGGTATATTTAAATCATGCACAAATTGACGAATTACGGCCAGTTGTTGAAAGTCTTTTTCACCAAAAAATGCATAATTCGGTTGCACGATATTAAAGAGTTTACTCACCACAACCGCAACACCATCAAAATGTCCCGGACGCTGTAAACCGCATAAATCATTGGTAATGCCACTTACAGCAATATTGGTTAAACACGGCTGATCACCGTACATTTGTGCCACAGAAGGTGCAAAAACGTAGTCACAACCTACCGTAGCCAATAATTGCTGATCTTGTTCTAAAGTGCGTGGATAACTATCATAATCTTCATTTGGACCAAACTGAATTGGATTAACAAAAATACTCACTATGACGATGTCACATTGCTTACGTGCTTCACGAACCAGTTGTAAGTGTCCTTGATGCAGATTACCCATCGTTGGGACCAGACCAATGATCTTTTGAGAAAGTCGTGCTGTATATAAAGCATCACGAATACCTTGGATCGTTGTTTCTAATTTCATAGTGTTACAGCTCTACTTGAAAAGTATGTTCTCTGGCAGGAAATGAACCATCTTGAACAGCCGTATGATACGCTTTGAATGCATCTAAAATTGCTGTTTCACCTGCCTGTTCTTTCATAAAATTACGTACAAACTTCGCTACGCGTGTAAAAGTAAGGCCTAACATATCTTGTACAACCAATACCTGTCCATCTGTTGCATGACCTGCGCCAATACCAATCACAGGAACATGTGGAAAGAGAGTCGTAATTTCCTCACCAAGTTGTGCTGGCACACACTCTAATAACAAAACAGCAGCACCGGCATTGACGACAGCATGACAATCTGCAATCAATTGATCTGCAGCTTCACGTGTACGTGCCTGTAATTTATAACCACCAAATACATGGACCGATTGTGGTGTTAGGCCTAAATGTACACAGACGGGAATTCCATTACGTGTTAACACTGCAATGCTTTCAGCTAACCAAGCGCCACCTTCCATTTTCACCATTTGCGCGCCTGCCTGCATCACGGACTTAGCGCTGTTTAAGGCATCATTTAGCGTGGCATAGCTCATAAATGGTAAATCAGTCATAATAAAGGCATGTTGATTACCACGACGTACTGCCGCAGTATGATAGACCATATCCTCAACCGTCACAGCTAAAGTAGAGTCTCGTCCTTGAATCGACATCCCCAAAGAGTCACCAACTAAAATACTATCAATTTCGGCAATTTCCATTGCTTTTGCCATACTCGCATCATAGCAAGTCAAACAAGAAAATTTACGTCCATCTGCTTTAAATCGTCTTAAATCACTTAGACTAATCATGAAGATGTTCCTCTATAAAAGTGTATACACCGTGCTTGAAATCAATTAAAGATCTGCCCATGTTGCATCGTCTAACACTGTCAGTGTTGCATGTTGCAAAATAGGTAAAGATTTTAATTGTTGTCCCTGAAGCTGTAAGTTCACATCTAAATCAAGCAAGGGAATAAGCACAAAATCACGCTGTAGAATGCCCACATGTGGTACCGTTAAACGCTCATTTTGAATTAGGGCTTCGCCATAAAGCAATAAATCCAAGTCTAAGGTGCGCTCACCCCAACGGCGTAAACGTACACGGCCAGATTCTTGTTCAAATCGTTGTAATTCATCCAATAACAGCAACGGTTCAAGATCAGTCTGCAAACATGCAACCGCATTTAAGTAATGCGGTTGATCTTGTGGTCCCATAGGCGGGCTTTGATATAGTTTAGATGTAATAACATCACCTAAAGTACGTAGTTTTTCGACTGCTTCAATCAAAATTTGACGTGAATCACCTAAATTACTGCCTAAACCAATATAAGTTTTTATACTCATTGCGTTGGTCCAAAAATGACATGTGTTAAATCGCGTTTTACACGTTGACGTTTCAAAATCGGATGGTCCGAAGTAATTTCGCGTTGCTGATTGTCGGTTGTCATTAAAACTTTTTGTGCCGCTGGTATCGCCGTTTTAGTTGCACGACGACTTTTGCTCACAGGTTCATTGACCAATGGCTCTATTGTGGCATCCTGACGCTGGTTTTTAGTCGAAGTATCATCCGATTTACGACGAGATTTAGCACGTTGACGATTATAGGCAGTGATCGCCCGCTCCTTATCATCGGTAGATAAGGTTTGGTACTGATCCCACCATTGCCCCATAGCTTGCGTAGAGGTATCACCTGATTTTTCTCGTAATAATAAAAAGTCAAATCCAGCTCTAAAACGTGCATGATTCGATAATGCATGAATTTGCTGTGGCTTTGGATTTAATAATCGTGTTTGCATTTCCCATACTTCACGAATAAAAGTTTCTGCAAAACGAGGAATAATCGTCCGTGTCGCTTGACGTTTTAACACATCTAATCCGGCTTGCGCACGCGCCTCTGCAGGTGCAATTCCTTTGGCCAAATAAACGTCACAACGTTCTAAAAAAACATTCCACAATAATACGGCATAAAAAAAGGCTGGATTAATCGTTTTGCCTATCGAAATTCGTTGATCCGTATTTTTCGCTGCACGTTCAATAAATGGGGTGATTTCAGGTTTAACTTCAGCAAATAACTGCTTCCAAACGCCAAAATCAATCAACATCGGTAAAACATGATTTAAGTGACCACTGGTAAACAATTTTTGTGATTCATCATATAAACGATGTGGAGAAACATCACGTAACAAGTGACTTAAATCAGGATTAAAAACATCTAATATCTTTTGATCAATAGCAAAGTTAAGTTTTGCCGCAAATCTTAATGCTCTCAGCATTCGTACAGGATCTTCTTCAAAACGTAGCTTTGGATCACCCAATAAACGTAATGTTTTTGATTTAACATCCTCTACAGCATGGCAAAAATCCAGCACAATCCCTTTACGCGGTTGATAGTACAAGGTATTAATTGAAAAATCACGACGCACAAAGTCTTGCTCTATCGTACCCCAATTATTATCACGTAAAATCATACCAGAAGATGACGTTACTTCTTTTTTAGGAGGTGCACGAAAGGTTGCAACTTCAACCAGTTCACGCCCTGAATACACATGAGCCAATTCAAAACGTCGCCCAATAATACGACAACGACGACCAAAGACATCTTTAATCTGAGCTGGTGTGGCATCGGTTACAGCATCAAAATCTTTTGGATTTTGACCCAACATTAAATCACGTACCCCCCCTCCCACAATATAGGCTTCATATCCTGCCTTAGTTAAAGCATCGATAACATCTAAAATATAAGCAGGTAATTGAGAGGTTGATAAACCACATTTTGACGCGCGCAAAGTTTGCAAAAGACGCTGTCTCCTACGTCTGAACGTAAACAATATAAGATGCCGCTAATCATATCTCTTACACCAACAAAGGGCAATTTGAATATGCTACTCAAATCCCAATAAATTAAACCAAGCTGTTATCAATTTAGCCTGATTATAAGGCCAATTTTGCTTTATTCTTTTCAAATAGTCCGGCTCCTATTCCTTTTACTTGTTGAATTTCCTCAATTGATTTAAATTTTCCATTCTTATTTCGATAATCGATAATCGCTTGTGCTTTTTTAGCACCAATACCCGAAAGCTGTTGTAGTTGTTCAGCGGATGCCGAATTTAATTGAATTTTATGTATAAATACAGGGTTATTTTTTGGTGATGCTGATGCTTTAATGGTGCTGGATTTCTGTGCTAACTGTTCATCTTTATGCTGTTGTTTCATTTTCCAAGCTAAATATTGCTGTTCATAACTGTCTGCATAAAGATGACCAAAACTACCAAGACCAATCAGCCAAAGTATGATCTTAAGTTGCATTTTTATAATTTTTATCCTTTAGGTTTTTGTTTATTTTTGTAAAAAAAGTTTTGCCTGCTCCCACAATAGATCCATTTCAACTAAAGACATCTGCTCAATGTCTTTATGCTGCAATAATGCCTGTTGCTCGATATAAGCAAAACGAGATCTAAACTTATCAATCGTGCCTAGTAATGCGATCTCACTAGAGAGATTAAGTTTACGTCCAACATTAATCAATGAAAATAAGCAATCTCCTAATTCAGCCTGTATTTCATCTGTTTGTTGAGTTTGAATTGCCGCTTTTAACTCAGCAAATTCCTCTTCAACCTTAGCCAAAGCACACTGTAAATCGGTAAAATCAAAACCCACATTGGCTGCTTTTTTCTGTAGATCATGGGCTTGTTGTATCGCTGGACCATGTTTAACCTCATCCAAGCGTGATGGCAATTGTGCTTTTTTCTCTTGTGCTTTAATACTTTGCCATAATGCTGTCACTTGTGCAGTCGATAGCTGCTGATGCTGCTGTGGATTAAAAACATGTGGATGGCGACGAATTAATTTTGCGATCAAGGTATTTACAACATCTTGGAAATCAAATGCATCCTGTTCTTGATACATTTGAGACTGGAATACCACTTGTAAGAGTAAATCACCCAATTCTTCTTTGATTTGCGCTATATCACCAGAGCGTACTGCAGCCTCTACCTCATAAGCTTCTTCAATTGCATAGGGTGTTAAAGTTTGTGGTGTCTGTGCCTGATCCCAAGGACATTGCTGACGAAGCTGTTGCATAATCTGTAAAAGCTGTTGCATCGATATTTTCCACAATTGTTACTAAGACTACCGCCATTATGACATGATAAAAAAAGCCCAAAGTTAACTTTGGGCTTAAACTGAGCATGACAATGTTTAACGTTTAAACTTTTTCTCAGCTTTCTTAAATTTCTGTACATAACGACGACGACGTGCCGCAGTACGTTCATCTACTTGAGACTTACGTCCTTCAAATGGGTTCTCTGAGGTTTTAAACTCAATTTTCACTGGTGTTCCTTCCAGTTTATAAACTTTACGAAACACATTTTCTAAATAGCGGCGATAATCTGCAGGGGTTTTATCTACTTTATTACCATGGATCACAATCGTAGGTGGATTTTGTCCACCAATATGTGCATAACGCATTTTAATCCGACGTCCTTGTACCATCGGTGGCTGATGTGCTTCTGTTGCATCTTGTAAAATTTGCGTAATTTTTGCAGGTGAAACTTTTAAATGCGATGAATCATACGCACGGTGAATTGAAGGATATAACTCACCCACACCCGTACCATGAAGTGCAGAAATTAAATGAATTTTTGCCCATGGAATAAAGTCAAAGCGACGCTCTACATCAAGTTTACATTGTTTACGATCATATTCAGACATATTGTCCCATTTATTGATCGCAATCACCATGGCACGTCCAGCTTCTAAAGCGTAGCCAATTAAATGTAAATCTTGTTCAACAATACCTTCTCGGGCATCAACGACCACCACCACGACATGCGCATCTTTCATCGCCTGTAAAGTTTTAACAATCGAAAATTTTTCGATCATTTCATCCACTTTACCTTTACGACGCACACCTGCAGTGTCAATTAAAGTATATTTACGTCCATCTCGTTCAAATGGAATATACACTGAATCACGTGTAGTTCCCGGTTGGTCAAAGGCAACAACGCGTTCTTCACCCAATAAACGGTTAACCAAAGTGGATTTACCCACGTTGGGGCGACCGATAATCGCTAAACGTAAACCGGTATCTTTATCATGCTCATCTGGATTTTCATCTTCAGGAACATCAGCGAGCACATCTTCCAACATTTGTTGCACGCCGCGACCATGACTGGCTGCAACTTGTAATGGCTCACCCATTCCCAGTTTATAAAATTCAACCAGAGCGGCCTCAGCATGAACACCGTCCACCTTATTGGCAACTAAAAATACTTTTTTGCCTAAGGTACGTAACTCACGTGCAATCTGTTCATCTGATGCCAATAAACCGGCACGTGCATCAACCACGAAAATAATAATATCTGCTTCATGAATTGCTGTTTTTGACTGTTCAGCCATATATGAATCAATACCATTTTCACTTTCACCAATACCCCCAGTATCGACGACAATGAATGATTTATTTTGATACGTTGCGTCGCCATACTTACGATCACGAGTAAGGCCAGCAAAGTCTGCTACAAGCGCATCACGACTTTTAGTAATTTGGTTAAACATCGTCGATTTTCCGACGTTCGGACGACCAATGAGCGCAATTACGGGTTTCATAGATTAACCTTTATTCAAGATCAGCCAGTTGGTCTGGTCTGAACATCAGAAACAAATGGAAGAAATAGGGTTGGTCAAAGACTTAAATAAAAACACGGGGTATCGAATTTTCAATCTCCCCGTGTTTAAAAAATACCAATATGGTGCTAGTTTAGCATAAGGCTCAGTAAAATTAACGCTTTTGCCAAATACTCACTGCACCCTTTTGTGTATCGACATAAAGTTGCTGATCAATAACGCGTAACGAACGTACTGCACCACTGGTTTTAGCACGTCCAATCAACTGACCAGTACTTGGATTAATCAGGTGTAAATAACCATCCAGATCACCAACAATTAGATCATCACCGAGCATTACTGGATTACTTAATTGACGATGAAGCAAGTCATTATTTTCCCATAGCTTGCGCCCAGAATTAATTTCATACGCCACCACTTGACCATCAGCAGCCGCAACAAATACACCATTACCAACCACTTCAGGGCGTTTGGTACTGCTGAGTTTTTCACTCCAGATTATTTTCTGTGAGTTGAGATCTAATGCGGTCACTTGGCCTTGATAACTGGTAGTAATTAAAAGATTAGCTACAGCAACAGGATCACCATTAATATCATTTAGACGTTGAATATCCGAACGTCCTTCACTAATCGCCACACGACGTTGCATTAACGGCGTACCTGTTAAGGAATCTAGGATATAAATATAGGCATTGGCATAAGCAATCGCGACTGCACGTTCATCCACTGCAACAGGCGATGCTGTACCACGCAAACTCAACGGAACATTCGGTAAGTTATAGCTCCAGATTTGCTTGCCATCGCTGACATTATTGGCAAACACAGTACCATCATTACTCAAGGTGATGACACGATTTGCCATCACTAAAGAAGGCGCTAAAATGGCACCAGAAAGCTGAGCAACCCACTTTTCTTCACCAGTAGCTTGATCTAAAGCAAACAGTTGACCTTTTTTATTGCCAACAATCACTATACCGTCAGCTGCTTTAACACCAGAACTTAAACCTAATTTAGATACTTGTTTTTCCCAAAGTTTTTGCTTACCTTGATAGGCAATCACCTTACCTTTAGGATCGGCAATAAAAATGATGCCATTTACTGCATCTGCTTGTAAACGTAAAGGATCTTTTTCAGATGTTGCCGAAACACTTTGACTAAATATAGGTGACAATGTGACAGATTGTTCAAGTTTTGGCAGTGGATTAGGTTTGACTTCCTCAACTTTAATTTTATTACTCGAACAACCCACCAAAGCTAAAGTTAAAACAGTGAGTGCAAAAGGTATTCTAAATTTTCTATTCATTCATTCTCATCCATTTGAGTTTCTAATATCGGACGCTCGACTTTAGGATCATCAACCAACACGCCAACACTTTGCAGTTTAATCTGTAAAATTTGACGATCTTGTTGCTGCTCAACCAAATCATTCCAAGCACTCAAATAGGCTTTTTTAGCATTTGGAATATCATTTTTTGCAAAGTAAACATCACCACGCGCTTCTTCAACCATCGCTTTATATGCGGGTAAAGTCACTGCTGATAATGACTGTAATGCATCATTATATTTTTTCTGTGCCAATTGAGCATAACCCAATCGTAATTTCACCAGTCCAACCAGACCTTCATCATCAACTTTTGAATTCTCAACGCGCTTCAGGGCTTTCTCTGCAGCAGCATAATCTGCTTTATCAAATGCAATTTTTGCCATTACCAATTGAGTTTGTATTGCCTGTGCTGAATCTGGTGCCTCTTTGACAATTTTATCTGCTGTTGCCACCAATTGCTGATAAATATTTGGATTTGTTTCAGCCGTAGTGGCTTCATCCATCAATTGTTGTACTCGCGCAGTATTGGTTTGACTTTCTGCCAAATTTTTCTTTTGCCACCACTGCCAACCGAAAAAGGCAATCAACGCAATTAGAATCCCACTCACGATGGCTGAGCCATACTTTTTGGCAAAAGACTTTAAATGATCAAGTTGACTTTCTTCACCTAATGCGTTCATTTGATTACCCTTTCCCCGATATACTAATGCTTATTTTGACCCAAGTTTATCAATAATAAAAGAGACGACATCAGATAAAGCCACTGTACTTTGCTCTGCTGTTGCCAACGCTTTAACTGAAAACTCACCTGCTTCTACTTCTCGCTCGCCCATAATTAAAGCAAAAATTGCACCTGATTGATCGGCCTTTTTCATTTGGCTTTTCATCGATCCCTGCGAACCCACTTTAAGACGAATAGTGCTATTGGCCTGTTCAAGTTGATCTCGAATTTGTTCAGCCAAAACCAATGCCTTACCTTGTGACACAGGATCTGCCACCAGAAAAACTTCACAATCACGTACAGGTGTCTGTACTTCAACTTGCTCTAATAACAGCAACAAACGTTCCATGCCCATGGCAAAACCAACGGCAGGAACCGATTGATCGGCTTTACCTTTTAGCTGCCCCACCAAACCATCATAACGTCCACCAGCACATACTGTACCTTGTGAACCCAAATGCGTTGTCGTCCATTCAAATACCGTTTTATTATAATAATCTAAGCCACGTACCAACTTTTGATTAATCACAAATGGAATACCTGCATCTGTCAAATACTGCTGTAACTGAGCAAAGTGATCCATTGTTGGTTGTTGCATAAAATCATGCAGCTTCGGTGCATGTTGCAAAATTTTCTGGGTCTGTTCATCTTTAGAGTCCAGAATACGCAGTGGATTGGTCACTAAACGACGTTGTGAGTCTTCATCCAGTTGGGCCTGGTGTTCAGTTAAAAATTCGACCAAAGCTGCACGATAAGCTGCACGCTCATCAGACTCACCCAGTGTATTTAATTCAAGTTGTACTTTATCGGCAACACCCATGCGTTTCCACAAACGTGCAGTCATTAAAATCAACTCAGCATCTTGATCTGGCGTAGCGACACCAAAGGTTTCGACACCAAATTGATGAAACTGGCGATAACGACCCTTTTGTGGTTTTTCATAGCGAAACATTGGTCCAACATACCAAACCTTAGGTGTTGCACCGCGTAACAGATTATGCTCCAGCATGGCACGTACGCAGCCTGCTGTCCCTTCAGGACGTAATGTTAAAGATTCAGGTGGATTACCTTTATCTAAAAACGTATACATTTCCTTTTCAACAATATCGGTCGCATCACCAATGGATCGTTTGAACAAATGTGTCTGTTCAACGATTGGAAGACGAATCTGTTGATAGCCATAAGCGTCCATCAAAGAAGATAGATGCTGTTCGAGGCGTCTCCACGCTGGTGTTTGCGTTGGAAGAATATCGTTAAAACCTTTAATTGCAACAATTGAACTCATGATGAACTACGAATGATCTCTTTAGATTTAGCTTCTTCAAGCTCTTTAACACGTTGACGAACCATAGTTTCGATTTCATCAACCAACTGATTAGTATCAATTAAATGGCTTTTTTCACCATTACGATACACAAGTGAACGTGGACTTGCACCCACAATACCAATATCTGCCTCTTTGGCTTCACCCGGTCCATTCACTTTACAACCAATAACAGAAACATCCATTGGGGTACGGATATCTTCCAAACGTTCTTCTAGTGATTGCATCACTTTAATGACGTTAAATTCTTGTCGTGAACAACTTGGGCAAGCAATAAAATTAATACCATTCGAACGAAGCCCTAATGATTTTAAAATATCAAAGCCAATTTTAACTTCTTCTTCCGGTTCAGCAGCTAAGGAAATACGCATAGTATCGCCAATCCCTTCCATCAGCAAACCACCTAAAGCAATTGCCGACTTGACTGAACCAGTACGATATATACCTGCTTCTGTGACCCCTAAATGCAATGGATTATCAATCTGAGCAGATAATAACCGATAAGCATCCAAGGTCAAAAATACATTTGATGCCTTCACTGATATTTTAAATTCTTGGAAATCTAAACGATCTAAAATATCAATATGACGCATTGCAGATTCAAGCAGTGCTTGACCTGTTGGTTCGCCATATTTTTTTTGAATATCTTTTTCCAATGAGCCAGCATTGACACCAATACGCATCGAAATATCATTATGTTTTGCGGCTGCAACAACTTCACGAATTTTAGCTTCTGAGCCAATATTACCTGGATTAATTCGTAAACAATCTGCACCTAAATCAGCAACACGCAAGGCAATTTTATAATCAAAATGAATGTCTGCAACTAAAGGGACATGCACGTGCTTACGAATCTCACCAAAAGCTTCCGCAGCCTCCATGGTCGGTACAGATACACGCATAATATCTGCACCCACATCGACACAACGCTGAATTTGAGCAATCGTCGCTGCAACATCACATGTCTCAGTATTGGTCATACTTTGAATACTAATCGGTGCATCGCCACCCACATACACAGAACCAACACGAATTTTCCGTGTTGGGCGACGCTTAATTGGATTTTCAATCATTATTTCGCTCTTTTGACAAAACAATTAACGAGATAAGCGGAATTCAGCTTTACCATTAACTGTATATGGCGTTAATGAAATATTTTCATTATTTAAACTTAAAGTCACAGCAGTAGCATCATCTAAACGAATTTGAAATGGTGTTTCGCCATGTAAGGTAATCGGTGATGCTTGACGACCTGTTGCCAACACTTTACCTGTGGCATCCACAATATATACCGAAGTTGGGTGACTAAATTCAAGCTGTAATTGATCACCCGAAGCAGTATTTTCTGAGTCTGATGAAATAACCTGAATATTATTGTGTTGATCTTGTCCAACAACCGTCGAATCACTTGACTTCATCCATCCTTGAATCGCGGTTACCAGCCCCACCAGAATCAAGATCACTACAATGGTCACGCTGATACGTTTTAACCACTTACGATTACGTTCACTATTGGACCCTGATAGTTTTCCCATAATTTTAATCGGTGAATTATTCAGTGCATGATCCGGTAACAATCCAGTATCTTTTTCGTAAATTTCATCAAAGCGTTGAATAATTAAGCTGGCATCAACATCTAAGAATTTAGCATAAGCACGATAATATCCTTTAATAAAGGTGACTTCTGGTAAAGACGTATATTCATCTTGCTCTAGAGCTGTTAAGGTTTTCGTTGGAATTTTTAGCTCACTTGCAATCTGTTCAAGTTCGAGCTGTTTATTCAGCCTAATATGACGTAAGTACTCACCTGGACGTTGAATATTTCCTAATACGTCTGGTCCGGTGTTAGTTACACCTGTTGATTGCTGTGGATTAGGATTTACTTCCATACGACCTCAGTACTGTACTGTAATTGCAAATAACGTTGATATTCTAGACTAGAAGGGTACAAAGCTCGCAACTGATTTACAAGCACTTGTCTTTCTAATGAATTGCCATTGGCACGTGCAATACGGATACCAATCCATAATGCATGTGAATCTAAATTCTTTTCACCAATCAGTGTTACCGCTTGGTGATATAATTGGGTTGCAGCAGGAATAGAGTTGCCTAAATATTTAATTTCTGCGAGCTCAATCA
Source organism: Acinetobacter sp. SAAs474 (assembly GCF_032823475.1). NCBI lineage: Bacteria > Pseudomonadati > Pseudomonadota > Gammaproteobacteria > Moraxellales > Moraxellaceae > Acinetobacter > Acinetobacter sp. SAAs474. Next base: position 216,881 of record NZ_CP127915.1, read on the forward strand.
TTGCGATGTATGAAGCTGGATTTACATTAAGCGCCTGTTGAAATGCCGATTCAGCATGTGTTAAGTCGCCTAGTTTCATGTAAGTTCTGCCTTTACTTTCAAGTGCAGTATAACGCTGATCATAGCCTAATGTTGAACCTGCGATTTCCAATTGTGCCAATGCTTCATTATAACGGCCTGTTTGATATAAATACGTACCATAGTTGTTACGGATTTGCGCATTTTTTGGCTCAACAGCAATCGCCATTTTAAAATATCGCTCAGCTTTGGCAATATTAGCAGGACTCCCCTCGTTCTGCAGTAATACTCCCATCATCATATTGGCATAGGCATCACGTGCATTTAGCCCTAATGCAGTATCCAATTCTCTTGATGCGGCATCATAGTCGGCGGATTTGATATATTCTGCTGCCAATTGAGTATGTGCTTGTAGCGATTTTGCTGGATCTGCTTTTAAGGCATTATTTGGTATATTTTGACATCCAAGCATGAAGCTTGTCACCATAGCTGTTGAACACAACCCTATAGATGTCCATCGATACTTTTGCAATGCCTTTCCCCCTTTCTCATTATCCCCGTGAACGTATAATCTCACCTTGTGCCGCAATTTTCTTTTTCCACTGTTCTGCACGACGTGTACGATCTGCCACTTGCCCTACCAATTGGCCACATGCCGCGTCAATGTCATCACCACGCGTCTGACGAATCGTACACACAAATCCAGCATCCGACAAAGTTTTTTGAAAAGAAATAATCCGATTGCGACTCGAGCGTCCGTATGGTGCATGAGGAAATGGATTAAATGGAATTAAATTAATTTTACTCGGTAAATTTTTTAACAATCTAATCATTTGTTGTGCATGTTCAGGTTGATCATTCACCCCATCCAGCATCACATATTCAATCGTAACATGTTTGCGTGAGCTTTCATTGCCATCTTTAGCAATATAACGCTGACAAGCTGCAATCAATTGAGCTAATGGATATTTTTTGTTAATTGGTACCAATTCATTACGTAACTCATCATTGGTTGCATGTAATGAAATCGCCAATGCAACATCAATATCTTGCGCTAACTGATCGATTTTTGGCACCACACCTGATGTTGACAATGTGACTCGTCGCTTTGACATGCCATAAGCAAAATCATCCAGCATAATCTGCATCGCACTTAACACGGCATCATAATTCAATAATGGTTCACCCATCCCCATCATGACGACATTGGTAACAGAACGCTCACGCTCTGCAATTGCCACATCTTCCATATAGGAATAGTTTGCCATCCATAACTGTCCAATAATTTCTGCAGGTGTTAAATCACGCTGAAAGCCTTGTTTGCCTGTCGAACAGAATGAGCAGTCAAGTGCACAGCCCACTTGAGATGAAATACATAAAGTTTTACGTGATCCGGTTTTATCTTCAGCAGGAATCAATACGGTTTCAACCAGTGATCCCTCACCATCTCCTACACGAAAAACCCATTTACGCGTACCATCTTTAGAATAATTTTTATGTACCACTTCTGGTGCTTTAATTTCAGCAACCTGTTGTAATTTTTCCCGAAGTTTCCCTGAGATATTGGTCATTTGAGCAAAATCTGTAACAAAAAACTGATGAATCCATTTCATCACTTGTCCTGCACGGAACTTTTTTTCACCCATTTGTTCAAAAAACTGTTCCAACTGCGAACGTGACATACCAAGTAAATTCACTTTTGCCACAGCATGATCTGATGTGGGAGTGGATGGAGATTGTGGCTGTTCAACCGAACGTGCAGAAACAGCAACTACTTCAGTACTCATGTGTATTACCTAAACCATGTCTATAAATGAAAGGAGCTGTTCAATAATCAATCACAGCTTTATGCAAGAAATAAAAAAACCAGACAAGTATAATAACACTTATCTGGTTTGAATACTTCGAATTAACGAGTGCGTGGTGCAATCTCTGTTTGAGCGAAGAAGTAGTTGATTTCACGATCAGCAGATGCAACTGAGTCTGAACCGTGTGCAGCATTTTCATCAATGCTTTCAGCGAAGTCTGCACGAATTGTACCAGGAGCTGCTTCTTTAGGATTTGTTGCACCTAAAATTTCACGGTGTGCAAGTACAGCATTTTCACCTTCAAGTACTGAAACAACTACTGGACCAGAAGTCATGAATGCAACAAGATCAGCAAAGAAACCACGTTCTTTATGCTCAGCGTAAAAGCCTTCTGCTTCTGCTTGAGTTAAGTGTTTCATTTTAGTTGCAACAATTTGTAAACCAGCATTTTCAAAACGTGCGAAAATATCACCAATATGATTTTTAGCAACAGCATCAGGTTTTACGATAGATAATGTACGTTCAATAGCCATGAGAGGCTCCTTAAGTCAAAGTAGACAGGAAAATTTGGCGCATTATACCGAATAATGCGCCAATTTCTGCCTATCGTCAGTAAAAAAATTACTTTTTTTAATTTCAAATTAGCTTGCTTCGTCAATCCAAGCCATTTGAATCGCCTCTAATAAACCTTCCGTTGACTTGGTTGGGTCATCATTAAAATCAGGCAAAGCACAGATCCACGCATGTAAATCGGTGAAACGAACCCATTGTGGGTCCACATCCGGATGTGCGTCATAAAGCTCAATGGCGATATCCATTGTATCGGTCCAACGTAAACCCATGAATGTTCCTTAACATCGATAAAATAATTTTTATTTTAACAAAATTTTATCAAATTGCAGATCAAAACTATTTAGATTGGAAGTCGCTGGTGGTTTCTCTGTTTGACTCTGCTGTAATACTTCACCGAGTTGTTTTAATTACACAGGTGTGATCGTGACATTCTGCTTTTGATTGTCATCCTGCATTTCCTGTTGCCGTGAGAAAAGATAGGGAACAATGCAAACTTTGAATATCTAAACACGATAGATAATATAACAATAAACCATTGATTATTTTAAAATAAAACATCAATCCAAACATAGTATGACTTAAAGCTTAATTTTTTTGATGTGCTATTAGTTGATAAAAAATCCGCTCAAACTGTTGAATTGAATAAAGCCAACCACATTGTTCAATATTTTGTCGTGCATACTCTCCCATATGTCTTAATCTTGTATAAACAGGTAATTGATACACCAATTCATCTAGGGACAGTAACCATTGTTGCTGTGGTGATAAATTTTCAACTTGATGGTATGCAATTGCTAAGCCACTGGCCATGGCTTGAGCAAGCCGATGATTTAATTCTGTCATTGGCTTTAAGTAAAGCAATATATCCGCACTCGCATATACCTGTGCCAATGAGGCTGTCGTCTTTAATTGACCCGTAAAAAAAATATGCATTTGCTGCTCAAGATAGCTTAAGAAGGGGAAATTTACCCGTTCACCAATTACCACCAATTTTACTGATTGACCTTGCTGAAGCATCTTTTGATAAAGCGCTATAAGTATGGTATGCGATGGTGACAAATCTTCTTCATAGAGCAATACGATATCATCTGGCTTAACACTCCATTGTTTGCGTAATGCTGTAGAACGCGATTGTCGATGAAATAATGTTAAATCTACACCCGGATCCACAACCTGTAGCGGACAAGTGACACCAAATTTCTTTAATGCTTGCTCTATTTCAAGACTCGGTACACAAGTGAGTTGAGTACTGTTATAAAACCACTGTAAATAACGCTGTATTGGTTTTATCAAAAACGCTAAATCAAAAAAACGGCTGAATGTACTGAAAGGTGAATGAAAGCCACTCGAAATCGGAATATGCATGACTTTTGCTATCTGTAAAGCAGCCAGTCCCAAAGGACCTTCTGTTGCAATATAGATCATATGGGGTAGAAAGTCTGCTAAGGCTGTGCTCATTTTTAAATGTTGTGATCCATCCAATTTCAGTCGACGTGATTGAGAACAACCCTCTAACTTAACCAAACACTCTTTGTAAGCGTTAAAGTGACCATGATCTTGCTTTTGTTGAGGTTTAATGAGTAAAACTTTATGTCCAAGATATTGCAAACCTCGACATAATTGCAATAAAGAACAAGAGTTTGCTGCTAACTCTAAAGGCCAGCTTTCAGTAACAATCGCAATTTTTAATCGAGGACGAACAAGATCATGTAATAATTGATCGCGTTTTAACATGGGCTGAGCTTTGTATTCAGCTTGCTTGAAATAAAACTTAAACCGCTCTTGAAATTCTTGTTGCGGAAAAAAGTTTGTTGCATATGACTGTGTCATAGCTCACCTATTATTTAGCTATTTTTATCCGTAGCTTAGGTGTTAGATATGACTATTTAATGACTTCATTTGATGATCTAATGATTAAATAACAGCATTACTTATTGATAGATCGCATATTAATGTATTGTTTTTAAATAACAATACAAAATAAGATCTCAACACACTGAAGCTGATCAAATATTAAAATTTATAAATAACACAATTTTTCAACAATTATTTACATCATAGAATCTATTGTACAATCAATAAAAAGCACAGCTCAATTCATAGACGAAGATTTTTCTTCATCACTTTGCTTCATCATTTTTATTATTTCAATTTCAAATCTGGCATGATGAAGCATTGATCAATATCAGCTCAATATTTTCAACTCAAGTCATACGCTATTTAATGGGATAAAACTGACCATCTTTTACCTGATATAGCCGATCTGCAAAACGAATCTGTTGTGTTGCAATATCAATAGAAGGTGACCCACCTAAACGTTCTAACTGCGGTGATCGTTGAAATTGTTTAGTTTTTGGATTATATAGCCAATAAATTGAAGAGAGCGCTGCATTCTTTTGTTGAGATGATGCTGTTAAAACCAGATCAAAATAACCATCAAAATTTAAATCAACATATTGTACAGCCGTTGCTAACGCAGAAAAACCACCGAGCTGTTGATAAATCTTTTTGCTCTTCCGATCAATAACTTCAATTTTTTCAATATTTTGTTCTGCAGTTACATTGTTTTCACGGCCATAAAATTTAAATAAAAACGTAGGACGCTGTGCCACAGTAACCAAGGGCGAAAATACAAGTGGCTGCTGAAAACCATCGAGTTGATTGGTTAATGTTGCACGATAAATTCCTGTTTCAACATTTAAATCACCACTTAATTGTATTGCCTGCTGGACTAAGCCTGATTGAGGATCAGCCCATAAGCGTATCGAATGTCCTTTTTGTTGCCCAGTCAAAGGGATCATTTGGTTTTGTGCTTGATCGTATAAAATTGCTTTAGGGTTCCAATAACCAGAGCCTAACTGCAATAAATAGGCGCCACTCGGTGACTTTAAAGCGCGTTGTACTTGAACTTCGACCGTACTGATTGGTATCAATGCTGGTGTAGGATTGACATCATTTGACTCTGCATAAGCCAGACTAACAGCACAATAACAGCTACATACTGCCACGATTTTTCGATACATCAACTGAATCATCTTTATACTATAACCAATCTACAGTCTACAGTTTCTCCAATAAAAAACCCACGCCAAAGCGTGGGTTTTTTGATGAAAACAAAAACTTAGTTTTTATCTTTATCAACAATTTTGTTTGCTTGAATCCAAGGCATCATGGCACGTAATTTAGCACCAGTCACTTCAATACCATGTGCTGCATTTTGACGACGACGAGCAGTCATTGAAGGATAGTTTAACGCACCCTCTTGAATAAACATCTTCGCATATTCACCTGATTGGATACGTTTTAATGCATTACGCATTGCTTCACGTGATTGTTCATTAATTACTTCAACACCAGTCACGTATTCGCCATATTCAGCATTATTGGATACTGAATAGTTCATATCTGCGATACCACCTTCGAACATTAAGTCAACGATCAATTTAAGTTCGTGTAAACATTCGAAATATGCCATTTCTGGTGCATAACCTGCTTCAACCAAAGTTTCGAAGCCCATTTTCACCAATTCAACCGCACCACCACAAAGAACAGCTTGCTCACCAAAAAGGTCTGTTTCTGTTTCTTCACGGAAAGATGTTTCGATAATACCAGTACGACCACCACCTACACCAGAAGCATAAGAAAGCGCAACGTTACGTGCATTACCTGATGCATCTTGATGAATTGCAATTAAATCAGGTACACCAGAACCACGCTGGTATTCAGAACGAACTGTATGACCAGGTGCTTTTGGTGCAATCATGATTACGTCTAAATCTTTACGTGGTACAACTTGGTTATAAAGTACAGAGAAACCATGAGCAAATGCTAAAGTTGCGCCTTCTTTAATGTTTGGTTCAATTACATCACGATAAAGTTGTGCTTGAAATTCATCTGGTGTCAAAATCATCACAACATCAGCTTGAGCAACAGCAGCAGGCACTTCTGATACTTTTAGACCAGCATTTTCGGCTTTTTTCCAAGAAGTAGAACCAGCACGTAAACCTACAGTTACATCTACACCTGAATCTTTAAGGTTTAATGCATGTGCATGACCTTGTGATCCATAACCAATGATTGCTACTTTTTTACCTTGGATGATCGATAAATCACAGTCTTTATCATAAAAAATTTGCATTGCTGTCTCCACTAAAATGCGATGTTTCTTGCTTAGTCCGATGAGTGTTATTGATATTCACTTGACTAAGTTTTCTCTACACTAAGAGAAAATAAAATTATTAAAAAATTAAACTGTTAAAACTTTTTCACCACGGGCAATACCCGATACACCCGAACGTACAACTTCAAGAATTGTATTTTCAGCCAATGCATCAATAAATGCATCCAGTTTTTCAGTGGTACCTGCCAGTTGAATAGTATACGTGGTTGGCGTTACATCCACCACTTGACCACGGAAAATATCAGAGGTACGTTTAATTTCATCACGTGCAGAACCAAGCGCTTTGACCTTAATCAGCATCAATTCACGCTCAATATGAGCACCTTCTGATAAATCAACAACTTTAACGACTTCTACCAGTTTATTCAGTTGTTTAGTGATTTGCTCAATTTTGTGCTCATCACCATACGTTGTTAATGTTAAACGTGATAGAGTGGAATCTTCAGTTGGCGCAACATTTAAACTCTCAATGTTATAGCCACGTTGAGAGAATAATCCTACCAATCGTGACAATGCACCCGCCTCATTTTCTACGAGAACAGAGATAATATGTCTCATGAAGTGCGCTCCCCTTTTGCCAACCACATGTCTTGCATTGACTGACCAGCAATTTGCATTGGATATACATGCTCAGAGCGATCAACCATCACGTTAATAAATACACATTTATCATTTATTGCCATCGCTTCAGCCAATTTAGACTCTAGCTCATCGGCATGATCAATTTGAATACCGACATGACCATAAGCTTCCATTAACTTGGCAAAATCTGGCAATGATTCAACATAAGAACTCGAGTGGCGGCCTTCATAATTCATATCTTGCCATTGTTTAACCATGCCTAAAGCACGATTATTCAAGCAAAGAATTTTGACATTCAAACCATATTGTTTACAGGTGGAAAGTTCCTGAATACACATCTGAATAGATGCTTCACCCGTAATACAAACCACTTGCTGGTCAGGAAATGCCAGTTTAGCTGCCATTGCATAAGGCAAACCAACACCCATGGTTCCTAAGCCGCCTGAGTTAATCCATTGACGTGGTCGTTTATAGGTATAGTACAACGCACCAAACATTTGATGTTGACCAACATCTGAAGTAATAATGGCTTCACTATTGGTGATTTTGTCTAATGCCTCAACCACTTGCTGTGGTTTCATACCACCATCAAGTGCTGGCTGATATCTTAGACCATGAACTTTACGCCATTCATTGATTTGATCCCACCATGCAGCAATTGCATCAGGATTTGGTTTTGAAGCATTCATTTGCTTCAGTTGTACCAGCATTTCAGTTAAAACAGGTTCTACAGCACCAACAATTGGAATATGTGCCATGATTGTTTTTGAAATCGTTGCCGGATCAATATCAATATGAATCACTTTGGCATTTGGACAAAATTTTGCCGGATTATTGGTTACACGGTCATCAAAACGTGCACCCACACATAAAATCACATCTGCATTATGCATGGTCATATTGGCTTCATAAGTGCCATGCATACCCAACATACCAATGAATTGTGGATCATCACCAGCGAATGCGCCCAGTCCCATCAAGGTACTGGTAACAGGAAAACCTAAAATATGGGCTAATTCTGTAAGTTGTGGTGCGGCATTACCTTGAACAACACCACCACCTGAATAAATAACAGGACGTTTGGCATGTAAGAGTTCATCAATTGCTTTACGAATTTGACCTGAGTGACCACGATGCGGTGGCTGATAAGAACGCATCTTCACTTTTTCTGGATATTCGTAAGCAAATTTTTCTGCTGGATTGGTTGCATCTTTTGGAATATCAATAACTACTGGACCAGGACGACCTGAAGATGCGATATAAAATGCTTTTTTAATAATAGACGGAATTTCACTTGCATGACGCACTTGGAAACTATGCTTAACGATCGGACGAGAAATACCCACCATATCTGTTTCTTGGAATGCATCTTCACCAATCAAATGCGAAGCAACCTGACCAGACAAAATCACCATTGGGATTGAGTCCATATAAGCAGTTGCAATTGGTGTGACTGTATTTGTTGCGCCTGGGCCTGATGTGACCAGCACAACACCCGTTTTACCTGTTACGCGTGAATAAGCATCTGCCATATGTCCTGCAGCTTGCTCATGACGTACCAGATAATGATTGATTTTATCTTGTTTAAAGAACGCATCGTAAATATGTAATACTGCGCCGCCTGGATATCCAAAAACATGTTCAACGCCTTCGTCCGCCAATGCGCGAACAAGCATTTCACCACCAGATAAAAGTTCCAACGTGATTCACCCTAGTCTTTTTCACTGCAAAATAGGAGGATTTATGCAGCTTTTAATTAATTCATTGTATGCACTGTTATAGCACACATATTTCATAGTTTTCATTGCAATAGGAAAAATTTATGATCTGACTGCGATTTAAGCAACAGATGACCACAAGCATATTGGGATAAATATGCTAATAAGCTTTGTGCAACTTCTCGGCTAGAGATATTGCCCATTACATGAAATGACACTTTATCGAAGGGTGATCGAGTAAAGGCATCTAAAACTAAAGATTGCATTTTTGTTGTTTAAACCCAGCTTGTCAAGTTTTAAACTTGGCTTTTTTTTGATTATTTAAAATACTTCCTTATTTTTATCCTAATTTCATGCTTTAAAATGCGTAGTCAAGTTTTAAAAAAATTATGAGTTATTGATTTAATTTAATTTTATAAAAATAAATCATAATTTTTTCATATCTAAATGATAAGAAAAAGGAATGTATTATTTCATCATTGCATAAAGTTTTTTATGCAAAATCATTTTTATATCGTGGTTAACATGAGGAGGGATACAAAAAAAGTACCTTAAATCGTCGATTGTTAGCTCGGATCATAGCCAAATATAAATCAATCCAAAATCATCATTTAAGCTCATTTTTTTAATGATTACGGTGATAAAAAAATAAAGCAGATGATTAAAGAACGGATGGTTAAAGCATAATTTTTAATATGTTCAAACCATATTAACCATCAATCACAACGATGCTAAAACAATCAACACAGCGTCTTAAGATCATATCACTGACCTCATCGCCAAAACCTCTTTAAAATAAGCTAATGCTACTCTCGCAATTCAACATGAAAAATAGTTGCATTTTTCCAATATAAAGCTTATTGCAAAATTCACTTTTAGGTCTATTTTGCGCTATGCTGTAGCATAAATTTTTAACCGTTATTCCAATTTACCTTTATGACTACTCACATTGCCCCTGAATATCAAGCCAGTGCGATTGAACCTACAGTCCAACAGGACTGGGAAACACGCAAAGCCTTTAAAGTTGCCGATACCGTAGAAGGTCCTCGTCGTTATATCCTTTCGATGTTTCCATATCCAAGTGGCAAACTGCATATGGGACATGTGCGTAACTATACCATTGGTGATGTTATTAGCCGCTTCCACCGCTTAAAAGGTGAAACTGTTTTACAACCCATGGGGTGGGATGCCTTTGGCTTACCTGCAGAAAATGCTGCGATTGCACATCAAGTTGCACCAGCAAAATGGACCTTTGAAAATATTGCTTACATGCGTGACCAATTAAAAAAATTAGGTTTATCGATTGATTGGGATCGTGAATTCGCGACCTGTACCCCTGAATATTATCACTGGGAACAATGGTTATTTGTTCAGTTGTATAAAAAAGGCTTAATTTATCGCAAACTATCTACAGTAAACTGGGATCCTGTAGATCAAACCGTTTTAGCCAATGAACAGGTTGAAAATGGTCGTGGTTGGCGTTCGGGTGCATTGGTCGAAAAACGTGATATTCCGATGTACTATTTCCGCATTACCGATTATGCACAAGAATTATTAGATGATTTAGATACATTAAAAGCAGGTTGGCCACAACAGGTCCTCACCATGCAGCGCAACTGGATTGGGCGTTCTCAAGGTATGGAAATCACCTTTCCTGCAGCTCATCCCGATATTTATGCCGATGGATTAACTGTTTTTACCACACGTGCGGATACCCTGATGGGCGTGACCTATGTCGCGATTGCTGCCGAACATCCAATGGCACTTAAAGCTGCTGAAAACAATCCAGAACTCGCAAACTTTATCGAAGAATGCCGTATGGGATCTGTTGCTGAAGCCGATCTTGCTACTGCTGAAAAGAAAGGCATGGCTACTGGATTATTTGTCAAGCATCCAATCAGTGGTGAAGCCGTTCCAGTCTGGATCGCAAATTATGTTTTAATGTCATATGGTTCAGGTGCAGTGATGGCTGTACCTGCACATGATGAACGTGATTTTGAGTTTGCCAATAAATATCAACTGAATATCAAACAAGTCATTGATGCCAAAGCCGAAGATGATGCTGATTTTAATGATACAACTTGGCAGGATTGGTATGGCTCTAAGGAAGGTCATTTAATCAATTCTGGCGTATTGGATGGTTTAGATTGCCAAGCTGCCTTTGATGCGATCTTGGCACAACTTGAGCCACAACAATTGGCCAATGTGAAAATTCAGTTCCGTTTACGTGATTGGGGTGTATCACGCCAACGCTATTGGGGTTGCCCAATTCCAATGATTAACTGTGATACTTGTGGTCAAGTACCTGTTCCTGAAGAACAATTACCCGTTGTATTACCAACAGACGTTGTCCCAGATGGTTCAGGTAATCCATTAAACAAAATGCCAGAATTCTATCAAACAACATGTCCATGCTGTGGTGCTGCTGCACGTCGTGAAACCGACACCTTGGATACATTTGTAGAGTCATCTTGGTACTATGCACGTTATGCTTCTCCTGACTTTACATCAGGAATGGTCAATCCAGATGCGGCACAGACATGGCTGCCTGTGAATCAGTATATTGGCGGCGTTGAACATGCAATCTTGCATTTATTATACGCTCGCTTTTTCCATAAGCTGATGCGTGACGAAGGTGTTGTTCAAGGAAATGAACCTTTTAGCCATTTATTAACACAAGGTATGGTATTGGCAGATACTTACTATCGTGAATCTGAGTCTGGTAAAAAAACATGGTTTAACCCTGCTGACATCGACCTTGAGCGTGATGAAAAAGGTCGTATTATTTCTGCAAAATACCGAGAGGATGGCCAAGAAGTCATCGTTGGTGGGCAAGAAAAAATGTCAAAGTCAAAAAACAACGGCATTGATCCACAAGCAATTATTGATCAATATGGTGCGGATACTGCACGTGTCTTTATGATGTTTGCAGCACCACCAGATCAATCTTTAGAGTGGTCAGATGCTGGTGTAGAAGGATCGAATCGTTTCTTAAAACGTGTATGGCGTTTGGCTTCCAGCTTCCTTGAACACGCGTATCCAGTGACTGCAATTGACACAGCAACACTGTCTAAAGATGCACAAGATCTGCGTCGTAAGACCCATGAAACGATCCAAAAAGTTGGTGATGATATCGAACGTCGTCATGCATTTAATACCGCGATTGCAGCCATGATGGAATTATTAAATGCCAACAACAAATTTGAGTTAAAAAATGATCATGATGCAGCTGTTATGCGTGAATCAATCATTAGCTTACTGATTTTATTATCACCATTTGCACCACATCTTAGCCAAACCTTATTAGCACAGTTTGACCTTGATTTAACTCAAGTGAAGTTCCCGACAGTCGATGAGTCTGCTTTAACACGCAATACGCAAACGATTGTGGTACAGGTCAATGGTAAGCTGCGTGGTAAATTAGAAGTCGCTATAGATGCATCTAAAGAGGATATTCTTGCTCAAGCGAAAGCTTTAGCAGAAGTACAACCTTTCTTAACGGGTCCAACCAAGAAAGAAATTGTGGTACCGAATAAACTAGTAAATTTAGTGGTGTAAACAAAACATACTTGATTGCTATGCTGCTAGCACCATGTTCAAACCAAGTCATCCTCAGCAAATTTCAATACTGTCGATGATCTACGCCAGATCATGCAAGCAACAGCATGCAATTCAACCCAGCCCGTTGCCAGCCAACGGGCTTTGACTTTACAATGATGGTAGTATTGCAAAATACACCTATCACTTTTGCGACGTTAATTTTGAGGACACCACATGCATTTCGTTCAACGTGTTGCAGCAGTTGTATTAACCTTAGGACTAGGTGCCAGCTTAGTCGGTTGTGGTTTTCATTTAAAAGGGAAAAACCCAAATGCAATTCCAGTTGAATATTCGAGAATGTATATTACAACACCAACGAATGCAGAGAATTTAGAAGAAAAATTAGCCCTATACTTGGGTTCAGCAGGCGTACAATTAACAGATAATAAAAATGCATATAACCTGCATATTCTTGAATATACACCTCATTTATACCAATTATCAGGTAAATTACGTCAGAATATTTTACGCGTAACCGTTACCTTTAGAATTGAAAATGCTGAAGGTAAGGCATTAACTGAAAACCGTACCATTACAGCAACCCGTAATTATCAATATAATGCAGAAACGGTAAACACCGATAATCTGGAAGAAAAACATTTAAGATCTATGCTGATTGATGATGTAGCACAGCAAATATCACGACAAATTTCATCCAATCGTTTACAAAAGATTGTCAATAGCAACACGATACCCGTCGCGAATCATACACCATAAATTTGATAGGCAACCTGCATGAAACTTGACTATTTACAAGCACTCAAACGTGTTGATGAAGCTCGAGGTGCTTGGGTTTTACATGGTCAAGAACCTTTATTGGAACAAAATTTACTGGATGCGTTTCGTGCCAGTTGGTTACAGCAGGATATAGAACGGCAACGTTATGAAATCAGTAGCGTTGCTGACTGGAAAAATGTATTTAATGCATTAAATAGCTTATCTCTTTTTTCTAATCAGCTGGCAATTGAAGCACATGGTAATATCAAACCTGATGCCAATGCATTAAAAGAACTAAAACACTACCTACAACATAATGAATCTAACTTGTTGTTAATCATTCTACCTAAGCAAGATAGCAACAGTTTAAAATCACAGTTTTTCCAAACGATAGATGCCAATGGTGTCAATGTTGCATTGACCGCCAACTATGCAAAAGATCGTCAACATATTTTAGCAACTGAAGCACAAAAATTAGGATTGCAATTAGATCCAGACGCGTGGCAATGGCTTGAACAACATCATGAGCATAATCTACTGGCCGCAAAAAATAGCCTTGTACGCGTGAGTGATACCTTCCCTGATCTCAATCATATTCAAATTGAGCACCTTTATTCGTGTCTACAAGACCAGTCCAGATATACAACCTATGATTTAAGTGATGCTTTATTACAAGGTGATTTAGTACAATCAATTAAAATTTATCAATATTTAGTTACATCAGGTGAGGCACTTTCCTTACTGCTCTGGAGTATTAGCAAAGAAATGCGTTTGATTATGCAGCTCTTTGAACAACCACAAAATGCTTTACAAATGGGTATCTGGAAAACAAAAATTGGCTTATATCAAAAAGCATTAAGACGCTTAAATCCCCAAGATTTTCTGAGTTGGCCGCATTTATTATTGCGGATTGATGCTGCAATTAAAGGACTAGGTGACGAAAATCCAGAAGATTTAATTCAGCAAGCGATTGCTTGTTTTTGCGGCAAAACACTTTTTTTGTGATAAAGCGATATTTTTCACTTATGAAAATGCCAATCATTCTTATTTAATTAAAATATTCACATTTTATCCGTAATTCACTTTTATAATCAAACACAATTTCTGCTAGCCATTTTGACTGAACCATGCCAAAAATAAAATCGTCCAAAACCATAATTGCTGTTATAGCCCTCTGCGCTATCATCATTGCCGCATGGTATTTTTTTAAACCGAAAGAAGAGCAAACACAATATATTACTACCGATGTGACATATGGTGATATTGAAAACTCTGTTCTTGCTACAGGCATTTTACAAGCCACTAAAATGGTCAGTGTCGGTGCTCAAGTGTCAGGACAAGTCAAAAAAATGTATGTCCAACTGGGTGATCAAGTCAAAGCTGGTCAATTAATTGCACAAATTGACTCCGTACGCCAAGAAAATGATTTAAAAACTGCTGAAGCGAGTATTAAAAACCAGCAAGCTCAACTGGCAGTTAAACAAGCCACACTGGCGAAAGTGGCAGCAGAATATAACCGTCAACAAGCAATGTTTGCCCAAGACGCAACCTCTCGTACTGATTTAGAATCAGCTTTGGCCAGTTATAAAACAGCGATAGCTGATATTGCTGCGATCAATGCACAAATTGAACAATCTCGCTTAACACTTTCTACAGCAAGAGAGAATCTGGGCTATACACGTATTATTGCACCGATGGATGGTACAGTCGTCGCAATTGTGACTGAAGAAGGCCAAACGGTAAATGCCAATCAAAGTGCACCGACGATTGTTAAATTAGCAAAACTCAATACCATGACAGTTAAAGCTGAAATTTCTGAGGCGGATGTCATGAAGGTTGAAAAAGGACAAACCGTTTATTTTACAACACTGGGTAATAGTGAGAAAAAACACTACGCTAAATTACGTCAGATTGAACCTGCACCCGACTCTATTAATACTGAAACCACCAATACATCATCATCATCAAGTTCAGCTGTCTACTATAATGCGCTCTTTGATATTCCAAATGAAGATGGCAAATTACGTATTGATATGACCGCACAGGTGTATATTATTCTAGATGAAGTCAAACATGCTTTAATCATTCCAGCTTCAGCTGTTCAAGCTTCAAATCGTCCACAACGTCAACGTACAAACACTGCCAATACTAATCAAACCTCAACGTCTGAAGCCAAAACAAGCGATGAGCGTCGCTCAGGTCGTCCACAACGTTTAGTTCTCTCTGATGCAGAACAAGCACTGATTGATCAAGGTAAAGCATCAAGAGGAATGGTTCGTATTCTACAAGACGATGGCAGTATTCAATTGCAACCGGTCCTTCTCGGCCTAAATAACCGTGTCAACGTACAAGTATTACGTGGTCTAAAAGCAGGAGAGAAAGTGGTGATTGCCGATGGTTCTGATTCAAGCAATGATTCAGCAAAACGTAGTAATAACCGTGGTCCTGGCATGAGAATGTAATCATGAGTGAAAATCAACAACCACTCTTAGTGGTCAAACAGCTCACACGAGAGTTTCCTGCTGGTGAAGATACTGTTCAGATCCTAAAAGGTATTGATCTCGAAATCTATGCGGGTGAATTGGTTGCAATTGTTGGACAATCTGGTTCTGGTAAATCTACATTAATGAATATCTTAGGCTGTTTAGATCAGCCGACAGAGGGTAGTTATACTGTTAATGGCCGAGAAACTCGTCAACTTGAAGCAGATGAATTAGCACAATTACGCCGTGAATATTTTGGTTTTATCTTTCAGCGCTATCATTTATTGGGTGATTTAAGCGCCGCTGGAAATGTTGAAGTACCCGCCATTTATGCTGGTGAAGATGTTGCTGCACGACATGCTCGGGCTATTGAGCTTTTGGGTGACTTGGGTCTAAGTGATAAAATCAACAATAGACCAAGCCAATTGTCTGGTGGTCAGCAACAACGGGTATCTATTGCACGTGCGTTAATAAATGGTGGAGATGTGATTCTGGCTGATGAACCAACAGGTGCATTAGACAAAAATAGTGGTATTGAAGTCATGCGTATTTTACGTGAACTCAATGCTAAGGGTCATACCATTATTTTAGTCACCCATGATCATAATGTGGCCAAAAACGCAACCCGAATTATTGAAATTAGTGATGGTCATATTATTTCTGATCAACCTAATACGCCTGAAATAGACCATGAAATACTGGAAAAACATCCCTTAGTTCGCAATCAAAAGAAAAAAATCTCTGCATGGCGCTCGACATTGGATCGTTTAGGTGAAGCCTTTCGTATGGCCTTACTGGCGATGAATGCACATCGTATGCGTACCTTTTTAACCATGTTAGGTATTATTATTGGGATTGCCTCGGTGGTTTCAGTGGTTGCTTTAGGCAATGGTTCACAAAAACAAATTCTGGAAAATATTAGCAGTCTAGGAACCAATACTATTACGGTGTATCAGGGCCGAGGATTTGGTGATAACTCGCGTGCATCTCAAGTTAAAACCTTAATTCCTGCCGATGCTGAAGCGCTAGCAGAACAACCTTATGTGGATGGCGTTTCCCCAGCGGTCAATACCAGTCTGACCATCCGTTATAAAGATACAGAAGCATCTGCCTCAATTAATGGTGTCAGCGCAGACTTTTTCTATGTAAAAGGCCTCAATTTTAATGCGGGTCAACCTTTTGATCGAAAAAGTGTGACTGAGCAAACTCAGGATGTGGTCATTGATAACAATACCAAAAAAACTTTTTTTGCTGATGGTACAGATCCCGTTGGTCAAGTCATTCTGTTAGGCAGTGTACCTTCACGTATTATTGGTGTACTCGAACCTGAAAAAGGGATGATGGCGAATTCTGATAGCTTAAATGTCTATTTACCTTATTCTACAGTTATGAGCCGAATGTTAGGACAAGCCAATGTCCGTAGCATTATTGTTAGAATCAAAGATGTTTACTCCAGTCAAGCTGCTGAAAATGCCATTTTAAATTTGCTTGAGCAGCGTCACAATGCACAAGACGTCTTTACCCAAAATGCCGATAGTATTCGTGAAACCATTCAACAAACGACAGCAACAATGACCTTGCTGATTTCTGCGATCGCCGTGATTTCACTCGTGGTGGGCGGAATTGGTGTCATGAATATTATGCTGGTTTCAGTTACAGAACGAACGCAAGAAATCGGGGTCCGAATGGCAGTAGGCGCACGGCAAAGTGATATCCTACAACAATTTTTGATTGAAGCTGTTTTGGTCTGTATTCTCGGTGGTATTTTAGGTGTTTTACTGTCCTTAGGAATTGGACAAATTATTGATCACTTCGCCAAAGGTCTATTTCAAATGGCCTATTCTACGACCTCAATTGTTGCTGCTTTTGTCTGTTCAAGTTTAATTGGGATTGTATTTGGTTTTATTCCAGCACGTAATGCAGCACGTCTTAACCCTGTCGATGCCCTGTCTCGAGAATAAGGAAAATCATATGCAATTTATCTCTACACGCTTTGCAGTTACGCTGATTTTCGCAACGACATTGGCAGGTTGTGCTGCAGTGGTTAAAACACCTTATCAAGCGCCAACTATTGATATTCCTGCGCATTTTGAATATGCCCAGAAATCAAATGATCCTTTAACGCCAAACCGTTATGCTGATCAATGGTGGACCTTATTTAATGATCCTCAACTTAATCAGTTGGTAAACCAAGTGATTGCAGCCAATCCTGATTTAGCGACTGCTGGAATCAATATTAAACAGGCTTTTTTACAAGCAGGTTTAGCTCAAGATCAACAAGGATTACGGATTAGTGCCAGTGCATCAGGTGGTCATAATTTTGATTTACATTCAGGTGATGGTAGTGATAAAGGAATATCATTGAATAGTGGCGTAAGCTATGAAGTCGATTTGTTTGGCAAACTAGCGCGACAAACTGAAGCTGCTAAATGGGAGGCGTTAGCTACTGAACAAGATTTACAAGCGACGGCGCAAAGTCTGATTGCCACGACAGCCAAACTATATTGGCAATTGGGTTATTTAAATGAACTTGATCGAGTTGCTGTCGAAAACCTTGCCAGCACAAATAAAACCTATCAATTGGTTCAGACTCAATATAAAACTGGCGCTGTTTCTGGTCTAGATCTGGCTCAAGCGGCTCAAGCGGTACAAAGCCAAAAATCGACCTTGAGCCAAATTGAACAGCAAAAAGTTGAAACCCGTACTGCTTTAGCTGTATTGCTCAATCAAACGATACAACAACTGAATATTACGGAGCCACAACACTTACCGAATGTTGCACTACCAGAGATTGTTGCAGGATTACCTGCCAGTCTATTGTCTCGTCGTCCAGATTTACAGGCCAGCGAGTTACGGTTACGTAAAACACTGGCCAATAAAGATGCTACTACAGCAAGTTATTATCCATCCATCAGCTTAACAGGTAGTTTAGGTGCTTCGAGTGTTTCATTAACCGAACTCCTGAAAAATCCTGTACTTAGTTTAGGTGCAAATTTAAGTCTACCCTTCCTGCAATATAATGATATGAAAAAAAATATTGCAATTAGTGACTTAAATTATGAAAAAGCCATTATTGGCTATCGTCAAAGCTTATATCAAGCCTTTGCCGATGTTGAAAATGCATTATCTAATCGTCGTGCACTCAATACACAAGTCGCACTACAACAACGTAATGTTGAACTGGCTCAACGTACAGAGTACTTAACTCAGGCACGCTATACACATGGTGCAATTGCCTTAAAAAATCTACTGGATGCACAGGAAACAACACGTAATGCACGGATGTCATTGGTACAAACCAAACAGAATCAATACAACGCGTATGTCACCTTAATGCAAGCCTTAGGTGGTAGTCCTATTCAACCTCATTCTTAAAATTTAACCATCACTCATATCTGATGATATGACTCCCCCAATTTAAGGGATCAATTAAAAATACCAGTCATATTGACTGGTATTTTTTTAATCATAGTGGTTTGACATACGACCAATATGTATTCAAACACAATAGATATGCAAGTGATTATTCTGTATCTAAAATTGAGGTACTCATCCCAACAGTACTATAACCTGCATCGACATAAAGAATTTCGCCAGTAATACCATTTGCCCAAGGTGAGCATAAGAATAAAGCCGCATTACCGACATCTTCAATCGTAACATTACGTTGTAATGGTGCAATTTTTTCATTGACATCAAGCATCTTACGGAAAGATTTAATTCCAGATGCAGCCAAAGTACGAATTGGACCAGCAGAAATGGCATTAACACGAATACCTTCAGCACCCAAACTAGATGCCAAGTAACGTACGCCTGCTTCCAAAGATGCCTTTGCCATTCCCATCACATTATAATTCGGCATGACACGCTCCGAACCTTGATAAGTCAAGGTTAATAAGCATCCTTGACGTGCAACCAATAATGGTTTCGCAGCACGCGCCATGGCAATAAAACTATATGCACTAATATCATGTGCAATTTTAAAGCCTTCCCGATCTGTTACCTCGGTAAAATCACCATCTAAAGTATGTGCAGGTGCAAATCCAATCGAATGCACTACACCATCTAAACCATCCCAATGTTGTGCTAATTCAGCAAATGCGTGATCGATTTCAGCATCAACAGCGACATCACATGGAAAGACCAGTGTTGAACCAAATTGCGCTGCAAACTCATCTACACGTTTTTTTAATTTTTCATTTGGATAAGTAAAAGCTAATTCAGCACCTTCACGGTGTAAAGCTTGTGCAATACCAAATGCAATTGAAAGTTTACTTGCAATACCCGCAATCAGAAAACGTTTACCAGCCAATAATCCTTGCGCCATGGAATTCTCACTTAAAATCATTTGTCCACATAATGCCTAAATTTATAAGATTACGAAATTGCATAATGCATCTTTTTTAACATTTAACCATAAATAACCATAAAAAAATCGCCCAAATAAATGGACGATTTTTTTATACAATTACATTCATCATTTAATCATCTTGCAACATGCCTAGCAAACGTAAAAATGAATAATACATCCATACTAACGTCGCTAAGAGTGCAATAGCACATAACCATTCCATGGCTTTTGGTGCTTGCTGTGCCACACCATTTTCAATTAAATCAAAATCTAAAATTAAATTTAAGGATGCAATCACCGCAACAAAAGCAGCAAAACCAATCCCTAATGCACTGGTTTCAAATAAAAATGGAATGCTAGAACCAAATGCCATACTCATGACAAACTGCACTACAAAAACTAGCGCAATTGCAAGGGTTGCAGACATGACCACCGATTTAAACTTTTCAGTTGCACGAATAATTTTAAAGCGATATAAACCAAACATCACTAAAGTTGTAACAAAAGTCGCCAAGAGGGCCTGTAATGGTACACCCGGATATTTTATCTGAAAAATAACAGATATGCCGCCTAAAAATGCACCTTCAAATAGGGCATAAGGTATTGCTAAACTTCTTGCAAATTTCGGTTTAAAGGTGGCAATAAGGGCAATCACAAAACCACCAATTGCGCCCACTAACGCACCCGCATAAGCCAAGGAAGCTTGGCCAGTTAAAAAGGTATAAAAGAATAAAGCGAGACCCACGACTGCAGCAATAACAGTTAATAGTACCGATTTACGAATCGTACCTTGTAGGGTCATTGGCTGTGAATAATCGCTAGAGACTTCTACACGTGTCAAAATAGGGTTATTACTTTGCATATAGTGCTCATTGTTATAATGTAAAACTGATTATAGTGTATACGCAGTTGAGCGTTTAAGCACGATAGCTAACAAGGATTTTTGTAAATCTAATTTAAATTTTTCTATATTTTTTTTAAAAGAGTGACCTCAACCATTCAATATAAAGCGTGTCATATAACATCAGACATAATCAATCAGATCAAGAATCAAAAATTAAGCTGTTTTATTATCTCATGATGAACTTTTCAAACGGATCAATACAGCAGATAACATCATCCCAATCCCCATACTAGTATATAAAATACCATCAATTGTCGCTATTGAGATAACGACAATCACCATAGTGATACTGCCTTGTTAATCAATACACTTAAACTAGGTCAATTAGCTCCCACAACAATCACAGTACTCATCACTCAGCCATTGCAGGCATCACTCAATTCAGAATGATGCCAATGATGGCATAGTCAGAGACTATACCACTACAGCATGTAATTGATTGAGTCTCACTACAACCGATCTGCATCTGTATTCACGATCTGTTATGCTGAGTGTTCAGTGAGATTAATCGATATAAAGCAAAGGAGATGAAACATTTGCTTGACCCCATATTTGAGCATCTAACATCATCAAACCCAAAGTAATCATTGCAGCAATACATAATATAAATAATAACTTGAAGATATTTATCACATGAAACACAACACACTCCCCCTTTAACGCTTTATCACGATTTAAACAAGATGCTGTTATCATGTAAAATGATTTGATTTGATAGTAAGTATCTCTAAAAGTGATTCAAATGCAGCTAAAGTCTCTGGAAATATTTCTGATGGTAGTGAAGTTAGGCAGTTTTTCTGAAGCTGCAAAGCATTTACATACCGTACAATCCAATGTTACGAGTCATATTAAAAAACTTGAACATGAATTAAAGGTTGAAATTCTTTTACGTCAAAATCCAATTTTACCTACACGTGCTGGATTACAATTGTATCGTTATGCAGAACAAATGATTAATTTACAAAAAGAAATTGTACAAGCTTTTAGCCAGATACAGCCTGTTCAAAATTTTCCTTTAACGCTGGGAAGTATGGAAACCACTGCAGCGGTTAGATTGCCAATACTGTTACAAGATCTACAAAAAATACAACCCAATTTACCCATCATGCTGAGTACGGGATCAAGTCGAGATTTAATTGATCAAGTTAAAGCATCACAATTAGACTGTGCTTTTATTGCCAATGATCAACCGATTGCTGAATTATTTAATTACCATGTCTGGACTGAACAACTGGTGTTAATTACGGCACGAAATGCACCACAACAGCTATCTACAACATATCTAAGTCATCAAAAATTCATTGCCTTTAAACAAGGGTGTAGCTATAGAAAGGCCATCGATTTATTTTTATCAAGCCATCACTTAGCGGCCACAAATATTCTTGAAATGGGTAGTCTAGACGGTATTGTCAGTTGTGTAAGTCTAGGCGTGGGTGTAGCGATTTTACCCCTGAGTTATATCCAACAATCTTATTTTTATCCGCATATTTGTGTGCATGAAATCACTGAAGATATTGCAACGATCCATACTTACTTAATTGCAGAGCAGCCCAATAAATGGAGCAGCAATATGACATATTTTATAGATCAGCTACCAGCACTTACTCGCCATCACCATGGTAAAGCAATAGGCTAATTGACAAAAGATAGGCCATGCTCAGAAGAATTTTATCTGAGATGGCCTACATGATCCATACCTTCAGTTCGTGCGATACTCTCTGTTGATCAACAACAACTCAAACAGCTAAAACTGAAAAATAGTGCATGATTAATCTTGATTCATGATAAAGAAATATTCACGATAATATTTTAATTCAACAATCGAATCACGGATATCATCCATTGCTAAATGTGATGCATTTTTCTTTAACCCACTCATAATTTCTGGACGCCAGCGTTTTGCTAACTCTTTAATAGAAGACACATCTAAATTACGATAATGAAAAAATTGCTCCATTTCAGGCATCAACCGATGTAGAAAACGACGATCTTGGCAAATAGAATTACCACACATAGGTGAAGCTTTTGGATTTACCCATTTTTTTAAAAATGCCAAGGTTTGTAATTCGGCATCACGTGCCGTGAGCTTACTCCGACGAACACGTTCAATTAGTCCTGATTGACCATGCTGTCGGGTATTCCATTCATCCATTGCATTGAGCACAACATCCGACTGATGTATCGCTAATACTGGTCCTTCCGCCAAAATATTTAAGTGATCGTCAGTAACAATCGTGGCAACTTCAATAATTTGATCGTGATCTGTATCCAGACCTGTCATTTCAAGGTCAATCCAAATCAGGCGTGTATCAGGTGTGCTGCTCATAAATCTGCAATCTTATTTAGGTTAAAAAATACCATATTAACAAATTTATTTGTCCTTGGCTGTAATTCTACCTCCGCTTCATGCTATTTTTGCTTTCCGATATTCATGGTTTTTTAGGATATGAATGGCTTTAATTCGTAAGCGTCGTCTGACAGAACAACAGCAACGTCGCATTCAGAAACAGCATAAAACGCGCCAAGAAGAGCTTGATACCAGCAATGATTTAGAAGGTCTAGTGGTGCAACATTACGGCCGACAGCTTGAGGTACAAGCACTATCCGTCCCAGAACAACATCCTGAAAAGCCGGTGCTTCAAGCTGGTGAACCAGAACCTTTTTGGAAACCAATTGAACTGGGCAGTATTTGGCGCTGCCATACGCGAACAAATCTTGAGTTATTGGTCACAGGTGACCGTGTAAAATGGCAAGCAGATCCCAATACAGGATTGGGTATTATTACGGCCATACAGCCACGCCAGTCTTTACTCACTCGCCCAGATCGCTACCATAAAGTTAAACCTGTCGCGGCCAATATTAGTTTAATTGTGATTGTGTTTGCGCCTTTGCCAGAACCTGCACCAGGTTTAATTGATCGTTATTTGGTGGCTTGTGCAGTCGCAGGTATTCCTGCGCTATTGGTCCTGAATAAAACCGATCTATTGCATCAAGATGATCCAATTTTAACACTGGTTAAAGAATATCAAAATTTAGGTTATGAAATTTTATTGACCCAATCAACTGGTGATTTATCCGCTCTAGCACAACGATTGGCTGGTGAAACGGTAGCTTTTGTAGGACAATCTGGAGTAGGTAAAAGCTCACTCATCAATAGTATTGTTCCAGATGCTGCACAAAAAACCAATGTTATTTCAGAAAATTCTGCTTTGGGACAACATACCACCACATCAACACGTTTAATCTCTTTTGGTGATGGTGCGGCCTTGATTGACTCTCCAGGAATTCGCGAATTTGGTTTATGGCACTTAGAAAGTGCACAAATACAACAAGGATTTCCTGAAATTGAACGCCAACTTGGCTATTGTCAGTTCCGTAATTGTACACATCGTCATGAAAAACAATGTGCACTGCGCTTAGCTGTTGAAAATAATGAAATTTCATCTCGTCGTTTAGATAGTTTTTTACGTTTATTGGATGAAATTACTGAAGCTCAGCAAAAAAATTGATGTTTATTCTGCTCGTGCACTTGAAGCAATGATTTTGATCGCCATATTTATCAGCTATACTCTTTAACAATTTTGAAATTGTAATTAGGTGACTTGTGGAACGTTGGTTCGAATTTATGGGGAATCACCCCTTCTTATTTGGAACACTCGCTGTTTTAATTGTGTTGTTCTTTATTTTGGAGGGTCAACGTAATGGTCGTAAGATTTCTCCTCAATCTTTGGGTATTTTAGTCAAAGCTAAAAATGCGCTATTAATTGACTTACGTGATGCAAAAGATTTTCGTGAAGGCCATATTAGTGGTAGCCGAAATATTCCATATAGCCAAATTACTAAACACATTGAAGAATTAAAAACGACTGATCGTCCTTTGGTTTTTATTTGTAACCTAGGTCAAGTTGCTGGTAGTGCATTGCAGCAGGTTGGTCATAAAGATTCATATCGTCTAGATGGCGGTATTAGTAACTGGAAAGCCCAAGGCTTACCTCTCGTTAAAGCTAAATAATTCGCTGAAGGAGGCCAACATGGCTGAAGTGACGATTTACTCAACAACTGTCTGTCCTTATTGTATTCGAGCTAAACAACTTCTCGAACGCAAAGGGGTGACCTATAAAGAAATTAACTTATCAAATGAAGCGCCAGAAGTTCGTATTGAATTAATGCAACGTACTAATCACCGTACAGTTCCGCAAATTTTCATTAATGATCAATTTATTGGCGGTTTTGATCAACTTTATGCTTTAGAGCGTGAAGGTAAGTTAGACAATTTATTAGCATAAAATAAGTAACGATTACTTCTAAAACTGAATAGGATTAAAAAATGAGTGAAGAACAACAAGTTCAACCACAATTAGCCTTAGAACGTATTTACACCAAAGATATTTCTTTTGAGGTACCAGGGGCACAAGTATTTACCAATGCTTGGGAACCAGAGCTGAATATCAATCTTTCTTCTTCAGCAGAAAAAGTAGATCCGACACATTTTGAAGTTTCTTTAAAAGTCGTGGTTCAGGCGAATAATGCTGGTGAAACTGCATTTATTGTTGACATTACTCAAGCTGGAATTTTCTTGGTCGATGGCGTCGAAGAAGATCGCTTACCTTATATCTTAGGTGCGTACTGTCCAAATATTTTATTCCCGTTCTTACGTGAAGCCGTCAATGATATGGTCACTAAGGGTAGCTTCCCACAGCTATTACTTACACCAATTAACTTTGATGCAGAGTTTGAAGCCAATATGCAACGTGCACAAGTTGCTGCTGCTGAAGGTCAAGCTTAAATCCATATATAAAAAAAGACCGTCTCGACGGTCTTTTTTTATGTCAGTACGATTATAAAAATTATGATTAAAACATCATATTAAATTAAAATAATGCTTCACCTTTTAGCTCATGATGCATCGCGTCATGAATCGCTTCTACCAATTGTTGAGCAATATCTTGTTTGGATGCCTTTTCTAAATCACGTTTTTCAAGTTGATAGTGCTCAGCAAAAAATACTGTCATCGCATTTTGATCTGAAGCAAAACCAATATCTGAACGAGAAACGTCATTACAAGCAATCATATCCAATTTTTTCGCAATCAGTTTAGCACTGGCATATGCCTCAACATGACGCGTTTCAGCCGCAAAACCGACCATAAATGGTCGCTTTGCTTGTAATGCAATCGTGGCCACAATATCTGGATTTTTGACTAAAGCGACATTAAGTTCATCGCCTGCCTTTTTAATTTTATGCTCAGCCACCTGCGCTACACGATAATCAGCTACGGCTGCTGTTGCAATAAAGACATCACAGCCTTGATCTAACATGTATAAACTTTTCTCTAGCATCTGTACAGCAGACTGAACATTGATTCGCTGTACACCATTTGGTGTATCTAAGCTGACAGGTCCTGCAATTAAGGTGACTTTCGCACCTGCGGCATAACAGGCAGAGGCTAAAGCAAAGCCCATTTTGCCAGTACTGTGATTGGAAATATAGCGTACTGGATCGATTGCTTCACGGGTAGGACCCGCTGTAATCACCACATTTTTGCCAGCCAATAAACCAAATTTTTCTGCAATGGCACGCTGTGCTTGATGAAAGTATGCTGTGACTTGATCGGCTAGATTTTCTGGTTCAGGCATACGGCCCAAGCCGACATCACCACATGCTTGTGCACCCGCATCAGGTAAAATCACATGCACGCCATCACTCACCAATGTGGCCAAATTACGTTGCGTCGCTTTGGCAGCCCACATTTGCTGATTCATTGCCGGTGCGATCCATACTGGTGCCTTGGTTGCTAAATACAAGGTAGATAACAAATCATCAGCTAAACCAGCAGCAAATTTTGCAATTGTGTCACAACTGGCAGGTGCAACTAAAAGCAGATCTGCCCAACGAGCAAGCTCAATATGCCCCATCCCTGCTTCAGCTTCAGGATCTAATAATTCTGTATGTACAGAATTACCTGACAGTGCTTGAAAAGTTAACGGCGTAATAAAGGCGAGAGCACCTTTTGTCATCACCACACGAACATTAAATCCTACATCTTTTAAACGGCGTACTAATATGGCACTTTTATATGCTGCAATACCTCCAGTCACGGCCAAGACAATATTTTTATTTGAAATCACACTTAAATCAAAGCTCACAAACAGGCTACCTTTCTGTTGTAATGGCGCCCACAATAGCATTAAATAATCGCTTACCCAAGATTCATTCTGAGAATTTCCGCATTACTTATCACTAAAAAATATCAGTACACTGCTCAATTTTTGCAATCTAATACTAAATTGCGACAATGGTCATCAATTTATATACTCGCCAATATGATTAATTGTCATGAAAGTTGACCGTACTATATGCTTTGTTATTGACAAAAGAAAGGTAAAAGAACAAGATCATGCTAAAACTTATGATGACGCTAATAGATGATTATTCGGGAACAAACCAGCGTTTTTAAACTGCTTTTTTCATGGAGAGGAACTATTTTACCTAAGGTATTACCATCCTTGGGTGTCGTCATGCTTTTAGCTGCGATTATTGGTGGCTTATCTTATACTGACCACTTTAATTTCCCCGAACTTCCCTTAGTCGGATTTACCTTATTTGGTATTGTATTGTCGATTTTTTTGGGCTTTAAAAACTCAGCATGTTATGACCGCTGGTGGGAAGCACGTAAACTATGGGGACTGCTTATTGCCAATGCACGCCATTTTGATCGAGATTGCCGCATTCTCAGTCAAGCACGGCGTGAACGCGTTATTCAGCATAT
This sequence comes from Acinetobacter sp. SAAs474, assembly GCF_032823475.1. Lineage (NCBI taxonomy): Bacteria > Pseudomonadati > Pseudomonadota > Gammaproteobacteria > Moraxellales > Moraxellaceae > Acinetobacter > Acinetobacter sp. SAAs474. Next base: position 244,584 of record NZ_CP127915.1, read on the forward strand.
TATTGTCTTTGCGAATGTATTACGTGATCGACTCAGACAACAGACAGCGAATCCAACAGAATTGGTCGAAACCAGCGGATTGAGCCAACAATCACTGACTTTGCTCTATCAACAGGTAAATGCACCGCAATACACCCTAAATCTCATTCAGTGGGAATTGTTACAAGCGCTTAAAGAGGGTGAAATTTCGGATATTATCTATAGTCAACTCAATGGTCATGTGGCTCAGTTAGGTTTGGTACAAGCCGGATGTGATCGAATTGCAACCACACCATTACCTTTTGCTTATTCTGTATTATTAAATCGCACCGTTTATTTTTTCTGCTTTATGTTGCCTTTTAGCTTGGGTTCAACACTGGGTTTGGCAACCCCGTTATTGGTTGGCGTGTTGGCCTATACCTTTTTAGGCTTGGATGCATTAAGCTCAGAAATTGAGGAGCCCTTTGGAACGCAAAGTAACGATCTGCCACTCGATGCAATGGTGCGTACTATTGAAATTGAATTATTAGGGACGCTCGGTAAACATACCCCGCCGCCTATTCAAGCTCAAGACAATAACCTGTTATAAGCGATTGTATATCATATTGAATAAACCATACCCGCTGCATATTTTTTTAAATATACTGTTTATAGTGAAGTATTTTTCGCGTATTCAGCACTCAATATCAATTAAAATTTTGCCAAATACCCACTTGCCCCTCTTTTAAACGAGGCGTATTGCCTAAACGAATCCAAGGCATATGATCACCGTGAAAATCACTGCCAATAGAAACCTTGAGTTGATACTCTGCAATCATTCGATCAATCATTTGTCGAGTTGAAGCGGGATCTGTCGCAGGCGGTAATTCAACTGCATCCCCCCCATAACGTGAAAATATTTCAATAAGATAACGAATATTTGTGGCAGATAATTGATAACGTGTAGGATGAGCAAGAACAGCATAGCCACCACTTTGATGAATAATCTGAATAGTTTCCTCTAAGCTTAAACCATCAAATTTAACATATGCTTTTTTACCTTCTTTAAGATATTTATCGAATGCTTGCTGTATCCGGCTGACATATTTTTTATTCAGCAATGTTTTGGCAATATGGCTTCGTGTAATACGATCAGCAATACCATCAACCAGCATCAAAACATCAGGATAAATATTTTCACCAATCAGAGGAATCAGCAGATCACAGATTTTTTTTGCCCGCTCGGCACGAATCTGTTGTTGTTGCGCCAATGCTGACTGTAAAGGAGAAAAGTTTTGTATATTTAATGCAACTACATGAACGGCATAAACTTTCTGTGTACTGGGCCTTGACCATTGACTGGAAATCTCAACACCAGAAATAAGTTTAACATCATGTTTTTCTGCAATTTTTTGTGCTAAAAATACACCATCAAGTGTATCATGATCGGTTAATGCCAACGTATGTATATGCTGTTTGACAGCAGCCAGTACTAACTGTTCTGGAGACAAAGTCCCATCAGAAATATTACTGTGTGTATGTAAATCTATGCCTTCCATCACTTATACTATATATCATTTATTTGCTCAGATTTAGATACTCTAACATGAAAGCACTTTTAGACTTTGTGCCACTGATTATTTTCTTTTATTTATATAAAACGGTAGATCCTCAGGATAGTCATCATCCCCTATTACAATTGATTGGCTCTGCAGGTGGTGTAGATAATAATAATATTTTAGTCGCAACGACAGGTCTAATCATTGCCATGTTGGTGGTCTATGGTGCGCTATTTGTCTTTCAAAAATTCCGTCTCGATAAACAGCAATGGATTGTATTATTTATGACGGTCATTTTTGGGGGAATTACCTTAATGCTCTCAGATGATTTTTATATTAAGTTAAAAGCAGCATTACTAAACTTGGTATTTGCAGGTGCATTTTTACTTTCTCCATTCTTTAGTAAAGAACGTAAACCACTGATCCAAAGACTGTTCGGCCCTGTATTACATTTATCAGAAAAAGGCTGGTTAAAACTTAATTATGCTTGGGCTGCAATGTTTATGTTAATGTCCGGCTTACATGTTTTCTTTGCATTTTTATTTATGAATGGAAAATATTGGGGAGAATTTACTGCATTTGGTGACATGATCGTCATGTTTTCCTTTATCATTATTCAGTTTATTGTATTGCGTAAATACTTTAAAAATCCTGAATAGTATTTCAGTTGCAAAGTCGAGAGCTCACATGCCATTATTTGTTGTTAGCTGTACAGATCAAGAAGGTACAGTGGAAAAACGTCTTGCCATTCGTCCACAACATTTAGCACGTTTAAGCCAATTAGATGCCGAAGGTCGTTTAATTGTTGCCGGTGCTATGCCCAAAGACCCCAATAATCCACAGGCAGGTTTTTATGGTAGTACCATCATTGTGGATTTCGATTCTAGAGCAGCGCTCGATGCTTGGTTAGCAGAGGAACCTTTCCTGAAAGAAGGGGTATATAGTCAGATTGATGTAAAGCCATTCAATAAGGCTTTCCCTAAAGGATAAGGTCTATGCGCCTCATTTTTTCAAGTGTGTTGAGCGTATGCTTTTACTGCTCTACGGTATGGGCAGTTGAAACAACACCATCGCCTGCTACCGTGACAGCAGAAGCTCCTACAGCAGCACCAGTGTTACAAACCATTCCAGCCAATAAGCCGGGTACAATTCCAACAGCAGCAAAAGATGCAGCTTCCTTGCAAGAGCAAAAGCTTACAGCTGAGCAGATGGTCAAAAATAAAGCATTGAATGAAGCTAAAGTGAAAGCTTTGGTTAAAGATCAAGCCGGTCGTTTACACCAACTGGAGAAAGCCAATCTAGATGCCTTGGCACAAAATCAAGAGTTACAGTTAAAAAATGATAACCTTGGTGTACAGGTTCAAGTATTGCAAAGTGAACGTAGCGCTCAAATGTTTTTATATGGTGCGATGACCATGACTGTTGGCGTATTGCTCGGCTTTTTTATTGCCGGCTATGTCTATGGTAAACGTCGGCGCCAATGGTAAATTATTTTTTTAATGTAAAAGGTTTTTAAATTTGTCTGACATCATTCAAACTGCTGATTTAGATTGGCAAATTGTCGATGGCATCGAAGTGCCAATTTCCAAACAATTTGGCGATGTTTATTTCTCCAAAGATAATGGCCTATTAGAAACACGTCATGTGTTTTTAAATGGCAATGATTTAACATATCGTTTGGCAAATTTAGAACCTTTTCAATATTTTACTGTAGGTGAAACAGGTTTTGGTACCGGTTTAAATATTTTAGCATTATGGCAATTATGGCAACAGGTTCGTCCTGAAAATCAGAGTCACCTCCATGTGGTTTCAGTTGAAAAATTTCCACTGACTCAACAGGATTTACAACGTGCTCTGCATGCATGGCCAGAATTACATACTTTCGCACAACAATTACTACAATACTACCCACAACCACTGGCTGGCTGTCATCGTCTCAATTTTCCCCAAGAGCGCTTTTCCTTAGATTTATGGTTTGGTGATGCACATGATGTTTTTCCTATGATGGAAAAAACACACCCGATTAATGCTTGGTTCTTGGATGGTTTTGCACCCTCTTGTAATCCAGATTTATGGGAAGAGCATATCCTGAGCAATATTGTTCGTTTATCTGATTATGGTACCACCTATGCTTCTTTTAGCGTGGCGGGTGTACTTAAACGTGGGTTACAACAACATGGTATTAATATTTCGCGACCACGTGGTTTTGGTCATAAACGTGAAATGTTAAAAGCGATTTGGCAAGCACCAGACGCTGTACCGAGCTCATATAAAGAAAAATCATGTGATAAGAAATTTAATTCTCAACGGCAAATCGCGATTATTGGCGCAGGAATCGCCGGATTAAGCTGTGCATGGGCTTTGGCCCAACGAGGTCATGAAGTCGTCATATACGACAAACAGGAGCCTTTGGCAGGTGCTTCTGGTAACCCTCTTGCCTTGCTTAATCCAAAATTATGCCCTGCAACTCAATGTGCTGAACACTTAATGACCTTGGCATGGCAATATGCCATACCCTATTACCGCCAATTCAATGCTTTTCGTAAAATTGATATCTCTCAGCTTGCGCTAAAGAATGCTGAAGATTTACTTTGTTTAGCTGAACAATATCCCCAATCCCTGTTACAACGCCAAACAGCAGAACAAAGTACACTTACAACCGCATATCACAGTTTAAAATTGACTGATGCAGGTGTCATCTCTCCACATCAATTTGCACAGCAAGTACTACAACATAGGCAAATTACATATCAACATGCAGAAATTAAGTCAATTAAACAAAAACAACGTGTAGAAGTATGTACCACTCAAGAACAGCACATCGAATATGACCAAGTGATTATTTGTGCCGCCAGACATAGTGTACAACTTTCTCAATATTACCCCGTCTTAAAGCCTATTCGAGGTCAAGTGAGTTGGCTGAATCACTCCCATCAAAGTTTGGATCAGGCTTATAGTTATGGTGGTTATTGTATGCAGCTCAATCCAGAGCAGTTAATCTTAGGGGCTTCATTTTATCCTCATCGTGACGATGAAGCTGTTTTATTAGAAGATCATCAACATAATTTTGCACTATTACATAGTGTCTTTCCACAATATGCCAATACCTTGGCGCCACCAGAAACTTGGCAAGGTCGTGCATCTATCCGCACACAAACACCTGACTATTTTCCATTACTCGGTCAATTACAAGCCGATGAAGAAATTTATACTTTTACCGGTTTAGGATCTAAAGGATTTTTATTTGCACCACTCTGTAGTGAAGTTCTCATGGCACTTATGTTAGGTGAAGTGTGTCCTATTCCAAGATCATTATTACAAAAACTGGCAGCGACACGATTTCAAAAGAAAATAAAAGCTAAAAAACCCTATTATCAACCACCAATCACAACATGATCTTGCGATCACATTCAACTAAAAAGCGCCTTACGGCGCTTTTTTAACTTAATTACTTTGCTCTAAGGGTAATCCCGCGTCACGAGCGGCACGTGTGCCTCCCATCAGCACAACATATTCACGACGATTATCAAAACCATCTAATAGTTCAGCTGCACGCGGTGCTTTACTTCCGCCACCACATAAAATGTAAATTGGCTCATCCGCTGATACTTGAGCAAGGCTCTCTGCTGATAAAGTTGTAATCGGTTGATTTACTGCACCTTTCAAATGTGCCTCAGCATAAGCTTGGGTATCACGAACATCCCAGATAACCGCATTTTCTGGGAACTCAAATGTAGTAATTTCTTGTTTACGGATCATTATACACTCCTTTGATGTAAACAATACTTGGCAAATGAAGAAAACCCCCCTAGCATCTCAGATATTCTTTCCATTTGTAAAGGTCTAATCTATGCCATCTTTTGATATTGTTTCAGAATTAGAAACTTTTGAAGTAAATCATGCCGTGCAAAACACGCAAAAAGAAATTGCTACACGCTTTGACTTCCGTGGTCAAGATGTCTCCATCGAATTAAATGAAAAAGCCAAGGAAATTAAAATCAAGACTGAAAGTGATTTCCAATGTGATCAAGTTTATAGCATGCTTGAAAATCATTTTTATAAACGTAAAATTGATGTACAAGCACTAGATCCACAAACCGCGACAGCGTCTGGTAAAAATTTTATTCAAGTCATTAAACTCAAAGATGGTCTTGATTCAGATACCGCAAAAAAAATTAACAAGGCCATTAAAGAAAGTGGGATTAAAGTACAATCGTCTATTCAAGGGGATAAAATTCGTGTTACAGATAAAAAACGAGATACGTTACAACAAATTATGGCTTTCTTAAAGGAAGAGCAATTCGGTATTCCTTTACAGTTTAATAATTTTAAAGACTAAAATAAAATCTAATCCAAGGGACAATATGCCACATAATCGCTTATATCGACTGGTCAAGATCAGCGCTAAACTTCCACAACCATTACGCCAACGTTTGTGGAATAAAGCTTTTGGTCATATTGTTCCTATGGTCGGGACAGCTAAAATTCAATATATACACATGCAGCCCAATCAAATCATTGTTCAACTAAAAAATCATGTGGCGGTACAAAATCATCTTGGACAGCTTCATGCTTGCGCGATGGCGCTACTGGCTGAAACTGCAACTGGTTTTATTACAGCACTCAATGTTCCTGATCATGCTATTGTTCTAATTAAAAGTATGCACATTGATTTTAAACGTCCAACATCGGGTAGGATGCAGGCAATTGCCACACTAAGCAAAGCACAACAAGACTTAATGCAAAACACCCTCAAGGGTGAAACCGTTGTCACAGTACATTTAACCGATGAAAGTCCTCATGCTCCCATAGAATGCCAAATGCGATGGGCATGGATCAGTAAAGATCAATTGCAAAAAAAAATCCCAGATTGAAATCCAGGATTTTAAATGACAGCAATAGCGTATTAGGCTGCTTGCTGCGACGCTAAAAACTTTTGTTTAGCTTCTTCTGGGATCTGACGTTTTCCACCTTTGACATCTACAGCCACAAAAGTAAATACGCCTTCCGTAACACGTTTTGCTTCACGAGAACTGTCATGACTATCCCATACTTCAATTTGCATTTGAATTGAAGTATTGCCTACTTTTAATATTTTGGTATAACAGGTAATGACATCGCCAACTTTAACAGGAACTAAAAATGTCATTTGATTAATTGAAATTGTTGCACAACGTCCTTTAGAAAAACGTTCTGCATGAATTGCTCCAGCCAAATCCATTTGTGACACAATCCAACCACCAAAAACATCACCGCTCCAGTTTGTATCTGCTGGCATTGCAATTGTTTGAAGAGATAAAATACCTTCAGGTTTTACATAAGAATCTGACACGTTAACTCCAAGCCCTTACTGTTAGGCGTTTAAATGTTGATCTAGCCATTGCTTTAATTCGCTAGACCGTAGTGCACCACTTATTCTAGCAATTTCATTGCTTTTATTCATTAAAACCAGTGTTGGAATGCTACGAACATGAAAAGCAGCACTCAAACGTGGATTTTCCTCCGTATTAATCTTTGCAAACACAACCTGAGGATAGGCTTGAGCAACCTGCTGAAAATGTGGCGCCATCATCTTACAAGGTCCACACCAATCTGCCCATAAGTCAATAAAAATAGGTAAATCACTATGTGTGATAAATTGACTAAAATTTTGCTCATTAAGCTCAATCGGTGCTAATGGGATTAAAGCATTATGACATTGACCACAGCTTGGATTTTGCGTCAATTTATCTTCAGCCACTCTATTTTTGGCATAGCATTCAGGACAAACAATAATCATGAAATAGACTCTCATTTAAACTATATAGTATTCTAATTGGGTTAAAATAGAGTTTTAAAAGGAGAATCATAAAAAAGATTAGCATATGATTTATTTGATGGATCAATACCAGTAATTTAGGCAACGATAAAGAAAGGTCAATCGTTAAATCCATATTAAATCATGTGATATAGCTCAATTTTATCTTGTATCGTGAACAGCACAATATTTTTTTACGAACTTTCAGCCCAATTTAACACTTAATGCTATTATAACCCTTATATTTCGTCGTTAAGTGGAGGAAAACATCGTGAGCGATCAAGTTGGATTTGCAGGTCAAATTGGACCTGAACATATCTCTCAAATTGTAGACAAAGGCTTTAAGTCTATTATCAATAATCGACCAGATATGGAAGGTGGACCCGATCAACCGACGAGTTCACAAATTGAAACTGCCGCACGTGAGGCACATTTAGACTATGTCTATCAACCTGTTGTCGCAGGTCAAATTAGCGAAATTGATGTACGTACTTTTGCCAATCATTTTAACGAATTACCAAAACCAGTCCTTATGTTCTGTCGTACGGGCAACCGTTCCAACAATCTTTACCAATTGGCAAAGCAAATGGATCTTTTGGATGACTAAACAGTTTGTTCAAGCCGTTTTTATTACTGCTGTTTTTCTTTGCTCATCTTGTAATATTTTGGCCCAAGATGCATTCACTCAAAATCTAACCCAAAATGTAAGCATTGCAAACAGCATGACTGTCGATAAGTTTACACAACTCATGCAACAAGGTTTTAAATCTGTCATTGTTCATCGTCCAGACAACGAAGCTGGTAATCTTGTTTCAGTGAGTCAACTTAGAGATATTGCAGAAAAAAAACGGATTGGTGTTATCTATCAACCGATTGAACAGGGTCAAATTAATCCTAAGGATATTGCTGAATTTGCTCAATATTTTAATGAATTACCGAAACCAATTTTACTGATTTGTAGAAGTGGAACACGATCAGCGTTACTTTATAAACAGGCAAAATCACAAGGATTACTCCATGAATAAATTATTGATTATCTTCATCTGTGCAGTCAGTATTGTCGGATGTAGTTCAATGAATGTACGCCCCACTGTAGGGGTCAACGTAGGCACATCGTTATAAAAACATTAAAAACGGCATTTTTGCCGTTTTTTTACAAATTTATCCACGTACTTTTCACTATAAATATGCTATCACTATCACAACGATAAATAAAAATATCTGTAAATTATGTATGATCTTATTATTATTGGCGCTGGTACTGCAGGCATAGCTGCATATAAAGAAGCAATTAAATTTACCGAAAATTTACTCATTATCAACGAGGGACCATGGGATACAACATGCTGATCAACTTGCACTGGTGGTCAATGGTACAATAAATGCTTCAAATGTCATGCAACGTGTTCAAACATTACGTGATCGGTTTACCTCTGCAACACAAAAAGATGTTGAGCACTGGCCAACTGCACATAAAGTTTCAGGCCGTGCTTACTTTATTAACCATAACACCGTACAGGTCAATCAGCACAGCTATCAAGCCAAAGCCTTTATTATCGCAGTTGGCTCTCGCCCTAAAAATAATTCACAATGGCAAAATGAATTACAAGATCGACTGATCACTTCGGATCAAATTTTTGAATTAACGACTTTACCTCGGTCACTTGCGGTGATTGGTAGCGGTGTAATTGCCATTGAATTAGCACAAGCCATGCAACGCTTAGGAGTTAAAACGACAGTATTTGCACGTAGTAAAAAGGTTGGTTCTCTAACTAGCCCAGCACTGCAACAACTGGCACAAGCAAGCTTAAGTCAAGAATTGCAAATTAAATTTGAAATTTTACCTGAACAGGTGCAAAGAACAGCGCATGGTGCTCGATTAAGTTATGTTGAACAACAACAAACACATCAGTTGGATGTCGATTATGTTTTACTGGCAACTGGTAGACAAAGCCAACTCGACTCCCTACACCTTGAAAATATTTCCACTGAATTTCACGATATAAACAGCTTACCAATCGATGCACACAGTAAACAATTGGCGAATTTACCAATCTTTATTGTGGGGGATGCCTATACATCAACCCCACTACAACATGAAGCTGCACATGAAGGACGCATTGCCGTCGAGAACTGTATTAACTATCCTCAGCTAAAATCAGTAAAAACACTCACACCATTGTCTATTGTATTTAGTGCACCTGAAATGGCTGTCGTTGGCCAAAGCTATCAGCAGCTCAAACAGCAAGAAATTGACTTTGTTACAGGCTATGTCGATTATACAACACAAGGACGTGCAGTCGTCATTGCGAAGAATCAAGGGGCTATTGAAATTTATATAGAGCGACAATCAAAAAAATTACTAGGCGCAGAATTATTTTGTCCAAAGGCGGAGCATCTGGCACATTTACTGGCATGGATGATCAGCACAGATGCAACCCTAGAGCAACTCTTGATACAACCTTTCTACCATCCCACCCTTGAAGAAGGGCTTAGAACAGCCTTAAAACATGCTAGAAGGCAACTTAAAAATAATATTTAAAGAAACCGCCATGCTGCGGTTTTTTAAAAATAAAACCAAAAAAAAATCCCCCAAGCGACTGCTTGAGGGATTTTCGAATAATGAGCTGGCGATGACTTACTCTCACATGGCTAACGCCACACTACCATCAGCGCGAAGAGGTTTCACTTCTGAGTTCGGGAAGGGATCAGGTGGTTCACTCTTGCTATTGTCGCCAGCACAACTGTTTATGGATACTTGCTTAGACTTACCTATTGCTAAGTTTTCTACCAAATGAGTTATTAACAGAGATTATATCTGAGTTGGATATGATGTTCGATCAGCGATACTAAATCAAGTATTTTCATCGTTAGATGATGTTTTATGAATCGATTGATGCTTTGTATACAACTGTTTGGGTGTTGTATAGTCAAGCCTCACGAGCAATTAGTATTGGTCAGCTTCACATGTCACCATGCTTCCACATCCAACCTATCAACGTCGTAGTCTTCAACGGCTCTTTAGAGGACATAAAGTCCAAGGGAAATCTTATCTTGAGGTAGGCTTCCCGCTTAGATGCTTTCAGCGGTTATCCCTTCCGAACATAGCTACCCGGCGATGCGACTGGCGTCACAACCGGTACACCAGAGGTTCGTCCACTCTGGTCCTCTCGTACTAGGAGCAGATCCTCTCAAATTTCCAGCGCCCACGGTAGATAGGGACCGAACTGTCTCACGACGTTCTAAACCCAGCTCGCGTACCTCTTTAAATGGCGAACAGCCATACCCTTGGGACCTGCTTCAGCCCCAGGATGAGATGAGCCGACATCGAGGTGCCAAACACCGCCGTCGATATGAACTCTTGGGCGGTATCAGCCTGTTATCCCCAGAGTACCTTTTATCCGTTGAGCGATGGCCCTTCCATACAGAACCACCGGATCACTAAGACCTACTTTCGTACCTGCTCGACTTGTGGGTCTCGCAGTTAAGCGCGCTTTTGCCTTTATACTCTACGCGTGATTTCCGACCACGCTGAGCGCACCTTCGTACTCCTCCGTTACTCTTTAGGAGGAGACCGCCCCAGTCAAACTACCCACCAGACATGGTCCTCGTCCCGGATTACGGGACAGAGTTAGAACCTCAATATTACCAGGGTGGTATTTCAAGATTGGCTCCACCGAAACTAGCGTCTCGGTTTCAAAGCCTCCCACCTATCCTACACAAGTAAGATCAAAGTTCAATGTCAAGCTGCAGTAAAGGTTCACGGGGTCTTTCCGTCTAGCCGCGGGTACACCGCATCTTCACGGCGATTTCGATTTCACTGAGCCTCTGCTGGAGACAGCGCCCCCATCATTATGCCATTCGTGCAGGTCGGAACTTACCCGACAAGGAATTTCGCTACCTTAGGACCGTTATAGTTACGGCCGCCGTTTACTGGGGCTTCGATCAAGAGCTTCGCTTACGCTAACCCCATCAATTAACCTTCCAGCACCGGGCAGGCATCACACCCTATACGTCCACTTTCGTGTTTGCAGAGTGCTATGTTTTTAATAAACAGTTGCAGGGGCCTGGTTTCTGTGGCTGCCATCAGCTCAGGAAGCAAGTTCCATCACCGACAGCAGCGTACCTTCTCCCGAAGTTACGGTACCATTTTGCCTAGTTCCTTCAGCAGAGTTCTCTCAAGCGCTTTGGTCTACTCGACCTGACCACCTGTGTCGGTTTCGGGTACGATTCCTGTGTAACTGAAGCTTAGAGACTTTTCCTGGAAGCATAGTATCAGCCACTTTGCGAGTAAACTCGCTTGCTATCAGATCTCAGCATAGAGTACCCCGGATTTGCCTAAGATACATGCCTACATCCTTTCACCTGGACAACCAACGCCAGGCTGACTTAACTTTCTCCGTCCTCTCATCGCATTACACAGAAGTATTGGAATATTAACCAATTTCCCATCGACTACGCCTCTCGGCCTCGCCTTAGGGGTCGACTCACCCAGCCCCGATTAACGTTGGACTGGAACCCTTGGTCTTTCAGCGAACGGGTTTTTCACCCGTTTTGTCGTTACTCACGTCAGCATTCGCACTTCTGATACCTCCAGCAGACTTCTCAATCCACCTTCATCGGCTTACAGAACGCTCCCCTACCACGTATACAAAGTATACATCCGCAGCTTCGGCATATAGTTTTAGCCCCGTTACATCTTCCGCGCAGGCCGACTCGACTAGTGAGCTATTACGCTTTCTTTAAAGGGTGGCTGCTTCTAAGCCAACCTCCTAGCTGTCTATGCCTTCCCACATCGTTTCCCACTTAACTATAATTTTGGGGCCTTAGCTGGCGGTCTGGATTGTTTTCCTCTTGACTACGGACGTTAGCACCCGCAGTCTGTCTCCCGGATAGTACTCATTGGTATTCGGAGTTTGCATCGGTTTGGTAAGTCGGGATGACCCCCTAGCCGAAACAGTGCTCTACCCCCAATGGTATTCGTCCGAGGCGCTACCTAAATAGCTTTCGGGGAGAACCAGCTATCACCAAGTTTGATTAGCCTTTCACCCCTATCCACAAGTCATCCCCTGGCTTTTCAACGACAGTGGGTTCGGTCCTCCAGTTAGTGTTACCCAACCTTCAACCTGCTCATGGATAGATCACCTGGTTTCGGGTCTACACCCAGCAACTAAACGCCCTATTAAGACTCGGTTTCCCTACGGCTCCCCTATACGGTTAACCTTGCTACTGAATGTAAGTCGCTGACCCATTATACAAAAGGTACGCAGTCACCGAACAAGTCGGCTCCCACTGCTTGTATGCATGCGGTTTCAGGATCTATTTCACTCCCCTCACAGGGGTTCTTTTCGCCTTTCCCTCACGGTACTGGTTCACTATCGGTCAGTCAGGAGTATTTAGCCTTGGAGGATGGTCCCCCCATATTCAGACAAGGTTTCACGTGCCTCGCCCTACTCGTCATCATTATGTGTGCCCTTTCGTGTACAGGACTATCACCCACTACGGTTGCACTTCCCAGAGCATTCCACTAAAACACACATAACTTAATGGGCTGTTCCCCGTTCGCTCGCCGCTACTGAGGGAATCTCAATTGATTTCTTTTCCTAAGGGTACTGAGATGTTTCACTTCCCCTCGTTTGCCTTGCAACACTATGTATTCATGTTGCAATACCTACCTTATGGTAAGTGGGTTTCCCCATTCAGAAATCTCCGGATCACAGGATATTTGCCGCCTCCCCGGAGCTTATCGCAGGCTATTACGTCTTTCATCGCCTCTGACTGCCAAGGCATCCACCACATGCACTTAATTACTTGACTATACAACCCCAAACAGTCGTTTGTTCCTACAAGTAGAACAACCAACATTACAGTTTAGAGCTTTGTGAACTTAATCACTATACAGCTTCAATTAGATTCATATACCAAAACGCTTGATTCAGTTTAATCGCTAGTAACTCATTTCTTGTAATTACTTACTTGAAACGAGTATGAACAAATTATTTCAACTCAAATATATTCTGTTAATGATTAACTACTGCCTCGTCAGCACGTAGTAAACTGTGATAAATCACAGAGATTAATAACAATGCATTTTACAATGCTTTATCACTAAGCTCTATAAGCTATCCGGTTATTTGCTTATAACTTATCCGTAGGATAAGTGGTGGAGACTAGGAGAGTCGAACTCCTGACCTCCTGCGTGCAAAGCAGGCGCTCTACCAACTAAGCTAAGTCCCCAGCTTAAGATCTCAATATATCTTGTTTCTTTTCACTCAGAATCCTTGAACCCATACACTACGCACTCACTTTCGTTCGTTTGTCTTGCACTTCGCCTTAAAGTAGCACTTTAAGTCTTGTTCATGGTGGGTCTGACAAGACTTGAACTTGTGACCCCACGCTTATCAAGCGTGTGCTCTAACCAACTGAGCTACAGACCCTGAGAAAAATCAAAGCACTGCTTTTTTTTGCAAGACAAATAAGCTTCGCTTATGCGTAGTATCTGCTCACAAAGACAAATCAATTACTCTGTTTTATCTTTAAGATATATTGCATGAAGAACAACTTGTTGTGGATTCTTACCAATCGTCAATCTTTCGTTAAGGAGGTGATCCAGCCGCAGGTTCCCCTACGGCTACCTTGTTACGACTTCACCCCAGTCATCGGCCACACCGTGGTAAGCGTCCTCCTTACGGTTAGACTACCTACTTCTGGTGCAACAAACTCCCATGGTGTGACGGGCGGTGTGTACAAGGCCCGGGAACGTATTCACCGCGGCATTCTGATCCGCGATTACTAGCGATTCCGACTTCATGGAGTCGAGTTGCAGACTCCAATCCGGACTACGATCGGCTTTTTGAGATTAGCATCCTCTCGCGAGGTAGCAACCCTTTGTACCGACCATTGTAGCACGTGTGTAGCCCTGGTCGTAAGGGCCATGATGACTTGACGTCGTCCCCGCCTTCCTCCAGTTTGTCACTGGCAGTATCCTTAAAGTTCCCACCCGAAGTGCTGGCAAATAAGGAAAAGGGTTGCGCTCGTTGCGGGACTTAACCCAACATCTCACGACACGAGCTGACGACAGCCATGCAGCACCTGTATGTAAGTTCCCGAAGGCACCAATCCATCTCTGGAAAGTTCTTACTATGTCAAGACCAGGTAAGGTTCTTCGCGTTGCATCGAATTAAACCACATGCTCCACCGCTTGTGCGGGCCCCCGTCAATTCATTTGAGTTTTAGTCTTGCGACCGTACTCCCCAGGCGGTCTACTTATCGCGTTAGCTGCGCCACTAAAGCCTCAAAGGCCCCAACGGCTAGTAGACATCGTTTACGGCATGGACTACCAGGGTATCTAATCCTGTTTGCTCCCCATGCTTTCGTACCTCAGCGTCAGTATTAGGCCAGATGGCTGCCTTCGCCATCGGTATTCCTCCAGATCTCTACGCATTTCACCGCTACACCTGGAATTCTACCATCCTCTCCCATACTCTAGCTTCCCAGTATCGAATGCAATTCCCAAGTTAAGCTCGGGGATTTCACATCCGACTTAAAAAGCCGCCTACGCACGCTTTACGCCCAGTAAATCCGATTAACGCTCGCACCCTCTGTATTACCGCGGCTGCTGGCACAGAGTTAGCCGGTGCTTATTCTGCGAGTAACGTCCAGTACTCTTGGGTATTAACCAAGGTACCCTCCTCCTCGCTTAAAGTGCTTTACAACCAAAAGGCCTTCTTCACACACGCGGCATGGCTGGATCAGGGTTCCCCCATTGTCCAATATTCCCCACTGCTGCCTCCCGTAGGAGTCTGGGCCGTGTCTCAGTCCCAGTGTGGCGGATCATCCTCTCAGACCCGCTACAGATCGTCGCCTTGGTAGGCCTTTACCCCACCAACTAGCTAATCTGACTTAGGCTCATCTATTAGCGCAAGGTCACAAGTGATCCCCTGCTTTCTCCCGTAGGACGTATGCGGTATTAGCATCCCTTTCGGAATGTTGTCCCCCACTAATAGGCAGATTCCTAAGTATTACTCACCCGTCCGCCGCTAGGTCCAGTAGCAAGCTACCTTTCCCCGCTCGACTTGCATGTGTTAAGCCTGCCGCCAGCGTTCAATCTGAGCCATGATCAAACTCTTCAGTTAAAATCATTTTGTAGCTTTAATCTAAGCTACTAAATCTGGCTCATCAATTTTCTGACAAATTCTCTCAAATAAACTTCGAGTAATTTAAACCAATCAATCAATGATAATATTTCGATCAATCAATCAGTAAAAATCCACACAAGTTGTTCTTCATAATTTCTTAATGATCTTCTTGTTGGTTCGTCACCAGCAAGCTAGGTCGGCTATATTACGCTCTTCGGTAGAAAAGTCAACTGGTTTTGTTAATTTATTTTCTAACAAATCTAAGTTTAACCTTAAACTCAAAACCCTAATCAGAATCTTAACACTTAAGCAACTTATTGATTTATCAGAAGTTTTATTTAACATCACCGCCGATGGATGTGCATTCTACAGTATTTCACATCGAACACAAGCCCTTTTATTAAAGAAATATTTCACTTGCTTACTTTTCACGCCACAAAAACCATAACTTATTGTTTTTTATCACCAACAAATTTTAATTTATTTTAACTCCGTTGCTTATCTTTTTATCAAGCACACTGCACATTCATCTGCATTTTAAGTTTAATCAATCAAAAAATTACTTTTTATATAAATAAAGTAATTTTCACATCATCTTTACTTTAAAAGAAATCAATACAAACCCACTAAATATCAATATTATTGTTTATCAAGATAGTTACGACATCCACACACAACAAAGACCAACTCGCTTATCAAGACCATACAAATCTAGATATCAATCTTTTTTTAAAGCCTTAGCATCACCACATAAAAGAAAATATTTAAACATTAAACAGTAGCAGCAATGTTCTGTTTGATATTTTATACCAATACCACAGAGCCATCCCTATGATCTTACTGCCGCAATATATTTACCTATCCTATAGCAATACTCTATGATTAAAATAAGTTACAAACGGAAAACGGAAAACGGAAAACGGAAAACGGAAAACGGAAAACGGAAAACGGAAAACGGAAAACGGAAAACGGAAAACGGAAAACGGAAAACGGAAAACGGAAAACGGAAAACGGAAAACGGAAAACGGAAAACGGAAAACGGAAAACCATGATCTTCGATCGAGCGATCATATAGTCATATATAAATAAAAATTGTTTGATGATAATTTTAGGCATAAAAAAACCGCATTTAAGCGGATCTTTTTAATTGGTCGGAGCAGTAGGATTCGAACCTACGACCCCCTGGTCCCAAACCAGGTGCACTACCAGGCTGTGCTATGCTCCGAATTGGGGTGAATGATGGGGCTCGAACCCACGACAACCGGAATCACAATCCGGGGCTCTACCAACTGAGCTACATCCACCGTTACAACACTTTAGATTCTACATATCAAACGAGCCAATGGCGCGCCTGACAGGATTCGAACCTGTGACCATCCGCTTAGAAGGCGGATGCTCTATCCAACTGAGCTACAGGCGCATGACTGTTGATATAAAATATCAAGCTGTTTGCCTTGAAGAATTGGTCGGAGCAGTAGGATTCGAACCTACGACCCCCTGGTCCCAAACCAGGTGCACTACCAGGCTGTGCTATGCTCCGATTCATCTCAGCTTTTTGTATCGAACATGTCGTTCGGTACGGTGTGCATTCTAGGCGTGACGCATCAAGACGTCAACACCTATATTTAAAAAAAATCAAAAAAATATCTCAAATGCTTATTTATCCAACACTTTAGGTATTTTTTAATCAATTTTAGCGTTTTAATGAAGCACTAAAAGCTAACATTCGATCTAAAGGCATTTTAGCACGCTCAGCCAAAGATCTCTCGACCTGTATCTCTTGATGGCCTTTTTGTAATACCTCAAGTATACCATCCAATTCATTCATCGCCATCCATGGACAATGTGCACAAGATCGACATGTTGCACCTTCACCTGCTGTCGGTGCTTCAATTAAAATTTTATCAGGAACTGCTTGTTGCATTTTGTAGAAAATACCACGATCTGTTGCCACAATTAGGCGTTGATGAGGTAATGTCTTCGCTGCTTGAATCAACTGTGATGTACTGCCAACTGCATCTGCAACATCCACCACAGATTCTGGTGATTCTGGATGAACCAATACTGCTGCATCTGGATATAAAGCTTTCATCTGCTCAATACCACGTGCACGAAATTCTTCATGTACAATACAAGCACCATCCCAGAGCAACATTTTAGCCCCTGTTTTCTTTTCAATATAACGACCGAGATGCTGGTCTGGTGCCCAAATAATTTTTTCACCAAGACTATCTAGATGTTCAATAATTTCAACCGCACAGCTCGAAGTTACCACCCAGTCTGCACGGGCTTTGACTGCCGCTGAGGTATTGGCATAGACCACAACGGTATGGTCAGGATGCTGATCACAGAACTGGGCAAACTCATGTTCTGGACAACCTAAATCCAAAGAACAGGTTGCTTCTAAAGTTGGCATTAAAATGGTTTTTTCTGGTGATAGGATTTTTGCCGTTTCACCCATAAATTTTACACCAGCAACCAGTAGTGTTGTTGCTGTATGATCTCGACCAAATCTTGCCATTTCTAAAGAATCAGAAACACAACCACCGGTATATTCAGCCAATTCCTGAATCTCAGGATCACAATAATAATGTGCAACTAATACAGCATTACGCTTTTTTAATTCTTGATGAATTTTTTCAAATTTTCCCTTTTTTTCAGCATCGCTTAACGAGTAGGCTTTTGGCTCACCTATGCGGTCTAAATGCGCCTGTACAATAGATTTTGCATCATTAGCAATTAAGTTAGTCGCATCATTCATCATTGCGTCTTCTCTGTCCTTTTACTTGATTCACAAGCTTTTTGAATAACCAGCCAAACCACCACACTGGTCAATAAATAATATCGTGATAAAAAAGCCTCACAAAGGAGGCTTTTAAACACTTAGGATTAAGATCGATAATCTGCGTTAATCTTGACATAATCATAAGACAAATCACAGGTATAAACCGTATCTTTTGATTGACCACGCCCCAAATCCACACGAATAGTCATTTCTGACTGTGACATCACACGTGCACCCTCGGCCTCAGTATAATCTTCAGCAGCACCACCATCTTTACAGATTTGTACATCATCCAACCAAACTTGAATTTTTTCAACGTCTAAATTCTGTACACCCGCATAACCAATGGCAGCCAAAATACGGCCCCAGTTTGGATCCGAAGCAAAAATTGCCGTTTTAACCAAAGGTGAATGGGCAATGCTGTAAGCAATATCACAACATTCTTGTGTATTTGCTCCACCTTCTACCGCCACAGTAATAAATTTAGTTGCACCTTCACCATCACGAATAATTAAATGTGCCAAACGCGTCATAATACGTTTTAACACCTCTAATACGACTGTATAACGTGCATCATCTACCGAACTAATCTCAGTACCACCTGCCTGACCCGTTGCAGCAAAGATACATGAATCATTGGTCGAGGTATCACCATCTACAGTAATTCGGTTAAATGATACATTTACCGCTTCTTTTAATAATGTCTGTACCAATGTTTGGCTAATCGGGACATCCGTTGCGACATAACCTAACATCGTCGCCATATTAGGGCGAATCATCCCTGCCCCTTTAGAGATCCCCGTCATGCTATAGGTAATGCCATCGAGAATAAACTGTTCTGATGCCCCTTTAGGTGCTGTATCCGTAGTCATAATACCCGTTGCAGCATCTAACCAAGCATTTTCATTTAATGTATCCAATGCTGGCTGTAAACCATTGACTAATCGTTCAATCGGCAATTGCTCACCAATAACGCCAGTAGAAAATGGTAAAACCTCTTCAGCCATTACGCCTGCTCGTTCAGCCAACTGTGCACAGGTTATTTCTGCATTTTTTAAACCTGTTTTACCTGTACCAGCATTAGCATTTCCGGTATTAATCACCAAGTAGCGCGGGTTAATCGTAGCCAAATGTGCTTTAGACACATGTACTGGTGCAGCACAAAATGCATTTTGAGTAAAAACACCAGCAACACGCGTTCCCTTTGAAAATTCAAAAATAACAAGGTCACGACGGTTCTGATATCGCACATAGGCTTCAGCTGTACCAATTCTTACACCTTTCACCACATACATGTGTGGCATAGACACGTCACCAACTGCCATTTTAAATTATCCAATTTAACTGATTAGAAAAAACTAGCTTAGATGAAATTACAGCAAAAATCGAGCTAAAGCAGTGAACAATATACGATAAATTTCATTTTAGCTGATAAAAAACCAGCACAAGTGGCTGGTTTATACTTAAGTATAAGTATTCATCAAGTCTCTAATCTTGCATTGATACTTTCAATTATTTAGATAAATCAATCAATGCTTGAGTTGCTATTTGCTGACTTTCTGGGGATAACGCAGGGTTTTTTGCCACAATACGCTGTGCATTAACCGCATTTGCTGCAGCAATCGCTTGCGTTTGTAAAACAACCGGACGCTGTTGTTCATTTGGAATAGTATATTGAATACCTGTGCGTGGACTCACCACGGTAGATTGACCATTAATACTTTGTACTTGTGTGGTCACAGGTGTAATGACATCTTGTATTTTTTCCACTGGCACAATTGACTTTGCCATCGTCATACCAGAAATTGTTACTGTTGTTAGCATTAAAGCTGTCATTAATTTTTTCATTGGATACCTATATTCATTTTCATTTAGATCTAAATATCATGAAATGGCAATTGATTTGCTTTTTTTAAAAAAAATCAAACACAAAACTTATGCACTAAAGACAACAAAGACAGAACCAATGCCCTGCCTCTGTTTATCATCACATTAGATTGAAGCTCACCCCAACCTAGAATCGCTTAAATTTTACCATGACATTGTTTGTATTTTAAACCAGATCCACAAGGGCAGGCTGCATTACGACTCGTTGGTGGTATAATTGCCTGTTGATCATTAAGTGTACCTTGCTGCTCAACCCACTCACCATCGACTAAATTTTCATCACCATCATGATGAGATAAATTTAACTGCATCGCTTCTGCCTGAGCTTGTTGCTGTGCCTCTAAGCGTGCTAACTCTTCTGGTGTTGGAATATGCACACGTGATAAATCACTCACCACATCTGCCTTAATTGCACCTAACATATTTACAAACAGGTTAAAAGCTTCTTTTTTATACTCTTGCTCTGGATTCTTTTGTGCATAACCACGTAAGTGAATTCCTTGACGTAAGTAGTCCATAGCGGCCAAATGGTCTTTCCAGTGACGATCCAACGAATTGAGCATAAAATGACGCTCAAGCATCGCTGCAGACTCATCTCCCATATTACTACGGCGCTCACGGTAACGCTGTACGATTTCATCCGCAATACGTTCAACCAATGCCTCTTCATCTAAACGACGATCTTCTTCAAGCCATTGGCTCACAGGTAGATCAACAGCAAGATCTTCACGTAATGCAACTTCTAGACCCGCAATATCCCATTGATCATGTATCGACTCAGGTGGTACATAATTTGCAATTAAACCTTTTGCAACTTCTCGATGCATTTCTTCAATATAATCTTGTAAGCTTTCTTCAGCCAAAACATCATCGCGTTGCGAATAAATAATTTTACGCTGTTCATTATTGACATCGTCATACTTTAATAAGTTTTTCCGGATATCAAAGTTACGTGCTTCTACTTTTCGCTGTGCATTTTCAATCGAACGAGAAACCATTTTATGTTCAATAGCTTCATCTTCTTTCAAACCCATAGCACGCATCATGGCTACAATTCGATCACCAGCAAAGATACGCATTAAATCATCTTCAAGTGACAAGTAGAAACGCGATACACCAGGATCACCTTGACGACCTGCACGACCACGTAACTGATTATCGATTCGACGAGATTCATGTCGTTCTGAACCAATGATATGTAAACCACCTGATGCTAAAACTGCATCATGATTATGTTGCCATTCATCTTTAAGCCGCTGCTCATCCTCTGCTGTTGGTTGCTCAATTTTTGCCAGTAATGCTTTCCAGTTACCACCCAATAGAATATCTGTACCACGACCTGCCATATTGGTGGCAATTGTCACAGCTTTAGGTGCACCGGCCTGTGCAATAATATCTGCTTCGCGTTCATGCTGTTTGGCATTCAGTACTTCATGTTGAATGCCTGCATTACGCAAATGATCAGACAGAATTTCAGAAGCTTCAATCGTTGCCGTACCAATCAAGATAGGTGCTACACCTGCTTCTTGGATCCGTTTAATTTCTTGGATAATCGCGGTATATTTACCATTACGATTTAAGTAAATTAAATCATTTTGGTCATCACGAATCATAGGACGATGGGTTGGAATGAGTACCACATCCAAACCATAAATTTCTTTCATTTCTGCAGCTTCGGTATCTGCGGTCCCTGTCATACCAGAAAGTTTTTTATATAGACGGAAGTAATTTTGGAATGTTGTAGTGGCCAGCGTTTGGTTTTCTGGCTGAATTTGCAGACCTTCTTTTGCTTCTACCGCTTGATGTAAGCCTTCAGACCAACGACGGCCTGGCATGGTACGACCAGTATTTTCATCAACAATAATCACTTCACCATCATGAATAATATAATGGACATTACGTTGATACAGAAAATGTGCTCGAATCGCTGCACTGACATGATGAACTAAATTTAAATTTGCTGCAGAATACAAACTCTCTCCTTCTGCAAGCAAGCCCATACTAATTAACTCAGATTCAACTGTTTCATAACCAATTTCCGTCATTTCCACAGAACGTTGTTTTTCATCGATCCAGAAATGGCCACCATCTACAACTTTTTCTTCTTTTTGTGGATGAAGCTTTGGTGGAATAGAGTTAATTGCAGCATAGAGTTGCGAAGAGTCTTCGCTTTGTCCAGAAATAATTAATGGTGTTCGTGCTTCATCAATTAAAATCGAGTCAACTTCATCAATAATGGCATAAATCAGACCACGTTGTTTTTTCTCTGCCAGAGAAAATACCATGTTGTCACGCAGATAATCGAAACCAAACTCGTTATTGGTTCCATAGGTAATATCAGCCTGATAAGCCAAAGATTTTTCCATTGGATCTTGCATCGAATAGATAATTCCAATGCTTAATCCTAAAAACTCAAATAATGGTCGATTGAGTTCAGCATCACGTTGTGCCAAGTAATCATTCACGGTAATCACATGAACGCCTTGACCACTTATTGCATTCAAATAACAGGCAAGGGTTCCCATTAATGTTTTACCTTCACCGGTACGCATTTCAGCAATTTTACCTTCATGAAGTGTAATACCACCAATAAGCTGCACATCATAATGGCGCATACCCATAATACGCTTTGCTGCTTCACGACAAACAGCAAATGCCTCTGGCATTAATTTGTCTAGACTTTCACCATTCTTATAACGTTGTTTAAATTCTTCGGTTTTCGCAGATAAGTCTGCATCGCTTAAGGCAGATATCGTCGGCTCGAGCGCATTAATCTTTTCAACGATTTTACGCATACGTTTGAGTTCGCGCTCATTTTTAGTACCGAAGATTCCTCCGATCAGACTTGCCAACATGAATAGACTCTCTAAATCTTGCTTGTCAATTAAATAAGTTTTTTATCAATCATTATTATGGTGTCAGAAATGTGAACTACAAGTGTTTTGCACCAAACACATCAAAAAAACTATTGACCTTCTGTGTAAACATAAAACATCAGGGCAAATAATGTATCAAATTTTAAACAGATGTTATAGAAATAGTTTGGATTTGGTCATTTGTTTTTCTATTGGAATTTTTAAGCTGATCTAAAAAACTCATCAAAATATGGGTTTAATCAATAAATCATACCAAGATATCACGCGTTATTTAGGTCATCATCTCCAATAAAACAGCATGAGTAGAACATGAAATATACTATAAGATATCAATTCTTTATACATGTAAACACGATTTACTTATCGAATAATCACACTGAATGCATCCCCTTCACCAACAGTACAGGATAGCGAGCATGATAAAATTATTTTATATTACTTTATTAAGTATTATCAGCTACATCAATCTTAACTCTTCCTTATATGCAGCTACCGATATAGCCACAGAACGGCCAGCACATTGGGCCACTTTGATTTCCTCGCAACATAACTTTTATCAAATTAGTCCTTTTTTATTTCGCAGTGAACAACCTGCTCAAAATTTGATTCCATTACTGCAATATTATCAAATTAATACCGTGATTAATCTAAGAAGTTCAGATAAGAAGGATCAACAAGCATTTAAAAATACATCCGTCGAATTAGTCCATATCCCCATTCATACTTGGGCGATTTCAAAACAAGATCTACTTCAAATCATGCAAGTCATTCAAACGGCAAAACAACAGCAAAAAAATGTGTTAATTCATTGTTATCATGGTTCTGATCGTACAGGAGCAAGTATTGCCATGTATCGAATTATTTTTGAGCATTGGTCAATTGAAGATGCGCTTAATGAAATGCAAAATGGGGGATACGGTTTTCATCCGATTTGGTTCAATATTAAAAAATTATTTACACCTGAAAATATACAATGGATTCAACAACAACTGCAGCATCCAGTATAAAAAACCAAATAAACACACAGCAATACAGCTGTATTGACTAAAGTTTATATCGGCTTAGCATCCATGCTGATCAACAATCATTGATCGCCCTTTAATTTCGTTTATCTAAAGGTACCCACTCAATAATCCATGCTGACTTCATACCCAAACTTTCATCAGCTGCAACTTTTTTACGTATATTATCTGCCGCCTCTCGATCTTTTGCTGGTCCAACCATTAAGCGAATCCCTTTAGACGTTGGACTTTTGGTAATTTTATACCCTTTCGCTCTAAGTTTTGCTGCCAAAGCATCGGCATTAGCCTGATTGGCTGCCAAAGCAACTTGTACCATCCACTGCTTATCACCATGTTCAAGAATATCTCTTGCACGCTCTGCTTCAGCCTTTTTCTTGTCTTCAGCTTTACGCGCGTCTTCTAAACGTTTCTTTTTTTCCTCAGCTTTACGCGCGTCTTCTAAACGTTTCTGTTTTTCTTCAGCTTTACGCGTTTCTTCTGAACGTTTCTGTTTTTCTTCAGCCTTACGGGCTTCCTCTAAACGCTTCTTTTTTTCCTCAGCCTGCCTATTTTCATCGGCCGCTTTACGCTCAGCTTCTTTCTTGGCTTGTTCTACTTTTAAATGCTGTGCCTTTTGCTGCTCTGTTTTTTTCTGCGCTGCATTTTGTTCAGCATCCAATCGTTTCTGTTTGACTTTCTCATCTTCAATTAATTCAGGTGGAATGTTATCAGAGCTTTGCTGAGCAGCCATCTTGCGTGCATTAATTGCAGCATATTCCTCTGCAGCTTTACGTGCAGCATCTGCCTCAGCTTGTTGCTGCATAGCCAAGTATTCTGCAGCACGTGCCTCTTGCTCCGCAAGCGCTTTTTCACGTGCACGTTTTTGTTCTGCCAGCAATCTTTTTTCTGTTTCAACATCAACAGTTAATGGTTGTAATGCCGTCATACCAGCGTTGGCTTGATGGTCTTTAGATTGCACTTGTCCAGCCAAATCAGGTTGTTGTATTCGATTTTGATGTATTTCTTCTTTGCCTTTAAGCAGTAGTGCTGCCAACAAAACACCGCCACCCAATAAAACAACACCGCCCATCCAACGTTGTTTATTATTCATTGACATGTTTCTAAATACTCCCATACGGCTTCAAGCGTATGAAATGAACCACACACTAAAATCAGCTGATTATTGTTTGTTTCATTCAGCGCTGATTCAAAAGCCATTTGCACACTGTTGTAGTGCTGCACATGTTCACCGTCTAATGCATCATTCAATTGCACTATATCTGCTGCACGGGGAACGGTTAATGCCGCAATTTTCCAGTGTTTGACCGTTCCTTTCAACACATTCACCACAGATGATATATCTTTGTCTGTCAGCATTGAAAATACACTGACAACTTCGGTGTAATGTTTATGATGTTTTAAATAATTAAGCAATTGATTTAACAAAAAATCAACACCATGAGGATTATGACCAGCATCAAAAATGACAGTCTTCCCCTGTACCTGACGAATTTCAAAACGCCCTGCGAGTTTAGCCTCAACAATCCCCTGAGCAATCGCCTGTTGAGAAATAGTCAAATCACTTAACAACAGTGCCGCAACTGCAGTCGAAATATTTTCTAATGCCAATGTTCCTAAAGGTAGTCTTAACGTTACACCCGGTGCAGCAAATATCCACCCTTGACCATCTGCAGCCAGTTGATAAAAATAATCACGATTTAAGGCATATAAAGAGGCATGACATTGCATAGCTTTATCTTGAATTGCTTGCGGCAGCATTTGCTGTCCACCAAAAATAACGGGAATATCTGGACGAATAATTCCTGCTTTTTCATAGGCAATTTTTTCAATGGTATCACCTAACCAATCGGTATGATCTAAACCAATATTGGTAATAACAGCGATATCTGGATCAACCACATTGACGACATCTAAACGACCACCTAGTCCGACCTCAAGCACCCAGACATCACATTGCTGTGCCTTAAAAATGACAAAAGCAGCCAGTGTTGTCGCTTCAAAAAAAGACAATGTTAATTGACAGTCTCGACGTGCTTGATCAACCTGCACAAAAGCATCGATCAAGGTTTGATCATCAACCTCAAGACCATTTAATTTCACACGTTCATTAAAATGGTAAATATGTGGCGATTGATAAAGACCTACACGATAACCTTGAGCATTCAATATGGCCGCCAAGGTGGTGGTGGTTGATCCCTTACCATTTGTACCAGCAACGGTAATGACTTTTGCATCAGGACGAGTGACTGCCAATTTTTCAGCAATTGGAATCACTCTTTCTAGACCAAGATCTATACCCGTAACATGAACATGGCTCCAGTACTCGAGCCATGTACTTAAAGAATCAGAGACAAGTGGAGCGTTGTTCAAGGTAAATTCATCAATTTAGTAGTAATGCGATATACAGTATCACGTAATGCATGACGATGAACAATTTGATCGATTACGCCATGATCAAGCAAATATTCAGCACGCTGGAAAGGTTCTTCTAACTTTTCACGCACCGTTTGTTCAATCACACGTTTACCCGCAAAGCCGATCATTGCTTTTGGCTCAGCCAAATGAACATCACCCAACATTGCTAAAGATGCTGTTACACCGCCATAAACAGGATGAGTGAGCACCACAATATAAGGCAAACCTGCTTCTTTTAAACGCTGAATTGCTGCTGAAGTACGTGCCATTTGCATTAAAGACAGCATGCCTTCTTGCATACGTGCACCACCAGATGCTGCAAAACATAACAAAGGTTGTTTTAAACTTATCGCATGTTCAGCTGCCTGAACAAAACGATCTCCCACAACAGTACCCATTGAGCCGCCCATAAAGTCAAACTCGAAAGCACAGGCTGTTAATGGTAAATCTTTTAACATGCCCTGCATTACGACCAATGCTTCGGTTTCACCCGTTTTAGTTTGAGCTTCAGCCATACGCTCTGGGTATGCTCGACTATCTACAAATTTAAGTGGATCTTTGGCTTTAAATTCTTGACCTAATTCGACTTGAACTTGATCAAAAAACCAGTTTAAACGATCGCGTGCTTTCATGCGCAAATGTTCATCACACTGTGGACAAACATAAGCATTAAAAGACATTGCGGTACGGGTGACTAAAGCATGACATTCAGGGCACTCAATGGTTGGCTCTGTTAAGGTCGCTTTTAATGTTTGCTGTTCATCAGGGATATGAATCCCAGGAACACCACGTTCTGTCCATGGTGTAGATGGGTTAAGGACTTTCCCAGTTTTGACTTCTTGATTCATACTCATTCATCGAGCGCAGCTCGAAGCTCCTTAACTTTATTAATCGTTTCAATCACAGCTTGTTCTGGAGCAAAATTTGCAAATTGTTTAACAAAGGCACTTCCGACAATTACTGCATCGGCAACATTAGCCATTGCTTTTGCTGATGCCGCATCATGAATACCAAAGCCCACTCCAACGGGAATATCCGTATATTGTTTAATTTTCTGGATTCGTGATGCTGCTTCAGATACATCTAAAGTAGCCGCACCCGTAACCCCTTTCAAGGAAACATAGTAAATAAATCCGCTGGCTTGCTTAACCACATGTTGAATACGTTCATCTGTTGAAGTAGGTGCTAACAAGAAAATCTGATCCATACTATATTTTTCAAGTACTTCAGCTAATTTTTCTGCTTCCTCTGGTGGTAAATCTACCAACAGTACACCATCAACACCACATTCATGTGCATAAGCCACAAATTTTTCATAACCAATCACTTCCACAGGATTTAAATATCCCATTAAAACAACAGGTGTTACATGATCATTTTGACGAAACTCTTTTACCATATTTAAGGCGTCTAGCGTATTCGTTCCACCAGCAATAGCCCGCTCTGCTGCAAGCGCAATCACAGGACCATCAGCCATTGGATCTGAGAAAGGTAAACCTAACTCAATGACATCTACCCCAGCATCAACCATTTGATGTAACAACGGTACTGTTACCTCTGGATGAGGGTCACCTGCCATAACATAAGAAACAAGCGCCTTACGCTGTTGAGATTTAATGTGTTCAAATCGTGTGGCTAAACGTGACATAGGGTTGTATTTTCCTTGAATTAATAAAACGGAGGCGTTGCGATTGTATAAATACAAGATATCGCATTGTAACGCTATTTTTTATCCATTGAATAGAGCCCAATACATGGAAGTCTCATTTCCTTTACAAATCATTTTTTTCAGAACAACCCAAAAGGTACATTTACTAATATTTACGTTTTTTTAACAATGATCAAAGATGCCTATTTTTAGCTTTTATAATAATATTAAGTAGTTATATAAATTTAGCTTTATTTAAAAAAAATCATAAAAATAAAAACCTTAGCCCTTATCATTTAAATTAACTTTAATTGCAAAACCTGCATTATACTAAAGACATTTTTTACTTTTTCATCTCCCTATGATCACCAACACCTCGGCAAATATGCAATCAAGAGCAATTGCATTATTGCCTCTTATTGTTTTTCTAGCGGTATTTTTAGGCAGTGGTATCTATCATTCCTATCTCGGAACAGCATTTGCCTTTTATCAAATAAAAGCACCCGTCGCAGCATTACCAGCGATTATTGTTGCTGTTTTACTCTATCGAGGCAAACTTAATAGTGCCATTGATAGTTTCTTAAAAGGTGCTAGCCATCCTAATCTGATTCTAATGTTTATGGTATTTATGCTGGCTGGCGCATTTGCCAGTACCAGTACGGCCATTGGTAGTGTCGAGGCGACTGTACAGCTTGGACTCTCCATTATTCCCGCTGAATTTGTATTGCCCATGCTATTTTTAATTTCAGCATTTATTGCCACAGCAATGGGTACATCGATGGGTACCATTGCTGCCTGTGCGCCTATTGCTTTTGGTTTTTCACAAGCCACCAATCTTGAAGTGATCTATACCATTGGTGCAGTCGTTGGTGGCGCGATGTTTGGTGATAATCTCTCCATGATTTCTGATACCACCATCGCAGCAACCAATAGTCAAAAAGTACAGTTACGCGATAAATTCAAAATCAATATCTGGATTGCTTTACCCGCATCGATCATTACTTTAATCATCTACTTTATGGTCAGTCATGGGTCACATGATATTGAATATAAAACATATAACCCATGGTTAATTCTGCCGTATATTGCTGTGTTTATCTTGGCCTTTACACGTCTACATGTCTTAGCTGTGCTATTAATCGGTGTAATTCTTTCAGGTCTTATGGGATTAAGTCAAACACAGGCATTTGGTATCTTACAACTGAATAATGCTATTTATGATGGCTTTACAGGCATGTTTGAAGTTGCTTTGCTATCGATGTTTCTGGGTGGTTTATCCTATATGATGCAGCAAGAAGGTGGATTAAATTGGCTAATCCAGCGTATCTATCAATTAACCCATTTATTCAATGTAGGGCGGCAACGTGCAGGTGAAATAGGAATTTGCTTTTTGGTTGTTTTTGCAAATCTATTTGTGGCCAATAATACCGTTGCGATTATTTTATCTGGAGATATGGCCTATGAAGTGACCAAGGAATATGGCGTAGATCCAAAACGTGCTGCTGCATTACTGGATATTTTTTCCTGTGTCGTTCAAGGGCTTATTCCCTATGGTGCACAGCTTTTACTGGCCTGTTCTATTGCAAAAATATCACCCGTAGAATTAATAGGCAGTATCTATTATTGTTGGGTATTGGCAATCTTTGCTATTTTGGCGATTATTTTACGCTTTCCCCATAGTCAATCACGCGTAACATCGACCTAGCTAAAAACATTATTGATCTAAAGTTAAAAAACGATCTTTACCAATCGTTTTTTAACTTGATGTTTAAATCCGTTACATCGAAATATATACTGTTTTAGGTGATCTTTTGTAGAAAATCACATGTTTTTGATGAGCAACGGTAGCAATAGCACATATATCATGGCGGGTTTAATCGTGTTGTATGTTTATATGAATAGATTTCTCAATCGTACAATAATCAATCATACAAGCCTAATCTACTGTGCAAGCAGATATTATTTGTCAAATTACCTAATATCAAAAATTATAAGCAAATGATCATAAAACATAGCACCGGACAGAAAATGCAGCGTATATTATTGGCATTTATATCATGCTAGTTTTGTTTGCGATATATCCATCACAGTTAAGCAACCATTATTGATCTTAGTCTAATTTTGCTTTAAAAGCGAATCCACTTATGCACTTCACCACCAAGTTACGTATTCATCTTTATTTCATCATTATTAATGCATGTATTGCCATGCTATTGGCCTGTCGTTATTTCTTTTATTTACCTGAACTACCAACAGATTTTTTAGGATTAAGTTTCTTAGTCTCTAGTGTTATTTCACATATGGCATTATTGACATTATTACTTGGCGTAATTTTAATTCCATTTTTGTTACTTCCCTTTCGCCTTAATCAAATTATTCAAGCCACTGCCGCATCATTAGCACTTATTGTATTATTTATAGATACGATTGTTTTTGCGCAATATCGTTTTCATATCAGCCTGATTATGCTGAAACTGGTCATGTCAGGTCAGGTGGTCAGTTTTGGTCTTATGACTTGGTTCATGACTATTGGCGCAGTTGTCGTGGTTTGGTTAGGCCAGTTTTTTTTATTGAACTGGCTCAATCGAAAATATACTTGTTGTCGTGACTGGAAAATAGGCAAAAAGTTTAGCGTATTAATCATCATCACCACACTCATCTCCCATAGTATTCATGTATGGGCTGTGGCCAATGTCTATCAACCTGTAATGATCACTAAAAAATATTTACCGTTATTTTATCCAACAACAGCCAATAGTCTGATGGAAAAATACGGCTGGGTCGATAAGGCAGCACTAGAAAAACAAAAGGCGATGTCTTTAAGCACTCAAAGTGACCTGAACTATCCTTTACAGCCTTTACAAACTGTTGCGATTAAACAGCCCATGAATATTGTTTTTATTGTCATTGATTCATGGCGTGCAGATACTTTTAATGCTGAAGTATCACCCAATATGTGGAATTTTGCACAATCAGGTAAAATTTTTAATAACCATCTTTCTACTGGTAATGCAACACGTACGGGTATTTTTGGGCTATTTTATGGGATTCCGGGTACATATTGGCATGCTATGTTAAGTAATCAACAAAGCCCTGTGTTGATTGATCGTTTACAAGCCTTAAATTATGACTTAGGGATTTTTGCAGCAGCAAAACTGACCAATCCTGAATTTGATCAAACTGTATTTGTCAATGTTCCACATTTACGTATTAACTCTACAGGCAATAGCTCATCTGAATTAGATCAAAACTTAACCAAAGACTGGTTGCACTGGTTTAATCATCGAGATAAATCAAAACCTTATTTTTCGTTTTTATTTTATGATTCACCACATGGTTATGATTTTCCAAAAGATTACCCACATCGTTATGAGCCAATGATTGATGAGGTCAATTATTTAAAACTAAATAATGATACTGATCCTCGTTTAATGATGAATCGCTATAAAACTAGTGTGCATTTTGTCGATAGTCAAATCAAAATCATTTTAGATCAATTAAAAAAATCTGGTGATTTAGATCATACCGTCATTATTATTACGGGGGATCATGGTCAAGAAGTGAATGATAATAAAAATAATTTTTGGGGACATAACAGTAACTATACTGACCCGCAAATCAAAGTTCCCTTTGCTATGATTGTGCCGAATATTCAAGACACACAATTGATGAAATGGGATAGTCATGCATATACCAGCCATCAAGATATTGTACCTACTCTCATGAAAAATTATTTAGGAGTAAGCAATGATATTAAAGATTATTCTGTGGGAGAAAATTTATTAGGTACACCGCTAAAACGAGACTGGTTATTGGCATCTAACTATAGTAGCTATGCGATTATCTCAGCGAATTCCATTTTAGATGTAGGTGTTGTTGGCCAATATGATATTTTAGATAAACATAATCGTCCAATTAAAAATCAACAACCTAATCCACAACAATTACGTGCAGCACTTGCACAAATTAGTCGCTTTAATAAATAAGCTTCATCGACGCTGCCGTATGGGTTAATCAACACATACGGCTAGTCACTCATATATTGCTCAAATACACCATATTCATCAAGTAAAATAATTTCTTGTCCCTGATGATAAATAATGCCGGTAATTTTGACTTGTGATTGATTAAATTGATGTTTAGAAAAACGTAAATTCTGTGGATCTAAACGATGCCAATCTATTTTTAAGCTTAAGCTAAAACTCTGATCATCCGCATAAATCTGCCAGACATTATCACTTTCCTGAACAAAAATCACCTGTGCCAACGCATAACATTGCGAGTTAATCCAAAGACAGTTTTGATTATAATAATCATCACGATATGACACTAAATTGAGCCCAATACGATGATGATATTGATTCCAGAAACTGCATGATAGTCCATAAATAGGTTGCTGATCATGATAAAAACCACAACTATCATTTAAGGTAGCCAAACTACGGGCATTAAACTCAATACGCTGATGCTGTTTATTATAGAAAAAACCTTCACAATTTAATGCCATTAATTTTTGTGTATAGAACCACCCTTGCATATTTACAGGACGACATATACTTAAGACCTGTGTTGCTGCACAAAAAATACGTGCAGAAAATTTAATTTCACCCATTTTAATCAATTGAATATATCGAACACCATTGGCATGTTCTATTTGTAATTGATAGGGATATTTTTGAAAATAACTTTGATTAAATAGAGGCTGTTCATCTAAAAATGTTTTACGTGAAAGAAGGCTGGTCGCATTCCAATGTACAATTTGTTTATTTTTATGATTATAAATATAAAAAAAGCTTTGTCCAAACCATGCCATATTAGTAATAGCTAAACCAATACTATAATATTGATGTTGAATAAAACAAAATTTAAATTTTTTATAATGTAAGCGTTTACGCCAACCCGTCAACACCTCACCATGTGCATTGATATACTGATAACGATCAATATCTATGCTTTTAGGGACAACATCGAAATGTCCGTAATCTGGTTGACCATTTTGCTGTATTAAATCCATTTATACATTTCCATGTTGAGTCGCATATACGCGCAAAATCAAATCAAATCAAATCAAATCAAATCAAATCAAATCATAGCTATAATCTGATCTAAGCAAAATAGCTAATATCACGCTATCCCCCCAGATCCCACACCAAAATCAAGCAATGGTAATATAGGTATTGGCCCAGCTATTTTCTAAAAAATGATCTTGCACTAATTGCACATAACAACCATTCACCTGATCAATTGCAATACAATCATCAACATCTAATACTCGATCTGTATGTGGCTTGGACCAATTTGATGCCATCTGCTGTTTGCCATATTGTTTTGCAGCCGCGGCATTTGGTGCAACAACAAAGATATAGCGATGTAACTCACCAAATTGCTGTGCATCATAGCCACCTAAATTGATTAGCCATAATTTTTGTTGCTGTACGATTGGTGGTTTGTCAGTTAACTGAATACGATAAGACTGCCCTGCAAACTCAATACCATTAATCTTTGCCCAAGCATCAATATGCAAGCCCTTTTGCTCACCAAACCATGCCTGTCTTAATTGTGCAAAGCTGGCTTCTAAACAGTCAGCGACTACGATAACCACATCATGAACTTCAATATTTGCCCGAGCATGACGCCCACCTAACATGACTAAAAATAAGCTTGACATCAGCACTCTCCACAACAATGATCGTTATCATACGCATGGATGACTTAAATGTCGCCTAAATTGTCATCGCCATACAGCAATACCGTTTTCCTACTGCTGTTTTAAATCAAAATAACCTACTATTTATAGAAAAAAAACGTGATGTATAAGATTCATCACGTTGTTTAAATTTGTCGAGACAGACATTTACCATACACTCAAATCAAGTGTAATATTTCACTACATCTCAACCATTTCTACACCATCAATACGTGCAACCGTCATTAAATCTTTATCACCACGACCAGAAACAGTGGCAATAATAATTTGATCTTTTGCCATGGTTGGCGCTAACTTGGTGACATAAGCCATCGCATGAGAACTTTCTAATGCAGGAATAATCCCTTCAATTTGCGTTAAATCACGGAAGCCCTGTAAAGCCTCTTGATCATTGATTGGCACATAATTGACACGGTGCATATCTTTTAAGAAGCTATGTTCTGGGCCGACACCAGGATAATCAAGACCTGCAGAAATAGAATGTGTTTCAATAATCTGTCCCTGTGCATCTGACATTAAATAGGTACGATTACCATGTAATACGCCAACATGCCCTGCATTTAAAGGTGCCGAATGACGACCCGTTTCAATACCATCTCCAGCTGCTTCTACCCCATACATTTGCACATCTTGGTCATTTAAAAATGGATAAAACAAGCCCATCGCATTTGAACCACCACCCACACATGCCACTAAAGCATCGGGTAAACGCCCAGCTTGCTCTTGAATCTGACGACGTGCTTCACGGCCAATAATTGACTGGAAATCACGAACCAATTGCGGATAAGGATGTGGACCAGCAACCGTACCAATCACATAATAGGTACTATCAACATTGGTCACCCAATCACGCATCGCCTCATTCATGGCATCTTTTAACGTTTTAGAGCCACTTTCTACTGGAACAACGGTTGCCCCCAACAAACGCATACGATATACATTCATCGCCTGACGCTTGACATCTTCAGCACCCATAAAGACAACACATTCAAGACCTAGACGTGCAGCAATCGTTGCGGTTGCTACACCATGCTGTCCTGCTCCCGTTTCAGCAATAATACGTTTCTTGCCAGATAGTTTCGCTAACAATGCTTGACCAATCGTATTATTAATTTTATGTGAACCGGTATGGTTTAGATCTTCACGTTTTAAATAAATTTGTGCACCACCCAACTCTTTTGACCATCGCTCTGCATAATACAAAGGACTTGGACGTCCGACATAAAATGCTAAATCGCGGTCGAATTCTGCCAAAAACTGCGAATCATTCTTCATACGGAAATAGAGTTTTTCTAAATCCTCTAAAGCTGCCATCAACGTTTCTGACACAAAACGTCCGCCATGGATACCAAAATGCCCACGTTCATCTGGGTATTGGGTATAGTCAATCACTGTATTAGCGTGATTCGTACTTTGCTGATCCACGTTGGACTCCTTGCATAAATTGTTCAATGAGTTGTTGGTCTTTGATACCTTTTGCGGATTCTACGCCTCCGCTGACATCGAGCGCATAGGCCTCAGTCGTCTTGATAGCGTCTTCAATATTTTCAGGCTTTAAGCCACCAGCCAGAATTAAAGGAATATCAATTTTTGGAAACTTAGTCCAGTCAAAACGATGTCCTGTTCCACCTTTTAGCTCAGGATGCCAAGCATCCAATAATACGGCACTTGCACCCGCTTGTTGATATTTTTTTATTGTATCTAATAGATCCATATCTGCTTTGACTTGAATTGCTTTATACCAACGGCGCTGTAGCTGTTTACCCAACATATGGCATTGTTCAGGTGTCTCATCACCATGGAACTGCAAAATATCCAAGGGAACTGTATGTAAAATTTCAGCAATCTCTGTCAGCGAGGCATTTACAAATAAACCAACACTTTGTACATAGGGCGGTAAATGCTGCAACAGGCGCTGTGCTTGTTGTGGTGTTACACTACGTGGACTAGGAGGATAAAATACTAAACCAATTGCATCTGCACCCGACTGTACGACAGCATGAAGGTCTTGAATGCGTGTGATACCACATATTTTTACACGAGTTCGCATAATTTCTGCTCTGTGATCATCGATGAGATGAGGTTGTTTAAAACATTTAGCATCATCATTGTAATGCAATTCCTCGCCGTTGCGTAAAGTTCCATAACAAAATTACCCGATACAATTGTGTGATTGACATACAGCTCGTATACTGCGCGCAAATGCAATAAGTTCATGCCATAACAGCTTAGGGAAGTTGGTGTAAATCCAACACTGCCCCCGCAACGGTAAAATGAAAAACTGATCTTTATAAATCTTAAGATTTACGCCACTGCAAATATTGTGGGAAGGCGGATCAGTAAGTCGTTTAGATTACATTTAAGTCCGGATACCTGCTTATTGTGCCTTTAAACTCAATCATTTACGGGGGGTAAATGAATGGAGCATAATGTAATGTCTATATATTTCCAACCTACCACCTTAGTCAGTGCTTTGGCGATTGCTATGGGGCTTTCTAGCAACGCACTTGCCAATAGTGACTCTCAAAATAATTTAAATGAAATTAAACATTTAGATACATTAGTGATTACCGCTTCACGTTTTGAAGAAAATCTTGCAGATGTTCCAGCACGTTTAACAGTGATTGATCAAAAAACTATTGAAAAAAATCCAATTCTAAATTTATCCGATATTATCAAGCATGATCCTTCTGTTTATATTAAACAAAGTGGAGGTATGGGACAAACAAGTGAAATTGGTCTGCGTGG
Source organism: Acinetobacter sp. SAAs474 (assembly GCF_032823475.1). Lineage (NCBI taxonomy): Bacteria > Pseudomonadati > Pseudomonadota > Gammaproteobacteria > Moraxellales > Moraxellaceae > Acinetobacter > Acinetobacter sp. SAAs474. Next base: position 281,124 of record NZ_CP127915.1, read on the forward strand.
AACTAAAGCAGTACATACTTTAGTTTTACAAGATGGGGCACGCTTAAATAGCCAAAATAATTATGGTCCTTTATATCCATCGTTTTTAGATACAACCAATATTCAGCAAATTGAAATATTAAAAGGACCAGCTTCAGTACAGTATGGTAGTGATGCCGTTGCAGGTGTCATTCAGCTTATTTCGAAGAAACCTGTTAAATCAGGTGCTCAATTTACTGGTATATATGGTGAAAATAATACTTATAAAACAATCATTAATGCTGATTATGTCGCTAAAAATGGTTTTTATGCTCAAATTGGGGGCCAACGCCTCGAAAGTGATGGAACTCGTATTTTTGAAAACCAACCTACCAGTGAAAAAGCAAGTTACGATCAAAAAGGCTATCATGCCAAAGTGGGTTATCTAGAAGAAAATAAAATAGATGCATCAGCTGCTATTAGTGAAAATAAAGGTACAAATATTTTTAGTAATAATTATATTAATAATACAGCACAACGTAACTTTGTTAATCGTGTAATTAACGCTAAAGTTAATTACAACATTCTAGAAAATATTATTTTAGGTACACATTTTTCCAATACACAAGATAAACAAGATGTCCCATCCCATGGTTCTCAATACAATACCGAAAATAACCAAAGTGATATCAATCTTCTTTGGAAATTTACACCAAATCAAAATCTTCTTGCCGGTGTAACTTATTTAGACTCTAAATATCAATCCAATACCATTAAAAATAACAACCAACACATCAATAGCACAGGCTATTATTTACAACATCAATTTCATGATGAGTTTTTTGATACACAATTAGGCATACGCTTAGAAGATAATCAGCAATTTGGCACACATACAGTTGGACAAGGTGCAATCCGTTATCACTTACAACCTAATGCCAGTATTTATGCAAATATTGGAACGGCCTTTCGTGCTCCAACACTCAATGAACTATATTCGCAATGGGGCGGAAATACTGATTTAAAAGCAGAAAAAAGTACATCTTATGAACTTGGTTTTGATTACGCAATTACACCAAATTTAACGACGAATCTATCCATTTATCAAACTCAAATTAAAAATTTAATTAACTATATTATACGATTAGAAAATATCGAAAAAGCAGAATTTACTGGTGGTGAAGCCATCATAAAATGGCAGCAAGATGATCTATTTTTATCTACAAGCTATGCTTATGTAAAAGCGATAGATGAACAGACACATCTTGATATCGTTTATCGTCCACGTCAAAGCTTAACCTTAACCACTGGATTAGAAAATGAAAGCTATGGTTTAAGTGCTTCCTTGATTACACATGGCAAAGCATATGCAGATCTTGCAAATAGTGTAAAGGTACCTGGTTATACCACTATTGATATCAATGCTTATTGGAATATTAATCCAAATGTTAAACTGTTTACCAATATTCAAAACATTGGTGACGTTAACTATAAAACAGAATACAAAAATTTTAGCCCTACGACTTGGTATATCAATGGTGGCCGTCTTGCATCTGTTGGTATTACGCTAAAATATTAATATATAGTTAAACCCCACCAAGGATAATGCCGATTCAGGTATTATCCTTTTTTAATGCGACTTGTAAAAGGATAAATCATGGGACACCGTTTAAGTAAAATTTATACCCGTACTGGAGATTCAGGTACCACAGGGCTCGGTGATGGTTCACGTGTTGCTAAAGATGATTTACGCATTCAGGCATTAGGAGATGTCGATGAACTGAATGCAGCAATTGGTGTACTACGTGCACATATTGCCCTCAGTCAAATTGAGCATAAAAATGATTGGGATCAATCACTCAGCTTAATTCAGCATTGGTTATTTGACTTAGGTGGCGAAGTTTGTATTCCACACTTTAGCTTGGTACAACCTGTAGCAATTGAATACTTGGAGCGGGAGATTGATCGACTCAATGAAAATTTACCGATGCTCAAGGATTTTATTCTACCGTCTGGAACGTTAATCTGTAGCTTTGCCCATCAGGCACGTGCGATCTGTCGACGCGCAGAGCGTAGCTTAATGAGTGTACAAGCACGTGACCAAAATATTCAGGCACCATCTTTACAACTCTTAAACCGCTTATCAGACTGGTTATTTGTTGCTTCACGTGCATTACAGTATGCTGAAGGTGGTACAGAAGTGCTGTGGCAAAAAAATATTAATGACACAATTTAAGCGTATACTTAAAGTTTAAGTTACTTTAGATGCTTGACTATGCAAATTATTGGTCATCGTGGTGCCCGTGGAGAAGCCCCTGAAAATACACTCGGTGGATTTCACTATCTGAGAAATTTAGGTGTTGGTGCAGTTGAGTTTGATGTCAGACAATTGTGTGATCGACAGCTGGTGGTGATACATGATGATCAATTACAGCGAACAACTGGGCAGCATCAGCAATTATACGCATGTACCTATCCTGAGCTACAACCATATAATCAAGCACAGTTATGGCCCAACTGGGCGCCATTCGAACCGACACCACTGTTATCGGATACACTGAGCGTGATTGAAAATTTTCAACATATTGAGGTGGAAATTAAGGCTGTTGACACTTGGCATGATGCAGAACAACTGGTGACGGTATTACACCAACAGCTGAAAGGCTTTGAACAAAATGCTGTAATTACCAGCTTTGATCATAAAATCCTACAGGTATTAATGCAGTGTGACTCGCCCTTTCAACGAGGATTATTGGTTGAGGATGACTTAAAATTTAAGGCAATAGATCAGGCACTGGCGTTAAATTGCTGTCAAATTGGCTGGAAAGACAGTTTAGCAACGGATGCGATCATTAATGCCACACAACAGGCAAACTTAGCCATCAGTGTCTGGACAGTGAATAATCTACAACGTGCTCAACAGCTACATGACTTAGGCATTCAGGGGCTGATTACGGATTATCCACAGCGCATGTTATCCTACTTTAGTACTAGATTAACACCACATCAATCATAACGCATCTTCGGTTATTGACCCGAAATATCGTTGTTCTCCCTATTTAGAGCAAAGTACTTCGATAAAATCAATCAAATATAAATATTATTTTGACATGTTTTGCAACAAGACAACTGTACAATAATGTTAATGACAGCCTATTGAAACATGCTAAGATGTTAAAAATTAATCCTATGATTTTTAGCCTCTAATTCCATTTTATACCTCCCCCAAGGTTCTAGGAGTACTGCTGGAGATGACCGCTCCCCTACCCAAAGCCCCAATGAATTGGGTCGCCATTTTTGCATTGGTTTTCTTACCAATTGTCGCTGTAATTGCCATTCCATTATATGCCTACCATCATGATTTTAGTCTTGCAGCTTGGCTAAGCATGTTGATACTGCTTGGTGTGAGTAGTTTAGGAATTACTGCAGGTTATCATCGTCTTTGGGCACATAGAGCGTATGAAGCCACGCTGCCTTTAAAGATTATCTTAATGATTATGGGGACCTTTGCAGTACAAAACAGTATCTTATTTTGGGGGTCAGGACATCGTACCCATCACCGCCATGTTGATGACGTAGAAAAAGACCCCTACTCAATTAACAACGGTTTTTGGTATGCACATATGGGCTGGATGCTACGCAACTATCCTGCTGCTGAACCTAATTTTAAAAATGCACCGGATTTATTAAATGATAAAGTGGTGATGTTCCAGCATAAATACTATATACCTCTAGTCATTGTTGTACATGCTGGTATTTTATTACCAATTGGTTGGGCTGTCGGTGATCTGGCAGGTGTCTTGCTCTTAGGTGGATTAATGCGTTTAATTTTAAGCCATCATGTCACCTTCTTTATTAATTCATTATGTCATATGTGGGGTAAGCGTCCATATACTGATGAAAATACCGCACGAGACAATTTTTGGCTCGCCATTGCAACTTGGGGTGAGGGCTATCATAACTATCATCATATTTTCCAATATGATTATCGTAATGGTGTGAAATGGTGGCAATATGATCCAACAAAATGGCTCATTTGGTCATGCTCAAAACTTGGTTTAGCTAAAAATTTACGTCGTATCCCAAGCTTTAATATTAAAAAAGCAGAGTTAGCGATGAAGTTTAAATATGCTCAGCAAGATTTAGCCATTTATGGATTAAATGTATCTGAAGATATTGGTAATGTTAAAAGCAAAATATCGCAAGAATATGAGGCATTTACACAGACACTCAATGATTGGGCAAATTTAAAAGAGCAAGAAATTCAAGCTAAGCGTGCATCTGTTGCTGAAAGAATTCACCAAATTGATGATAAGTTAAAAGTTGAGTTCCAACTGGTCGAACAACGTTTATCGCATCATCGTGAAACATTAAATATTTTATTACGTAATGTAAAAAAAGCCTCTGTTTCTGAATAAAAAGCGCAACAACAATGCTGTAAATGATGCCAATCAGTGCTGATGCTGATTGGCATTTTTTATGCCTTGATGATTGTAAATTACTCGATCTTGGCTAAATGAATTCTCACTCATACAAAATAACATAACTTTGTTATAGTAATTGGCAATACTTTTAGGGTTTTGCCATCATGCAATTCAATCCACGCTATGCAACACTGAGTCCAAAACTCTATCATCATCAAGACCCAAAACCTTTACTTGATGCCAAAGCTGGACACTTTAATCTCGAGTTAGCCAATACATTACAATGGTCAGATGAGGATAAACAGCAATGGGTTGAAATTTGTAGTGGACAAAAAACCTTTGCAGCATTTCAACCATTGGCCATGGTATATGCAGGTCATCAATTTGGCCAATGGGCTGGGCAACTCGGTGATGGTCGCGGCTTACTGATTGGACAAATTTTAGATCAAAATCAAAACACCATTGACTTACATTTAAAAGGTGCTGGACTGACACCATATTCACGTATGGGAGATGGTCGCGCTGTACTACGTTCTGTTATTCGTGAATATCTGGCAGGACATGCCCTCAATGCATTAAATGTTCCTTCCAGTAATGCTGTTGGCTTTACCTCGTCCAACCAAGGGATACAGCGTGAAAAGCTTGAACCTGGTGCAATGTTGCTACGAACATCAGATTGTCATATTCGCTTAGGTCATTTTGAATGGATCAATCAGTATCAACCAGACCTGCTGGCTGATTTTACTCAAAAATGTATTGAATGGCATTATCCAGAATGTTTAGACAGCCCACAGCCAATATTGGCTTTCGCCACACAAGTCATTCAGCGTACAGCCATCATGATTTCACACTGGCAACTGGTTGGTTTTGCACATGGTGTAATGAATACTGACAATCTTAATATTACTGGTTCAACTTTAGACTTTGGACCTTATGGTTTCTTAGAACGTTTTCGTCCAAACTGGATCAACAATCATTCAGATCATCAAGGACGTTATACCTATCAACAACAACCGAGTATCGCGCATTGGAACTTATGGATGTGGTTGAATAATTTGGTAGCACTTTGTCCTCAAGAGATTGAGAAAGCCCAGTGGAAAGAGCAATTAGCTGAATGTTTAGAACATTTTGAAACGACTTTTTTGGCACATTATCAACAAGGCCTCGCGAAAAAAATGGGCTTACCTGACTTCCATCAAGATAGTTTTGACTGTGCCATGAAATTTTTACATATTTTACAAAGTGAACAATTAGATTACAGCCAGAGTTTTATTCATTTGCAAAATAAAGATTATGAATATATTCAAGACCAATGTTTAGATCGTCGCCAGTTTGAAAGCTTTTTACACCAGTATCAAAATATACGTCAGCATCAAGATTTAGCAGCCTTGGATCAAATCATGCAAGCCGCAAATCCACGTTATATTTTACGTAATCATATGGCTCAAAAAGCCATTGAACTGGCTGAACGCAATGATTTTTCAGAAGTTGAGCGTTTATTTACCTTACTGAGCCAGCCTTTTAGTGCTCAACCTGATATTGAACAAAGTACAGATATTGCCCCATTGGCCCATGATCAGCCAGAAATCATGGTCAGTTGTTCCTCATAAGCAACATATGCGCAGTTTATACAACTGATGCTATTGAGGCATTAAACTGGGGGAATAATACACTCACGATCACGAGCGTTCAGGATATTCGAAACGATATCCGACACCATATACGGCCTGAACCCATTCATGACGATTCCCCGTTTCAGCCACATCAGAAATTTTACGGCGTAGGTTTTTAATGTGGCTATCAATCACACGGTCGGCCACATCAAAACTTGCAGGATTAATATGATCAAGTAATTGTGCCCGCGAATATACTTGCCCAACATGCTCCAAAAAGAGTTCTAATAAGCGATATTCTGTGAGAGTTAAATTAAGTGCTTTTTGTTTATACCAGATACGTTGCTGTGCTGGATCAATACGGAATAAATCTTGTGTTTCTGGTTCAGCTTTACGCTCTAAACGACGCAAAACGGCTTGTACACGCGCCACGAGTTCTTTAGGACTAAAAGGTTTACAGACATAGTCATCTGCTCCCATATTGAGCCCGAGTACACGATCAATTTCTTCAGTACGTGCTGTCACCATAATAATAGGAAGATCAGATTGTTCACGGACTTTACGACAAATCGTTAAACCATCCATACGTGGCAGCATCAGATCCAAAATCATCAAACTCGGTTTGCGTTGTATAAAACTTTGATAGGCATCCTGACCATCATGAAACATAGTGACTTCAAAACCTGCAGCTTCAAGATAATCGCGAACCAATTGTGCCAGTTCAACTTCATCTTCGACCAACATAATATGTTTCATTCATATTTTCCTTTTAATGTTTTCAATAACTTTGGAAAGACTAATTTACAACGTAGACCACCAAGCGGAGAATGCTCAAAAGTTAATTGACCACCCAATGCTTCAGCAATCTTAACCGACAATGCTAATCCAAGCCCTGTTCCACCTGTTGCACGTGTACGAGAATCATCTACGCGATAAAAACGTTGACCTAAATTGGCTAACTGTTCATCACTGACACCCAGTGGACTATCATCCACATACAGGCTCCAATCTGTCTCTGTTTGCGCTGTATGCACATGGATCTGTCCACCTGTTTCAGTATAGCGGATACTATTACTCAATAAGTTCACAATGATTTGCTTAAATCGATCACAATCAAGTTGTAATTCGCTATCAGAACCTGTCGCCAGAACAGTTAAATGTGCACGTTCAAATTGAGGTTTAAAGTTTTCCAGCTCTTGCTCAACCACCTGCCATGGAGAGACTATCGTAAAATAACATTTCAATTGCATTGCTTCAGCTTGTGCCAAATCAGCTAGATCTTGGGTTAATTTTTTTAAACTGGTCACTTGACGCAACATCGCATCAAAATGCTCTGGAACAGGTTTACGTATACCATCCTGCATAGCCTCAATTTGGGCTTGTAATACGGCAAGTGGTGTTTTTAACTCGTGTGATGTATCCGCGACCCATTGACGACGAGAGGCTTCATGCTGATCTAAAATCACCGCCAATTGATTAAGTTCATTTGATAAATCACCTAATTCATCATTACGATTCACTTTAACCTGATAACTATAATTACCTTTAGTTAACTCACGAGTACCATTTAATAAACGTTGAATAGGTTGTTTAAAGTAAGTGGCTAATAATAAAGCCACAATTAAACTGGCTAAAATAGTCAGCCCATAAACCAAAATCAAATAACGCTTCTGATTACTAAAAAAATTAATACTCAATGCATCATCTTGATTTAAAACTGGTTTTAATCCTAAATACCCCACAACTTCGCCATTCACCTTAATCGGTCGATAAGACATTTGTTGTTGAGAAGGCTCTCCCACAATAAATTGATGATTGACATCATACAATGATAAACGTGAACTCAAACCCAAACGATCTGGAATGGCAAAATTCTGCTTTTTATTCAGTTCCTCTGCTGTGGGCTGGCCATTTTTTTTCTCTGTTCTAAATAAATTTTTATTGGAGCTTAAAGGAAATTTTAAACCTTCAAAAGGTTGATATTCAGAAGGTAAATTGCGACGAATCAGTTCTAATTCAACTTCATCAAGTACAGAACCATCATTGGCTTTCGTTAAATTTTGGACTCTTAAACCAGAATGTTCTTCAAAATAGCGCTGTTGCAAAGCAATATCATATTGTCGTCTAAGCCACCAATGTGACAATCGATCATAGTCATCAGGTGCTGCATCTCCCTCAATTTGCAAAATTTGAGCTTGAATTGCATTTCCCCAATCGTCATACACTGCATACACATCTGCTAAATTATTAATCAAATGATTTAGCTTTTGCATTTCAACATCAGCAACATACTGTGAAAAGTTTTTTTGCATCGCCCAATGTAAAACGCCCAAACTCATGGTGGTAATCATCAACATGGTCAGCAATACAGTCAAAAATAAGCGTAATGCAATGGGAATTCTAAAATTGCTCAAATCAACGCTCTACAGTTGTTCAACGATGGGGTCTATATTGTAACGAACATAGCCTTAAAAAACTCTCCATTGTTTCTTCATCATTATTATCTATTCTTTAAGCATAACAAATACATTTATTTATAGAGGCATATCTCATGCGTTTAACTCAAATTGCAGTGATCGGTGCAAGTCTTATCACGTTAACTGCACTTACAGCATGCCAGTCGACCAATACAACAGCAAATAGCCAACATCATAAGCGAATGCATCAAGATCAATATGGTGATAAGTTTGATAAAGAATCACGTGATCCTATGAAAAAAATGCATGGTATGCAACGCGAAGCCATGAAGCAAATGCGTACAGCATGTGATGCTAAAGCGCCAGGAACTGCATTACAAATCAAAATCAATGATCAAACCATTGAAGGTACATGTCAGATGAGATTCACAGCAGATCGTCAAGAAATGAAGAAAATGCTCGATCAATCTGGCCCTCGCCCTGCTTATATGATGAGAGGACATAATGCTGAACCACTCACTGATGCACAGCGCGCAGAATTAACCAAACAATTTGATCAACGCCTTGCACTACGCCAAGCAAAACAAAATGCCATTGCACAAGCATGCCAAGGTAAAGCCAATGGTACTGCAACACAAATCATCTTAGGTGAGCAAACCATTCAAGGTAAATGTGAAGTCCGTTTCCAACCTAAACCACCGACAATCAATCCACAAATGCCAGTTAAAGGCGCATAATTTTGAATATTTAAGCATGCGTTTTTAAGCAATTTAAAATGCCCTATTTGATCTGATCGCGATCAATCGATTGGCTATCATAGGGCATTCATAATGATCAATACCTATTTTAATGCTTTAAATAAATATTGATCGATATCTATAGCTTCTGTCACATTAAAGAATTGACATCGAAATAATGAAAGAAGCCCTGCCGTTATCTAAATTTTGGATGCAATATCCCTAGAGTATTTTGAAATTCTTTTGATCTGTTGAATTGCTTTTTTCGGATCATATGTATTCACTCAATCCCTAATCAAATAATCTGAGCAGATCTAAATGATTTAAATCCTAACATCAGTCGGACTCTTTTTTTGGTTTTGTCGCATTAAGGAATTCAAGTCAATTAGATGTAGCTAGCTGCTAGTTTTAGCTAACCAATTGATACAATGATCCTCTGGAATCGTTTGATCCCATAAAATTAAATTGTCCTTTTCTTATCATATGCATTAGCTCTATCCCAGATAAAATAATCTGAGCAGATCTGAATGATTTGAAACCCAGCATTGCCCTGACTCTTTTTTTTATAAATCGATGATCTTGTTCAATCCGATTATTCATATATTTATTTTGTCGAATTGTAATAGTCTTATACCGAGTAAACCCAGAATTAAAGCTTTCGATCGCTTTCTTATTTGCACTACTTTTATCGATCATCACTTTAATTGGACAGGCATGGTTGCTAATCGCATTTTTAAAAAACCTACGTGCAGCCTGCATATCCCGATATTTTGTCAGTAAGAAGTCTACGGTTTTTCCTGTTGAATCAATGGCTCGGTACAAGTAATACCACTTCCCTTTAATTTTGATATAGGTTTCATCAATATGCCAAAATTGATGTACTGGTTTTTTGTATTTAAGGGAAATTTTATTGAAAATGGGTGTAATTTTGAGAATCCAACGATGTACCGTTGAATGATCTACCTGAACTCCACGTTCTGCCATCATTTCTTCTAAATTACCTAAGCTGAGTGAATAAGCCAAATACCATCTTACACATTGAGCCATTACATCGGTTGGATAATGTAATCATTTAAATGCGTTGGCAATCGACATATTCAGCTCCTATAAAATTCAAATAATAGCTGATCTAACCCTTAATGCGACAAAACCAAATAATCTGAGCAGATCTGAATGATTTGAAACCCAGCATTGCCCTGATTCTTTTTTTTATAAATCGATGATCTTGTTCAATCCGATTATTCATATATTTATTTTGTCGAACTGTAATAGTCTTATACCGAGTAAACCCAGAATTAAAGCTTTCGATCGCTTTCTTATTGGCACTACTTTTAAATGCAATCAATTCATCCGTTGAAAGAAGTCGATCTCTTTTTTGACTAGAGGATATTTGGCGTGTTTTTCTTAACTGAGCCGTAGCCTTATCAAAACCATTTAAATCAATATCTATTTCCCACATAACAGCTGCATGTGAAAGCACACCACGGATATGTAAAAGCTCATGTTGTTGTGTGCTAGTCGCAATAGGCTCAAGTTTCAGATGAGGCACCCCCACCTTCCTTAAAGCAACATGTTCAGCCAAATGTACTGATTTTATTTTTGTGATAATATTGCGCGCAATTGGTAGCTTCTTAATTAAGAGCAGAGAATAGCGTTTCGTTCTTTCGTACTCGCTCCCTACTTCATCCAAATATTTATCTATGGCATCTGCTAAGATCAGATCAATCAGCTTTTTTATGCCAAGCAAAATATTCGGATTTTCTTGAATTTCGACTTCTCATTTCTAAATCCAGTTTTCAGCTAACCTCTTTAAGTAAAATATTTCTACTTTCTAAAGAAAATCGAAAAAACCTTTCTCATCATCCGAATCCTCATATCATGCTTTACTGAATTAAGGCGACCTCGCCTTGCTGAAATCTACACGCCAATAGATATCCCCCTATACAGGCTTAATGATGTAAAATTGGCCGTCAATATACATCCATACATCTATTTGGATAGACACAGATTTATGCAGATTGCGAAATATAGATTAAAGGTATGATTTTTAATGACGCTTAACACAACCATTGAAACCCCTCAATCTCCACGAATCAGTGTGGCCCCGATGATGGACTGGACCACCAAAGATTATCGTTTTTTTGCCCGTTTATTTAATCCCAATATTATTCTATATACGGAAATGGTCACCACTGGTGCAATTCTATTTGGCGATCAAAAACGTCATCTTGATTATAATCATGAAGAGCACCCCATCGTACTACAGCTCGGTGGCTCAAATCCAAAAGATCTGGCTATGTGTAGTAAAATGGCACAAGACTGGGGCTATAACGAAGTCAACCTTAATGTTGGCTGCCCAAGTGATCGGGTTCAAAATAATAAAATTGGTGCATGCCTGATGGCAGAGCCAGATCTGGTTGCCGAATGTATTGCAGCAATGCAAAATGCAGTAGATATTCCTGTGAGCATCAAGCATCGTATTGGTATTGATCAGATGGATTCCTATCAAGAGATGCTGGATTTTGTCGATACTGTAGCGAAAACAGGCTGTAAAAACTTTATTGTTCATGCACGTATTGCCTTGCTACAAGGATTATCTCCTAAAGAAAACCGTGAAGTCCCACCGCTACGCTATGCAGATGTGTATCGTTTAAAACAAGATCGCCCACATTTATGTATTGAAATCAATGGTGGTATTAAAAGTTTGGCTGAAACGCAAACACATTTAGCACATGTGGATGGTGTTATGATTGGCCGTGAAGCTTATCATAATCCCTATCTACTGGCTGAACTCGGACAGTTATGGCACATAGAAGCTCCCAATCGCTTTGAGATTATGGAGCAAATGTTGCCGTATATCGCCAAACGTATGCAAGAAGGTGCACCACTGTCTATTTTGACACGACATATTCTCGGGTTATTCCAGAATCTTCCGGGAGCGCGTAAATGGCGTCAAGCACTTAGTGGCGGTAATGCAAAAACTTTTGCCGATGTTGAAGCGGCCATACACAATATTAAAGAGGCGATGCAGCGTACTGAAGATTATCTTCGAGATCATCAAACACTCCATCCATAACCTATGGTATGGGTATCGATCATGATTCAAAATCAATGATGGATACCCAAACCATTATTAAAACCAGACAAAAATAAAGTTATGCTGGCCTGATACGGATTTGGTCTAGTTTTTTTAATACTTCAGCAACAGCAACCATGGCAAAACTAGAGGTCACGACTACGGCTGAACCATAACCACCACAACGTAAGCCAGCACTTGGACAAACATCCTGATGAGAAAATGGATTATCTATCGAATAAATACACGTGATGCCAAATTTTTCTTTTGGTTTTTTACAAATGCCCTTACTACGTAGCTGAGCACGTAATTTGGCCAACATAGGATCCTGTTCTGTTTTTGATAAATCTGCAACACGGATCTTGAGTGGATCCAGTTTTCCTCCTGCACCACCAGAAACAATTAACGGAATTTTATTAAAACGGCAATGCAGCATGAGTGCCAGTTTGGCTTTTACATCATCAATACAGTCAAGGACTAAATCTGGTGCAGATGCCAACAATAATTTAACGTTCTCAGCAGTCAGATAATCATCGATCAGATTAATCTTTAATCGTGGATTAATTAAACGGCAACGTTCTGCCATAACGGTGATTTTCTCATGTCCTAGCGTTGATGTCATAGCAGGTAATTGCCGGTTAATATTTGAAGCTGCAATCACATCCATATCAACCAATGTCAACTCACCAATCCCTGTACGTGCAAGTGCTTCAACAGCCCAAGAACCGACACCACCAATACCAATCACCATAACATGGCTACGTGTATAATATTGAAAAGCATCTTCTCCATAAATCTTAGCGACACCGGCAAAACGGCGTTCATATTCATCTTGTTGAAGAAGCTCAGTCATGATCACATCTGGTATTAAAAATCTTGTGACCATTTTATCAAATAAAAATTATCGATGGATAGTCATTTACTGGTCGTTCACAACAATATCCACCATACATTACAACACGCTGCTTTAATTGTATGATGATGTGATATTGTGTCAAGGTGGCACTTGTCTTAAGGCCTGCCATGAATTTTGCCATAATTGTGCCGCTAAAATTTCTGGATCTACAGCTAACGCATCTGCAAGCCCTAAGAGTACATAGGGCAAATTGGCTGGTGTATTACGTGTACGCTGCTGATCTGAACGCTGACAACATAGCGGTGTCATATCCGGACAATCCGTTTCTAAAACTATATGCTCCATACCAACAGCTTGAACCACTTGATGTAGCTTTTTTGCATTTGGATTGGTAATTTGCCCTGTTACACCTATTTTAAAACCCAATTTAATCAATGCTTTGGCTTCTTCAACACCACCACTAAACGCATGAGCAATGCCACCAAATTTAAATTGATGCTGTTTAAGTATGGCAATCACATCTGCATGTGATTTACGAATATGTAGCAAAATAGGCTGATTAAACTGTGCTGCCAAATCGATTTGTATAGAAAAAAAATTACATTGTTTTTGAAAAATTGAGTGCTGCCTATATGGCTTTAAAAAAGTATCTAAGCCTATTTCTCCCACTGCAATACAATCATGTTGCGTCAAAAATAGTTCTAAATCATATAAATGCTGTTGTTGATGCTGTTCAATATAAAATGGATGTAAACCAGGCGCTAAATAACTCTGAGGTGCATCGTTTAGTTGAGTTAGCCATTGATGTGTCTGCAATAAATTTTGAAACCGTGATTGTAAAAATCCAACTAAAATTAAATGCTCAACACCGACTGTTTTGGCTGCAATCGCAAGCTGTTCTCGATCATGATCAAAATCGGTTACATCAAAATGCGTATGCGTATCAAAAAGTCGGATAGCCATGATTATTTTATCTCAGATGATGGCACTGTAGAGGCTTCAGCTTCAACAAAATTTTGCGGAAAATATTGTGGCTTTAAAATTCCTTGTAGTGCCTGATATGGAATAATTAAACGAGGTAAACCAGCAACATATGGCCCAATTTGATATTCAGCATATTGTAAAATAAGGCCTTGTGAAGTTAGGTAATAATTATGGCTTAATTCAAACTTCCACATCTGCTCATATTCTTGTGGATCTTGCGCTAATTGCGAATCAACAATCCATGCTTTAAAGGCCTGATATGCTTTTTCTTTTAATGCAGGTAATTGATTCTTCTCAATAATGTCCTTTAATGTCACCAATTTTTTCTGTTTAAGACTAAAATTAAAATATTGCTGTGAAGATGAACCATGTGCACCACCTAAATATTCACTACCATTAAGTACAACGGTGACTAATTCACCATCCGAGCTCAAAATTTTAGGTTTAATCATTATACTGATGGTATGACTAGAATTTAGTGCTTTTAGCTCTTGATCATAGGTGATCATCGCATTACGAAAAGGAATTAATTGTTTTTCAAAACTTTGTTTTGGCGTCATGATGGTTTCTTGCTTTGCATCTGATGCTGCTGCTTCAACAGCAACATTGACATTCGATGCTGATGCCATCTCGCTATCGGGTAATATTTGTTGCAATAATTCAATAATATGTTGATCAATAATCTTATCTATAAAAGGCTGATTACTACTTAAACGTTCAATTGAAATATCAGGGCAGTTACTGCCTTTGCATGGCGGTAAATTTAACTCAAGTTTTTGTGTTTCTCCGATGAGCTGTAAATTTTGTTCTGGTTTTTTGCTTTGTTCTGCTTCTGTTTTTTTTGCATCTTGTTGTGGCTGACAAGCAGTGAACATCATCGCTGAAGCAAGTAAACTGGTGATCAATATTTTTTTATTGGTGAACATTGAATTACCTTTGTTATTTCGATTAGAGCATTAAAAAAGCCAACAGATGCTTTAAATAAAAGCATCTGTTTAAAGATCTGAGCTATTAATATATCGTGTCTGGATATCAATGTGAATGTAAATCAAATGTCTGCTTGTAAACGAGCCAACAAATGATACAGCATTGAATATCGATTAATGCTCACGCGTATTTCTAAAGATAATATCAGGATAACGTTCTTGCATAAGTTGTAAATTAACACGACTTGGCGCTAAATAGGTTAAGTGACCACCACCATCTACAGAAAGCTGATCATGGGCTTTCTTTTTAAATTCGTTAAATTTTTTATCATCCTCACATGATACCCAACGCACGGTATGAATATTTACTGGTTCATAAATACAATCCACTTTATATTCTTCTTTTAAGCGATAGGCCACCACTTCAAATTGTAGTACCCCTACAGCGCCAACGATCAAATCGTTACTATTTTGTGGCATAAAGACCTGAGTTGCACCCTCTTCAGAAAGTTCTTTTAGACCTTTTTGTAGCTGCTTCGATTTTAAAGGATCTTTTAAGCGTACACGACGAAACATTTCTGGTGCAAAATGAGGAATACCCGTAAAACTCAATTTTTCGCCTGAAGTAAAGGTATCACCAATTTGAATCGTGCCATGATTGTGTAGACCAATAATGTCACCTGGCCACGCCTCTTCTAAATGCTGACGATCACCCGCTAAAAATGTTAGCGCATCACTAATACGCACATCCTTATCTAGACGAACATGCTTCATTTTTAAGCCTTTTTCATATTTACCAGAGCAAATACGCATAAATGCGATACGGTCACGATGTTTAGGATCCATATTGGCTTGAATTTTAAATACAAAACCAGTAAAGCCTTCCTCAGTCGCTTGCACTACACGATCTTGGGTTGGATGAGCTTTCGGTGCTGGTGCATAACGACTAAAAGCATCCAATACATGATCAACACCAAAGTTACCCAAAGCCGTACCAAATAAAACTGGGGTTTGACGACCTGCCAGAAATTCTTCAGGATCTAAAGGTTCATTGGCCATTTGTACCAACTCTAAAGACTCTTCAAATGCCGCCCAAGCCAATTCACCTACTTTTTCACGTAAATCAGCATAATCGTATCCATCACGGACTTCGATCTCAGTAATGGTCGAACCAAAACCTGCTTTATAAACATAAAATTTTTCTTCAATTAAATTAAAGACACCTGCAAAATCACGTCCGGTTCCCAAGGGCCAAGTTAAAGGCACACATTTAATTTTAAGCACATTTTCAATTTCATCTAATAATTCTAAAGGCTCACGAATTTCGCGGTCCATTTTATTGACAAACGAAATAATGGGTGTATCACGCATACGACACACATCCATTAATTTAATGGTACGATCCTCCACCCCTTTAGCACCGTCGATAACCATTAAAGCCGAATCGACTGCGGTCAGCGTACGATAAGTATCTTCAGAGAAATCTTCATGCCCTGGCGTATCGAGTAAATTGATCATTTTATCTTTAAATGGAAATTGCATCACCGAGGTGGTAATCGAAATACCACGTTCTTTTTCCATTTCCATCCAGTCTGATGTTGCTGCACGATCTGATTTTCGACTTTTTACCATTCCAGCGACTTGAATGGCTTGACCCCATAACAATAGTTTTTCAGTCATGGTGGTCTTACCCGCATCGGGGTGGGAAATAATTGCAAAGGTTCTACGCGATGCAACTTCTTGAGCTAATTGATTTTTAAACATAATAGGGAATCTTTAGTCAATACACAGCCATCAACACAACTCAAAAATATGTCTTAAACTGGTGAAGTGATAAATTAAAAATTGGCGCAATTGTAGCAGATTTCGCACAATAATCATTAAATCCATTTTGCCCTTTCAACTGCAAGATTAGACAATCAGTGAATCGTATTTAATCCATGTTATTCCTGATGACTATAACTCAAGAGCATAAAAAATCGGCATCATTAACAGGCCAACAATTTAAAGACGATGATGATGCATTAAAATAGTATTAATTATATGGGCTGGGATTGTTGATCGAGGCAACGATAGTATTGATGACATCATCATATACCAATATATATGATCACTTTTCTGATATAAAGCATCATCATTTTCACCATATTGACGGCGATGGTATGGTGAGATTTACATCGTATATGACATCGCATTTAACCGATTAACATGCTCGATAAAATATATTAAATGAAAAATATTGCGCTGTTATTTGCACTGTAGACTAGCATCCATGATCGGATGAATGGTGATAAATCATCGATAGCCTAATATATGTGACATTAGGCTATTAGATGACTTAGATGGCGTTTAGTTAAGCAGCACGCTGGTCAATTGGCACAACTTTACGTAACTCATAGCCAGTATAATCTGCACTTGGACGAATAATACGGTTATCTGCACGTTGCTCCATCACATGCGCCGCCCAGCCTGTAACACGTGACATCACAAAAATCGGGGTAAATAGCTTGGTTGCGATTCCCATAAAATGATAGGCAGAGGCATGGAAAAAGTCGGCATTACAAAATAATTTTTTCTCACGCCACATCACTTCTTCACAGCGAACCGATACTGGATAAAGCGTTGTATCACCCACATCCTGTGCCAAACGCTCTGACCAAATTTTAATGATGCCATTACGGGGATCATTATCTTTATAAATCGCATGACCAAAGCCCATGATCTTTTCCTTACGCTCCAGTTTGGCCAGCATTTCACGCTCAGCTTCTTCTGGTGAGGTCCAGTTTTCAATCATTTCCATTGCAGCCTCGTTAGCACCACCATGCAATGGGCCACGTAATGAACCAATCGCACCGGTAATACATGAATGCATATCTGAAAGTGTGGATGCGCATACACGTGCCGTAAAGGTCGAGGCATTAAACTCATGCTCTGCATACAAAATCAATGAAACATTCATCACTTGTTCATGTAACTGATTTGGTTTTTCACCATGTAATAAATGTAAAAATTGTGCACCTATCGAATCATCATCGGTATTTTCATCGATACGAACACCGTCATGACTATAACGGTACCAATAACAAATGATCGCAGGCAGAGTCGCTAAAATACGGTCTGCTACATGCTGTTGCTCTGCAAAAGATTGCTCGGTTTCCAGATTCCCCAACATCGACACACCTGTACGCATCACATCCATCGGGTGTGAATCAGCAGGAATGCGTTCAAGGACTTCTTTTAATGCCGTTGGCAACTGACGTAAAGACTTTAATTTTGCTTTATATGCATCTAATTGTTGTTGATTTGGTAATTCACCGAAGAAAATTAAATATGCCACTTCTTCAAATTGACAATGTTCTGCAAGATCCTGTACATCATAACCACGGTAGGTTAAACCCGCACCACTCTTGCCCACTGTAGATAATGCTGTTTTGCCTGCGACTTGTCCACGCAATCCTGCGCCAGTCAGTACTTTTCCTTCAGCCATGTGATTATTGCTCCTGCTTAAATAGTTTATCCAAAGTATTTTCAAACGTGTGATAATCTAAAAATTCATACAACTCTTTGCGTGGTTGCATTTTATCGAGTACATGAATTTGTGTGCCGTCCTGACGAATCGCCTGCATGACTTCAAGTGCAGCTTTTTGCATTGCACGTGTTGCAGATAAAGGATAAAGCACCATGGCAATGCCCTGTGCTGCCAGCTCATCTACGCTATAGTATGGTGTATCACCAAATTCAGTCATATTGGCCAATACCGGTACACCCACAGCATCACAAACCGTTTTATACATACTAATATCGGTCATTGCTTCAGCAAAAATGGCATCAGCACCCGCTTCTACACATGCACATGCACGATCAATCACGGCTTGTAGCCCTTGCTGTTGTAGTGCATCTGTACGTGCCATAACCACAAAATTTGCATCGGTTTTAGCATCAACAGCGGCTTTGATACGATCAACCATTTCCTGTTGTGAAACAATTTCCTTATTGGGACGATGACCACAGCGTTTTTGTGCCACCTGATCTTCAATATGAACCGCAGCAGCTCCTGCTGCAATCATTTGCTTTACACTACGTGCAATATTAAAAGCACCACCCCAACCAGTATCAATATCCACCAGCAATGGAGTATCAACACGTTCGGTAATACGACGAACATCTTCAAGTACATTGTCCAGACTGGTCATTCCTAAATCAGGAAGGCCATAAGAATAATTGGCAACACCTGCACCAGAAATATAAATTGCGTTATAGCCCACTTGTTTGGCCATCATCGCAGCATAAGCATTCACCGTACCGATAATTTGTAATGGCTTTTCAATTTCAAGTGCCTGTCTAAATCTTAAACCTGCTGAGCTTTGTACTGTCATATTCATTTCCTTGAATGCATATTGAGATGACGAAAAATAAATTTAATATTGACGTTGTTCTGTCAACAAAACTGAACCATAAGTTTCTCTTAAATCTTTCTTTAATATTTTCCCTGTACCACCCAATGGAATGGTCTCCACAAAAATAACTTTGTCAGGAATTTGCCATTTGGCAATTTTATCAGTGTAATAGTTCAGTACATCTTGTTCAGATAACAAACTTTCCGCTGTTTTTTTAACAATTAAAACTGGGCGCTCATCCCATTTAGGATGGTTGGCAGCAATGACGGCAACCAAATCAATTTCCGGATGGGCAATGGCAATATTCTCTAGTGCTACCGATGAAATCCACTCGCCTCCCGATTTAATTAAATCTTTAGAACGATCATTAATAGTCATATAACCATCTGTATCTAAAGTCGCAATATCACCGGTATCAAACCAGCCATCTGTGGTTAAGACATCTTGAGTTTGATTAAAATAAGACTCGACAATCCAATGCCCTTTAATCTGTAAATGCCCTGCTGAACGACCATCACGCAATGTCTCTACGACACCATGCTCTTGTTCACAAATACGCAATTGCACACCAAAAGGTGGGCGACCTTGAGCAAAACGTAATTGAAATTGCTGCTCTGGACTGGACTGTAAGTGCTTTGATTTTAATTGATTCACTGCACCTAATGGACTGGTCTCTGTCATGCCCCAAGCATGAATCGTTTCACACTGAAAATCATCTTTAAACGCTTTCATCATAGAAGGTGGGCATGCTGAACCACCAACCACATTATATTTTAGACTACTCAACTTGCTGCCAACTTGATAAGCTGCTGTGAGTAATCCTTGCCAAATGGTGGGTACACCTAAAGCAGTCGTCACCTGATAACGATCAATTAAGTCAACCAGACTCATACCATCTAACATGGGTCCAGGTAAAACTAAACGACAACCCACCAATGCTGCAGAATACGGTGTTCCCCATGCATTGACATGAAACATCGGGACAACAGGCAATATGCAATCTTTGGCTGAAAAATTAAAACTATCTGGCAGACTTGTTGCATAACTGTGTAATACCGTAGAACGATGGCTATATAGCACCCCTTTAGGATGCCCTGTAGTACCGGAGGTATAACATAATGAACTGGCCTGTGTTTCATCTAGATCTGGCCAGATAAATACAGCACTGTGCTGTGCAATTAAATCATCGTAAAATAAAACTTCTGGTAATGCTGTGGCAATGCTTTCATCATATCCATCCAGACAAATCAAATACTCAACACTTGGAATTTGTTCTTTAATTGCCAGAATTAGCGTAATAAAGCTTTTATCAAAAATAATCACTTTATCTTTAGCATCATCAACAATATATGCCAGTTGTTCTGGGAATAGACGTGGATTAATGGTGTGACAAACCAATCCACTGCCTGAAATGCCATACCATGTTTCTAAATGACGATGATTATTCCATGCGATTGTTGCTACACGATCATGCATGTTTAAACCTAAAGCTGCCAATACATTGGCAAACCGTTTGGCATTTCTGGCAATGCTACCCCAATTGCTATGACACATTGTGCCATCTGTATTTTTTGAGATAATGGCTGTATCGCTATGATATGTAGATGCATGTTCAATTAAGCTACTGATTAGCAGTGGCTGAAACATCATATTTCCTGTCATGTTCAACATCCTTATTGATCCTATTCAAGACCTTTATATTTCTCTATCCATAAAAATATGGGGTATATATTGATTTTTAAATTACCGATTTTTTCGATATCCTTTTTGTCATTTGATTGATTTTTTTTGTCATTTCGTCACAGTTTGATTAATAAATTAAATTGATTTTACGCCAACGTCCCGGCGTGACACCAAACCATCGCTTAAAAGCTCGGGTAAAGTTGGCTTGATTTTCATAACCGACTTGACTTGCAATATCAATAATCATGAATTCCTTTTTTTTCAAAAGCTTAACTGCTAAATTTTTTCGTGTATATTCTAATAAATTTTCAAAAGTGGTTTGATACTGATTTAAATAACGATACAAAGTAAAACGATGCATTGAAAAATATTCTGCGACGCGCTCCATACTACACTGGCCTTGTGGTAATAAGGCTTCAATAATTTTACAAATCTGCCCCATCAGATCAATTTGATCATTCTCTTGTAGACTGCTCAAATGTTGACGCAAAAATTGATCTAAGGGTTGATCATGACCAATTCGTTTTTGATCTAACTGAATTTTCGGAAATAAAATTTCATGTTGCGCTTGACCAAACCAGACTGGACAACCAAAAAATTTCTCATAAATCAATGCATTTTTAGGTTTTGTATACGCAATACGAACTAAGCTAGGTCGCCATGTAGTTCCCATCAATAAACTCATAATAGAAGCCATGGCAGCCAAATATGCTGTTTGATACTGGTCCTTTGCAGGAATATCTTCATCAATCTGCATACAAATTCGAGCATATCCTTGCTCTTCTTTTAAATCGAGCTTTTGTCCTCGATACCACATTGTTCCATATTGAAATAAACTTTCCAGTGCATCGCGTATGGTGGCGGCATTTAACACTAAAAAGCGTAACGGTCCAATATTGGCAAGCTGTGCTTTTTGGCCAATCATAAGTCCTAAATGATCGCAGCCAGTAAGCTGTTGTACCACATCAAAGATCTGGCCTTGTATTTGTAAGGAAATAGGGAATAAATTATTATTTAAATCATTTAACTGAATAGCAAACCGATCAAAAATTTTTTGGGCATCGTAATGTTGCTCCTCTAAATAATCGACCAGCAAATTCAAAATACCAATTGGATTTGACTGTTGTTGTATTCGGCTATCCATCACCAACATATTCACCTCGAATCTCTCATATCACTTAAGGATGATGATTTATTTGTAATGGTCTACTCTGATTCATAATTTAAATAGACTTCCATAGTAAAAGGTTTTAATGAAGAGTAAACCCATAATTCTGTACTCTTGGTTTCTCAAATTTAGACTTATGTCGCAGTGAAAATTAAGCAAAAAACAGGCAGTCCCCCCCTTAGCGCCTGCTTTATTTAGCCAATATTTACATAACAAATAATGGTATTTATTTAAAAATTGGCTTTAAACGTCAAAGAAACAAAATCACGATCATCTAAAAGACTAAAAGTATTGTGGCCAAAGAAATTGGTATAGCCCAGTTCTGCTGTATATTTTTTATCATAAGTCATTGCTAATGAAGCAGTCACACCCATTTGTCCTTTTTGAAAGTTTTGACTATAACCATAAAGGTCATGGCGAAATAAAAGACTCGGACTCAAGACTGTTTTGGCCAGAATATCCTGATACAGCAAAGTAGCACGTAAACGATAACCAGCGGACCACGGAGTAAAAGTGCCATCTCGATTACAGAAACGTGAATTAAGTTGGTCAATTTCATCTTGAGATAAATGTGCAGTACCATTTGGGATACATTGATTGGCTCTGGTCACGGGGTCATATGCACCAGAACTCAGTTCAGTACGTCCAAAAGCCCCAATACGACCAAAACGATGATTGCCAATATGAGCAATATGATTTAAGCCAAATTCTGCTACCCATTGCAAACGCTGAGCAGCCAAAATATCGTTAAGACTATCACTGATACCAATTGAAAACTGTGTCACTGGTAAACGCACATACCCTTGTAAATACTCATTTAATTCTGCTGCAACTCCTGGAGGTTTCAAGGGACTGTTTTTATCTAAGACTTGTGCATAAACAATATCTGTGCCATTTAATTGTAAAGGTTGATTGGGTTTATGACTTAGTTCGGTAAAAATATGCTTGGTGGCTATTTTGCGACTTAGACTTAAACCATACATTTTAATATTTTCAGGATAAATTGAAAAATACGTTGCAGTTTGAAAATGAGCTGGACCTGGTGTTTGTACTGCAATACCATCAAAGTGTGCATTACGGCTATGATAATTGGCAAAGTAAAGTCCAATTTCAGTATCAGGCCATAAGGGCAGATTATGTTTTAACGAAAAACCATATTGTCCACTATTTTTGGCATACTGACTCTCTGTACGTGGAATAAACGTCTGATTTTTTAAGGCTGAATCACTGAGTTTATCCCCTGGTAAAATGGTCAGAATAATAGGGCCACAGTTCTCCGGTACAAAATCTGAAATTGCAAAAAATGTCCCGCAGCCATCCACGACGGAAGGTCTAAATTTAAATTGATAGAATCCTTCAAAGGTTAAATTTTCGGTTAATTTACTAGAAAAAGAAAACATTTCTACAGGAATAATACGCTCTTTAGGATCTCCTCCAGGACGATTAATTCCTGCAAAATCAAAAGAACTCACTGAATTTAGACCATTTTGGAAAAATAAGGATTTACCCCAATTTAAGGTATGTTTACCAAACGTTAAATGCGTTATATTGCCTTCAAATATAGGGATATCTTGCCAAAGATATGCATCCCATAAATCAATACCTTTAAATTTAGCCAGTTTTGGCCAATATCTATCATTAAATGCTGTTAAATCACCTTCACCTGTTTCATATGCATGGTCATACCAATATTTTACACTCAGCACCGCACCTTGTTGTTGACCATTTAAACGTAGTTCAGAGTATCCTTTAAATACTTGTGAAATCACATCATGACGATTAAAATTGACTCGTCCATCATCGCCATTGACATCGATACTACTTCCTATTTTATCGATCGAATAAGCATCAGGTCGATAGACCAATAAACTTGATGCATCTGCTGTACTCCAATTTACCCCTAAACTGAAACTGTTATTCGATTCTAAAGACCAATCTGAATTAAGTTGATATTTTTTTGCGATTGATGCTGAAGTACTGCTCATGGCACATGAAAACAGTGTAATGACTTGAATATACAAAACCAATTGCTGTTTTCTATTCAAAAATAGCGTATTATTTTCCATATCTTCTTCCTGTCGATATGATTAAATTATAATTAATACAATGTCTTAAGATTACTACTTCTCATATTGTGCTTAAAACAAAGGTGGTCCATTCCCTTCAATCTATCCAACGATCACGCTCGACTATCGTGGCTATTTACAGCTTGATCTAATTGTAAAATCAGTTTTTCAGCGAGAGGCCAATTGCCGAAACCTGCTGCTGGATTTAAATGTTGCACTGCACCAGCATCGAATACTGTACTGCCCCAATTGTTTGCCATAGCCGTCACCGCATTAAAATGAGCAAGCTCATCATTACGACTTGCCACAACGATACTTGGAAAGGCTAATGTTTGCGTTGGAAGTGGACTCCAACCCTGTTGCTGTAATTGTGCAGTACTTGGATAATGACTTGGCCAGCTTTGATTCAGGTCAGGAGGCGTCACCAATAAAGCACCAACAATATGATGTTGATACTGTGCCGCCCAATGTATGGTCATCAGTACCCCTGCACTATGTGCAACTAAAGTAACTGGACCAGAAATTTTTTCGAGTTGCTGTTGGATTCGTTGAATACGATGAATACAACTCAATTTATTCACTTCAGTCGGTGCGACCGTATAAACTTTATGGAGACGTGAAGCCAATAAGGTTTGCCAATGATCTTCAACATGATCACGTAAACCAGGAATAATCAGAACTGTGGCATTGGTATATATTTTTTCCATCACTGCATACCTGAAGCTAAATGCTTGCTCAATCGTTAATGACATATTTCATTTCCACAATAGAGATTCACTTCAATCAGGATTTGACTTAACACGACATTTTTTTTTCATTTAGTGACAAAAGTAAAACAAGGTGATTTTTGATATATTCATATTTTTTATATAAAAATTTTCTTATACATCACAATTTTAAGTCTATAAATTAACCTTCATATGATTAATAGACTTTTCGCTTCTCATGATTTTAGCTATAACTATGTACAAATCAGGATGGTTTAAAAAATAAGATCAATAAGGAGGATGGCATGGTTCCACTTGCCCACACCGCTGTGCTCAAAAACTACATTGATATTAGTCAACAATTTAATATCAATCCCTATCATTTATTATCTGATATTGGCCTTTATCCCGCACAACTAAACGACAGTAAGCAACGTATTTCAGTCGATAAAGCAATTTTATTATTAGAACAATCTGCCTTGAATAGCCAATGTGATGTATTTGGTTTATTGATGGCTGAACAACGTCAACTTGCTGATTTTGGTGAACTAAGTTTACTACTTAGTTATCAGCATACTTTACGAGATGCCTTATATACACTCATTCGTTATCGTAATATGATTAATAATGCTTTAGAAATGTATATTGAGGAAATTGATAATACTGTCATTATTCGCTTGGAAATTGTAGCAGATTCATCCAGCTATAGTCGTCAGGCTATCGAATTAGGTATTGGTATTATGCATCGTTTTTGCGCCACCGTATTGGCACAAAAATGGCGTCCTCTCGCTATTCATTTTACCCATGAGGCCGCCAAGGATTTAACTGTACATCAACGTATGTTCGGCTGTGCGCTAAAGTTTAATAGTGAATTTAATGGTATTGTATGTACAACAGCAGAGCTGAATAAATCAAATCCTCAAGCCGATTTGGCTATGGCAAATCATGCACAGCGATGCTTAGATATCGATTTATTACATAATCAACTGGAATCCTCATTATTATTTGAAATTCGTAAAAGCATTTATCTATTATTACCGATGGGACGTGCCACGATTGAGCAAGTTGCAATCACGCATGGTTTACATGTACGGACATTACAACGTCGTTTAGAAGTCATGCATACCAGTTTTAGTCACTTAATCAATGATGTCCGTCGCCATTTAGTTTTTCGCTATTTAAAAAATCCTGATTATGCTTTAGGGCAAGTATCAGATATTTTAGGCTATGCAACGCCAAGCTCGTTTACACGCTGGTTTATCAATCAATTTGGCTTATCTCCAACTGCATGGCGTATACAACATTATGCAGATTTAGCAACAGTATAAGTTTATCTCATCGTAATTCCTGCTACTGGATATGCATGATTAAATCTTGCATATTTTACGCAGTGCATCTATCCAGTCAGGACATTAAGATGGAGCTTATATGATAAGTATCATATTTTATATCGCGTAATACATCATGGGAATTTTGTTTGATCTATTAAGTGAGCTCAATCAATGATTAAAATAACCAATATAAAACCATAAGCACGAAAAGAATCAAAAAAATACTTTCGCCAATCATCAATAGAATCGGCTTGATCCCTACAGTCGCTAATTCTTTTAATTGAGTTTTCATTCCCAAGGCACTGATCGCCACCACCAAACACCAGCGTGAAAGCTCACTTAAATGACTTTGTATCAGCACCGGTACCCAACCAGTACTATTAATACATGCTAAGACTAAAAATCCAACTGCAAACCATGGTAATAATGGCGGACGATTTACCGTTCCAATCGTTTCAACACCTTGTAAACGTGTAATCATGGCTGCACAAATAATGACAGGCAATAACATTGCCACACGCATTAACTTGACGACGGTTGCAATATCACCTGTTTCAGGAGACATACTGTATCCAGCACCAACCACTTGTGCGACATCATGAATAGTGGCACCTAAAAAAATACCAGCATGAACAGGCGATAATGCTAACCAATCTGCAATCATTGGATAAACAATCATTGCCACCGTAGATAAGGTAGAAACGCCTATAACAGTAAATAAAGTTGCCTTTTCTTTTTGCGGATGATTTGGCAAGGCTGCCGATAATGCTAACGCAGCAGATGCACCACAAATTGCAGTTGCCCCCCCAGTTAACATACCAAATAAGCGTTGAAATCCAATCATTTTTGCAACAATCATCGAGGTACTAATGGTCATGACAATTAAAAGCAGTACCAAAACAAAAGGTTTCCAACCTAAAGCTGTCATCTGTTCTAAGGTAATACGCATCCCCAATAAAGCAATACCCAGACGCATAATACTACGTGCAGTAAACTCAATACCTGCTTTACATTGACCCTCTACTGCTAAAAAGCTTAAGGCCATACCCAATAATAAAGCCAATAACATCACAGGAACATCATAATGTTCAGCCAAAAAGGTTGCTGCAACAGCAACCACAATACTAACGAAAATACCAGGCGTTAATTCACTGATTTTATGTCGTAAAGCATTTATCCGATCCTTTTGCATTTGAGCTAAATGCTTCATACGACATCCTCAGCATCCAAGACAATAACGATTTGCTCACCTTGTTGTATTACTGGATATGTTTTCAATTTACATTGGCTAGACTTCAACATATATCCTGTCTTTAAATCAAAATTTAAACCATGTGCAGGGCATTGCAGGATATGCTCTTTCAATCTGGCACAATATAAAGAAGCACCCTGATGTGGACAGCGATCATCTATTGCAAAGAACTGATGGTTGACATTGAACAGGACGAGAGACTGTCCAGCAATGATTAAAAAATGACGTTTTCCTGGTGTAGGAATTTTTTCTTTTGGTATGGTAAATTTATCACTCATTTTTCCATTCCTTGATATTGATGCCCTAATGCACTCAGTATGGTTTGATATATAACCTTTGCTGGTTGTGCACCATAGAGAAACTCAGCACCATCATTAAAAATAAAATAAGGGACA
This sequence comes from Acinetobacter sp. SAAs474, assembly GCF_032823475.1. Lineage (NCBI taxonomy): Bacteria > Pseudomonadati > Pseudomonadota > Gammaproteobacteria > Moraxellales > Moraxellaceae > Acinetobacter > Acinetobacter sp. SAAs474. The sequence continues at coordinate 309,114 of NZ_CP127915.1, forward strand.
CCTTGACTGGATATATTCTTTTCAAAGCGATTGTTTTTTATAGACTGAGCTAAAAACTCGATATCTTGATAGCCACAATCAAGCGCTATTTTCTGTAAAACTGTGCTATCACTAATATCTGCTCCATGTTGAAAATAGGCAGAAAAAATTCCCTCTAATAATTGCTCATGCTGCTCCATATTGCCTAGCTTGCTACAAGCATTAAAAAATTGATGGATTATCGCGGTATTGGGCATACGTGAAATATGCTCATAATTTAATTTGATGTGTACTGTTTCAGCGATTTGGCATACTTGCTGTTGGCGTTGTTTTAATGCAGTTAAATCAGGAAATCGATTTAAATAAAAACTATAAAAATCCATGCCCTCAGGTGCTAGCTCTGCTAATAATTGTACGCCTTGCCACTGAATATAGAGCTGTATCTTTGGATGACGTTGTTGTAACTGCTGAATTGCACGCATTAATTGACGCTTTGCAATCCAACACCATGGGCAGATAAAATCAAAAAATATTTTAATATGAACTTGATGATTCATACATTTTCACCTGAGTTTAATGTATGTGGCTGTTGTTGATCAGATAACTGCTGATTAAAACGTTTTACATCATGTACATAGTGCCGTTTAGCATAGAAAAAAATGGCTGCTGCAAAGATGCTGACCAGTGGTACAAATTGAAAAGCTTGATGTAAACCAATGACATCAGAAACCTTACCAACCACCAAAGGTCCTAAAGCAAGACCCAATAAATTATTGGCTAAGGTTAAGGTTGCAAATGCAGTACTATGTACCGTGTTATGGGTTAAATTTGCCACCATGGCACTCGATGGCCCATTAGTTCCAATGGCAATAAACATTCCCAATGCAATAACCATAAGTTGTGCGAAACCCACAGGCATAGCAAATGCAATCAATAAAATGACACAACCCAGTAGACAGTAGATAATGGCTAAAGTAACTTTACGCTCTGGACAATTTCGACCTAAACGATCACATAACATGCCACATAAAATAGTTCCCACTGCACTGGTTAAAATAATCATCGCAGCAACTATACCGGCCTGATCCGTATTCATGGCATAAAAACGGTTTAAATAACTAGGAAGCCAAACAATAATTGTACCGCCTACAAAAAGTTGCAAGCCACTGGCAAAATAGGTTGCAACTACAGATTTACTTGAATAAATACTTCTTAATGCGCTGGCTGTTGCTGACTGTTTTACATTAACTTTAATAACTTTTGCTTGAGAACCAATTTTTCTTTCTTTGACAATCATGGGATACAGGAGCGCTAAGATCAAACCAAAAATAGCCATGCCAGCAAATGCCCAACGCCAACCAAAATACTCGGCCAACACGCCACCAAGTGCCATCCCCAAAAAAGAACCAAAAATACCACCTGCCATAAAAGCACTGGCCAAAGTTGCACGCATATGTCGTGGAAAAACCGCAACTACCACAGCAATTCCTACGCTACCATATGCAGCTTCACCAACACCAACCAGAAAACGGGCCAGCAACATGTGTCCATAGCTTTGTGCAAGTGCACACCCCAAAGTCGCTAAACTCCAGAGCACTGCCATCAACGTTAAACTTTTAATTTTGCCAAAACGGTCTGCTAAAATAGATAAAGGTAACGTGAGTAAACCCACCATTAAAGCCACAATACCACTGAGTAAACCCAACTGAGCATCGCTTAAAAACCATTCATTTTTAATTAAGGGGAAAACCGCATTTAATACCTGACGTGACATATAATCTGATATTAATAAACCGAATGTTAAGGCAAACACAATCCAAGCATAACGGCGTGGAATACCGATAGATGTGTCTATACCTGCTGTAACAGAATACTGCTGAGTACCCATACCACCTCCGTGTACAATTCATTATTATTTTATTTTGATCATGCAGATTGATTGATCAGTCATCAGGGATTGCGATACTGTATATTTTGAGAGAATAAGCGACTGAAAAGATGAAGTTATTCACCCATCAGTCCCCAATAGAAAATATCGCAGCGTCGCAAAGAATTAGCCTGTGTATCACCATGTCATTGTTTACATGATTAGGCCATGATGCCTGTCAAAGTTCCTTTTAACTTGGCCAACACGCCTATTAACGTTGCGGTACGCCTTTTTGACCGACTTTACGATTAGGTGCCATACCATTGGCCAATAAGGTAGCGTCAATGCTATCGTACTGCACACCAATTCGATAAATTTTACGTGCCTCTTGCCCATTCGCGACTTCACGTCCTAATTCATGTGCAATACGAACAGTTTGGCGAATTTGTTCTACTGATGAAAAACGTCTGCCTTGATGATCAATAATCGTATCTTCATTTCCTACACGAGCATGTAAGCCCATTGCCATCGCAATCGTATTCAAAGGTAAGACATTTTTTAATAATGATTCTGAAGTTAGAGTACAACCATCAGGTACACGGTGCACAAAATTAAAAAAGTTAAATGGATTTGGCCCATCAAAACCACCACCAATACCAATCCAAGTCAAATTTAATGGACCTCGATATAAACCTTTACGTACCATTCTCTCTAAGGTTTCCAGACCATGTATACCCGTTAATTGAAAGTGAGGTTGAATACCATTTTGCATCAAACGTTTTAAATGTTCAGTTAACCATTCAGGGCCAGCAGGCACAGTCATCTCTGCATAAGCTGCTTGAATTTCTGGATGTGCCAATGAGGTTCCTTGTAAATATTCTGGATATAACAACTCCATGATATTCATTTGTGTAGTATTGACCGCAACAGTGACTTGATCTGGTTTTGGTTCTAATTCTGCTAACTTATGTCGAGTATCATCACTTAACCATAAAGCAGCTTCTCCCTCACTTTCAGGGGCAAATGAAATAGATCCACCCACCTGGATAATCATGTCTGGGACAGCAGCACGGACTCCAGCAATTAACTCATTAAATTTAGAAAGACGCTTAGAGCCTTTGCCATCTAATTCACGTACATGTAAATGTAAAACAGAAGCACCAGCTTCATAACAGTCCACTGCTTTTTGAATCTGTTCTTCCATGGTGACGGGAATATCTTCTGGAAAATCTTCAGGCATCCATTCGGGACCATAAGGTGCAACCGTAATCACTACTTTATCCATATTTTCTGGGTGCAAAGAATCATCAAAGAATTGCATATGCATCTCCTATGCTTTGTTATAATTCATAAAAAAATAAGTATTTCAATTCATAATCATCAAGGTGCTATTGTGCCTTGTACGATATAAATGGCATTGTGGATGAATAAAAGAGCTGCTTAATATGTTGCACTACCAATAATGCCTGCACGTTCCATTTTGCGATGACAGGCTGGATAGTCCATGACTGCATAATGTTGTGTACTGCGATTATCCCAAATGGCAATGCTATTCGGCTTCCAGCGCCAACGAACTTGATATTCAGGAATATAAGCTTGAGTAATCAAATAGCGTAATAATTCCGATGCACCAGGATTGGCATCCTGTCCAAAACGAACATTATCTTTGGTATGGAAATTACTAAAGTGTGTGGTAAATGCATTTACATATAATATTTTCTCACCTGTTTCAGGATGAGTACGTACTACAGGATGCTCTGCATCTGGAAATTGCGCTTTTAATGCCAAACGTTTTTCAATCGGCATCGTGGCACCAAAACTTGCTTCAATACTATGATAAGCACGTAATCCAGCAATTTGATCTTTAATATGTTGCGGCAAATTTTCATAAGCCAACACCATATTACTCCACATCGTATCACCACCGACTGGAGGACATTCAATACAACGTAACACACAACCTAATGGCGGTATTTTTCGCCAACTGGCATCGCTATGCCATGCATTTTCGTAACGATCAACTGGACTATCGGGACTTTTATAAATTTGTACCAACCCGCTATGTTCGGGATGACTTCCTACAGCCGGATGATCTTCTAAGGTGCCAAAACGTTCAGCAAATGCAACATGTTGTGCACGACTAATCTGTTGATCACGTAAAAATAAAACCCGATATTGCAAAAGATACTGACGTATTTCGGCAAACAAATCATCGTCAGCAATTGCATCTGCGAGATTAATATCACTTAATTCTGCGCCAATATGACAACTTAATGGTTCAACTTGCATAAGAAATCCTTTCAAATTACAAATTTTTATTTAGATCACAAAAATCGATGATCCCGTGGTTTTACGAGTTTCCAAATCATGATGTGCCTGCACAGCATCCTGTAATTGATAGCGCTGATGAATTTCAATCTTGATGCGACCATGTCGAACATGATCAAATAATTCATTAATGAGTTGTTGTTTTTCAACGGGGTCAGCAATATAGTCAGCCAAAGCAGGACGAGTCAAATATAACGAACCTTTCATGGCCAACATCACGGGATTAAACTCAGGAATTGGACCCGATGCTGTACCTAAACACACCATTAATCCACGTCGCTGCAATGAATCTAAAGAAGAGATAAAGGTATTTTTACCGACACTATCAAATACAACATTGACCCCAACACCTCCCGTCAACTCACGTACACGTAATGCAACATCTTCATCACTATAATTAATGACATGATCACAACCATGTGCACGTGCAACCGCTGCTTTTTCAGCTGAAGATGTAGTACCAATAACATTGAGTCCGAGTAGCTTTGCCCATTGCGAAACAATCAAACCCACACCACCCGCTGCGGCATGTAATAAAATCGTATCACCAGCTTTAAAATCATAAATACGACGCATGAGATATGCCGCAGTTAAACCACGCATGGTCATTGCCGCAGCCACTTCACAGGAAATTTCATCAGGTAATTTGATCAATACATTGGCATCAATGAGTCGTGCTGTACTGTATGCCCCCAAAGTATCTAAAAAACCGGTATAGGTCACTCGATCACCGATCTTTACATGCTCTACGCCCTCACCTACCGCCTCGACAATCCCAGCTGCTTCAGTTCCAATACCATTTGGATAAGTAATTGGGTAAGTACCATTGCGAAAATAAGTATCTGCATAATTTAAACCGACAGCGACATGACGTAAACGCACTTGTCCGACACCTGGTTCACCAACATAAATTTCTTCATACTGCATCACTTCTGGTTTACCAGTTTGGTAAAATTTTATTGCTTGATTGGTCTGCATTGTTTTCTATCCCTATCATTAGATTCAATATCCATCAGCACTTATACAAAACTACACCAATCAGGAAATGAGTCACTTTTCTTAAAGTGACACCTATTTATCTTTATATGACAAAGAAATAGGCTGCTATAAAACTTAACAAGATTAAATTCTAATTCTCTTAAAAAAATAGGCCGATGCAAGAATAATGGTTACTAACCATCTTCTTACATCAGCCTATATACACTGTGTAATATCGTCAGTTTACTCAATGCCTATATTTCGGATCAGTGTAAACCTTATCTGTATCAGATCCTTATGATTACAATATCTCCAATATCAATCACTGTATCAAATAAGTCATTCAATTTTTAGGTGTTACATGTGTCGATTTATCTTTTTGTAATTGAGCATAGTCAAATAAAACATTAGCAGCTTCTGTAACAAAGGTCTCCTCTTCAGGCAGTGCTGGACGCTGTGATGCTTTCATTTTAGCTCTAGATTCAGCGAGGGCATCTAAAGAGGCTTGATAACTTTCCCAATTGGCATAAGGTGCTAGACCTGTCGCTTGACGACGTAAATTCTCGGCATCTAATGTTTTTTGTTCCAAGGCCTTCAGTTCAGCTTTACGTTGAGTGATATCCAAGACCGTGGTTTTTTTCGCTTCAGCTTCCTTCATAATATCAGTACGTTTTTGCAGATATTTAAACTGTGGATCGTTGCTCACACGTTGCTGAGATTGTGCATTGAGTTTAGGCAGATAAGGTTGAATGACACCTTCTCGCTTAAAAGGTGCTGTTGGAATAGTATCCCATTTTAAAGCATTTTTTGACTTACGCTCACCAAAGCTCTCATTATAGATATCGACTAACTTAATATCGGGTACAACACCTTTATTTTGCGTACTGCCACCGGTAATACGATAAAATTTACGCTGGGTAAGCGTTGCTTGACCATGCGCCAAGTTATCGAGTTGAACTTGCGCAGTACCTTTACCCGTGGTTGTACTCCCAATCACAATACCGCGTTCATAATCTTGAATTGCTGCGGAGTAAATTTCACTGGCAGAGGCCGAAGCTAAATTAACCAATACCGCTAATGGTCCTGCATAGGTTTGATTATTATCATTATTATCTTCAAATACAGTGACATTACCATTACCATCTCGAATCTGTACAACAGGTCCAGATTTGATCACCTGTCCGATCATTTTGGATACTTCTTCCAATGAGCCACCAGGATTGTTGCGCAAATCAATGATAATGCCATCAACATGTTCTGCAGATAACTGTTTTAATGCATTATTCGTATCTTCAGCTACCGAACGATATTCAGTACCTTCTCGACGCGCACGATAATTTAAGTAAAACGATGGTATTTCAATCACACCATACTTATAGGTATGACCATTACGCTGAATATCAACTGTACGTGAACGTACGCCAGCATCTTCTTCTTGAATAATGTCACGTGTTAAGGTTACATTGCGTGCCTGACTCATCGGTGCACCCGCACCCAATAACCGTAAAGTCACTTTAGTGCCTCGTTTACCACGAATCAAACCCACGATTTCATTACTGGACCAGCCAATAACATCCACCATTTTATCGCCATCTTGTGCAACCCCAATAATGCGATCACCAGATTTAATCATACCTGATTTACTGGCTGGCCCACCCTCTACAATCGTTTCAATTTTGGTGTAATCTTCATTACCACGTTCTGGACGAATCGATACCCCAATACCTTCTAACTGTAAGGTCGTTTGGCGATTCAGTTCCATTGCATCTACAGGCGGAAAATAGTTACTGTGTGGATCATAGGTTAATGTCATCGCATTCAGTATTTTATCTAACACATCATCGCTTTTTAGACGATTAATACGTTCCAATTGTCGCATATAGCGCTTGGTCAGTGTTTGTACTGGTGTTAAATCTTCTGGTCCTGCTAAATTTTGCCCATTAGCAAGTGATGGATTATCTTTTAATGCCTGCTGCTTGGCCTGTTCTTCTTCTTTGTTAATTGTTAGGTTGATTAATTGAGAAACCAGCATTTTATTCCAGTACGCATGCTGTTCAGCCTCTGTCGTAAAATAAGGGGCTTTTTCTCGATCTGTTTGAATCGTCACATTAGGCTGATTTAAGTTTTGTGGTTTTTTTAATTCTGCCAACATATATTCATAAAACTGTTTTAAACGCTTACGATATTGCTCATGAATCTGATAGGGTGCCGATAAGTTACCCGCTTTTAATGCAGCACCCAAGGTTGAACCATACTGTTTTTGATAATTTGCGACTTCTGGTGCAAGGAATAACGTATGTTCAGGATCTAAACTATCTAGATAAAAATCTAGAATACGCTTTGAGGTATCGGCATCTAGACGCTGATTTAAATAATGTTGTCGATCAACTAAAGTTGCCAATTGACGTGAAACAAGAGCTTGTTCTTGTGTTGGAATAATAGTCTTATTTTCTGCGACTATATCAGTGGCGGCAATAGCCTCATTAATTGCATGAGTAAAAAATAAGCCACCCGTAGCAATTGCAACAGCGCAAGCGATTGTTTGAAGTTTCATAGATAATTCTGTATTCCTTGGTATTTGACCAATTTTCATGTTGTTATTTGCAATGAATGATAACATTTTCAAAGCGAAAACAACCGCATTGGATGAATCGTATTAGTTTTATCATATTCTATGCTGACAAAATGTAGCAAATGATTGCAAAATATAGTTATTGTTTTAATTAAAATTTAAATTTGGATACATATATGATTGGCGCACTCATGCTCGATATCGCGGGTACAACGCTTACACAAGAAGATATTCAACTATTACAAGCGCCTCAAGTTGGAGGCGTCATTTTATTTGCACGTAATATTGAGTCTCCAGCTCAAGTACGTCAACTTACAGACCATATACGTCAAATTCGTCCAGAAATTTTAATTGCTGTTGATCAAGAAGGTGGACGTGTTCAGCGTTTAAAACAAGGTTTTACCTTATTGCCTGCAATGGGAAGATTTGGTGAACTATATCAAACGGAACCACTAAAAGCACTTGATTTAGCAGAGCAATGTGGCTGGTTGATGGCCACAGAAGTTCTGGCTGTAGGAATTGATTTTAGCTTTGCACCTGTATTGGACCTTAATCATATTAGTGATGTGATTGGTGATCGAAGCTTTGCCACTACAATTGATGCCATCATTCCATTGGCCAATGCCTTTTTAACAGGCATGAAAGCTGCAGGAATGGCCACAACAGGTAAACATTTTCCAGGTCATGGCTCAGTAAAGGCAGATTCACATATTGCGGCGGCCATTGATTCTCGTCCTTTGACAGAAATTCAAGCCCAAGATATGCAAACCTTTATTCAATTACAACCGCAATTAGATGCCTTAATGCCTGCACATGTCATTTATGACCAAGTTGATGCACATCCAGCAGGTTTTTCAAAATTCTGGTTACAAAAAATACTCCGCCAAGAATTAAAATTTGATGGTGTCTTATTTTCAGATGATTTAAGTATGCAGGCAGCAGGCATTGCTGGTGATGCAGGCGCACGTATTTTAGCAGCACTCAATGCTGGCTGTGATATGGGCTTAGTATGTAATGATCGAGAAGCTCAGCTGCTTGCACTCAATGCGATTGAAAACCAACCTCACCCCAACCAGCAACGCCTAGAACGTATGCGTGGCAAAATTCCTCATCTAGATATTGGCGATTGTTTAGATTTAGGTGAAAAATGGCAACATGTCCGTGACATCATCAGTGCCTTTAGAGCGTCCCAAGCCTAAATATCTATAGATCACACTGTCTGCTTTATCGATGGTAACAGCAGGCAGTTTGATCGATTAGAAGATAATGCTCCATAGCAAATATCTAATTCAACCATTTAGAAACCTAATTCAGTTGATCTATCGCGTTACTTCATGCTGTTGTTTTTGACTTTTTTAAAATTTGAGGCTTCATTGTCTATGCATAGACTGTTAATATCCTTGATGAACATTTCTAAGTGATCAAACCGCGATGCAAGAATCTATTCAACAATATATGCAAACGGTAGGACAACAAGCACGCCAAGCAGCAAGTGTTTTGGCTAGTGCTTCTACCCAAACTAAAAACAATGCCTTATCTGCAATTTATTCGGCATTAAAAGCCAATGAAAATGCAATTTTAGCGGCAAATCAAATTGATATGGACAAGGCACATCTCAATCAACTCGATAGTGCTTTACTTGATCGCTTAGAACTCAACCCCAAACGCTTCCAAGCCATGCTAGATGGTTTACAAGATGTTATTGCTCTTACTGATCCAATTGGAGAGATTACTGATTTAGCCTATCGCCCATCTGGAATCCAACTGGGTAAAATGCGTGTCCCGCTTGGTGTCATTGGTATGATTTATGAATCACGCCCAAATGTTACTCTTGAAGCAGCATCATTAGCGATTAAATCAGGTAATGCCATTATTTTACGTGGTGGTTCAGAGGCATTAGCATCAAACCAAGCCATTGCACAAGCAATACAACAGGGCTTAAAACATGCAGCACTACCTGAGACAGTGGTACAAGTGATTAATACCACCGACCGCGCCGCAGTCGGACAATTAATCACACTTTCTGACTATGTCGATGTGATTATTCCGCGTGGTGGTAAAGGACTGATCGAACGTATTACACAAGATGCACGTATTCCTGTGATTAAACATCTCGATGGCAATTGTCATGTTTTTGTTGAAGCACAAGCTGATTTAAACAAAGCATTAGCGATTGCACTCAATGCCAAAACCCATCGTTATGGTGTATGTAATGCAATGGAAACATTGCTGGTTGATCAAGAAATTGCTCAGATTTTTCTACCGCAAGTAGCCGCTTTATATGCAGAAAAACAAGTTGAACTGCGTGGCTGTCCAGTAACACAAGCCATTTTAGTGGATCAATCCGTTAAAGCGGCAACAGAACAAGACTGGTATGAAGAATATTTAGGACCAACTCTCGCGATTAAAGTGGTTGCAGGCATAGATGAAGCAATTGCGCATATCAATCAATACGGCTCACATCATACCGATGCCATCATCACCGAAAACTTTAATCTGGCGCGTCAATTTTTAGCACGTATCGATTCTAGTTCAGTGATGATTAATGCATCAACCCGTTTTGCTGATGGCTTTGAATATGGTTTAGGTGCCGAAATTGGTATTTCGACCGATAAAATTCATGCACGTGGTCCAGTGGGTCTGGAAGGACTTACATCACAAAAATGGATTGTATTTGGTGATGGACAAATTCGTCAATAATGTGATAACCGATCACAGCAGAACCACACGGATCCAGTGATTCTGCTCCATATCTATTTTGCAATTCAGTAATATCAGATATTTTTAAGTTCGACTATGCTGTGGTATGCAACAGTATGGTCTATTTGCAGCATATATTTTAATTGCATCATCATGCTGCTGGCATACTTTAGCCACCTCAAAGCCTATCACCATCCACAAAATATCATCTTTATTTTAGGTTCACTTAAACAATCATTAAATAAGATGGCAGTTAAAAAAATAATTTCATATATCAAATTATTGTTATACATGTATTTTTAGATATAAATTCTCATTTTAAACGTCATACCAGTTTTTAATTCTCATAAATTGTTATAAAAATAATATAGATTTTAAATTTAATTTATTATATTGATATAGAACAAATACAGCAATTGGCCTGACTGACTGCAACATTTAATTAATAAATGAAAACTATCAACTGATAAATTTTAATTATTATCGTCATTTTAGTCGATTGTGCTTAAGTCTAATCTCCTAAAGTCTATCTAGGAGGATAAAAAATCTCATGATAAAACATATACTATGATCAAGATGATAAATATTTGATCAACATCAGGGAACCTATTTCAATTAAAATTCGGGTAAAACGACGTGTCTACATCAATCTTAGTTATTAACTGCGGTTCATCATCCATTAAATATGCTCTTGTATCGGATCGACGTGAAGACCGCATTTTTGGCCTAGCAGAAAACTTAGGTTCTCCTGAAGCACGCATTAAAGGAGTTAGTGTCGGGGGTGAACCTTTAGAATTAGCCATTCCAAATGCTGATCATGAAAAAGCATTAGAAACTATTCTAGAACGCCTATCACACTATAATCCTCAAGCGATTGGGCATCGTGTTGTCCATGGTGGGACTCTAACTAAAGCAGAATTATTAACACCAGAAATTATTGAACGTATTCGTGAAGCAACACCACTTGCGCCACTGCATAATCCGGCACATTTAGTGGGAATTGATGCCACAATGCGCCTATTTCCTGAGTTACCTCAAGTTGCGGTATTTGATACAGCATTCCATCAAACCATGCCTGCACATGCATATCGCTATGCAGTACCAAAATTTCTCTATACTGAACATAATGTCCGCCGTTATGGCTTCCATGGCACTAGCCACGCTTATGTTTCAGACCGTGGTTCTGAAGTTGCAGGCAGTTTCCGTCAAGGTGGATGGTTAACGGCCCATCTCGGTAATGGTAGTTCAACCTGTGCGATTTGGAATGGTCAAAGTATTGATACTTCTATGGGTCTAACGCCACTTGAAGGTGTTGTCATGGGAACTCGTAGTGGTGATGTTGATCCAAGTATTCATAGTTTCCTCGCATCAAATCTTGGTTGGGATATTTATAAAATTGATAAAATGCTCAATAGCCAAAGTGGTTTGTTAGGTCTCTCTGATCTATCCAACGATATGCGTACATTGATTGAAGCATCTGAACAAGGCAATGAAGATGCAGCACTTGCAATTGAAGTATTCTGTTATCGTTTAGCAAAATCTTTGGCTGCTTTAAGCTGTGGCTTACCACGTATCGACGGTTTATTCTTTACTGGTGGAATTGGTGAAAACTCTGCCTATATCCGTGAGAAAACTATTTCTTACCTCCCTCATTTTGGCTTTAATTTAAGTCAAGAAAAGAATAATCAACTCAAACGTGGTACCGAAGGTCAAATTGATAATGGGACTGGACCACAAATTTGGGTTATTCCAACCGATGAAGAAGGCCGTATTGCAAAAGAAACAGAGCATGTAGTTGCAACAGAGGTTGCAGCGACTGTAAAAAAGCTTGAAGCTGAAGCTGTGCTTGTTTAAAACAAGCATTGCTTTTTAACATCAACCTTGGCCATTTTGAACATTATTTAGATTTTATTTATGAAAACAATTTTATTAGTTCCTACCGGTGAAGGTGTCGGTTTAACTTCAGCATGTTTAGGCTTAATTTATGCTTTAGAATGCCAAGGTGTTAAGGCTGGATTTCTCAAACCTTTTTCACAAGAAGCACATCATACTGATTTAGACCGTACCACAGTTTTATATTCTCATCTGTTCCAGAATCAAACCGTTGAACCTATTGCTTATGAAACGGTTATTCGTCAACTTAACGATGGTCAGTTAGATGAGCTATTAGAAGATGCTGTGGCAAAACATCGACAAATTGCCAAATCGCATGACTTAATCATCGTGGGTGGCGTGGTACCAAATAGTCAGGATTCATTTGCATCAGAATTAAATGCTGCTTTGGCCAAAGCATTAAATGCTAAAGTCATTATTGTTAGTAATGCAGATATTAAACAACCTTTTGCTACAGCAGACAAAGTTGAAAATCAATTACGTCAATATCAACGTGAACGTATTGCTGGCGTATTATTTATGCGCACCAAGGGTTTATCAGAAGAAGCTGCTCAGATCCCTGTAACCCTTGATCCTAGCTTACGTTTAACGGATCATATCGATCAGTTCAGACAACAAATTCAAAAAACACATGCGCATATTGGCTCTATGCAATTACCTATTTTAGGTTTAGTGCCTTTTAGTAATACATTAAGTGTGCCACGTGTATCCGATCTAGCGGCACAAATTCAAGCCGATTGGATTAATTCAGGTGAAGCGCATCTTCGTCGCGTACTGCACAGTAGTTTAATCGCATCTAATATTGAATACGAAGTCGATAAGTTTGTTGCTGGTGAACTGATTATTAGCGGTTCTGATCGAATTGATGTGTTATTGGCTGCGAGCTTGGCCAATAGTCATGGTACACCTTTAGCTGGTTTAGTCTTAACCGAACATCATCAGCCGAACCATAAAATTCTTGAATTTTGTCAGCCTGCTTTAAAAAATGGCTTACCAATTCTCTATACACCACTCAGTACCTTTGAAACAGCAAAACGATTAGCCAATTTTGGCAACGAAATTCCAATGGATGATACTGAACGTGCTGAACAAGTTACACGTTTTGTCTCTAGCCATATTGACCCTGAATGGTTAACACAGCAATTACTGTATGGTCACTATCAGGTTCGTTTATCACCTTCTGCATTTAGACACGAACTGGTTCAAAAATCAATTGCAGCAAAAAAACGTATTGTACTACCAGAGGGTGATGAACCTCGTACCGTACAAGCAGCAGCAATTTGTCAATCACGTGGTATTGCACATTGTATTTTATTGGCAAAACCTGATGCTGTATTTGAAGTGGCTAAAGCACGTGGTATTGAACTGCCAAGCGATCTTGAAATCATCGATCCAGATGTTATTCGTGGTCAATATGTTGAGCCAATGGTTGAGCTTCGCAAAGGTAAATTAAACGCATCACAAGCGTTAGAGCAACTGCAAGACAGTGTGGTTTTAGGTACCATGATGCTGGCTTTAGATCAAGTCGATGGTTTGGTTTCCGGTGCTGTACATACCACAGCGAATACTGTGCGTCCAGCATTCCAACTCATTAAGACAGCACCCGAATATTCTCTGGTTTCATCAATTTTCTTTATGTTGCTACCTGATGAAGTCTATGTCTATGGTGACTGTGCCATTAATCCAACACCAGATGCAGCCCAACTGGCGGAAATTGCTATCCAATCTGCCGATTCAGCAAAAGCATTCGGTATAGAACCACGTATTGCCATGATTTCATATTCAACGGGTACCTCTGGAGCGGGTGCAGATGTTGAAAAAGTGGCTGAAGCAACTCGTATTGCCCAAGAACGTCGTCCAGATTTATTGATTGATGGACCATTACAATATGATGCAGCTTCAGTAGAAAGTGTTGGACGTTCAAAAGCACCAAATTCTCAAGTTGCAGGTCGTGCCAATGTATTTATTTTCCCTGATTTAAATACAGGTAATACCACCTATAAAGCAGTACAACGTGCAGCAAATGTGATTAGTGTTGGACCAATGTTGCAAGGTCTGAATAAACCAGTCAATGATCTTTCTCGTGGTGCTTTGGTGGACGATATTGTCTTTACTATTGCATTAACCGCAATTCAGGCAGAACAGCAAGCAAATTAAGTTTTTCAGCACCACTCAATTCTAGAATTGAGTGGTATTTTTTTCATCATTGATCCGCTATTCTTTATCACAGCAGTATCCAGCAACGACAATAAAACATTCTAATCAATAAAAAAACAACCAGATCATATGATATCAAATCAATTCAATATCCACAGTACACCTATCCTGATTACACTTTATGCATCTGCAATCTAAGTAGCATGTGTCTAATACATTTTTTTTAAATCTTTCAGCATACAAATACCGCAGCTATTATGCCCTGTATTTCCGATACGCTGATCGAGTAGTTTAAAGCCATATGCCTGATATAAACCAAGTGCAGCACTTAATTCATGTAAGGTTTCTAAATAGCAGTAGTGATATCCCCATGCACTCGCCTGATCAAGTGCAAATTGTATTAAACGACGTCCTATTCCTAAACCCGTGATATCACGATCAATATAAAGCTTTTGTAATTCAACATAAGCAGAAGAAGCACCTTGCAAGGGCGCCAAACCCACCCCACCCTTAACCTGTCCTTGTACTTCGATGACCCAATAGCCTGCCCGAGGGATTGCATAGATTTCACTTAAACATTCAAGGCCAGGATCATTTAAACTTACCCCCTCTAAATGATCAATTTGATGATCACGAAAACTCTGACGAATGACTTCAGCAATTGCGAGATTATCTTGTGCTTGAATAGGTCGAATCTGTATTGCCATTTCTCGATGTTGACGTGCATATTTTAAAGCTTTTGCCAATTGTATAGCGGTATCTTTAAATTGATCACGCTGCATCGGTGAACAAAATGCCAACGCATCTAAAGTAAATTGATTCGCATCTCGATGAAGATTACTTAATATGGCCTGACCATGTGCTGTTAGACTAAATTTAACCGTTCTGGCATCATCCAGAGACACTTGACGTTGAATAAGATCTGCATACTGTAAAGATTTTAAGGTCCGACTCATACTTGATTTTTCGACACATAATTTTTGTGCTAACGTCGTCACCCCCAAACCCTCTGGTGCCAAATCTAATTCAATAAGAATATGACTCTGTAAGGGTGATAAATCATGACCACAAGTGGTTCGATTTAACATGCCAAGCTCTCGTACCATCTCTCTTAATGTTGCTCGAAATAATTCAACCTCTTCTAGTTGCATTCTGTTACCTCAATGATGATTGCATATTTAGTTAACATTGTTAACCAAAAACTCGCATAAATCTATACCACGCTAAATAACTTTAGTTTAAATTAATCATCACATTAGAAAATTTCATCTTTAAAATTATTTAAATCATTTGACCAACTGATTTGATTAAACTTTTCGGCAAAGTGTGGTTAAAACACCCACAAAAGTAGCTTTTTATCTTATAATTTAGCCCGCTAGCTAACAGCCCGCTCAAGAGATTTTGATATGACAACTATTATCAAGCAAGATGACTTGATCACATCAGTAAAAGATGCGCTTCAGTTCATTTCATACTATCACCCACAAGACTTCATCCAAGCCATGAGTCGTGCGTATGACCGTGAAGAAAACAAAGCGGCAAAAGATGCCATTGCACAAATTCTCATCAACTCTCGTATGTGTGCAGAAGGCCATCGTCCAATCTGCCAAGATACAGGGATTGTTAACGTATTTGTTGAAATCGGGATGGATGTTAAATTTGATTTAACCATGAGTCTTGACGATGCAATTAATGAAGGTGTTCGTCAAGGCTATTTAGAAAATAGCAATGTGTTACGTGCATCTGTACTTGCTGATCCTGCATTTGGTCGTAAAAACACCAAAGATAATACGCCTGCTGTAATTTATCATAAACTTGTGCCAGGCAATAAAGTCGATATTACCGTTGCAGCCAAAGGTGGCGGTTCAGAAAACAAATCTAAATTAGCCATGCTTAATCCATCTGACTCTATTGTCGACTGGGTACTTAAAACTGTGCCAACCATGGGTGCTGGCTGGTGTCCACCAGGTATGCTGGGAATTGGGATCGGTGGTACTGCCGAAAAAGCCATGATGCTTGCTAAAGAAGCGCTCATGGAAGAACTCAATATGGACGAATTATTACGCCGTGGTCCACAAAATAAACTCGAAGAACTACGTATTGAAATCTTTGAAAAAGTGAATGCTTTAGGGATTGGTGCACAAGGTTTAGGTGGTTTAACAACCGTTCTTGATATTAAAATTAAAGACTATCCATGCCATGCTGCAGGTAAACCTGTCGGCATGATTCCAAACTGTGCCGCAACTCGTCATGCTCACTTCCAATTAGATGGTTCTGGTGTTGCGCATATTCAAGCACCTAAACTTGAAGACTATCCAAGCGTGACTTGGGATTCATCTTCTTCTAAACGTGTCGATCTCGATAATATCACACAAGAAGAAATGAACTCATGGAAACCAGGCGATACTTTATTACTGAATGGTACTATTTATACTGGTCGTGATGCTGCACATAAACGCATGGTTGACATGCTCAATAAAGGTGAACAACTTCCTGTAGATTTAAAAGGGAAGTTTATTTATTACGTTGGCCCTGTCGATCCAGTCGGTGATGAAGTGGTTGGTCCTGCTGGTCCAACAACAGCAACACGTATGGATAAATTTACACGTCAAGTCCTTGAAGCAACTGGCTTATATGGCATGATTGGTAAAGCAGACCGTGGTCCTGCTGCTGTTGAAGCAATTAAAGACAATAAAGCCACTTACTTAATGGCTGTTGGTGGTGCTGCATATTTGGTATCCAAAGCAATCCGTGAAGCAGAAGTTGTTGCTTTTGCTGATTTAGGAATGGAAGCCATCTATAAATTTGTCGTAAAAGATATGCCTGTTTCTGTAGCTGTAGATGTCAATGGCACATCAATCCATGCGATTGCACCTAAAATCTGGCAAGCAAAAATTGGGAAAATTCCTGTAGTAGATGCTGCAAAATAACAACATTATGCTTACATTAAACTTAAAAAGCACTCTATGATTAGGGTGCTTTTTTATTGGAATATAACGCATGAATTTTATAAAAAAATTTGGGATATCAACACTACTACTATCTCCAATGATGCTATATGCAGCAGCACCGACTCAGCAACAGATTACTCAGTTGATGGACATTACCCATGTTGATCAAATCAGTCAAAAAACAATTCAGCAATTACGACCGGTATTTCAACAACAAGCCGATGGAATCGTAAAAAACTATGTTAAAAAAACAGAACTCAATCATCAAGAACAACAGATTGCCAATGAGATCGCTGAAAAACTCTATCAAAACGCCATACGTTCCATGGACTGGAAAAAACTACAGCCTATTTTAGAAACGGTTTATCGTGAAGTTTTTGATGCAAAAGAGATTCAGGCACAAATCAATTTTTACTCAACCCCTGAAGGTCAATCGATTCTGCAAAAATCACCTTTATTGGCACAAAAAACGCTTGAACTGATGAATACCCAGCTCATGCAATCCATGCAAAGCTCTGAAGCAGAATTTGCCGAAATTAATCAAAAGTTAGCAGCGCTCAAACCTATTCAATCAAAATAATCGACTCATCATAAAAAATGCGCAAAAAGCATTGGCTTTTTACGCATTTTCTTAAACATCATTGATGCTATTGCAGCAGCATAGTAACAGTGAATATAGGTTTAAGCAGTTTTTGAATCCAGTACTTTAAGATCAACTTTATCTACTTGAGGCTGCTCAGCTTTCACTTGGCGCTGTGGTTGAAACTCTGGTTTAGCATTTGCGTTAATCACCGCTTCAGTGACCACAACTGTACCAACATCTGTACGACTTGGTAAATCATACATGGTTTCAAGCAGAGCATTTTCCAAGATTGAACGTAAACCACGTGCGCCAGTATTGCGCTCTAATGCTTTTTTTGCAACCGCACGTAACGCAGTATCTTCAAAGATCAAGTCAACATTTTCCATATCAAATAGATATTCATATTGACGTGTTAAAGCATTTTTAGGCTCAGTCAAAATCTGCATTAATGCAGATTCATCCAACTCTTCTAAAGTTGCAATGACGGGTAAACGACCAATAAATTCTGGAATTAAACCAAACTTAACCAAATCAGTCGCTTCTACTTGACTAAATAATTCAGACAGTTTTTTACTCTCATCCTTATTACGAACATCTGCAGTAAAACCGATACCACCTTTCTCTTGACGTTGCTGAACAATTTTCTCTAAACCAGAAAATGCCCCACCACAAATAAATAAGATATTCGAAGTATCAATTTGAATAAACTCTTGCTGAGGATGCTTACGTCCACCTTGTGGTGGAATAGAAGCCACAGTACCTTCAATCATTTTAAGTAATGCTTGTTGAACGCCTTCACCAGAAACATCACGTGTAATAGAAGGATTCTCTGATTTCCGTGTGATTTTATCAATCTCATCAATATAGATAATGCCTTTTTGTGCTTTATCTACATCATAATCTGCTTTTTGCAATAGTTTCTGTACAATATTTTCAACATCTTCACCCACATAACCTGCTTCGGTTAATGTGGTTGCATCTGCCATTGCAAAAGGTACATCAAGTAAACGTGCCAAGGTTTGTGCCAATAACGTTTTACCTGAGCCCGTTGGCCCAACCAATAAAATATTGCTTTTGGCAATTTCAATGGCATCATCGTTTTTATGACCATCATGGCTGACTTTTAAGCGCTTATAATGGTTATATACTGCAACTGATAATGTTTTCTTTGCAACATCCTGACCAATCACATATTGATCGAGTGCAGCACGGATTTCATGTGGTTTCGGTAAAGGTTTACTTGCCCATTCACCAGCGTCCACTTGCTGGCTGGTTTGCACTAAATCTAAGCATACGTCCACACATTCATTGCAGATATATGCGTCCTCACCTGCAATCAGTTTCCCGACTTCAGACTGCGTTTTACCGCAAAATGAACAATGCTTTTGTCCTTGAGGATGTTCGGACATATTGACTCCAATACTAATGTTTTTAAATGGATGGACGTTTAGTTAATACTTCATCGACTAAACCATAATCTTTTGCTTGTTGAGCCGTCATAAAATTATCACGATCAGTGTCTTTGGCAACTTGTTCGTAATCCTGACCACTATGTTCTGCCATGAGTCGATTTAAACGTTCTTTAATAAATAAAATTTCACGTGCATGAATTTCAATATCAGAAGCTTGACCACGGAAACCACCTAAAGGTTGATGAATCATAACTCTTGCATTTTCAAGACAATAGCGTTTACCTTTTGCACCAGCATTTAATAAAAATGCACCCATCGATGCTGCTTGCCCCATACAGTAGGTCACAACATCAGGTTTAATAAACTGCATAGTATCGTAAATTGCCATACCCGCTGTTACGGATCCACCCGGAGAATTAATATATAAATGAATATCTTTTTCTGGATTTTCAGCTTCTAGAAATAATAACTGTGCCACAATTAAATTGGCCATATTATCTTCTACTTCACCAGTAAGAAAGATCACGCGCTCGCGTAAAAGGCGTGAATAAATATCAAAAGAACGTTCACCACGAGAAGATTGCTCTACAACGACTGGTACTAAAGCGTTTTCAATTGTTGGAACATACATAGGTTTATTTATTCCTAAAATTTATTGTGCGTTAACTCATGAGCACAATATGAGGGATAATGATTAAAATTGCAAAAGATTCCCACATAAATCAGCGATATTTTTATATATGCTTTGTGAACCAGAACGCGATAAACTGGCGTATCAAAGAATAAAAATGGCGCTTAAAAGCGCCATTTTTTAGACCAACTGCACATTAGCCTTGCTGACGTGCTTGTTGCTCTTTAAGCAATTCTTCATAACTAACTGTTTTATCAGTAACTTTTGCAGAATCCAAGATAAAATCAACCACTTGATCTTCAAGTACAACAGCTTCAATTTGAGCACGTTGTTGCTTATCATTTTTAAAGTATTCAATCACTTCTGTTGGATCTTCATATGAAGATGCCATATCTTCAATATATGCCTCAACACGTGCTTGATCTGCTTCAAGTTTAGCATCTGCTAAAATACGGCTAACCAATACACCGAGTTTAACAGATTTTTCAGCTTGCTCTTTAAACAATTCATCTGGCAACATGCTTGAATCAAATGCTTTTGCACCTTGAGCACCAAACTGCTGTGTAAACTGTTGAATCATTTGTTGGCGTTGACGATCAACTTCTTGTGCTACCATTGCAGCAGGAAGTTCAACTTCATTTGCTGCAACCAATGCATCAAAAGTCGCACCTTTAATTTGGTTACGTAAACCATTTTTCACTTCACGTTCCATATTCTTGCGAACGTCAGCTTTAAGTTTATCAATACCATCTTCTTCAGTTAAACCAAATACTGCTAGGAATTCAGCATCAACTTCTGGAAGTTTTTGTTTTTCAACTAATTTAACATTAATGGTAAATTGTGCAGTTTTACCTGCAAGGTTTTCAGCTTGATAGTCTTCAGGGAAAGTTACTTCAATCACTTTCTCTTCGCCTTTCTTCATGCCAACGATGCCATCTTCAAAACCTGGAATCATACGGCCTGAACCTAATACCAGTTTAAAGTCTTCTGCAGCACCACCTTCAAATTTTTCGCCATCAATTGAACCTTCAAAATCAAAAGTGACTTGCATGTCTTTTTTTGCCATGCCTTTTGTTTCAGTCCAAGACGCACGTTGTTTTTGTAGATTTTCAATCATTTGATCGACATCTTTATCTGTCACTTCAGATGTTTTACGTTCTACATCCAAACCTTCAAATTTTACGTCTACTTCAGGATAAACTTCGACTGTTGCTTCATATACTAAAGCATCATCTTTCATTTCAGTTTTTTCAATGTTTGGCATACCAACAGCATTGATTTTTTCTTGCTGAATCGCTTCAAAAACTGTGTCACGGATAATGTCATTGACCACTTCTTGGTAAATTCCAGCACCATATTCACGACGTACAACGTCTACTGGCACTTTACCTGGACGGAAGCCGTTAATCTTCACAGTTTTGGCAGTGCGTTTCAAGCGAGCTTCAAATTGCTCGTTAATACGGCTCGTCGGTACAGAAACATTTAAACGACGGGCTACGCCCGAAACCGCTTCAGAAGTTACTTGCATGGCTTCCTCGATATAATTAATCATTACAGTTTTATAAAAAGTGCCACATTATATGACAACATTGCAAGATATACAAAAAATACCCACCAATTCTGAGTGATTAATTGCAATCTCTATACGCTTTTAATCATCGTCAAGAAAAAGAATACAAAATGAAGATTATGTTTTATTTTATTGCAAATGATAAGTTTTATCATTAACATTATATTTCATTCAATCTCGTCCTTTTTGGAATTCTATAATGAGTCGTTTTAACCTTCACCCGTTGACCATTGCACTATTAGGTTCAATAACAACAACTGTATTTGCAGCAGAGAAAACTGCAACCACAGAAAATAGTACAGCACACCAACTTTCCACGATTGTGGTCTCTGCAAGTGGTTTTGAACAATCATTAAAAGATGCACCTGCTTCAATCAGTGTCATTACACAAGAAGATATTGAAAGAAAAAATGCAACTTCAATTGCAGATTTATTGGTTGATATACCCGGTGTAGATGTACGCAATGGTGTAGGAAAAACGTCAGGATTGAATGTCAGCATTCGAGGTATGAGTGCATCGGATACCCTTATTTTAATTGATGGCCGTCGTCAAACAACCTCAACAGATGTAACACCAAATGGTTTTGGTGAAGCAGCGACAGGATTTATTCCTCCGCTTTCAGCAATTGAACGTATTGAAGTGATTCGTGGCCCAATGTCGACCTTATATGGTTCTGATGCCATGGGTGGGGTGATTAATATCATCACCAAAAAAGTCAGTGATCAATGGAGTGGTAATGTTACTGTCAGTGGTAATGCGATGGAGCATAGTTCTGAAGCAGACTCATGGAAAACCAGCTTCTTACTTAATGGCCCCTTAATTCATGACCAATTAGGTTTACAATTACGTGGCAGTTATTATGATCGTGGCCGTTCAGACCGTATTGAAGGTTCAACAGGCCGTGATCCTCGTCCAACAACAGCACATAATTATGATATTGGTGGTAAATTAACTTACAAACTCAATGATCAAAATGCGCTTTGGCTAGATAGCTTCCATTCCAGTCAAAATTATAAAAATGAAGATAATCGCTTAGGAACATTAGATACCGCAGCTAAAGCATCTGGTTATAAGGATAAACTTGAGTTTAATCGTAACCAGTATGCCATTGGACATGATGGTGATTATGATTTTGGTACTTGGCGTACCTATATTAGCCAGACTGAAACCGAAACCAAAGGCCGTACCATTCCCAATCGAACCTTTCCAAACAATGCTTATGCTGGAGATGATCGTACTTTAAAAAATACGGATTTGGTTGCCGATACACACCTTATTATGCCGATTCAGGATCATAAATTAACTCTGGGAACTGAGTATAAAAAAGCCAAAATTAGGGATGATATTGCAGGCATAGATGCTGAATTTTCCAAACATTCTTATTCATTCTATGCAGAAGATGAATGGAATATTATCAATAATGTTTTATTCACCTTTGGCGGTCGTTATGAGGAACATTCTGGTTTTGGTGGGCACTTTAGTCCACGCGCTTATTTAGTTTGGAATGCCAGTAATGAACTGACGTTAAAAGGTGGTGTTAGTACAGGCTATAAAGCACCATCAGCAAAAGCATTGTATGATGGAATTATTAGTGTCGGTAATCAAGGTGCCAGCTTTGGTATTGGTTCACCTGATTTAAAACCAGAAGAATCAACGAATTACGAAATAGGTTTTAACTATAATAACGGTAACCTAGATTTAACAACTACAGCTTTTCTCAATAAAATTAAAAACTTAATTACAACTGGTCCAGCTTTACTCAATTGTGCTTATGAGGCTGCACCAAACCGACCAGGATGTGTTAATTATGGCTCACAAATTACAGTACAAGATACTTTTTCACAAAGTATCAATGCAAAAAGAGCGGAAACCCGAGGTGTAGAAGTCAGTGCCAAATATAGCATTATTCCTGAATGGGATATTAAGGCGGCATATACCTATATGAAAACAAAAATTACTGAAGGTCCTGAACAAGGAGAACACTTTACTAATGTACCACGTAACGCTTTTAATCTAACCTCAACATGGCATATTCAAGATGCACTAGATGTCTGGTTACAGTATGAATATAAATCTGATCGTACACGTTTTTCGACTATTCCAACTGCCCCAAGTACTGGACTAGGATCAAGTGATTATGAAGAATATAAATTACTTGGTGATAAATTAGCAGGCTATAGTTTATTTAATTTAGGTGCAAGTTATATTGTAACAGATCAATTACGTCTGAATATGGCAGTTAACAACCTGTTAGATAAAGACTTCACTGAAGGACAAAACTATCTTTACAATGGTGGTGAAGCAACAGCTTATAAATATCTTGATATTGGCTCTAGTATTTCAGGAACTTATATTCCAGGTCGTAACTATTGGTTATCTGTCTCCTATGACTTTTAATTCCATTTAATTGATCTTCTATTTTCTCTGTCATGCCCCTACCCTAAAGGGGCATGACTGTATTTAAAAGTCTATTACTCACTCATTGTCCTCATATCTTACAAAGTCAACCTATTCAATATTTATTTGCTTAACTTAAACCGTACAACCACGAGTTTTGATGATTCTCAACGCGCTATAGAAGATAAACTGATTAATTTAAAATGATTAATCAGTATTAGATATGAATGAATAATGAATAAATCATCTTATTTATGTAGCGATTTAAATTCTCAATATAAAAGTTAATTATAATCGATATTAATATTTAAATATTAAAAACAATTACTTATATTTAAAATAATACATTATATCATTCACACATTCAGTACAAAAATTAATTTTTATCGTCAAATCCAATCATTATTGGTTGGAATAAAAAATAAGAATCATTATTATTCGCAATCAATTTCTCCTCTATTTCATGTGGATTTAAAATGAGTTTCATAAAAACACGTAAAAAAATCGTGTCTTCTGCGATTGCCTCATCATTCAGCATTATGGCAGGGAATGCCATAGCACAAGAGCCACAAGTTGCTCAACTCAAAACTATTCATACTGAAGCAGTCGTTGAACAAAATTTAAAAGTCGATACATCAGCAAATGATAAATATCTGACTTCTCTTTTAGATGCACCTAAATCTGTGGCCGTGATTTCACAACAGTTTATTGAAGATACACAAGTCACAACCTTAAGTGACGCTTTACGTTTAGTACCCGGAATTACCTTAGGTGCAGGTGAAGGCGGTAACCCAAATGGAGATCGTCCATTTATCCGTGGTTATAGTGCTGAAAGCTCAATTTATGTTGATGGTATACGTAATGCGACTTCGCAAAACCGTGATATGTTCGCCATCGAACAAGTTGAAATTACCAAAGGTTCAGGTTCATCTTTAGGTGGTGCAGGATCTGTTGGCGGTAGCATTAACCTGATCACCAAAGAAGCAAAGAAAGGCAGTTTCATTCAAGGCTCTGTTGAAGGTGGTACCGATAATTATCAACGTATTACCCTTGATGGTAACAAAGATTTTGGTAATGGCATTGCTGCACGTGTTGCTCTACTCGGTCATAAAAATGAAAAACCGGGTCAAGATAATGGTGCAGAATATAAACGTTTTGGGATTGCACCCAGCATTAGCTTTGGGCTAGATACGCCAACCCGTGCTACCTTAAGCTATTATTATCTAAAATCGAATGATACACCTGATTCAGGTGTACCCTATTGGACCGATGGTAAAGCAGCAGGTACTCCTTTAGATGTAAAACAAGGAGTTTACTATGGTTGGAAAGATCGAGATTTCCAAAAACAGGAAAACCATATTGGTACCATTAAAGTTGAACATGATCTTAATGAAGACTTAACCATTGCCAATATTGCCACCTATAGCAAATCTAAAAATGACTTTATTTGGACTCAACCCGATGATTCTAAAGCTAATATTGCTAATGGTAGTGTAGCACGTCGTGCCAATACACGTATTACTAGTACTGAAAGTTATAGTGATCAACTGAGTTTACGTGGTAAGTTTAATACTGGCATATTACAACACCGTTTTAATACAGGGGTAGAATATAGCCACCAAAAATCAGATAAAGGTAGCTATACAATCTATGATTTAAATGGTTCTACAACAACACTGCCAAATGGCAAACTGAATGATGTTGCAAACGGTTCTCTTGATCTTAGTGGTAATGGTGCTTGTGCAGGACTTATTGGAGCAGCATCAAACTATTGGTGTACCTCAGCATATAATCCAAACCCATCGGATCCATTTTTAGGTTCAATTTCAGCCAATAAAGCTGTTACCACCACCACTGCAAAAACAACATCATTATATTTCTTAGATAATATTGAAATTAATCCACAGTGGTTACTCGATTTAGGTGTACGTTGGGATAAGTTTGATACCGAGCTTAAAACCAATGCAACAGGTGTAAAACTCACTAACAACACTGATTTTTGGAGCTGGAATGCAGGGCTTACCTATAAACCTGCAGAAAATGGTGCGATTTATATCAGTTACGCTACCTCTGCGAATCCTGTAGGTATTGATGCTGGTGACGGTTCTGAACTGTCAGTTAATGCCAATAACCAAGATCTTGATCCTGAAAAAGCACGTACTTATGAATTGGGTACCAAATGGGATTTATTAAATGACCGTCTAAATGTCACTGCATCGATTTTCCGTACTGAAAAGCAAAATACCCGTATTCAACTTGATCCAAACACCTATACCAATGGCGGTAAAAGTAAAGTGGATGGTTTTGAACTGGGTATTAACGGTAATATTACCGAAAAATGGGCAGTGTCTGCAGGCTATACCTATTTAGACAGTAAAGCGACTAAAAATGGCTTTAGTTGTCGCAATAACAAGTGTACCGATCAATCTGGCTATAATGGTAATCAATTACCAAACGTACCAAAAAATTCAGCAACGCTTTGGACGACCTATCAAGTCTTACCACAGTTAATGATTGGTGGTGGTGCTGTAGCAATGGATAAAGTCTATGGTGATCTTGCCAATGAAAAATGGGTACCAGGCTATGTACGCTACGATCTAGTTGCACGCTATAATGTCAATGAAAACGTTAATTTACAGCTTAATGTTAATAATGTGACAGATAAACGTTACTTTACTAAAGCCTATGCATCTCACTATGCAACAGAAGCTGATGGCCGTAATGCAGTATTGTCGTTAAACTTTAAATACTAAAGTATTGCCGATGATGGATGTTACAGCATGATTTAGATGTAATTTTCATCATTAAATTTGCTACGTTATTGTCAATAGCCTCTATCCTAGAGGCTATTTTTATATCACTATTCAGAAAATAGCTATATAGCGTTTAAAAAGGTATTGTTGTGATTCATCATATTCCCAATATTTTAAGTAAGGAACAGGTGGCCTATTTTCGTGAAGAGATGGCTAAAATCGACTGGATTGATGGTAAACAGACCACAGGCTCACTCTCAGCCAATGTTAAACAAAACCGACAGCTTCCAGCCAATCATCCACTCAGCCAACATTTGGGACAAATTGTTTTAGCTGCAGTTAAACAAAATAGTTTATTTATGTCAGCGGCCTTGCCTTTGGAGATATTAGCACCCTACTTTAATCGTTATGAATCGGGTGAAACTTTTGGCTTTCATATTGATAATGCCATTCGTTGGCCACAAGATGCACAGCGCCCCATTCGTACCGATCTGTCCTGTACCCTGTTTTTAACTGAACCAGAAGACTATGACGGAGGTGAATTGGTCATCGAAGATACGTATGGTTACCATGAGGTTAAACTACCTGCAGGCGATTTAATTTTATATCCGTCTACCAGTATCCATGAAGTGAGTCCGGTCACCTCTGGCTGTCGTATTGGAAGCTTTTTTTGGCTACAAAGCATGATTCGTGATGATGCTGATCGTTATACCTTATTTAACTTGGACCAAAGCATTCAAAAGCTGCGTTTGGAATTAGGTGATCAACATGCTGAAGTGGTTCAACTCAGTAGTCTTTATCATAATCTGATTCGTAAATGGGCAGAGCTATGAGTCAAACAATGCCATCCTACCGAACAGCACTACCACAAGCAGCACTGACTGAAATTCCTGCCTATTTACAAACGGTACATGATTATGAGATTGAGGCAGAGAAACATTTATCCAGCATGGTATGGGCCTATTTACAAGGTGGTGCCATGGATGAAGTCAGTGTCAAAGATAATTTGACACAGTTCCAAAAAATTCAATTACAGCCACGTATATTAAGAGATTTAACCCAAGGCAATACACACTGTGAAATTTTTGGACAAAAATATCCACATCCCATCTTTTTGGCACCAATTGGTCATCAACAACAATTTCATCCAGAGGCTGAAGCCGCTTCTGCGCTGGCTGCAGAGGTTTTAGGTAGTAATCTCATTTTAAGTACCTTTAGCAATACCGATATGCGTCAGTTAAAAGCACAGAATCCCTATAAATGGTTTCAATTATATTGGCAAGGTGAACGAGAAAAATCGCTTGCTTTAGTGAAAATGGCAGAAGCACATCAATATAAAGCGATTGTGATCACAGTGGACTCACCCCATAGTGGCATTCGGGATCGTGAACGGGCACATTTTTTTCATTTACCTCAAGATATGCAACACCCCCATACCCCCACGCATATCCCCTTACCTCAACTCGATAGCAAAGATCATCCCGTTTTTGCCGGTTTAATGCGTATTGCACCAACTTGGTCAGATATTGCATGGCTAAGCCAACAAACCCAGTTACCGATTGTATTAAAAGGTATTAGCCATCCCCAAGATGCGTTATTGGCAATCCAGCATGGTGTACAAGGTCTCATTATCTCCAATCATGGTGGTCGAGTTTTAGATACCAGCATTGCACCACTCATCGCATTACAACGCATTAAACACGTTGTACCACAAGATTTTCCTTTACTCTATGATGGCGGAATTCGTCGAGGATCAGATGTCTTTAAAGCAATTGCTTGTGGTGCATCAGCCGTACTGATTGGTCGACCTTATATTTATGGTCTTGCTACAGCAGGTGCATTGGGTGTGGCACATGTCATTAAAATTTTAAAGGAAGAATTTGAGATCACCATGGCATTAATGGGAACAGCCACCATCAATGAGATCAATTCAGACTATATTTACCAACCTTAAGCTTATTGATGGAAAAATATTTCATCTATCAACTAAATAAAGTGAATTTAGAGATTTTTTCCCGATTGTATTCAGTTAAACTTTATCTTAATCCATTTGCAAGATCACGACAAAATATTCAAGCCAGTTCACCATACTGTATTTTTGGTCAGGCTGTATCTTGTTGAGATAATATGAGCATGGACGAGCAGATTTCTCATTGATCAGATATCAATCGTCCCAAAAGTAAATATAAATGTA
The DNA here is from genome assembly GCF_032823475.1 of Acinetobacter sp. SAAs474. NCBI lineage: Bacteria > Pseudomonadati > Pseudomonadota > Gammaproteobacteria > Moraxellales > Moraxellaceae > Acinetobacter > Acinetobacter sp. SAAs474. Next base: position 338,080 of record NZ_CP127915.1, read on the forward strand.
TAAGATTTTGCTACTTTGTACGCCATTGATCAAAAATGATCCTTGTAAATTAATCCAATAGACACAATCTATATTAATGGTAGGTTGCCTTTATCAAAGACGCGAGCAACCGATCCTCTATAAGGAGTTATCTCATGATGTTGGCTGATCCAAGCAAAAAATACCGCCGTATGTATCAACGTGTCGATTTACCAGATCGTCAATGGCCCAATAACGAAATTACAAAAGCACCTATTTGGATGAGTACCGATCTTCGTGATGGTAACCAAGCAATTTTTGAACCGATGAATATTGAACAAAAATTTAAAATGTTTCAAATGTTGGTCAAAATTGGCTTTAAACACATTGAAATTGGCTTCCCCTCTGCATCACAAATTGATTTTGACTTTACTCGCCTTTTAATTGAAGGCAATCATATTCCAGATGACGTTTATATTGAAGTATTGGTACAAGCGCGTGATCATTTAATTCAACGTACATTTGAGTCTTTAGTCGGCGCAAAACGTGCTATTGTGCATATTTATAATGCCAATTCACCGACATTCCGCCAAAAAGTATTAAATACCGATATTGCAGGTGCAAAACAATTAGCCGTTAATGCTGCACAAAAAGTCAAAGAATATGCAGCACATTATCCAGAAACTGAATGGGTGTTCCAATATAGTCCGGAGTGTTTTACAGCCACAGAATTAACTGTTGCTAAAGATGTCTGTGATGCTGTTACTGAAGTATGGGAAGCCTCTGCTGACAATAAGGTGATCTTAAACTTGCCCGCAACAGTTGAAGTGTCTGGTCCACATATCTATGCAGACCAAATCGAATGGATGCACCGTAATTTAGCACGTCGTGATGGTGTCATTATTTCAGTCCATTGTCATAATGACCGTGGCTGTGGTATTGCTGCATCAGAACTTGCCATTATGGCGGGTGCTGACCGTGTTGAAGGCTGTGTTTTTGGTAATGGTGAACGTACGGGTAATGTGGACGTTGCTGCAATTGCCTTAAACATGTATACCCAAGGCGTTGCGCCAGAATTGGATTTTTCCAATATTAATGAAATCATTGCAACGGTTGAGGAATGTACTGGCTTACCTGTACATCCACGCCATCCTTATGCGGGTGATTTAGTGTTTACTGCATTCTCTGGCTCACATCAAGATGCAATTAAAAAAGGTTTTGAGTTCCAAAAAAATGAAGAGATTTGGGACATGCCTTATTTGCCAATTGATCCTAAAGATTTAGGCCGTGATTATGATGCTGTCATTCGTGTTAACTCACAATCAGGCAAAGGCGGTATTGCATACTTACTTGAGTCAAATTACAACGTTTCATTGCCACGTCGCTTGCAAATTGAATTCTCTCAAGTCGTGCAACAGCATACAGATAAAGAAGGGACTGAAATTTCAGCACCACAAATCTGGCAGCTATTTAAAGATACCTATGTTGCCACTAAAGATGCGCATTATGCTGCAAAAAATTACAAGTTAACCGATGAAAATGGTAAACAAGTTATTGCGCTTGAAATTGAAGTTCAAGGTGAAACTCAACAGTTACGTGGTGAAGGAAATGGACCAATTTCGGCTATTCTTAATGCCTTACAACTACCAATTGACGTCTTGAACTATGAAGAACGCAGTATTGGTTCTGGTGCACATGCCAAAGCCTTAGCGTTAATTGAACTTCAAGTTCAAGGTACTGGTAAATCTGCTTTTGGTGCAGGGATTCACGACAATATTGTGACCTCTTCAATTGAGGCCATTATTGCCTGTACCAACCGTCTCATTGAACAAGGCGTATTAAGCACAGACCAAGTGATTGCAGCAGCGATATAACTGAACAATTATTTATCACATTAAAAGCACTTTAGAAAGGATACCCTAGATGGTATCCTTTTATCATTGATATTCAAAATTTAAGGCGAATCACCATCGTGTCTTTTCCAGCAGATTCTGTCGGCCTTGTGAGCCCACAAAAGTTCATTTTTGAAGAACCATTAGCCCTTGAATGTGATCGAATTCTGCCACGTTTTGAACTCATGGTAGAAAGCTATGGTGAACTGAATGCAGATCGATCTAATGCCATTTTAATTTGTCACGCCTTATCAGGACATCATCATGCTGCCGGATATCACCATTCTGATGATAAAAAACCCGGTTGGTGGGATGCTTGTATTGGTCCTGGTAAAGCCATCGATACGACAAAGTTTTTTGTGGTTGCCATTAATAATATTGGTGGATGTCATGGCTCTACAGGTCCTACTTCTCCAAATCCTGAAAATGAAAATCGACCTTATGGTCCAGATTTTCCATTGGTGACGGTACGTGACTGGGTCAAAACTCAAGCTTTACTCTCTGATCGCTTGGGAATTGATGTCTGGTATGCCGTAATTGGTGGCTCACTGGGTGGCATGCAAGCCTTACAATGGTCTGTTGACTATCCTAATCGCTTAAAAAAATGTGTCATTATTGCCAGTGCTCCTAAATTATCTGCACAAAATATTGCCTTTAATGAGGTCGCGCGCCAATCCATTTTATCTGATCCAGATTTTCATCATGGCCGTTATTTAGAACAAGACAGCTATCCTAAACGTGGTTTGATTTTGGCACGTATGGTGGGTCATATCACCTATTTATCTGAAGAAGCCATGAAACAAAAATTTGGCCGTGATCTTCGCTCAGGTAAGTTTATGTATGGCTTTGATGTGGAATTTCAGGTCGAAAGTTATTTACGCTATCAAGGTGAACAGTTCAGTCGTAATTTCGATGCCAATACTTACTTAATTATGACCAAAGCATTAGATTATTTTGATCCTGCCCGAGAATATCAACAATCACTAGTCCATGCCATGGCCAATACCCAATGCCAGTTTTTAGTTATTTCATTTACAACCGATTGGCGTTTTAGTCCACAGCGCTCACAAGAAATTGTAGAGGCTCTGATTACGAATCATAAACCGGTCAGTTATCTCGATATTGATGCCGAACAGGGTCACGATTCATTTCTTTTCCCAATCCCATTATATGTTAAATCATTGCGTGCATTTTTAGGGGGTGAACAACATCTTCAATCGACACCAAAGGAGCTTGTGTAATGCGTATTGATCATCAGCTTGCAGAAAAATGGATTAAACCGAATTCTAATGTTTTGGACTTAGGTTGTGGTGATGGTGAACTGTTGGCACATATGAGTCAAAAACATCATATTCGCGCATATGGATTAGAAATTGATCAAGAAAAGATTGCAATTGCGATCAGTAGAGGGTTAAATATTATCCAACAGGATTTAAATCTTGGTTTAAGCCGTTTTGCTGATCAGTCCTTTGACTATGTTGTTATGGCACAGGCCTTGCAAGCGGTTGATGCACCCGACGTCTTATTACGCGATATGGTACGTGTTGGAAAACAGGCAATTATTACCTTTCCTAACTTTGCACACTGGAAGAACCGTTCTTTCTTGGCAATTAAAGGGATGATGCCGGTATCTAATGCACTACCCTATATGTGGTATAATACGCCTAATATTCATTTATGTACCTTCCGTGATTTTGAGGCACTTTGTGCTGAAAATAATATTCGGATCATTAATCGACTTGCCGTAAATGGGAATCAACAAGACAGTTTACTGAGTAAATATATTCCGAACCTGTTTGGTGAAGTCGCGATTTATCGAGTGAGCGCACTATGAAAAAATTATTACTCAGCACATCATTATTTTTTGGTTTAATCGGAATTAGCCACGCAGACTATGTTCCCAATAAACCATCGATTGCGAGTCAAGCAGCACAATATGCTGTTATGGACATTAACAGTCTCATTAAAGCAGCAAAATCGGGTCAAGCTGGCGCACAGTTTTATTTAGGAACAAAATACCAGCAAGGCAAAGATGTTCAGAAAGATGATCGCCAAGCATTTGCTTGGTATAAAGCAGCTGCAGATCAAGGTTTATCCTCTGCCCAACTCAATGTAGGACGAATGCTGGCTGAAGGCATTGGTACGCGTAAAGATGAAACATTGGCACGTAAATATTTTGAAAAAGCTGCAAGTCATGGTGATAATCGTGCCAGCTTTAATCTTGCCGTGATGGAAGAGAAGAATAAAAATTTTGTTGGGGCTTATCAATGGTATGAGCTTTCAACACGTGATGGTATGCTGGACAATAAAGTGATTAGCTTGTCTGAAGGCAAGAAAACAGCACTGGCTGCAAACCTCACACAAGATCAAATTCGTCAAGCACGTGATCGTGCAGACAGTTGGATTCAAGCACAATAAAATATAACATTCAGTAGGACGATCATGGTCACAACTGGTATTTAAATGGTAAAGGCGTTGATTAATCAGCGCCTTTATTTTGGATCTATCATGAACTATACGTGTTCAGATGGCTCAATCTGAGTTATTTTTCCATGTTCATCATAATGTATTACACTAATTTTTTGTTGGCGACCGTGTTCAATCAGCGCTATAGGTAAATGAAAATGATTGCTATAATCGCTCACACATTTGGCTGAAGTCTTTGTAATTGTGATGGCTGGCATAAAATTGCTCCAGAATAATAACGCGATGCTACAAGCCACTAAAGCGGTTAAACCGTGTCCGATGCCAATACTTAATCCATCAAAAATATGCTGTATGACATGATGTTTTTGTAGTGCAATTAGTCCTGTTACAATAATGACAGGCCGCCACAATAATAGCCAAACTGCCCACATTAATGCTGTGGATGTACCTGATGCATAACGCTGATGCCAAGGAAGTTGACGACGTAAATCGATAATTAAACCACTATTTTTCATGTGTATGATTCTCAGCAAGCTGTTTAATACGAATACCCCGGTCAGGACTGATCCAACGCGCACGTTGTCCAGTACCGCGATGTAGTACCTTAGGAAATGCAACAATCGTGGCACTAATCGTAATTAACCAAAATACAAATGGATACCAAATCATCCAAAAATAATTTTTGGCCAATGCTGGTTCATAACGACTATCCATCCACTTACTGAGGGCAAACTGTAGTAAACACGTAGCGCCTAAAAGCATACCCTTACCGTAAGGTAAAAATGGTGAACCGATCCCACTCAACATAGGTAATGGAATCAGCCAATGAATCAGCCAAATCACACTCAATAAAAGCATTAAATATGACCAGAACAATGTCAGAATTAATTCCATCATCAATGGCCATAAAAAATTTAAGCGTGGTTTGATTAAGACATCTATATTTTTTAACAATACTTGGGCACCACCCATCGCCCAACGTAAGCGCTGTTTCCATAACCCTTGCAATGTTTCAGGCATTAAAATCCATACCAAAGCATTCGGTTCGAAATGAATATTCCAACCAGCACGTTGTAATTTCCATGTAATATCAATATCTTCAGTTAACATATCTGGCGACCAATACCCTACTTCATGTACTGCACTTTTACGAAATGCTGTAATCACACCAGATACCGTGAATAAACGGCCAAAACTACGCTGTGCTCGTTTAATCATACCGACAATCGACGAAAACTCGCCCACCTGAATACGGCCAATTAATGTAGAACGTGTACGGATACGTGGATTTCCAGTCACAGCAGCAACACTATCATCTGCAAGAAAATGACGAATCATCCAACAAGCAACATAGGGATCCAGTAATGCATCACCATCGATACCAATTAAATACTCTGCATCAGTAAGTAAACTACCAGCTTGTAACGCCATCGCCTTACCCTGATTCTGTTTTAAATGTACTACTCTTAATTTGTCATGTTGTGCTGCAAGATGGTTTAAAACCTCGGCAGTATGATCAGAACTGCCATCATTAATGGCAATCACCTCAAAGTTTGGATATTGCAAATTAAGTGCATGACTAATGGTTTCTTCTGCATTTTCCCCTTCATTAAAACAAGGGACTAAAACTGCGACTTTCGGATATGCGGATAAAGCCGGTGGCTGTTGATACGGCGGCTCCTGACGTTCCTTCCAATAAAAGATTAATGCACCAATCATCCATAAGTAGGACATGAATAATGGATAATAAAAGACAAAGTGAAGCATAGCATGCCAAGATTGCTGAAGCGCTAACATAGGTAATTCCTCTCTAAGGAATAAGTTTGCTTGATTTCAAATCAAAGGCTTTGCGTAAAACTTTTGCATCGGGATGATCTTGAATAGGATCATCAGGATAATAAGCAACATGCATTGCACCTTGTTGATAAAGGGACTGAATGGTGGTCGCCATTTCTGCTGAAGGAATTTTTTGATTATTGCGCCAGTTAACAGACTGCAGCTCAAACACGGTTTTTTTCATACCATCTGGAAAAGTTTTTACACGATTCACAATGTCTTGATAAAATTGATCATGATCAGGCGCCTGCTCCATATGCGGCATAGCCATAATCGCTGTAAAGTCATAACGATTTAGTGATTGTTCAAGTGATTGTGAATACCAGTTTTCGGCATAAGGCTGTAAAGCGACTTGTGCGTATAGATTACGTGAAGTCAATAAAAATGGCTGATACTGACGAACATCAGCGGCCAACTCCATGGCAAAGTCATCAATCACTTTGGTTTTAAATGCTGTCCATTTCTGAAGTTCAGCATCATCATGACGAATCTGTGCTAAATCATCCGGTAAGCCAATTGCACGATAAGCTTGCATGGCTTCTGGACTGGCATCCTCATAATCAGATAAGGTCGTATCATCATGAAATAACAGCCCATTAAAGGGTACGGATTTCGCCAAATCATGGTAAATTCCAGCAATGGTTTGACGTGCATCAGATGAGAAAGGACTTAAACGATGATAGCCCATATCTAAATGTTCACTTCCCTTCGTTTGCTCTGTAACGACAATATCGTGAGATACTGGATTAGTTTTGGGTAATTCCCAAGCCAATAATGGCATCCAAGCATAGATTCGGCTGACTTGAGTACGAGTCTGAATTTGCCATGCTACACGATTAAATAAATCTGCACGCATTGGCAAATAACGATTAGGGAAATACACCATATCAGCAGAACCATTGGCATCCGGATCAGAAAATGCTTGTAAATAGACAGTATTTACATTCATGGTGCGAATCCGATCCAGTAAATGATCCAAATTACGTTCTTGCTATACAGGATCTGGATCATAAATATAATCAAGATCAATATGCATGATTTTTTGTGGACGATTACGATCGCCTAAATTTTGCTGACGATTGTCAATTTCTTGCGCTAAATCCTCTGTAGTCATCCCCCCTTCAATTAAAATACGATTTAACTGCCCTAAAGGACGATCCAGATGATTTGCACCATCATCCAAACTGAGTGCGATTGGCATACCCAACTGTTTTGCAATATTGACCGTATACATATTGTATCGACCATAAGGCCAGACCATTACTCTCGGTGATCGAATCCCATGTTCAACCAATAACTGATTGTTGCGTTTTAAATCAGTCTGTATACGCTGCTGGTAATCTGCATCATTTTCATAACTGTTGCTTTGCGGATCATATTGTCGTGTGACTGCTGCAGGTTCGGAATTGCCCTGTGGATTACCCACAATACCGCGATGTAAATTATAGCTATGACTAGCAATCTCAACCAGACCACTACGTTGCATCTCTTGTAGTTGTTGCCATGATAATAAATCATCTCGTGCAATCATCTCACCTGCAAAATCAACTTTTTGATCTTGTGCAGGCGCCAACCAAGAGCCAACGACAGCTAAAACTACAGGAATTTTTTGGGCTTTAATGATGGGATAAACATTTTGATAAAACGATGCATAACCATCATCAACCGTTAACAACACCGGTTTGCTGGGTAACTGAGCTTGGCCTTGATGTGCCTTTAATAACTGATCAACGCCAATAAAGTGATAACCATGTTGCTTTAACCAATCCAAATGTTGTTGAAACTGTTGGGTAGTCACGGCATAGTCAGGAATTAATGCATTATTATGATTAGTAATTTCATGATAACCAATAATTGTCAGTGTTTGCTTGCTGGGCTGTAATTGATTTCCGGCGATTGCAGGAACTGAACAGAGAGCGCTAGAGAGAAGTGCTGCGAGCACCTTCGAAAAAAAACGAGTTTTCATGTAATATTGCTCAAGATAAACAATATGATTAAGGTATGGGTTGCATATTATCTAGACATAATTGCTTTATTTTTTGCGATCATAGCCGTTCATCATTCTTGGCTATTTTAATGTAATTCAGCTTAAACGAAGCTTAAAAAAATATAATGCACAGTTATTTTTTATGATAATAACAATACTTTTTATAGGAAAAATAAAATTTACTCGTAAGATTAAACCGACCAAACAAGGCCTTAAGCCTGTGATGAATGCATATTTTCTATAAAATCATATTATTTTTTTCTTGGACATTTTTGACCATTACCACCAGGTAAACAGTCACAGGCCTGACCATCGCGATCACGATCAAGCTGTCGAGCTTTATGCTGAATAAAATAGGCTTGTGCTTGCTGCTGTGTTTTAAAATTTTTACATGAAACACGCTGTGCAAAAGTCATACTATTGATACACAATAGCGCAGAAAACAATGTCAAATAAAGCCAGTTATTCATATCAATTTTACACCATAATCTATTCAATATTGTTTAAATTACAAGCATTATCATAAGGAATTAAACACAATAAAACTAGGCTATTTAACGCAATATATCCAACAAATCAATCCAAAATATAAAATGATTTGAAATACCAAATTCAACGATAAAATCCGTTAAAATATCATGATTCATAGCGTTATATAGAGCAAAGCTGCATGTCTACACTCGATTGGTTATCTCAAGGAACACTGGTTCTTGCCAGTAATAACAAAGGTAAAATTGCCGAATTTGAAAAGCTTTTTGCTGAATTAAATCTTCCTGTAGATGTTGTTGCACAAGGTCAATTACAGATTGAAGATGCCATTGAGGATGGTTTAAGTTTTATTGAAAATGCCATTATTAAAGCACGCCATGCTTCACGTATCTCTGGTTATCCTGCAATTGCAGATGATTCAGGAATCTGTGTCCCGATATTATCTGGTGCACCAGGCATTTATTCAGCACGTTATGCAGGGGAACATGGTGATGATTTGGCAAACAACCAAAAACTCTTGAGTGAATTACGTCCACTGCGCCAACATGCTCAGCCTATTGAGGCAATGTTTGTTTGTGTATTAGCATTGGTACAACATGCAGATGATCCTTTACCACAAATTTTCCAAGGCATTTGGCAAGGCCAAGTACTTGAGCAAGCACGTGGTGAACATGGTTTTGGCTATGATCCTTTATTTTGGCTCCCAGAACTTGGCGTTTCCAGTGCAGAACTCAGCAAAGAAGAGAAAAATAAAATCAGTCATCGTGGGCAAGCCATGCAATTATTTAAAGCCAGCTTAAAACAATAACGGCATGGTGTATGTGTGTCTTCTCTCATAGAGAAAACGCACACTACAGACACCACTTGATGTGATGTTGTTCATCTAATGTCCAGCCTGATAAAATTTTTAAACCCAGAACTGCCATAATGCGCCATAAAATAAAATCACAATTACACTGGCAATCGTGCCTGATGCAATGATTTTAGCAGAAGATCCAGTCCCTCGATAATGCGTTTCTAAAGCAACAATATTGGCTGCTGGTGGTAAACAAAAAAACATCATCATCACAGCATAGGTCAATAGTTCATGAGGAATTGGCAATAAAAAATAAGCCATTAGACACAGTAGCATTGCAGCCCAGAGGCGATGACCGATCAACTTTAAACTCTGTTGTAAATCTGACCATGTCACAGCAACATGACTCAACCACATCCCCAAAATACACATGCCCGAAAAAGTAACTAAAATTTTATCAAGTTGATAGATGGCTTGAATTATGGGATGTGTTTCCAATGATGCTAAAGAATAAAATGACAATAAACCTGCTAACATTAAAGCAATGATCGGGGGAGATTGTAGAATATTTTTACTGATGTTCGTCACAGACTGCTGATGTTCACTTAATGCGATCACAGCACATACATTACCAAATACTGACCCACCAATATATAAAGCCACAATGATACTACTGGCCTCTGCACCAAAGACCACTAATGCCAATGGAAAACCCAACCATGCACCATTTAAGTAACTAAAACATAACGCATTTAATTTATCTTTTTGCAAATAATAAAAAATACTAAATAGTAGGATCGAGCTTAAAAAACTAAATCCAATCAACCATAAACGACCTGGTTGATAAAATACCATGTTGTAAACAATGATGACTGGAATAAAGAGACGGGCCAATAAACTCGAGAGTAATTTTTTTAAATAACTGCTCGCATCACTATATTTTCTAGCCAGCACAATCCCGCATAGAAATGCACAAAATGGCAGGATTAAGCCCATAATAATATCCAATTAATTTCATGCTGTTATGGTATCACTGCTGCAGTAATCGACCCATCATTCTTCTTTAATTGTTCAAAAAACTGTCATCGGAATGTCATAGAGAACTGATGAGATAAACACATCATTTAATCTATGAGTAACTGGATATGGCAGGTTTATCGATTTGGCATGTTGTAATTTTTGCAATTGTTGTCATTTTACTTTTTGGTACCTCAAAATTAAAAAATCTTGGTAAAGATGTGGGTGGCGCAGTTAAGGATTTTAAAAAATCAATCAAAGATGAAAATACTGAACCGCCTCAACTGCAAGATGCTCGTATTATTCAAGCTGATGTTAAAAATACTGACAGTACCATAAAAAGTTAAAAGTGATTATTTATGCTGAATATAGGAATGACCGAACTCTTGGTCTTTGGCATTATTGCATTATTAATTTTAGGCCCAGATAAGCTGCCAGAAGCAGCACGCTTTATGGGGAAGTGGTACAGTAAAATTAAACGCACCATTAATAATGTTCATCAAGATATTGACCGTGAATTACGTTTATCGGAATTACGTGCACAAATGCAACAAGAAATGCAGCGTATTCAGGCCTTAGAAGTAAAAATGCAGAATCAGCTCAATGCGTTGGAGCATCACCAACGACTTGATGAACCAGAGGTTAAGGTGCATCAAACATATCATTTTATTGCACAATCACCCAATTATGTCTTTCGCCCGTATGGTCGGCAACTGGCTTTATCTTGTCGTGCTATTAATAGTACGACAGCACAACAGATCAATCATCAGCATTTTAGTTCCCATGATTTAAACAATAAAAACTATCAGGTTGCACTATGAATCCTATTGTTCCCTCATCAATGACACCTGAAGCACAGCAAACAACGACTGAAACTTTAGCAGAAATGCCTATCACCAAACATTTGGTGATTCTTCGTCGCTATCTTTTTCGTAGTGTCGGTGTATTGTTAGTGCTATTTTTTTGCTTATTACCTTTTGCCAATCAAAGTTATCAAATGCTTTCTGAACCCCTGAGAGCGCAACTCCCATTGAGTTCAACCATGATTGCAACCGATGTCACTGCAACATTCATGGCACCATTTAAACTTAATTTTTTTCTGGCGCTGACTTTAGCAATGCCCTATTTGATTTATCAAGTTTGGTCATTTGTTAAGCCGGCCTTATATCAGAAGGAACGATCTTTGGCACTGCCTTTATTATTGGGTAGTATCAGCTTATTTTATCTTGGTATTAGCTTTGCTTACTATATTGCATTACCGTCGATTTTACATTTTTTCATTAGTGTCTCACCTGAAACGGTTGCGCCAATGACGGATATTAATAGTTATTTAACATTCTGTTTAAAGCTTTTTTTGGTTTTTGGTTTAACCTTTGAAATTCCAATTATCACCTTATTATTAATTTTAATTGGTGTTGTAACAACAGAACAGTTGATCGAAAAACGACGTTTTGTTGTAGTTGGCTGTTTTTTTGTCGCGATGTTTGTGACACCACCAGATGCATTATCTATGATTATGCTGGCAATTCCTATGTGGATTTTATTTGAAATCGGATTATTGTCGGCAAAACTGATTGAAAAACGTCAAACAAAGCAAGAGGCATAGCGACATCATTTTAATCTCAGCTATACCCACGATTGCATCATGATTGTTCGAATCAACTATCATCATGATGCAATATCATAATCGTGCAATTTACCGCCATAGCGTTTAAAAAAAATGCGATTCCCCAACAATATACTTGGCTAAAAACAAGCAATATTTCACTCAATCTCTACTTTGATTTTATTCAGTAAATACAACTATTTATTGTACCTCTAAGAATGAGTGGAGATTTAATCTGTTCTGGATTAAATCGCCATTCTTATTGATTAAAAATGCTTTGATGCCCATCACAACAATAAACATTTTTTAAGCGAAAAAATCCCAGACCATCTGAATAATTCATCATGATCAGCTTTAATCACATTGCAATATTAACTTCAAAAGCTTGTCATATTTAACGTCTATTTTGAGGGTAACTTTTTAAACCCAGCATAGATGCGCACTGTTAATATGATGAATAAACCTTATAACGAAGCTCAAGAACTTGACAATAATACGTCAGATAATATTCATTTTCGTGACATTCTTAGTCAACGGATGACTCGCCGTAGCCTAATTAAAAAAACAGCCAGTGGCGTTGCTGCATTGGCATTGGCCTCCACTTTGACTGGCTGTAATGATGACGACGATTCCTCATCTGGGAACGAACAAAATCCAACACCTCCCATCAAAGACCCCAATCAAAAACCAACTAAATTAAGCTTTAATCCTGTTGCAAAAAATTTAAATGATATCGTCACTGTACCTGAAGGCTATCAAGCGACTGTATTGTATGCGATGGGTGATTCAATTCATCCAGACTATCCTGCATGGGATGATAATCAGGTGCCGAATGGCGCAAGCTTTCAGTTCCGTTCAGGGGATTGTCATGATGGCATGAGCTTTTTTGGTCTGAATAGCAATACAGGTCGTTATGATCCGCAACAATCAGAACATGGTTTACTGGTGATGAACCATGAATATATTAATCCAACCTTTCTTCATCCCCAAGGCCCGACTAAGATCAATGGTCGACGTCCCGAAGATGAAGTGATACGTGAAGTCAATGCTCATGGTGTTTCAATTATTCAAATTAAAAAAAATACCAATACGCAAGCTGTCGAATTAGTTAAAAATTCACCTTTTAATCGTCGTATTACTGGTTCTACAGTGATGGATTTTAAAGGTCCTGCTGCTGGATCCGCATTACTCAGTACGAAATATTCTCCTACAGCGAAACAAACACGTGGTACACATAATAACTGCGGTAATGGCTACACGCCTTGGGGAACGTATCTCACGACAGAAGAAAACTTTATTGGTTATTTTGCACGTCATCAAAATGATAATAGTAAACGCTCACCACAAGAAATTGTGGCTTTAAATCGTTATGGTCTAAAAGAGGGTGCCAATTCTCGTTATGGTTGGGAAACTGCTGAAGGACGTATTGATCTACAGGATTCATATGATCGCTGGCTTGCCAATGTCTCAGCACAAACTGCAGCAGAAGACTATCGTAATGGTCCAAATACATTTGGCTGGATTGTAGAAATCGATCCATTTGATAGTCGTCAAAATCCTGTAAAACGAACCGCATTAGGACGTTTTGCTCATGAAGATTGTCGTGCCAGCCGTTTACGCGAAGATGATCATTTAGCCTTTTATATGGGAGATGATTCACGCGGTGAATATATTTATAAATTTGTCTCAGATCAAAAATGGGATAATCGTGATATCAATGGTGGCTATACTGTTGGCGATAAGTATATGAATAATGGCAAGCTTTATGTTGCAAAATTCCATAATGATGGCCAAGGTCAATGGATTGAACTCAGCTATGGTAAAAATGGACTGAATGAAAGTAATAGCGTTTATCCGTTTAGTTCCCAAGCCGATGTGGTTACATTTGCACGCCTAGCAGCAGATGCCGTCGGAGCGACGAAAATGGATCGACCTGAATGGGTTGCTGTCAATCCTGAAAATGGTGAAGTGTATGTAACCTTAACCAACAATTCTAATCGCGGTAGTAATGCGCAGCCACTAGATGCTGCTAACCCACGTTACTATGTTGATCCTGAAGGAGGTAAGGGTAATGTCAATGGTCATATTATTCGCTTCCGTGAACAGGGTGATACGACAACAGCGGAAAACTTTAGCTGGGATATTTATTTATTTGGAGCTGAAGCCGCAATGGCCAGCAATATTAATCTCTCAGGTTTAAGCGATAATAATGACTTATCTTCTCCAGATGGCATGTGGTTTGATCCACGTGGCGTGCTTTGGATTCAAACCGATGATGGTGCATATACCGATGTAACCAATTGTATGATGCTGGCAGCATTACCTGGTCAAGTGGGTGATGGTAATACAGCCATTACCTCTGCGGGTCAGCAAACCATTGTCGGTGCACAGGTCAATGATGAAAATTTAAGACGCTTTTTAACAGGTCCTAAAGAATGTGAAATTACAGGTGTTACCATGACGCCAGATTATAAAGCGATCTTTATTAATGTGCAGCATCCAGGTGAAGATTCCAAGTCTTATGCCCAACCAAGCAGTCATTGGCCAGCATCACAAACCGATGCAAATGCGACCTCACGACCACGTTCGGCCACTGTGGTTATTACGCGCCAAGATGGCGGTGTCATTGCAGGTTAATAGCGTTTAGCCGGTAATATAAAATGCCAACTGATGTTGGCATTTTGTATATTGCAACTCAAGCAATAAAGCTCACCAGTAACTTTTCCTGATCTATTCCAAATGAAATAACAGCAGATTGCATCAAAATATGTTGCCATTTATGGTCACGATATAATTTTACCATAGAGCTGGACAATATCTGACTGCGTTAACCCTTGCTGAGATTTTTCTGACCATTGCCAACTCGATGAAGTCATTTTAATCAAATTGGAACAACGGGTACCATAATCAGCACTCTGAATAAATGTAGAGGATAATAAAGCCTCCATTGCAGCATCAATTCCTGTATCAGGTAATAAATCGGGTACAACTTGACGCTGATCTTGTAATAAATCCCATGCCAAGCGTTGTAAGTCAATTAGATTGGTATCAGCATATTGCAACATCGGTAAAAATTCTTGAGTAAATCGATGCCGTAAATGCTGAGTTTTTTGCCAATATTGACTCATTAAAGTATTCGATAATACATAAACACCCGGTGCTAATATTTGTGGAGCTTCGCCACGATTACTCATATAAACGGCTTGCTGTTGATCACCAAGCACTAAATTAAATCCGGCATAATCACATTGTACTTTTTCTAACTGCTGTGCAAAGCGTATAGGTGTTAATGTAGATTCAAGAAACTTTTGCACTAAATGACCTCTGGACGTCGAATAGTGAGCTCGCTCATGACCATCTCTAAAATTTGTGATGACTGCCCAGCGACCTGTTAATGTCACCCCCATCCATGTACCACCTGATGTCAGATCTTGGCCAGCAATGACAGGGCTATTATGCCAAAAACCAAGTTGCTGTGTCGGCCGAGCATAGAACTCATCTCGATTTGATAACAGACATAATGGTAAATCATCCAATAATTGCCAAGCAATCGCGACAATACACATAACAGATTCCCTTTGATCTTTACACATCGAATGTACAACATTTTTTATAACATTGAGCTAAAATCGAGAGCAACATAATCAAAAGGAACAGGAATGCTGACCTATCCCAATATTGATCCGGTAGCGATTGCAATCGGCCCACTACAAGTACATTGGTACGGACTCATGTATCTATTGGCATTTTTATTTGCTTGGGGTTTAGCAACCTACCGTACCAAAAAACGTGATGGCTGGACCTCTGAAATGGTCTCAGATCTAATTTTTTATGGTGCACTAGGTGTTGTTATCGGAGGGCGTTTAGGCTATGTCTTCTTCTATGGATTAGACCAATTTTTAGCTAATCCACTATGGTTATTTGAGGTCTGGACAGGTGGAATGAGTTTTCACGGCGGCTTCCTCGGTGTCATGATCGCCATGATTTTTTGGTGTAAAAAGTATCAAAAGACTTGGTTTGAAACTTTAGATTTCATTGCACCATGTGTCCCCACAGGTTTAATGTTTGGTCGTATTGGTAATTTTATTGGTGGTGAGCTCTATGGACGTCCAGTCAGTGATCCTCACTTTGCACTCGGTATGATTTTTCCAACTGATCCTTTACAACTGGTACGTCATCCTTCACAGATTTATCAAGCCATTGCCGAGGGATTAATTCTTTTTCTTGTATTATGGTGGTTCAGTTCTAAGCCGCGTCCTCGTTATGCTGTTTCTGCCCTGTTTTTAATTGGTTATGGTATTGCACGCTTCGTGGTTGAATTCTTCCGTGAACCAGATAATGGACAACTTTTCATTGCTTGGATGAGTAAAGGACAATTTTTAACCATTCCAATGATTTTAATTGGTCTATGGATGATGTGGTATGCCTATCAGAAAAAAATCTACGACTGGGGACCTCAAAAACAACATTAAAATATATCCCGATCAATAAAATGGCGAGGCAGATGTCTCGCTTTTTTATATTTAAAATATGTTAAAGTTTGCACTGTCTACCACATGATTGATGCAAAATATGCTCGAATTCTGGTTTAATCCACAGCTTTCTATAGCAAAAAAAATACTATTTTTGATGCTGATCATCATTATTACAGCAGGGCTATATTTAAAATATCCACTTTCTCTTGACGCTATTTTAATGTTTCTAGGCACTGGGATTATTTTTTTGATCTGCCGCTATTGTCGCCTCCATTTTGTGGCGAATCGTCCAACTGGAATGCTCTATCGCTTACTCACTTGGATTCCAATCGCATTATTACTGGCACTCATTTTTATGAATATTAAAAATAATGAGATTCTCATGCCAGGTGTCCAAGGTCTAGGCTTTATGTGTATTGCCATCTGCGTATTTTCCCCTATGGCTTTATTGAGGAAAAATAGCTTAGAGGATCAATGATCATGCTCAATTTTTGGTATTCTACACGTTGTACGCGCCCCATAAAATTAATGTTCTGTCTAGGCACCTGTCTAATCATTTTACTCAGTGCAGATCCAATCAAACTTTCCTTACAACATAGCATATGGGCATTATCACTGGGTGCTTTACTACATGTTCTCTATATACTGCATCAGCAATTTAAGCAGCCCTATATTGAACGTCATGTGAATCTAATATTGATTGTCTTAATCAGCCTTATACTGCTATTGGTTAGTTCTAGCTTTCCTTCAGTGCAACGTACAATATTGACGATTCAATATTTTGCCTTCATGCTTTTAGGCTTTTTTATTCTTTCAATCTATAGCAATCGTAGCAAAAGAATGAGCGACTAACATAACTGTATAGATCATCAAAATATCAGCAATCACCACGATTATTCGCATTCGATTGCTGATTTGCGTTAAGTAATAATTACTCTAAACGATAGTATTCATATTTAATATTGTGATCTTTATAGACATCATAGCTGCGCTGTTTAAAATCAGACACCCACTCAGAACCGGTGAAACCAGCAATATGTCCATAATTATGTTTGGCGGTCCGCTGAATAATATAAATATCACCACGCCGTGGATTGGAAAATTCAGGGTGAATTTTACGAAAACCCAATTGAGTTAAAGTCGCCCCCCAATCTGCAGCAGCAACAGGATGTTTTTGAATTTGTGCACCTGCGGATTCCAGCGCAACACGAATACTACGCGCACATTTTTGAGAGCTTCTTAAACTATGAATACCACTTAAATATTGGCTAAATTTTTTGATATCAATTGCACTACGACTAAGAAATAATTTGGCTCGTTGTAAATGTGAATTTAACTGGGGGCTTTCCTCATCATCAGAACGATGTGCTTTATTATTACGAATGGTATAGTGAATCTCTGTAACATCTACCGCTTGATCTGCGTTAGAACTTATATAACTTGCCATTTTAAACAATAACCTTACAATTCAACTCAAATAAAACAGCAATCTTGCCGTATCTCTCTTAGAGGCTAGATATTACGCCAATCAGTTCGGTTTTTTACTAAAAAATGAAAAATACATCAAACTCACCCCCATTTATAAAAATCATAACTATCTGATAATTAATAATATACAACCAAAAGTAAATTACATTTTTTTACATTTAATTTATAACACTGCTTAAAAAAACACAGATTAATTTTTTCGATGCAGAGAAACTTAAAATTCACTTTTACTTTATTAATGATAATGATTATTATTTAAATATCTAAACAATACGATGATTTGAGGAATATCATGATGGCGAATATACACAATTTTTTAAGCAATCATCAGCGCACGCTTAAAAAAACATTTAGTTATTATATTATGCATATTAGTGTTGCCATGATTGTGGCTTATTTAGTGACAGGAAGCTGGATCATTGCCGCAACATTAAGTCTGCTTGAACCTACCGTACAAGCTGTTGCTTTTTTTATTCATGAACGGATCTGGGAACGTAAAGCAATCCTTCCTCAAGAAACCGAGATACCTTAAAACCATCGATCGGCTATATGAACAGATATCCTCAAAGATCATCATGGTGATGATCTTTTTTATTCACTCTATTATTTTGATGTCAAATACGAATTAATTTGAATATTTGATGACAAGACATCATTGCATCATCAACATTAAAATATAGGTAACCCAGTAGATTAGGATCGCAATTATTATAATTTTATTTTATAATTAATTTAAATTTTCATAACCCTTTTTTTATTATGAATCTTGCAGCATTTGAGGCCTTTGTTAAGGTCATGGAAACTGGCTCTATTTCTTTAGCAGCCGATCAACTTTTTATTACCCAGCCCGCTGTAACAAAACGTATTCATAGTCTAGAAGATTATTTCGGTGTGAAACTTTTTGAATCCGCAGGTCGTGGGGTACAAGCAACCCATGCTGCGCACTCGCTGTTGCCAAAAGTCAAAAATTGGTTGAATGAGCTCGGTGATATTCATCACACCTTAAGTCATGAACAAGCGCAAGTTCAAGGCAAATTAAAAGTAGGCACCAGCCATCATATTGGTTTACATCATCTGCCCCATCATCTCAAACACTATACGCAACATTATCCAAATGTGACTTTAGATGTTCATTTTGTTGATTCCGAACAAGCCCATGAACAAGTGTTAGCAGGTGATTTAGAATTGGCATTTTTGACGCTGCCGCCACAGGGCGATGAACGTCTACATTATGTGACGATCTGGAATGATCCTTTAATTTTTGTGACTGCACCCTTCCATCCTCTAGCGAAAAAGCACAATTTAAAGCTTGAAGATTTATTAGAATACCCAAGCCTACTCCCTGCAGCACAAACGTATACCAGTCAAATCACATTAGCTGAATTTGAAAAAAGAGCGTTAAAGCCAAAGATTACCATGAGTAATAATCCCCTTGAATCGATTCGCATGCTGGTGTCTATTGGATTAGGTTGGTCTGTTTTACCAAAAACTTTACTCAATCAAGATCTGCAACAGCTTGATATCCCATTTGAAATGAATCGCCGACTCGGGATGGTCTGGCATCCGGGACGTACTCAATCTCGTGCAGTGCAAGCGTTGATTGAAATGATGCAATAAAAGCTCAAGTGATCATCGTATGTTAATCTTGCGATAATCACCAGAGATCTCATGCCAATCGTACTGCTCATCACGGCATTAAATTATCAGCCCTGTACGATTGACATGATTAAACCGAGTCTTCATGCAAAGATTCATTTAATTGATCAACCACGATTGCCCATTCACCATCTGATTTAATTTTTTCAGCTAAAAATTGTCGCTGTGCTTCAGACCAAAAATCCGCTTCGGTAATTTTAGTATCGGCAGCAAGTTGGTGGGTCACGATAAATAACGCAATTGCGTCTGCAGAAGAATCTAATCCTAGTTGTTCAAAGAGGTGTGTCATTCTTGGGCGTGTTGACATTGTTATTCTCCTTTTTGCAGATTTATAAATCACTGAAACTAATGTAATCAATTTTGAAATCAATAACAATCCTCTCGCATCATCATTGACACTTCATTGCTTCACATTCAGCACCTTAAAGTGCTGAAGTAGAATAAACTAGCATGATGAATTGAATCATCTTTAATTTTTAACTCAGGTTAAATCGACCAATCTTGAATTTGCCATTCTTGCTGCTGTGCCAAATGTTTGAGGCGCTCATCGGGATTAACTGCAATCGCATGGTCAGCATATTCCAACAAAAAGCGATCATTGATCGAATCTGAATATGCCCAAGACTCAACCACATTTCTTCCTGCTAACCATTGATTTAAACGGACAAGTTTGCCTTGTTGATAACAAGGAATATTAATGACTTTTCCAGTATATTGCCCATCTATGACTTCTGCATTGGTTGCAATCACTTCAGTAATACCAAATTCATGAAAAATAGGTCGGGTAATAAAATCTGATGTTGCCGTAATCCCAACCAGTTGATGGCCTGCCTGTTGATGTTTCTGAATGGCCTTAAAGCCTTCAGGGCGCATTTGTGGTCGAATGACCTTTTGCATAAACAATTGATGTAATTCGGTTAAATAAATAGAATCATGCTGTGTTAAAAACTCAAAAACAAATTCGTTATACGCTATTGGATCAAGCTGACCTGCCTTATAATCCTCATAAAATTGATCATTCATTTGACGATGACGAACTGGATCAACAAGACCTTCATTCACGAGAAACTCTCCCCATGAATGGTCTGAATCTGTATTTAATAGGGTATGATCGAGATCAAATAGCGCCAATTTCATAAAAATACTCGTAAAAGCTTTAATTTAAGAAAAAAATTGTAAATCTATCTCCGCTAGTCGATAGAAATTCGTTAAGATCATAGCAATTTTAACATTTTTAAACTTTGCTTTTTTTCGAGTTGGATAAAGAAATAAAAATCCCCGAATGCAAAGAATTGAATTAAACATATTTTAGGTAGCCAAATGATCGATTCTGAAGGTTTCCGACCCAATGTCGGGATCATTTTGGCAAACGAATTTGGACAAGTTTTATGGGCAAAGCGCATTGGTCACAATGCATGGCAATTTCCACAAGGAGGTATCCAAAATGGAGAAACCCCTGAACAGGCACTTTATCGTGAGCTGAGAGAAGAGGTTGGCTTACTGCCCGAACATGTCGAAATTATAGCGCAAACAAAAGGTTGGCTGCGTTATCGTTTGCCACATCGATATATACGTATGGATTCAGATCCTGTATGTATTGGTCAAAAACAAAAGTGGTTTTTATTAAAACTAACAGCGCCTGTACAAAATATTCAACTGGATTTATCTGATCCACCTGAATTTGATCAATGGCAATGGGTAAGTTATTGGTATCCATTAGGGCAAGTCGTTAATTTTAAACGTGACGTATATCGAAAGGCCATGGTGGAGCTGTGCCATCAGTTACCACAAAATAAAATTTAAAAATCGCATTTTAATGCAGATTTTTCAAAAAACTATTGCTATAAATAACGGTAACAATTTTAGGGAGTAACCCCATGTCAAATATGCAACTGGATACATTAAGACGCATTGTTCAAGAAATCAATGCGTCGGCCAGTTTGCATGAGTCCTTGGATATCATGGTCAACCAAGTTGCTGAAGCCATGCATGTAGACGTCTGCTCTATTTATTTGCTGGATGAACGGAATCAACGCTATTTACTCATGGCATCTAAAGGGCTAAATCCAGAGGCAGTAGGACATATCTCTTTACATACCAGTGAAGGCTTAGTGGGCTTAGTCGGTCAACGTGAGGAAATTGTTAATCTAGATAATGCGCCTAAGCATGAACGTTTTATGTACTTTCCTGAAACAGGTGAAGAACTATATAACTCATTTTTAGGCGTCCCTGTGATGTATCGTCGCAAAGTCATGGGCGTATTGGTTGTACAAAATAAAGAATCTCAAGATTTTAGCGAGGCAGCAGAGTCCTTTTTAGTGACATTGTGCGCACAATTATCAGGCGTCATTGCACATGCACATGCAGTGAGCAATATTGACGTATTTCGTAAAGCCAGCAGTTTACCTGCCTATAAGACCTTTCAAGGTGTTTCTGGTTCTGGCGGCATTGCAATTGGTCGTGCTATTGTTTTATATCCACCAGCCGATCTCAATGCCGTTCCAGATCGTGAAGCAGAAGATATTAGTGAAGAACTGGCTTTACTCGATAATGCACTGGGTACTGTACGTAAAGAAATTCAAGCACTTGATGATAAAATGCAAGATGCCTTAATGGCTGAAGAACGGGCATTATTTAGTGTTTTTTTAAGAATGCTGGATGAAAATGCCCTACCGACCGAAATTAAAGATGAAATTCGTGCAGGCAATTGGGCACAAGGTGCTGTACGTAATGTCATTGATAAACATATTGCACTCTTTGCCCAAATGGAAGATGACTATTTGCGTGAACGTGTATCTGATTTAAAAGATTTGGGACGCCGTATTCTTGCATCCTTACAAGAGGCAGATTCAAGCCATCGTGAATTGACAGACGAAAGTATTTTAATTGGTGAAGAAATTTCAACGGCTGCCTTGGTTGAACTTCCTGTCGATAAAATTGCCGCGATTGTCACCAGTGAAGGTGCGATGAATTCACATATGGTGATTGTATCACGTGCCTTGGGTATCCCTACGGTTGTTGGTGTCACTGAATTACCGATCAGTACCCTCGATGATGTCGAGATGATTGTTGATGCCCATCAGGGTCGTGTCTTTATTAATCCGCCACGACGCTTACGTACACGCTATAAGGAAATTCAAAAAGAAGAAGAACAAATTGCTAAAGACTTAAAACAGTATGAAACCAAAGATGCTATTACGCCCGATGGTGTTGCAGTACGTTTATTTGTCAATACAGGCTTAATGATTGATGTCGTTCGTGGTGTACAACGTGGCGCTAAAGGTGTGGGATTATATCGCTCTGAAATTCCGTTTATGCTGCGTGATCGTTTTCCTGGAGAAGAAGAACAACGTGCCATTTATCGCCAGCAGCTGAGTCATTTTGCCAATAAATCAGTGGTTATGCGTACACTGGATATTGGTGCAGATAAAGATTTACCCTATTTCTCAATTGAAGAAGAAAATTCAGCTTTAGGATGGCGTGGTATTCGTTTTACACTAGATCATCCCGAAATTTTTTCTTCACAAATTCGTGCCATGCTAAAAGCCAGTATCGGTCTTAATAATTTACATATTTTATTACCGATGATTACCAGTGTGAGCGAGGTCGAAGAGGCACTATATTTACTTGATCGTGATTGGCATGCCGTACAGGAAGAAGAACAGGTTAAGATTACCAAACCGAAAATTGGCATTATGGTTGAAGTACCCAGTGTACTTTTTCAAATTGATGAGTTTGCAGATCTGGTTGATTTTTTCTCTGTAGGTTCAAATGACTTAACACAATACCTTTTGGCGGTGGATCGCAATAACTCACGCGTTGCCAATGTCTACTCTCACTTTCATCTGGCCGTATTACGTGCTTTAAATCGCTTGGTACAAACCTGCCATCAATATGATAAACCCGTCAGTATTTGCGGAGAAATGGCAGGTGACCCACTCTCTGCTATTTTACTCATGGCGATGGGCTTTAATACACTATCCATGAGTTCGAGTAATATCTTACGTGTTAGGAAAGCCATTTGTCATGTGCCAATGACCGATGCAAAAATGCTTCTAGAACGTGCATTAACGATTAATAATCCGCTTATTGTCAAAAGTATGATGGAGTATTATTTTAAAACACATGGTTTGGGAGAAATGGTGAAATCAAGTACACGAATAATTGGTGCTTAATCAAGAGATGAGTATCAATTTGGTTGTCATTAGACCATCAAAGCAACAGATAAAAAAGGGAGATAATCATTCGAATATCTCCCTTTTTTATGTTTACAATAGCCACGTTTAGCATTTTTCTTTCGATCAACAAAAACCTGACTCTGGTTAACTTCATGCATATATTTGGCAACAAAATTATGCTGAATCGGTTTCATCTCTTTCTGAGTGATTTTTTTGGCCATGATATTTACCTCTATCTATCATGAGATCATTGATATATCGTTATATTACGCCATCCTGTTTATTTTTCAAGCACAGTTGAGTGATAAGGTTTAGATTTATTCTTTTATACATTTTCGCCTATAATCAAAAATATAACGAATACTGAGAAGCAAAATAATGAACGAGATATTACTGATTAAATATTCAGTAGGTGTCTGTATTGCGGCCCTATGTATTGTCGCTTATGTTTTTAGTATTTTTCTGATCGATAAAAAGAAGCATTTAAAAGGTAGTATTCTCTTTCACCTCAGTCAAGCTTTTGCCTTATGTTGTTTAGTTGTTGTAGTGGGATTATATACCCAAATGGCAATCATCGACTTTAAACTGGCTTTTATCTCAATCAAAATTGTAGATTTTCTGATTGTACTGTCAATTGCCCTGATTTTAATGAGAAAGTTATTTTTACTGATTAACTTATTGGAACGTACTCAAATCCAAAAAGGCAGCGATCCAACATCAGCAAAAATTATTTCGCGTATATTTAAAATCAGCATTTTTTTGATACTTACCTTGCTCTTTGGTGAACACTTTGGCATGAGTTTATCTGGCCTGATGGCTTTTGGTGGTATTGGTGGTATTGCAGTTGCCATGGCCAGTAAAGATATTCTCAGTAATCTGTTTTCAGGGGTAATGCTATATTTTGATCGACCATTTAATATTGGCGATTGGGTCTGCTCACCTGATCGAGAAATTGAAGGAACAGTGGTGGAGATTGGTTGGCGCCTAACCAAGATCGTTACCTTTGATCATCGCCCTCTCTATATTCCCAATTCAGTCTTTTCATCGATTAGTGTTGAAAATCCGGGGCGCATGTCCAATCGACGTATTAAAACAGATATCGGTTTACGTTATGAGGATGCGAATAAAATTGCGGCTATTGTTGATGATATCTATAACATGCTACTACATCATCAAAAAATTGACACCAGTCAAACATTATTGGTCAACTTTAATGCCTTTGCCGATTCATCTCTCAATATTATGGTGTATTGTTTTACCAAGACCACCAATTGGAGTGAATGGCTCACTGCACAACAGGATGTGTATTTGAGTATTATTGAAATCGTCCATGCACATGGCGCTGACTTTGCCTTCCCATCACAAACGGTTTATCTCGATAAATCTTCACTCACTTCACAGCATAATGCATTCACCAATCATTAATATGATCGAACTCAATGCATTGTATTATGCTCATCATACACAGAAATTTATGCGATAGCTTTACACATCATCTTACCAAGCTAAGCTTGGCTCAATCGGCTGTTGACATGGCCATCTATGCAATCAATCATTTACTGAGACAGCATATCATCATGCTTGTTTCTTATAGCAATAAAATGGGGATAAGCGCACATAGCGGTTATCCCCTTTAGCATGAAAGATGATGACTTTAAAGACTGTTGATTGGCTTTAAAGTACCTTCTCATCATCGCTCGAACATTTATTTTACATCAAATCGATCTGCATTCATGACTTTGACCCATGCCGCAACAAAATCGTTAACAAATTTTTCTTTATTATCGTCTTGTGCATAAAATTCAGCATAAGCACGTAAAATCGAGTTAGAACCAAAAACTAAATCGACACGTGTTGCAGTCCATTTTACTGTTCCTGTTGCACGCTCAATGATCTGATATAAATTTTTTGCAACTGGTTGCCATTGATATGCCATATCCGTGAGATGAACAAAGAAGTCATTGCTCAATACCCCCACACGATCGGTAAACACACCTTCTTTTGCAGCTGCATAGTTAGCACCCAATACACGTAATCCACCGACCAATACTGTCATTTCAGGTGCAGTCAAGCCTAAAAGCTGCGCACGATCCAATAACATTTCTTCAGGATGAACCACAAAGTCCTTTGCAACAAAATTTCGGAATCCATCTGCCTTAGGCTCTAAATCCTCAAATGAATCAATATCAGTTTGCTGTGCTGTTGCATCACCACGACCGGCAAGAAATGGAACCTGAATATCAACACCTGCGGCATGTGCAGCTTGTTCAACAGCAGCTGTGCCAGCCAATACAATCAGGTCTGCCATACTGACTTTTTTGCTAAATCCTGCTTGAATTTCCTCAAGTTTTGCTAAGACTTTAGCTAAACGTGCTGGCTCATTGGCTAACCAATCTTTTTGTGGTGCCAAACGAATACGTGCACCATTTGCTCCACCACGATAATCCGAGCCTCGGAAGGTACGTGCACTATCCCACGCTGTGGCAATCAAATCAGCAGCAGATAAGCCACTATTCAATAACTGGCTCTTTAGCTGTGTAATTTCTGTTTCAGACAGCGTGTAATCTACGCTAGGAATAGGATCTTGCCAAATCAGCTCTTCATTGGGTACATCCTGACCTAAATAGCGTGTTTTAGGTCCCATATCACGGTGGGTCAATTTAAACCAAGCACGCGCAAAGACTTCTGCAAAATATGCTGGATCATGATAGAAACGTTCTGCAATCTGACGATATTCAGGATCAACTTTTAATGCCATATCGGCATCCGTCATCATTGGATTACGGCGTATATGTGGATTATGTGCATCAACGGGTTTATCCTCTTCTTTAATATTAATCGGCTCCCACTGTTTTGCACCTGCTGGACTGGTGGTTTTTTCCCATTCATACGTAAAGAGTAAATAGAAAAACTCATTGTCCCACTTGGTTGGATGCGTTGTCCACGCCCCTTCCAAACCACTGACCATGGTGTTTTCACCATTGCCCGTTCCCTCTGGGTTATGCCAACCTAAACCTTGAAATTCGACATCCGCAGCTTCAACATCTTTACCCAATAATTCAGCTTTACCATTGCCATGTGCTTTACCAACCGTATGGCCACCAGCGGTTAATGCCACTGTTTCTTCATCATTCATTCCCATACGGTCAAAGGTAACACGCATATCCTGAGCAGTTCGTAATGGATCCTGTATACCATCAACGCCTTCTGGATTAACGTAAATCAATCCCATTTGTACTGCAGCAAGTGGATTTTCTAGCGTTGAACGATCTTGATCATTGGCATAACGTTGTTCTGTCGGTGCCAGCCATTCACGCTCTTCGCCCCAATAAATATCTTTTTCAGGTGCCCAGATATCTAAGCGACCGCCACCGAAGCCAAAAGTTTTTAAACCAGCTTCTTCATAAGCAACCGTACCTGCCAAAATAATTAAATCGCCCCATGAAATTTTATTGCCATATTTCTTTTTAATTGGCCATAATAAACGGCGGCCTTTATCGGTATTGACGTTATCGGGCCAGCTATTCAATGGTGCAAAACGCTGATTACCGGTATTGGCACCACCACGACCATCTTGCTTACGATAAGAGCCTGCCAAATGCCATGCTGTACGTACAAACATGCCAATATAACTGCCATAATCTGATGGCCACCAATCTTGACTACTATTAATTAATTGGCGTAAATCTTGTTTTACTGCCTCTAAGTCTAAAGATTCAAATGCCTTTCGATAATCAAAATCGGTATCCATAGGATCCGTTTTTCGATCATGCTGTGACAAAATATCTAGATTTAAAGCATTTGGCCACCAGTCTGCATTTGAACGGGTCATATCTGTATTTCCACCTGCTTGGTGAAAAGGGCATTGACCTGATGTTGTTGCTGAATTTTGAGTCATAGTATGCTTCCCAATAAATGATGATTATCGTGAATTATCTTTTGTATATTAGAATTAACATACCTCGTTTTTATGACAATCCAAAGCTGGTTTTACGAATAAAAACAATCTCTAAAACCGATGTATATTACCCAAAAAACTAAGGACAACAACAAAGTCATCATCAAAATAATAGATGATAATTTTTAAGTTTTAATTAATTTTTAAATAAATAGACCAGCTTAAAGCATGCTGGATTGATGAGAGATAAAAGACAGCAGTCAAAATATTTTAGCAAAATAAATGCGATGTTAAGCCGTATCAAAACTTACAATAAAACAACATATAACAGCACATTAAATCAAAAAATCACTAGCTTTTTCTCCATAATCACCAGCATCATTGCCCGAGCTGGCAGAGAAAAATATACTGAAACAGCAAATATTTTTACGGTAGATAACGATACTATTGGCTCAATTTTCTAAACAATAATTTTTTTCCCTTCACGGATACAATAGAAAGGATTCACTAATTTTGAAGAATGGCGCATCGCTTTATGCAATTCAATTTCTGGCTGTTCTCTGGACTCATCTGTCAATTGAAAAGTTCGATAGCGAATGGCTAATGAGGATTTTGCTTGTAGGTCTTTATGTGCCTGAAATGCGTCCTCTGGATCCATATGCATATAGCGCATCAATTCACGTGGTGCATATCCACCAATCGGTAACATCGCGATCCGCGGCGCACCAAACTTTTGCTTGATTTCTTTAAAATGCCTTGAATATCCGGTATCACCAGCAAAAAAACAATGTTGATCTTGGTATAAAAGTGAAAAACCGCCCCATAATGCATGGTTCTGATCACGAAAACCTCGTCCTGAACCATGCTGTGCTGGCGTATATACAATTTTTAACTCTTTAAAATTAACTGTTTGCCACCAATCCATTTCGGTGACATGGAAATGTCGTGGTAAATACCAAGCATTGCCTAAACCGGTATAAATCATCATACCAAATTTATCATGCAACCAATTCAGTGTGGCTAGATCCATATGATCATAATGATTATGACTGAGTAAAACTGCATCTATTTTCGGTAATTCATCTAAACGTAATCCAGCTGGACATACCCGCTTAGCGCCAGTTCGATGGATTGGACCTGCGTAATCACACCATACCGGATCAGTGAGAAAATTATAGGGACCGATTTGTAGTAAGACCGTAGCGTGTCCAACAAACCAGACTTGCCAATCTTTTAAGTGAGCATGAGGACGTGCTTCAGGGACTATTTTCTTTTCATGAAGAGATGCATGGTGCACTTCAATGCTTTCATTTTCCCACTTCGGCACTTTTCGAGTAAACAACCAGCGAAACATATCTGTTTCAGCCTGCGGTGAATTTGGCTCAACTAAATTAGTGAATTTTACGCCATTACAATGTAGAGAATGACCAAATTTAAATTTTGGTTTTGTCCAGATATGCATCCAACTTCCCTGGGTTGGTAAATAAAGTGATTGCTTCTCTACAACGTCTTTCATATTGCTCACTCACCACCCTCATCTAGCGAAAACTTTGATTTTTTAAACAATTATTAGTATTTACAATAAATCTTGATGTCCAATCATAACGAGCGACCTAAGCCTATTAGCTGTATTTTTTGTGTTTTTATGTAGTCCTTAACTTGAGTGTTTATTTAAGTTTTTTTCCTACGATAGCAGATTAACATGCTTTAAATATGACAAAATCACATATAGATTAAATGATTATAAACATGAATTCTATCACATTTACTAACATTTAAAAGGGGGAATCACTTTCCCCGTATCTGCGATATTCCATCAAATTTAAGTGAAATATTGTGTTTTCCAATCGTTCCAAAAATATAAAATAATACCGAACATCACCACAATAATTCCAAATAATGCATGCTGGCTAATTTGTTCATGATTCAGTGTTGCACCTAAAATCAAGGCAATCACAGGGGTCATGACATTACTCAATGAAACCGTAGATGCACTTAAACGCTTGATCAACCAGAAATAACACAGCATCGCAACAATTGAAGACATAATCATGGTAAATACAAACCCCATTAGCGCATGTGTACTCGGAAGCTGTCGTGGTATATCGTGCCAAACAAAAGGTAAAATCAATAAGGATGCTACAGCAGAAATAATTAAAGAACCTGTTGCTTGAGACATTGGGCTCAAAGGTGCATTAATCTGTTTCACCCAAAAAATTGAACTAACATATGAAATAATACTAATCAACATCAGGACAACGCCCCAAGGATTTATGTGATTATCAGCAGAATCAACAAATACAAAACTCAGTCCAGAAACTGCAATCGCCATTCCTAGCCACTGTAAAGCGATCAATTTTTGTGTTTTTAAAATCATATGCCCAATCAAGCCTGCAACCAAGGGCGAAAAACCAAAAATCAGCGCCATTAGACCTGAGGTTAAATAATTGGCAGCTAAATAAATAAATAATTGAGCACCAATCAAATTTAAACTTCCCGCCAAATAACTTTGTATCGATATAGCATCTAAAGGTAATGGATCACGCATGATTTTGAGTAATGCCAATGCAATCAGCGATGCACCCAAATATCGAATCATTAATACCCACATGGGATGAACTTCTTGTACGCTCCATACTATCGCCAATGGCGTCGTCGCCCAAATCAGCACCAATAAAGCATAAATACTTGCCGTCACGAGCATGGGGGAAGAGTTTAAACGCATAATTTACTCAATCTAGAATCAGAACATTTTGACAGGCATAAAAAAATAGACTTAAGTTTCCCTAAGTCTATTTTTTTATCATATAAATTTATTTCACTAATTTACGCAAATCTTGGTTGAGATCCAAATACTGATCAGCTTCAAATACAGCTTGCTTACTAATCAGTTTTTTCAAATGACGCATTTCTTTAGCTGCATTTACCGTAATGCCTGCAACAATCACCCCATTGGTGACACCAAAGAGTACAAATGAAGACTGTGCGCCATGCGCTGGATTCATTTCACCACGTATCATCCATGCTGTAGCAGCCATATCACCAACAAATTGGTAATTAATCTCAAGCTGATCCGTCCAGAACCATGCTGGATTTGCTTTAGGATGCTCCACATTCATAACATGACGAGCAAAAATACCGGCTTGTAGATTGGCATTTTCCCAAGTCTCTACCCGGCGGTATTGACCACATTCACGTAATTGAGTAGCAACATCACCTGCTGCATAAATATCTGGATTTGATGTTTGACAGTTTTCATTGACTTTAATTGCAAAATCAACGTCTAAACCGGCATCAATCGCCAATTGAGCATTCGGTATAATCCCAATACCATAAATCACAGCATCGGCACGAAGTTGTTCGTTACCGTCTAAGGTAATAAGCACTTCTTCACCTTCCAGCTGGCAATCGATGATCTTGGTATCTAAACGCACATCTATGCCCGCTAGACGTTGCTGTGCCAATAAAAATTCGCTCAAAATACGTGGTGATGAGCGACCCATAACCATCGATCCCTGTTCAATCACCGTCACTTGGCAATCTCTAAAACGTGCAGATGATGCTAGTTCCAGCCCAATCACGCCACCGCCTACTAGAATAATACGTTGACCAGCTTGTAATACTGGAACCAATGCTTGAGAGTCTTCTAGATTACGTAATGTGTAAACATGTTTACCCAAGGCATCTAAGCTAGGTAAGCGACGTGCAGCTCCGCCTGTTGCAAGTAATAATTTATCATAAGCAATCTCATCACCATGTTGTAATGTCACTGTTTTAGCAGCAGGATTGATTTTGGTCACAGCATTTTCACGGATGGTCACCACATCTAACGCTGCTAATTTTTCATCCGATAAAATCTCGATTTTAGTTTCAGCAGGTTTTAAAATGACATCTTTCGATAACGGTGGACGCTCATATGGCAAATGTTTTTCATCACCAATTAAAATAATTTTACCGGCATATTTATTTGCACGGAGTTCTAAAATTGCACTTGCGCCCGCTTGACCAGCACCTACGATCACGATAGTTTCGACATTGCTCATGTGCTTAATCCTTACCAACAATTATTTCAATTCAGCAGATACGATACCGAAGCCCGCAATCCACTCACTAATATCTTCATAACAATGCGTCGTCATTTCATACGCACCTAATTCATCTAATGCAGCAAATGCAGCCATCCAAGAACGGACTTCTTGACCACCTCGGCCACCTTCTTGACGAATATCTGC
Organism: Acinetobacter sp. SAAs474; assembly: GCF_032823475.1. Classification (NCBI taxonomy): domain Bacteria; kingdom Pseudomonadati; phylum Pseudomonadota; class Gammaproteobacteria; order Moraxellales; family Moraxellaceae; genus Acinetobacter; species Acinetobacter sp. SAAs474. The sequence continues at coordinate 370,015 of NZ_CP127915.1, forward strand.
TTCAGACATGGCTTCGATACGAGCAAAATCGGCTTGGGCAAATGTGGCTAATAAGGCACGATCCCATTCAGGGTTAAGTGGTACAGCGACAGATTGATCGCCAGCAGCAAGTTTTTGCCCTACAGCAATCACTTTGGCTTGACGATTATTACGCGCCTCCACACTCGGATTACGACCACAAATCAAGAATTCTTCTACTTCTGGTGGTACTGAACCCATTTGTGGTGTCGGTGGATCATGAGATAAACCACCTGTGCCCAAAATTAACACACGTTCATTTTCCAGGTTCAGCGACTGGATAAAACGTCCGACTGCACGACCTAAAGCCACAGTACGTTTAGTCGTCGGCATTGGTGCAGCAGCACCATTAATAAAAATGGGAATGGTTGGATAACGATCTAGCTGACCGCTACATAGAAAATGTAACGGCTGAGTTACACCATGATCAGCCTGCATACGATATGAATAAGCAACATCTACCCCTTCATCCAATACACGACGTACCAATGCAATCGCGGTATCTTCAGGGACATCTATCTTATTATTGTCTTTACCATAGTCCCAGTCACCCGCAGCTGTAGCACGAATACCGACACAGAAACTTGGCATCAAGTCATAAAAAAAACCATTAAAATGGTCTGGACCAAAGGTAATGATCAGCGTTGGGTCATAAGCTTTGACCTCGCCAGCAAGTTGAGCAAAAGTTTCACGTACTTTTTGCTCTTTATATTGCGCTTGAGGAGCAGCAAATTCCATTAAAGGGCTGTGCGATGCGCAAATGAGTTTAACGGCCATGTGTGACTCCTATATATGGAAGGCAGCCAAAAGGCTGCCAAAGAGATCCATAAATCTATGACTTACTCGTCAAAAAATCCTGCACGCGGCTGGCGTAAACCGCGAATACCTAGACCGCATTCTGCATTGATCAGAACACCAGTCAATGGACGGTTATTGGCACGAGACGCCAATAAGACATATGAACCAGTCATGTCTTCAGGTTCTGGTAAGAAATTGAGTGGCATGCCACGTGCAATCTTCTCTGGATCACGTGCATCCAGTAAACCAAGATTTTCTTGACCTAAAGATGCAGCACCCTTGATATTGACATTCATACCTGATGGTGCAACAGCATTCACTCGTACTTTAGGTGCAAGCTCATATGCCAATTCTTTCATAACACCCACACCAGCATGCTTAGATGCTGTATATACAGGGCCTCCGCCTGCTGAGTACAATGCAGAATTAGACAAAGTAAATATGATAGAACCTTCAGAAGCTATTAATGCATCAAGTGCTGCTTTAGCACCTAAAATTAAAGACTTGGTATTAATGCCCATAATTTCATCAAATGCTTTTTCCAGTTGTTCACCCGAAGTATTGACGATATCGGCATAATGATCCCAAATACCAGCATTACCAATAAAACAATCTAGCTTACCAAAACGTTCAATGGTCGCATTAACAGCACGGACATTATCTTCATAGCTGGCAACATCACCGGCGATCGCAATGATCTTGTCACCAAAATGTGCTTTCAATGCATCAACTTTGGCTTGTGAACGCTGAAGAACAGCAACATGTGCGCCTTCTTCTAAAAAACGCTCAACCAACGCCCAGCCTAAACCTGAACCACCACCGGTAATCAGTGCAACTTCGCCTTGTAGCCAACCCATGATTATGCTCCTGCCATTTCTACAAATAATGCACCATCTTCAATCACTACTGGGAATGTTTGAATTGGATCAGTTGCTGGCAAGCATAAAGCCTGACCAGTTTTTAAACAAAATCGAGCAGAATGTAATGGGCATTCCACAGTACCATCATCTTCTAAATAACCTTCAGACATTGAGGCATTACCATGTGAGCAACGATCATTCATCGCAAAGAATTCACCAGCATTATTAAATACTGCTAGAGCTTCAATACCATTGATACCACAATCTACTTTTAATGCTTCGCCTTCATCTAATTCATCAACTTGGCAAACAAAAATTTTATTCATCAGAAGAATACACTCAGGTTATGTGAGTTATAGGTCACTTGATCAAGAATAATCTTGCGGTTAAAAATCTGGAAACCAAGTCCAGTTTCAACTTTACGCAGCTTGTCATGACGCTTACCACAGTAAATGGTTACATCTTTCTCTTTTTGTGTACGATAAAGTAAATACGTCACGTATACATCGTATTCACCATCGACCTCAGTCGCTTCAACCATTACATTACTTACCATATGCGTGGTCCGTGATGGAGGCTCTTCAGCCCAAGCCATACCTGTTTCAAGACGAGCAACTCGACGTTCTAAAAGGTCTTTTGAGTCATTAAATACCCACGTCGTCGGTGGTTCAACAGAACGACGGCGATCACGTGTTTGTGCATTCGGTGTGGTACGCAAGGTGTAAGAGATATCTTCAGCCAAGGTATCTAACCAGTCACGAAATTTCCAGTCATCCAGAAGCTTCGCCTCTTGATATAAAAACTGACTAATTTGGTGATGAAGTTCTAAACTGATCTGACTCATTTCATAAGCTCCTTCTCATATTGGTCAGCGGCTTTTTCCACATCTTCCCATTTTTCATGGATTAATAAATCTGCCCAACGACGATACATACCACGTGCAGCAGTTTCAGAGAAAATATAGTTGGTAATTCCTGGAATACCATCTTCACGTACTTTTTCGTTACCTTTACCCATTTCCATAATGAGTTTATTTTGACGTGCTTTATAACCACGTAAAACTTTTTGAATTTCGATCCAGTTTTCTGAGTCATCTTGCTCCAAGAAACCTGCAGGACCAAAAGCGCGTGTTGCAGAACGCTCAAAAGCCTCTTTGACTTCCTGAGATGCTTCAGCATCCGCAATACAAAATGCCCAAACTTCTGTCTTATTTGGGCCACGTGGATGCCATACACGTAAAGTCGCGGTACCATTTAACCAAGATAAGGTTGGAAACATGGTATTATGTCCAGCCAGACGTAAAGCACGAACTTCGCCTAAACGTTCTTTTACTTCGTCATAAGTTTCACGGAAGTAATTGGCAACTTCACCATCAACCCATACGTTTGCATCTGGTTTTTCAGTAAAAAAGAAACCAGAACCATGACCACGTGAACCATATTGAATGGCATCCTTAGCCGTTTCCCATACTGGACGTGCGGTTTGTGCAGCACCTAATTTTTTCGATGCTTCATCATCTGGTTTTGCACCCAATACTTGAATGGCAGATGCATGTGAGAACAAAGCATGATATTGGTCAGATGCAAATTGTTCTGCGGCAAATTTCCAGTTACAGTCAATTTCCCACTTATGTACACCACCAATGATTTCCGTACCCCCTGGACGACGGTCAAGTACACCATCTAAGTACCAAGCGATATCACCCATATATTCTTCTAAGTCTGGTGTTGTTTCATCCCAGCAGCCGAAAATTAGCCCTTTATAGGTTTTAACACGGTTGACTTCCACTAAACCCCATTGCTCTTTACATGCACCATGTGGATAAGCACGCTCTTCAAGTGGAATATCTTTAAGTGAACCATCGATCCCGTAAGACCAGCCATGGTATGGACAGGTAAATGCACGGGTATTACCACAATCGGCAAAACTCACACGCATCGAACGATGACGACATTGGTTTAGAAATGCTTTGATTGAGCCATCTTTTTGGCGTGCCACAATGATTGGATCTTCACCCATATAAGTGTTGAAAAAATCACCTGCTTTAGGAATTTGACTTTCATGGCAAAGGAATAACCATGTACGACCAAAAACACGTTCAAGTTCTAACTCGTAAATGTCAGGATCAGTATAAATAGATGGCGTAATACGTCCATTTTGTGCATCGACTAATACGTCGATTTCTCGCACATCAATTTTTCCACTCATGAAAAGCTCTCCTGTGACCAATATATGGCACAAAGTAATCGACTCAACTTTTGCTTGATAATGGATTTAGGCTGGTTTTTGGTGAAATATTTTTTTTGTTTTAATTAATATTTTTTACTAATAAATTTAAGTTTATTTGTCTAAGTTTTTTAAGCCCAATTTTACGACCATCATTTATTATCTAAATACCAGAATAATCTTCACCTCATAGTTGTTTATAGATTATACTACCGTTCCTTATTTATAAGACTTTTTTTGGATAAATCTTTGGAATGGTTATATGGAATTACGTCATCTCAGATACTTCATTACCGTTGCTGAAGAACTAAACTTCAGCAAGGCTGCCTTAAGGTTATATACGGCTCAACCCTCTTTAAGCCAACAGATTAAAGATTTAGAAGAGGATGTTGGTGTAAAGCTATTACATCGTACAAAACGTAAGGTAGAACTTACAGAAGAAGGGGCCGTTTTTCTCGAACAAGCACGTCTTACGCTTGCACAAGCAGATAAAGCCGTATCTATGGCACGTCAAGTATCTCAGGCCAAACAGAAAATTTTGCGTATCGGTTTTGTCCCTGTTGCTGAGATGAAAGTATTTCCATATGTTTTACCCAATTTACGTGTACAAAGCCCTGATTTAAAAATCGAATTACTGAGTTTAAATAATACTGAGCAAATGAAGGCATTAAAACGAGGTGATTTAGATATTACCTTTACCCGCCATAATTTTCATAGTGATGAAATTGCCAGCCAATTTGTACTTCGTGAGCCTTTAATTTTTATCCTTCCCAAAGATCATCCCTTAGCAAAATTTGAAAGAATACCAGTTAAAGCATTAAATAATATAGATTTTATTATCCCATCCGATGAGGCATCCAGTACATTACACAACACCATCTTAAACTTTGCGAAAGAGCATGGTATTGAGTTTAATATTGTACAAAAAGCAGATAATATTTTATTTAATATTAATTCAATTGGTATGGGCTTAGGCTGTACAATTTTACCAGGTTATATTACGCCATTAGCCATGAATAATACGGTTATTCGTCCACTTAGTGTTGAACTGCCACAACTTGATTTATACGTTAGTTATCACAAAAACAACCAATCCACTGCCGTACAAAAATTCTTGGAATTATTGACCAAAGTTTTTTATCTCGACTTTGAACGTAGCAGTGAAATTTAAAAAACATATAATAGCTGACAAACACCATTATTTTTCAACTAAATAGTGGTGTTTGTTTTTTAAGCATAAACACCATTAAAGCCATTATTTATTAATAGAAAAAAAGTTATTTAAATGATCGTTCTTTGATATTTAAACATAATAAATATTGATCATTTCAGTGAAGTAGCCAGATCAGTTGAAAAAACAATCTAGCTTACCACTTAAGTCTAATACGATTTCCGATATATAGATCACACAAATAAATACGCATATTTAATCATTAGCCCACACTATTGATAATTATAATCATTTACATAATTAACAGATCTTTTAAAATAAAAAAAGATGACATTTGTCATCTTTTTAAGCAGATTAATTTCACTGTGACAGATCATTTATCTGGCAATATGCTGATTATATACACGTGAAAATGATCTATTGTCGTTATTTCACACCATGAACTGCCAAATAGTTCTTAATTACAGTGTTAAATTCTGCTGATTTTTCAACTTGGGACCAGTGACCACACTGACTAAAAATATGAGCATCCGCATGAGGCACAATATTTAAAATATCCCAAGTACGAGAAACTGGAATCACGACATCTTGAGTACCATGAATTAACAAGACAGGGACTGTAATCTCTTTCATCTTGTCAAAATCAAGTGGAAACTCAAAACGATCGCGATCACGCGCACCAACAACTTCCATCAAGCGATCAGATGCGTAATCATTTTTTGCAGAATCAAAACGCACTTTAACCAACTCATCTGTAATTAAGTCTTTGTTAACTACAAACATTGAAAGTGTTTTTTTAATCCCTTCTTCAGTTAATACAGGATTCGCATGTGCTTTAAGTGCAGCCGTTTGTTTTGCACCTCCTGTACCCATAGATACAATACCCAAAACACGCTCTGGATAATCTAAAGCCAGTTGGAATGCCAACCATCCACCAAGTGAGTTACCGACTAACCATGTTTTTTCAATACCAAGTGCATCCAAAGTACGAATCGCATGATCCACCCATGCACGGATACCATATGCAGTATTTGCTGCAACAACGGTTTGACCATAACCAATGGTATCAATTGCGATACAACGCGCCTGCTCACCAATAGAAGGTAAATTTAACCACCAGTTTGCTGCTGCAGATACCCCTGTACCTGAACCATGTAAAAACAGGATCGGTGTGCCTTCACCAATTTCATGATAGTGAGTCAACTCACCTTCTGCTGTTTCAATCCATTTATCTTCTAAACCGAAAAATGCGTCTGTCTTATATTCAGGAATTTGAACAGTACTCATACCTACTCCATTATCTCGCTGTACGTATTCTTTGCTGAGAATACACATTCAATTGTTGTAAAATGCCGATTTGACTTGAGTTATATTACTCGTTCAATTGCTAGAAATTCATACAAAATTTGAATGACATTGAAGAAAAAATATATTATTTAACCATTTGAATTTATTAAATAATATATTTCCAATACATTTGTTAGCCTAAAAAGGCGACCTCATCAAACCGTCGCCTTCTTTTCGAATAAACTTAGAATTTATAATTGTAGGTGGTTGCGATACGATACTCTTTTAAATCTGTTTTCCAGTCAAAGTCTGCATCAATATACATGGCTTGAACTCCCAAACCTTTGAGCTTACCTTCTGGAACCGTATAATTGACAATCAAATTCAATTCATTGGATTTTTGATCTTTTTTACCTGCGACCTCAGCACCATATCCGGTAAAGTAAGTTGCTGTGGTATTAAAACCTTTGATCCCTAAACCGGAAAAATCATATGCATAGGTAAAGCCCCATGATTTTTCTTTGGCATTGGTAAAGGTCGCAACTCCCCAGTTAACCAAGTAAGGCTGTGGAACCCAGCCACCTAATGTTGGGAAAGCATTTTCACCAAACATTTGCTGATAACCTAAAGCAACGGTATGTGAGCCATGCACAACTTTTCCACTTAATGATACGGCCTGATTATCAATCTTGCCATATAAGTCATTACTTGATGCTGAATTATCAAAATAACGTGCATAACTGCTTAACTTGGTTTGATCTGTTAAATTGGTGTTGTAATTGACACCCACATAATTTTGTTTATAGATATCTTCAACATTGGCAAACCAGTAGCTTGCACCCCATTGTTTATTAAACTGATAATCAACGCCTGCAATCCACATTCCATCAGCAGCAGGGCCATTATCATATTGTGGTGGGCTAAATTTGGTTAAGCGTTCAAAACTGTCATCATAACGATTGTTAATTCGATTGACATAAGCCAAAGTAAGTTTAGTATTTTTAATCTCTTTCGACTCTAACCATGCACCGCTAAAAGTGGTCAATAATTGTCGTGATGGATCATAAACCAACACAGGCGAAACAGGTAGTAACTCACCTACTTTTAATTCAGTTTGCGAGACTTTGGCTTTTAAGGTTGCGCCAATTTTACCAAATCCTGATTTGGCTTTATCACCATCATACTTTAATACAAAATCAGGTTTATCATGTAGTTGTTTAAGTTTAAATGCATATTGCGCAAGTAAATCAACGCCAACTTCAACACCACCAAGATCGTAATATCCTGATTTTGCATCTAAAGTCACGCCTTGAGACCAGCTTCCCCAGTCATTTTGTGGCGCATCTGCATACTGACGATCCAAATAAAAATTACGCAATTTCAATTGGACTTGGCTATCGTCAATAAAATCTGCATAAACGGCAGATGTTCCTAAAGTTGCTGTCGCAGCAAAAAGTGCTATCCATAATGTTTGACGACGCATGGCTAAATTCCTAATCATTCAATCAAGCTACGACATCATCATGCTGGACGATGATGACTTTAAAAATCAGACCACAGTCTTAAATATTTTTAATTTTTACTAATATTTTGAATTACTTAATCATTTTCCACTATGACTTATTTGTTTTAACTCTAAGATACTTCGGGCTAGATATGCTTCACTATGGCGTAATTTATTGTAATTCAATCGTTTTGTTTTGTAAAAAGCCTAATTATTTTAAATATTTAATATTTATTATCGTTTTTATCTTTAACACTATTTTTTAGATACTTTTTATATAAATATCAATTATAAGAAAAAACTTAGTTAATGTTGTTATTTTCTATGATGAATACGGCAATGAATACAATATTCTAATCCCACACCCTGTATCTTTCTCAGTCAATCACAGCTCCCTATCATGTTAAAATCATAAAAAATGCCAATCTCTCGATTGGCATTTTCAATACATTTAATTCAAATCAGCATTTCAAATGCTGTCTGCCATTAAGCTTGAAGTTCACGTACTTTAGACATGGTTAAAGCTAGATCTTCAATCATATCTTCCTGACCACCAACAGTACCACGGCGGCCTAACTCCATCAAAATTTCACGCGCAGATACACCGTATTTCGCTTCAGCACGTTTAGCAAATAATAAGAATGAAGAATACACACCTGCATACCCTAAGGTTGCTGCATCACGGTCAGCACGAATAGGCTGATGCATCATCGGAATAACTAAGTCTTCAGCAACATCTTGAACTTTAAACAGATCAACGCCTGTTTCCATGCCCATACGATTTGCCACAGCCACAAACAATTCTAAGGGCGTATTTCCTGCACCTGCCCCTAGACCAGCAGAAGCTAAATCAACACGAATCGCACCAGCTTCAACTGCTGCTACAGTATTGGCAACCCCCATACCCAAGTTATGATGACCATGGAAGCCTAATTCAATTTCTGCTGGAAGATGCGCACGTAACATAGCGACACGGTCAGTCACATCTTGTGGCAACATATAACCTGCCGAATCCGTCACATAAATACAGTTTGCACCATAAGACACCATTTTTTGCGCTTCTTCAAGCAGCTTTTCAGGTGATGCCATATGTGCCATCATCAAGAAACCGACCGTATCCATATTCAACTTACGTGCCGCAGTAATATGCTGCTCTGAAACATCAGCTTCAGTTGAATGAGTCGCCACACGGATGGTTGAAACCCCAACGTCATGCGCCATTTTTAAATGATCAACAGTCCCGATACCAGGTAATAATAAAGCTGACACCTTGGCTTGTTTTAAATTTGGAATCACTGCTTTTAAATATGCTTCATCACTTGCAGCAGCAAAACCATAGTTAACCGAATTCCCTCCTAAACCATCACCATGCGTCACTTCAATTAGAGGGACACCAGCATCATCAAGTGCAGTTGAAATCGCAATCATCTGTTCGATTGAGGTTTGATGGCGCATTGGATGCATACCATCACGTAACGTCATATCGTGAATAATAACCTTAGACATGTGACTACTCCTTAAGCTTCAACTGAATTGAGAACACGTTCTGCAAACATTTCTGCTGTACGTGCTGCGGCTGCTGTCATAATATCTAAATTACCTGCATATTTAGGCAAGAAATCTCCTAAACCTTCAACTTCCAAGAAAATTGATACACGGTTACCATCGAAAACAGGACCATTCACTAATTTATAACCTGGCACATATTTTTGAACTTCGCTGATCATGGCATGAACAGAAGCGGTAATCGCGGCTTGATCTGGCTCGCCTTCTACCAAGCAATGTACCGTATCACGCATCATGAGTGGCGGTTCAGCTGGATTAATAATAATAATGGCTTTACCTTGTTTGGCACCACCGACTTTTTCAATTGCACCTGCCGTGGTACGCGTAAACTCATCAATATTCTTACGTGTACCAGGACCCACTGATTTAGTGGATACTGTTGCAATAATTTCACCATATTCAACAGGTTGAACACGTGAAATTGCCGCAACCATTGGAATCGTTGCTTGACCGCCACAGGTCACCATATTGACATTAGGAACTTCACCGGCCGCCAATAATTCATCTAGGTTGACTGGTGGCACACAAAATGGACCGATTGCAGCTGGGGTCAAGTCAATCATTAATACGCCCAGCTCATTTAACTTACGACTATTTTCTGCATGAACATAGGCAGAAGTCGCATCAAATGCAATTTTAATCTCATCTTCAAGCACATGAGGCAATAACCCATCTACACCTTCAGCAGTGGTTTTTAAGCCCATTTTTGCAGCACGTGCTAAACCCTCCGAAGTTGGGTCAATTCCCACCATCCATACAGGTTCCAACCATTCACTACGTTGAAGTTTATACAGTAAATCAGTCCCAATATTACCTGGGCCAATCATTGCACATTTAATCTTTTTCATGGACAACTTCTCTTTAAATTGCAATTTATTCAGCAGCAAATGTTGCAGTCACTGAGGCAAAACCTTCAATTTCAACCTTAAACTCATCGCCTGGATGTGCGACAACCATCGGGCCTAATGCACCAGTTAAAATGATGTCACCTTTTAATAGTGGACGACCACGACGTACCATTTCATCTGCAAGCCAAACAGCCGCATTTAATGGATTAGCAAGACATGCTTTGCCGATCCCTTCCGAAACAATCTCACCTGAACGTGTCATCACCATTTTGCAGTTCACTAAATCCAACTGTTCCAGCGACACAGGTTGAGACCCCAAAACAAATGCCGCAGATGAGGCATTATCTGCCACTGTATCAATTAAACTGATTTTCCAATTTTCAATACGGCTATCTACGACTTCAATTGCAGGCAATGCATATGCTGTTGCACTAATAATGTCGGCAAAAGTATGTTTTTCTTTGGTCAAATCTTGCTGGATCACCAATGCAATTTCTGCTTCAACCTTAGGTTGAATCAATCGACCTGCAGGAATTGCTTCACCATCACCATATGCCATATCCGCAAATAACATCCCAAAATCAGGTTGATCCACACCAAGTTGTGCTTGTACAACTTTTGAGGTCAAGCCAATCTTACGCCCTACCAAACGTCGTCCTTCACCTAATGCACGTTGGGTATTCACTTCCTGCACAGCATATGCAATATCGACATCGGCATTTTCACCGCCCAATTGTGGGCGGATAGGTGCAATCGCAGCTTGTGACAATTCAGCAGATCTAAGTGATAAAGCAACTGATTCAACAACAGCAGAATTCGACATTCATGTTTCCTTAAACTGCAAAAATTGGATGAATACGTTGCTGACTGAGACATTGGGGAGATCGATACGTGAGCTACAACACCATTTTAATGACTGAGCACATCTCTATAAATGCTCATCTCAAACAACGCAATATAGATAAACTGCTTTAGCATGAAAAAATTGGTCGTGTTCTACCAATACTTATTTTATTTTTTACAATAGTTAGAAGCTATGAATATGATTGATAACTTTAAGTAATTAAAATAAATCTTATAAATCAAACACAAAAGTACATATTAAATAAAATACGCAATCCAATGATCCGTATAAAATAGATTTTATCTACGACTAAAAGCTAATAAAATAATCGTTTTACGTGTCCTGTACTGTCTTTTAAGGATGATTTGATGATGTTGCAATCCGCACCTCATCGATCAATGGCTTCAACACAGCCATTGATTAAGTCTGCACTAAAGATTTATCAAACTGCTGTGCTTAAACGCACTTGATGATTTAAAGCCTGATGTAGCATTTTGATATTATCAACAACACAAAGCGGTTGGTATTGCGTCAGGATATCAGTGGAATGTACCCCATAACTCACAGCAATACGCGGCATCGCAATATTTTGTGCCATTTCTAAATCATAAGTTGTATCACCCACCATAATGGCCTGCTCTGCCAAAACATCTGTCTGCGATAAAATCTCACTCAACATCTGTGGATGTGGTTTTGATCTTGTTTCACTTGCAGCACGTGTAATATCAAATAAGTGAACACTCTGGGTTTGTGCCAATACACGATCTAGACCTTTACGACTTTTACCAGTGGCAACTGCCAACTTTAAGCCTTGCTGTTTTAAATCTATTAACATTTCTGCCACACCAGCAAACCATGCATCATTTTTAGAATGTGCAACATAATGATCAGCATAGCATTCAAGAATCTGCTGATGTAAATCAGGAACGGTAGGAAATAAGATTTGTGCAACCTCAGGTAAACCCAAGCCGATAATACTTTTGGCTGCTTGATCAGTTAATGGTTGTTGAAATTCGGCTGCAGCATATTTTAAACTGGCTACAATTTGCCCAACTGAATCAAATAAAGTTCCATCCCAATCAAAGACAACCAGTTTGATATTTTTTTGCATGATCAAGGTCCAAAATAAAAAATTGACCTCGCTGATGATTGAAGCGAATCATCAAGCCAAGCCAGTATGGAGATTTGATGTTCGAATTCAAGCATCTTTCTTTTGTGCACGAAGCTGCGCCACTAAACTTTGCATATCCTCTGGTAAAGGTGCTTCAATGGTTGGATATCCTGGAATATCTAAACGCATCGCATGCAAACACAATCGACGTGGTGTCGGCCCACGATATTCTGTCTGATGACCATATTTATCATCACCCACTAAAGGATGACCAATACTGAGGCCATGAACTCGAATTTGATGGGTCCGACCAGAAAGTGGAGCGGCATACACTAAAGTTGCATGCATAAAGCGTTCTTGTACACGCCACTGTGTTTGTGATGCTTTACCTGCCTGCGTCACGCGCACACGTCGCTCACCATTGGCAAGTTCATAACGTAATAATGGCGCATCAATTAATTGCTGATCCAAACTCACCTGCCCTTTGACAATCGCAGCATAGGTTTTTTGAATTTTATGTTCACGCAATAAATCTTGCAGTGTTTTTAAGGTACTGCGCTTTTTACTGATCATCACTAAACCAGAGGTATCACGGTCGATCCGATGGATGAGCTCCAAATATTTTTTCCCGGTTGCGGCACGCATAGCCTCGATCAATCCATAAGCGACACCACTCCCGCCATGGACAGCAATACCTGATGGTTTATTGACCACGATCAGACCTTCATCTTCATATACCACACGGTTTAAAAGACCCTGTGCAACCTGATCAGATACCGGTGCGGCAGACTGATCTTTTTGCTCATAACGTATTGGTGCAACACGAATTTGATCACCAATCGCCAGTTTAGTTTCTGCTTTAATACGCTTTTTATTGACACGTACCTGACCTTCTCGAATCAAACGATAAATTCGACTTTTTGGTACGCCTTTTAAACGACTAAATAGAAAATTATCAATTCGCTGACCTGATTGATGTTCATCCACTTCAAACCAAGTGACACTTTGCCATTGCTGTGCAGAATTCATACAGTTACTGTGACCTAAAAAAAATAGTTTTGATTAAAAAATAATCATTTGAGCTATACTTTTCACAAGAAACCTTTGCTTAACCCATAGGCAGATGATTCAAGGTTTGGTATAGTCAGCGCACGGAAACCATCGTTCAAGAGTAACATTGCATTGATCCAGTTTTTACTGAACACTCAATTGCATAAAAGCTCTAACTCGGGAAGGTCCCAAACGAATTATGCCGAGGCCGAAGGCTTATTATATCGGTAAAACAGCAAACTGTTAGGTTTAATTGTATTTTCACGACCAACAGTTTGCATGAAAATATGTTGTCAACAGATATGTTGGCTTTTTAAACGTTAACTGATACACATCAGACAAGTTGCTCTCTAAAGTTTAATTCAGGCTACAGTGTTGATACATTGGATCTGCACAAATGATAAGATGCGATGATTAATTCCGTATCTCACTACTCTATCAACTATCAAGGGATGATCTAGAGTAATGTGACAGTGAAAGTTACTCACATCCAATGTACCGCTTATCCGCCAGTGAATGAAACAGAGAAGTTAAATCGTTTAAAGGTGCAGTCGTATTGCCATCATCAATACGTGAATCAAAACCGAAGCCCAGTTAAAGAGGCCGGTCATCATGCTCAGATCGCAGTCGGTTTATTTGAGATCTAAGATTGATCCACCGTTATTGATGTTTGCTACACTGATCGCGATGTTTGTTGTGTATCACTATAAGGTGTTACACCCATGAAACGTATGTTGATTAATGCAACACATGCAGAAGAAATTCGCGTTGCACTTGTCACTGGTCAACGTCTTTATGATTTTGACTTAGAAAATCGCACCCGTGAACAAAAAAAATCAAATATTTATAAAGGTCACGTGACTCGTGTCGAGCCATCTTTAGAAGCTGTATTTGTCGAATATGGTGCAGGCCGTCAAGGCTTTTTATCCATGCGAGAAATTGCCAATGCTTACTATCAAGCAGATCCACGTCAGACCTCAAATATCAGAGAATTAATCACGGAAGGTACAGAACTTCTGGTTCAAGTCGAAAAAGAAGAACGTGGCAATAAAGGTGCTGCACTTTCTACTTTTATTTCGCTTGCTGGACGTTATTTGGTACTGATGCCGAATAATCCAAAAGGTGGCGGAATTAGTCGTCAAATCTCTGGCGCTGTACGTGAAGAGTTAAAAGAAACCTTAGCAGCTTTAAATGTACCGCGTGGTATGAGTGTCATTGTACGTACAGCCGGTATTGGACGCTCTCAAGAAGAATTACAACTTGATCTGCAACACTTGCTAGATCTTTGGACTCAAATTCAAGATACTGCGAATTCTGGCCCATCTCCAATGCTGGTTCATCAAGAAGCAGGGGTCGTGACGCGTGCCATTCGTGATTATTTACGCGATGATGTTTCAGAAATTTTAATTGACTCAGAGCAAGCTTATAACGAAGCCTATAACTTTGTAAAAGCAGTCATGCCACGTCAACTCGACAAATTAAAAACCTATACACTGAATGAGCCACTATTTGCCCATTTCGGTATTGAAAGCCAAATCCAAACCGCTTATGAACGCGAAGTAAAACTTCCTTCAGGTGGCTCGATTGTGATTGATCAAACTGAAGCATTAGTTTCTATTGATATTAACTCTGCTAAATCAACACGCGGTCATGATGTTGAAGAAACTGCACTCAATACCAATCTAGAAGCGGCCGAAGAAATTGCCCGTCAATTACGTTTACGTGATATTGGTGGATTGGTGGTCATTGATTTCATTGATATGACTAAAGATCGTAACCAACGCATGGTCGAAGCAAAATTACGTGAAGCAACACAAAGTGACCGTGCACGTATTCAATTTGGTCAATTATCCCGTTTTGGTTTAATGGAGATGAGTCGTCAGCGTTTACGTCCATCTTTAGAAGAAGCAACGGGTTACGTATGTCCTCGTTGTCATGGTACAGGCATGGTACGTGATCTACGTTCATTGTCGCTCTCTATTATGCGTAAGGTTGAAGAAATTGCATTACGTGAGCGCCATGGTGAAGTTCAGGTTCAAGTTCCTGTCGAAATTGCTGCATTTTTACTAAATGAAAAACGTCATAGTTTAGTCTATCTAGAGCAGACCTCAAATGTTCGTGTGACTGTATTACCGCACCCACATTTAGAAACACCACACTATGAAATTTCTTATAACCCTGAAGGTTTTGCACCAACCAGTTATGAACGTACCGAAGCAGCACGTTCTAGCGAAAAAGAATTGGGCTATGAGTCATCTGAATGGCATTTAGATGATGAACATCAATTGCCTCATGTAGCGCAAGTTCAAGATAAACACCCTAAAAAAGCCAAAGCACAACATCAAACCAATGCACAATCTGCTATTGCAGCAGCTATCCCATCAACCAGTCCATGTGCATGGTTAGAAAATTTATTTGTACAAAAGCAAGCCACCACCATTGATCAAACGCGCACTGCAAATCATGCTGCTGCTGCAATTGAACAAATGATTAACAATGGCGCTGTAAGCCGTGGACAATTTGGTCAAGTCAATACAGCAATGACCACAACATTGCCGACCACTACCACAGCAAATAACAGTAATAATGCCTACTTAGCACCATCAACTGTAGCACAAAAAACTGAACGTGAATCACCAGAGCGTGTTGAACGTGAAGACAAACGTCCAAACAATAAAAAACGTAGCAAGCATAAAGAAACACGTGAGCAAAATCCTCAAACTGATCAGCAACAACATCAGATCCATGAGGAAGTAATTCAGGTTTCTCGTCAGGAACAGCGACAAGAAGCGCGTGAAAATAAACGCAATTCACGCCGCCAACCCTCACATGAACACAATGATGCTCAACAACAGGTAAATCCTGAGCAAAATAGTGTTCCACGTCGTGATCGTAACCACCAACAACGCCCAGCGAGACCAAACCGTCATCGCGATCAAAGTGTTTTAAATGAAGCACCTGTTGTGGCTGAAGTGGTAGAAACACCGATTAAACATGATCAGCAAACCAAGCAACCACGCGTTGAACTGATTGATACTCCTCAAGCTGACGTGATCACCACTGCATTAGTGGTTAACATTGATCAGTCACAAAGTGAAATCAAGGCATTGACGCATCAAGCTGCTGATTTAACCACAGCGAAACCTGTAGCTAAAACAGTAACTGAGAGCACTGCTGCGCCTCAAACTCAGTCTAAGGCTGAAGTTGAGAAAAAAGTGGAGCATCAAGAAGCACCCGTACAGCCGGTAAAACGTGCTAGCAATGATCCACGCCAACGTCGTCGTCACAAAGACGCCAATAAACCACAAACTGCGAAATTGAGCCCTTCTCAAATTCCGACGTTACGTAACTATACGGTGGATAGCTTAATTCGTCATATTTATGGTGAAGATTGTTCAGTGCTGATTGAGCAATTTGGTTTAATTCCAACCTTTAATCGCGCATTACAAAAATTTGCCGATCGTTACAGCACAATGGCAGTCGCTACGCCAGTCGCTCCTCAGGCTGAGAAAAAGCCTGTGACACGTGATGTACAAATTAAACACGTGACAGCAGAAGCAGAACCCGCACCTGTTTTGGATTTAACACCACCAAAACCAGTGTCGGCAAATCGTGTCGCCAATGATCCACGTGAACGTCGTCGCTTGGCAAAACAGGCAGCAGAACAAGCATTGGAGCAAGCAAAAAAAGCCCATATAGAAGCTGAAAAAGTTCAAGATGCCATTGTTGAACAACCAAGTTCAACTACTGAGCATCATGAAGCTGAAGTTGCTGCGGTGACACATGATGAGCCTGTAGTCAACATCATCACTGAAGTCACTACTGCTGTGCCTGCAGAGACCAATAGCCAGCCTACAGCAGTGACTGAAACGGCGACAGAAGTAGCGCAAGCCGCACCTGTCGCACAAGCTCAGGAAGCTCAGGAAGCTCAGGAAGCTCAGGAAGCTCAGGAAGAAAGTACAGCAGTTGCGGTAATGACAGCAACGACTGAGCAAAATCCTGCAATCCATGATACAGACGCTACTGATCAAAAAGTGGAAAAACCAAGTAAGGAAAAAGTGGTTCGTCCACGTCGTCCACGTGGTCGTCCACCTAAAAAAGTAGATACAACAACTGAATAAGTTGTCAGCCAGCACCTTTAAAATCCAGTCATTCAGATGACTGGATTTTTTTATGAATTTAGAAAATTAGGTTGATTGCACTAGAAATAAAGGATTAAAAGACAATTGTATAGAGAATAATGATCCATGGTCTCTATGACGCAAATTGTATTTGATGACAAACATTAGGATTCCTATGCACCATTCTCAACCAAATAACTGCATTGGTTTTGCAGATATTGCGACAAAATTACCAAAGTTTATCAGCAAAGTACCACATATACTCTCGGGTCTAAAGCAAGCCTATTTACGTACACCGCATACTCCGACTGGTCTTGGTATTGCGTTTGAAAAAGCCGTTAGACGCAATCCGACAGGTTATGCATTAAAATTTGAACAACAGCAATTTACGTATGCCGAGCTCAACCAATGGGCCAATCAAATTGCTCACTTTTACTTATCTTTAGGACTTCAAAAAGGTGACGTGATTGCCATCATGATGCAAAATCGTCCAGAATTGATTGCTACAGTAATTGCGCTGGCAAAAATTGGCGTAATTTCAGCCCTTGTCAATACCTCACAAGCAGGACAAGTGCTCAGTCAGAGCATTAATCTGGTTCAACCTACTGCAATCATTGTGGGTGAAGAGTGTCAAGATGTACTCATTGATATTCAATCACAGCTTAATCTAGCAGCTGAACATTACTACTGGTGGGCTAATCAAGCATTATCCATCGATTCTGGGATAGCACCTCAAGGATTTAATAATCTCCATCAATTAAGCCAGAGCTTTGCGACGTTTAATCCAGCGACCACGCATCAAGTGCAAGGGCAAGATGGTTTATTTTATATTTATACCTCAGGGACAACAGGACTACCTAAAGCCGTTATTTTTACACATAGTCGCTGGATGCTTGCCTATGGTACCTATGGCCATATTCTTAATCTTAATCAAGATGATGTCATGTACTGTACTTTACCGCTCTATCATGCAACAGGTATTGTGGTATGTTGGTGTGGCGTGATTGCTGCCAGTGCAACTTTTGTTATTCGCCGCAAATATTCAACATCCGCATTTTGGTCAGATATCCAAAAATATAATGTCTCCGCATTTGGTTATGTCGGAGAGTTATGCCGCTATCTACTGGATGCGCCTGTGCATGAATTAGAACAAGGACATCGTGTACATACCATGATTGGTAATGGGATGCGTGCACAAGTTTGGGATAAGTTTAAAACGCGTTTTGCGATAAATGAAGTCTTAGAGCTATATGCCTCTAGTGAAGGCAATGTCGGTTTCAGCAATATCTTTAATTTCGATCATACCATGGGCTTTTCTCCTACACCCTATGCCATCATTAAGTTTGATCAAACGACCCAGCAAGCTATTCGCGATTCCAAAGGCTGGTATCAAAAAGTTAAAAAAGGTGACGTAGGCTTATTAATTGGAAAAATCACATCTCGCTCACCCTTTGATGGCTACTCTGATCCACAAAAGAATCAATCTGTGATCATGAAAAATGTATTTAAAAATGGCGATGCATATTTTAATACTGGTGATTTAGTACGTGATATCGGCTTTAGGCATGCACAGTTCATCGATCGTGTAGGGGATAGTTTTCGCTGGAAAGGTGAAAATGTATCCACACTACAAGTAGAAAATATACTCAGTGAACATCCTAAAATTGCCGAAGCAGTCGTATATGGGGTTGAAATTCCAAATACTGAAGGTCGTGCTGGTATGGCAGCAATTACATTGATCGCAGATACACAGTTAACGACAGATGATTTTAAAGAAATGTATCAGCAATTTAAAACAGTACTACCTGCTTACGCCATACCTATTTTTTTACGGATTCAACATCATCTGGAAACGACAGCGACATTTAAGTATCAAAAAAATACGTTAAAACAGCAGGCATTCGATCTCAATCAGGTTAATGATCAAGTTTTAATCCTACTGCCTGGCCAAAACAGCTACTGCCTCCTCAATGATGAAATTTTCCACAATATCCAGCAACATCAATATCGCTTCTAAATGGATAAAGTTGGCTATTTTTTAGCTAGATAATACTATTTTGTTGTATTTATAAACAAACATAGCCAACTTTTTTTATTTTTTACTTGCGCTCGTTGCATATCTTGCTACAATACGCACCATCAAACAAAGTGGTGCATCAAAACTTTTTAGTTTTCCTGCATTATACAGTTGAATAAAAATCAATTGTTAATCAAGGGTCGTTAGCTCAGTTGGTAGAGCAGCGGACTTTTAATCCGTTGGTCCCGCGTTCGAGTCGCGGACGACCCACCATTTTATTTGAAACCTCAGATGGGTCGTTAGCTCAGTTGGTAGAGCAGCGGACTTTTAATCCGTTGGTCCCGCGTTCGAGTCGCGGACGACCCACCATCTTGATAAAATTGGCCAGATCTTGTAAAAAATTCGACTAATTTTACTATAAAATCTAGAATGGGTCGTTAGCTCAGTTGGTAGAGCAGCGGACTTTTAATCCGTTGGTCCCGCGTTCGAGTCGCGGACGACCCACCATTCACTGCATCAATTTAAAGATTACTCTGAATATCACTTAGCTGTATCTCATCACCGCTAATAACCAACATCATCTTGTTGAATATACAATCAATATAAGTTAAAAAGTTCGCTTAGACACCCACTGCCTTTTCTCAATCAATACAATGATTTTTCCATAGCTTAAGGTGCTTTTACTAAAATATAATTTTGCTGTGTTTGAGGATTATTGTCTTGTGCGTAAAACTGACGATTTGCCTGCATTACAGTTAACCGCTTGTCTGTATTCATCACCAAATGTCCTGCATTATCCACCTTAAAAAATAATTGTATACCGTCATCTTGCTCTAAAATCACTTCATGACGACTTTCATCATAAAACCAATGATATTGACGATACAAATTATTGGATAACTGCCCCATCTCTCCCAAATGTATAATCACACGATGTGCTGTACCATCAGGGAGTAAATTTAAAACTAGATCTGCATTGCCCTCATCGCAGTAAATCAACTGACCCAAGCAATCAATTTTAGTATGGTATCGACCAATATACTGTTTTGCCTCAGCGGTCAGATGCTTTTGAGTATGCTCACGATGATGTTGTTGTACATTGACTTGCCCTGCAATATCAATCAATTTTTTTGCAGAATAGACCATTTGCTCGTGATCATCATGATGGCTGATATGCTTTTGCACTGTATTTTGATTATCACAAGCGCTTAAGCCCAAGATACTGAGCATGACTAAACATGAAGGGTATACAATTTGATTTAGCACCAACTCATCCTATACATCCGCGGATCTGATCAATAGCCTAGTTTACATTGATAATTTTTCAAGAAAAACTCAGATGTTATCTATATTTTATTTTATTATTTGTCCGAAGATGCGGCAATTTTTTTTACATATCATAACTTTTTTAACTCATAAGACTTTATAGATTAAAAAACATCACCATATTAAGATTAATAGCACATAAATCTAGATGAATGATTGCGAATCATTGTAAACAATATACCAGATGAAAATAGTGATGGCGTGATATAAGCTATCAGTCAGCTCATACACCACCTCTTCATCTGTATATTATCGCTAATATTATTGCATATCATTTTTACCATCTAGTGAAATATATTTTTTGAGGAAACCAAAATGTCTCATACTGGCTTATATCGTTCAGACCACTCAAAAATTATTGCTGGAGTAATGGGAGGCATTGCACAACGTTTTGGTTGGAATGCCAATCTATTACGCCTTATTTTTATCTTGGTATCCTGTTTTAGTGCGGGCTTTCCAGGTATTTTAATCTATCTTATTCTTTGGTTGATTATTCCAAAACAGCCACATGCTGTTTTAAAATCCCCCTACTCTCAGCCAATTCGCACCATTCAATCAGAGACTAAACATTAATTAAATGTTTAGCCGCTATTTAGCGACGAATTGTTGATGTAAAGCAGCGATCATATCTGCCCGACTAATAATACCCACGAGACGTTTTTGCTCCACAACTGGAATATAATTAAATGATCGTTCAACAAAATACTCGATTAAATCGTGTAAGGGCTGTTGTGGCGTTACTGTAATCACTTGATAATTCATAATCTGATAAACTTGCTCATGCCAGACTGTATTGAGATCGGTTGTATGTTGCACTCGATCCATTACATCGGATAAAGCCAACGTACCCACCAAACGATCACCATCAGTCACGACAGGTAAACTCATTAAATTCGCTTGCTTAAATTGTGCAACAGCAGTTGCCAAATGATCTTCGGCAGCTAAAGAGATCACCTGTCGCGTCATAATATCTTGACAGCGATAACCATGATCTAGACGCATATTGGCAATTTTTTGCGCTTTTAGAATCATGTTTGCTAAATCATATTCACTAATATCTAATAATTCAGTCTGTTGATCAAATGCCTGTTGAATATCTTGCGGTAAAATTGTCGCTTTTTGCATGGGCGTTGGCTTTAACGGTATCGTTGCAATTTTAGCCTGTTCAGGGTAACGCTTTCCCATGATTTGATTAAATATAATGGCAATAGCAATCAGTAAAACTGAATTTAACAGCACTGGATAAAGTACAAAAAAGTAACCTAAATGATGAATTTCACTCCCACCTAATACAGCCGTAATTGCGACTGCACCACTTGGTGGATGCAATGCATCAGTAGTCATCATCAGAATAATCGACAGTGCAACAGCAACACTAAATGCTTCAGTCAAATTTACGATATATAAAGCACAGGTAATCCCAATAATTGCTGCAATGATATTACCCACCAACATATTCCAAGGCTGTGCTAATGGACTAGCTGGAATCGCAAATAATAATACTGATGAAGCCCCCATTGGCGCGATATACCATGGATTAAGATCGCCAAGTATCAACCAGCTAATAAAAGAAGATAGAGCCAGTCCCAGTAAAGCACCCATGCCACAAATTAGACGTTCTTTAATGGGTAAGACTTTAAAATTTGGTTTTAAGATATTTAACCAGCGATCATAAAAATGTAACACAGTTGCGTCAAGGCCCTAAATCAATCAGTGTCGCTATTATAAAAGGCTTGTTGATGCAAATATACCCGTATTAGCACTGAGATTGATGAGTTTAACTGATAGAGATCATTAGGCTTGCTCATACCATATCCTCAGTTAAAACATCATTTTTTCAATCAATTCATCAGATCGATGGCAAAATCAATAGAACCTTTGCCAGCCTTGTGGAAAATCCTTATAATTGAGCACAATTTTATCTAATTTTAAGTGGATGACCATGAGTCGCGCCATATCGCATATTGATACCTTTCAAGGCTTGATTCTTGCCTTACAAAACTATTGGGCGGAGCAAGGCTGCGTTGTTCTACAACCTTACGACATGGAAATGGGCGCTGGAACATTCCATACTGCAACTTTTCTACGTGCATTAGGACCAGAAACCTGGAATGCAGCCTATGTACAACCATCACGTCGTCCCAAAGATGGACGTTATGGTGAAAATCCAAACCGCTTACAACATTATTACCAGTTTCAAGTGGTACTTAAACCAAATCCAGATAATATCCAACAGCTTTATCTAGATTCACTGAAAGCGATTGGTATTGACCCACTGATCCATGATATCCGCTTTGTTGAAGACAACTGGGAATCCCCAACACTGGGTGCATGGGGACTCGGCTGGGAAGTCTGGTTAAATGGTATGGAAGTAACACAATTTACCTACTTCCAACAGGTTGGTGGTGTGGAATGCTATCCTGTCACAGGTGAAATCACCTATGGCTTAGAACGCCTTGCCATGTATCTACAAGGTGTTGATTCAGTTTATGATTTAGTCTGGACTAAAGGACAGTTTGGTACTGTTACCTATGGCGATGTCTTTCATCAAAATGAAGTTGAACAATCAAAGTATAACTTTGAACATGCCAATATTGAAAAAATGTTCGAGTTATTCGATTTTTATGAAGCAGAAGCCAGCCGTTTAATTGCAGCTGAATTACCTCTACCTGCTTATGAACAGGTCATTAAAGCATCACATAGCTTTAATCTATTAGATGCACGTGGTGCGATCTCTGTGACTGAACGTCAACGCTATATTTTACGTGTCCGTACATTGGCACGTTCAATTGCACAAAGTTATGTTGCAGCCCGTGCCAAACTTGGCTTCCCGATGGCTGAGCCACATTTACGCGATGAAGTACTGGCACAATTAAAAGCCCAAGTTGAAGCTGAAGCAAAAGAAACACAGCAGGAGAGCAAATAATGTCTAAACATACAGTATTGTTCGAGTTAGGCTGTGAAGAACTTCCGCCAAAAAGCTTAAAAAAATTACGTGATGCCTTACAAGCAGAAACAGTAAAAGGTCTGAATGATGCAGGTCTTACATTTGAGCATATTGAAGCTTATGCCGCACCACGTCGTTTGGCCCTTAAAATTGTCAATGTTGATGCTGCACAAGCAGATACGCAAAAACGTTTTGATGGCCCAGCAGTGCAAGCAGCCTACGATGCTGAAGGTAAAGCAACCAAAGCTTTAGAAGGCTTTATGCGTGGTCAAGGTATCTGTATTGATCAAGTCTCAACCTTTCAAGCAGGTAAGGTTGAAAAAGTATGTTATTTCAAAGATGTTAAAGGCCAAAGTCTAGACGTTTTACTGCCGCAAATTCTACAACATGCACTTGATCAATTGCCGATTGCCAAACGCATGCGTTCTGCAGCGAGTCGTACTGAATTTGTTCGTCCAGTTAAATGGGTGGTTTTACTGAAAGACCATACGGTTATTCAAGCCAATATTCAGGATCATCCAAGCAGTAACATCAGCTACGGCCATCGCTTCCATGCGCCTGAAGCGATTGTATTGAACCATGCAGATGAATATTTAAGTCAATTAAAAGCAGCACATGTGGTGGCTTCTTTTGAAGAACGCCAAGCAATCATTGATCAACAGGTTAAAGCACTGGCAGATGAAGTCAATGCCATTGCCATTGTACCAACTGAGCTACGTGATGAGGTGACTGCACTGGTCGAATGGCCTGTCGCATTACGCGCAAGCTTTGAAGAACGCTTCCTTGCCGTACCACAAGAAGCCCTGATTACCACCATGCAAGACAACCAAAAGTATTTCTGTTTGGTGAATGCTGAGAATAAGCTACAACCTTATTTTATTACTGTATCGAATATTGAGTCGAAAGATCCAACTCAAATTATTGAAGGTAATGAAAAAGTGGTCCGCCCTCGTTTGTCTGATGCAGAATTTTTCTTCCTGCAAGATCAAAAGCAACCCTTAGCCTCACGTCAAGAAAAATTAGCCAACATGGTGTTTCAAGCCAAACTAGGTACATTATGGGATAAATCAACCCGTATTGCCAAACTAGCTGTTGCATTGGCTAAAATTACTGGTGCTGATGCAGCAGATGCTGAAAAAGCAGCATTACTGGCAAAATGTGATTTAACCTCTGAATTGGTCGGTGAGTTTCCAGAACTTCAAGGAATTGCTGGTACCTACTATGCACGTCTTGAAGGCGAAAACAATGAGGTTGCACAAGCCTTAGGTGAACAATACCTACCAAAATTTGCAGGCGATGTACTACCACAAACCAAAACAGGTACCACTATTGCTTTGGCTGATCGACTAGATACCCTCACAGGTATTTTTGGGATTGGTCAAGCTCCAACAGGCTCTAAAGATCCATTTGCACTGCGTCGTTCTGCAATTGGTATCTTGCGTTTAGTCACTGAAAATGAGCTGGATGTTTCGATTGAAGATTTAATCAAACTGGCTTTAGCTGCATATGGCGATATCATTCAAGATCATAGCAAAACCCTCAATGATGCAGTGTCTTTCTTAGAAGGACGTTATCGTGCCAAATATGAAGATCAAGGTGTCTCGATTGATGTCATTCAAGCCGTACAAGCACTCTCGCCAAAATCACCTCTTGATTTTGATAAACGCGTCAATGCTGTTAATCATTTCCGCACATTAGCAGAAGCTGCAGCATTGGCCGCAGCAAATAAACGTGTGGCAAATATTTTAGCTAAAGAAGCTGCACCAGAAGGCCAAGTCATTGAAGCCGACTTAATTGAAGATGCTGAAAAAGCACTTTTTGCAGAGCTTAATCGCATTAGTCCTGAAGTCGAACCATTATTTGCCAACAAAGACTATACAGCGGCACTGTCTAAATTGGCTACACTTCGCGCAGCAATCGATGCCTTCTTTGATCATGTCATGGTCATGACAGAGGATGAAAAGCTTAAAGCTAACCGCCTACGCTTACTTGCTCAATTACGTGATTTATTTACCAAAGTGGCAGATATTTCTGTGCTTCAGCACTAAATTATTTTATCGTAAAACCGCTTATGATTATGCATGCCTAAGCATTTAAGTAATCCATAAGCGGTTGTACTATATAGATAAAAAATATAATAATCAGGCCGTCATCATGTTTATGAGTTTAAAAATACAGCTCTATTTTTAATCTTAATGCTTCATACAGAAATTAATTTTTTTAACCTTATCCATACACTATAAAATTTAAGTTGTCACTAATGTATCTTTAAATCTGCTTTATCTTCTATTTATTAATCATGGATCATCTCATGAGTATTACTGGTATAAAAATTTCTGCTGTCGAAATGTATCATCCTGCAACAATACGCGATAACGATTTTTATTTAAATAAATTTGAAGACAAAAACCAGTTAAAGCATATTTTTAATAAAGTTGGAAGAAATACAAGATTTGTTATTGATAATAAAGAAGAAAACTCTCTAACAATGGCAATGAATGCATCTGAAAAACTACTAAAATAGCATAATTTAACAGGCAATGATATTGATATTATCATATTTGCATCCTCGACTTTTGAGTATATATCTCCAACCAGCGCATTACTGATTCATGCCAAATTAGGGGTTAAAAAACAATGTATGTGTTTTGATATTAATGCAAACTGTTTAGGAATGTTTATTGCATTAGAACAAACCTCTATTTTATTAAACTCTAAACATAGCTATCAACGTGCATTGGTCATTGGTTCCGATTATTGAACAAAATTGGGAGATGAAACCAAACCCATTCCCTCTACCATTGTTGGTGATGCTGCTGCAGCGACTATCCTAGAAAAAAGTAGGGAAGAATCTGGCATGATTGACAGACTCTATCAGAACGATAGCAGTTTTAATGATACGATTGTTCTTCCACCACAAGGTGCATCCTATTCAAAACAGGATGAAAAAATTCATTGGGCACCATTTACAGGTATTGAAAGTGTTGAATTTGCTGCTGACGCACTACGAGAACTATTAGATAATCATCATTTAAAAATAGATGATATTTCGTGTCTTCTACTATCACAATTTACCAAATCAAATATTGATTTACTACAAAGTAAACTCAATATTCCCAGTGAAAAAATTGAATACATTGGTGATAAATATGGCTATACAGGTGTTAGCAGCTTTTTTATTGCATATAAAAATCGCTTAGAGAAAGGCCTACTCCAATCAGGAGATATCATTGTTTTTTGGACATTAGGCGCAGGTTATCAAACAGGTATAATGTTATGGCGGGTTTAAAAAAACATTTAAAAAAGTAAAGCAATTAAATTCAGACTAGACGCTTGGATGCTATGTATTTGATGATGGTGTTGCCCCAATAAGTCCTGACAATCATGGTCATTATAGAGGGCAGCATAGCCATCACAACAACAGCATTATTGGCTAATTCAGCAATGGATCATCATTCTATCATTGACATCCTCTCCGACCTAAAGTACGGAGATTCCTACAGCTAGACGCTCATGTCCGAGCGCAAGTATGTTTTTTGCGGAGTTTAAATCGCGTTGATTTATGCTACCACACTCACATTTCCATACTCTTATTCCAAGATCTGCCCTACCTTTCGGACTATTGCCAGATATTTTCTGACAGCACGAACAAATCTGGGTTGTGAAACTTTCGTTTACTTCTTCAAACAATACTCCCGCGTTCTCGCATTTATACTTGAGCATTGTTTTAAATGCTGAAAACCCTGTATCTAATACGGATTTTGCCATTTTAGTTTTTACAAGTTTTTTAGCACTCAAATTGCCAACAACAATCATTGCATTTTCTTTAACAAGCTTAGTGCTTGCCTTATGCAAGTAATCTTGACGGCTGTTTTTAATCTTTGCATGTATCGCACGTACATGACGTTTATTCTTTGCCCGTTGTGCAATCCCTAATTTTTGCTCATATTGACGATAATATTTAGGATTACTAATGACCATACCGTCCGAGCATATAGCAACGTCTTTTAAGCCTAAATCAATCCCTATGGCTTGTTTCGCTTGTGTTTGTTGTTTGACTGATTCAACAACTAAACACACGTACCAACGCCCACGGCTATCTTCTACAAACGATCCAGTTTTAACTGTGTACTTACTTAATCCGTAGCTATCCCATAGTTTGAATTGAGTTTTACCATATTGAATAAAACCATCGGCATATCGAATAGCTGACTTTTTAAAAGGTATCCATCCTAAAGAACATCTAGCCGATTTTTTATTACTAACACGCCAATTTAATTTAGCTTTTTTAAATTGTTTCCGGCGTATAACTAATTCTTCTGTAACAGCTTGCACTGTTTGACTATGAAGATTGCATTCTTTTGATGTGCCTTTTGTGTACTTAGCAATATCGTATGCAGAAAGAAACTCACGTTTTCTTTTTAAATGCTTAAAACTCAAATCATTTACATAATTCCAGACAAAATTAACCTCTGACGCTAATTGATTAAGTGCCTTAACGTGTTTGTCTTTTATGCGGATTTTAAGAGTTTTCATAGCTTAATATAGCACAAAGAAAATACGCATAGCATTGTAAGTCGAAGCTATGCGTCATAGGATGTCGTATTGCTTAACGTCACTCGCTTATATCCACGTCTTAAAAGACGAGGTTTTATGCTCAATGTGATAAAATATATCTGAATTAACCTTACAATCAAATAAGCTGAATATTCTGAATAATGTATTAGAGCATGATCTTGGATTGTTAATCACTTGATTATACTACTAAATTTATCAGGAAAACTAAATGAAGTGATCATCAATCATGATTAATATTGATGATTATTTATAATAACAATAAAATGAATTTAATCATTAGATATGATATTTTTTTAATTATCATAAATAAATAATGACTACTCACCATCATCAAAATTAATCAGCTTAATTAATACCGCTGCTAGATATATTTTATACTTTATTTTTTATTTATAAAAATTTAAATATCAATTACTTATTTCTAAATCTCTCTCTTTTTACATCTATTTAATTTCTTATATCCAATATAATCAACCAGCCGTTTAATTATATTATCATTGCTATTACAGTATTAAATACTGTTGAAATATAATCAATTAAAAGCAAAATTAACTTAAATAAACTCTCTGTGACATATTCAATACTGTTGTTAATAAAAAAGTGATTTATACATTAAAAAAACAACATGATATAAAAGAAAAGGAAAAATTAGAAATGAAATTTAACAGACACTTATTAGTGGTATTTTCATCAACGATAGAAAAAATACACCCCGCCTATCAATATCTACTACAAATCAATCAACATTTGGCTGAACGTGGTTTTCATGTCACGATAGCTGATAGTATTGAAGATGGTTTAAAGCTGGTCAAACAAAGTCCGAGATATAGCCTGATTGGCTTGGTGTGGGATAATTTAAATAACAAGATGAATACGGAGAGTGAATCTCTGGTTAACCAGATACGTGCACGCAATGAACATGTACCTATCTTTTTATTTTCTGAAGAAAATATTACAAATGACATCTCTCTTCCCATTTTACAACAAGTGAAAGAATATGTTTATCTCTATTCTGAAACACCTGCATTTACCGCGAACCGTATTTATACCGCAATTTATCAGTATGCAGAAAATCTACTCCCACCTTACTTTAAAACCTTAAAAAACTTTACTGAGGATGGCGATTATTATTGGGATTGTCCTGGGCATATGGGCGGAATGGCCTATTTAAAGCATCCTGTTGGCGTTGAGTTTATTAACTTTTTTGGCGAAAACATCATGCGCGCTGATATTGGTGTTGCAACGGCTGAAATGGGAGATTATCTCATTCATGCAGGGCCATCCAAAACATCAGAAGTCAAAGCTGCACAAATGTTTGGTGCTGATTGGACCTTCTATAGCGTTGCTGGATCTTCTGGCTCAAACCGAATTGTTGCACAAGGTGCTATTGGTGAAAATGAAATCGTATTAATGGACCGTAATTGTCATAAATCATTAAATCATGGTCTTACATTATCACGTGGTCGTCCGGTCTATTTAACGCCAACACGTAATGGCTATGGCTTAATTGGCCCAATTCCGTTACATCGTTTGAAAAAAGCCTATATTGATCAAATTGTCAATGAAAGTCCCTTAAAACATGATGCAGTCACCCAAGATCCAACTTATGCCGTGATTACCAACTGTACCTATGATGGTTTCTGCTATAACGTTAAAAAAGTCGTGGAAGAGTTAAAATCCAGCGTACCACGTATTCATTTTGATGAAGCTTGGTATGCCTATGCCAAATTTCATCCATTATATAAAGATCGTTTTGCGATGGATATCGATGAAGATATGCCAGATCGCCCAACGCTATTCGCTGTACAATCAACCCATAAAATGTTGCCAGCCTTATCCATGGCGTCAATGATCCATGTGCGAAAAAGTGACCGTGCACCATTAGATTTTGATGATTTTAATGACTCATTTATGATGCATGGTACAACCTCACCATTCTATCCAATTATTGCGTCAATTGACGTTGCTGTGAGCATGATGGAAGGAAAACCCGGCGAATCCTTAGTTCAAGAATCAATCGAAGAAGCCATTTCATTTCGACAAGCTGTGGTCAATATAAAAGAAAAACTCAAAGAAAATAACGGGCCATCCGACTGGTTTTTTGATGTATTACAACCGACTCAAGTCGAGGATCCAACCACACAGCAACAATATGCTTTTGGTTCTGCACCAATGTCATTATTAAGTACCACAGCGGATATCTGGACATTAAAAGAAAATGATGCTTGGCATGGTTTTGACAATGCTGATGTTGCAGAATCAGATATTATGCTTGATCCTGTAAAAGTCACGATTACCTGTCCGGGATTAAGTTCAGATGGTCAATATCAAGATATGGGCATTCCCGGTTACATCGTCACCAAATTTTTAGATGATCGTCGTACTGAAATTGCACGCACTGGTGACTATACCCTACTGATTTTATTCTCTGTCGGTACGACAAAAGGAAAATGGGGTACCTTAATCGAAAGTTTACTTGAATTTAAAAATCTGTATGACTCTGGTGCATGTGCTACAGATGCCATTCCATCTTTAAAATCTGCATCAGCAAAATATCAAGAAATGACCCTGAAAGAGTTATGTCAACAGATGCATGAAACCATGCGAGAACTTGAATTAATTCAACATATTAGCAGTGCAGTTAATAGCACACCTGTACCCGTGTTAACTCCATCTGAAGCCTATCAAAAAGTTGTTCGTTATAAAGCTGAACATATTCGTTTAGCTGATTTTACTGGCCGTATTGCGGCAAGCATGCTGGTTCCTTATCCACCAGGGATTCCTGTATTAATGCCAGGAGAACGTTTATCTCACGGAGATACAGGAATTTTAGGCTATCTACAGGCATTGCAAACTTTTGATAAAAAGTTCCCAGGATTTGATCATGAAATTCAGGGAATCAATGTAGATCAAAATGGCGATTATTGGGTAAGAGCAATTATTGAAGATGATCAAGTTGCTACCGCATTACCAAAACATATTCGTTTTAATCGAAAAACATCAACCTCAATCAAAAAAGGTCGCCAATAACCCAGCACAGAACTAAGCATGTTTATGCTTAGTTCTGATGGCTTATATCAAGGAATGTCTAATGGATGAAAATAGCAAAAAAACGACAGCTACAGATTCAAATAACGGTGCAAAACTTGGTTTATTGGCATTAATCGCAATCGTTGTGAGCTCAATGCTTGGCGGTGGTGTTTTTAGCCTGCCACAGAATACTGCAGCATCTTCAGCAGTTGGCCCAATCATCATTGCATGGATTATTGCAGGTATTGGAATTTATTTTATTGCCAATTCATTTCGTTTGTTGTCTGATTTAAGACCAGACTTACAAGCAGGCGTATATATGTACGCACAAGAAGGGTTTGGTTCATTTATTGGTTTTAATGTGGCTTGGGGATACTGGCTCATGACCTGCTTTGGCAATGTTGCTTTTGCAGTTATTCTCATGGACGCATTTAATGAATTTTTTCCTGGTGTTTTTACAGGTGGTAATAATTTAACCTCAATTATCTGTGGTTCTGTACTTATCTGGGGATATAACTTTTTAGTTCTTTCTGGTACGCGTGTTGCTGGCGCACTCAATACAATTGGTACGATAGCAAAGTTAGTTCCATTGATTTTATTTGTATTTATTTTAGGTTTTTTAATTAACTATACACAATTGTTTAGCAATTTCTGGGGTACAGATCCGGCTGTTTTAAGCACATCAGGCAATCATAGTGCACCCGTATCACTGGCGATGCAAATTCTGGCACCAATGACAGTAACGCTCTGGGCCTTTATTGGTGTTGAAGGTGCAGTGGTACTTTCTGGACGTGCCAAAAGAAAATCGGATGTCGGTAAAGCCACTTTAATTGGCTTTATTTTGGCCTTAGTGATTTATATTCTACTTTCCATTTTACCATTTGGTGCCATGACACAAGCAGCATTAAGTCAAGTGGCCAATCCATCAACTGCTGGGGTATTAAGTGCTGTTGTCGGTGAATGGGGAAATTGGTTAATGAGTATAGGACTCATTATTTCTGTGGTCGTGAGCTGGTTGGCTTGGACAATGCTATGTGCTGAAATTCCAATGGTTGCAGGTAAAAATGGCGCTTTCCCTAAGGCATTTGCTAAAACCAATAAAAATCATGCGGGTTCCGTTTCATTATGGACCAGTAGCTTTGTGATGCAGGCAGCCATGTTATTGGTTTATTTTTCCAATGATGCGTGGGTCACAATGTATAATATCAGTGCATTAATGGTTGTACCGGCATATATTACAACAACGCTGTTTATGGCCAAAATCTGTCTCAATAAGCAATATGATCAATACGCGAAAACAGGTAAAAATTTAGCGCTATGTAGTGGTATTTTAGGTGCCCTGTTTTGCTTATTTATCTTATATGCGAGCTCATTTAAATATGTTGCCTTAATCCCAGTGTTATTAACCTGTGGTCTACCTATTTATATTTGGTCACGAAAAGAGAAAAAAGATCAAAAACCAATATTTCACGGTATTGAAAAAGTTTACTTACTTATTTTACTTGGCTTGGATATTTTAATTCTTCTGTTATTTTTCACGACTAATCTATTTAAATAATTTTAAGCCATGTCCATGAATAAAAATCGATCAGAATATTTAGAATAAAGGAATAAAATGAAAATCATCTCGATATGGGTCATTCCGTTCATTTTTGGAGCCAGTAGTGTGATACATGCTACAGATTTTGCTCCAAATGGATCGATTAGTTTTACTCAAACCTTTTATGGCGATGCTGGTCCATATAAGACACGAACATCTCATCCAGAAATTATGCTGAGTTATAATTTTTCACCGCAATGGAATGTTCAATTTGAATGGGATCGTACATGGAATATGTTTGAATATACTGGTGCTGAAAATGAACAAAATAATAGCTACAGTGCCCCTAAACTGACACTCAGCAATAACTATGGCAAACTAGGAAATTCCAAAGTTAACTGGTCATCTTCATTATTAGCCAAATATGCAAATGATTTTGATGGTACAAGTCAAACTTTTATTTTGGCTGAAACAGGTTTTGATTTTTCAGAATATTTACCTAAAAAGAAATATTTAGATATCACTCAGTTTGCCATTACACCCATGTATTACTATGCTTGGAATAGCTCAGGCCCATCTGGACATAGCAATACTGCGGTCATGAGTTTATTAACGGAAAGCCAGATTACAGACCATCTATCGTTTACATTTAATGCCTATGGCTTTAGAAGCTGGAATCAAGGCAATTCTTTTGTAACGAACCCAGATGACAGTAAGGAAACCAGCAATTATTTTATGATTATTTCATACTTAAATTATGCGAAGGAAATACACAAATTCAATGATCATACATCATTAGACTTTAATTTTATTAGCGGTTTTGATCCATGGATTTCATCAAATAAGCGCACCACAGTGACCCCGTTTTTAATCAGTAACGAAATGTACGAGTGGCTTAGCCCAACCGTCTTTGAAGGTAGTTATAAACAGACATTTACATTTTTTTCACTGCCACAACTACAACTTAATTATGAACTATCTAAAGATTTATCTTTAAATTTCTTTGTACAGGCAAAATACTCCAATCAAGTTTGGGGGGATAAAGAAAAAGGCTGGAAATTCCAACCACAAGGCGGATTTAGTGTGACGCATAATTTTTGATCATCATGCTGCCACGATATTATCTATCAGGGAAGATCATGCTCTTGCCTGATATTTTTTATCGTAAATCATGTCTCATCCTAAAAGACCAGTGTCCCAGTTGCATACAACATGATAGCGATAACATTGCATAAGAGTAATACTGCAACACCGACCTTTTCATAACCATGGAAGATGGATACTGATGACGTATGTTTTTTAGCCCAAATAAAGAAAGGCAGTCCCAAAGTTAATAATAAAGGGGTGAGCACAACATAACGAATATCACTGGCATACAGCATAAAACAACAAAAAATAATACTGATAACGCTACTGATCACAGCAAAAAAACGACCTTTTACAAAGTACTGCTGTGCTGATGTTTTTTGTGAACTGATTTTAAATAGATATGCAGCAGATGAAAAGTATGCAGGCAATACTGTAATGGCTGAAATAGCCAACATCGTTAACCATGCATTTTTTGAAAAATAAACCAGAATAATAATCGCTTGCATAATGAGGCTACTGACCCATAATGATATGGATGCAGCCTCATTTTTATTCTTTTTGGCAAATGCCTGAGGAAAAGTACCATCTTTTGCAGCGACCATTGGAATTTCAGCACAAATCATGGTCCACGCAAGCCAACTGGCTAAAATAGAAATCAATACACCAATATTAATTAATAACTCCCCCCATGTACCTGTAATTATTTTGAGTACACCGGCGGTAGATGGAGTTGCAATTTGACTTAATACAGTTTGAGAAAGTACACCAAAGGGTAATATCGAGACTAAAACACAGATACTGAGTGAAATCATAAAACCAATAAATGTAGCTTTACTAATATCTTTTTTATTTTTTGCTCGATCAGACAATGCTACTGCACTTTCAACACCAATAAAGCACCATAAGGCAACATCAAGCGGATCAATGACTTGCTTTAAGATAGGACCTAAATTTTGTGATGTATCCGGAGATGAATGCCCCCAAACATTGCTGGTAAATTGCATCCAATTCAAATAATATAACACGATAAAAACAAACATAATCAACGGTATCATTTTAGCCAATGTACCTATTAAATTGATTGAACCTGCAACCTTTGTTCCCGACAATACTAAAAAATTAAATCCCCAGATTAATAATGATGCACCAATTAAGGATGGAATATTATTACCACCGATAAAATCACCGGGTAAAAAGTAATTCAAGACATCCATCACCATAATAGCAAATGCCACATTACTAAACATGGTCATAAACCAATATCCCCATCCAGAGATAAAAGCGGTTAATGGTCCAAATCCTTCACGAGCATACATATAAATGCCTGAAGATAAATCAGGGCGAATATTAGATAAGATCATGAATGTTTTCGCAATAAAAAACATACCAAAACCACAAATCAGCCATGCAATAAGCACTGGTGCCAATGCTGAATTTGCTGCCATATTTTGCGGCAAACCATCGACACCACTACCGATCATGGAACTTACTACAATTGCAATTAAGGCAAATAATCCGAGTTTCTTACCATCCTGAGTGCTTTTATCTGACATGTAGTGCTCCTGTTATAGTGTGTCTTTTATCGAGATCTTATACACTGACTGTTCATTCTTAATATTTTTAACGTTAATCATTATGTTAAATAATTTATAATAATCATATATATTATTACATTTTATATCGATAAAAAATTTCCTTTAAACGGATAGCCTACTCCAGATTTATTCCAGAATAACTTGATTAAAAATAAATAATTAAGTCATTATATTATTATTTTGAATGCCCTATTATTGCGTTAAATTTTATATATTATTCAAATTATAATTAATTTTATTCAATAAATTTATTAAATGAATTATATAGCTAAATAAACGATAAATTTTAATTACAAGTATCGAAATATAAGATAAAAAATCGTAGGCTAAATCACCACAAAATAATGGTTTTGTTTCCTCAATAAAGTCTCTATTATTCACAATATTATTTAACAGAAAAAGATAGGATTTTGTATGTTGATTTCCTATACTTAATCTAACAATATTCAACCAACAAGAATGAGCTTATGAAATTTAAAATACTTCTTTTAACCACCATCACAACTTTGGCCCTTGCAGCATGTAGTTCTGCACCAACGATTCCTCAATTGAATGCAGGTGTACTACAAGAAGTACAAAATGTGGATGTTTATCCAAATACAGTCAATAATAAAGCACAGCTCAATAAGCTTAATGACAAATGTGTGATTGAATTTACGGGTCATTTAGAAAATGGAAAGGTCGTTGAGCAATGGGCCTTTAAAGGCCTAACTTTATTTTCTGCAGGGTCTGCGGTATTTGCCAAAGATGGTACCAGTACAGCACAAAAATTTGATTTACATGATCAAGATGTACAGAAAAATTTCCTGTCTTTACGTAAAAATTTTGCACAAGCTGCTTTAGATCAATGTAACTAAACAGCAATGGGTCATGATCAATATCCTTGAAGCATGACCCTAGTCTCATCGCCATCAGCTGAAAATATGGATCACACCCCGACCATTTTTCTTGTCATCATATTGACAATCATCTGCTATTTATACACCTCATTATCGTTATAATTTAGATTGGAGATCCGCCAATATTGTTTAGCTTAGGAAGATTTAATCCTCATGAATAAAACGAAATATATACTTGCAACCCATTTATTTTTACTTTCTACAACATTATTTGCAGCAACAGCAGATCAGGATACTCAAGGCCTGATTACACCTTATGGTGATAATCCTAATATTTTTCACGTTTTTGCATATAAGACACAAACAGGGATCGTCAATGGTGTAACTCGGATGGGTGCCGCAACACAACGTGGTATAGATAAATTAAAACCAGCAGCAAAAACAGCACAGCAAGATCTTAAAACTGCTGCACAAAACACCGAACAAAAAATAACCGATGCCAAAGATATCATTTTAGCAACACCCAGCCAAGGTGCTGCACCAATCAGCCAACAACCATTAAGCCAAGATACGCATATAGCAGCGTCATCAACTTTATCTTCCGCACCAAATCAACCAAGTACAAAGACTTATGCGCTAACAGACTGATTATCAATCAGGTGTATTATGTAAAATCTTAACGGAATTGACTTGACGAAGAGGTTGAGCACTTTGA
This sequence comes from Acinetobacter sp. SAAs474, assembly GCF_032823475.1. NCBI lineage: Bacteria > Pseudomonadati > Pseudomonadota > Gammaproteobacteria > Moraxellales > Moraxellaceae > Acinetobacter > Acinetobacter sp. SAAs474. The sequence goes on from NZ_CP127915.1 coordinate 407,095, forward strand.
AAGGCTTGTACATTTTCGATCAGTTGATGAATGATACGTTGCCTTGCATCGATACTCCCCCACGCGCTATGTGGTGTGATAATCAAATGAGGAAGCGTAGGATCTAATAATACATTGCCAGCCCGTGGTGGCTCTACACTCAATACATCCACTGCTGCGCCTGCAATTTGATTTTTACGCAAAGCATCCGCCAATGCATCTTCATTGACAATTCCACCTCGTGCACAATTAATTAAAAATGCAGATTTTTTCATTTTTTGTAATGCAGCTGCATCAATTAAATGACGTGTTTCATCCGTTAATGGGCAATGTAGCGTTAAAAAATCAACCTGAGCAAGTAGTTCATCTAACATGATACGATCTGCTTGTGGTGGACGATGAGGTAATTGAGCAATTAAAATCTGCATACCAAATGCGGTTGCTAATTGTGCAACTGCATGACCTAGCTCACCATAGCCGACCACTCCCAATGTTTTTCCGGTTAATTCAACAATCGGATAGTTTAATAAGCAAAACTGATTGGCTCGCTGCCAATCCCCCTGTTGTACTGCTCGATCATAGTCACGAAAAGAAGTGGCTAAATTTAACATTAACATCAATGTATGCTGGGCAACTGCTGCTGTACCATATGCCTGACAATTACAGACGATGATATTTTGTGCATCACTTTGCACCAAATCAACGTTATTGGTTCCTGTTGCTGCAATTAAAATCAATTTTAATTGCGGACATTGCCGTATAGTATCAGCATCCATGATGACTTTATTGGTGATCACCACATCTGCATCTTGAATACGTTCAATCCGTTGATCTGGCGTAGTTGCTGGATAAAGTATTAATGCTGTAAATGCCTGCTCTAAATGAGTAAAATCCAGATCATTTTGATCTAAAGATGCATAATCTAAAAATACTGCTTTCACGTTCAATGTCCTTTTTGCTGATTGCTAAAGCAGACGATATCATCCCTGATATTGAATGAAGTCCTCTCTGCTGCTGAGATCAAGGATCCTCTATCAGGTTGGCTATGCTTCAAGCTCATGGATAAATTTGGCTGTTTCTGGAATATCTTCCACAAAAATATTACCACCGAACTCATCACTGCTTAAATTTAAATTTTTATAGCTAATCACTAAATAATCACTATATTTTTTGATAACTAAAGGATGCATTCCCAAACTCAAGTCTTCATGCTCTTTAAATAGTTTCATCACATGACGATCATTCATCGCCACAATATAACGCTCATCATTTAAGTAAATATGCACCAAACCACTATTTTTGGCATAAATCGGAATTAAAAACTTATGATTGAGTGCAATCGCATTCGGTGCATAACTTTCTAGCTTTTGAGTAATGACATTAAATACCAAGCCATGACCAAAATCATCAAGTAATAAGCTACGTGTTTCTTGTGGGACATTGACCTGCATGCCCAATTTTTTTAAATCATGCTGATCAACTTGTTTATTACTAAACAATGAATGAATTAAACTTTGTTTGAGTTTTGCATCAAAAAAATTGCTGTCGAGCTGAAAATCATTATTTTTTAAAATCTGTCCCAATGAGCGACGATGATTTGGTAATAATCCTTCAATCACCTTACGATAATAAAATTTACTATTTTTCTTTACTTGACGAATTTTTTTATAAAAATAAGTCTCATTAAATTCACGAGTCAGAAAATCATTTAATAATTCTGAACTGGCTAAAATAGCAATCGCATCATGGCCAGTATGTGCCAAATGTAATGTTTTTACTTGAGGTAATAATTGCTTAATTTTTTCATAATGAATTCGGTCTTCCTGATAATAAGGATCATAGACCACAATATATTCCCTAGATACAGACACATCTTGTGGGCTAATTTTCATATCTTTATTTAAATCAGCATGATAGAACATATTATAACGCAAATCGACCACATCATTTGGATCAATTGAAAACTGTGGCACCAACGCAACCACTCGCTGTAAATCTAACAAATTAGAATATTTAATTGCGGCATATCCGCCCATGGAGCCACCATAGCCAATACGAATTTTAAATGGGGCTAAATAATCTTGTATCGCCACCAACATATTCTTCATTGAGTATTCAGGAAACCATGATTTTTCTTTTGGCATAATACCAATAACATTATATTGAAACTTTTCTAACGATTTTTCTGCATTAATCGATAAGCCTTTTGCACGTGTAATTAAATCACCAAAAGAAATAATCAATTCTGTGGATGAACCTTTCAGAAAAATAGCGCGGATATGATCGTCTTCAAAAATTATGTGTTTATCCATTTCCACACCAGAGCGCATGCGCTGAGTTAATATGATAATTTAACAAATCAGTCATAGGATCATGACCAAAAAATGATTATGTTATTTTATAGATACACAACAGATTAAAAATCGCAAAATATGACACAATCTTTACATCCGAGTGCACAAAAAGGTTTTAGTTTAGCGGCTGAACGTTATCAACAAGCACGTCCTCACTATCCTGAAAATATTACCTACTGGCTCAAAAACCACTTACAGCTCACACCCAATCATATCATTCTTGACTTAGGCTCAGGAACAGGCAAATTTTTACCTTATCTACAACAAATTACATCTCATATTATTGCCATTGAACCGATTTCAGCAATGTTAGAACAACTGAAAATCAGTTATCCGCACATTCAAACGCAACAAGCTTATAGTCATCAGCTACCATTTTCAAATGAATTTGCTGATGCGATTACCTGCGCCCAATCCTTTCACTGGTTTGCTCAGCCTGAAACACTAACGGAGTTATATCGTGTATTAAAACCCAATGCACAGTTGATCCTCATCTGGAATCAACGCGATATTGATATTGCTTGGGTTAAACAACTTGATGATGTACTACAAACACTTGAATCAGATACACCACGTTATCATAGCCATCAATGGAAGAAGGTATTTGAGCAACAAACACAATTTAAGCCAATAGCTGAAACGACTTTTTCTTTATCTCATCATGGTACTGTAGAACAAGTGGTCTTGCAGCGTTTATTATCTACCAGCTTTATTGCCGCTTTACCCCATGCAGAGCAAAATAAATTAAAACAACAGTTTGCAGATATTGTTTATACACATACAGGCAAGACTGCACAAGATGAAATTGATTTCCCTTACACCACGCATGTCTATGCATTTCAAAAAATATAAAATCGCTTGGAGGATCGCTGATGTTAAATTTACGCACTGGTATAATACTCATTACCCTGATTAGCACCACATTATTGCTGAGCGCATGCCAACAAAAAAATACTGAACAGGCCAATGAAATGACGCCTGAAGATCAAGTTATGCAGGAAATAAGTTCTGAGCAAATTCGTAATTTTAGTAAAACCAGCAATGACGTACATGATATTCAACAATTAATTGACTATGATCATCGTTATAGCACCATGACCGAAGAACTTGAAAATGAACTCAATCAAATGCAAAAAAATGGTTCTTTAACTGCCGATTTTGCCTACAACCGTAAACGCGATAATATTTTATCTGCATTACAGATGCTCAAACAACTCGATTTAAAAACTCAACAGGGGCACTACATCCAAGGTCTATTATCGCGTTACTGGGAACAACAATCACAATGGATTGAAGCACATAAGACACAAGCCAATCAGGATACTCAAGTAACGGACAATAGTTTACAAAGCGCACAGGATTTTCTTCAGGCACAGGAACAACTCGAATACTGGCGTGATCAATATCCCGAATTAGAACCTGCGCATCAAAAAGCATCATAATGCTTCTTTTTACTGGTTAGGAAAAGTCTCATATTGGGGAAGATCATCATGAATTTCATCCCACTGTGCTTTTGACGCCACAAAAATATGCTGCGTGGGTTTTTCAGTCAATGGGGTATCCAAACTACCAATACGCAAACGATAAACGTCAGGATCATGCGCTTTAATACTGATGAGCGGTGAACCACATTCACGACAGAAACATCGTTCAGTTGTCGCTGTAGATTTAAATTTTTTTAGATATGCCTCACCTTGAGTCCATTGAAATGCTGCTTTGGCAACGGGTGCATTCGTGGCAAATGCTGTGCCATTGGCTTTACGACATCGTTGACAATGGCACTGAATAATAGGGCCAATTTCACCACAGATTTGATAATGAATAGCACCACATAAGCAACTCCCTGTATAAATTTTATTTTTGTCCATGATTATCTCACTGTGTGATTAATGCTTAATCATAGTATAAGCGGAAAAAATCCAAATCGTTGCAGAAAATCAAGTTAAAAACTGATGTACACCCTGTGCTGCCGCACGTCCTGTCGCAAAACACGCTGTTAATAAATATCCCCCAGTTGGTGCATCCCAATCTAACATTTCACCACACAAAAACACGGCTGGATGGGTTTTAAGTTGTAATTGTGTCGTTAAGCTGTCACGGCGAACACCACCTGCACAACTGATCGCTTCTTCGATGGGTCGAAAACTCTCTATATCAACGCAAAGATTTTTAATTTGAGTCGCCAACTGTAAAGGCTGATGCCATAATGGTTTAGGAACCAATTCACGGACCAAACTTGCTTTAGCCACATCTAATCCCGCTTTACGCCATACATTACTCAGTGAATGTTTTTTATGAGGTTGTAGTTTCTGTTGTAACTGTTGCACACTCTGATCAGGCAATAAATCGAGATATAACTGCATCTTTTGCTGTTGCTGATATTGCTGACGTAGGGCTCGACCATATTTATAAATCAAACCACTCTCTAAACCATAATGGGTAATGACCACATCACCGACTGTGGCAATCGAATCCTCTACCCAAACCGCAACTCGTTTGAGCGGTTGCCCCCATATGGGCTGCATAAATGATGACCAGCGGCGCTGTACGCCAACATTACTGGCCTGAAAAGGATTGATCTCTTTTGGATTTAACCAAGCTTGCCAGTGACCATCACTCCCCAATTGTGGCCAAGAGACTGCTCCACATGCCAAAATAATGGCATCAAATGGCAATTGTTGGCAATCTTGCGTTGTTAAATTACAGACGGTTAATTGTTGCTGAGTGAGATCCATGACCTGATGGCGATAATAAAATTTTACCTGAGCATTCAGCAAACGCTTTAACCATGCCCGTAACAAAGGTGCGGCTTTCATTTCAACGGGGAAAATACGACCTGAAGAACCGATATAAGATGCAATACCAAGATCTTGCATCCATGCTTGAATCCACGCAGCATCGTATTGCTTAATCCAAGGTTGCAGCCAATCGACTTGATCATAGCGCTGTATAAACTGTGCAATCGGTTCAGCATGTGAAATATTTAAGCCGGTTTTACCTGCCATTAAAAACTTACGTGCAGCAGATGGTTTTTGCTCAAAAACATGAATTTCATAATCATATTGGCTTAAATAATCTGCAGCCATTAATCCAGCAGGTCCAGCACCAACAATTGCAATTCGTTTGGCCATGAGATTAATCTACCTGAACAGGATTTTGTCCCAATAAAGGTGCAAAATCATCAAAGCGTGTCCGATATGCTTCTGGCTTGGTGATTTGTAATTGTTGACATAATTCACCGCGCTCTAAATATTTAATTTCGAAATGTGTCCGTGTTGATGTCGATGGAACAACTTCCTTCACAAAAGGCAAATGCCAGACATGGTTTAATTGTTGTTCTGCTTCTGCAATATAGTCAGGAATATTACTGGCTAAGGTAATTTGTCCTCCCACATTTAAACGCGATAATAAAAATTCAAAAAATGGCATATTTAACCAGCGCTGTGCTGGATTATGTGGCTCTGGATTCGGATATAAAATAAAGAACTGCTCGACTTGTCTAGGATATAAGGCATGGACTGACCAAGCGATTGCATCTGCATGGACAATAGACAAGTTACTTTGACCCTCTAATCCATGTTGCTTTTGCATAGCCAAAAATTTTTCTCGTGTGCGTTCAATCGCAATCAGCTGATGTTCTGGATGTTGACGACTATACGCTAATGCATGTTTTCCTTTACCTGCGCCAATTTCGACCCATACAGGCTCATGGCGAATCACATTAAAATCACGAGGGGCATGCATACGATGCGCTTGAAATTGACGAATAGACATAATCAGATCAAACTAATGAAAAACGCCACAAGTCTAACAAGAGTGGCATCATTTATCTAACGCTATGATGATTTTTCATTGGAGTATTTAATATGTCAACCCAACTCAACTGCCCTCGCTGTGGAAAACTGACCACTTGGCAAGACAATGACTATCGTCCATTTTGTTCAGAACGTTGTAAATTAATTGATCTCGGTGCTTGGGCCAATGAAGACTATAAACTTCCAACCCAAGATGCACCACAAGCCGAAGGCTGTCGTGAAGAAAATCAATTTTAAATTGAGCTCAAATGATCCCGTATGAATATAGGATGGTAACAATACCTATTTAACTGGATTTCCACAGCACTTGCTGCTGTAAAAAAATCAGTACTCATTGTTTAAAAATCATATAAATACTGGACAGATAATTTAAACCCGATCTTCAACTTAGCCTGCTGTTGCTGCCACAAAAGGATTATGTTGCTTTTCAAAACCAATGGTACTTACAGGACCATGTCCTGAAATAAATTGTGTTTCGTCAGGTAGGCTAAAACATTCACGTTGGATAGAATCTAACAGTTGTTGATGATCGCCACGTGGAAAATCAGTACGGCCTATCGAGCCTTTAAATAATACGTCCCCTGTCCATAACAAGCCATGTCCGTCATGATAAAACATGACATGTCCTGGCGTATGTCCTGGTGCAAAACGGACCTGAAAATGCTCATTTCCTAATTTTAATATTTCTCCACCTTCAAGCCATTGGTCTACTTCTACTTTTTCTGGAATGGGAAATCCATAACGTGCAGAGACCTCCTGAATCATATCTAACCAGAAAGCATCCTCTTTATGAGGACCAATCACAGGTACCTGCCATTCTTGTTTTAATGCACCTACTGCACCAGCATGATCTAAATGACCATGTGTAAGCCATAATGCTGTCACCTTAAGCCCCAAAGCCTCAACTTCTGCTTTTAATTTTTCAGGTTCACCACCTGCATCAATTAAAATGGCCTCTTTCGTATCTGAATCCCAAACAATCGAACAGTTTTGCTGAAATGCCGTCACAGGCACAATTTTCACATGTAACATCTGAATACCTCAAGGCAATCAATGGGCTAAAGTCTGTTTTAAGCTATCAAGGTTTGCTTGTAGCAAGGTTGTCAATAACTGTAAGTGGTCATCACGCGTATTTAATGCCGGAATATAAGCATAGTGTTGCCCACCCGCAGCTTTAAATGTTTCTTCATTTTGAATGGCCAATTCTTCCAGTGTTTCCAAACAATCTGCAGAAAATGCGGGACTCATAATCTGCACAGATTGTACCCCTTGTTGTCCCCATTCTGTTAATAATACATCGGTATATGGCTTGACCCATTCCTGTTTACCAAAACGCGACTGAAAACTAATCGCCCACTCATGTGCCTGCAAACCTAATGCTTCAGCCACCAAATTTGCGGTTTGACGGCAACGGTCAGCATAGGGATCGCCTTTATCAGCATAAGGTTGAGGAATACCATGAAATGACATTAAGAGTTTTTCAGCTGGACCATATTGCTTTTGATAATCGCGCACACTTTGTACTAAAGCTTGGATGAATAAAGGATGTTGATAATAATCGCGGATAATCGTTAAGCCCGGTAAATTACGTTGCAGCGGAATCCATCGTGCAATCGCATCATAGAGCGGTGCTGTTGATGTGGCAGAATATTGAGGAAATAATGGCAATACAATCAAATGATCCTGTGGATTTGTTTGACAGTTTTTTAAGACCTGATCAATCCCTGGACGACCATAGCTCATGGCTGGGACAATATTGAGATCAAACTCAGGATTGTGTTGCAATAACTGCTGTGCAACACCGTCCACTTGCTGCAATAAGATTTCTCGCATCGGTGAATCTTGCTTCCATACCATTTGATAAGCATGTGCAACACGTTTCGGCCGAAAAGGCAAAATAAACAGTCTTAAAATAATTTGCCAAATCGGTTTTGGAATCTCGATGACACGTTGATCAGACAAAAATTGCTTCAGAAAACGACGCACTGCAGCTGCAGTGGGTTCATCTGGCGTGCCTAAATTTGCAAGAATAATCGTGACTTTAGGTTTAACCATCGTAGCCATTAAGCCCTCTAAAAATTTGACCAAACACTTTACTTTAACAGTATTTTTGGCTTTATCAAACGAATAAACAGCTAGATCTATTCAGCCCACTCAAAGCATGTTCGACTCAAATCCTTTGATCAATCCGATATCGACTTAACGCAATTTGACTGCAATGATTATGTCTAGATCACTTGATCTTGTAAATTGGTCACTCGCCAAGAAATATCATTTGGAATCATACGTGCCAAGACGGGATATAAATGATCTGCATTATTGCCACTTAGATAACAGTGAATCTGTACACCTACAGGACGTCGATGTTCAAAAAGTAGTTTATTTTTACTTAAAATACGTGCAGTCTGGCGTGCCACGGCCACACCAGAATCAATTAAGGTCAATTGCTTAGCAAATAAACTTTCGATTGCTGGTTTTAAAAATGGATAATGGGTGCACCCTAACACAAGATAATCCGCATGCTGGTCGAGCGCTGGTTGTAAAATATCGCTTAATGTCTGTAAACATTGTGGTTGCATTTGTTGTCCAGCCTCCACAAAAGGAACCAAGTCTAAACATGCAATCTGTAACACATTGACGTGTAAAGGTTGGGCAAAACGCTGCATAACATCTTGAATCAATTGCCCACGAAATGTTGCTGGTGTTGCCAATACCGCGACAGTCTTGGTTTTAGTTTGTAACACAGCCGGTTTTAATGCGGGAACCAGCCCAATAATCGGAAAATCATCACCATAGTGTGCACGTAAATACTCTAGGCTAAATGCAGATGCGGTATTACATGCCACTACAGCAATTTTACATCCCTGACGATATAACCATTCAATCGCATGTGCTGTTAATTCCCGAATATCTTGATCATCTCGTGGTCCATAAGGAACATTCGCCGTATCCGCATAATAGAGAATCTGTTCATTCGGTAAATAACGGGCAATTTCAATTGCAATCGATGAACCACCAATGCCAGAATCAAAAATTCCAATAGGTGCAGCTGAATGTGCTTTTGGCATAGCTTGATTTAAAGGCGCGATGGGATGAATGGCTTTCATAAATCTCAATGAAGAAAGAATAGTCAAAAATAATTGCTCAAGCTTAAACCTCAAGTGCCTAATTGCAAGCAAAAATCTCCACTTTGTAACATTAAAATGGTGTCACCTTGCTCATTTTCAATCAACTGTCCCATTTCAACCAAATGGAAAAATGCCGCACGCTGAATCAGCGCATTCAAACCAAAGCGAACATAGATATAGGGTCTTGATTCACCTTCATAATCACGCATAAAAATAGGATGATCTGTATCCATGATAATCATATCTTGTGTCGTGGTGGTCAACTGGATATAACTGTGCTGGCCAATTTGGATCTGATCAACTTGATTAACAAATAAGGCTTCATCTTCGACCTCAATTTCAATTTGTTCAGCAGGCGTTTTTAAATAAAAGCGATCATCTTGTTTGTAAAGTACACTGGCAAATAAATCAATTAATGCTTGACGTTTGATTTTTTGTCCTTCATGCCACCATTCGCCATTGGCTAAAATTTTTAAATCCATTGCACCACAATGTGGTGGATGCCACTGATCTAAAGGAGGAATTGACTTTTTATGACCGGCCTGTACATCTTTTAAGTATTGTGCAATGTCCATTAAATTTTTATCATCCAAAGACGTTGCATTTTTTAACGATTTTGGTGAATTATTTTGAATTACCATAACTTAATGCTCTGATGATGTAAAATAATCGAGTTCAAGCAATTGGCGAGAACACGGTTTAAAACTATACTACCCCACAAGATAAAAGGCGCATAACAAATTTGCGTCTAGAATTTGCAGAACACTCATGGCAGCACCGCTTTTTAGTCTGCGGATGCCACCTTCGTTACGTATGAGGAGTCTTAAATGGAACACATCGAACGTGAATCGATGGAGTTTGATGTTGTTATCGTCGGTGCAGGACCTGCGGGCCTGTCAGCTGCGATTAAAATTCGTCAACTTGCGATTGAAAATAACCTCAATGATCTTTCGGTTTGTGTCGTTGAAAAAGGCTCCGAAGTTGGTGCGCATATCCTTTCAGGAGCAGTACTTGAACCTCGTGCTATCAATGAACTTTTTCCAAATTGGCAGGAAGACGGTGCACCAATCAATGTTGCCGTCACCGAAGATAAAACCTACTTTACGCTATCAGATACAGCCTACAAGGAAGCACCGCATTGGATGGTACCGAAAACCATGCACAATGACGGAAATTATGTTATCTCCCTAGGAAATGTAGTGCGCTGGCTTGGTCAAAAGGCAGAAGAATTAGAAGTCTCTATTTTTCCAGGTTTTGCTGCAGCAGAAATTCTGTACCATCCTGATGGTACAGTCAAAGGTATTCAAACGGGTGACATGGGGATTGGCAAAGATGGCGAACCGACCCATAACTTTGCACCTGGCTATGAACTGCATGCCAAATACACCTTATTTGCTGAAGGTTGCCGTGGCCATTTAGGCAAACGTTTGATTAATCATTTTAATCTTGATCAAGATGCTGATCCTCAGCACTATGGCATCGGGATTAAAGAGCTATGGGAAATAGATCCCGCAAAACATAAACCCGGCTTAGTCATGCATGGTGCAGGTTGGCCATTAAGTGAAACCGGTTCTTCAGGTGGCTGGTGGCTATACCACGCGGAAAATAATCAAGTCACACTCGGCATGATTATTGATCTTTCTTATCAAAATCCACATATGTATCCATTTATGGAAATGCAGCGCTGGAAAACCCATCCACTAATTAAACAATATTTAGAAGGTGGTAAGCGTATTTCTTATGGTGCACGTGCCGTGGTCAAAGGTGGCTTCAATTCATTACCTAAATTTACCTTCCCTGGTGGCTGTTTAATTGGTGATGATGCAGGCTTCCTTAACTTTGCCAAAATTAAAGGCTCGCATACAGCCATGAAATCAGGCATGTTATGTGGTGAAGCTGTATTTGAAGCCATTCAGGCCGGTGTTACACAAGGTGGTGATTTAGCCATTGCACGTGTTACAGAGGGTGAAGACTTTTTCAGCAAGGAATTAACGGGTTATACCGATAAATTCAACCGTAGCTGGTTAAAAGAAGAGCTCTATAATGCACGTAATTTCGGTCCAGCGATGCATAAATTTGGTCAATGGATGGGCGGTGCATTTAACTTTGTTGACCAAAATGTCTTTAAAGTACCATTTACCCTACACGATTTACAGCCTGATTTTAGTGCATTAAAAACAGTTGATGCGGTTCAGTTTAAGCCAAATTATCCAAAACCAGATGGTAAACTTACCTTTGATCGTTTATCTTCAGTGTTTATTTCAAATACGGTACATGAAGAGAATCAGCCTTCACATTTGAAATTGACGGATGCGTCTATTCCAATTGATGTGAATTTACCAAAATGGGATGAACCTGCTCAGCGTTACTGTCCTGCTGGCGTATATGAAGTCATGGAAAATGATGATGGTTCTAAGCGCTTTCAAATTAATGCTGCAAACTGTGTACATTGTAAAACCTGTGATATTAAAGACCCATCGCAAAATATTACTTGGGTTGCCCCGGAAGGCGGCGGCGGTCCAAACTATCCAAATATGTAAATCGCTATGATCATTAACCGAATGATCCTACAATGATGACTCCAATGCCAATGACGTTAACGTCATTGGCATTTTTAATCATTATTTTTCTCTGTATTTTTGACACCATCATCATCTCATGAATGACCAGCAGCATGGCTTCTTTTAATTCGGTAAAATTTTTAAATACTTATACTACAAAGCATTAACAATCGAAGTGCGACATAGGCTTTATGATGAGATTATCAATCATCGTTAAGTCGTATAAATATCTTAGTTATTTTTGGATATGCCGGCATTATCACTTGATTAATCATTATTTATTATTCAACTTAAGGTGAACATATGTTTCCAGAATATCGCGCTCTGATTAGTAAACTCAAGCAAGAAAATGCACATTTTTCTAAAATATTTGATGAACATAATGCTTTAGATCATGAAATCATACGTTTAGAACAAGATATCGTAACCAATGCCAGTACATCGGATGAAATTGAAGTATTAAAACGTAAAAAACTTAAACTTAAAGATGAAATTTATCTGATGCTCAAACAAGCAGAAGCCTAATAGCGTACAAGCTATCGTCTATTGTCAAAATACCCTTCAATATTCAAGGCAGCATACTCAGCAATTCATTTTCAACCATGTGATAACAAATAAAAAACCCGCATCATCTGATGCGGGTTTTAACGCTATTCAATCATTACAGCGCTTGTTCAATATCTTTCATGGTCAATTTAATACGACCACGATTATCAACATCTGCCACTTGTACTTTAACCTCTTGACCTTCAGTCAATACATCGGTCACATTGGCAATACGTTCATTCGAGATTTGTGAAATATGTAATAAACCATCTGTACCAGGAAGCAGGTTAACAAATGCACCAAATTCAACAATACGAATCACTTTACCGGTATAAATTGTACCTGGTTCAATCTCAGCAGTAAGCGCTTGAATTTTTGCAATTGCTGCAGATGCTGCTGCTTTAGTTTCACCAAATACACGAACCGTACCATTATCTTCAATATCAATTGCAGCTTTGGTTTCTTCTGTAATTTGACGAATGGTTGCACCACCTTTACCAATCACATCACGGATTTTATCTGGATTAATATTAATCACTTGGAATGTTGGTGCATGGATTGAAATTTCAGGACGGGCACGAGAAATCACTTGGTTCATCGCATTTAAGATATACATACGGCCTGCATATGCTTGATTTAATGCAACTTCCATAATTTCTTCGGTAATACCTTCAATTTTGATATCCATTTGAAGTGCAGTAATACCATTGGCTGAACCTGCAACTTTAAAATCCATATCGCCTAAATGATCTTCGTCACCCAAGATGTCAGAAAGTACTGCAAAACGTTCACCTTCTTTGACCAAGCCCATCGCAATACCCGCAACAGGTGCTTTAAGTGGTACACCCGCATCCATTAAAGATAAAGACGCGCCACATACCGATGCCATTGAAGAAGAACCATTTGATTCCGTAATATCAGAAACAATACGAATCACGTAAGGGAAGCGATCAACAGCTGGGAGTACTGCTTGTACACCACGACGTGCCAAACGACCATGACCAATTTCACGACGTTTTGGACCAGATTCACGTCCAGTTTCACCTACAGAATATGCAGGGAAATTATAGTGCAACATAAAGTTATCTGTTTTGGTGCCCGATAATGTATCGACCATCAACGCATCACGTGTATTCCCTAAAGTGGTGGTAACCAATGCTTGTGTTTCACCACGAGTAAATAATGCTGAACCGTGTGCACGACCCAATACACCAACCTGAACATCTAAAGCACGCACGGTTTTGGTATCACGACCATCAATACGTGGTTTACCTGACAAAATATTGTCACGCACTGTACGATATTTAAGATCTTCAAATAATTCATTCACTTCATCAGCAAGACCAGTATCGTCACCTTCTGGAACGAATTGTGCCAATGCTTCTGTATGTAATGCATCTAATGCTGCATAACGATCTTGTTTTACTGCAATCGTATATGCTTCAGAAATCTTCGCTTCAAAAGTTTCTTTTAGTTTTGTACGTAGTTCTTCATTTTTTTCAGGTGCAACCCAATCAGATGCTGTTGCGCCTGCTGCAGCTGCAAATTCTTTAATCGCTTGAATCGCAATTTGCATTTCATCATGGCCAAACAAGACCGCACCCAGCATTTGGTCTTCTGAAAGCTCTTTAGCTTCAGATTCAACCATCAATACCGCTGACTCTGTACCAGCAACAACAAGATCTAGATCTGAAGCACTCAGTTGTTCGTGATTAGGGTTTAAAATATATTCGCCATTAATTAAACCTACACGTGCTGCACCGATAGGACCACGGAAAGGTGTGCCTGCAATTGCCAATGCTGCAGAAGTACCAAGCATCGCTGCAATATCAGCTTCCATGGTTTTATCTGACGAAACAACCGTTGCCGTTACCTGAATCTCGTTATAATAACCTTCTGGGAATAATGGACGGATTGGGCGGTCAATTAAACGTGAAATTAATGTTTCTGCTTCAGAAGCACGGCCTTCTCGTTTACCATAACCACCTGGAATACGACCAGCAGCATATTGTTTTTCTTGATAATTTACAGTAAGTGGGAAAAAATCTTGACCCGCTTTAGCAGTTGGCTGAGCAACGACAGCAACCAATACCGTTACACCGCCCATGGTGATTAAAACTGTTTTTGCTTGACGTGCAATACGGCCTGTTTCTAAAACAACATTATATTGACCATATTGGAATTCTTTACGAACAATATTAAACATTGACATATTTTTTTGTTTCCTGATTTTATTCTAGTGGAGACCCCTAAGGTTTAGCATTCACTAGCCCATAAATATGGGCATTAAATGACAAAACTTAGAAGCCGACCTCACTAGACTTATGATTTTAAACACAAAGAAGGAGCGAATCATCGCCCCTTCCTCATCATCTAGACGATGCTAGATATAATTTTCTTTTCAGTCTTATAGCACATAACATGCAATAACACGAAAACATAGCTTTAATCGAATTAACGACGTAAACCTAAAGCACCAATCAATGCAACATAACGACCATGGTCTTTACCATTAAGGTAGTCAAGAAGCTTACGACGTTGGTTAACCATACGGATCAAACCACGACGGCTATGATGGTCGTGTTTATGTTCTTTAAAGTGACCTTGTAAATCATTAATTTGAGCAGTTAAAAGTGCAACTTGAACTTCTGGTGAACCAGTGTCATTTTCAGCGCGAGCAAATTTAGCAATGATCTCTGCGCGATCTGCGTTTGTTAAAGCCATTCGATTTCTCCGAGATGCTTAAAGTTAAAAATTACGATATAAATCAACTGTTATACAATTGACTGCCGTGCATCACTACAGCAAGTAAAGTATTTTAAGGGAAAAGGGTTTAAATTGCAAAACAAGAAATAAAAAAGCCTTGTAGTCTCTCCCAAAACTACAAGGCTTAGCGGCTGTAAGTTCCTCTATTACCTACGTCTTTGTAAGTTCGTTGCCTTTGGCTATAATTATCATTCTACGATTATATCCAGCTTTCCTTGCCAGATTATTTTATAAAGTCATCTTCTCAAAAAGTATCAGCTTCTTCATGAGCAAATATCTCGAATCCTTGTAAGCAATTTCCTACAAAAATGTTTACTTTTTAGATCACATATACAATTAAAGTAATTGATTAATTTTACTTAATAAACCGCTTTTTCTCGTGGTCCGATGCGTTAATGCACAGTGTAAGGCAGAACGATGGGCCAACAAGCTCACGACTGATTTAGCACGGGTAATTGCAGTATATAATAATTCCTGACTTAATAATTTAGTTGCTGTTTCATCTAAAACAATCGCGGTATGCTTAAACTCAGAACCTTGAGATTTATGAATCGTTAATGCATAAGCCGTTTCTATATTTTTAGGTAAGCGGGTAGCCAATACCCATTTTTGTAAACTCGGAAAATACACTTCAAATACACCATCTAAAATATCACCACGTTTTAAACAAATACCAATATCACCATTCGAGAGACCCAATTGATAGTCATTATAGGTCATCATTACAGGACGTCCGATATACCAATCTCCTTGTTTAATTTGATGAGTATCAGATAAAAATCGCTGTTCAATTTGTTGATTTAAATGATAAAGTCCGAATGCTGCATGACGAATTGCGGTCAAGATTCGATACGCATCAAAATGGTGCATAATGAGAGTTAAATCCTGCTCTAAGCTATTATTTTCTATATTTTTTTTAATTATTTCAGCATATGCGGAAAAACCATAGAACAGTTGATCATAACAGGATTGCCATGCTGCACTGGATTCTGTTTCATCAGCTAAATATTGTAGTTGAATAAAATCTGACATTTCATCATGTAATGTCACTGCTTTTAACTGTCCAGCCTTAACGATTTGCTGTTCAAATTGTGCTAAAACATCACCAGATGAATATTGATTTTGCTGTTGAATAAATTGTGCCATTTGACCAATGAGAGCACCTGCTTTAAAACGTCGACTCGTCACTAAATGTGCTCGATGAGATGCCAAAGCAGGAATCTGTTGTAAATCCGCCAATACATTACCAACATCAACAGCAGCCAACTGCTGTGCATCACCCAATAAAATCAATCGTGCTTGATCTGGTACAGCACAAAACAGCATATTGGCCAAATGAAGATCAAGCATCGATGCTTCATCAACTACAATTAAATCATAAGGTAATGGTTGTTTAGCATTAAATTTAGCTTGCTGATGATGACCCAAGCCCAATAAACGATGAATGGTAATAGGGGTAATATTTTTTAATTCATCACTGACAAAAGCCGCTAAATGGGGATCATTTAAAGCATATTGTAAAGCCTCTTTCATCCGCTGTGCCGCCTTACCGGTCGGTGCAGCTAAAGCAATACGCAGATCAGACTGAGTCTGACTTAATACCGCGATAATACGTGCCAAGGTATATGTTTTTCCTGTCCCTGGCCCCCCCGTAATCATCGTAAAGGCATGTTCTATGACTGTTTGTAAAGCTTGTTTTTGATAAGAATCACTTAACAGTTGCTCTATACCAGACAAAGCGATCGTGGTAATTTTCTGTTGTTTTAACCGCCAAACCTGTTGTGCCAATTCATGCTCTAATGCCCAATAACGATACAAATATAAATATTGTGCATCATAAATAAAGGGCGCGATATGTGTAGCGTTCACTTGATCTGCAGCTAAAACCATTCCCGCTAAATGCTGAATATCATCAGGTATCCGCTCAATACAGCTATCCCCTTGCTGAACAGCCATTGCTATTTTCGCAATAATTTCATGAAATACTTCGGAAGGTTTTTGATATTTAACACATTGTTGATATAAGTATGTTCCCCAAGTTTGATACCATGCTATAGATTGATCTTCAGATGATTGTTTAATCATTTTTTGATTGTTTTCCACACAATTATCCTCAAAGTTATCCACAAGTCATGCAAGAATGGATCTGTTATTAAACTTATTTTGACTTTACTCATCGTTTAAACTCACTCTCGATTGATGGCCAAGTAATGCATCCAATCGAAGAATAAGCTCTTTATCTGCTGGCCAATAATAATAACCATAGCCCGCCTCAGCATTCATTCCTCTTAAATATAAATAAATCGCGCCACCTAAATGTTGATCAATATTATAACCAACCAACTGCACAGTTAAATAACGATGTAATGCCACCAAATACAACGCTGCTTGTAACCAGTAACTTGCTTGTGACATATTGTTTTGAATGGCATCTACACCATAATCACTTTGTTCATTTCCTAGGAAATTACTTTTATAATCAGCAATATAATATTTTTGACCATCAAAAAAAACCAAATCAATCGAACCGGTTAAATAACGTGCTGACTGTGCCTGATTTAACTCCAGCATATAAATGCCATGTTCAATAAATAATTGATGTATTCTTTGCGTGGATAACACATGATCAGCCAATGCCAACTGAAACGGAAATTCTGTCAAATACTGATTTGCATCAAGATGCTTTAATTTAAAATGAGGATATAACGGTGTCTCTAATACATCATGTAGCCATTGTACAATTAACTCAATTAACTGCTGCTCAGTATGATCTGGAAAATCACGATACCATGCCTGACATAACTGTGCCCATAAAGCAGGATAGTCATTTTTAAAACGACGATGAATCTCTAGAGACCACAGCGTCGCATTCTGAAAATCAATATGCTGAAAAATCTCATGTAAAAAATTTCCAGCCACAGTACCCATTGGAAAATGCTGTTTAATCCAATCTAATGGCTGTTGTAAAATTTTTTCATTGGTCAGTACAATATTGATCTCATCAGTTGCTGATGATTGTTGTTCGGTTAAGGCAGCCAAAGCATCTTTGGCCTGCTGATGGCTTAAATGTTGTGATAGCGCACTAAAACTGGTTTTACTGCGTGGATAAAAACGTTGCTGTGGAAATGGCCGTGCAGATAACTGTTGCGGTATTGTGACTTGAGTTACATATTGCGCTGGACGTTGTGTTAAAGCAGGTTCATCACCACTCAAAAGATGCTGAAAAATCTCTGTGCCATGACCGCGCCAAAATGCCAATCCAGATAAAGATTGAGCATCTTGCTGATTAAGCAATACATATACACGATAACTGGCTCGGGTTAATGCCACATACCAAAGTCGGTGTTGCTCTGCCTCTGCACGAGATTGATGTTGCTGTTGTGCCTGATCTGAAAGTAAGGCTTTATCATTGATGGTAACGACACGATAAGGTTCGGTTTGCTGTGTTGCAGGATTGATAATGGTCTGTGTCGAAAAATTTAACGTCTTTGCAGGCTCCCTAAACGCCTTATTTGCACCCAGTAAAAATACAATTTTATATTCCAAGCCTTTAGATTGATGAATGGTCATCAATTGTATACCTGCGGCATTCGACAGTTTACGCTCTAATTCCCACTCTCGCTCACTGGGTGATTGCAATTGTTTTAAATACCAATCATATAAATTTTGTACACCCTGATGAGCTTCACTATGTTGATTTAAGATATCGGTAATATGACGTAAATTCACTACATTACGCTCATTGTCACGGCTTTGACTCGCCACTAAATTTTGCCAAACATGAAATAAATTTAAGGTAAATTGCCATGCAGTAACAAAACCTTTTTCTAACCACATTTCACGAATAAGATCAAAATCAGCAATATATTGACTCAAACCTTCCGGCTGATGTTGACATGCAATTAATTGCGCCAGATCAAAATTGAACAATCGACTGAGTAAAGCACGTTTAACTTTTTCCTCATCATAAGGATTCATGATGGCAATCAGTAATGCCCCGACATCTTTGGCCACCTGACTGTCAAATACACTTTTTTTCGAAGGACGATTAACGCGAATGGCTAAACGTTCTAATTCATATTGAACTTTATCTAAAGCATCATGATTTTTCGATAATATTGCAATATCATCTTCAATAATCGGTTGTTGCTCGGTAGCGTGCTCAATATACAGTTGTCCCTGTAAACTTTGATTGAGTAAGTCGCGAATCTGCCAAGCCACCTGTATTGCTTCATCTGCTTTATCTTCTAGCATCAACCAACGTAAGGGTAAATGATTGTTACCTTGTGTATCCACTAAGGGTGGATGCTGACGACCTGCTGCCACAGGATGATAAAATACATCCTCACCAAAATCCGTTTGACGTTGAAATAATGCATCAACCACCTGTACCAATTCGGCTACGGAACGATGGTTATATTTCAAGCTATAACAATGCCCTTGCTTGGCCAATACATCTTGACGTGCCTTGTTATAGGTCAGCATATCTCCACCACGAAAACCATAAATGGCCTGTTTAGGATCACCTACCATAATCATACATCCCTGCCAATAACGTGAACGATCACGCCATATTCGGGCCAAAACATCATCTTGGTCCTGATTGGTATCTTGGAATTCATCCACTAAAATCAATGGATATTTGGTATGAATAAACTGTGCCAGTCGCTGTCCCTGTACACCCTGTAATGCTTCAGACAAGTTGCGAATTTGCTGAGAAAAAGTCGTTTCACCTTTTTGATGTAATAAAGACGGTAAACGATATTTGACTTGTTGACTTAAATAAAATTTTAAATGGCTGTCTAAATGTTCAAGATGATTAACGAGCTGTTGAAATTGTTCAAAAAATTGTCGTAATGTCACAATGAGCGGATGGTGATTAAATTGTAGTAAAATATTTTCTGCACATTTATTTAATACTTTTTTACAACTAAGCTCCATCAATGCTTTTACCGTCGCTGAAAACTGTGGTGAAAATACGGCATAGCTTCTTTGTTCTTTTAATGCCGTTAACCATTCTCCAAGATCAACGCATAAAAGCTGCTGCAGCAAATTGTGATTGCGCCATTTTTTGGCCACTACGGTATAATGAGCACCATCAATTAAATAATAATCACTCAATTGATCAATTTGAGTCATATCTAATTGTAAGACCGCGTCAATGGCCGCTTCAAATTGCGCAATATCGATATTTGGACATGGAATTTCCTGAAAATGTGCCGAGCTAAAATTCAGACTTTGTTCTACCACACGACGATATTGATCAATCGACTTTAATTTTTGCTGTAACAACAAATAGTCAATTATCTGTTGCGGCTGATGTTGGATCCATTCACGTAAAACATCATGAATCAGTTGATCGGTATACGCCTTTGCGTCTTCAGTAATTTGAGCCGATTCAATTTTGCCACTTTCAAAGGCAAATTCACGTAAAATTGTCTGTGTAAAGCTATCCAATGTGCCAACAAATAATTCATCAAGCTGATCAATAACCAGTTTTAAACGTTCTTTGGCATAATCAATTCTTGGTGCATAGTCCTGTAGTACTTTTTGAAATAGTGGATCTTTTTCATGTTGTAAATGCTGCTGGATTTGCTGTTGGCTATCAGATTGCAAACGGACCAAAAAGTTTAATGTTTCCACTAAACGAAGACGGATACGATGTTTTAACTCTGCTGCTGCTGCACGGGTGAATGTGGTGGCAATAATTTGATTGGGTAAATATGCACCCAGTAAAATACGAACCATTAAACTCGATAAGGTATAGGTTTTTCCTGTACCAGCAGAAGCCTCAATCCAATGTAAACCTTTAAACTGCATATCATGGATAGGTTGATAAGACCATGCGCCAGTATGATGATGAAGCGTCATAACTTAATCCTTAATCGCATGTTGATAACAAAAAATAGGAGCATACAATCGATAAGCATAGTCTTCACATGCTGCTTGCAACAGCAGTAAAGCGTCCTGCTGCTGTAAAATAAACTGCCAATCGCGATGAAATTTACTGGCCTCATTGGCCGTAACATCAAAAGAACTAAACTGTCCGTTATCATTCCATAGCTTTAAGATTTCAGGCATCTGATCCAGCAACATCCGCCCCTGCTCATCGCCATGCCAGCTCAAGACCTGATCCTTTTCCATACATTTTAAAAGCAACGCAGCAGGCAATACCAAAGGTTGAGATTGTCCATAACGCCAAGCCTTTAACCATTCAGTTAAATATTGTCTGGCTTGCTCTGAACTCACGCCTTGACAGATAATCGTTTGATCACTAAAAACCATAATACGTTGATAGTCTGTACCTCCCTGACCTAAATTTAAATAAGCCAACCAAAGTAAATATTCTAACCAAAGTTTGGCACGACGATTGGCACGTGCACTGGCAGCACTGAGCGTTACCCAGTCGGGATGATGTTGTTTGGGTAAGCTAATATTCATATATAACTGAGCTTCTATACGCCATAACTGTGATGTTGTGACGGTTTCAGTCGCTGCATAACACTGTAAACGCTGCTGAAGTTGGCGTTGTTCTAACTGGCTCATCTGCCATGCACTGTGCTGAATTTTACCTACAGGCAATTGATCCATCAGTAATGCTGGATCCGCCAGACCATCATGTTGATGTAAAAAATGTCGTATGCTATAGCGTGCTAAACCATCCAGTAATAAAGGCTCAAATTGATCAGGAATATCCTGAGGATTTAAATTTTGTACGCCTATACTTTTTAGATATAAACGTGCAGGAAAGGTAATATCGTTAATCCATTGCTGGCTATCTAAAACTTGAACATCTTGATCTAATACAGGATAGGCGACATTGGCCCATTGTTGAGCTGAACCTTGTGCATAACGAATTTGCTGTGCAACCCGAAACCATTGATCTTGATAGCGAATTTTAGATGAATTTTCAAAACCATTCGGATCAAAAGGCTGTAAGGGATGAACATGATATAAAGATTGTAGATGTTGAGGTACGGCCAAACCATTGAGCATTACCGTTTGCATGGTGGCATGATGTGGATCTGGTCTAATAATCAGTGTTAAGTGTTGAATAAGCTCTTGTAAAACATGTGATGGCTCTCGAACCTCACCATCACTGACGTCAAAACCATTATAAAATAACCACAGATTCTCTTGAGCCAACAACAATACATCTAAAAATGCACCTTGATCATCCTCTAAGCGTGAACGATCGCCCAATTGAGGTTTGAGAAGTTGCATCAAATCAAAAGGTAAATGAACATTACGGTTGGGAAATTTACCACTATCCAAGTTAAGCATGACAACCAGTTTATAAGGCACTGGACGAATTTGTCCAATTTGACTAAACGTAATATATCCTGTTGGTTCTGCCTGCTCTAATTGCCCCTCAATCATTTGATTAATTTCTGCAATTAAATACGGTAGTGGTAATGATAGATAATCTAAAGCATGCTGTTGATCTTGATCATAAAAGTTAGCCAAAGTTAACATACGTTGATACTTTTTAATGATGGTATATACCGTATTTAATGCCTCCACTCCAGCCTGTATAAACTCAGAGACATCTTGCATTAAACGTTCAAACCACTGCTCCACATGCAATATTTCGCCCAATTCATGCCCAATCATCCAGTCACGACGATGTAAAAAATCTTGGTAGATTTCGATTAATTTTGCAATGAGTTCAAAATCACTGGGTAATACTTGTCCATCACTGAGTATATTTTGAAATACGGTATGTTCAGGGATGGCAATACCCAAAGCTAAACGATCTAAAGCAAATTTAAAACTAAAACGATAATCTTGATCTGAGTGACTTAAGCTTTGCTGTAAATGAATATCATCAAAACCACGTTTAAAACCTGCTTTTTCCAACAGAATCACCATACGGCGCACTTGATTAATCTCTAAATCATAACGACATAAGGTGGCATTTAAACTTAACCAATCGGCAAAATCTTCTAAATAAAAACGCCCTTGAACCAATTCAATACGCCCCAACACAGCACGCCAAGCATGTTGAACATCTAAACGCATGACCCCTGCAATTTGAATTGGTAAATAAATCGAATCCGTACTTAATCGTTCCTTGCTATTCGCTGTATAAGGTGGAGGAGCAAAATGACTGCGAATCAGTGGTTCTAACTGCTTTAAATTTGGCATGAGCACCAAAATATCACTCGGTTTACGAGGCTGTTGTATGGTGCTTTTCGATAGCCAGTCAATTAAATGATCTTTTAATACCTCTAGTTGACGTTGAGCAGAATGACAGACATGGATTTGTATTGAATCATCGTTGGGTTGTAAAACATAATGATGAGGCTCAGGTTCGGCCAAATATAAAATATCTGATTGTACTTTGGCCAATAAATGATCAGCATATTCGTTGACAAATAAGTCTGCCCACATCCCCTCTTCACCAGAAGACAAACTGGATAATAAGGAAAAATGATCACGTGCCTGTTTACCTAAACGAGTCAATAGCGGATGACGGGATTCACGGTTCTGTGCATTAAAATTTAAACTAAACTCGGCAAAAAATTGCTGAATTTCAGCATCGGTAGCGTGAGGATTTTTTTCAATAAAACGCTCTTTAACACGTACATCATAACGTGTCTTCCAGTGTGGATCGACACTATCTGCCCAGTATTCTTGTGAAGGATTATAATGAAAGACAAAAATATCAATATATTGCCCCAGTTGTCTTAAAAAGTTTAATTGGCTGGGAGGCAGATCTAACAAAGTAAATACCACCAATTGTGGTGGTAGTTTTTTAAGTGCCTCATCAGGCCGAAGAGGATCTCCCAATGCTTGCCAAAACAACTGATCAATCTGTTGTATTTCGATAAAATCCTGTGAAAAACCCTGTTGCCATAACCAACGTTGCCATCCTTCTAACTCTTGTGCCTGCTGTAAAGTAAAAGCAGAAATTTCTGTATTGCTATTAAAAAACATGTGCTCAATATCTAAAACACCATGTTCATGCCAGTGATTCAACCATTCACTACGATAAGTCATATAATGACTAAATAACTTAGAGACTTGCTCTGCAACCCAATACAACATATCTTGTTTTTTAAGCTGTTGTGCCATGCCATATTCGACTTGCTCGGCACTGGCATAAATACGTTGAATTATTGGAAATAATGGATGTTGTTGATCTAGGTGAGATTGTTCATGTTCAATATAGGGCTTGAGTAATTGGAAAATGCGCCATTTAATAATAATACGTGGGATATTGGCTTTACGTACTTTATCTTTATGCGCATCTAAAACCCACTGATAAGCAGACCACTGGAAACCACGAATACGGTGATAAAACTGTATATTGGCGCTAATTCCTTGTTGTTCAGCAATCTGTGTATTGAGCCATGTCTCAATGGCCGCAGAAGGAACAATAATATGCTGTGTTTTTAACGCGTCAAATGGACTTAATGTGCTCTGTTTTGTAGTCTTTAACATTGCATGTAATAAAACATCAATGCGTTGACTTTGAATCACATGAATCCCCATTTTGCGTTTCCTTTCTTTAATTACTCAGTCAATTTTTGGATTATTGATGATATCGTGCAGTGTGTCTATGATGCATTTGCAAAACTGCTTGTGCATAAATTTTTAAACAAAATTGTCATTTAACTATTATAAAGTGATTAATATCACAGTGTTTCAGCAAAAAATATACAAATTACGATAACTTAGCACTAAACTCTTATAAAACTGCGTTATACACTTAAGCCATACGATGACTTTTGATTTGATCTTCGCTAGACATAAAATACCGCCATCTTTTAATCAATAAATACAATGGATTTATATGATGAAAATAGACAATCTTCCTCAATCAATTGATAGCAATTTAAATTTAGAACAAGTACGTGAAGAATGTCTTGCACTCAGCAAAAAACGTGCTTACTTTTCTGCTGGTGCAGCAATTGTTCCACTGCCTTTTTTTGATGTGATGATTGATGTGAGTATTTTATCGCAACTGATTCCACAAATTAGCGCACGATTTGGATTAGCACCGGAACATATCAGTGTTTATGATCCTGCCACCAAGCAGATACATTGGCAAGAATTACGTAAACGTGGCATTGAATTCTCTGGATTAGTGATTGCACGTACGGCGATTAAAAAATCTATCAATAATGCGGCTGCCAAATATATCACCAAGCAAGTCACCAAATTTATTCCAATTGGTGGGCAAATCATTGCTGCAAGTTTAGGTTACTTGGTGATGAAAAAAGTCGCTGAAGCACATATTAATGACTGCTATCAATTAGCCAAAAAAATTCAAGCGAAGCAAACGATACAACAGGTTAATTAAAACGGTCATCGTCTTTAATTCAATACCTCAGCTAAAGTCGCTAACGCGACTTTATACAATACAATCCGTAAATAACTTCAGCAAACCAACAGGCAGCATGCCTGTGATCTAGACGTCTGTTAGATACTGTTGCATGCGATATACAAGCGCGCAAGCTGTAAAACTCACGCTTTTAACTGTGTCAGAATATGCTGTAGCACGTCCAAACGTGCACGATATTTATCATTGGTTGCAATCACATGCCATGGTGCATATTGCGTATTCGTCCGTTGCAATAGATCTGCAGCTTGCTGTAAATACTCATCCCAATGGCTACGATTACGCCAATCTTCATCGGTAATTTTAAAGCGTTTATGCGGCATACTTTGACGTGCTGTAAAACGTTTTTCCTGCTCATCTTTACTAATCGCTAACCAAAATTTAATCACGACAGTCTGATGATCCGATAAATCTTTTTCAAAGCGATTAATTTCAGCATAAGCACGTTGCCATTCAACCTCACTGGCAAACCCTTCAGTTCGTTCAACCAGAACACGACCGTACCAACTACGATCAAAGATCGTAATTTTTTCATCCGGTTGAATTTTAGTCCAAAACCGCCATAAATATGGCCGAGCAAGTTCATATTTATGTGGTGCAGAAATACTATAAATTTCATACTCACGTGGATCAAGCTTCTTTACAATACGTTTAATTGCACCGCCCTTACCCGCAGCATCCATTCCTTCAAATAAAATCACGATATTACGTGCATCTTGACGTAATGCATCAGCAACTTTTTTACTCAATTTTTTTAATTCTATTTTATATGCTGCTTTATCCATACTCGCTTCAGTTGGGTGCAGTAAGGATTCTGGAATGATCGCTTGCTGCCAAACACTTTGAGCTTTACGTAAATGTGCTGGGCAATGCTTTAACGCTTTTAAAATATGTTGGGCAAATTTTTGATCGCGTTGTTTTTTATCTTCACAGTCAATCACCAACCAATCTTCGGTAAAGCGTTGGCGTAATTTTTGTACTGTGTCATATTGCTTTTGGCTACGCCAATCCAAACCATGTAATTTATGCCAACGAATCTCACTTGGATCCATACTATCTAGACGTTTTTGTAATGATTTCCATGACAAATCAAACCAAACTTTAATGACATCAACATGATTGTTTTTTAAGTCTTGCTCAAAAGCACGCATACGATCAACATAATGATCAAATAAAGTTTCATCTATGGGTAACACCACATTCATGGTGGTGGATAATAAGTCACCATACCAGTTGCCAAACATCACCAATATTTGTCCTTCAGCAGGAATAAATTGGGCATAAGGACGCCAAAATGGATAATGATCAGAAAAAGGATGTGGCGCATCTGCTTTTACTTTTAAATACCGTGGATCAACCCATTCTCTAAGCTGCTTTACGGCCTCACCTTTACCCGCCAATTCAATTCCACTGACTAAAATCACTAAACTTTTTGCTTTTGCAGTGCCTTGGGTATTTTTTAAGGCATATTGTGCTTCAATCAGGTCAACCGATAATTGGTCTTCAGCAATCATTTTAAAATCATTATTTTCAGTGACCATTATTATACTCTTGGCTTTATAGTCATGTGATTATAACTTGATCTATATCATTTTTTTGTGTTTTTACATTATTAAAATAATATAATTAAAATAATATATTTTTATCATAAAACTATTGGATTATTCACAATTAGTGATCCAATGCTATAGCTGCTTTAAACAGATCGTTTTACACTTCCTGTTTAGCTCAACATCTTAAGGACATATATGGCTAAGCTTGCTGTATTCGATACGCTTTTAGAACGTTACCATCAGTTGGATTATCATCGTGATCAAAAAATTTTTCAGCGATTACAAGAAGTACAATCATGGAAACGTACACGTCTTCAATACACGCATCGACAACTATTCTCAGAAAAAGCCAATGTCATGATGGCAGAATATTTTTTAAATCGTTTATATGGTGGTCCAGATTTTGATCAATTGGCAGCACAAATTGCACGCTTAATGCAATTTGCCCATAAGGCGGAAAAACTGATTCCAGAAAATGCGCTTAAAACAGGAACATTAGCCATTTCATTGGCAATTTTAGCCGTACAGCTCGATGAGGATATTGCCGTACAACTATTAAAAGACTACCCAGCATCCCAAGCCATTGATGATGAAATGATGCGTCTAAGCTATTTAAAACTCGACCAGCTGAATAGCCGTCAAACCCAATTAAAGATGCTTAATGAACTGGGGCTATATTTAGATCGATATATGCGTTCATTTATGATTTATACCGCCTTTAAAATGTGTAAAAGTACCGCATATAAATATCAGTTTATAGCCATGTATCAATTTATAGAGGAAGGTTTCGCTGCGATTAAGCCACTCAAATCTGCTGAAAAATTTATTCATCTATTTACCTCACTAGAACAAAAAGTGATTGAGAAAGTGCATACAGGCCACCCAGATCCATTTAAATAAGCTAAACTAGGACGATTTTTCTGTATATTATTCATAACAATCGTATGATGATTGCTGTACAACGACCAATAATCTGTCATCATGCATGCACTGCAACATTTAACCCTATTTTTTGTTAGGAGTGACTCGAATGTCGAATGAAGACCAAACACTGACTACAACAACCAAGTCGACACAACATACAGACACAGTGAGTCCATTCTTGACTGAGCCACTTCCTCAAGGTGCGCCTCAAGGACAACAACAGTCTTTACAGCAGCAAGTAGATACTCCGACGAATACAGCTATTCCTAAATATAATCTACCACGTGGTGCCGATAGTGGCCGTGTAGGTCATACTACTCACTTTGGCTACCAAACGGTAAACAGTGAAGAAAAAGCACAAAAAGTTGCTGAGGTTTTTCATTCTGTTGCCAGCAAATACGATATTATGAATGACCTGATGTCATTTGGTATCCATCGTTTATGGAAACGTTTTGCCATTAATATGTCTGGTGTACGTCGTGGTCAGCATGTCCTTGATATTGCTGGTGGTACAGGTGATCTTGCCAAAGTATTTAGTCGTGAAGTTGGTCCAAGCGGTCATGTGGTGTTGTCAGATATCAACGAATCAATGCTGAATGTAGGACGTGATCGTTTAATTAATGCAGGCTGTAGCAATGTTGATTTCGTACTGGCCAATGCAGAAACGCTGGAACCTTTTGCAGATAACAGTTTTGATTTAGTCACTATTTCTTTTGGTCTACGCAATGTAACAGATAAAGATGCTGCACTTGCTGCAATGTATCGTGTCCTCAAACCAGGCGGCCGTTTACTAATTCTAGAGTTCTCTAAACCAGTATTTGAACCATTCTCTAAACTGTATGACTTATATTCATTCACAGCATTACCAATCATGGGTAAAATTGTTGCAAATGATGCGGAAAGTTATAAATATCTAGCAGAATCGATTCGTATGCATCCTGATCAACGTACCTTAAAAGGCATGATGGAACAAGCAGGTTTCCAAAATTGTGACTATCATAATTTAACTGGCGGTATTGTTGCTGTCCATCGTGGTTTTAAACTATAAAAGAAAAGGCATATAGCTCATGTGGTCTATTCTCGTACTGGGTGCTGCTGAAAAATGTATAAATCAGCTGATTGATTTGGACGCCATTACGCGAATTCAAATCAATGGCTTGCAAGGTCAATTATTACGTGTGGTGATTGATTCGCCACAAATGGCGATTGATGTCTTCTTTGATCAAGGAAAAGTCCGTTTATCAACAACACCCACTGGTCAAGCGACGCAGTCGACCTTGTTTGAACAACGTCCGTTTGATCAAGCGGATACAATTATGGATGCAACAGCAACCTTACATGTCACAAACTTGGTTGAACTGATTAAATTACTAATCACAGATGATGTAGGTAATATTCCATTACAAGGTGATTTTCGTATCTTACAAGAAATTAAACGGATTATTGATCAGGCTGAACCTGATCTTGCCGCGCAATTATCACTGTGGGTCGGACCGGCATTAGCACATGAAATTTCTAAAATTCAAAAGCTCCCGAAACAGATCAAACGTAGCGTTTCCAGTCATTTATTTTTTGCTCAAGACGCCTTAAAAGAAGACAGTGGTCTATTTGCGCTGCGTTGGCAAATGGATGATCTCAATCAAGATACCCGTATTTTCAATCAAAACTTAGATCGTGCTGAAGCAAAAATTCAACGACTGCAGCAATTGATTGAAACACTTCCAAAAACTCCTCACAACTAGGTAATTACATCTATGATTCCGCATGTTTCACGTTTACTCGAACTTTGGCGTATTGCTGCGCACTATAGACTCGACACGTTGTTTCCTGCAGATGAATTACCCGAAAAAGCTCGCCATGTTATCAGTATTATCCGGATGCATCCTGCGGCTTGGTCAAGCAAGGAACGTAAAAACCCGCTCAAGCTGAAACAAGCACTTGAAGATATGGGACCTTTGGCGATTAAGTTAGGACAGTTATTATCTACCCGTCGTGACTTAATTCCGCCAGAAATTTTACAACAACTGGTGTTATTACAAGATCGTGTTAAGCCCTTCCCTTCCAATATTGCCAAAATGCGTATTCAACAGGGATTAAAAGCGGATATTGCGACATTGTTTAGTCGTTTTGATGAACAGCCATTAGCTGCGGCTTCTATTGCACAAGTGCATACAGCTGCTTTACATGATGGCCGTGAAGTCATTGTTAAAGTGACTCGTCCTCATATTCGCGCACAAATTTTACAAGATTTCGAGATTCTGGCTTGGTTAGGAGAGCGTCTAGAAAAACGTCTAGAAAGTGCTCGTGCACTGCATTTAGCTGAAATTATTCAAGACTATCGGCATATTATTTTAAAAGAACTGGACCTGAGTTTAGAGGCCGACAATACCCGTCGTATGCGTCATTACTTTACCGGTTCAACCATGATGTATGTCCCTGAAGTCTATATGGACAGTAAAGATGTGATGGTCGCTGAGCGTATTATCGGCGTACCGATTTCAGATACTGCAACCTTTGACCGTTTAGGCATGGATCGTGCAGATTTGGCGCGTAAAGGATTAACCATTTTCTTTACCCAAGTATTTCGTGACAACTTCTTTCATGCAGATATGCATCCTGGCAATGTATTTGTTGAAACCCTGCATCCAGCAAACCCACGCTTTATTGCACTCGACTGTGCCATTATGGGGGAGCTATCTAAACATGACCAAATGACTGTGGCACGTATGCTATTGGCTGTGATGAATAGCGATTTCATGCAACTGATTCAAATTGTGCATCAAGCTGGATGGATTCCGCCAGGTACAGATCAAGATGCACTGGCACGTGAAATGCGACGTACTGTTGGTCCAATGGTCTCTAAGCCCATGCATGAACTCGATTTTGCTGGCATCTTATTAGAAGTGATGGACATTGCGCGACGCTTTCATTTAGAAATTCCGCCACAATTAATGCTCTTACTCAAAACATTGGTACATGTTGAAGGTTTAGGAACAGATTTGTATCCAGATCTAGATATTTGGAGTTTGGCTAAACCCATCTTAACAGATTGGGTAAAAGCACAAATGAATCCACAAAAAAATCTGAAAGAACTGGGACAAAAATTACCAGACTTGCTGTTAGGTGCACAAGATTTACCTAGCCTGATGATTGATAGCTTAAATGGTTTAAAAAATCAATCTGCTTGGCATGCAAAACAAATTCATGAATTACAAACTATACGTTTGCAAATGGAAAGCCAGCATAAACGTAGTTGGATTTTTGGTACCATCATCGCCATGCTGTTAGTCATTGCGATCATTACACCTTGGTATGTTGGCATCATCATGCTGATCTTAAGTAGCCTATTGTCGATATGGCGACTGGCCAAACCTTAAATCATCTATTGATTTGATGCATGCTTAATTGGCAGTGTAATTGACCAAACCATAAATTGATTTGGTCAATACTGCATCATACTCGATATTCAATATTGCTATTCGGCACATCTCAGCATGATTGATGCATTAGACACCTTCTGTTTGTGGCGTTGGTACCACTGTCACATCGGGTTCTGAATCAGTAAAAGCCCAAATCATTCCTGCAACCAATAACAGAATAATACAAAACCATGCCATTATTTGATTGGTTCGAGATGGCTTTTCACCACAATTTTCACATGCTTTACTCGGATGGGTCAGTGTTGCATGACATTTTTTACATTTTTTTGACGTCATAATCGTTCCAAATATATCGATTTATACTATTAAAAGACTTTAAATTTATGATTTATCTATTCTATTAAAATGGCATCATAAATATTGATTGCTCATCAAGCAAGCCTAAAATACTAATAGTCTTATCAAGTGATTTATTTTGTAATAAATCCAAGATTACTCGCCATAAAATGGCAGGATAGTGCAAAATTTTTCATTGTTATCATTCTACTTAAAATAACAAAATGATGCTTTTATTTTATCCAATAATCACGCTATTTTAATTCTGCACATCCATAAAATTAGAGACTTAACTCGTGAATAATTTATTCCAAAAATTAATTGAAAATCGTCGTAGTATCTACGCAATTGGTAAACAGGTACAACTGAGTAATGAACAATTAACAACACTTATTCAGCAAGCGATTATCTACGCACCTTCTGCCTTTAATTCTCAATCCTCTCGTGCTGTGATTTTATTTGGTGATGAGCATGAAAAATTTTGGCAACTGGTCTTTGAAAAATTACAAGAATTTTTGTCAAATGATGATGCCATCAAAGCCACTCAGCAAAAAATTGCTAGCTTTGCTGCTGGTGTCGGTACCGTGTTATTCTTTGAAGATCAAGAAATCGTACAAAGATTACAAGAGCAATTCCCATTATATGCCGACAATTTTCCAGTTTGGTCAGAACATTCCACAGCAATTGCTCAATTTGCTGTATGGACTGCACTCGCAGAACAAGGGATCGGAGCATCACTGCAACACTATAATCCAATTATAGACAATAACGTCCATGCTGAATGGGAGATACCATCAAATTGGAAATTACGTGCTCAGCTTGTTTTTGGTTCAATTGAAGCTGCAGCAGGCGAAAAATCATTTATTGACAATGATACTCGCTTTAAAGTCTTTCAATAACCACTGAACCAGCCTCTTCAGGCTATGCTTAATGATCTATATTATTAAAGCAGTTTAAAAATGATGTGACTAAAACAACGGCATATACACAAATCTTGATACTGTGGTATGCCGTTGGATTAAACATCTTATTTAAGCTGATAAGACATCAAGCATCGCATTGTGTTGGTGCTATTTTTATCAATTGCATCGTGTAGATGTTATTTTAAATCACATGACTATCAAGTCACGCTGTGATTTTTATCGCCATTGCTGTCCTTCAATACTTGATTACAATTTATATATATCTTAATAATTTACATTAATTATGACTTATATTCTCAAGCAACACCCCCCTGCACTTTCGATTCGTGCAGGATCTATTGCAAAGCAACTGATTCAGCAAGAAGGTTTACATGCCGCACAAGTTGATATTCTTCCCGGTGCAGCGGGTGGTCCTAAAGGACTGGGAATTCAAGGTTTAGACCAAGCCATTTTTGGAGATTTTTTACCACAAGCGCCTCAACGCCGAACATTGATTGGTTCTTCAATTGGTAGTTGGCGCTTTGCCAGTATTATGGCTTTAGGTGCCAAAGCAGGGACCGAGCGCCTTGCACAGTTGTATACACAACTGTCTTTTCATAACAAGATGACCCGCTTTGAGGTGGGTGAAATTTGCCAAAATATGATTAATACACTGATTGATCATCAACAACACCAATTGATCCATCATCCAGACTACCATTTAGCCGTACTTGCTGTGAAATCACAACATATCTTTAATAGTGATAAAACCTTTGCATTGTTTGCCTCAGTTTTAGGGATTGTTGGTAGTAATGCCATTGCCCGAAAACATAATCGTTTCTTTATGCAACGTGTAATTAGTCAACCCCAGTTTGGTGCACAATTTCAGGTTAATGATGACTTTCCCACACTCTATCAAAGCTTAACACAAGAAAATGTCATTCCATGGTTAATGGCATCGGCTTCAATTCCAATTGCAATGTCTGCTGTACGTAATATTCCAGATGCCCCAGATGCCAGTTATCGTGATGGTGGACTGATTGACTACCACCTCGATCTACCTTTTCAAAGTAAAGGGATTGTCCTCTATCCTCATTTTAGTGAGCAGATTATCCCGGGTTGGTTTGATAAAATGTTTAAAAGCCGTCAGGCCAATCCTACAAATCAAGCACGCACATTATTACTGTCACCATCTGCCGAATATTTACAAAATTTACCGCTAGGGCGTTTGCCTGATCGTAAAGACTTTACTCAAAAAGGCTTGAGTAATCAGCAGCGTATAAAAATGTGGCAACAATGTATTGCTGAAAGTCAGCGTCTTGGAGATGAGTTTTTAGAATTGGTTGAAAAACAAAATATCGCAGCAGTACTGCATAATTTATAATATAAATGAAAAGCACATGATGGTATATCCAGTCATATACTGTCATGTATCATCCAGCAGATCTCGGTGCTGTTTTTTCCCTGTCGATACACAATATAGCCCAACTAAAATTAAACTCACTGCTGGCACCAACATATTGCTTAAACGTTCATGTAAAAAAATAAAACCCAAAAAAATACCGACTAAGGGCACTAAATAATTGGTTGTGGCAGTAAACACGGTACCGATCTGATCAATTAAGTAATACATTAAGATTAATGCGCCCGCAGTTGAAATGAAAGCTAATCCTAAAATAGACCACCATGGAGCAGTCCATATGAGTTTAGGCAATGGCATCAAAGATAACATCGGCAATAACAATAAAGAGGCTAAACTTAAAACACCACAACCAATTAACGCAGGTGCTAAAACCGAAAGAGCCTTACTTTTATAGATTGAAAATGCATAACAAATTGCAGCCACAAAACAAGCCACATGCCCCCACAACCCATGAGAAAAATTACTCAGTAAATCATTTATAAACAATAAAATTACCCCAATAAAACCCAAAAACAAACCGAGATAAGCACGTAAACTAAAACCGATATTTTTTCTAAAAATCACTTCAAAAATAGAGACAAAAATTGGAATCAATGCCATATAAATTGAAGCAACACCGCTTGCAATATACTGACCCGCCCAAGCAATCAATAAAAAAGGTATGATCACTGAACTTAAACTGAGTAATAATAAAATAGGAAAATGTGCTTTTACGACTGAAAAAATATCGCTATATCGATAAAAAACAAATAAGTAAATACATGGTAATGCAAGTATTATCCGTAAAAAAACTACATTAAAAGGATTCAGGAAACTTACGGCTATTTTAATAAATAAAAATGCGGCACCTTGTAATACGCCCAATAATAACAATAAAAATAGATACTTTTTTTCCACGATTTAATCTCGAAATGCAAATGTTTCGTGTATGAGGATTTGAGTAAATTTTTAAGCATCTTCTCATTCAGACTTATCTTGCATAAAGCCCTCACTTTTCTATTTTTAATTAAATGTGATGCATTTCACTTTTTATAACATAAAACAAGATAAAAGAAACAAAATAGTAAAAATCATCCAACCTATCAATCAATCTAGGGATAAGAATTACCGTACGATTGATCTAGATCATCGGTCAATCAGCGAGATTACCCATGCTTTATCATCTGGAATCTCGTCTTTTAAACTGAATATCCTCATAGCGCTAAAACAGTAATCTCACTACTCAGTGGCACTGCAATCGATTACAATAGGCTTAGATTTTTTCCCTCTTACGCTATGAATGCCGTAGACTATAAAATCTACTCGGTATTCCAATCGATATTTTTTCAACATTTTTGGTGAAACACTCATGAATAATATGCAATGGCTCGATGAAGTAAAATTTAACGAACAAGGATTAATTCCTGCCATTGCTCAACATCATCAAACTGGACGGGTATTGATGGTGGCATGGATGAATCGTGAAGCACTTGCATTGACGGCTGAAAAAAATCAAGCTGTTTATTTTTCACGCTCACGTCAAAAATTATGGCATAAAGGCGAAGAATCTGGTAATTTTCAAACCGTACATGAAATTCGTTTAGATTGTGACGCTGATGTCATTATTTTACAGATTGAACAACAGGGTGGTATTGCCTGCCATACTGGTCGTGAATCGTGCTTCTATCGCAAACTGACAGCCAACGGCTGGGAAATTGTCGATGCACAACTCAAAGATCCAAGCCAGATTTACGCTCATCAATCAAATCATCCACATAGTCAAGTCATGAATGCATCAATCGCCCAATCAGAACAGGTTGAAGTGTTATCTTATTTAGGTAACATGATGGCGGAACGCAAAAAAGCAGATCCAGACTCATCTTATGTGGCCAAGCTTTATCACAAAGGCTTGAATAAAATTTTAGAAAAAATCGGTGAAGAAAGTGTTGAAACGATCATTGCAGCGAAAGACTTCAACTTTGCGGCACACTTAGATCATCAAAATGATCTGATTTATGAAGTTGCTGATCTTTGGTTCCATACCATTGTCATGTTGGGTTATTTTGATTTAGATCCACAATTGGTACTCAATGAATTAGCACGTCGCCAAGGTTTATCTGGCTTAGTTGAAAAAGCCAATCGCCCAAATTAAATGACTCAATCTTCTGTCGGCCACACAGCCACTTACGAACAAGCCATTGCCATCGACAATGCGCGTTTGGGAGAGTCATTTAAGGTCGTTGCTTATGCTGGCACGGGAAAAACCACGACCTTACAAATGATGAGTGATGCCATGCCACGACGTCGTGGCATGTATCTGGCATTTAATAAGTCGATTGCCACTGAAGCACAACATAAATTTGCCGCCAATGTGGATTGTCGTACTTTTCATTCACTGGCATTTCGTAGCGTACCACGCGGGATTACGGATAAATTACGTTTACCTCGTCTGAGTCCAAGTTTTCTTGCCAAAGAATATGCCTTAGTCCCCCTGACATTACGACGTATGATGGGTGGGCGTTATGAAAAATATGTATTAATGCCTTCACGTTTGGCCAGTTTGGTCGCAGATGCAGTCAGCTATTTTTGTTCCACCAGTTCACAGTATCCAGCCCCACGTCATGTACAAGCACCCAACTGGTTACATCCAGATGATATTGATAGTCTACAAAAATATCTCTATCCAGCCGTAGAGCGTCGCTGGCTAGAATCGATTGATCCCCATCATCAAGCTGGTATTGGACATGATATCTATTTAAAACTATGGGCCTTATCTGAACCGAATATTCCAACAGATTATATTTTATTTGATGAAGCACAAGATGCTGATCCACTCATGCTCGGAATTTTACTGAGACAACGTCAAACACAAGTGATTTATGTTGGAGATGCCCATCAGCAGATTTATGCTTGGCGCGGTGCAATTAATGCCATGCAACAATTACCTTTACCTGAATCACGCCTCACCACATCATTTCGTTTTGGTGCTGAAATTGCACTCCATGCCAATGCCATTTTAACCGCACTTAAAGAAACCGTACCACTTTTGGGTAATCCTGCTCTCAATTCTAAAGTGGTCAATAAACCCCACACACAATTACGTGATGCTATTCTCTGTCGTACCAATGCACGTGCCATGGAGCTTCTACTGGCTGGTTTGATTCATGGCGACAAAGTTAGCCTGCAAGCAGATCATCTACGCTTAAACCGCTTTGTTGATGCGGCAAATATGCTAAAACAAGGTAAACGTGTCATAGATGTACCAGAATTGGCTTGGTTTAATTCATGGCATGATGTACATGAGTATTGTGAAACCAATGAAGGTAGTGATATTAAACCTTTAGTCAAACTGGTTGATGATCATGGCATTGATCCTCTCAAGAAAGCATTAGCGAAAATCACCCCCATTGATCAAGCGGACTATATTATTTCCACCGCACATAAAGCCAAAGGTCTAGAATGGAACCGTGTTCATATTGAAGATGATTATCAATTTAAACTCAATCAACACGATCATAAAATCAGTCCCGAAGAATTACGTTTACTTTACGTTGCTTGTACCCGCGCCAAACTCAGCCTCAATATTCATCATATTTATGACTTAATGCAGCAACTGAAAAAACAAGCTGTAAAATAAGCGTCAACAGATAGCGGCTCAATATGCTGCTTAGCTTGGAAAAAATATAACCGCGACAATGATTGTCATAGCAAAATCGACCACATTTCAATCATAATCGGCGGTATATGGGCTAAAGTGCTGAGAGTGCAAAAGTATGAATCTTCGTGATATTGAATCGATAATGTACTTCAATCACCGTATGATGATGCTGAAAAAATTACATTATTTACATATATTCATCATCAGTTCAATCTAAAATAATTTAAATCAAGCATATAATCACATCGATCTTTATAAAAAAGATTGATGTTGTTGTTTTGCTGTAATATGATCGGTTTTATTTGCGATTTTTAAAATGAAATCGGAAATTACTATCGAATAACAAGTGGTGCGATACCCTTGCTTTTCAATGCATTATATATGCAATGGCTTTTAAGATTGAATTTTGGGCCTCTCTTTGACGTCCTATAGTCCTTAAAAGATTAAGATTTACTGCGGTTTTCAACCGATTTCTCAACAATGGATACGAGTGTGCTACCAATTATTATATTGTTACCGTTAGTACTGGGCACAATACTTGTCTCGTGGCTGAATAAATTTTCACGCGAGGTAACGGCTTTAGGTGCAATCGGAGTCAGTTTAGCAAGTTTTATCTTGTTACTGACTCAAGCAAAAAAAGTATTTGATGGCGCTACGCTATCAGAAAGTTGGGCCTGGCTGCCTCAACTGGGTATTGAGTTAAGCTTTCGCTTAGATGCCTTAAGCCTGTTATTTTCATTACTGATTACAGGAATCGGCACACTCATCTATATTTATGCTTATTATTATCTTAGTCCTAAAAATTCACTCAAAAAACTGTATGTATTGCTGATGCTCTTCATGGCAGCAATGTTAGGTATTTCATTATCCAATAATTTAATCGTGCTGTTGGTCTTTTGGGAATTGACCAGTATTAGTTCATTTTTATTGGTCGGCTATTGGAGTAATTACGAAGCAGCACAACGTGGTTCACGTATGGCACTGACGATCACCGGATTTGGTGGTTTAGCCATGCTGGGTGGATTTGTGCTGATTGGTCAGATTACTGGTACCTATCAAATTGATCAAATTACCCAAATGACAGCATTAATTCAGGAACATCATTTATTTGTTCCTGCGCTATTACTTATTTTACTTGGGGTATTTACGAAAAGTGCTCAGTTTCCATTTCACTTTTGGTTACCCAATGCGATGGCAGCCCCCACGCCTGTATCAGCATATCTGCATTCTGCAACCATGGTCAAAGCTGGGATCTTTTTACTCGCCAGATTAATGCCAATTTTTATCGGATCTGCAATTTATCATAATTTAGTGACCTTTATTGGCTTATTCACTTTATGTATGGCTGCATTTTTTGCCATTTTTAAAGAAGATCTAAAAGGATTACTGGCTTATTCTACGATTAGTCACTTAGGACTGATTGTGTGTTTGCTTGGTATTGCGTCTCCACTGGCTGTTGCCGCTGCTATCTTTCATATTATTAACCATGCGACATTTAAAGCGGCATTATTTATGATTGCCGGCACTATTGATCATGAAACAGGTACACGAGATTTACGCAAACTCAGTGGTTTATGGCAGTTATTACCATTTACCGCAACCCTCACCATGATTACCGCTGCCTCAATGGCAGGTGTACCATTGACCAATGGATTCCTATCTAAAGAAATGTTCTTTACTGAATTATTGGCCAATTTATCTGGTCCAGTGATGATTTTCTCTGCAATCATCGCAACATTGGCTGGTCTGTTTGCTGTAGCTTATTCCGTACGTTTGGTACACGGGGTATTTTTTGATGGTCCGCTAGGTAAAAATATTCCGAATCAAAATGCACATGAACCCGCATTTGGTATGCGTGCACCCGCAACATTTTTGGCTATTTTATGTATTCTGGTCGGGATATTTCCTGCCCTTTTAGTACAAAAAATCATTAATGCCTCCACACGCTCAAGTACCCAGCTTAGTGATTTTCCAGGGGTACATCTGGCGATTTGGCATGGATTTAATGCACCATTGCTGATGAGCATGATTGCCTTAGTTGGTGGTTGTCTATTCTATTTTGCATTGGCTAAAAATGGTCGAATTCGACATATTGATTTGGATGTTTACTTAGGTAAATTCCAAGGCAAAATACTCTTTGACTTATGGCTAAAATCTTTACTACTGTATTCACGTCGTTTAAAACGTGCCAGCGAAAATGGTAAATTACAAAGTTATCTGATTTGGATTATTTTATTCAGTTTGGCATTGGTTGCCATGCCTTTTATGATACAAGGGCTGAGTACAGGTACACGTGAACTCACCTATGCACCACCTATTGCAATTGTACTGTGGCTCATTTTATTTTCATCATGCTGGATGATGCTTTGGTTTCATCATGAACGAATTAAAGCCATCCTGATCAGTGGTGCTGTCGGTTTAGTGGTGACTTTAGTTTTTATTTGTTTTTCAGCACCCGATTTGGCATTAACACAAATTACAGTTGATGTTGTCACGACTGTTTTATTACTGATGAGCCTTTCCCTGTTACCTCAATTGACCCCTTATGAGTCAAGTGTCTCACGGCGTTGGCGTGATGCCCTAATCGCCATTAGTGCTGGCTTAGGTATCGCTTGGATTACTTGGTTAATCTTAACGCGAGATCATCAATCTATCTCTTGGTTCTTCCTACAGCAATCTATTCCATTGGGTGGTGGCAGTAATGTCGTCAATGTCATTTTAGTCGATTTCCGTGGCTTTGATACCTTTGGTGAAATCACGGTATTGGGAATCGCAGCAATTGGCGCACTGTGTATGATGGATGGCATGCGTACCCATGGCAGTACCATTACGCAAGGTCTTACCTATCGTTTTAATCCATCTCCTCTGATGTTTCGTATTACTTCATCATGGATTTTACCACTGGCTTTAGTGGTCAGTTTATATATTTTCTTACGTGGGCATAATTTACCAGGAGGCGGCTTTATTGCGGGTTTAATCACTGCATTAGCACTGATTATTCAATATATTGCCATTGGTCAAGATCAAACAGAAACCATGCTTAAAGCAAAATCTGGACGTTTATATGAGATCTGGATTGGTACAGGTTTGAGTATTGCTGGCTTGACTGGCGTTGCTGCATGGTTTTGGGGACGACCATTCTTAACCAGTGCACATATTTATATCTCTCCACCGATAATTGGTGAACTGCATCTAGCTTCAGCAGCCTTATTTGATGTCGGCGTTTATATTACCGTTGTCGGTGCCACGATGTTGATGATTTCAGTTCTGGGAGACTCGCGTCATTCAAGTATGACAGGCCCTGTGCTTAGGAGAAGAAAATAATGATTAGCCTCGAATTTTTACTCACCTCAGCAATTGGCTTATTAACGGCAACAGGTATTTATCTTATTTTACGTGCACGGACCTTTCCTGTAGTTTTAGGGCTGGCAATGCTCGGTTATGCGGTAAACCTATTTTTATTTGCCATGGGACGTATTCAGATCAATGCGCCTGCCGTTTTGACTGAAACAACTAAATCAACTGACCCTTTGCCTCAGGCATTGGTTCTAACCGCGATTGTTATTGGTTTTGCAACTACGGCTTTTATTGTCCAGCTTGCACTACGTACTCGCTATGAAACAGGTACAGATCACGTTGATTCAAAAGAAGAAATATCAACAATTGACCCACGTGAGGATGAGCCATAATGACTGATCTTACTCAACTGTGGATACAACATACGCCTATTATTAGTATTTTAATTCCTGCCTTTACTGCTTTTATTTTAGTATTGCTTGGTAATCCTGGTTCTGGTTCACTTGCTCAGGATTGGCGTCAACCTTGGCGTCGTACCATCAGTAATGTATCTGCAATATTGGGATTATTAACAGCCATTAACTATCTGATCTTTGCAGCAAATGGACAGATTACAGTCTATAACTTAAGTGAATGGGCTGCACCCTTTGGTATTGTTCTGGTACTGGATCAACTATCGGCATTTATGTTGGTATTGACCTATACACTCGCTGTACCTGTGCTGTGGTTTGCCAGTAAAGAATGGGATGAAAGAGGCCGCTACTTTCATGTCATGTTTCATTTTTTACTGATGGGTCTCTGTGGTGCTTTTCTCACAGGCGACTTATTTAATTTATTTGTTTTCTTTGAAATTTTATTAATGGCATCCTATGTACTACTGCTACATGGACAAGGTAAAGCACGTTTTCAACTTGGCATTCATTATGTCACCATCAATCTCTTGGCATCGGCATTATTTCTGATTGGCTTAGGAATGATTTATGGCAGCGTCGGCAGCTTAAATATGGCCGATGTTGCTCGTCTAATGCCGATATTGCCAACCGATCAACATACCATTGCGGTTGCAGGAGGACTGCTGTTATTTGTGGTATTTGCGATTAAAGCGGCAATACTGCCGGTCGGTTTTTGGCTCCCTAAAACCTATGCAGTGGCAAGTACTCCTGTGGCTGCCCTCTTTACCATTATGACCAAAGTGGGTGTATATGCGATTTTACGTGTCAATGGTACAGTCTTTGATGATTTCATGAGTCGTGAGATTTTACAAAACTGGTTATTAGTGCTTGGTTTAATCACGTCACTATATGGTGCGATTGGTGCGATTGGTGCTGAACGCTTACGTCGCTTTGTAGGCTTTATGATCTTGTCATCTATTGGTACGATTATCATTGCCATTGCCCTCTTTAATACTCAAGCTTGGGCTGCTGCATTATATTATCTGGTTCATAGTACGCTGATTGGTGCCGCATTCTATCTACTCTGTGGATGGATTACTTCACAACGTGGTGAATTTAAAGATCATCTTAAAATTGCACCAATGATTAAGCAGCATAAATTGGTTTCTATTGTTTATTTTATGATTGCTTTAATGATGGCAGGCTTACCGCCGTTTAGTGGCTTTTTTGGTAAAGTATTTATTTTACAGGCAACACAATTTTCGCCTTACCAAATCCCCATTATTATTGTCATATTGACAGTCAGTTTACTCAGTATCATTGCCTTTACCCGAGTAGGTTTTATCTTATTTTGGCGTGCTACACGCCCAGAAAGTGATCCAGATACACAGGAATATCAAAAGTATCAGGCACTGCCTTCACATGCACCTGCACGTAATGATAAAACCATTTATATCTTGCTGGCTAGCTTAATCATCTACATGATTGGTTCCAATCCGGTCTATCACTACCTATTTAATGCTGCAGAGCAAATACAAAATAATGCGCTTTATAACGTGGCTATTTTGAAAAAAGACGAGCATGATCAAGTGATCAGTGTACAACCATTCGATCCAAGCAATTTACCAGAAACCAAATATGGCGGTGAAGTCATTGATCCAAATGCACATTTGATTCCATACTTGATTGCACCTAAAACTTTAGATGGTGAACATATTTCTAATTATAAGTTACGACAAATTGAAGAACAGCATGATCTTGATATCAACACAGAAATAGATCAACTTAAACCGACGGAGGGACCATAAATGGCTATATCATCGTTTTTAAATCGTTGGTTTCCGCATCCTTTAGTGTCCTTTCTGGTTGGGATAAGTTGGTTAATGTTGGCGCATAGTGCCGATGCCGCATCACTAACGATGGCATTATTGCTGGCTATTTTTATTCCTAAACTGATTAATCCATTTATTGATCGAACCCCCAATATTGATTGGAAAGCAGCCAACAAACTGTTCTTCATTGTGTTATGGGACATTATTATCAGTAATATTACTGTGACCAAACTGGTACTTGGGCCAACAAAAAACCTACATCCTAAATGGTTTCGTGTCCCTTTAGAAACACAGCATGAAGAAGTCAACTCATTACTG
Source organism: Acinetobacter sp. SAAs474 (assembly GCF_032823475.1). Lineage (NCBI taxonomy): Bacteria > Pseudomonadati > Pseudomonadota > Gammaproteobacteria > Moraxellales > Moraxellaceae > Acinetobacter > Acinetobacter sp. SAAs474. The sequence goes on from NZ_CP127915.1 coordinate 450,586, forward strand.
GCAATGATTATTACCACAACGCCGGGTACTGTTTCTGCAGGTATTGATCAGGATCGTGGTGATATTTTGGTTCATGCATTAAATACCCATGATGCAGATGAAGAAATCAAGACTATCAAAGCACGCTACGAACAACCATTAATGCTTATTTTTGGTGTAAAAGCAGGAGATCAATCATGACTATTCTCTCTTATGCATTAGCGATCTGTATGATTGCGATTACGCTGTCAATGCTACTATGCCTTATTCGTTTAATTATGGGACCATCTATTGTTGACCGATTACTGGCACTAGATACCTTATTTTTAAATGCAATCTGCTTAATGGTCATACTCGGAATTTATTGGGCCACCAGCTCATTATTCGAAGGTGCGTTATTGGTGGCAATGCTAGGCTTTGTTTCTACTGCTGCATTGGCTCGCTATTTTACGACCAGCCATGTCATAGACTAGGAGCCTCATCATGCAGCTCACCATAGAAATTTTCGTTTCAATTTTTTTGATTATTGGTGCATTTTTTATGTTGGTCGGTAGTATTGGTATGGTTCGCCTTCCCGATCTTTTTATGCGACTCCATGCACCGACCAAATCAAGTACACTGGGTCTTGGCAGTTTTTTAATTGCTGCCATTATCTTTTCTGCATTTCATGGTCGTATTGGTTTTGCAGAAATTCTAATTACCCTATTTTCTTTTATTACCGCACCCGTATCTGCCAATTTAATTGCGCAAGCTGCACTTCACTTACGCTTACGTTCAATGAGTGGTGATGTACCTGAAGCATTGGAGCGTCCACTCCCTTGGCAACGTACCCGTCGCCGAGCGTTTTATGCCAAACATAAATCCAATAAAGATGATACACGCTAAACTCAATCCTGTTTAGATGTTCGCGAGTAGGAGAGATGATACCCTATCGAATACTCGCCCTAATCCTTCACTATTACGCTACTTTAACAGCAGTAAATAACTTCAGGACCATGGCAACAAGCATGATCTGTCATGGTGTTTTTCCAATCTAAAATTAAAAAAACAGTGCAACGAGATCTTCAAAACTCAGCTATGTCGTGATTGCCAATCACAATTTTAAAGTGCTGTTTATAGCTCAATACGAGATATTTTGAATATCAATCCCAGTGAGTCCAACCAAACAAGATGCTGCTATTGCAATTTATTAATATTTAGATCGATGTGAAAAATATGATAAATAATACATTAATAATATAATTGTCTAAATCAAACACAGTATTAAGCGATATCGTGTAAATTTTCCAACGCTATGTAGTACAAATGTTAAGCAGAGCCTTAATTCAAGCTGATATATTGACAACCTACCTTCTAGTAGGTAGATTTGTCTTAACGACGATATTTTCATCACAGAAGAGTATTAAAATGAAATTTATATCTGCACTATTCTTTGTTATTGCATCAAGTACATCTTTTGCTGCCATCAGTAGTCAACAATTTACCGAGAGTACTCAATTAAATCGTACTGAAAAACAACACCAATTCTATAATGATGTCAAAACATCGGATAGTGATTGGGCTGATCAAAATAACGGTTAATAATCCTGCCATTTTTCGAGGCTTATATAATGAATAAATTACTCTATAAATTCACCAACAGTAATATTGATATTGGCATATTACGTTTTGGCGTGATCATGATTTTTATGTTATTTGGTACCTATAAATGGTTTGACTTTGAGGTAAGAGCATTAGAACCGATTATCTCAAACTCATGGTTAAATATCTTATATACTGGATTGGGTATGCATGGTGCCAGCTATCTGCTCGGTATCGTTGAAACCATTGCATTTATTGCCTTAATTATTGGATATATGAGACCCAAAGTCGGAATTTTAGGTGATATTCTGATTATTATTACCGGAGTAACCACCTTAAGCCTGCTACCACAATTAGGTAAAATCGACAGCTTTATTTTTAAAGATATTTTACTGATTGGTGCAGGATTAGTACTGCTTAAATATGATTTAAAAAGATCTGGCCTTGTCCACTCACCCTCTCATACACATTAAATCAAGGAGAATTCAGATTTCTACATACGATAAAATCTTAGATGTTGCGAATATTTATATTCAAAAGTTTGGTTTTGAGGGATTTAGTTATTCTGATCTCGCACAAGAACTGGGGATCAAAAAAGCCAGTATCCACTATCATTTTCCCAATAAAATGGATTTGGGTCTGGCCTATTGTCAACTCAAACGAGAGGCACTGATACAACTTGATCAACGCATGTCATCTCACACCACTATTCAAGAAAAAATATCAGATTATTTGGCTGCATTTGCGATCTGTGCTGAACAAAATATGATGTGTGGAATCTATGCCATGTCGAGTGATAGTGCTTTATTTAGTCCAGTACTACAAGATCAAATTAATGATGTGGTACAAACTGAACTCAACTTACTTGAAAAGGCCTTTAGTGAAACACAAGCTACATTGCCCTGCCCACTAAACCATTTAGAACCGAAGGCACTGGCGGTGATGGTCAACTCTACGGTTAAAGGTGCACTGATGTTAAATCGGATGTTTAAAGATCCTCAGCAATATACACAAACCACTACAGCATTACTAAAAATGCTCGGTTAATGCTCAATGGACATGACATTATCAGCTATTAAAAAAAGGCTGCCTTATAAAAAGACAGCCTTTTTTAATTGAAACATGTATCTCGGCAGATCAAAATTTTCAGTGATCGACCAAGAACAAGATAAAATTACTGATCCTGTTGCTGATCATCTGTTGGAGGTAAATCCTTGACAGCTTCTGCAATCAGACCAAACATATAGTTACCATATGCATTGGTTTTATCATAATGAAAACGTAAACGTGGTGTAATCCGCGTCTTAATACGACGACTCAGTTCATGGCGCAAGAAACCAGATGCTTTATTTAACACCTCTAAAGTTTCTTTATTAGCTACTTCACTTTGTTCATCACCCAATTCACGTCCCATTACAGTGACATAAACTTCAGCATAACCTAAGTCTGGGCTTACTTTCACGGCAGAGATGGTCACTAGACCACCTAAACGTGGATCTTTCAGCTCTTGACGGATCAATTCAGATAACTCACGTTGTACTGAATCCGCCATACGCTTCAGACGTTGACTACCCGCCATTAAAGACTCCGTTTGATTAATTGAACATCATATACTTCAATCTTATCAAGTGCTCTGATATCGTTATAGCCTTTAACTGCAAGACCACACTCCATCCCTGCTCGAACGTCTTCAACCACTTCTTTATAACGACGTAGCGATTCAAGTTCACCTTGGAAAATAACCACATCATCACGTAATACACGAATTGGTTTATTACGATGCAAGACACCTTCAAGAACCATACAACCTGCTGCTGCACCAAATTTACTTGAGTGGAAGACTTCACGTACTTGAGCAACACCTAAAATCGTTTCACGATGTTCTGGTGCTAACTTGCCACTCATTGCAGCTTTCACATCATCAATCAATTGATAAATGATACTGTAATAACGAATATCAATGCCATCAGCTTCTGCTTTTTGACGTGCAGTATTATCAGCACGAACGTTAAAGCCAAGTAATACCGCTTCTGAAGATTCAGCCAAAGTAACATCGGATTCAGTAATTGCACCTACACCCGAACCAATCACACGGACTTTTACTTCATCTGTTGCGAGCTCAGCCAATGCAACATGTAGTGCTTCTAAAGTACCACGGACATCTGTTTTTAACACGACATTAACAATAGGGACTTCTTTTTTACCCATAGATGCCATGATATTTTCAAGACGCATTGCAGACTGACGTTCAAGACGTTTTTGACGTTCACGATCCATACGTGCATCAGCAACTTCACGTGCTTTTTTCTCATCATTCACAACAAGAACTTCATCACCAGCCATTGGTGCTTCTGGAAGACCCAAAATTTCCACTGGAATTGAAGGACCCGCAGATTGAATACGCTGACCATTTTCATCGACCATGGCACGGACACGACCATAAGATGAACCAGCAAGCACAAGATCACCTACTTTTAAGGTACCATTTTGGACTAAAATAGATGTGACTGTACCACGGCTATTATCAACACGTGCTTCAATTACTACACCCTGTGCAGCGCCTTCTTCTGATGCTTTCAACTCTAACAGTTCTGCTTGAATCGAAATCAAATCTAAAAGCTCATCAATACCTTGACCGCTATGTGCTGAAACCATAGCTACTGGAACATCCCCACCCCATTGCTCAGGAACAATTTCTTTGGTGGTTAATTCATTAAGTACACGATCTGGATCAGCAGATTCTTTATCCATTTTGTTGATCGCAACAATAATTGGTGTTCCTGCTGCACGTGCATGATCAATCGCTTCTGCAGTTTGTGGCATTACACCATCATCTGCTGCAACGACAAGTACCACGATATCAGTTGCTTTGGCACCACGTGAACGCATTGCAGTAAATGCCGCATGTCCTGGAGTATCTAAGAAAGTGATAATGCCTTTGTCTGTCGTAACATGATAAGCACCAATATGCTGGGTAATACCACCTGCTTCACCTTGTGCAACTTTGGCACGACGGATACGATCAAGCAATGATGTTTTACCATGGTCAACGTGACCCATAATAGTGACCACTGGTGGACGTGTTGATTGCACACCACGAGCTTCTTCAGCCGCTTCAAGTAAGTTATCTTCCGCTTGTGTATCAGATACTAAGACTGGATTATGTCCCATTTCTTCCACGATCAATGCAGCAACTTCTTGATCAATAGCTTGGTTTTGTGTCACTAACTCACCCATTTTCATGAGAGATTTAATAACTTCACGTACCTTAACTGCCATTTTCTGAGCAAGATCAGCAACAACAATCGTCGAACCAATTTCAACATCATAAACTTGCTTTTTAACAGGTTTTTCAAAACCATGCTTATTGGCTTGGCTGGTTTTAAAGCCACGTTTAAACTGGTTATGATTAAATGACTGTTCTTCTTGACCACGACGACCACCTTTTTTAGGTGAACGTGCATTATTGGTATTGGTACCACGTTTAATTTCACGGTCTTCTTTGGCGAAAGAATCTTCATAAGCTTGACCAACTAGGCCTGCTGCTAATGGAGAATCATCCACAACCCGAATTGTCGCTGTAGAATCTTCTGAAGAATACTTCGATGCCATTTGACGCATCTGCTCTAAGGTACGCTGTTGCGCTTCCTCAGCAGCCTTACGACGAGCAGCCTCTTCTGTTGCTTTTAACTGTGCTGCCTGTGCTTCACGCTCACGTTTTTGCTCAGCAGTTTCAACAACTTTAGTTTGTGCTTTAGTGATTGGCTTATTGGTTGATTTACGTTTTACCACAACAGCCGCTTTAGGAACATCCTGTTTTGCAGTTTCTTGCTTTGCTGCTGCACGCATTGCATCTAGCGCTTGTTTTGCTTTTGAAGCGCCAGATTGGTGATCTTCTACTTTAGCTTTACTAGTAGCTTCTTCACGTGATGATTTTTGCTTGTCACGCGATTGAGCTTCTGTCTCAGCTTGTGCCTTCGCTAAAGCTTCTGCTTTAATTTGTTCTGGGTCTGGCTTTACAAATGTATGTTTTTTACGAACTTCTACATTAATAGTTTTCGCCTTACCCGATGTACTCGCCACTTTAGCAGTACTGGTAGTTTTACGTTTCAACGTGATTTGTCCTGCATTACCTGCTTCTTGACCATGAATTTTCTTCAAATGGTTTACAAGTGCATCTTGTTGTTCAGTAGAAATAATATCGTCAGCTTTGCGTTGTGGCAAACCTGCGTCACGAACCTGCTCTAGGAGCTTCTCAACGGGACGACCCACGCTGAGAGCTAACTCTTTAATCGACTTGTCCGTCATATATTACCTCCTAGTTAAACCATGATTCGCGCGCTTTCATGATAAATTGACCTGCCTTTTCGGCACCTAAACCGTCAATATCTTCGATATCATCGGTTGCTTGATCAGCAAGATCATCGATTGTTATGATTCCACGAGCAGCAAGAGCATAAGCAATTTCTTGTGTCATTCCTTGCATTGCGAGAAGTTCAGCACTCGGATCTTGGATATTTTCTTGTTGTTTTAATGCATCAGCTAAAGCCACTTCTTTAGCACGACTTTGCAACATTGCAACAACCTCAGCATTTAATTCGATTTCTTCGAATGTTTCAGCTGGCACATACGCAATTTCTTCTAATGAAGTAAAGCCCATTTCAACCAATGCCATCGCAAGCTCTGGTGCAATTTCTAGACGTGCAATAAACATATCTAAATATTGTTGTGCTTCATTTTGCTGACGTGCGTAATATTCCTCTTCTAACATCATATCTAGCTTATAGCCAGTTAATTCAGATGCTAAACGAACATTTTGTCCTTGTGAACCAATTGCACGCGCCAATTGATCACTGGTTGCAAAAATAATATCTGCAGTATGTGCATCTTCATCAATCACAATACTCGATACATCAGCAGGCTCTAAAGCACTGGCAATATATTGGGCTGGATCATCTGACCATACAACAACATCAATACGTTCACCATTTAACTCTGATTGTACCGCTTGGATACGTGTACCACGCATACCAATACATGCACCCACAGGATCAATACGATGATCATTGGTTTTTACTGCAATTTTTGCACGTACCCCAGGCTGACGAGCAGCCGCTTTAATTTCAATGATTTCTTCAGAAATTTCAGGAATTTCTTTTTTCATCAAAGCAATTAACATTTCAGGTTTAGAACGTGAAAGTAATAATTGAGCACCACGTCCTTCGCGATTAACACTATATAAAATAGCATTAACACGTTGTTTAGGACGTAAAATTTCTCTTGCGATCATTTCTTCACGTGCTAAATATGCTTCTGCATTATCACCTAAATCAATAATAAAGCCATCTTTGGTTTGTTTTTTAACTTCACCATAAATGAGCTCACCCACTTTAGCTTCATATGCATCGGCAACTAAGGCACGCTCTGCTTCACGAATTTTTTGAACAATGACTTGTTTCGCAATTTGTGCAGCAATACGACCAAAATCAATCGACTCAACTTCAAGCTCACGAATATCGCCAATAGCCCATTTTGCAGGATCTACATCTGAAATCGCATCTTGACAAGCAGGCATCTCATGATCTTCATCAGCAACAACTTCCCATTGACGGAAAGTACGATAGTCACCTGTTTTACGATCGATTTCAACACGTAAACGTGCTTCTTCAGAGTGCGTTCCTTCGTAAAATTTCTTTTTAGTCGCTGCAACAAGAGCCTGTTCAAGCGCCTCAAAGATTGCTTCACGACTTACACCTTTTTCGTTACTAACCGTTTCTACTACGGTAAGAATTTCGCGTGCCATAAGTCACCTATTCGTTAAATTCTTATTTACATTAGTCTTGGTAGATTAAGTTCGCTTTATCGATATTGTGACTATCAATCTCCAATATCTGTTGCTTTTCTACTTCAACTTGAATCATTTCATTTTCTAGATCAACAGTCACAAGCTTTGCCTGGAATTTACGACGATTATCGACTGCGCTAATAAGACGCAAAGCAATCTGCTGCCCAATATACCCTGACATTTGTTCAAGTTTAAAGAATGGTCGATCCCATCCTGGAGATGAAACTTCCAGCGCATATTCACCAGAAATTGGATCATGTACATCAAGTATTGCCCCTGCCTGTTGTGTCACGCGAACACAATCCTGCACGCCAATACCTCGGCCTAACTCAACTTCACCATCTTCATTTATAATAGGCTCTGCATTTTCATCAACAGTTTTATCTATATAAATACGTAATAATGAACGTTTACCTTGTGGGATAAATTCAATCCCCCAAAGTTCTACATCACATGCTTGCACCGCTGGGGTGATTAAATCCTGAAGTGCTTGAGTTTTATTTGATAGCTTCATTTACTCTCGTCAATTTTGTGCGAAAAAGTGGTCTGATTAACCATAATAAATTTACTATAGTGAAGCATTTTGACCTTATGCCGTAACCGGCTCATATCGACACTACACGATAGCCAATAAAAAAGGGCGTAAATCGCCCCAATTACTGCATATTAGATATTTGATAAAACCTAATGTGCAAAAAGGCCCACCTTGTTGTGAGCCTCTTATAAGAAACTTGGTAGCGGGAGCTGGATTTGAACCAACGACCTTCGGGTTATGAGCCCGACGAGCTACCAGACTGCTCCATCCCGCATCAACGTGCAAAAATTATATACAAAACACGAACTATTTTCAATCAAATTCTATGTTTTGCCCAATTAAGTTGCAACTTAATTGGTGATTGGTAGCGGGAGCTGGATTTGAACCAACGACCTTCGGGTTATGAGCCCGACGAGCTACCAGACTGCTCCATCCCGCATCCATGTGCATGTTTTAATCTCAACTTATATAAAGTTGTCTAGTTTAAGTATGCCACTTAAAACCAGTGTTGATTGGTAGCGGGAGCTGGATTTGAACCAACGACCTTCGGGTTATGAGCCCGACGAGCTACCAGACTGCTCCATCCCGCATCAACAGATTAGTTGCTTCACCAATAAATAAATTCTGGATTATTTATTGGTGCGGAAGGGGGGACTTGAACCCCCACGCCCGAAAGCACTACCACCTCAAGGTAGCGTGTCTACCAATTCCACCACCACCGCAACTGTGACGCATTCTAGTCTGATCACAGCAAAAAAGAAAGGCCTAAATAGAATTATTCAGTACTTTTTGGCGCATTTGATGAAGTTTCAGGCAACTTGGCTGGTACAGAGTTGGTCACTGGATGTGGATTTAAACTATATGCATCTGCAGTTTGTTTTTTGGCAAATACCGCCAAAGTTAGGCTGGTCACAAAAAACAATGCCGTTAAAATTGCAGTTGCACGTGTTAGAAAGTTTGCAGAACCATCAGCACCAAAAACAGTAGCAGCACCGCCACCACCAAAGGAAGCACCTGCATCTGCCCCCTTACCGTGCTGAATTAGAATTAAACCAATAATCAAAACAGCTAAAATAATATGCACGACTAACACAAAAGTTTGCATGCTGTACTCCTAATTATTTTGTATTCGCAAATGCCTGAGCAATTTGATAAAAAGACTCAGCATTCAAGGATGCACCACCGACAAGTGCACCATTAATATCTGGGCAGGCGGCTAACTCTACTGCATTTTCAGGTTTAACACTACCACCATATAAAATTGCAATTTGTGCACCATAAGGACTAATTTGACAAAGACCGGCACGAATCTGAGCATGCATCATTTGAGCATCTTCTGGCGATGCTGTCTTTCCTGTACCAATCGCCCAGACAGGTTCATAAGCAATCACAATATTGCGCCATTGTTCAGCTTGAACGACAGCAGCGATATCACAAATTTGTTGCAACACAACACTTTCAGCTTGACCCGTCTCACGCTGTTCTAAACTCTCACCAACACAATAAATGACAGTTAAACCTGCATTTAACGCATTTTTTATTTTTCGATTTAAAATCTCTGCATGTTCAGCAAAAATTTCACGGCGCTCTGAATGGCCTACCAAAACATAATTAATTTGATAATCTTGAAGTAGCTCAGCACTGATTTCACCAGTATATGCACCCATTCCTGCCATCACAGAAACATCTTGTGCCACGGTATATATCATTCGATTTGCAGATTCAAAATCAGCCTGTACTTTTGTTAAAGCAACTGCAATGGGCGCCACACCTAAATGACAGCGATGCTCGTCAATAGGGTTAGTTTGCAATAATTGTTTAAAACCTTCAATAAGTTGTACTGTATCGGCTTTCATTGGATTCATTTTCCAATTGCCCACAACCCACGGTGTAATCGTCGACCCCGACATACAAAAACTCACAAAAAACTATTTTTAAATCGAGCACATTCTACACTGAAATCAATTTTCTGTTAAAAAAATATGATGTTTATATTTTTATCAATTAAAAAGAAAAAACTATTTTTAAAATCCTGTTAGAATCCAATGTCTAATAAAACTCAAACACATTAAAATTGTGCCAGATGATACAACCATATTATGGCATTTGTGTATAACAAACGTATTTTAATAAAAAAAAGAATTATTTTTTTCACTTTTGATCTGTTGGGGAGAACATTAAGTTGATGCATCTGCAACCTAAATTCACAGGCTTTATTCAGCGTCTGGTCGATACTGGTATCGTAAGTACTGAGCTGATGCGTAATGCATTAGAAAGCACGAGAAAAAATCAACAAGATATTGTTGCTCATTTGGTACAAAACCATCATATCTCATCCTATTTGATTGCACAAAATATTGCCAGTGAGTTTGGTGAGCCTTTTTTTGATTTATCTGTTTACGATACCCGCTTTTTGGTTAAAGCCAATATTGATGAAAAAATAATAATAAAATACAACATACTGCCAATCTTTAAACGTAAAAACTTACTTTTTATTGCTACGGCAAATCCAATTGATCTGGATGCTTTAGAAGCCATTCGTTTAAACAGTAAAATGCATATCGAAACCATTATTGTCGAGTTTGATAAATTAAAATGGCTCATTGAACAACATTATACTGGTCGTGCTTATGTGGCATTAAACAATGATGACACTGCATTTGACTTACACTATGAACCCATAGAAACAACAACAAATGAAGAAACGACGTATGATGAGTCACCTATTGTCAAATATATTAATCAATTACTATTAGATGCGGTTCATATGGGGGCATCTGATTTACATTTTGAACCTTACGAAAAACTTTATCGTGTGCGTTATCGTATCGATGGTATTTTAAGGCAAATCGCAACCCCGCCTTTAGCACTGGCCAATCGCTTAACTTCACGTTTAAAAATCATGTCACAAATGGATATTTCAGAAAAGCGCATTCCTCAAGATGGGCGAATCAAGCTAAAACTTTCTCAACAGCAAAGTATTGATTTTCGTGTGAATGCTTTACCTACCTTATTTGGTGAAAAAATGGTATTGCGTATTCTAGATCCATCAAGTGCCATACTGGGCATTGACATTTTAGGCTATGAACATGATCAAAAAACACTTTTTATCAATGCATTAAAAAAACCACAAGGGATGCTACTGATTACTGGTCCCACTGGCTCTGGTAAAACAGTTTCACTCTATACCGGCTTAAATATTATCAATCAAGAAAATATCAATATTTCTACTGCAGAAGATCCTGTAGAAATTAACCTCGAAGGTATTAATCAGGTCAATGTCAATACTAAAGTGGGTCTAAGCTTTAGCGCCGCACTCAAATCTTTTTTACGTCAAGACCCAGATATTATTATGGTCGGTGAAATTCGTGATCTTGAAACCGCCGAAATCGCCATCAAAGCAGCGCAAACAGGTCATATGGTCATGTCTACATTGCATACCAACAGTGCCGCTGAAACACTGACACGTTTACGCAATATGGGTGTGGCAGCATTTAATATTGCCACATCGATTAACTTAGTCATTGCACAGCGCTTGGTTCGTAAGCTTTGCGAACAATGTAAAATACCGCTTGATATTCCTGCTGCCAGTTTATTTGAAATGGGATTTACAGCAACGGATTTAACACGCACTGACTTTCAAATCTATCAAGCAAATGGATGCATGGCTTGCAAAGAAGGCTATAAAGGACGAATAGGTCTCTATGAAGTCATGCAAATTACACCTAATCTTTCTACACTGATTATGCAAGATGCTAATGCATTACAAATCGTACAAGCAGCGCAGCATGAAGGTTTTTATAATTTAAAACGCTCAGGATTAATTAAAGTCATGCAGGGACTCACCTCTTTACAAGAAATCAATCGTGTCATTTTGGAATGAATTGCATCTCCAGCGTAGAGTAAATTTACCATGAAAATAAATAAAAATAAGAAAATGTATCGCTTTCACTACGAGGGTATTAATGGCAAAGGGATAAAAATTAAAGGAGAAATAACGGCAATCAACTTAATTATGGCAAAAATTACTTTACGTAAACAAGGCCTTAATATTCAATTTATACGAGAAAAAAGAGCAAATATTTTCGAACATCTCGGTGCTAAGAAAGTCACCACATTGGATATCGCTATTTTTACACGTCAATTGGCCACCATGTTAAAGTCGGGTATACCTTTAGTACAAAGCTTCGATATTGTTCATGATGGCTTGGATAAACCTGCAATGCGCAGGATAATTCTGGGGATTAAAAGCGAAATCGAAAGTGGTCACACCTTAGCAGATGCATTAAAAAAATATCCACAATATTTTGATCGTTTATTCTGTGCCTTGATTGAATCGGGAGAACTCTCTGGCTCACTTGATATCATGCTTGATCGAGTTGCAATTTATAAAGAAAAAAATGAACTCCTTAAACAAAAAATTAAAAAAGCCATCAAATATCCGCTCACTGTCATTATGGTTGCCATGATTGTCACGTTAATTTTAATGCTCAAAGTTGTTCCCATTTTTGAAGAACTTTTTATTTCATTTGGTGCCGAACTGCCTCTATTTACCCAACTGATTGTCCAACTGTCTAAATGGGTACAGCAATATTGGCTCATTTTGATCTGCACAACCACGATAAGCATCATCAGTACTGTAACATTAAAAAAACGTAGCCAAAGATTTCAAGATCTATCCGATCATCTGGCGTTAAAATTCCCTATTTTTGGTCAACTCGTCTATAAAAGTATTATTGCACGTTATAGTCGAACTTTAGCAACAACCTTTGCTGCTGGGGTTCCGCTCATTGATGCTTTAGAATCGACTGCAGGCGCCACAAATAATGTCATCTATAAAGCAGTGGTCATGCAAATTCGTGATCATGTCGCTGCAGGTCAACAGCTACAACTGGCCATGAAAATGAGTAACAAATTTCCCAATATGGCGATTCAAATGGTTGCAATTGGTGAGGAGTCTGGAGCATTAGACTGCATGTTAGATAAAGTTGCTATTTATTATGAAAATGAAGTCGATCATGCTGTTGATGGCCTGACATCAATGATGGAACCCTTAATCATGGCAATTTTAGGCCTTTTAATCGGTAGTTTAGTGATTGCCATGTATTTACCAATTTTCCAAATGGGTTCAATTATCTAATGTACGTGTTTTTTTCTTATTTTGCGACTCATCCTGTTGCACTCTATCTTGCTGTTGGATTGTTCAGTTTATGTATTGGAAGCTTTCTTAATGTTGTGATTTATCGAATACCGAAAATCATGCAGCAAGAATGGCAACAAGAATGTCACCTATTACTCCATCCCGAGCAGGTGATCATTGATCCAGCTAAGCTAAGCTTAAGTACGCCCCCATCGAGTTGCCCTCACTGTCAGACCACCATTCGCTGGTATCAAAATATCCCCCTCATCAGCTGGTTGATTTTAGGTGGGAAATGTGCGCATTGCCAAACCCCAATTAATATACGTTATCCATTCATTGAACTACTCACTACACTGTGTGGGCTGGTGATCGTCATGGTCTTTGGCCCTAGTATCAAAATGCTGTGTGCTTTATTACTCAGCTATGTCTTGATTGCTTTAACCTTTATCGATTTTGATCATCAACTGCTTCCTGATCGTTTAACATTAACACTCGCTGCTGCTGGTTTAGCAATCAATAGTTTTACGATTTTTACCACAGCCACTTTGGCCATTTGGGGCTATATCATCGGTTTTTTATGTTTATGGATTGTGTACTACCTATTTAAACTATGTACAGGCAAAGAAGGAATGGGATATGGCGACTTTAAACTTCTTGCAGCATTAGGTGCTTGGCTAGGCCCCTTTATGCTGCCCTTGATTATTTTACTCTCCTCTTGCATGGGGGCAATCATCGGTTTAATCCTCATCAAAGTACGCCAACAAAACCTGCCATTTGCTTTTGGTCCCTATATTGCTATTGCAGGATGGATTGCTTTACTCTGGGGCGAATCAATTATGCGTATTTATCTCACCCCATAAGGCAGATTATGAAATTTATTTTAGGATTAACAGGTGGAATTGGCAGTGGAAAATCTGCCGCAAGTCAATGGTTTGAATCACAGAATATTCAAGTGGTCGATGCAGATATTGTGGCCAGAGAAGTCGTTCAAGCAGGGCAACCTGCTTTATTACAAATTCAACAGGTATTTGGCGACTGGGTATTATTGGCAAATGGCGAACTGAATAGAGCTGCACTACGTGAATATATTTTTGCAAATACGACTGCACGCCAAACACTTGAGGAAATTACTCATCCCGCCATACGTCATCGTATCATTCAACAACTCAATCAGGCACACAGTCCTTATGTGATTTTGGTTTCACCTTTACTGTTTGAAACCAATCAGCATCAACTCACCCAACATACCTTATTGATTGATGCAGCTGAATCATTACAAATTCAACGTGCAGTACAACGTGATGGACAGAGCATTACACAGATTCAAAACATCATTCGCGCACAAATGTCACGGCAACAAAAACAAAAACTGGCTGATGATGTTGTCGTCAATGATGGCCATTTAGATCATTTATATGCCAAACTGCTGCCTTTACATCAACAATATCTGGCTTGGGCAGAGCAAGAGCATTTTATCCCCCAGTCAGTCACTGATAAATCAACAGAATAAACCTTAAGAAGAATGCTTTTTTTGCTGTAGTTGTTGCTGCAAGCTATCTTGTCGATTCAACCAGCGCCATGGCTGCAAAGCACCAATCGCCATGCCGACCAAACCACAAATAATGGCAAAACTCAGTGGCTCACCCAACAAAGGAACGGCTAATACCGCTGCAAGAAAGGGAGCTAATGTCACAATACTGCCTGTTTTAAAGGCACCTAAACGCTTAATGGCTTCAATATAGGTCAGTGTTGCGACAATCACCACAAAAATGCCATGAAAAAGTGTTTGTAACAGCAAATGTAGTGGCGCGGGCTCTGTTAAATGTTTCGGTAAAAATAATAAATAAATTGGTACATAAATTACGGCCGACCAAATTGCAACACCCGACATGGCATGCCAAGCTGAAAGCTGCCACTGGCGTAATAAGACCGTAAATATCCCCCATAACACCGCACTAAAGAAAAAAAGTAAATCGCCGAAACTAAAAGCAACGCCAGTTTCTTGATACATTAACCAACTCATCATGCTTAAGACGATCAACATGATTGTCAAACTGAGCCAAGTATGACGATCAAAAGGCTGTTGAAATAACAACAGTCCGGCAAATGCGGTACATAATGGAATACAACCATTTAAAAAAATGGCGGCATGTGCGGCAGGAACATAATGAAAGGCGCTATAAGCCGTTAAACAGTAAGCTACACCACCAATCAATGCCAAAATTAAAGGCTCTTTCTTCCATAAAAAAGCGGTATCTTTTTTCCAAATCAACAACGGCATCAAGATACAAAATGCCAAGGCAAACCGTAGTGCAGTAATATCCCACGCTTCAATTTTCCACTGTACATTTAATCTTGAGGTCAGGATAAATCCGCCCCAAATACACATGGTAATGAGAATATAGAAATATCCCTGAGTTTTTGTGGTCATAACATCGTCTTAATAGGAATAAGCGTTTAAAAGTAAGTTAATCGCAGCGACGTTGACGACAAGCCTCATACAAGGCCATACCTGTTGCTACACTGACATTTAGACTCTGTAACTGTCCTGCCATTGGAATATATACGGTTTGATCACACTGCGCCTGTGTAATTGGACGTAAACCCGTATCTTCAGCTCCCATCACAATACAAATAGCCGTTCCAGTAAAATCAAACTGTGCTAATGGCAATGCACTTTCATCAAGCATAGTGCCCACGACACGCACATTAAAATCTGCTTTAATTTGGCTGAGTGTACGTGCCAAATTGGTCACTTGAATAAATTTAACTTGTTCTGCACCACCAGCAGCAACTTTACGCGCTGTTGGTGTCAAGCTTGCTGAACGATCACGTGGTACAATTACGGCAGCAACGCCCATGGCAGCGGCAGTACGAATACAAGCACCTAAATTATGTGGGTCAGTCACTTGATCCAATGCCAGCAATAAAGGCTGTTCTGCACTATTTAAGAGATTTTCTAAATCACGTTCATTTAAAGTCGGATGTGGGCGAACAGCAGCAACAACACCTTGATGAAAAGGTAAACCTGCCAGTTTCTCTAACTTATCACGACTTGCTTGTTGTACACTAATCCCAAAAGGTTCCGCCAACGTTAAAATATGCTTTAAACGCTGATCATCTCTTCCCTTTAGGGTAAATAAAGTCAATACGCGTTCAGGCTCAATCGTTAACAATGACTCCACTGAATGAACGCCATAATAATATTCTGGTTTCGCCATGAACGACCTCTGCTCAAACCTAGTATCAATGAAAAAATCCTGTAAATAAGCTTTACAGGATTTATATAAGATGAATAGTTTAACCTATTCAGGTTAAAAATTCCTTGCTGTATTTATCTTTAGCGCTAAAGTTGTGGTCTATTTTAGCCATATACCCTTTATATCAGTACAAGCTATATCGCCTTAATTAAACTTAACCTTCTAAATGACAAACATAATCTAGCACATCATCTGTTTCAATTTTAAAACGGCTATTGCCTGGCACATAAAAAGATTGACCTGCACGAAATAATTCGCTTTCCTCACTGTCTGCAATCAAAACACGACATTCACCTGAAATAATTTCCATGCGTTCAGGTACATGTGTTTCGAAGGTTAAAGGTGTTTCTGTTGGTAAAATAACACCTAAGGTTTTTTTAGTCCCATCTTCAAATTGAACAGTATGACTAATACATAAGCCACCAAAATAAACATTTGATTTTTTTACAACGGATACATGATCAAACTGAACAGACATGTGCGCATTCTCCAGCTAACGCTTTTCTTTTATACCATTGAATAAGTCTAAAAAACTAGAAATAAACAATCCATCTATGCCAAGGCTATAAATCTCTTTTATAACAGTTAGGTAATTGCTTAGTCCTACCCACAATTCACATAAAATACAGCTAGATTTATAACAATTTTCCGAAAGTCTAAATCAACTCTGAATGAATCACAAATAACTTTTTCTATAACCGAATAAATAATAATAGCGAATTTTATCTAAATCGTGATCCGTGCTATACCAGATTAAATGTCGGCAGATTGAATCGTGAAATCAATTTCATTCAGACATAAAATAAAGCAAATCATATGCCACCCTATTCTGGCTTAATTGAGCATTTAAATCAAAATCAACAACAAATTTAACGGCCATGACGGATGAGCATCATTTATTGCAAAATCGCGTTTCAAATCTATGAAATTCTGATGATCTTCAAACAATGAATACAATAATTCGATTTTTGGCTTTAAAATTAAGATAAACTCATTGGGTTTTGAATCAAATTCGAATATAAATAACATTGTGACTCAATCCTGTTACCTTCAATTCAAACTTTTCGCAGTGCGGATGCGTTTATGCTGACACATTTAACTTTGATTAATTTTGCTTTAGCCGATCAACTTGCCATCGATATTGAACAAGGTTTTAATGTCCTTACTGGTGAAACTGGCGCTGGGAAATCACTTTTACTCGATGCACTTTCAGCATGTCTAGGCGAAAGAACGGATACTCACTATGTCCGTTTTGGTTCAGATAAAGCAGATGTGACTGCGACTTTTAGCTATCAGATAGACTCTCCTGAAGCACAGTGGATTCAAGCACATGAACTGGATGATGAGTCTGGAGAGATTCATTTACGTCGTGTCATCTTTGCGACAGGTCGTAGTAAAGCTTGGATTAATGGCCGTCCAAGCAGTTTATCTGAGTTAAAAGAAATTGGCCGTCTTTTGGTACAACTCTATAGCCAACATAGTCAACAACAACTGTTAGATCCCCCTTATCCTAAGCATTGGCTGGATAAATATTATAGTTTTCACCAACCTGCACAAGCCGTACGTGACGCCTATCAACAATGGCAAAAAGATATTCGCCAACATCAAGCTGCACTAGATGCTCAAACGACACGTCAACAGCGTATTCAAACCTTAGAGCAACAGCTTGAAGAATTAGAAGCAGTGCTTGAAATACAATATCAAGAGATTGAACAAGAATTTGACCGTCTCAGCCACCATGAACATATTATGCAAGACTGTGGTGCCGCACTGAGTGCATTAGATGATGCAGAGCAAAATATTAATCAAGAGCTCTCTTCAATGCTACGTCGTATTGAATCTCATGCTGGACGCAGTGAACAATTATCCGTAATTTATACTTCTTTACTCAATGCGCAAAGTGAGCTTGATGATGCGACTGCGAATTTACGTCAATTCATCGATCGTCAAAGCTTTGATCCTGAACGTATGGAAGAACTCAATAGTCAATTAGAAATCTTTCATCGTTTAGCACGAAAATATCGTACTCAACCAGAACAATTACAGACGGAATATGAATGCTGGCAAACGGAATTGGCACAATTACAGCAATTACAAGATCCTGAAATGTTGGCCGAACAAGTCAATATATCCTATCAAGATTTCCTAGCGAAAGCACAATATTTAGACCAAATTCGTCGTGATGCTGCCCCTTCATTAGCCCAACAACTCACTGAACAGGTTAAACAACTGGCACTGCCTGAAGCTTATTTTGAATTTAAATTTGAGCCTTTAGAGCATGCATCTGCTGAGGGATTAAGTTTTATTCAATTACTCTTCACAGCCAATAAAGGTATTCCGCCTCAACCATTGGCCCGTATTGCATCAGGTGGCGAATTATCACGTATCGCACTTATCATGCAAGTCATGAATGCTGAAAAAACGGAGGCAGAAGTTCTTGTATTTGATGAAATTGATGTCGGGATTAGTGGTGGAACTGCAGAGATTGTTGGCCGTTTATTGGCTGACTTGGCTCAACATGTACAAATCTTGTGTATTACGCATCAAGCACAAGTTGCAGCACAATCCGATCAACACTTATTGGTCAAAAAACGCCAGACAGATCCTGCCAGCAGTACAATTCTCACACTCGACGAAGATACACGTATTTTTGAGCTGGCACGAATGAGTGGCGGTGTAGAAATCAATCAAACTACCTTACAACATGCCAAACAGTTACGACAACTCAAGTTTCAATGACTTGATTAAAAAATCAAGGTGGACATCCTCCCCGATCTCAAGGGACGGGGCTTTATATTAGATGGATGCAAAATACCAGAGTCATCTATATATAGATGCAATATCCGTGACACTCAATCTCATCAAAATGCAGTATCACACATATGAAAAGATTAAAAATAATCGCATTATAATTTTTTTTAAAGTTGCTCTGTTACATAAAATAGTGCTATGTTGAGTTTCACTCACATTGACGATGACACAAACAAAAATTAAAAAGTTAAACGGTCTTGATCCCAAAGATGAAAATCGATTGATGGATTCAAGCGGTCATCAGCATATATCGCGATGACAAACTTATCTTTATCAATTCATTACATAAATATTCATTATTGAATTAAAATCAGTTTAGTATCTTGCTATAGATCAAACGATTTAAACTCACAATCAATCTATCAGGAGAGTCTATTTGGTGGCCAAATCATATCTGACACATCGCTGTCTTATAGCTCCGCCCAATATGGATGATGATTTTTTTGCAAATACCGTCATCTATTTGGCACGCCATGATGAAGATGGCGCTCAGGGTATTATTATTAATCGGCCTTCTGGTATTCAAGTCAAAGAATTACTCAATGATCTTGATATTGAAGCCGATAATGTTAATCCTCATGAAGTTTTACAAGGAGGACCTCTTCGACCGGAGGCCGGTTTTGTATTACATACAGGACAGCCGACTTGGCATTCTTCTATTGCAGTCGGTGAAAATGTCTGTATTACCACATCTAAAGATATTTTAGATGCGATCGCACATAATCAGGGTGTAGGACGTTATCAAATTGCATTAGGTTATGCCAGTTGGGGGAAAAATCAGCTCGAACAAGAAATTGCACAAGGTGATTGGCTGGTATGTGATGCCGATATGGATTTGATTTTTAATCTTCCTTATAATGATCGCTGGGATGCTGCTTATAAAAAAATAGGCATTAACCGTATTTGGCTTTCTTCTGAGATTGGACATGCCTGACTTAAATACAACTGAAATGATCATGGCATTTGATTTCGGTACACAAAAGATGGGCATAGCTGTAGGTCAGTCTTTGATTGCAAGTGCTCATCCATTGGCTTTATTTCCAATGCGAGATGGTATTCCCAGTTGGGATGCATTGCATAAAATCATTAAACAATATCAACCAACATTATTGTTGGTTGGTTTGCCCTTAAATATGGATGAAAGTGAATCCGAACTGTCGACACGTGCACGTAAATTTGCACGACGTCTCCATCATCAAACCCATATTCGTACTTGGATGGTCGATGAGCGTTTAACAACACGTGAAGCGCGTGATGAGCTTGATCATTACCAGACTCAAGGTCGTGGTAAAAAAGTGTCTGCAGATAGTCTCGCTGCAGCTTTATTGATTGAAAGTTGGTATCGTGATCCTCAAGGCGTAACACCTTAAATCACATAAAAAGCGTATCTTATCGATACGCTAAAATAGACAACTAAGAACAAAGCTGTTTTTGAAATCCTTTGACTTTCTGCCCACGTGCACATTGATATTCTTTAAGCTGATCAATCTGCTGCCATTGCTGATTATGATATTTAAAACGGTATGTGCTACGAATTGCACGAACCGAATCATCCAATAAGCCGGTTTGTACAATCACGACACGTGCTGCTGTAGGTGACTCAGTGGCATTAAATACTTGACGAATTTCAATATTATTTAATTCAGATTTAAGTTCAGGCTGAGCTTTAAGAACCAATTGTAATGGAGATATTGTCTTATTATCAACTTGTGAGACCCATTGCTGGGTAGCTGCACATCCAGCTAAGGCTGTAGATGCCAATGCTAACAGCATGATTTTATTTAACATATAATGCTTATCCAGTTCAGTTTAATCGACCATAAAAAGCATAACGTGGAATCATGTTATGCCTTGATAGAATAGCCAGAGAATAGGCTTAATATGACATCGTCAATGCAATCATTAAGCACGTCAATTGAATCTTATTCAAGATCAAATAATTTACCAGGATTCATAATGCCATTTGGATCAAAAACCTGTTTAAGTGCTTTCATGTAATCAATTTCTGCTGCAGAACGTGTATAGGCCAAATAAGGTTTTTTCGTCATGCCCACGCCATGTTCTGCTGAAATAGAGCCATCATATTTTTTAACTGTCTCAAATACATATTTATTCACATGCTGACACTTATCAAAAAATTCATCTTTGCTTAAATTATCTGGCTTTAAAATATTTAAATGTAAATTACCGTCACCAATATGGCCAAACCAGCAAATCTCAAAATCAGGATAATTTTCACTGACAATTGCATCAATTTCTTTAATAAATGCAGGAACATGTGTAATCAATACTGAAATATCATTTTTATATGGTGTAAACGGTGCAATCGACTCAGAAATATCTTCACGTAAACGCCATAAACTGTGTAATTGATCCAGACTTTGACTCATTACACCATCGAGTACCCAGCCTTGCTCCATACAATGCTCAAAAATTTCCATCGCTGCATCCATAATAGGCTCATATGGTGCTTCAAATTCAAGTAATACGTAGAATGGACATTCCGTTTCAAATGGACGCTGTACATGACCATTGGCTAAAACTTTCTGCATCGAAAGTTCGCCAAAAAACTCAAATGCAGTTAAATCAATTTTATTTTGAAAGGCATGCAACACTGGCATAATGGCATCAAAATCAGGAACACCAAGTACCATCACCTGTAAATCATGCGGTTGACGTTCTAACTTAATTTCTGCTTCAGTGACTAAACCTAAAGTTCCTTCTGCGCCAATAAATAAATGCTGCAATGCATAACCTGTTGCATTTTTAATCATGCCTTTATTTAAACGAAGTATATCACCTTGACCAGTGACCACCGTTAGACCCAATACCCAGTTGCGTGTCATACCATATTTAATGACTTTAATCCCCCCCGCATTGGTTCCAATATTGCCACCAATTTGCGAAGATCCAGAAGAAGCAAAGTCAACAGGATAATACATCCCTTGCTCTTCAGCATAATTTTGTAATTGCTCAGTCACCACACCCGCTTGTACACGCACCATACGATCTGCAGGAAAAAATTCCAAAATTTGGTTCATTTTATCCATGCTCACCACAATTTCGCCATTGGCAGCAACTGCACCTGCAGATAACCCTGTACGGCCACCACTTGGTGTAATCGCAACATGAAATTGATTGGCTAATTTTACAATCTGCTGAACTTGCTCAGTGCTCGATGGAAAAACAATCACAGATGGATTTGGATCAAAGTGTTTGGTATGATCACGTCCCCAATTTTGTAGGCTATCCGCATCTGTTTTTATGCGGTTTTCACCCACAATGGCAGTTAATTGTGTCAATAACTCTGGGGTTAAAGCGACTGGAGCATTCATCGTTTTCAGACCTTACAAGAAGTAAACAGGTGGTTTTTTAAAACGTATCATCATGGAGTTAAAAGCATCACTTTGCCTTTTAATTCCGCAAATAGATTAATACATCATAAAAGTAAAATTCATCGTTTGCACGGCTACACTTTTATGAAATGCTATTATAAGGCATTTTTATGAAATGCCATATAAAATCGTGTTTTTAGCATGATACCTTTGAAATTACACAGTTAATTAGACCAAATATCAGAAGTCTTGATATCTTTTAGCTAAAATACCTTTGTGGATGATGCTAAAGGAAATGTCAATAAGATTACTTCCTATGCTATGATATGGCTACTAAATTTGGCCTTTGTAGCGGAGCAGTAATGAGCCAACATCTTTCACTTCCTAAAGATAAAATTCGTTTCTTGTTGTTAGAAGGCGTGCATCAAAATGCAGTTGATACCTTAAATGCTGCTGGATACACCAATATCGATTACCGTAAAACTGCACTTGAAGGTGATGCATTAAAAGAAGCCATCAAAGATGCTCATTTTATTGGTATTCGTTCGCGTACTCAATTGACTGAAGAAATCTTTGAGGCAGCAAATAAACTAATCGCTGTCGGTTGTTTCTGTATTGGAACCAACCAAGTGAATTTAAATGCAGCTATGATACGTGGTATTCCTGTATTTAATGCACCATATTCAAATACACGTTCAGTGGCTGAACTGGTACTTGCTGAAACCATTCTATTACTCCGTGGTGTGCCAGCAAAATCAACAGCATGTCATCGTGGTGGTTGGGAAAAATCCGCAGTTGGTTCATTCGAAACTCGTGGTAAAACTTTAGGTATCGTGGGTTATGGCTCTATTGGCTCACAACTTTCAGTCCTTGCCGAAAGTTTAGGCATGCACGTCATTTATTATGATGTAGTGACTAAATTGCCAATGGGTAATGCACGTCAAGTGGGTTCACTTAACGAATTATTGGCCAATGCAGATGTGGTCACATTACATGTTCCAGATTTACCATCTACACGCAATTTCTTTACTAAAGACCAGTTTGCGCAAATGAAATCAGGCTCTATTTTCTTGAATGCTGCACGTGGTACATGTGTCGTGATTGAAGATCTTGCTGAAGCGATTAAATCTGGTCATATTGCAGGTGCGGCAGTCGATGTATTCCCGAAAGAACCAAAAGCCAACGGTGAAGAATTTGTTTCTCCATTACGTGGTTTAGACAACGTGATTTTAACGCCTCACGTGGGTGGTTCTACCATGGAAGCACAAGCCAATATCGGTCTGGAAGTTGCTGAAAAATTTGTTGCTTATTCAGATAAAGGAATGACGCTCTCTGCAGTAAACTTCCCAGAAATTGCATTGCCATTAACTGAAGGTAAACATCGTTTATTGCATATCCATAAAAATGTTCCTGGTGTTTTATCTAAAATTAACAATCTATTTGCAGAGCATGGCATCAATATCTCTGGTCAGTCATTAATGACTAAAGGTGATGTGGGTTATCTGGTAATGGATGTTGATGCAACTGCATCTCAAGAAGCGCTTGATACCCTTCATGAAGTTGAAGGCACAATTCGTGTGCGTGTATTATTCTAGTCCATGTTTAAAATATAACCACAGCATTGATGCTGTGGTTTTTTTTATTGCGCTTGAGCAATATAAAAATTAAGCATGCCTATCACTGTAATAAAGAATTTTAATTTACCTTGGCATGATGAAAACAAATTCCACACTCAATGCACTATTACTATTATTGATTGCAATGATCAGTTTACAAAGTAGTGGTTCACTGGCCAAATTTTTATTTCAACAATTTCCTGTACTGAGTGTTTCCTTGATACGCTTAATGTTGGGTAGCCTGATTTTATCAATTATTTTTAAAATATGGCGTATCAATTTTAAAGCCGTACAATGGCGCGCTATTATCAGCTATGGCATTGCCTTGGCCGGAATGAATGCATTATTTTACTTATCGATCTCCCGCCTTCCCTTAGGCATTGCCGTTTCTTTTGAGTTTATTGGTCCATTGGCCGTTGCCTTATATTATGCACGACAAAAATATGATCTGATTTGGGTCTGTATGGCAATACTGGGATTAATGTTACTGTTTCCGTTTCAGGAGGCACAACATGGTTTAGATCCTCTTGGCATTATACTGGCATTAAGTGCGGGTGCTTGCTGGGCCTTATATATTATTGCTGGACAAAAACCGAGTGGTATCTCAGCCAATCATACCGTTTGCTTGGGCATGTTTGTCGCTATGCTCTGCATGTTACCGATTGCACTATATTTTAACTTTCCTCTACAACAACTGTTACAAACTGAAAATTTATTGGCATTTTTGGCCTTAGCCATTTTGGCCAGTGCCTTACCCTTTTCATTAGAAATGATTGCTTTACGTCGATTAAGTCCTTTAGTTTTTGGCACACTCACCAGTTTAGAGCCCGCTATGGCAGCACTGTCTGGCTTTATTTTTTTACATGAGCAATTACTTTGGACACAGTGTCTGGCACTCGCTATTATCATCTCTGCATCAATTGGATGTACCATTACTACCCATCAAGCCAAGCCAATGACTTAATTGTTTATGCTTTAAGCCTGTCTATGTGCTGAGTCATCTATGCTTAACTCACAACTCCTTGCAGTCTTTTTCATGGTCTTATCCATGATTTCCTATCAAGTTAGTGCGGCATTTGCCAAATCACTGATTGCCATTTTAGATCCCTTATCGGTCACTATTTTGCGGCTATTTTTTGCAGCAATAATTGTCTGTTTAATGTTTCGTTCATGGCAAATTTTATCCCGCTTAAGCCACTTAAAATGGAAAAGCTTACTCTGCTATAGTGCAGCATTAGGCTGTATGAATATTTTATTTTATATTTCTTTAGGTAAATTACCCCAAGGCATTGCTGTGGGTTTAGAGTTTATTGGTCCTTTAGGTCTGGCACTATTATCCACCAAAAATAAACAAGATTATATTTGGGTGGCTTTGGCTATACTGGGCATTGCACTCATGGTTCCTTGGGGCAGTAATCAAGATCATCAATTCTCAATCATTGGTGCATTATGTGCTTTGGCTGCAGGTCTATGCTGGGCTGCCTATATTCATTTTGGTCAACAGGTGGTACAACAAAATATCGGAATGCATGCACTGACGATCGCCATTAGCTTATCTGTGATTTGCTTGTTGCCGATTGGACTCTACCAACATGCTGAGATTTTATTTGACCAGCGCTATTGGGGACAAGCACTGATCATTGCTATTCTCGCGACAGCCTTACCCTATACACTCGACTTACAAGCATTAAAGCGCTTAAATAAGGCCAGTTATGGCGTACTGTCCAGCCTGTCACCAGTATTGGCCGCATTGACTGGTTTATTATTATTGGGCGAAAAAATTACCATGGCACAGTGGATTGCGTTGCTCTGTATCATGTTGGCCTCGATTGGCATAACCTATCGCTCAATACAAATTGCAAAAAACACTGCAAAAACCTAAACTTAAAAGCAGATTGACGAGATGTTCACATCAGGCCAATATCGCCAAAGCCAGTCTATCTGGCTGGCCTATTACATCTATTTGGATCTGATTTTGCTTAAAAATTGACTTTTTTTATGAAAGTATTTTGGTCAACGGTATTTTTTTCTATGATTACCGATCTGTTTGTTGATTCGGTGTTAAATCGCCATATATGACAATTTGATCATTTTATATTTAAACAAATAAAGACATAATTTTTATAGTAATGATGCATATAATCATCTAAAAATTATACTACAAATTAATCAGGTGCCATCTATGAATACCATCTTTTACTTATTGTTGATTATTGTCAGTGATACGGGTTCATCCATTGAAAAAATACCACAAAAATCCTTACAAGAATGCCAACAAAATGCCGCTAAAATCAATACGGCTAAACTACCGGATTCACAAGGTATGACTATACTATGCCTATCGGGAATTAAACAGTAATCACCAAATCAAATACTCACTAAAAATTCAAGTGAAAAATGAGAGGATCATCTCTCATTTTTTTATCCATTATTTTGTCATTTATTAACACTATAAACAAAAAAATGATGCATATCTTTCTAATCTCATTGATCTACAAATTTTAGTCTCTATATGACTTTTATCGTCAACCATGATGATTTATTCATGACCATCTAACATATATTTTCAATAATATTTTGCTAAAAAAAAACCGACTTGTAGCCAAGTCGGTTGAACGAGATCGTTCTAGAGGGTATAACTTATAATAGGATACTGAGCTTAAAGTAATATTAAAAAATAGGGTAATAATCAAACAAAAAAGTGCTGATCTAACATCAAGTTCAGCTAATTTATAGATGACGTACAAGATGTTATAAATATCATCATGCTGATACAAATTTTTAAATCTCTTGAATGATAAATAATATTATCGAGTATTTACATTCTCTATCATCGGTATGATCATCATTTTTAAAATGCTTAAATAATGCCAAGATTTTCTAGTGATTTATAGGCAATCTCATGACGCATAGCACCTGGCATATTGGGCTTCATCTCTAAATTTAACGAGAATGATATTATTTTGCCAGTAGGCTGCTCTACCCAACCAGTTAACCAACCCACTTACGGACTAACATCCATTCCCCAACCACTTTTAGCATAAATTTTACTGCCATTTATTTCTTTGATCAGAAGCATCTGTTTAACTTTTTCTTGAGTTTCGGCTTTAAAGGGCAATGTGTTATGTGCAAGACCTTCAACAAATTCAACCTCTTGTATAGGGGTAATCGTTAAAGGTCCAACCAGCCAAAAATTATCAACTTGGCGACCAATAATCGTCAGGTTAAATCGCTATTAACATTTATGTTTTACATCACACCGATGATATTAAACGAGGATTGACTATTTGATATAACACATGCTTTTCAAGATCGTGGCCTGAACTCAGTTTTGGATGATTGAACTCACCCACTTTACTCATTCCGATTCTTTTCATCACAGATTGCGAAGGCAGATTGATCTCTGCAGTAAAGGAAACAATTTTATTGAGATTGAGCTGATTAAAGGCATATACTATGGCTGCCTTAGCACCTTCTGTGGCATAACCATTGCCCCAATATTGTCTCGCTAAGCGCCATCCTATTTCAACACAGGGAGAGAACTCAAATTGCTCTGGTTGATGATGTAAGCCAATAAAACCAATAAACTCCCCTGTTTGCTTTAACACTACAGCCCAAAATCCCCATTGATTTTGATCAATAATATCTTTCACTGTATCAATGAATTGAAGACTTTCCTCCCGAGTCAAAAGATCAGGAAAATATTGCATAACTTCTGGGTCTAATCCCATGTTAATAAAAGGTAGATAATCTTGCACTTGCCATTGCCGCAATATTAATCGCTCAGTTTCTAACATCTTCGGCCTTAGAATCGGTATCAAATTTTATGTTTTCATCCATTTTGGATGAAATGAAAATTTAAATCAAATTTATGGCTGAGTATCATATTTTTAATATTGTTATGGGTAACTTTAACATCATAAATATAGGCTAAAATTAACATCTCTTGTAATGGTATTCCAGTCATGGCGGTTAAATGACTATCCTCTAAAATATAATATTCTAGATTTTTTATATGTTTTCATCTTGCATACGACTGATCCATCCATGTTTTATCATGCTATTTGATCATTAATATCACGTATTTTTTTGCTTTTTATTTAGATTTTAGCGTTACTTGTGATGATAAGTAACGCTATCCATCCGCTTAATTCACGCCCATGACAATTTGATAGCTTAAACGGATAATCAATACACTGACTAAAATTAAAAATAAAATACGAATAAAACCACTGCCATATTTTAATGCAGCACGTACGCCCACTAAAGAACCAATAATATTGGCTGCAGCCATAGCTAAGCCAATACCAAACAATACATGCCCTGTTGGAATAAAAAAACTTAACGCAGCAAAGTTAGTGGTAAAGTTTGCAATTTTAGACAATGCAGATGCATGTAAAAAATCGACCTGTAAATAACGAATAAAGAAAAAGATAAAGAAACTACCTGTCCCTGGACCAAAAATACCATCATAAAAGCCAATCAATAAACTACCAACTGCAGCTAAAATCAACATTTTTGTGGTCAGTTGTTGTTGTACATGGACTTGGCCAAATTGCTTTTTCATAAAAGTATAAATCGCAATAATCACCAGCATCACCAACACAAAGGGTTTTAAAATCTCTTTGGGAATTAAAGGGACACAGGCTGCACCAACAAATGCACTAATTAAAGCACAACTCGCAACGACTGCCATTAACTTCCAGCGTAATTTAACTTTACGTAAAAAACTCCATGCAGCAGAGGCTGTACCAAAAATCGAAGAAAGCTTATTGGTGCCAAAAACTGTTGCGGGTGCTAATTGCGGCATACCGCCCATAATGGCAGGAATTTGAATTAAGCCTCCACCCCCTACTGCAGCATCAATCGCACCTGCGCAAAAAGCAAAAAATATCAGACTGAGTAGAATATCAACATCTATCACAACAACAACCTTGTTTATAAAAAGTAAAAATATTAGAGATTAAGCACACGTTTAGGAACGAGTCTTTTCTGCTCAGTAATTTCAGCCAAACCTAAGCAGCGCTCACCATCAAAAACTAAAACTTGTGTTTCAGCTGCATGATCAATATTACTTTCCATACCACGACTAAAATATTCAGCACGTCCTTCAGGTACTTGTATCTGAGGAAAATGTGCAATCGGCGAATAGACACTGAGCAATAATGCTTCACGCTGCTGTTCGGTTAAACTTTCTAAATACTCAATGGTATATTCAGGAATTAAATGGAAATGTCCTGTCTGTGTTCGTTTTAAATAGGTTAGATGGCCATAACTATTTAAAGCTTTGGCAATATCCTCCCCTAACACTCGAATATAAGTTCCCTTAGAACAAGTCACGTCCAAGTCAATACTGTTGGCAGTAAACGAGAGCAACTCAATGGCGTAAATAGTAATTGGACGTGCTTCTCTTTCTATTTCAATACCTTGTCTCGCCAATTCATATAAAGGACGCCCTTGTTTTTTTAAGGCAGAATACATGGGAGGGACTTGTTGAATATCGCCAATAAATTGCTGTAATACATTGTTAATCTGAGCTTCATTGAGTTCAGCAATTGGTTTTTCCAACAGAATTTCACCTTCGGTATCACCTGTCGTCGTACTATGTCCTAAATAAATTGTGGTTTGATAACGCTTCGTCGAATCCAAAAGAAAATGAGAAAACTTAGTTGCCTCACCTAAACAAATCGGTAATAAGCCTGATGCAAGTGGATCAAGTGCACCAGTATGTCCTGCTTTTTGCGCACGAAAAAGCCAACGTACTTTTTGTAAGGCAGCATTTGAACTAATTCCCAAAGGTTTATTGAGTAAAAAAACCCCACTAATAGGACGACGTTGTATTTTTGACGAAGATACTTTCATAACAAGAATATTCAAATTTTGGACCATGCCATGGTATCAATCTGCCAAGAACTTTTACAACCTATGAATCGAGTTGTTTGGCTATGTTATCGCTAGACTGATCCACCATATAAAAAAAGACGCCCTAAGGCGTCTCTTTATTTGATTTAAACCGATCTTATAGACCGTTGTTAAATTCTTCGTTAAATGCTTGGCTTAATGCTTGATCAACATCAGAGAAATCATTTTGTAGCTCAAGCTCTGCAGCTTCTGCTTCTTGACGACGACGCTCTAAATGATAAGCAAGACCTGTACCTGCTGGAATTAAACGACCAACAACCACGTTCTCTTTTAAGCCACGTAAATCATCTTCTTTGCCTGTTACAGCAGCTTCAGTTAATACACGTGTTGTTTCTTGGAACGATGCAGCTGAAATAAATGAGTCTGTTGAAAGCGATGCTTTGGTAATACCCATTAATTGACGTTCAAATTTCGCAGGGAACTTGTTTTGAGCCAATAATGCTTGGTTCTCTTGAACCACACGAATGTAGTCCACTTGCTCACCTTTGATAAAGCTTGAATCACCACCATCAGTAATATCAACTTTACGCAACATTTGACGTACAATGACTTCAATATGCTTATCGTTAATTTTTACACCTTGCAGACGGTAAACATCTTGAACTTCATTCACGATGTAATTCGTCAATGCAACTTCACCTTTCAAGCGTAAGATGTCATGTGGATTTTGTGGACCATCAGAAATGGTTTCACCACGGTTCACATGCTCACCCTCAAACACGTTGATTTGACGCCATTTTGGAATCAATTCTTCGTAAATTTCAGAGCCATCATCTGGTGTAATGACCAAACGGTTTTTACCTTTTGTTTCTTTACCAAAGCTCACGATACCTGAAATTTCTGCCAAAATCGCATGCTCTTTTGGTTTACGCGCTTCAAATAAATCGGCAACACGTGGTAAACCACCGGTAATATCACGGGTACGTGAAGATTCTTGCGGTACACGACCAATAACATCACCCACACCAATCGTTTCACCGTCACGAACAGTAAGAATGGTATTTTGTGGTAAGAAGTAGAACTGTTCATCACCATCGACTGTATCCAGTACAACCGCAGGACGTAAATCTTTACCAGATGCAGGACGAGACGTCACTGGTAAAATTTCTACCGTAGTCATCCCTGTTGCATCATCAGTTTTCGATGTTGCAGTCACGCCATCAGCAATTTGGCTAAAGCGTACTTTACCGGCAACCTCAGTCACCAATGGATGTGTATGCGGATCCCAAGTTGCGACAATACCGCCAGCTTCAACAGATTCACCATCTTTTAATAAGATTGATGCACCATAAGGCAATTTATAACGTTCACGCTCACGACCTAAATCATCTGCAATACCAATTTCACCTGAACGGGAAACTGAAACCAAATGACCTTTAGCATGCTGTACTGTTTTCACATTATGGAAACGTACTGTACCTTTATTACGGACTTGCACACTATTGGCAGCAGAAGTTCGGCTCGCAGCACCACCGACGTGGAATGTACGCATGGTTAACTGTGTACCAGGCTCACCAATCGACTGTGCAGCCATAACCCCAACAGATTCACCTGGGTTCACCAAATGACCACGGGCTAAGTCACGACCATAACATTTCGCACACACGCCAAAAGTAGATTCACATGCTACAACTGAACGTACTTTAACTTCATCAACACCAGCTTCTTCTAAATAAGCTGCTAATTTTTCATCAATTAAAGTATTACGTGGCAGAATGATTTCATCTGAACCTGCTCTCTTCACATCTTCAGCAACCACACGACCAAGGACACGTGTACCCAAGTTCTCGATGATATCGCCACCTTGGATGAATGGTGTCATCACCAAACCACCTAAAGTGCCACAATCTGGCTCAGTAATCACCAAATCTTGAGCCACATCGACTAAACGACGTGTTAAGTAACCTGAGTTTGCTGTTTTTAATGCAGTATCGGCCAAACCTTTACGTGCACCATGTGTTGAAATAAAGTACTGAAGTACGGTCAAACCTTCACGGAAGTTTGCCTTAATTGGTGTTTCAATGATCGAACCATCTGGTTTCGCCATCAAACCACGCATACCAGCCAACTGACGAATCTGTGCTGCCGAACCACGGGCACCCGAGTCAGACATCATATAAATCGAGTTAAATGATTTTTGCTTCTCGTCTTCACCCTGTTTATTTTTCACCGTGGTAAATGACAAGTTATCCATCATCGCTTTAGCAACTTGGTCGTTAGTACGTGCCCAAATATCGACCACTTTGTTATAACGTTCACCAGCAGTTACGAAACCTTGCTCAAACTGTTGTTCAATTTCACGAACTTCAGTTTCTGCTTTTTCGATAATTACTTCTTTAGTTGGTGGAATCAACATATCTTCCATACCAACCGATACACCTGAACGTGTCGCTTGACGGAAGCCAAGATACATCAATTGGTCAGCAAAGATAACAGTATCTTTTAAACCCAATTTACGATAGCAAGAGTTAATCAATTTAGAGATGTTTTTCTTGGTCATCTCAACATTAATTTGCTGGAAATCCATACCTTCAGGTACAACTTCCCAAAGTAAACAACGACCTGGTGTGGTATCCACAATAATCGTTTGTTGCTCACGCTCACCATCATCATTAATCACAGTTTGATGTACACGTGCTTTGACACGCGCATGTAAATCAACTTGACCTGTTGCAAGTGCGCGGTTAACTTCATGCGTATCCGCAAAGACCATGCCTTCGCCCTTCGCATTTACTGCATCACGTGTGATGTAGTAAAGACCCAAGACCACGTCCTGAGAAGGTACGATGATCGGCTCACCATTGGCAGGAGACAAAATGTTATTGGTCGACATCATTAACGCACGCGCTTCTAATTGCGCTTCAAGTGTTAATGGTACGTGTACCGCCATTTGGTCACCATCGAAGTCGGCGTTAAACGCAGCACAAACGAGTGGGTGTAAACGAATCGCTTTACCTTCAATCAGAATCGGTTCAAATGCTTGAAGACCTAGACGGTGAAGTGTTGGCGCACGGTTTAACATCACTGGATGTTGACGAATCACAGATGCTAAAACATCCCAAACCTCAGGGGTTTCGCGCTCAACCATTTTTTTCGCAGCTTTAATGGTGGTTGCTTGACCTGATGCTTGTAATTTCGCAAAAATAAATGGCTTGAACAGTTCCAGTGCCATTTTTTTCGGTAAACCACATTGATGTAAACGTAAATTTGGACCTACGGTAATCACCGAACGACCAGAATAATCGACACGTTTACCCAACAAGTTTTGACGGAAACGACCTTGTTTACCTTTGATCATATCTGCCAAAGATTTCAATGGACGTTTATTCGAACCTGTAATTGCACGACCACGACGACCATTATCAAGTAAAGCATCTACAGATTCTTGTAGCATACGTTTTTCATTACGTACAATAATATCTGGTGCTGCAAGATCAAGTAGACGTTTTAAACGGTTGTTACGGTTGATTACACGACGGTAAAGATCGTTTAAGTCAGAAGTCGCAAAACGACCACCTTCAAGTGGTACCAATGGACGTAAATCTGGTGGAAGTACTGGAAGTACATTCATCACCATCCATTCAGGTTTGTTATTTGATTCTTTAAACGCTTCCATTAACTTCAAACGTTTCGATGCTTTTTTCAGCTTCGTTTCTGAAGTTGTATTTGGAATTTCTTCACGTAAACGTGAAATTTCGTTTTCAAGATCAATATCTTTTAACAAATCTTGAACAGCTTCTGCACCCATTTTCGCAGTGAATTCATCACCGTGCTCTTCTAATGCATTAAAGTATTCTTCGTCATTCAGAAGTTGATATTTCTCAAATGGCGTCATACCTGGATCGGTAACCACATAAGATTCAAAATACAATACACGTTCAATATCACGTAGCGTCATATCGAGCAATAAACCGATACGGCTTGGTAATGATTTCAAGAACCAAATATGTGCAACTGGAGAAGCAAGTTCAATGTGCCCCATACGTTCACGACGAACTTTGGCAGTGGTTACTTCAACGCCACATTTTTCACAAATGACGCCTTTATATTTCATTCGCTTGTATTTACCACACAAGCATTCATAATCTTTTACTGGACCAAAAATTTTGGCACAGAATAAACCATCACGTTCAGGCTTAAACGTACGATAGTTAATGGTTTCTGGTTTTTTAACTTCACCATGAGACCACGACTTAATCATTTCTGGTGACGCAAGACCAATGCGGATGCGATCAAACTCTACAGGAGCATGACCGTCTGAATCCGTCTTTTTGCGCATGATATCGAGCAAGTCTTTCAATTTTTTTCTCCGTGTGTCGGTAAGTTTTTCACTTGCCGACTGGGTCACAAATATTGTTTTCTAACTGAATACCCCCTCACTTCTTAGCTTGCTGAGCACTAAGCCTTGGGTGAATACACACAAGGCTTAATATAAACAAGGACGAGGAGGATTTAGGTTACTTAGTCACCATTTTTCAGTTCAATGTTGATACCTAAAGAACGGATCTCTTTGGTCAATACGTTGAACGATTCAGGCATACCTGGGTCCATATAATGGTTACCATCTACAATATTCTTATAGATACGGGTACGACCTTCGACGTCATCCGATTTCACAGTCAACATTTCTTGTAATGTATATGCTGCACCATATGCCTCAAGTGCCCATACTTCCATCTCACCAAAACGCTGACCACCAAATTGAGCTTTACCACCCAATGGTTGTTGAGTCACTAATGAATAAGAACCTGTAGAACGTGCATGCATTTTATCATCAACCAAGTGGTTGAGTTTCAGCATATACATATAACCTACAGTAACTGGACGATCGAAACGTTCACCGGTACGACCATCATAAAGTACAGTTTGACCAGTACGTGATAGACCACCAAGCTCTAACAATTCTTTAATTTGTGATTCTTCAGCACCATCAAATACTGGTGTTGCAATCGGTACACCTTTACGTAGATTGCCAGACAATACTAAAATTTCTTCATCAGTTAAGCTATCAAGATCTTCTTGTTCGCCACCAACTTTGTTATAGATTTTGTCTAAGAAATCACGCAACTCGATGATTGTACGCTGCTCTTTCATCATCTTGTCGATTTGATCACCAAGACCTTTTGCAGCCATACCTAAATGCGTTTCTAGAATCTGACCCACGTTCATACGTGATGGTACACCAAGAGGGTTTAATACCACATCTACAGGAATACCATTGGCATCATGCGGCATATCTTCAACAGGTAAGATGTTAGACACAACACCTTTGTTACCGTGACGACCCGCCATCTTATCACCCGGTTGAATACGACGTTTAACCGCTAGATAAACCTTAACAACTTTTAAAACACCTGTTGTTAACTCATCACCAGTAGAAAGTTTGCGTTTTTTCTCAGCAAATTTTTCATCAATTTCAAAGCTCTTCTCTTTTAAGAAAGCTTGAATTTGAGTTAAACGTTCCGCAATACCTTCATCACTTGGTTGAATTTCAAGTAAATCAACTAATGCTAAACCAGACAATACATCTTCTGAAAGTTTATCACCGCGTTTTGTTGTACCGCCACCATTTGACTCTTGGCCTTGTAGTAGACGAATAATACGTTCACGTGCTGCTTCTTCAAAGATCTTGAATTCTTCTTTCAAATCTTTACGGTAAGCATCTAATTGTGCTTTCTCAATCGCTTGAGCACGCTCATCTTTTTCAAGACCATCACGTGTAAACACTTGTACGTCAATGACAGTACCTTTAACACCTGAAGATACACGTAAAGAAGAATCTTTAACATCAGCTGCTTTTTCACCAAAAATTGCACGAAGCAGTTTTTCTTCTGGTGTTAATTGTGTTTCACCTTTTGGTGTAACTTTACCTACCAAAATATCGCCAGCAGTTACTTCTGCACCAATATAAACAATACCAGACTCATCCAGTTTTGATAATGCAGCTTCACCTACGTTCGGAATATCGGCAGTAATTTCTTCCGCACCCAATTTAGTATCACGTGCAACACATGATAATTCTTGAATGTGAATTGAAGTTAAACGATCTTCTTGTAAAACGCGCTCAGATAATAAAATTGAGTCTTCGTAGTTATAACCATTCCAAGTCATAAATGCGACACGCATGTTTTGACCCAATGCTAACTCACCGCCATCTGTCGATGGACCATCAGCTAACACATCACCACGACCAACTTTATCACCTAGATTGACCAATACTTTTTGGTTAATACAGGTGTTTTGGTTAGAACGTGTATATTTGATTAAGTTATAAATATCTACGCCCGCTTCACCTGCGATCATTTCGTCTTCATTGACACGAATCACGACACGTGACGCATCAACATATTCAATACGACCACCACGCTTAGCAATGACACACACACCAGAGTCATGCGCTACGTTCGCTTCCATACCGGTACCCACAAGTGGTTTATCGGCAATCAGCGTTGGAACAGCCTGACGCTGCATGTTTGAACCCATCAATGCACGGTTAGCATCATCGTGTTCAAGGAATGGAATTAATGATGCAGCAACAGAAACAACCTGCTGTGCAGAAACATCCATATGGGTCACTTTTTCTGGTGGCATGCGTACAAATTCGCCTTGATGACGAACAGATACCACTTCTTCAGTTAAGTGACCATCTTGATCTACAGCAGAATCGGCCTGTGCGATCACAGTACCCACTTCTTCAATTGCAGATAAATACTCAACATCATCTGTTACACGGCCATCAACAACTTTGCGGTATGGTGTTTCCAAGAAACCAAAGTTATTCGCTTTTGCATACACAGACAATGAGTTGATCAAACCAATGTTTGGACCTTCAGGTGTTTCAATTGGACATACACGACCATAGTGAGTTTGATGTACGTCACGTACCTCAAAGCCTGCACGTTCACGTGTTAAACCACCAGGACCAAGCGCTGATACACGACGTTTATGCGTGATTTCAGACAATGGATTGTTTTGATCCATAAACTGAGACAATTGGCTTGAACCAAAGAATTCTTTAATCGCAGCAGCAACTGGCTTGGCATTGATTAAATCTTGTGGAGACAAGTTATCTGTTTCAGCTTGTGATAAACGCTCTTTAACTGCACGCTCTACACGAACTAAACCAACACGGAATTGGTTTTCAGTCATTTCACCAACTGAACGAACACGACGGTTACCCAAGTGATCGATATCATCGACTTCACCTTTACCGTTACGAATTTCAACCAATGTTTTTAAGACATCGATGATATCGTCATTCGATAAAATACCTTCAACTTCGCGAGATTTTTGATCTGTACCCACTTCGTAAGGACGACCCAAACGACGGTTAAACTTCATACGACCTACTGGAGATAAGTCATAACGCTCTGAAGAGAAGAATAAGTTATTAAATAAGTTTTCAGCGGCTTCTTTTGTTGGCGGTTCGCCTGGACGCATAACTTTATAAATTTCAACCAGTGCTTCTTCACGGCCTGTGGTTGTATCTGCACGTAATGAATCTGCAACGAATGAACCACGATCGATATCATTGGTAAAGAGAATGTTAAATTGTTTAACACCACCTTCTGCCAATTTCACCATGATTTCATGCGTTAATACAGTATTTGCTGGAAGTACATCACCATCTCTTAACGTGATATTTTCAGCAATAATACGCTCATACAAATATTCATCAGGTACTGAAAGTTTACTTAATCCAGCAGCTTCCATTTGACGTACATGGCGCGCGTTGATACGCTTACCTTGTTCAACAATCACCTTACCATCATTATCGGTAATATCGAATTGCGCCATTTCGCCACGTAAACGTTCAGGCACAAGGTCAATTTGATAACTGCCCATATCAAGATATACAGGTACTTTTTCATAGAACAAATTCAAAATTTGCTCATCTGTATAATCTAAGGCACGAAGAATCACAGTTGCCAATAATTTACGACGACGGTCAATACGTACATAAACTAAATCTTTGGCATCAAACTCAAAATCTAACCATGAACCACGGTAAGGGATAATACGTGCTGAATAAAGTACTTTACCACTTGAATGTGTTTTACCTTTATCATGGTCAAAGAATACGCCTGGAGAACGGTGTAATTGTGAAACAATCACACGTTCAGTACCATTGATAACAAAGGTACCATTATCCGTCATTAATGGCATTTCGCCCATGTAGACTTCTTGTTCACGTACATCTTTAATGGTTTTCGTTTCGCGATCTTTTAAGATCAAACGAATTTTTACACGCATTGGTGCAGCATAAGTTGAACCGCGAAGAATACATTCGCGAACGTCAAACTCAGGCTTACCAAGACTATACTCAACAAATTCTAAAGCAGCATTTCCAGAATAACTTTCAATAGGAAAAACTGAACGAAATGCGGCTTGGAGACCGATATCTTCGCGGTTTTTTGGTGATTTGCCATCTTGTAAAAATGTTCTGTACGAATCGACTTGAATCGAAAGCAAGTACGGAACATCCATCACGCTAGGCAATTTACCAAAATTCTTACGGATCCGTTTCTTTTCGGTATATGAGTATGCCATCTGGAGTCCTCGGAAAGTGTAAACCAAGCCCGCCTGCAGAACGGGCTTAGAAGGAATTACGCAGGCCGATATGGCCACCACTTTTACAAATGCTGCAATTTATAGTGGTATTAAAACGCTTAACAATATTTTCAAATATGAAAAAATATTGGTAAACATTTGAAAAATAAAAATATTTTTAATTTGATGGTTTTTTAAACCACTTAAGTAAAAATCGAGCCGATTATTGTAACGCAAAAAGGCTGATGACCCAAGAGCCATCAGCCATTTTTTGGAGTCGATAATAAAAAAATCGACTCCGCTTAAGATTACTTAAGTGTAACTGTAGCACCAGCTTCTTCAAGTTTCTTCTTAAGTTCTTCGCCTTCTTCTTTAGAAACAGCTTCTTTAATCACTGAAGGAGCGCCTTCAACGATGTCTTTAGCTTCTTTAAGACCAAGACCAGTTGCTTCACGAACTGCTTTAATTACTGCAACTTTGTTTGCACCAAAAGAAGTCAATTCAACATTGAATTCTGATTGTTCTTCAGCAGCAGCAGCGCCAGCGCCAGGAGCAGCAGCAACAGCTACAGCAGCAGCAGAAACGTTGAATTTTTCTTCGAATGCAGAAATAAGTTCAACAAGTTCAAGAACAGTTTTTTCAGCAACTGCGTTTAAGATTTCTTCGTTTGTTAAAGCCATGAGAATAACTCCAAATGGAAATTGAATGGTGTGAAAATAGATTTAAGCTTATGCTGCTTCTGACTCGTTTTTCTCTTTGAGTGCTGTAATAAGGCGACCCAATTTCGAAATAGGAGCTTGAAGAACGTTTGCAAGCATAGTAAGCGCTTTTTCTTGGTTTGGAAGATTCGCGATAACGCTGACTTCAGCACCTTGATAAAGCTGACCATCAAATGCAGCTGCTTTTAGTTCAAATACTTTATGAGTTT
Organism: Acinetobacter sp. SAAs474; assembly: GCF_032823475.1. NCBI lineage: Bacteria > Pseudomonadati > Pseudomonadota > Gammaproteobacteria > Moraxellales > Moraxellaceae > Acinetobacter > Acinetobacter sp. SAAs474. Next base: position 490,088 of record NZ_CP127915.1, read on the forward strand.
TCGCAAATTCTTCAAATAAACGCGCAGCAGCGCCCATATCATCTTCAGAAGTTGAGAAAGCCAAAATTGTTGGACCAACAAGGTGGTCATTCAAGATCGTAAATTGCGTATCTTGAAGTGCACGTTTAGCCAAAGTGTTACGTACAATACGTGTATGAACACCAAGTTTACGCGCTTCAACACGAAGAGCAGTTAACTGCTCAACAGTCAAACCTTGATAGTCAGCAACAACAGCAGCAAACGCTGTAGAAGCAACTTCCGCTACTTCTGCTACGATCTGTTTTTTGCCTTCGATAAGAAGAGCCATTGTAAAACCTCCTAACGGTGATTTATGTACCTTAAAGCAGTACACTCCCAATTCGTTAATTCATCGCTGAATTAACACGCGGAGGATGAACAAATCACACCACCGCGTCTACTCAGGACAGTACATTAAGAGCGAAGCATAAAACTCCCCTCGCCTGAGGTCTTTGACGCTGATAAATCAATATTTATCAATTCAAAGTTTGCCTAAGTTTGTAATTAATTGATTGCAATCTTTTACATGTCTTTGCACACCATGGTGCAAAAACAACTCAGGGCTTTAAAATTCTATTGGTCTATACAGACTTATTTAGAGACATTCGCTACGTCAACGATAAGGCCAGGACCCATAGTTGAACTTAACGTAATCTTTTTAATGTATACACCTTTCGATGTTGCAGGCTTCAAGCGTTTTAAGTCAGCAACTAATGCTTCAACGTTCGAACGAACAGCTTCAGCAGAAAAACCAACTTGACCAATTGAAGCATGGATGATACCTGCTTTGTCTACACGGTAACGCGCTTGACCAGCTTTTGCATTTTTAACTGCTGCAGCTACATCAGGAGTTACTGTACCCACTTTAGGGTTTGGCATTAAGCCACGTGGACCAAGAATTGTACCAAGCTTACCAACAACACGCATTGCGTCTGGAGCAGCAATCACAACATCAAAGTCTAAGTTACCAGCTTGGATGCTTTCTGCAAGATCATCAAAACCAACAACATCTGCGCCTTCAGCTTTAGCAGCTTCAGCAGCAGCACCTTGTGCAAATACAGCAACACGTACAGTTTTACCTGTACCTGCTGGCAATGTTGTTGCACCACGAACCACTTGATCAGATTTACGCGGATCAACACCAAGGTTTACCGCGATATCCATAGATTCTTTAAATTTAGGCGCAGGAAGACTTGATAAAACTGCAACCGCTTCTTCTAGCGTATAGACTTTTTGCGCTTCAACTGCAGCAGCAATCGCTTTTTGACGTTTAGTTAATTTAGCCATGTCTTAAAGCTCCACTTCCAAGCCCATAGAACGCGCAGAACCAGCAATGGTACGTACACGAGCGTCTAAGTCAGCACCAGTTAAATCTGGTTCTTTAGTAGTCGCAATTTCTTCTAACTGAGCACGAGTCAACTTACCAACTTTAGTTTTGTTTGGTACAGCAGAACCCTTTTGGATACCAGCAGCTTTCTTAAGAAGAATCGCAGCAGGTGGAGTTTTCATGATAAATGTGAACGACTTATCGTTGTACACAGTAATCACAACAGGAATTGGCAAGCCTGCTTCAAGTTTTTGTGTAGCAGCATTGAATTCTTTACAGAATGCCATGATGTTTACACCACGTTGACCAAGTGCAGGACCGATCGGTGGAGATGGATTTGCTTTACCAGCTGGAACTTGCAGCTTGATATAGCCGTCAATCTTCTTAGCCATTTAAAATTACCTCTGGGTACAAGCGCCGTTAGGCTCCCCATTTTTTAAGTAACGCTACTGTTACAACATGAACTGATGCTTACAATAAACAACAGTGTTTTCAACCCACTCTTTAAATTGTTTTTTCGACTTGACGAAATTCCAATTCAACTTGAGTTGGTCGATTAAATACATTAATCGTGAGCGTTAAACGCGATTTTTCGTATTGAACTTCTTCCACCACACCTTTAAAGTCTGTGAATGGACCGTCAATTACCAGTAATTCTTCCCCAGGTTCAAACATCGTCTTCGGACGAGGTGCTTCACCCTTATTATGGACACGTGCCAGAATTGCATCTGCTTCTTTTTGCGTAATTGGGGCAGGTTTTTCTGCGGTACCACCAATAAAACCAAGAACTTTTGGACATTCTTTGACAATATGCCAAGTGTCATCATTCATTTCCATTTCAACCAATACATAGCCAGGAAAGAATTTACGTTCTGATTTACGCTTTTTACCATCCTTCATTTCTACCACTTCTTCGGTAGGAACAAGAACTTCACCAAAGCTATCGGCAACAGCGCTACGCTGGATTCGATCATTAAGCGAACGCATCACTTGTTTTTCATAACCAGAATAGGCATGAATAATGTACCAACGTTTCATAGCTCTTCTATCCGATAATTAACTTAATTGCCCAGCCTAAAATCGAGTCAAAGCACCACAACACCAAGGATGCAATTACCACCACCACAAGAACATGCCAAGATGTGGACACTGTCTCTTGCTTTGTTGGCCAGGTCACTCGACGCAATTCAATACGCGAATCTTTGAGTAAACGCACAAAGCTTTTACCTTGATGGGTGGCGTATAATAAACCTAAAGCAACAACGATACAAGCCAAAATTATCGCTACTCTGACCCAAATATCATTTGCAGGAGCCCAGTGTGCAGCCAAATTTTGACTGACATAGATTGTTCCCGCCAATAAAATCAAGGCAATAATCCACAGAACATAGTCAAGTGGAGAACTAGAATTAGCAACTTCAGCTGAATTATTTCTTTGAGGAATTGGCGCGTCGCCTAATGCGTCGCGCGATTTATCATTCGACATTTTTGTACTCGTCGTAGAACTCGCGACTTATTATATGACCAATTTAGCCAGCATCAAGTTTTTTTAAAAAAAGTGGCAGGCCAGGAGGGACTCGAACCCCCAACATTCGGTTTTGGAGACCGACGCTCTACCAATTGAACTACTGACCTATAAAGAAATCGGAAACCTTGGCTTCCGATTTTAATTCTAACGCATTTTACAGCTTATGCAATTACTTTAGCAACTACACCAGCACCTACTGTACGACCACCTTCACGGATCGCAAAACGTAAGCCTGCGTCCATTGCGATTGGGTGGATTAATTCTACTGACATTTCAACGTTGTCACCAGGCATAACCATTTCAACGCCATCTTTAAGTGAGATCGCGCCAGTTACGTCAGTTGTACGGAAGTAGAACTGTGGACGGTAACCGTTAAGGAATGGAGTATGACGACCACCTTCTTCTTTAGAAAGTACGTATACTTCTGCATCAAATTTAGTGTGCGGCTTGATTGTACCTGGTTTTGCAAGTACTTGACCACGTTGTACGTCTTCACGCTTAGTACCACGTAGAAGAATACCACAGTTCTCACCTGCACGGCCTTCGTCAAGAAGTTTACGGAACATTTCAACGCCAGTTACAGTTGTTTTAACTGTATCTTTAATACCAACGATTTCAACTTCTTCGCCAACTTTAACGATACCAGTTTCTACACGACCAGTAACTACTGTACCACGACCAGAAATTGAGAATACATCTTCAATTGGCATTAAGAATGGAAGGTCAATTGCACGCTCTGGCTCTGGGATGTAAGAGTCAAGTGCTTCAACAAGTGCAACTACTGCATCTTCGCCATACTGACCCGCTTCACCGTTAAGTGCAGCAAGTGCAGAACCACGGATTACTGGAGTGTCATCACCTGGGAAGTCATAAGTAGAAAGAAGTTCACGTACTTCCATTTCTACTAATTCAAGTAATTCTTCGTCATCAACAAGGTCGCATTTGTTTAAGAATACAACGATGTATGGTACACCTACTTGGCGAGAAAGTAGGATGTGTTCACGAGTTTGTGGCATTGGACCATCAGTCGCAGCACATACAAGGATCGCACCATCCATTTGCGCAGCACCAGTAATCATGTTTTTAACATAATCGGCGTGTCCTGGGCAGTCTACGTGCGCGTAGTGACGGATTGGAGAGTCATATTCTACGTGTGAAGTATTAATGGTAATACCACGTGCTTTTTCTTCTGGAGCAGAGTCAATTGCAGCGTAATCTTTTGCTTCACCGCCGAATTTTTTTGCACAAACAGTTGCAATCGCAGCTGTTAAAGTTGTTTTACCATGGTCAACGTGACCAATTGTGCCCACGTTAACGTGTGGCTTATTACGTTCAAACTTAGCCTTAGCCATGTTTCACCTTCCTCGTTTACGTCGAACACAATACCTGAGCAAACTCAGCCTCGACATATTATCCAAAAAAATGGACGCCTAATACTCGAAAAGCAGACTAATAAGCCTGCTTCTTGGAAATCTTGTGCAATCAAGTTGCTAAATTGTAATCTGGAGCTCTTATCGAGATTTGAACTCGAGACCTCTCCCTTACCAAGGGAGTGCTCTACCACTGAGCTATAAGAGCAAAACTAATGCTTCAATGGAGCGGGAGACGAGGGTCGAACTCGCGACATGTAGCTTGGAAGGCTACCGCTCTACCAACTGAGCTACTCCCGCACGGTGTTGGTACAAAACCACTTATTGAAGTATTAAAATTGGTGGTGAGAGAAGGATTCGAACCTTCGAAGCTTACGCGACAGAGTTACAGTCTGTTCCCTTTGACCGCTCGGGAATCTCACCATTTTACACTTACTTTCAGTGCCGTTCTTTACTTTACGTTTTAAACTACCTAAGATGGTGCCGGCACACGGATTCGAACTGTGGACCTACTGATTACAAGTCAGTTGCTCTACCAACTGAGCTATGCCGGCGTTTCTTAGTGTTTCGTACGTTTCGTATCGGAACGGTGTGCAGTTTAGCAAAACTTAGAATACTTGCAAGTGTTTTTTTTAAAAAAAGTGCAAAAAACTTATAAAATCAATCCATTTGATGATAATTCAACCGCTTTGATCACTGCGCGAGCTTTTATTTGCGTTTCATTCCATTCAGATTCGGGATCTGAATCTGCAACTAGACCCGCTCCTGCCTGAACAAAGACTTTATTTTGACAAATAACACAGGTACGAATCGCAATCGACATATCCATTTCACCATGCCAGCCTAAATATCCCACTGCCCCGCCAAAAACACCACGTTTTACAGGTTCAACCTCATCAATAATCTCCATTGCACGTATTTTAGGTGCACCTGAAAGTGTACCAGCAGGAAAAGTGGCTTTAAAAACATCTAAAGCATCAACATCATCACGCACCTCTCCTTGCACATTAGACACAATATGCATCACATGCGAATAACGTTCGATTACCATTTGATCTGTGACCTGAACTTTACCAATTTTTGAGACTCGTCCAATATCATTACGACCAAGATCAATTAACATTAAATGTTCGGCAATTTCTTTTTCATCCGAAAGTAAATCCCGCTCAAGTGCCAAATCTTCTTCTTTGGTTTTACCACGTGGCCGTGTCCCAGCCAATGGGCGTACTGTCGCAATACCTTGCTCTAAACGAGATAAAATTTCCGGAGATGAACCCACAATATGAAACGGCTGTTGATGATCTAACGTCCGTCCTTGCACCAAAAATAAATAAGGTGATGGATTTAGATGACGTAAAGCACGATAGACTTGCAAAGGTTCACCATCAAAATCAGATACCATACGATGTCCAGGCACCACCTGCATCACATCACCAGCACGGATATACGCTTTAACAGTTTCAATCGACTCAAGATACTTATCTTTGCCTGTCAACGATTCAAAATGGGGCGCAGTATGAGGTTTGGCCTGTAAATCAACTGGTGTTGCCAACAAGGCTTCTAGGGCATCCAGTTGCTGCTGTGCAGCAGCATATGCCTCTGGATGACTAACATCTGCATGTACAACTAAGAATAAAGTATCTTTTAAATTATCAAAAACAATCACTGTTTTAGATAGCATCATCCAAATATCAGGCAATCCTACAGGATCTGCCTCAGGAGCATTATTCAGTTTTGGCTCAATATAACGAACAGCATCATAACCAAAATAACCCACCAAACCACCAGTAAAGCTCGGTAACTCAGGTAAATCTTGTTGGGTTGGAACATTAAACTGTGCTTGAAAGTCACGAATAAATTGAAATGGATCTAAACACGCTTGCTGCTGAACTTCGCCATTACTTTGCTGTATGGTCAATACGCCTGCATTACAAGAAAAAACGGTCGACTCACCCAAACCAATAATTGAAAATCGTGCCCAGTTTTCTCCACCCTCGACTGACTCAAACAAATAGGCTTGTTGATGTTGCTTGAGTCGTGCAAATACTGAAAGCGGTGTTTCTGTATCCGCTAAACGACGACGATAAACAGGAATCAGATTATAACCCTGTGCTTTAAGTGCTGAAAATTGAGCTAGTGTGGTCATAGTGATGTACTCTAAATGTATTTAAATATAAGGTTTGACTTGTATCGATATTTAAATTGAGCTTCGCCATCGAAAAACCACACACTGACGCATTACAATATTCCTTCACTCAGCTTTTTGATTTTACTAACATTGTTAAATTTTCTACCACTTGTTGTGGCTGACAATCTAAAATATTTTCACCATGATTATACCCATAGCTCACAACAATACAATCAATGCCAGCACGACGAGCAGCCTCAACATCATTACTTGAATCACCAATCATTAACAGTTGCTGTGGTTGTAGCCCATAATGTTCAATACAGTAGAGCAATTGACGTGGATGAGGCTTTCTTTGTTCAAAACGATCCCCACCAATGACATCATCAAAATAATGATCTAATTTTAAGGTTTCCAGAATTGCTTTCGCAGGTATTTCAGGCTTATTGGTTACACAAACCAACGTTTTATGATGCATTTTCGCCCATATCAAAAATTCAACAACCCCCGCAAAAGGTTGTGTCGTTACACATGGCTCAGCATTATAGACCGTTAGAAATGTTTCCAAGAGTCGCTGATGCTGAAGCAAATCTACTTGTCCAGTTAAATACTCCAGTACACTATGACAGAAAATAGCACTGCCCTTGCCAACCCAGTTACGAACCTGTTGTTCTGTTACACACGGAAGTTGCAAAATTTTCAAGCTCATATTCATCGCTCGATATAAATCAGACGCTGAATCAACTAGGGTTCCATCCAAATCAAATAAAATCACTTGACGTGTATCTAACTGAGCAATAGACATATATATTTCCATAAAGAAAAGGCATGCCATTGCATGCCTTTAAAGATTCTTAAGTTTTATTGCTGAAATAATACCCAAGCAATAATCGCCACAATAATCAGAACAACAAGACTAATCAAGCCAATAGAGGCATTTTTTTGCACTTCTTTTTGTTGTTGTTCTGCATGATCTGCAACAGGTTCAACTGCTGCTGGTTCCGCTACAGAGGGAACAGCATGAATATCGATACCTTCTGGAATAGGTGCTGGTTTTGGTACAGCAACACCTTGTGGCATACCATCACGATTAAGTTGTACCGAGTGATCACGCTCTTTTAATTCAGGCATACCTTGATCATTCATTTGCTGAGCTGGATTTTTCTCGATCACTGATGTTGCTTGATCTTCTGGCTGGACAACTGCCACCACATCAACTGAAGATGGTGGTGATGCAACCTCAGCAGTCACAAGCTGCTCAGCCACGGCAGCTTCCTGCTGCGGATTCACATTCGATAATACAGAGAATTTTAGACTTGCAAACTGAACCATATCACCATGATTTAAGATGGTTTCAGTATTGATGCGCTGATCATTGACAAAAGTACCGTTAGAAGAACCTAAGTCCTGTACAGATAAAACGTCATCTTTGAGTAACAATGCTGCATGTTTACGTGAAATTTCAGCAGATTGCAAAATTAAATCAGCACTCTGATGTCTTCCAACTAACATATCATGCTGAATCAAGATCTGTTGCCCAGCTAATTCATCCGTAATGGCTTGTAGTGTCCAAGTCATAAAAAAGCTCTCTAATATGATGTTTGACCATCATAACATGACCAAGAATAATTTGAGATTCTCATCAAATCAAAGCCTGAAATGATGCTGATTGAAATCATCACTTACCCCTCACCAGCAACTGGTGTGATAGTCACGGGTGTTTTAATGCCTGAGGGAGTGGTGATTGCTGTTGTCCCACCGGATGGCAAAGTTTGAAATTGTGTCGTCGGCTTCACTGTCGATGAACTTACAGGAATACGCTGCTGATAAATATCAGTCACATTTTCAGGCAACTTGGCAAATGAGCCATCTTTATCTAAAGCCAATTGCAAGCTATATAGTTGTTGATAACGTTGTTGGGATAATTGCTGAACACTCTGCCCATCGCCGATAATGGTCGGATGTATAAATACCACTAAATTTCTTTTTTCATTTTTCTTAGCATCTGCACGAAATAAACGACCAATAAAAGGGAGTTCACCCAAGCCGGGTATCGCTTGTCGGCTGTGGATCGAGTTATCTGAAATTAATCCCCCTAATACAATCGTTTGACCATGTTCTGCAAGAATTGACGTTTTAATCGCACGTTTACTGGTTACCAAATCAGAAGCTTGACCTTTATCTTCTACTGCTGAAACTTCTTGTGCAACTTGCAATCGAATAGAACCACCCTCACCGATATGTGGTACAACCTTTAACGTCACCCCGACATCCTTACGCTCAATAGATGTATAAGGGTTGGCTGTGCCACCTTGTGTTGAGACAGAGCCAGTAACAAAAGGCACATTTTGTCCCACCACAATATAAGCCTCTTCATTATCCATCGTCACAATCGAAGGCGTCGACAATAAATTTGATTTACTGTTCTTTTTTAAAGCCTGAATTAATGCACCATAGATTTGTCTTGATCCATCCGCTGTTTCTTTTGATGTGCCCAATAATAAATTAGAACCCGTCATACCTGCAGCAGCGCTGCCCAGACCTGCAGCACCACCTGTTAAATATCCAGATGCCAACTGAGTTAAACTGCTCCCAACGTTATCAAAACTGACCAAGCCAATACCATGACTTAAATCACCCAATGCCCATTGTACGCCCAGTTGATCTGCATCGTTGCCGGTAATCTCCACAATGGCAGCCTCAATTAACACTTGTTGACGCCGAATATCTAACTGCTGAATCGCAGATTCAATTTCACGCATCAATTGTGGATCAGCTTTAACCACCAAAGCATTTTGTGCACTATCTGCAATAATACTGACACCATTGGCACTAAAACTATGAATATCATTTTTCTGCTGTGTCGAAAAATCTGAATTGAGTGCAACGCCTTGATTAGATGCTGTCGCTGAAAGTGCTTGATTATCACCTGAAACGATACTTTGAATCGGATTTTTTTCTGAAGTTTTTGTCGTCGTTGAACGACTATCATCGCTCTTACCTGAAACTAAACCTTGTAAAATTTTCGCCAAATCCTGTGCACTGGCATATTTTAGACGAAAAACTTTAAGGCCATCTAGACGTTCTGCAGAAGGCACATCCAATGTTTTAATCATCTGACCAATACGTTTTCTGGTCGCTGGATCACCTTTAATGATAATACGATTGGTTCGGCTTTCTGCCACAATGCGTACCCGAGATCCCAGTACATCTTTAGATGTCCCTGTACCACTCATCGCTTCGAGTAAACCAATCATTTCTACCGCTTGGCTAAATCGTAGTGAAACAGCTTCAATATCATTTTGCCCTGTTCCATCTAGATTACGAATAATATGTTCTAACTGATTAATATTACTCGCACGATCAGAAACAATAATTGCATTGGTTCCCGCAACTGCAGAAATATGGGCATACTGTGGCATTAAAGGACGCAAGGCTGGAATTAAGTCTTGTGCATTGGTATTGTCTAACCAAATTACGCGCGTCACAAATTGTTCGCCTTTAATATTTTGTCGAATATCAAAAGGCACGGCCGAATTTTTAACCAAACTATCCGGTGTAATTTTAATGGTATTGCCAGAAGGAATGGCCACAATACCATTCACATTTAAAACACCTAAAAAAAGATCATAGACTTCAGCTTTATTTAAAGGTTTATTGGAAATAACCGTTACATTCCCTCTTACACGGGGATCAACTGCAAAGTTTTTTCCTGTAATATCAGCAACCTCATTAATAAAAGCCGTTAAATCTGCATCACGCAAATTAATTTTCCAAGTTTGCGCCAATGTTGCTGAACTCGCCAATACCATTAAAGGCGCTAAAGCACATGCAGCAATATAAGGATTATTATGAATAAAGCGCATAAAATTATATAATTCCTAATTTTATTGTGATCATCTATCACTCAAAATTCTGTTGCACCGTGATCACTTGATCACCACGTTTTACTTCTAATTTCACTTGACCCTCTCGCTTCGCTTTCTCCAGTAAATCTATTTCATTTTGACCCTGTACCTTTTGACCATTTAAGGTCAGAATTTGATCACCATCTTGTAAACGTAATTTCTGTTTTAAAGCATTTGGTGTTTTAGCCGTGACTTGATAACCATGTTCACCCTTATTTTGAATTCCGATATCTTTTAAATATCCTGTCTTATCTTGCTGTAAGTTCTGTATGGCTTGATTCATGGCCTGCTGAGTTGATGTATCAGTCGATAGCGTAGCGGATGATGCATTGAGGCTGTTTGTTACTGGCAACATCGGCTGATACAGGCCATTCTCAATTGCTTTAAACTGAATCACTTGTGGGCTACCTGAAGGACCCATCAACACCACATGATCCCAATGCACAGCAACCAGTTGATAATTTGTCGATGCAACCATATCACCCACACGATATCGTTCAGCGACATCATTAAGCATAATGACTGCTGAAGATTGCTGTGGTGTATCTGCCAACATCACACCTTGTAACTGAAAATTTAAATTTGATTGGGTAAGGTTCTGCTGTGTTTCAGCAAATAAGGCAAATGAACTAATATTCGGTATGCTCAGTTGTTGTGAGCCCAATTTAACTGGTGCAGTTTGCATCATTTGGGGTGGCGCAATGATTAACCAAAATAGGCTAGCCAATCTCCAGCATAAATAAAGAATCACTAAAACCAATAATAAGGGGGCGATTTTATTAAGCTTTTGCCACTGAATATACTGAAGTTTTTCTAACCAAATATTCATTGCATACGCCCTTTAATCAATGGCTGACGCATACTAATCACATAACTATCAATCGCTGCTTGACCTGTATAACCCGAGGCATGCTGCATCATGCGTTGTGTCACTTGTAAATCTAATATGCCATTTGCATCCAATACCAGATATAACATTTTATGTGTTTTCTGATTACGTATATCCGCAATCAGTTTACCTTGGTCACTCAAAAACTGACCATTTAATGCGGGCAATAGCATTTGCTCTTGATGCATCGCAAGACGATAAACAAGTTCACCACCTTGCCATTGCAGCTGACCACTACTGTTTTCAAAACCTGTTTTTTTACGATAGCGGGTATTAAAATCATGAATAAATAGGGTTGAATTTGGCCAACGCCATGAATTCAATTTACGCAAAGTGTCAGGGCTAATTTCTCCCTCTATCGATTGAAATATCCAATCACCCAAGCGATAGCCAACAATACCCTCTAATTGGCTTTTATCACTATACAGCTGGACATGACTAGATACTTTAAATAACAGTAAGTCTAATGGACGATAATGCCAATGAATTGTGCCCTTTAACTGCCCTTTTTCCCAATCTGCCTGACCATTCCAGACATTACCCACAACATTATAAAAATTTTGATTGTTCTTATTAAATTGATTCATCAACCATGCGGCAGGTATTTGTAAAACAATACAGATTAACAAGACACTTACTGCAAAAAACCACCACAATGCATACTTTGCTTTTTTGCGCATGACACCATAACCAATTTAAATTTAATATCGCTCTTTCTATCTCTCTTATCCTTTGCTGCGCTCATCATGACTACATAACTTTCTCCATCAAAACTTTTTGGTAATAAAAAAACCAAGTTAAATAACTTGGTTCTTTTATTAAAAACAGTTTAGATGACAATCTAATGAAACATTAGATCAAAAAGTCTTCTAATTTTGCACCTTTTTCCAATTCAGCAACTAACCAGCGTGGTTGTTTACCGCGACCTGTCCAAGTTTCTGCAGGATTCTCTTTACTACGATATCTTGGTTCAACTGCTTTACGCGAACCTTTTTTACGTTTAGATGCACCAAACTCTAAAATTTCTTCAACAGTTAAACCTACGCTTTCTGCAGTCTCTAAAATTTGATGATATGCATCTTCAATCGCCTGATCTTTTTTAGATGCAATTAAAGCCTCAGCTTCAAGTTGTAATCTTTTTAACTCTTCGACAGATAAATTACTAATATCTGGCATTTCATTTCTCCAAAATAAACTTTAAATTCAGCAAAATAATAAACTATATAAATAATGTAGAAAAATACTTTCTAAAATAATATTTCATTAAAAAATACTTAAATAACTACAATAATAAAATACCAATCTTATTTCTCGTCTATTATAAATCATTATGAGAATCTATTTCTATAGCGATAATCTTTTCTCTAATAGCATTTGGTAACGGAATTTTAATACCATTATCTTTATTTACACAAACAAGTATGGCTTCAGCTTCTGCAACTATTTTTTGCTGCTGGCGACTCCATATAATATAAACCATTCTAAATCCAGAAGTTCTTAGTTCTGATATTTTTACTCTGATCTCAAGTATATCCGGATATAAAACAGGACTTAAATATTTACATGAATTAAAAGCAACAACAACATAAATAGGATAATTAAATATATCTAGCTGATCTAAATATGAAATTCTCGCATTCTCAATATAGCGATAATAAATGACATTATTGATATGGCCAAATGCATCCATATCTCCCCAAGCTACATTTTGTATATAAATATGATTATAATTTTCACAATTCTGCATCTATTGTCCTAAATTTTAATTTCTAAATAATTAGAATTATTTTGAAAAACAATATTCAATTGCTGAACTAAATCATCTTGATCCTGTAATTTTGATTTTATTCGTAAATAACTCATTAAAACATTATCTGGATATAAATCTAACAATTGATTTGCTTCCTCATAACGCTGTGTGGCCATATATAGATGCCATTTTACAAAACTAAATATAGGCATAGTTAAATATTTATCTTCCCATGCATATATTCGCTGCTCAATGTCTGCATAGTTTGGATTTCCCTTTAATATTTGTTGTTGAAACCACAAGTAAAATACGTCTTGATCAAATTTTTCATTCAGTAAGGCAATAACCAGTTGTTCATATTCATCATTAAATTCAGTCAATCGAGATAAAATTTTTAACCATAAAACACGAATTTCATAAGATTGCTGCGCAAAATTATCTTTTAAATTTAAATAATATTGTTTAAGTCGTTGGATATCTTCTCGATCTGCTTGATCAAAATGAGATAGAATTAATTCTAACCACTTTATTTTGATAGACGCCTTAAGAGCAGTTGATGAAGCTGCTGTTAAATATAACCAAGGATAATGCAGCGCAAATTCTCCCCATAAATCAATTAATTTTATTTGATATGCAGCTTTTACATCATTTAACCAAGGTGATAGCTGATGCTGATCAAGAAACTGTAAATGCGTCAATGCTTTTTCAGCCTCTCCTTGAGCCAAATATATTTTAATTCGTTGTAATTCAGCCAACTCAAAAGCCATGATATTGGTATGATCTAAAGCATGTAATGCTTGTGAAAAGTCTTGTTGTATAAAGTAAAGATGAGAGTCCATTACCCCTTTAAGCAAACCGGATTGTGTAAAAATTTGACTGACAAAATCCTTTTGCTCTTTTTCTGCATCTAATAATAAAATCACAGTCAATTGTTCATAAGGATGTAAACTCGAAAAATCTAAAATAGTTTCAGTTTTCCTTCTCTCTTTATATATATAGACTTTTAAAGTTCTCACTATAATATGTAAAGTAAGACTTACAATAATCAATAAAAAGGTAAGGCCCCAAATGGTTGTTTGTAACTGTATATCACGCCAATATATATAAACATAACCAGCACTATAGCCATAACTAAATACACTTAATAGTGCGATTAAAAACAAAGATAATAATAAGTATGTTAAAAAAATAGTTTTCATCACTTAACCTATTAATGATCGTGTATTTAATGTTGGCTGAGGAATTACTGTATTTGATCTTAAAGTCTCAATTTGTGCCAAAATTTGTTTAGTTTTTTGATCAGGTAATGGCTTCAATAAATCAGTAATTTCGTTCAATTCACGCTGATACTGTGCATATTCGCCATCCATTAATAAATTACGTGCCATCAACAATCTTAACTGTGCTTCTTTCATCATTAATGGACGATTAATCAGTTCAGTTGCGGGCACAGTTGCTGTATTTATACTGAACCATTTTTGCCAAAAATATTCATTATTTTGCTGATCAGGCACTAAATGATGATTTAAGCTTTCATTTTTTAACTCTAATGAAATTTTATTTAATACTTTTTCAATTTTTTCATCTTGTTCAGTTTTTCTTACAATATATTGTTTAATTAAATCAATATCTTTATTTATGGCTTGCTGCAAGCTTTGTTTTAACTCTGGTGAAAGTGGATACGTCGGTATCACACGACTTAATTCAATGAGTTTTTCTAACGCATAATAAGGTTGCTGCTGCTTTAAAGCAAACTCAATCAATAATAATTGTTGCTTCATCAAATTCTGTGATAAATCATTAAAATGGTCTGTCAATAATATTGGCGTTGTTGATTGAATAGTTTTTACTTGATTGAGTTCAATCCGTTGTAATGCAGTTAATTGATCATTTAATTTTGAATTTGATTTTTCAAGCTGATGAGTTATTTGCACTAAATTATGTTGTTGCTCAGATATTTTAAATACATCATAACTTAACTTAGCGATCCAAATTACAGCGATGCCAAGCAATAAAATATAAAGCTTCTTCATAATTTTCCTTGCAGTTGAATAACGTGTTCAAGAATTGATTCTATGCTAAGACTATTGAGTTTTATAATTTCAAAATTAAAATCATAGCGCTGTTTATAGTCGGATAAAATACAAAATAGTCGCTCACCTAATACCCAATACTGTGCTTTATTTAATAAGCTTGAATCAAATTGAATTAATTCCAACCAATTTAACCAACTGGCTTCACTACTCACCAAGACAATATAATGCTGCTGTTGTAATATCGGGATAATCTGATGAATTTTATGCCTTGATTGTATCGGGCATTTTCGTTCATATAAAACAAAATTTAATACCTCTATCCCATCATTTTGCAATTGTTGCATCATAAATTGTCGTCCACCATGACCACGCCAAAATGCAACCTTAGTAAACGTATTTAATTGCTTAAAAATAGGTAAACTCAACATTCCTTCAGACGTTTCAACCTGAGGAACAAGACTAGAGATATGATATTGTTTTAAAGCCTGTGCTGTCTTTTCTCCAACCGCAATCCATTCAATATGTGCCAATACAGTGGGATCAATCTGTAATTGCTTTAAATATTGCATCCCAATCTCAACAGCGGTTGGGCTAACCACAACAATCACATCAACTTGAGATAATTGACTATATAACTCAATAAGTTGATCAGATAAAGGACAGGCATGCAATGCTAACAAAGGCAACTCAATCACTTGTACGTGATGATCAAAAAGAGCTGAAGTTAATGCTTCAGCTCGATCTTGTGGTCGGGTATTCACAAATAGCATTGTTAATGCAACGCTTTCAAAAGTGCTCCTGCACCTTGATCCAGTAATTGTTGCGCTAAGCGTTCACCAAGTTCAATCGCATGGTTTGGATCATCCTGCGACTGTACTTGTAATAAGGTTTGTCCATCTACACTCCCCACACGCCCTTCCATATGAAGTCGACCCTGATTTAAGGTCGCATAGCCGGCAATTGGAACTTGACAGCCGCCTTCCAAATACGCATTAAAAGCACGTTCTGCACGAACACAAATATCTGTTTCAGGATGTAACAAAGGTAGGATTAAGTCCAAAACAACCTGATCAGTTGCCCGACATTCTAATCCTAATGCACCTTGTCCTACAGCTGGTAAACTTAATGCCGGATGTAATGTATGACGAATACGCTCTATTAGGCCCAAACGCTTTAAACCCGCACTGGCTAAAATAATAGCATCATATTGTCCTGCATCTAATTTAGATAAACGCGTCCCCACATTTCCTCTTAAATCAATTATTTCCAAATCGGGACGCGCCTTTAATATTTGACATTTACGACGCAAACTTGATGTACCTACTTTTGCACCTTGAGGTAAGTCATCAAAATGTAGATAGTGATTCGATACAAATGCATCCAAAGGATCTTCACGTTCACAAATGACCGCAAGTGCTAAACCTTCAGGCAAAACCATAGGTACATCTTTGATTGAATGTACGGCAATATCTGCGCGACCATCAAGTAATGCTGCTTCAAGCTCTTTAACAAAAAGGCCTTTACCGCCAATTTTAGCTAATGGCGTATCTAAAATTTTGTCTCCTTGCGTGACAAAATGAACCAATTCAATTGCTAAATTAGGGTGTATACTTTTGAGGCGTGCACGAATATGTTCAGCTTGCCATAATGCAAGTGGGCTTTGCCGGGTCGCAATTTTCAAAGTTTTCATCATGCGATTTAAAATTCTAAATTAAATTACTCATCATAAACTTAACTTGAAATATAAAAAATGCAAGCGGATTAACATAATCCTATTGATAATAGATCAAGTACTAAAGCTGGCGGATATAAGCTTTTAATGCAGGTAAATAGCGCCGACTCACCATTAAACGCTCTTCTAGCTCAGTACATCTGACTTGATATTGACCCGAGCCTACGGACTCTAATCCAGCTAAAAAGCGTACTGCGACCAATGCATTACGATGAATGCGAATAAATTGCTGACAAAACTCTTGTTCTAAATTTTTTAAGGTTTCATTAATTAATAATGTGCCATTTTTATGACGAACTGCAATATATTTCTGATCCGCTAAAAAATAGTAAATATTTTCCACTGAGATTAACTCAATACCACGATGTGTCTTTGCAATAATTTTATTGCGTTGAGATTTTAATTCATTCATATTATCTTATTATTTTATATAACTTATTTAATTTATTTTATATTAATTCAATCTAATTTTTTTATTTTTATTCTATGATGATCTCACCTCATATTCATCAATATATTTATCCTAAAGGCGATTGATTGGCATGTCAATTTTAGTTGAACTCTTAACTATTACAGATAAATCCCCCATACAACATAAAATTTTAACGAAACGACTACGATACAATGAAATCATCTGCAATCACATGAAGAATTTGACCAATGCGTTACACGAGAGTAGCAAATCACTGTGAGATATAAAAATACTATTTTATGACTAAGTTTGTAAAGTTAATCGGTATATCTCACGCTATAAAAGGTAAATAACAACCTGAAATATTAATTTAACATTGCACAATATAAACAGCTAAGTACTTAAAATTTATTTTTTTATGATGAAAATTTAAAAAAAATACTAAGTTTAAATAAATTATTCATCATATATATTATATCCATATAGCTATACAGCTCATTTTTTGGATAATAAGTTAAATCCCCATCGCGATCAATTTTTTATTTTGGCTTACTCTCACCCAATTTTATCAGAGATGAGCACTGAGATCTTCCGCACTTAATCCAATAGGATTTATTTGTTTTACGTTATAAATAATTTAAAAAATCAAATAAATATATTTTTTGTACAACTTTGTACTTCGGCAACTGAATTTGAATTTGGTATACTCTTTATCAAATTATCGCTTTATTTTATTGAGCCATCATGACCACATCTTCTCATTCATCAAATCCATCACACAGCCAAACCTCTGGTATGTGGGGCGGTCGTTTTTCTGAAGCTACCGATGCATTTGTTGCTGAATTTACAGCCTCTGTTCAATTTGACCAACGTTTTTACAAACAAGATATTGCCGGTTCTATTGCACATGCCACCATGTTAGCGAAAGTTGGTGTTTTAACAATACAAGAACGTGATGATATTATTGATGGGTTAAATACCATCAAACAGGAAATCGAAGCAGGAAATTTTGAATGGCGGATTGATTTAGAAGATGTTCATATGAACATTGAATCACGCTTAACACAACGTATTGGTATCACTGGTAAAAAATTACATACTGGCCGTAGTCGCAATGATCAGGTTGCAACAGATATTCGTCTCTATGTCCGTGATGAAATTGACGCTATTTTACAATTATTGGAAAAATTACAAAAAGGTATTTTAGGCTTAGCTGCAACAAATACCACCACCATCATGCCTGGTTTTACCCATCTACAAACAGCACAACCTGTCACTTTTGGCCACCATTTAATGGCATGGTTTGAAATGCTAGTCCGTGATTCAGAACGTTTAATTGACTGCCGTAAACGTGTTAATCGTATGCCATTAGGCTCCGCTGCATTAGCAGGGACCACCTATCCAATTGATCGGGCCTATACTGCTGAATTATTAGGCTTTGAAGCCGTGATTGAAAACTCATTAGATGCCGTTTCTGATCGTGATTTTGCAATTGAATTTAATGCTGCTGCATCTTTAATTATGATGCACTTATCACGTATGTCAGAAGAAATGATTTTATGGACTTCAGCACAATTTAAATTTGTGAATATTCCAGATCGTTTCTGTACTGGTTCATCCATTATGCCACAAAAGAAAAATCCAGATGTTCCAGAATTAATTCGAGGTAAAACTGGTCGTGTTTATGGTGATTTAATCAGCTTATTGACTTTAATGAAGGGACAACCTCTCGCATACAATAAAGACAACCAAGAGGATAAAGAGCCATTATTTGATGCAATTGATACCGTTCGTGGCTCATTAATGGCATTTGCTGACATGATTCCAGCATTACGCCCTAATATAGACATTATGCGTGAAGCAGCATTACGTGGCTTTTCTACCGCGACAGATTTAGCTGATTATTTGGTAAAAAATGGCGTTGCTTTCCGTGATGCACATGAGATTGTGGGTAAAGCAGTTGCTTTAGGCGTACAAGAAGGCAAGGACCTCTCTGAACTTACTTTAGCACAGCTGCAGCAATTTTCTGACTTAATCCAAGCGGATGTCTATGAAAAAGCATTAACACTTGAAGCATCTGTAAATGCACGTAATCATATTGGTGGAACCGCACCTGCGCAAGTTAAAGCTGCAATTGAGCGCGCTTATCTTCGTTTAGAACAACTGTATGCTTAATTGGGAAAAAATAGATATGTCTAGACAAGTATTTTGCCGTAAATATAAAACCGAAATGGAAGGTTTAGATTTTGCACCTTTTCCTGGTGCTAAAGGTCAGGAACTATTTGATACGGTCTCTAAACAGGCTTGGCAAGAGTGGTTACAACATCAGACCACATTAATTAATGAGAAACGCCTCAACGTTTTTGAAGCTGATGCTAAAAAATTTCTTGAAGAGCAACGAGAAAAGTTCTTCAACAATGATGCTTCACTCGAAAAAGCGGAAGGCCTTAAACCGCAGACTTAACCAGATCAGCAGCGTACTTAATGTATACATAAGTATATAAATGAGCAATCCTAAGAAAAGCTGAAAGGTATCATTGTACCTTTCAGCTTTTTTTATATTTTAACGCTATTGAGATTCAACTCACTCTGTAGAAAAAAGTATTATTCAAGATTAAAATAACTTTAAAGAAAATAATTATTTTCAACTAAGTAGCAAAAATTACCGTGTATTTACTCGGACTAAATATGATTAAGCTATCGAATAAAAACACTATTTTTTGTAACTGAGCTCATACATTTTTAAAGTAAATATAACATTAAAATACATTAAACCACATGTATTTTAAATGTAAACTTACTACTATATTAGACATAGAAGATATTAATCATAGCTTAATATCTCCAATTTTCAATCTCAGATTTCCCCCAAAATCTGAGATTTTTTTTATGATGAATCTCAGATTTATTGGTATGCTGGCGAGTGTGAAAATATACTGATCAATGATGACAGAAGATACAGATGCAAAAATGCCATGCGTGCGATGACTGCTATGGCATTATCTAGATGTCAGATTATTTTTGTACTTTTTCTTCAATTTCAGTCAAGCTGGTATGTCGGACATCTAAACCTTTTACAATATAAATGACTTGCTCTGCAATATTGCGTGCATGATCTCCAATTCGTTCTAATGCTCTTAATACCCACATTACATTGATAACACGCGTAATATGGCGAGGATCTTCAATCATATATGTCATTAATGTTCGTGTTGCAGACTGATATTCTCGATCAATATCTGCATCGGCAAGCAGAACTTTTAAAGCTTGATCAACATCTAAACGTGCAAAAGCATCTAGTGCATCATGAATCATGACCCGCACTTGATTACCAATATGACGCGTTTCCATATAGCCACGTGGTGACCCACCCTCTTCACATAAATTTTGTGCAATACGGGCAATTTTTGCAGCTTCATCACCAATGCGTTCTAAATCAGTATTGGCTTTTGACATTGCAATCACCATACGTAAATCAATTGCGGCAGGATGGCGTCGTGCTAAAATTAACGTCAATGCCTCATCGATTTCTGTTTCTAAACGGTTGACGACGTTATCTTGAAACTGTACATCAATTGCAAGCTCAACATTTGTATCAAGTAAAGCATGAATAGCATTGGCAACTTGTTGCTCTACCAATCCCCCCATGGTCATAAACTTGGTATTTACACCATGTAATTCCTCATTAAATTGTGAAGAAATATGGTGACTTAATACGGGATTACTTGGGCTCAACGAATCTCTCCGAACAGCAAATTGATGAATTAAACCACTATTAAAACATAAAAATAATGACGCTTATATGACAACCTGCATAAATCAGCTTAACTTTTTTTATCCTATATAACCCGAATCCTGCTTAAGCCGATGACTTCATAATTTTAATTATTGGCTTATTTAAATGAGTGAATTGATATGCACATAACGAGGCATAAATTCCACTTAGAAATCCATGAATACTACGTGCTTTACTCGTGACCAAATTGTATTGCCCTTTCAATAAGCTGAATAAAGTTTCTATCTTGTTACGTTGTCTTAAGTGATATTCATCTGACGCAGTAAACTGAATTGTCTGCATGTTTTTCCGATGATAGGTAATCAAATCAATATTTTCCTCCTTTAATCTGCTTTTTAAATCTTGGCTGATGTAGCCTCGATCCGCATAAATCTTAGCTTCTAAGCCGTTAACCAATTGCTCAACCATTTTGATGTCAGCAACATGACCATTTGATAAAGCTGAACATGCTATTTCACCCAATTGATTCATCGCAATATGTAATTTACAACCATAAAACCAACCCATCGAACTTTTACCACGAGTTGCGATTTTAGCTAGAGATTTATGGCGCTGAATCCGTTGATTTTTACAGACTGGTAGTGTTGTTGAATCAATCCATAAATATTGTTTATCTTGACCTTTCATCAGTGACACATGTAAAGCATGTAGGGCGAGTTGGTGCATATTGATCAAATGAATCATACGTTGATAACAAGGTAAGTACTTAAATAAATGAATTTTGTCTTCTTTGAGCCATGCGAAAAAGGCTTTGAAATTATTGAAATGAGAGCATTTGTACCAAATGGCAATAAAGCAGATCTCTGAAATTGTGAGTTGAGCTGTTCTAATTCTTAAGGAATTACGATTTTGTTTGAGAAACTGCCAATAAATTGCTTCAAATTTAAGAAAAAAATCATCAATTACGCAGAATAATTCGGTATTATTAAACATCGGGATTAGAGCTTTATGTTTAGTGTGGTAACTCAACTGATGGCTCTAGTCCTCTTATTTTTCAAGTCAATTTCTTATCCGCGATTTGGGTTATATAATATTTATTGCTATACATATATCCAAACATAGTCGCGTATCAATATTAATAAATAAGTATCTAAAACAATTAAAATTAAAGCTCGATTATTTTTTATTAAAAATCTGATTTAAAAAAAATAGATCATGTAATAAAAAATATCATTACCTCAAAAACACCAAATCCCTTATAAATAATCAAAGCAAAAATGTTATATTTATTACTGATAAATTTTATTGTCTAAGTCTCTTTAACAAAATACTTGCAAGTATTGCAACAAATCCACCGATAAAAGTTTCATAAATTCTAGAATAAGGTAATTGATAATTAGGATCATGCAAATATAATGTTTTTTCAAGCAACAATAAAACAAAAATAGTAATTGCAAAAGTTTTCAACATATAATTCATTTTAAAGAAACTAGGCAAAATAAAAATAACAGCAGCTAAAATAATAAAATAAATATAAATATGTTTAAAATTTAAAATCTGCAACAATAAGATCACAAATAAAGCACCTAAAAAACTACCAATAAAACGATGACATGTTATTTTTAATATATCTGTTTCCTTTGGTCTTAATAAAATAATAAAAGTCAGAGGTGCCCAATATGGACGATATAAATCAAAATAATCAGGTAAAAACAAACTTAAAAAAAGAAAAAAACTATATGTAAATGATCTTAAAAAAATATTTCTGTTGCCAATATAAATCTTTCGTGCCAATAGACCATTTCTAAATGATTTATTATCATAATTTTTATGCCGTAATAAACTAAGACATAGCAAACTGATTGTAATACCTGTCAGATAGGCAAGAATAGAGTCTAAATTCGCACTGGGTATCACTGTTCCAATACAAGAAAAAATGAGAATAAAAGGCATTGTGCTATCAAAATAGGGATCTTTATCGTAAGAAATATAATAAAAATATGAAATTGCAAAAATATATAAATAAAATTCAACAGAAATTTTTAATAAATGCCCTACTGCTCCACCAAGAATAACCAAACACAATAAAAACCAAACATAGAATATATTTTCTTCTTCTTTTTTTACTTCATAGACAATATTAGAGAAAAGAACAGTAATAATACCAATAACAACACCAATTACACCAAAAATAACTGAACAAATCAAACTGTTAATAATAGCAGTAATAAGAAAAACACCATTGTCACGAAAGTTTATTTGTATATATTTATTGTTTAATATATTTTCTTTCATATCATTTCCTAGATTAGGACAAATCCATTATTTCCAACATTTAAAAATAAAAATATTTAATTATAAAGTATTTAAATTATTTTTAATTTTATTATTCACTTTAATTATTCACATTATAAAATAAAAGCTTTAACTATGATGCTATATAATACTGACACAGTATTAAAAGGGATTAAAAATATTATTTATTCTTTAAATGATTTAATAAAATATATTTATTTTTAATCATCATTCTACAGTGAAAATTTTATTTTACATTTAAACCTAAATCGCGACAAGACAGCACTTCGATCATTAATCAAACCCAGATTTTTTATCAAAAATAAAACGATTGGTTTTTTAATTATATGATGATAAGTGAGTCTACAATAATACTAGCATTGATCGGAAGTACACACCAATCAATATATAATTAAAATTAATCTCATTAAATCGATATTTTCACAGTAAAATAAAAAATTGTAGACCATTTCAATTAAATTTTAATGATGTATTTCGATAGCAGTAAAATTGCTGCAAAACATCAGTCATTAATCATATATGGCTACATCAAAACTCATCTTTCTGATATATAGTACTCGCAAAGCATTACTCATCGATACGTTATTCAAGTAATTTAATTTTAGAAAAATGATACCACCATCTTGTTATATCTCTGTTTTCAATCTACTACATCGATATATGTCTTAATGTACCGACATCAATTATATTAAAAATCAATAAATTAAACAAATATATATGCGGTATAGCACAACAAAATATTGAATATAAATCTTTTGTGTTAACATGCATCTATCGCTTGACGGAGCGCGAGTAATTTCTCGCTGAGATCATTCAAATCAATTGTGAAATACAAATGTAAGAATGAGTACCGTTGAACCTGATCAGGTTAAGACCTGCGTAGGAATCAAGCCATCTAAAAACTAAAGTTTCAATTTATCTTTAATTATATAAGATATCTCTATCACGTTTTTAGTCGTGCTTGATTCGTTGATGTCATTCATAAGGATCATTGCAATGGACCAATTAACGAATCGCTCTGCTTCAGATATTTTAGCGCAACATGAGCAAGATGCTAAAGATCTCACCCGTATATTACCGGCCTCTCGAAAAGTTTATATTCAAGGTTCACGCCCTGATATTCAAGTTCCTATGCGTGAAATTACCCTCACAGATACCCCTACTGGATTAGGTGGGGAGAAAAATCCTGCACTTTGGGTGTATGATACTTCGGGTGCCTATACAGATCCAAATATTACCATTGATTTAAATCGTGGTTTGCCTAATATCCGCGAGTCATGGATCACAATGCGTCATGACACTGAAACGCTAGCCAGCTTAAGCTCTAGCTTTGGCCAAGAACGTCTCAAAGATATTCGTACAGAAAACATTCGTTTTCGTCATATTCAGCAACCTAAACGGGCTAAATCAGGACGCAATGTGACCCAGATGCATTATGCCAAACAAGGCATAATTACACCTGAAATGGAGTATATTGCGATTCGTGAGAATCAACGCCAACGTGAAGGTGTCGATATGCGACAACATACAGGGCAAAATTTTGGTGCTAAAAATTTAACTGAAATCACCCCAGAATTTGTCCGCCAAGAAGTTGCTGCTGGTCGTGCCATTATTCCTGCCAATATTAACCATCCTGAATGTGAACCCATGATTATTGGTCGTAACTTTCTGGTAAAAATTAATGCCAATATTGGTAATTCTGCACTGGGATCAAGTATTGATGAAGAAGTTGCCAAAATGACTTGGGCAACTCGTTGGGGTGCAGACACCATTATGGATCTATCGACAGGAAAAAACATTCATGAAACACGTGAATGGATTATTCGTAATTCTCCTGTACCGATTGGTACCGTACCCATTTATCAGGCATTAGAAAAGGTCGATGGTATCGCTGAAGATCTCACTTGGGAAATTTTTAAAGACACGCTGATTGAACAGGCTGAACAAGGTGTAGACTATTTTACCATTCATGCAGGGGTATTATTACGCTATGTACCACTGACAGCGAATCGCCTGACTGGGATTGTATCTCGTGGTGGCTCAATTATGGCTCAGTGGTGTTTGGCACATCATCAAGAAAACTTCCTTTATACCCATTTTGATGAAATTTGTGAAATCATGAAAGCCTATGACGTATCATTTAGCTTAGGTGATGGTTTACGTCCTGGATGTATTCAGGATGCTAATGATGAAGCACAATTCTCCGAATTACGAACTTTGGGTGAGCTGACTCATCGCGCATGGCAACATGATGTTCAAGTCATGATTGAAGGACCTGGCCATGTTCCTATGCATATGATCAAAGAGAATATGGATCTACAACTTGAAGTCTGCCAAGAAGCACCTTTTTATACACTTGGGCCACTTACCACAGATATTGCGCCAGGTTATGATCATATTACGTCTGCAATTGGTGCAGCAATGATTGGCTGGTATGGTACAGCAATGCTCTGTTATGTTACCCCCAAAGAGCATTTGGGCCTACCAAACAAGAAAGATGTTAAAGATGGCATTATTACCTATAAAATCGCAGCCCATGCTGCTGATTTAGCTAAAGGACATCCTGGTGCACAGGCACGTGATAATGCTTTGTCTAAAGCACGTTTTGAATTCCGTTGGGAAGACCAATTTAATTTAAGTTTAGACCCAGATACAGCACGCGAAATGCATGATGAAACGATGCCTAAAGAAGCACATAAGTCAGCACACTTCTGCTCCATGTGCGGTCCTAAATTTTGTTCAATGAAAATTACACAAAATGTTCGTGATTATGCGCAAAATCAAAAGCTCAAAGCCGATGAAATTGAAGTGGGTTTAAGCACGATGAAAAATGTTTATCATGAACAAGGACAAAAGCTATATCACAAAGTCTAAGCTAAAAAGAATGTTGAACGATTAGCACCAGCCAATATGCAAAACTATACGCCTAATCACAGCAGATTAAGCCAGCAGTTTGCATCTAATTCAATACCAATATAAGCCAGCAACCGCTTAAGAAAAATTTTAGATTTTTCTTAAGCTCAATCTGTCACGAGATGTCATTTTTATCACGATTATATTTAAACTCGCGACAGCATTGAAAACTCAAGCTCGTTACAGCGCTCAAATTCGTCGACAACAACGATAATCTTTGTGATAGATGTCTGCTCAAGCTGCAAAAATTGCAGATTTAAATGTATCCTGCTTATCATTAACGATAAACTGGATTAAAATTCTTGGACGATATCTTGATGACGATTATGCAGCACGCAAGCTATAACAAACATGACTTTAATTTACATCAACGCCAATACATCTATCGTGGTTTTATTCAAGTTGAAAAAGTAAGTCTCTCACATCGTTTATTTAATCAATCCCAATATACACCGATTTTAGAACGAGAACTGATTCATCGACCAGAAGCAGCCGGCGTTATTCTCTATGATACTACCCAGAAAAAATTTGCTTTAATTGAACAGTTTCGTATTGGTGCGATCAATGATCCCGATTCTCCTTGGCAATTGGAAATTATTGCAGGCGTTCTTGATCAAAATGAAACAGCTGAAACATGTATTCGTCGCGAAGCATTAGAAGAGTCAGGTTGTCATATTGAGCAATTACAGCATTTATTTAGTTTTTATCCATCTGCTGGCGCATGTGATGAACTGTTTCATCTCTATGCAGCAACAGCTGACTTACCCGTAGAGGGCGGAGTTTTTGGTATGCCAAATGAGGGAGAAAATATTAAGTTACATATTTTTGCGTATCAAGATATTGCCCAACTATTACATCACGGTAGAGTTAAAAATGCACCAGTGATTATGGCATTACAATGGTTACATAGTATGATAAAAACCAATTCCATCTAGGGAAATGAATATGGCTTTATCGGCAATTCATCAACATGATTTTACGATCATTCAGATTTCAGATACACATTTAATGGATCAAGAGCATTTAGCTTTTGCACAGAGCAATCCTGCTGAAACATTAAAAGCTGTACTGACCGATATCAAGCAACGCTATCCGCACGCAGATGCTATTTTTCATACAGGTGATTTAGCTCAAGTCGCTGTTGATTGCACCTATCAATATTATCTCAACTTAATGCACAGTTTGGCGATAGCTCACTATCAGATTCCAGGCAATCATGATGATTTAACGCTATTTCCATTTCATCAAGGATCTGATCAAGTACATGCCATACATCTAGGTCAATGGACCATCATTTTACTGAATAGTGCTGTTGATAATGAAATTTATGGCTGTATTAGTTCCACACAATTACAACAACTCGAATCCTTACTTAAACAATATTCACAACAACATATTATACTGACCTGTCACCATCATCCTTTTGAAATCCAGTCAAAATGGATCGATCAGCATATGCTAAAAAATGCAGATCATTTCACGGCAATGCTTACACGACACATGCATATCAAAGCTGTTTTATTTGGTCATGTTCATCAGGAATCATGGCAAAATTGGAACGATATTCAATTTTATTCAACCCCATCAACCTGTATACAATTTAAACCGAATAGTGATATTTTTGCTTTAGATCAAGCGGCACCAGGTTATCGTGTGCTACATTTAAGTAAAAATGGTCATTTTAAAACTGAGATTCACCGCATAGAGAATGCAATAATATCAATAAATCCAAATATTTCAGGTTACTAACTTTTAATTTTTATTTTTTTGCATTATGTTAATGCGTGCTAAAGGAAACGTGATAGGTCTATTCTAAGCATCAAAAGACTATCAAAATAGTTAAAAAGTCTATATGATGACGCCCCCGAAGAGAGTATTTTCTCTGCTGGTTGTAAATGAAAGACACTTGCATATCACCATATTTTTTACGTATCGCAAATACGTATATGATGAGGAATGCCCTATATGGCGAATGACAATCAAAATCAAGTCCTAGACGAACAAGTTGAGATTGTAGATGATAAATCTACAAAACGTGTGCGTAAGCCAAAATCAAAGGCAGAAGGTAGTGGAACAACTGCTAGCTTATTTGGTATTGAGCCTTATCAGCTTAAAAAAAATGAAGAATACATGTCTGAAGGACAATTGGAACATTTCCGTAAAATTCTTTTGGCGTGGAAAACTGAGTTAATGTCTGAAGTTGACCGTACACTCAATACCATGCAAGATGAAAACACAGCTCTTCCGGATGTGAATGACCGTGCTACACAAGAAGAAGAGTTTGCGATTGAACTTCGTACACGTGATCGTGAACGTAAACTGATTCGTAAAATCGAGCAGTCTATTGAAGCGATTAAAAATGATGACTATGGTTTTTGCGAAACATGTGGTATTGAAATTGGCTTACGTCGCTTAGAAGCACGTCCAACAGCAACCCTATGTATTGACTGTAAAACTTTGGCTGAAATCAAAGAAAAACAAAATAACGGTTAATTCTGTGTTCGAAGATGCCTCCCTTCCTTTGATCAAGGAAGGGAAAAACGCACAGCGTTACGTGGGCCGTTTTGCGCCATCACCCACAGGCCCACTGCATTTCGGTTCATTAATTACCGCTGTTGCAAGTTACTGTGATGCACGTGCACATCAAGGGATATGGCATGTCCGTATTGAAGATACTGATATTCCAAGAATATTCCCAGGTAGTGAAACACATATTCTAAAATCGATTGATGCCTTTGAGTTTGAGCTTGATTTAGAGATTATCTTTCAAAGAAATCGTTTAGCATTATATGAAGATGTAATTGAGCAATTAAAACAAAAAAATGCACTCTATGCCTGTCAATGTACCCGCAAAATTTTAGGCTCAAACCATATCTATAATGGAACTTGTCGCCATCTCGATCTTCCTTTTGCACATCAAGCCATTCGAGTGAAAGTGAATCATGATGTCATTTGTTTTACAGATCGCTTACAAGGGCAATATTCTTCTAATCTCGCCAATGAATTAGGCGATTTTGTGATTAAACGTCGTGATGGTATTATCAATTATCAACTTGCTGTTGTTGTCGATGATTATATGCAAGGTATTACCGATGTGGTGAGAGGCGCAGATTTATTAGACAATACAGCCAGACAAATATGGTTAGCGCGATTACTTAACTATTCATCATTGCGCTATATGCATCTTCCGCTTGCCATGAATGCACAAGGACAAAAACTCTCTAAACAAAATATGGCACAGGCCTTAGATTTAAATCAAGCACCTCAATTATTACAACAGGCATTACAGGCATTACAACAACCACCTGTTGCATTAGATCGCCCTGCAAAAATGCTACAACAAGCCATTGCACAGTGGGATACTGATTTGATTCCTCAAACCATGCAATTCAATGCAATCTATCAATAAAAAACCGTGTATATCATCGTTATACACGGTTCTGATTCGCTATAAAACCTATATTAAAAGCTAGATTCTTCTCGACTGGGATTGGTTTGATGGGTCGTCGCTTCAATTTTAAGAATCAATGCAATCATCACAGCACAAATAATCAAGGATGAACCGCCATAACTGATAAATGGCAAAGTTAAACCCTTCGTCGGCAATAATCCCATATTCATACCCGCATTCACCAAAATTTGCAGTAAGAAAATAATACTAATTCCATAGGCCAAATAACCTGCACGTAAATACTGATGCTGTAAAGCACGATGTCCTATACGAATACAGCAAATCAGCATACTAAAAGAGAGAATTAATACCGTTAAAATACCAAAGAAACCAAACTCCTCCCCCAGTACAGCCAGCATAAAATCAGTATGTGCTTCAGGTAAATACGACATTTTTTGGATACTATGCCCTAACCCAACGCCAAACCACTCACCACGACCAAATGCCATTAACGCGTTGGAAAGCTGATATCCAGCACCTAATGGATCACTCCACGGATTTGAAAATGACATCAAACGCTCAAAACGATAAGGTTCAAACACCACTAAAAATACAAATGCAGCAATAATAGCGCCAAAGGCAATTGCAAATTGAATCAATGGTGCACCTGCTAAAAAGAATACCCCCAGCATGGTCAAAGCAATGACCACGGTAGCACCTAAATCAGGCTCAGCCATCACCAAACCAACTGTAGCGGCCATAATGACTGCTAAACGGATAAGACCCTTAATATTATTACGCACTTCTGCAGCACGGCGTACCACATAATCAGCAGTAAAAATAGCCATCATCACTTTGGCGACTTCAGAGGCCTGTAACGTAAAACCAGCGATACGAATCCAGCGTTTAGAACCATTGACTTCTGTTCCAACCACTAAAACAGCTGCCAACAAAATAATCGTAATAATCCATAGAAAAAATGTGTTATTGAACCAGACATTTAAAGGCACCCGATAAACGACCAGTGCTGCAACTGCTGCCACAAAAATTGAAATACCATGTCTACTCACATAATGAAAGGCATTTTCATGCATGCGATCTGCATACGGCATTGAAGCGGAAGCCACCATAATGCTACCAATACACAATAATGCTAAGACACAAAAAATCAGAACATTACGTACATTGATCTCTTGAGGTAATCGAGGTGCCCAACGTTGTAATGTCTGATAAAGTTTTTGTATAGTATTCTGAGCAAACCCAGCCATACCGTTAATCCTTATTCTTCTTGATTTAAATGATTGACCAGTGCAACAAATTGTTGCCCACGTTGCACATAACCAGTAAACATATCAAAACTTGCACATGCAGGTGATAATAAAACTACATCATTCGGCTGAGCATGTTCTTGACATTGCATGACGGCATCAGCCAATGAGTCTGCATGTAAAATCGTAGTTGTACCTGAAATAGCTTGTTCGATGATGGCACGATCTTGTCCGATTAATACGGCACATTTTACATATTTCTGTAATGCCGTTCTTAATGCTGTAAAGTCTTGCCCTTTGCCCTGTCCACCTAAAATAAGGACCACTTGACCTTGTTGCACTGCAATTGCAGCACCTAAGCCCTCAATTGCCGCAAGCGTTGCACCAATATTTGTGCCTTTAGAATCATTGTAATAACGAACCTGATCTAACTCGCGAACAAACTCACAACGATGTTCTAAACCTTTAAACGTCTTCAGTGTTTGTAACATACCCTCAAGCGGTAATCCAATTGCCTCACCTAATGCCAAACACGCCAATGCATTGGCAATATTATGTGTCCCCTGAATATATAGCTCAGTACTTTTTAATAACCGCTCACGTCCACGTGCGAGCCAAATCATACCGTCTTGATCTTTTAATATGCCATATTGATTGATATCAGGTGCATTAAGTCCAAAACTCTGCATGATGGTCGTATCCGGAACCAATGGCCGTGTTAATGCATCGTCACGGTTATAGACCACTTTTTTTACACCTTGGAAAATACGGTGTTTTGCCGCATGATAGCCCAGCATGTCACCATGACGATCTAGATGATCTTCACTCATGTTTAAAACGACTGCCACTTCAGCATTTAACTGTGATGTACTTTCTAATTGAAAACTGGAGAGTTCTAAAATATACATCTCAGGATCATCTTTGACTAAATCAAGCGCCGGACGTCCTAAATTCCCACCAACAGCCACTCGAATTCCTGCATCTTTGGCCATGAGGCCGATTAAAGTGGTTACCGTACTTTTAGCATTAGATCCAGTAATCGCAACAATAGGACGATCTGTCACTCGACGTAAAACCTGAATGTCACTGATTACAGGAATTCCCTGAGCAAGTGCTGCTTGAATGGCAGGAAGTTTAAGATCCAGTCCTGGACTGACCACAATCTCTTCAGCTTGTAATAAAAGTTCTGTATCTAAACAACCAAAATGACGCTGAATATCTCGTGGGATTTGATCATGTCCTGGCGGATTTTCACGTGAATCGGTTACTGCAACGCGATAACCTTTTTCATGTAAAAAGTTAACTGCGGCAACACCAGAAATCCCAAGCCCAGCAACGACTTTTAACCCACCACGCTGAATTAACATTTTTATTTCACGATCCGATTATTTCAAATGATAGAAATGTTAGCACTTTGGTGTTTTGTTTGCTTTTTCTGTTTGCATTTTCTTGCATATTTTTGTGTCAGCGCGTAAAAAAGCCGTCAAAATCGACGGCTATCATGGAGATATTTAACGGATTATTTCCATTTAACTGCTTGTACTTCAACTTTCTTATTGGCTTGCTCATCAGATGCAGCACAACCACAATGACCACCACAACCACTCGCGAGTGCGGGTTTCAACCATTTCGCTAGTTTTAACCATCCTTTTTGCTCACAATAGTTGGCAAGTGTAGTAAAGACTGAATTTGATGTTCGAGGAAAAACCTTCTTAAACACCACAACAGCGCTCCAGATCACCAATAATGCAACAACAACAATTTCAATCATTTTCAACCTCCACTTTTGGACTGTGATTAGCCCCAGTAATGTGATGCAATTTGATAAGTTAATAATGACATCAAATAAGCCAAACCGAATAAATATACGGTCATAAAACTCACCGTTTTCCATGATCCTGTTTCACGGCGAACTGTTGCCAACGTTGCTAAACAATGTGGTGCATAAATAAACCACACCAATAACGATAAACCCGTTGCCAATGACCAACCCAGATCACTGCTACCACTGATGATCGAAATCAGTCCCTCAGACATGGTATCTTCATCTACTGCAGATAAAGCATATACAGTGCCCAATGCAGCAACAACAACTTCACGTGCAGCCATTGCAGGGATCAATGCAATACAAATCTGCCAGTTAAATCCTAATGGTGCAAAAATAGGTTGCAATAAATGGCCAAGCATCCCAGCAAGGGAGTAATCAATTGCAGGTAATGTTGCACCTTCGGGCGGCTGTGGAAAGGTACAAAGGAACCAAAGCAAAATTGATAATGCAAAGATAATCCCACCCACGCGCTTTAAGAAAATTTTGGCACGATCAAGCAAACCGATCCAAACATTCTTTAAATCAGGAAAACGATAGCTCGGTAATTCCATCAATAACATCTGTTGTGATTTATCTTTTTGGAAAAATTTCAAGACAAAGGAGACGGCCAATGCACTTAAAATTCCAGCCATATATAAACCAAACATGACCAAACCTTGTAAATTAAAAATCCCCCATACTGTTTGGGAAGGAATAAAGGCAGCAATTAATAAGGCATATACAGGCAAACGTGCCGAACAGGTCATCAATGGTGCAACAAAAATGGTCGTCAAACGATCACGTGGATCTGAAATACTACGTGTTGCCATAATGCCTGGAATTGCGCAGGCAAAACTCGATAATAATGGGATAAATGCTCGGCCGCTTAAACCCGCTTTATACATTAATTTATCAAGTAAAAAAGCAGCACGTGGTAAATAACCTGACTCTTCTAAGACTAAAATAAAAAAGAATAAAATTAAAATCTGAGGTAAAAATACCACCACACCACCAGCGCCAGCAATAATACCATCAACCACCAAGCTATTCAGTAACGGTTGAGTAATATACTGCCCTGCTTGTTCACCTAACCAGCTAAAGAAATTTTCAATTCCATCCATAAAGGGTGCTGCCCAGGCAAATACGGCCTGAAAGATGACAAACATCATCACTGCCAGACTCACTAAGCCCCATACGGGATGCAGAAAAATTTTATCGAGAAAATCCGATCGCTTATCTTCTTCTTCAACATAATGAACCACATCATTTAAAATGCTTTCAATTTGCTGATGTTGCTGGCCAACTAAACCACTAAGTTCAGTCGCTGGTTGAGTATATTTTTGTTCATCTAAAGCATGCAATAAGGCTTCAATACCCGTTTGACGCACCGCGACCGTTTCCACAATTGGAATGCCTAAACGCTGTGACAATTTTTGGGTATTAATTTGCATACCACGACGGCGTGCCTCATCCATCATATTAAGAACGAGCAGTATAGGGCGGCCTACTGCAATCATCTCAAGGACTAAACCTAAATGAAGTTTCAAGTTTGTGGCATCCACGACACATAAAAATGCATCCTGCATCCCTTCTTCTTGAATTTTTCCCAAAACAACATCACGGGTAATCACTTCATCAGGGCTGGCAGCATTTAAACTATAGGCACCTGGTAAATCTAGGACACGAACTGCACGCCCAGAAGGAAGCTTAAATTGACCAATCTTTCGTTCTACTGTCACACCTGCATAGTTTGCAACTTTTTGTCGCGTACCCGTTAAATGGTTAAATAACGATGTTTTACCACAGTTAGGATTACCCACTAGGGCTATACGCAATGCATCACTCATGCAGACACTCCTGTAATTTCGACTTTTTCAGCCTCAACTTTACGTAAGGCAAAACGAGTGAATCCAACTTGAATTAAAATAGGATCTCCACCAAAGATACCCTTAGTAATCACCTGTACTTTGATACCTGGCACAAATCCTAAAGTTTCTAAACGACTTGCAACAAGATCAGCCTCAGCGTTATGATCACTCACACGATGTACTTTATGAATGATGGCTGTCTGTTTGACTTTTAAATCAGATAAACGCACGCACCTAATCCTAAAAAATTTTGAACATTATACAAGCAAATGAGAATAATTCACAAATCGCATTTGATTTACTTTCCCATTTAATTATCAAACATCGACAGTGGTCAAAAATTCAATTACAGTGATGACTGCTTAGATCTTGATGATCCATTTTAATACACAATTAGATCCTTATGATGCTGAATAAAAAACCGCGTATTCCTGCTGCTGTGATGATTCCTGAAACACTTAGTTTTTTAGAAGGTTATCGAGATTATTTAATTGCACAGACTGTTAGTCCACATACGCGCAATGCCTATTTATCAGATCTGATTCAATGTAGCGATCTGCATCAGCAAGCCATGCCAAATTGGTCAAGTGAGGATATTACCGAGGTATTATTTAACTTAACGCAACAAGGTAAAAGCCCACGCTCAATCGCCAGAAGCCTTTCTGCACTACGCTCATTTTTTAAATTTTTACGCGAACAGAAACTACGTTTAGATAACCCAGTTGCCCTACATAAAACACCAAAACTTGGCAGAGCATTGCCTAAAGATCTGTCAGAGCAAGACGTGGAAAATTTAATTGCTGCACCGAATATTGATACTGCACTTGGTCTTCGGGATCGTGCGATGTTTGAAGTACTTTATGCTTGTGGTCTACGTGTCTCCGAATTATTAAACCTTCGATTGGAACTGATTAATTTAAATCAAGGTTATTTGCGTATTGTGGGTAAAGGTAATAAAGAACGGCTAGTTCCTTTAGGCGAGCTCGCTTGCCAATGGGTTGAAAAGTATCTTCAACTGGCTCGACCAAACTTATGTAAAACAGCAACCGATTATCTATTTTTAACTCAACATGGCGGTATTATGAGCCGTCAAAATTTCTGGTATGCGATTAAACGTTATGCATTACAAGCCGGGATTCAGACTGAACTCTCTCCTCATACCTTAAGACATGCCTTTGCCACCCATTTACTCAACCATGGTGCAGATTTACGTGTTGTACAAATGCTATTAGGACATAGTGACTTATCCACCACTCAAATCTATACGCATGTCGCACAAGTTCGTATGCAGCAACTGCACGCACAACATCATCCTCGCGCCTAAAACATCTACGGATATCAGCCACCTTGATCCGTTGGATAAATAAGTTTTATCGCTATGCAACATTTTTTTGTTATGCTAGTGCACTATTTTTAATCTTGACTAGAAAGGGTTAGCCATGACATTTACCCGCTCAAAATTCTTCCTCGCATGTGCGGTGGCCTCTAGTATATCTATTTCAGCATGTTCTAATTCAGATAATAACGATCAAAAAAATGATACATTGACTGCAACTGTTCCTGCCACTGGCGAAGCATCTACGCTCTCTGAACGTAATGCACAACAACGACTGATCAAGACACTCAATCAGCATTTTAAAACTGCAGGTATCAATGCCAAAGTGGAAAATATTCAGCCCACTGAGGTACCTAATTTATTTTGGGTCAACATTGAGGGTATGCCTGCGATTTATGCCACTGCAGATGGCAAATATATTATTCAAGGTGATGTGATTCGTTTAGGTGATAAACAACCTCATAATGTCAGTGAATCATTACAAGCTGCTCAAAATAAAATACTTCTTTCACAATTAAAACCTGCAGACTTAATTACCTATAAAGCCAAAGGTCAAACCAAACACATCATTTATGTCTTTACGGATGTGAGTTGTCCTTATTGTCATAAATTACATGAGCATATGGCTGAAATAAATGCACAAGGCATTGAAGTACGTTATATTGCTTGGCCACGTGGTGAACAGTTTATACCAGCTATGGAAACGGTATGGTGTAGTCCAGATCGCCGTGCTGCATTTGATAAAGCCGTGACAGGTGAAGTACTCGATACTATTAGCTGTAAAAATCCTGTTGCTGAACAATATCAATTAGGTATTAAAATGGGTGTCAACGGTACCCCTGCAATTTATGATGAAAATGGTAACTATTTAGGTGGCTACTTAAGCCCTGAAGAACTTTCAAAACGCTTAAATAACTAATTTTTATATTTCAATATACTGTTTTTTATAGGTAAATATATTATTCAATATTTCCTAGAGTCCTAGCGTTTTTTTAGCTATGATCTATGTTTGCCTATAATTGATTAATATGGAGTGTGACGTGAAACCAGTTCGTCTGGCAATCATCGGTCTAGGTACCGTTGGTGGTGGAGCCCTTAAACTCTTAGAAGAAAATGCTGCTGAGATTAAACGTCGCACCGGTCGTGAAATTCAAATCACTTATGTGGGCACGCGTCGCCCGCGCCCAGATTTAGGATTACCCGATTCAATCAAGCAAAGTGCTGACCTACTTGATATCGTACGTCAACCCGATGTTGATGTTGTCGTTGAACTCATGGGCGGTATATCACCGGCTTATGAGGTGATCAAAGAAGCTATTTTAAATGGTAAACAAGTCGTTACAGCCAACAAAGCTTTACTGGCTGAACATGGCAATGAACTCTTTAAACTCGCTGATGATCATGCTGTACAAATTGCTTATGAAGCAGCTGTCGCAGGCGGTATTCCAATTATTAAAGTCATGCGTGAAGGTTTAGCAGCCAATAAAATTGATTGGTTAGCTGGCATTATTAATGGTACCGGTAATTTTATCTTAACTGAAATGCGTGATA
Source organism: Acinetobacter sp. SAAs474 (assembly GCF_032823475.1). Lineage (NCBI taxonomy): Bacteria > Pseudomonadati > Pseudomonadota > Gammaproteobacteria > Moraxellales > Moraxellaceae > Acinetobacter > Acinetobacter sp. SAAs474. The sequence continues at coordinate 527,372 of NZ_CP127915.1, forward strand.
AAGGCCGTACCTTTACGGATGTTTTAGCAGAAGCACAACAACTCGGCTATGCAGAAGCAGATCCAACCTTTGATGTTGAAGGTACTGATGCCGCACATAAACTTACGCTACTGGCGTCAATTGCATTTGGTATCCCGTTACAGTTTGATAAAGTCTTTACTGAAGGCATTAGTAAAATTACCGCTCAAGACGTCAAATATGCTGAAGAACTGGGTTTTCGTATCAAGCATTTAGGTATTGCCCGTCGTGCTGCAACAGGAATTGAGCTGCGTGTTCATCCCACATTAATTCCTGAAGACCAACTGATTGCAAATGTCAACGGTGTTAAAAATGCTGTATTGGTACAAGCCAATGCTGTCGGTCCAACATTATATTATGGTGCTGGTGCTGGTGCTGGCCCAACGGCATCTGCTGTTGTTGCTGATATTGTCGATATTGTCCGTGATATTTCTTATACTGAAGATGGTGCAGGCACAATTCCACAACTGGCTTTTGAAAATTTAACCGATTTGCCAATCCTGCCACGTGAAGAAATGACCACAGGATATTACATCCGTATTAATGCAGAAGATCAAACGGGTGTTCTGGCTGATGTCACCACGATTCTTAGTCGTGCAGGAATTAGCATTGATGCCATTATGCAACAACCACGTTTAAAAGATCTCATTCCTATCGTGATTCTCACTGATCCAGTGAAAGAATCAAAAATGGATGAAGCATTAAAACAAATTCAAGCCCTTCCTGTTATTCGTGGCGAAATCGTCCGAATTCGTTTAGAATCGCTTGATAACTAATCAGGTTAAGGGAAAACATAGCTGTTTTCCCCCTCACCAAGCTCTACTCATAATTGGAACATCATCATGTCGAATGCCAATCGTTATACTGGTTTAGTTGACCGCTATCGCGACCGTTTACCAGTGTCTGCAACTACTCGTGCAATTTCTTTAGGTGAAGGAAATACCCCACTGATTAAACTGGAAAATATTCCACGTATTATTGGCAAAAATGTTGAAATTTATGTGAAGTACGAGGGCTTAAACCCGACTGGTTCATTTAAAGACCGTGGTATGACCATGGCTGTAACCAAAGCCGTTGAAGATGGTTCTAAAGCGATTATTTGCGCATCTACAGGTAATACTTCTGCTGCCTCTGCTGCCTATGCCGCACGTGCAGGTATTAAAGCATTTGTTTTAATTCCGGAAGGTAAAATTGCCATGGGCAAAATGGCACAAGCGATGATGTATGGTGCAATCACGATGCAAATTCGTGGTAATTTTGATGATGGTATGCGTCTTGTTAAAGAAGTTGCTGATCAAGCGCCAGTGACCATTGTTAACTCGATTAATCCATATCGTTTACAAGGTCAAAAAACGATTGCTTACGAAATTGTAGAAGCTTTGGGTCGTGCGCCAGATTATCACTGTTTGCCTGTCGGTAATGCAGGTAATATTACTGCTCACTGGATGGGATATACAGAGGCTGTTGCAAATCAACCTAAAGATCAATTCCAGCAAGTAGTTTATGATCCTGAAACAGATCAATTTACTGGTCCTAAACCAGCAGGTTTACCGATCATGGCAGGTTATCAAGCGGCTGGTGCTGCACCATTTTTACGTGGTGCTCCAGTTGCAAATCCAGAAACTGTTGCAACAGCAATTCGCATTGGTAATCCACAAAGCTGGAATCATGCCAAAGCCGTTGTGCGTGACTCAAAAGGTTGGTTTGATGAATTAACTGATCATGAGATTCTAGAAGCTCAGCGCCTACTTTCTATGTATGAAGGCGTATTTGTAGAGCCAGCTTCTGCAGCGTCTGTTGGTGGTGCAATTCGCGATATTAAAGCAGGTAAAATTGCTGAAGGTTCCGTGATTGTATGTACGGTAACAGGAAATGGATTAAAAGATCCAGATACTGCAATCAAACAATGTCAAGATGCTGTAATGCTTTCCATTGATGCAACAATGGATCAAGTGAAAGATTCTATTTTATCAAATATGTAATTGTATTTGATATCAAAAAAGCCCTATCTATTCATATAGGGCTTTTTTGATTTAAGATATTTAAATGTTGAGTAAATTCAAATACCGCAGCACATCCATATCCATTATAAATTTTTAGATAAATGGCTTACCCAAGTCATTAAACTGACAGCATCTTCATTACGTGCTTGTGTAGTAGGTGCACCTAAAAGTACCACAACAGCAGGACGATTTTTTAAGGTGGTATGCATAACGACACAGCGCCCTGCTTCATTAATATAACCCGTTTTCGATAAGTTAATATTCCACCCTCCATTACGTACTAATGCATTGGTATTATTGGACTTCAATACACGATAACCGAGATTAAAATCATAGGTTGGTGTAGTTGAAAATTGACGAATCAAACCATACTGTGATGCAGCCGTGACTAAAATACCTAAATCACGTGCAGAAGAAACGTTTTCTGGATGCAGTCCTGTTGATTCGATATAATGGGTATTCAGCATGCCCAACTGTTTGGCTTTTTTATTCATTGCAGCAATAAATGCACTGCGTCCATTTGGATAAGTCCGTGCTAAAGCTGAAGCTGCAGGATTTTCAGATTTCATCAAAGCAAATAATAATGCTTCAGCACGATTCATTTTATCGCCAGCACGCAAAGTTGAACTGGAGCTTTTACATCCGCTACAAGAAAAATCACTCGGTAATAAAGTGATTTCTTCTGACATATTTAAACGTGCATCTGCAATCACCACTGCAGTCATCAACTTTGTGATAGATGCAATTGGTAATGACGTATTGGAATTTTTACTATAAAGCACCTCACCTGTTTGTGCATCCATAACCAAAGCAGCTTTTGCATTCACACTTGGCTGATTACTATAACCACTGGTATCAATAATTCGTACCGTATTTGCTGGGACTTGAGCTGTACCGCTACGAATCGTAGTCGTCACACTAACCGCAGCTGGTGGACTAACTTCAGTATGAGAGACATCATCATTCAATAAATTATTTACATCTTCAGATGACCAGCTAATATTTGCTTGACCTGAAGATGGATTCATTACAATATCAGCGTACGTCGCTGCGGTCATGGAAAAGAGACATGAAATCCCGAATACACGTATCCAAAAAGTTTTAGATGTTTTCACTGGCATTTACTCAACGTTGAAATAAGATAATATACATTTGCCTATTACCTTGAATATGGCTTACATTTACAATAATGGTAAACAGTTTGCATTCTTAGGTCATGAGATGGCGATTTTCTATTAAGGTACTTTATAGCATTGCTAATTTTAGTATTTCATTGCAAGCTTATTTTGCGTTATGTAACAAAAATATGAACAGTAATCAGAGGGAGAACTTCGGTGATCACAGTTTTAGTGGTAGATGATCATGAATTAGTGCGTACAGGTATCTGTCGCATGCTTGAAGACCATGCTGAAATTCAGGTCATTGGACAAGCTGAATCTGGTGAAGAGGCGATTAATCTTGTTCGACAAAATCAGCCCAATGTGGTGTTGCTCGATGTAAATATGCCTGGTATCGGTGGTGTAGAAACTACACGTCGTCTGTTACAGACCGTCCCTATGACAAAAGTTATTGCTGTCAGTGGCTTGGCAGAAGAACCCTATCCATCGTTGTTACTAAAAGCAGGCGCTAAAGGCTATATTACCAAAGGTGCACCAGTAACAGAAATGGTTCGCGCAATTAATAAAGTCATGCAAGGTGGTAAATATTTTAGTGCTGATATTGCAGAACAAATTGCCAGCTCTTATTTATCTGATAGTCAGCAATCGCCATTTGATAATTTATCAGAACGAGAAATGCAAGTTGCAATGATGGTGGTCAATTGTATTTCAACCCAAGAAATTGCGGATAAACTGTTTGTCAGTGTAAAAACTGTAAATACCTATCGTTACCGTATTTTTGAAAAACTCAATATTGATAGCGATGTTAAATTAACACATCTGGCCATTCGTTATGGTTTAATTAAGCCATGATCATGACAATCCAGTATTCTCGTTTAGGCATCTGCCCTATCCACGTGTAACTGGATGATTTTATCCACGCCACATGTCGTCTACTTGATCGCTTTGTGGCACAGGATTGTACTATAACCTCAATCAAATCATGTACTCAAAAAGGATGGAGAGATTGTATGACGATCATTTTCCATTTAATGATTTGACCGTTAGAATTCATTCAAACCGCCATAAAAGGTGACTTTTACGCTCTTCAGATATCTTAGTACAATCGATTAACATGAAGGTGTTTCATTCAATCGACTAAGACACATTTTATCATCATTATTAAACTCAAGTCTCAGTATAATAAGTGATCATTGACACTTTATCGTAAATATAGATCTATCCTTTATCGTCTTAACATATCATCTTAGAATATCGTCATAACATCCAATATAACATCACTATTTTATCGCTATTTTAGCTTTTGTTTGCTTAGTATTTAGCAAGAATTCAACACATAATGAAATACTCATACCACTTAATGTCTTATGCTCAGCATAGAATGAATCGTTACCATCTTGGCTTAGGATATGCATCATATCGCTGCCTAATTGCGATCGTTCTACTGATTATTTTTATGATGATCGAGATAAAAATCGTCTATTTATACCCGACATTTTATGCAATTACATTAATCATTTATTTAGCGATCAGCAGTTTACAATTACTCATCTATAGTCTGCTACAACATGACATCGCGCTCAAACAGACCAATATACTGTTGATGATCGATGTCGTGATCTATAGTGTACTTATTTTGACAGGCCATGGCTCTGAGCTACATCTTCACTGGCTATTTATTATCGTAATTTTTGCTGCATCTATTTTATTGACGGCACGCATGGCATTTATAATGACCTTAATGGCGGTAATTAGCTTAATCTATCCACATGTCATCTATCATTTTTTTCACTTTTCTTTATTGAATCATTTCGCGCAGCATTTATTACTTTGCGTATTATTTTTATGTATTTATATCTTTGCACAAATGATAGCCAAATATTTTCAAAGCCTAGAATATTGCTATATGAGACAGGCATTTACCTTAGAACGTTTACAAGGTATTAATCATGTCGTTTTAGAGCAGAGTGAAACTGGATATTTAGTTTTGGATGAACATCAACATATTATTCTCATCAATCCAGCTTCACAATTATTACTGGGCATTCAAGTCAATTTGACCACTACGCCATGTGCTTTAAAAAGCATACATCCTGAACTGTTTAAATTTTTACAGCGTTACACACAAAAAGAACTAACAAAAATGCCATTTAAATCCGCTATCAGTGAATATTCTACATTGATTACAATTCAAAAACTCAATATGACCAATCATATTCTGAGCTTATTGGTGATTCAAGATATTAAGACGATTCACCAACATGTTCAGCAACTTAAATTAGCCGCTTTAGGTCAATTGGCTGCCAGTATTGCACATGAAATCAGAAATCCCCTCAGTGCAATTATTCAAGCCAATCAATTATTTTTAGGCAGTGCCGCTGCCACACAAATACAATTAAACATGATGATCAAAAAACAGGCTGAACGTATTAATAGAATTATTGAAGATACTTTGGCAATGGCTAAAAATAAATCAACCTCTCCTGTACATCTTGCTTTAGATCATTTTTTTAAACATTTTATGAGAGAGGATCTATTTGATATCCACGATCAAATAGAAGTCGAAATCCAATCTCAATTAAGCCTATATTTTGATGAAATGCAACTTAGACAAGTACTGATTAATCTTATTCGTAATGCGGTACGCCATCATCACTCACAGCATGAACTGGTCAAAGTTAAAATATATCAACAAGATCGCTGTATAAGAATCGATATACAAAATTGTGGTCAGCCAATTTCTGGAGCACATATTAAACAGCTATTTCAGCCATTTTTTAGTACAGAAATTAACGGAACAGGATTAGGATTATATTTATCAATGCGCCTTTGTGAAGCAAACCAAGCACAGCTCAACTATATACCACAACCATCTGGTACATGTTTCAGAATTGAATGCTCAACGTTAAACATAACTTGATTTTTGAGGAAACATGATGACTTTAAACCCAGTCGTATTATTGGTTGACGATGAAGAAGATTTATGTACGCTGATGTCGCTAACATTAGCACGCCTTGGTATCCAAACACAGTGTGCTTATGGTCTTCAACAAGCAAAAAAATTATTACAAATACATCATTTTAATGCCTGTCTAACAGACTTAAATCTACCTGATGGTAACGGTATTCAACTGGTAGAACATATTACCGCCTACTTTCCTAACTTACCTGTCGCCATACTCACTGCTTATGGCAATATGGAAACTGCAATGCGTGCACTTAAAGCTGGCGCTTTTGATTTTCTGAATAAACCACTGTCAACCCAACATTTAACACAAGTATTGACCCAAGCCTTCAATTATACCCATTCAGTGAATATCACGGATCCTTTAGCACGACACCCACAACTGATTGGTGAATCTAGCTGTATGCAGCAGCTCAGAATAACCTTAAAAAAACTAGCACGCTCACAAGCTCCTGTATTTATTACTGGTGAATCTGGCACAGGTAAAGAAGTTGTTGCCCACTTGATTCATCACTTAAGTAAACGTCATCAAGGGCCTTTTATTACCATTAATTGTGGTGCAATCCCCGCTGACTTAATGGAAAGTGAATTCTTTGGATACAAAAAAGGCAGCTTTACGGGTGCAACACAACATCATACGGGATTAATTGTTGCAGCAGATCAAGGCAGTTTATTTTTAGATGAAATTGCCGAACTTCCCTTACACATGCAAGTCAAATTATTACGTGCTGTTCAAGAAAAAAAAATACGGCCAATTGGTTCAGATATCGAAATTAAAGTCGATTTTCGTATTATTAGTGCCAGTCACCAAAATTTAGAGCAGCTCATACAACAAGGTAAATTCCGTCAGGATTTATTTTTCCGTATTCATGTTATGACGGTTGCACTTCCTGCTTTACGTGAAAGAGGGCATGATATCCTGTTATTAGCCCATTATTTTAGCCATCAAATTGCCACTGAATGGGGTATTGCAAATAAACCTTTAAGTCAGCAAGCTCAAGATTATCTGTTGAGATATAATTATCCAGGCAATGTTCGTGAATTAAGAAATATCATAGAACGAGCAATGACTTTATGTGATGATCAAGTTATTGATATACAGCATTTAACAACAAAAATACCCTCCTTCTTTAGTACGACAACACAACACCATACCGTACAAGAAAAAAACGTAGCGATACATCCATCTGCGACGAACAGCCCGACAAGCCTGTTACCAAACGAAGGATTAGAAGCACATTTAGCACAAATCGAGAAAGATATTTTACTTCAGGCACTCTCTTTAACACATTGGAATAAAACCTTAGCTGCCAAAAAATTAAGAATGTCTTTCCGCTCACTCCGTTATCGTCTAAAGAAATTTAAACTCGATCTTCCTGAGTAAATATCATCATTTAAATAGCCGGATAGATCTTATTCTGCTATACAAAGTCCCCAGTCTAACTGGGGAATCTATGTTACAGCCAGACTAAGATGGCAGTAAAAAAGTACGGATTGTATCTTGCATAGCAGTCGTTGCTCGGCCAATTAATCTCGATAAATCCAAACTGTCACTGTACAAATCACCTTGTGATGCACCTTGATCTGAATTGGCCAGTACAGCAGCAAAAGTCTCTGGTAGACCTTCTTTGATCAATAATGCCTGATATTCCAATTCAGATAAATCTGTATAAATTACTGGTTTATGACTGAATCCACTGGCCCAAGATGCAACATCATCCAATGTATAGTACTGATCTCCAGCCAATTCATACGTTTTATTGTCATGGCCTGCTTGCATCAATACCACCGCAGCAGCAGTTGCATAATCTAATCGTGATGCAGATGCAATTTTTGCATGATGTGTAGCACCAAAAATTTTACCGTGTTCAACTGCATCAGCAAGCCCCATTGCATAGTTTTCACTGTACCAATTATTACGCAGAATCGTATATGGTTGTAAAGATGCTTTTAAATATTGCTCCGTCACCACATGTTCTTGAGCCAAAACTAATGTTGATGTATCTGCTTTTAATAAACTGGTATATACAATCAATTTGATCTGTGCCAATTGAGCTGCATCAATTACATGTTGATGTTGTATAACACGCTGACCAATTTCACTTGATGAAATCAGTAGCAGTTTATCAATATCTTTTAATTGCTCTGCCAATTGTGCTGCGGTTTGGTTGTAATCAAAAGGCCGAACTTCAATACCCTGAGTGGCTAGATCTGCTAATTTTTCCGGCTGACGAGCCAATGCCACGATATTTTTAGCTTCAGTACGTTCAAGTAGTTGAGCGATTACCAATTGACCCAGTTGGCCTGATGCTGCTGTTACTGCAATACGCATCATGTTCTCCATTAATACTATATTTATTGCGTGTTTTTTATGCTAATATAGAGCAATACTAAAAGTAAGTACTTACCAAAAAGTAAGCTTAAAAATAATGGTATTTTTTTTACTGCTCGAGGCAAATAGCTATGCAAGGACAGGTTTTTTCAGCGGATTGTCCATCACGAAAAATTTTAATGGATTTAACCAATCGTTGGAGTGTACTGATTTTAGTTGCCTTACGTGAGCAACGTTTACGCTTTAGTGAGTTAAGGAATACCATCGATGGGATTAGTGAGAAAATGCTGGCACAAACTCTAAAAACACTTGAACAAGACGGTTTTATTCAGCGCACTGACTATGCTGAAATACCACCTCGTGTTGACTACCAATTAACCCATTTTGGTCAAGAAGTTTCTAGCCGATTCTTTGATCTCACCACTTGGCTAGAAAGTCAGTTACCTAATTTATTAAATCAACAACAGCAGAACATCATGGAGCATGATCGCTCATCAATCCCATCAAAATAAATTGAATTGACCGCGGGTGATTATGCTTGGACTTAAGGTTTATGATGCAATAACAACTCTGCGACATGTTGTAAATAAACATCATCTTTCATTTCATAAGGTAATGGATAAACTTGATTAGGCTCAATACCAATCCCTTCAATTTCCTTTCCTGATGGCGTGTAATAATGTGAAACTGTCATTTGTAATGCAGAATCATCAGATAATGGAAATAGTTTCTGTACCACACCTTTACCATAACTTTTTTCACCAATCACCCAAGCACGCTGGTGTTCTTTTAATGCTGCGGTAAATACTTCTGCAGCAGATGCCGAACGATGATTAATCAGTATTCCAAGTTTTAACTGATCAAATTCAAAACTGGGCAATGCTTGAAACTGTTGATCGCTTTCCGAGCGACTTTTGGTTGAAACAATCACACCTTGATCTAAAAATAAATCGGCTGATTCAACTGCCGCAGACAATAAACCACCGGGGTTATTTCTTAAATCGATTAATACTGCCTTAATACCACTACTTTGATACTGCTCAATTAAGTTTTTAATTTCACTTGCAGTACTCTGCTGAAATACTCGAATTTTTAATACCAATACATGATTGGATAAAAGCTGTGCTTGAATATCTGTTTCTATTTTTTTATTCCGTACCAATGTCATCGGTTGACTACGATCATTGAATTGAATACTCAAAGTACTCCCGATGGCACCTGATAAAAGATTGTTGACTTGACTTGGATTTAATTTAAGCAGTTCTTGATCATCAATCTTAAAGACACTCATACCATTACGCAGACCTTGCTTATAGGAATCACTGCCGGATTTTAGTGCTTGAACCAACCATTGACGGGTCGCAGTATTATAGATGAGTTCAAAATCTACAGAAGCAATATCACCTTCTGTATATTGGACTAACTGTTTATATTCTTCAGGTGTCAAATAACGTGAGTAACGATCTAAACCACCAACGAGCCCTTGAATTGCCTGTTGAAAAAGTTGATCATCATTTTTATCTTTTACATAATTATCTTTAACCAGACTATAAATCCGAACGAATTTCTGAATGGACTCTACAGGAACTTCACCTGTATTTGTTTCAATATCATCATCTAAATCCAAAGGATTCACAGGTGGCCGCGCAGCACAAGCTGAGAGGCTCACACACAATAATATCATTGCGAATATCATATTTTTGTGTGGAGCCATAGCGTTACCTTTTCTAACTAGGGGGTAAGGGTAATGATATTTCTACCCTTCATATCTTCAGGAATAGCCAACTGCATCAGATTTAAAAGTGTGGGAGCAACATCTGCCAGCACTCCATCTTCGGCAATGACGGCCTGTGTTGGACCTACATAAATAAATGGCACAAGCTCTGTGGTATGTTGAGTATGAACTTGCCCACTTTCATAATCTTGCATTTGTTCAACATTACCATGATCTGCAGTGATAATCATATGGCCTTTTTGTGCCATTACAGCGTCATAAACACGGCCTAAACAACGATCAACGGCCTCAACGGCTTTTACGGCTGCATCAAATACACCAGTATGGCCAACCATATCGCCATTGGCAAAATTCACCACCAATAAGTCAAATTCTCCAGATTGAATCGCGGCAACAAGTTCATCGGTTACTTCGAAGGCACTCATTTCTGGCTTTAAATCATAAGTTGCTACATTTGGTGATGGAATTAAAATACGTTTTTCACCAGGATATTCTTCTTCGCGACCACCACTAAAGAAAAAAGTCACATGTGCATATTTTTCAGTTTCCGCAATACGCAACTGGGTTTTGCCTAGCTTAGATAAATACTCGCCAATTGAATTTTTTAATTCTTCTGGCATATAGGCAACAGGTGCATCAATAGTGGCTTGATAGCGCGTTAACATCACGTATTTGGCTAATTGCGGCACAACTTTACGGCTAAAACCAGTAAATTCTTTTTCAACAAATGCTTTGGTTAATTCGCGTGCACGATCTGCGCGAAAATTCATAAAGACAACACTATCACCATCTTGAATCGTCGCTGGCTCACCAATACGTGTTGCTTGTATAAATTCATCACTTTCACCTGCTGCATATGCCAAAGCCAATGCTTCATGAGCAGAGTCTGCATTACGAACCGCTTGGCCTTCAGTTAAAAGCTTATAGGCTTGTTCAACACGATCCCAACGATTATCCCGATCCATGGCAAAATAACGCCCAATCATGGTAGCAATTCGGCCCTGTCCTGGATATTGCGCAAATAATGCATCGAGTTTGGCTAATGAAGGTTCTGCACTTTTCGGTGGTGTATCGCGGCCATCTAAAAAAGCATGTAAATAAACTTGAGCCCCACGCTTCAATGCAAGCTCGGCCATTGCCACGATATGATCTTCATGCGAGTGTACACCGCCTTCAGACAGTAATCCCATAATATGGACTGCACCATGTGCAGCTTTTGCTTGTTCCACAGCATCAATCAATACTTGATGCTCAAAAAAAGCGCCACTACGAATGTCTTTGGTAATACGGGTGAAATCTTGGTATAAAACACGCCCAGCACCTAGATTCATATGTCCAACTTCAGAGTTACCCATTTGCCCAGCAGGTAAACCAACGTCTTCACCAGAACCAGAAATTAGGCCATGCGGATGTTTTTCCTGTATTGCAGTCAAATTCGGGCGTTTTGCTGCCAGAAAAGCATTATCTTTTTCATCAACACGGTGTCCCACACCATCCATAATTACTAATACGTGAGGGACTTTACCAGCATGTGCATCCGTCATGACATTTACTCTTTATGTTTACAAAATCATCAATATATCTTACCGAATTTTCGGTAAGGACTCTATGTTAAGCATAGGGTTAAAGACTCATCGATATTGTTTTGTTCATCTAGCGATAAATCAAGCAGAATAATTGCCACTATATTTCACCGTAGATTACTGATATTACTCATATATTAAAAATGATAAAAGATAATCAAATCTCGATTGAGTCGTTAACGCTACGCAGGATAGTTAAAATCATCGATCGTTTCTATCTGGCTTTATGCAGTAAATATCCACCAATCATAAAAATCACGACAATCGGTAAAAATACAAACCAGAACGGTGATGGTGCATATACTAAACTTGCATAACCAAAGAAATCTTGAAGATAGTAAAAGCCCAAACCCGTAAATAAAGCAATGACTAAACGAAATCCCATCGATTGTTGACGTAAGGGACCAAAAATAAAAGAACAGGCGATCACAACCAGCGCAATCAAAGAAAATGGTGCAGCCACTTTACGCCAAAATGCCAACTGATAAGTCTTAGGTACCTGACTATATTCCTGCATATAACTGGTAATACTGACCAACTGGCTCGGTGATAACTCATCAGGATCAACGGTAACCATATGCACATATTTTGGCTGTAAGGCTAATGCCAAAGGTAATGTTGCATAAGCCGTCACTGTGGCATTACCGTTGGTTAAAATATCCATCTGTTTCACGGCATTTAAATCCCAACGACCATTTTCTACAAAATGACCTCGTGCTGCAGTCATATTTGATCTAAGATTATACTGATCATCTAAATCGATCACTTCAATATTACTTAATTGACCTTGAGCATTGGCGTAATCAATATAAATAAAGCGTTGGCCTTCACGTGACCAATAACCTTGAACTGTACCAAGCTCGGCCACAGTACGATGTTTTTTAACATTTTTTGCTTGCTGATTGGTATAAGGTATAACCCATTCACTTAACATAAAAGAAAATACGACCAAGATCAGCGCAGATCGAATCACCCATCCAACAATACGCCATAGGCTAATACCTGAGGCACGCATCACAATCAGCTCACTATTGGATGCCAAAGTCCCTAGACCCAAAACCGCACCAATTAATGCTGAAATTGGTAAAATTTCATTAAGATATTTGGGTGCATTCCACAGTACATATTTTAATGCTTCCCATGCACCATAATGATCTTCAAGTGAACCCAGCTCACCTAAATAACTAAACAGTACTTGTAAGCCAGATAAAACCAAAGTGGTTCCTAACATTGCAAGTGCGGTCGTTTTCGTTACATGTTTTGCAACAATTCGACGAGCCAACATAATTAAGACCTCACTTGCTTATTTGGATTTTTAAATTTTGCCGTCAACTTTTGTTTTCGTGCAAACAAAGCAGCAAAAAGACTATAAATCAGTAATATTACGGGATATGTCCAAGCCCCTACTTCATCTTTACTAATCCGTGTTTTCAATGCCATCAGAATCACAATCAAACTGGCAAAGATCAGTAATGAAGGAAAAAGTTTTAAATAACGCCCTTGACGCGGACTGACTTCAGAAAGTGCGACTGCCAAAAACAACGCCACAAAGATAGAAAAAGGAACAAAAACGCGCCACCATAATTCACTGGCAACAACGGGATTATGCCGATTTTGCCATAATTGTGATGTCGGTAATGCAGTAACTTCATCGGTAACAAATTCAGCTTTTTTATTATTTTCTAACCGTAATCGGTAGCTTTCAAATTCAATATGCGTATATTTGGGACTACCTGGAAATATGGCGTAGCGTCGACCTTGACTTAAATCCACCACGCTGGCAGTATCATTAGGCATATCAATACGCTTAGCTTCTTTCGCCATGATGATCACATCGGGCTTGTCTGCTGTTTGTGCGCGTTGATAAACAAAAATATCTTTGAGATTTTGCCGGTCTTCAGATAAATCACCTGCATAGATGGTATAAGGACCTGATGAGATAAACTCTCTCGGTCGAACCAAATCAAATCCTGAACGTACGGCTTGTATCGAGGTTAATTCCTCATATTTACGCAAGCCCCATGGTGATGCCCAGAACATCAAAAATGCTTGTAATACAAGAAATACCACTGTTAACGGTACTAATAACTTTGCTAAATATTGACGACTAATACCACTACTGTTAAGTACTGCCATTTCATGGTCAACATATAAACGGCCAAACACCAACATTAAGGCAATAAAAAATCCTAATGGTAAAATGAGCGTTAGAAATTCTGGTAAGCGATAGCCAATGATACTAAATAAGATACTAACATCAAGTCGGCCCTGTGCTGCAACGCCAAAATACTTGATCAGACGACCACCCATCATAATCAACGTCAATAAGGCGATGACTACTAATGATGTCGAAACCACTTGTTTGACCAGATAACGCCGAATAATCAAATTGAATCTTCCAAAAATGGGATGAAAAAACTATCACTAGTTTACCCTAAAGTTGAAAATATAGAACTATACTGATGTTGAAGATTGAAACTGATTTTATAAAAATGTTTCAATGAAACTTAAATTGATATAAGGTCCAAGATCCAGCATATGAAACTTACGCTTACATCTGCAGCTCAAAGCTCGCTGCACCACGGTCAGCCGATATTTATCATCACTGATTCTGCACAAATAAATCATGTTGCAACACGTTATGCAATTGATCATCTTGAAAACTTAGTAGAATCAACACAATTTCAAGCCAGCTTAAATGACACTTTGCCATTACTTCAATGCATCGATAATCATTGCAATAGTATGCTGATTGGTATGGGAAAAGTTGATGAGTTATCAGCGACTCAAGTGGCTAAAATTGCCCAAACAATTATTCAGGCAGCTCAAAAAAAATTTAAGCATATTCACATTGATATCAATGCTCTCCCTGCTGAGCTACACTATATTTTCGCACTAAGTTTGACTCAAGCAGCCTATGGATTCGATGAGTATAAATCAAAGAAAAATCAGTTTATTCTTGAAAATATCCACTTTATTACTGAACAAAGCACATTAACACAATCACAACTTGATTTAATTGAAGCGATCCAATCTGGGCAAAATCTGGCACGTGATCTCGGCAATCAACCTGGCAATATTTGTTTTCCAGAATACCTAGCGGCACAAGCACAAGCCTTGGCAGCAGAATATCCAGATTTACTCACAGTGACTGTACTTGAAGAACAACAACTTGCCAATTTAGGTATGGGTGCATTTTTAGCAGTGAGTCAAGGTTCTGATCGTCCTGGACGTATAATTATCCTTGAATATCATTCAGATCGTACAGAAGATCCAGTCGTTCTGGTCGGTAAAGGGATTACTTTTGATACCGGAGGCATTTCATTAAAACCTGGTTTAGGGATGGATGAAATGAAGTTTGATATGTGTGGAGCGGCTTCTGTACTCGGTACAATACGTACATTATGTGAAGCACGTTTAGCGATTCATGTGGTCGGTGCGATTGCAGCAGCAGAAAACATGCCGTCGGCTAAAGCGACTCGTCCAGGTGATATCGTCACCACAATGAGTGGACAAACTGTCGAAATTTTAAATACAGATGCTGAAGGGCGTTTAGTGTTATGCGATACCCTCACCTATGTTAAACGCTTTAATCCTGCACTGGTTATTGATATTGCAACACTGACAGGTGCATGTGTAGTTGCACTGGGTTCAGTATTAACCGGCATGTTTACACCAGATGATGAATTAGCTACAGACTTAACAACTGCAGGCAAAATTAGTTTTGATCGTGTATGGCGCATGCCTGTCCTTGAGGATTATCAAGAACAGTTAAACTCGCCTATTGCAGATATTGCCAATATTGGTGGTCCCAAAGCTGGTGCTGTCACAGCCGCGTGTTTCTTACAACGTTTTACCCGTGACTATCGCTGGGCACATCTAGATATCGCAGGAACAGCTTGGAATTCAGGCAACCATAAAGGTGCGACTGGTCGTCCCGTTCCACTATTGGTCCAGTTTTTAGCCAACCGTGTAAATCTTGATGACTAAAATCAACTTTTATCTATTTGAAAAAAGCCCTGAACGGCAAGTACTTGCAACTTGCCGTTTATGTCGGAAAATTCTTCGACAAGAGGCACAAAGAATTTGGCTATGGTGTGAAGACTCAAATACACAACAGGATTTAGATACTCAATTATGGTCATTTGATCCAAGTAGCTTTATTGGGCATGGCATTGATCGCAGTCAGGATCCAGTGTGTATTTCAGCGACATTACCCGAAGAAAGTGATTGGATTATCATTAATTTTAACAAGCAGCCACTTGAACAATTCAGTAAATTTAGTCACATTATTGAGATTATTGAAAATCACGATATTGCCAAAGCATTGGGACGTGAAAAATTTAAATATTATCGTAAGCTAGGCCTTCAGCCTAAAACATATAAGTTATAGTGATTCACTTAAGGAGATCTGCGGTGGCGTTAAATGTCGGACCCGATTTTAAACAGCGTTGGTTACAGGTACCTGAAGCTGTTCGTCAGGCATATCTTGAAGATTTCAAACGCATTTCTGATCTATTGAAACCAGAAACATCCTTAGATGACTGGATTGCTCATGATGATGAGCAACAACAATATTCTCTGGATAAAATTGCAACTGCTTATGCAGAGCTTAAAGCCCACTTAATTCAAGAGGCGAAAATTCGTCATCAACGAATTTTAGAACAAAAATTAGCACAAAAACGTGCAGAACAGGCAGCCTATGCAGCTCAACTACAACAAGATGAAGTAATCAAATTTGCCAAAGAAACAGAAAAGTTAACTCAGCTTCGACAAAATTTAGATCAAGAAATTTGTCAATATACTGCACGCTATCAACAAAATCCTGAACAAACAACCACTGCAAACCAAGCCACGCAACTACTGAGTCAAGCTGAAATTCAGACACAACGTGAAAATCTAAAAATTCGTCTAGAATTGGAGGCTGATACGTTAATTGAGCAAGCCGTAACTATTTTTAGAGCTAAATTACATAGTGCTGCTCAAGAAGAAATAGAATATATTTTAAAAAGTGCTGACCAGATCATTGATACGAGCAATGAAAATCATCAATCATGAAGATTATGCATTTCAGGTACCTTACACCCTAAAGGACTTAAAAAACATCTGCAACTGCATATAGCGTATGCCCTACGCCATAACCAATGGCCAATAATAGACCAATCCAAATAAAACCACCAATCACGTTATAAAAGGTAAAACTTGCCAGATTCATTTTTGCTGAGCCTGCTGCAAAAGGTGCAAAGGAACGTACAAAAGGAACAAAGCGTGCAACGAGAATTGTTTTTCCGCCATGCTTTAAAAAATAGTTATTGGTTTTCACCATATATTCAGGCTTGAAATACCGTGTGTGCTTATTAAAATACTTAATGCCTAAAAAACTTCCCGTATAGTAATTCACGGTATAGCCTAAAATACTTGCTGTAATTAACGTAATGCCCATATAATGCAAATGAATCACATCTGTGGTAGAACATAATGCACCGATGGCGATAAGTAAGCTATCTCCTGGTAGAAAAAACATAAACACTGAACCTGTTTCAGCAAAAATTACCAGAAATAAAATGGCATAAATCCATACTCCATAGTTTTCTAATAAGACGGGAAGCCATTGTTCAAGGTTCAATAAGAAATCAAGCATACTTTTGGTCCAAATCTTAAATTTTTCTCGAATCACACGTGAATCATTGATAAAAAATAAAATAGTCTGATCTATGCTCGACTATTTTATAAACTATCCTTTATTTTAAAAATCCATGTTCGGCCAAAAAGTCGACACTGATTTTAGATGGTTGCGATATAGACTCTGCTGCCTTATCACCTAATAATAAACGTTCAATATATCGAGCAATAACATCAACTTCCAAATTTACTTTGCAACCTACTTGCCAGGTTGCAATATTCGTTCGTTCGGCAGTATGTGGAATGAGGTTAAGACTAAGAATATGACCACGCAAATGATTAATGGTAAGACTAATACCATCGACCGTGATGGAACCTTTTTCAGCAAGATATTTAGCAATTTCAACAGGTGCCGTAACTTCAAAATATAATGAACGTGCATCATGTCGAACCAATGTAATTTCACCAACAGCATCAACGTGACCACTCACAATATGACCACCAAAACGTGTTGTCGGTAACATCGCTTTTTCAATATTTACAAGCTGGCCAATACGCCAATGTTCGAGTGTCGTTCTTTGTAGACTTTCTCTAGAAACATCTGCGCTATACCAGTTGTCACCCCAATCAATCACAGTTAAACAAATACCATTGGTTGCTATTGAATCTCCTAAATGTACATCGGACATATCAAGGTCAGTTTCAATGCGCAAACGGAGATCTCCTCCTAAATTTTGCAAGCTTTCGACCCGACCAAGACTTTCAATAATGCCTGTAAACATTTTTCACCTGTGAGATGTGTAATGACAACATTATATTTTAAATATTGAAAAACACATATTTTCAATATGTTATAAATGTTGCAAGTCAATTTTTTTTCATTGCAAAATATTTTACTTTCGCATTTTTTTAAGACTATCATAAATTACATCATGTCTTATAGCAGCAGCCATAAAGTTCTATCGTTTCATCTGTATGACGCAGCTATGATTTTACAATATTTATATTATGCTACTGAATACGAAATTATTCACAAAAACCAAAGATGAAAACAGCATATAAAGACGAGTATACAACCCGATATAATTAGATAAACAATTAAAATATATAATTTTATTTTTATTTGATATTTTTTTGACGGTCATAAAGACCGTCTAAACCATTATAAAATTCATAGCGATAATCAGCAAAACATCCTCTTAAATCCAGATCATTTATCGATACTGATAGTATTGATAATACCCATCAAGATGCTTAATTTAATATATTTTACAAGATATTTTACGAGATATTGATCACAATTTTATAGCAGAAAAATTGTGATTTAACAGAAAATAACGCGATAACGATCTTTACTAGTGCTGGGATAACGTCTCTTTGATTACCATAACGCCAATTGCGTACTGACTCCACTGGTGTCTACACCACCTAACTCGGCAAAATGATGTAACTGAGTCAATAATTGACGCATAGATGGTCCAGATTTACGATGCGTATCCGTAATCACGATAAATTCTAAGACCCGTGCACGTTCAGATTGTCGTTGTTTGCTTACACGATAACGCGGTACATCTTGTGTTAATAATGTAACATGGCCACGGGTTAAATTGGCCTGTAATAAATCAACTGCATCGATATTGCCATCTGTCGAATAACTAGTCAAAATAAAGCGTGCATTAATCGTTTCTAAAAGCTTTTCATAAGCTTCTTTTGCGTACTTTGAAGAATTATATGGACTTGGTCGCTCTTTTCGCCAAGCACGATCAATACCACTTTTAAATCCTTTGGTATCAGGTGATGGTAAATCGACTTGATCCCACAGCGTCAATGCATTTAAAACATGATAATTACTACTATAAGCATGTTGATTATAGGGTGGATCCAAATAGGCAACATCAACTTCAAAACTGCTCATTTGATTGGCAAGATGTTGTGCATCCACGCACCACATTTCGGCTGCTGGACGTTTAGAATCGCCACGCTCACAAAAACGACTTGGTGTTAGCCAAAGTAACGATTCTATACGCTCTAATGCTGTTTGGGTTTTTCCTCCCCAACCATGATGAAAGCTTTTAAATACTCCACTGGTATTACTCACAAAACTGGCTGAATAAAGTAATGGTGCCAATAATGCACTCATTTCAACATCATCAATCGCACCTTGTGCCTGCCATGTTGCAATTTGCTGACGAATAGCATCAATTCGCATACCATTACGGCGTTTAAAAAATAAACGATCTTTTGCCGGATCATAAATTTCATCGTTACGTGGACAAAGATTATGCGTGACCCATCCCTTAACTTCAGGTAATCGATTTAAATAATCAATTGCATGCTGATAGCTGCCTAATTCTTTAAATGCTGGTGCATCAACACAAGATAAAATAGCACTATTTAATGCATGGCTATAGGGTTCCCAATCGTTGGCAATGACACGATAACCATTTTGTCGTGCCAAACGTGATACCACACCTGAACCTGCAAAAAAATCCGCAAAAATAGGAGATCGGCCTTCTGAACAATTTAAGGTCCCCGTACTTTCTAATGCCTCAAGAATCAGATGTAATAAGCGCCGCTTATTACCTAAATAAGGAACCAACTGATGGAATAAATATTCATCTGTAGTACGCGCTGCATGACGGCGTTTATGATAAACCGTAGACTCTAAATTCATACTGTCTCTTGAGAAGGTTTTAATCTTAAACGAATATCCTCACCCAATGGTGTGACATCAATAAGCTTAAAACGGAGTTGTTCTGCCATATGATTAAACTTTGCATGAAACATTGCAGATGCAGATTGACCTAAAAAAGTAGGTGCAACATAACTGATCACTTCATCTACAAGTTTTTCTTGCAAAAAAACTGTCGATAAGGTTGCACCAGCTTCAATCATTACGTCATAAATTTGAAAGTCTTGCACTAAACAACGGCATAAATCAGACAAATCTTGTATTGCAAGTTGCGTTACGCCAAGATCTGCCAATGCTTGACGATAAGGCCCCATCACCATGACTGTTTCAGGCTGTTGTAAAATTTTTGCCTGTAAAGGCAAACGACCTTGTCGATCTAAAATAAGGCGTTTTGGCTGTACCACGTCAGATAAATCATCGACACCGATCAACTGTCGCACATTAAGTTGGCAATCATCAGCAAGAACGGTATTAATTCCAGTGATCACCACACCCGAGATTGCTCGCCAGTGTTGTACGTCCTGACGTGCCTCAGGACCTGTAATCCACTTGGATTCACCTGAAGCCATCGCTGTTCGGCCATCTAGGCTTGAAGCAATTTTTAAACGAAGATAAGGCATACCAGTAGCCATTGCCTTTAAAAAACCTTCATTTAACTGATGGGCTTGTGGCTCACAGCATCCCACTTGAACATCTATCCCAGCCTCACGCAAAATACTGACACCTTTGCCAGCCACCAATGGATTTGGGTCAGGACATGCCACGATTACTCTTTTAATTCCTGCATTTACTAAACCTTTGGCACAGGGTGGTGTACGACCATAATGAGCACAAGGCTCTAATGTGACATAGGCTGTTGCACCTTGAGCCAACTCACCGGCTTGTCTTAATGCAAATACCTCAGCATGTGGCTGTCCCGCTCTAGGATGGAAGCCTTCACCAACTTTTTGTCCATGATTGACAATCACACAGCCCACATTAGGATTAGGTTTGGTGCTATATTGTCCAAGTCGTGCCAATTCAATCGCACGCTGCATCCAAACTTGATCTAGATCAGAAAAATCTTGGCTTAACTTAGACATAATCAATACAATCTCTTTGGCGACATTTTAATCTTTAATGATCACGTTGTTGCATTTGTTCAATTTGACGACGAAATGCTTCAACATCTTGAAAGTCTTGATATACTGATGCAAAACGTACATAAGCAACATGATCAAGCACAAATAATGTTTGCATGACAATTTCACCAATGGTACGTGATTTAACATCACGCTCTCCAAGCCGGCGAATCTGTAACTGAATATCGCTTAATACCGTTTCAATTTGTTCTTGCGTGACTGGACGCTTTTGTAAGGCATGCATCAAAGAACGGCGTAATTTAGCCTCATCAAAGGGCTCATTCTTACCATCTGACTTAATCACTCTTGGCATCACGACTTCATAGGTTTCAAAAGTCGTAAAACGTTCGCCACAACTAATACATTCTCGACGTCGACGAATTTGACAGCCTTCGGCAGCCAAACGAGAATCGATCACTTTACTATCTGCGGCGTTGCAAAAAGGACAATGCATAGCGGTTTTATTGAACACATCTGAACGAATTCTGAGTGTAGCAAAAAAACCAAGTTTTGTAGAGTCTTCTTCTACATATAGAAAAAAAACAGCCCAAATGGACTGTTTTACACAATATATTGATAATATGATTTTATTCGACACGTTCGCCATGTTGACTTAAATCGAGTCCCATTCGTTCATCATCAGAGATAACACGAATACCAATCACCAGATCAATCACTTTTAAGATGATAAAGGTTAACACGGCAGAATAAGCGATCGTTGCCAAAACACCTTCAACTTGAACCCAAAGTTGCAACAGTAGATTACTCGGTGCATTTTCTCCCATAATAAAATCACTGGCAAAAAATGCGGTTAAGATTGCACCAACGATTCCCCCAATACCATGCAAACCAAAAGCATCCAGTGCATCATCAGCTTTTAAGGCACGTTTTAATGCAGTAATTGCCCAAAAACATACCACACCCCCAATTAATCCCATCACTAAGGCACCACTCACGGTCACAAAACCTGCCGCTGGCGTAATCACCACCAAGCCCGCAACTGCACCTGAAGCACCACCTAATACAGAGGCTTTACCACGAATGATTCTTTCAACCAACAACCAAGAGATGGTCGCCGCTGCCGCAGCAACTTGTGTCACAATTAAGGCGTATCCAGCCGAACCATTGGCACCTAAAGCCGAACCACCATTGAAACCAAACCAACCTATCCACAGTAAACTGGCACCAATCACTGTAAGTACTAAATTATGCGGTGCCATGGATTCACGTCCTAATCCCATACGTTTGCCAAGCATATAGGCAGCAACTAAACCAGCAACACCAGAGTTAATATGAACTACTGTACCACCAGCAAAATCTAAAGCACCATCACTGCCAAGCCAACCACCACCCCACACCCAGTGAGTAATCGGGGCATAAACGACAATCACCCAAATGGTAATAAAGGCAACAAAAGCACTAAATTTCATTCGTTCAGCAACAGAACCACTAATAATTGCGACAGTAATAATGGCAAAAGTCATTTGAAAAATAACAAATAAAATTTCTGGAATTGTCCCCGTAAGTGCTTGGGTTGTGATGCCGCTCAGCATCACTTTATCCAGTCCGCCAATAAAAGCATTACCTTCGGAGAATGCTAAGGAATAGCCAATGACCACCCAAGCAATACTGACAATTGCCGCAGCAACCAAACTATGTGCCATTGTACTGAGGACATTTTTTTTGCGTACCATTCCCCCATAAAATAACGCTAAGCCAGGAATGGTCATTAATAAAACAAGTGCTGTTGAGATTAAAATCCAGGCAGTATCACCAGTATTTAATGTTTCTTCTGCTTGTACAACTGGTGTTGGCTCTTTATCGGTTTCAACTTCAGGTGTTAATGCCGTTGTAGCTGCTGGTTTGACCTCGACGACAGTGATATTTTCTGTTGCTGGTGCCGATACGTCTTCAGCCCAAACCACAGATCCACCTAAAAGTGCGCTTGACAAACTCAGCGCAAATAGTATTTTCTTCATTCGTGTCCCCCGACCTAGTTATAATGAGTGATTTATTACTCAGCAAACTTTATGCAATATTAATTAAACAGCATCTGCACCTGTTTCACCGGTACGGATACGAATGACTTGCTCTAAATTGGTAACGAAAATTTTTCCGTCACCAATTTTTCCTGTGCTAGCAACACGAGTAATTGACTCAATCACTGAATCAACCATGTCATCACTAATCGCAATTTCAATTTTGACTTTAGGTAGAAAATCAACAACGTATTCAGCGCCACGATACAGTTCTGTATGTCCTTTTTGGCGACCAAAACCTTTAACTTCAGTTACAGTGATCCCTTGAACACCGATGTCAGATAATGCTTCACGCACATCATCTAATTTAAAGGGTTTTACAATAGCAGTTACTAGCTTCATCTGTATTTTCCTTAGGCTTATTTCACCAGTAAGATTTTATGTTCAAATTTCATGCCAAATTTCTTAAGTCGGGGGAAATAAAATATTAGCAATCATTTTTCGTTCTTCTATTTTATACACTTAAATACTTTTGTTCTGTATAAAATCGACTTTTTTTTACAACAACAATAACGATTTTAGTGATCGAATCCTCCTAGAACGATGATAAAATGCTATAGTCATCCTCTCAATAAAATGATTTTGAGCGAACGCTTTTATGATTGAAACTTTATTACAAGCGATTCTTGAACAAATGGATCAGCCTAAAAAAGACCTAGAACATAATCTACGGGCATTATTAAATGAAGCGGTTAGTAAAATGGATTTGGTTTCTCAAGATGAAATTGAACGTCAACGTACACAATTACATCAAGCCAATTTACGTTTAGATCAATTATTAGAACAAATTGCGCTACTTGAAACACGTTTGAGTGATAAAAAATAAGCACATTTTTTGTGTGCGCAAATAAAAATTAAAATAAAAATGCACCAAAATGGGATCATTATAAATGTCGCTTGCCAAAGTTTATACCCGTGGCCTATTCGGTATTTACGCCCCACAGATAGAGGTTGAAGTCCATATTAGTCAAGGACTTCCCTCTCTAACTATTGTTGGATTAGCTGAAGCTGCTGTCCGTGAAAGTAAAGATCGTGTACGTTCTGCCATTATTAATAGTGGCTTTCAATTTCCCACTAAACGCCTCACGATTAATCTTGCGCCAGCAGATTTGCCCAAAGATGGTTCAAGACTCGATTTAGCAATTGCATTAGGCATCTTGATTGCCACAGAACAGTTACCACAAAATGCAACAGAAAATATTGAATTTATTGGAGAATTAGCACTAGATGGACACCTTCGCCCTGTTACTGGTGCATTAAGTATTGCAATTGCTTGTCAAAAAGATGCACATCAACTGATCTTACCACTCGACAATGCTGATGAAGCAGCTCAGCTTAATGCATTAACCGTTTTTGCAGCACAGCACTTAAAACAGGTTTGTGATCATTTACAACAGTTAACTTTAATGGATGCTCACCATCTTTCTCCTCAAGCAACGATAGCAAGCCACGCACCTGATCTGGCAGAAGTCAAAGGTCAAATTCGTCCACGGCGCGCATTAGAAATTGCAGCTGCTGGTGGTCACTCTATTTTATTTAGAGGCCCACCGGGGACTGGTAAAACCTTATTGGCTTCTCGCTTAGCCAGTATCTTACCTCCGCTAAATTTACAAGAAAACTTAGAAGTTGCCAGTATTTATTCGGTCGCCAATATGCCGCATCATTTTGGTCAAAGGCCCTTTCGTGCACCACACCATACTGCTTCAGCGGTGGCTTTAGTCGGTGGTGGTTCTCAGCCTAAGCCCGGGGAAATTACTTTAGCCCATTTGGGCGTATTATTTTTAGATGAATTACCAGAGTTTGATCGTAAAGTGCTAGAGGTATTAAGACAACCTCTTGAATCAAAGCAAATTATCATTTCAAGGGCATCTAGGCAAATTAGCTTTCCTGCAAATTTTCAACTGATTGCAGCCATGAACCCATGTCCCTGTGGCTATGCTTTTAATCAGGATCAGCGCTGCCAATGCTCTGCCACGACCATTCAACGCTATCAACAACGGATTTCGGGACCACTACTTGATCGCATTGATTTACATATTGATGTGCCGCCATTATCTGTAGATGAATTACATCGTCATCAAGTCGTCGAAAACTCCGCAACTGTTCAAAAACGTGTGATCAATGCCTATGAAAAACAAATACAGCGACAACAATGCTTAAATATGGCTTTAAACCCTCAACAATTAGAAAAATTTATTGTTTTAGATCATGTTGCGATGCAAATGCTACAGCATGCCCAGCAACGATTAAAATTATCAGCGCGCAGTTATCATCGTGTACTACGCGTTGCTCGTACTATTGCGGATTTAGCTGATGCTGATCAAGTAACAACGACTCATCTAAGTGAAGCCCTTTCCTATCGTCATGCTGAACACTAATATTTTTCATTGATTAATGATCATGGAATACAAAAATAACCGTTTAAAAACAGAGGAGTAGATAAATTTAAGTTTTGACATGATCAAATTTTATATAGCCTAAAATACCTAAAACAGGCCCAATTAACATGATCCACAGCGCATTTATACCCAATTGGTCAAAAGCCATGGTCGTGATTGCAATTGAAATAATCGTTAAAAAAAATCCAAATGAATTTTGTAACGCTAAAGCACCCCCAAGTTGCTCAATTGAACAAGCCTGAGCTGATAATGCTGAAAATTGAGGTGAATCAGCAACAACCGTCATTCCCCAAATAATTAAAATGATCAATAAAAGCCATGTTGGGATAATATCCCAACCCAATACAAAAAATAAGCAACACAAACCTGATGACGCTAAGGCCACTAAAGCCACGACACGATTAGATACATATCGACTGAATATACCACCAAAAATACACCCTATTGCACCTACAGCAATAATAAAAAAAGCCAGTAATGAACTATGAATCATAGTAAAACTTGTATCTATGTTTGTTTTAACTATCAGTAAAGGGACCAGTGTCCAAAACGTATATAATTCCCACATATGCCCAAAATATCCCACTGCGGCTGCTTTAAAACGAGGAATTTTAAATGCTGAAAAAGGACTGACTAAACTACTTTTACGGCATTTTTGCCGCACTTTTAAATTCTGTTTATCGCCAAGATAAAATATACAAATCGCTGCAATTATGGCAAGTATTGAAGATATTGAAATAATATATTGCCATGACAAATCTGTGGATATGCTATTGAGTGCATAAGGTAGTGCTGTACCAAGTGTAAGCATTGCTACCAACTGTGATAATGCCTGTCCTGCCTTATGAGGTGCCCATTCAATAATAAGTTTCATCCCGATGGGATAAATGCCAGCTAAGCTGATTCCAACCAGCAATCTAAAAAATAATGCTTCCATGATATTTTGAGATAACCAAGCAAAACATAAGTTAAAGATGCTGCCAAATAAAGCTGAACATGAAAAAATCAAACTTGCTTGATAACGATCCGCAACTCCCGAAAAGGCAATCAAAAATGTGCCTAAAATAAATCCTGCTTGTACGGCATTGGTTAATAAGCCAATATCTGAAATATCAATCTGCCATTCACGTATTAAGTCAAATCCCGCACTATTGGCACTAAACCATAATGATGTGGCAAATAATTGAGCAATACTAATCATTAAAACAGGATGTGCCCTTAAATATTGAAGCATCCTTGTAAATTCCTTTTCATTTCAGTCATTCATATTGCAAATCTTCATGACGTTATGGATCATAAAATTATTTTATTTCAGGATATATCACTCTGTATTGATATGCTAATTCAAATGATTACTTCAGGATAAATTGATGTGTTAATACCTGAGATCCTCTATCCCTAAGCACTCAATCATGGATTTATGCGGATTGTTTAACTGAATGGGCTAGAAATATAAATGCCCATCTAAATATATACAGTGCATATACTTGGGCTTAGCGCTGATAAAGCGTTGCTCTATCACATGATTTATCAGTATAGGTCTGATATCGAAAGGGACAAAGATATGTGTATAGCTCGTTGCCCCACGATAAGCTACGGTTTAATGGTGGACGTCTGTCAGGTAGACTTTTGCAGAGCGAATATAAAATCACTCCATCCTTACTCCAAATGAAGTGATCGATATATTGCTGAACTAGATAAGCATAAACTGTATGCGCTTAAAATTGATATTTAATACCAAATACGACTTTATTTTTAAGACTGGTATCATCACGAAGTTTGCCACCAATAATATAATCCATTGATACCGTTGCCCCTGTATCACCAAGAGGATGACTCAAACCTAAAGTCACATGACGAAAAGCAAATTTTTTCTGTGTATTTAACGCAGATTCAAAATCACCTTTATCACGATAATAATATGCTCCTAATAGTGCATTTAAGCTAAAATCTTTAGGTAACGCATGATTATAGCTAGCGACCAAATAGGTATCACCTTTATTTCCCCAAGTGACATCACCCAATAAGGTCTGAGTATTAAAAGCAAAATTTTTATAATTTAAACCAATTAAAGTTTCCCATGTATTACTTTTAACGTCTGATTGATAGTAATAATAATAAGTTGCGCCAACGGTATAACCTAAATCCTCAGTAATTGTCCCTTTATATCCCGTATAAAAATCATGTTCAAATGCTTTACTGCCTGTAAATTTTTGCTCTGTATCATTCCAATTTGTCAATGAATAGCCGAGCGTAGAACCCCAATATCCTAAATAGAAACCAGAGGCATGTTGATAATCCAAACCACCTTGAATTGTCGCATTATCATTTTCAGGTGCTGCGGTATTACCACGTAGGATATATTCAGAAATAACACCAATATTACCTGAAATACTATGTTCAGACGTAGATTGCTGTTCAGCAAATAACCACGGCGAGGTGACCAATGTCAGCACAGATAAATTGAATCGATTTAGAATAAAGCTCATTATATTTCCCCCAGTATCTTATTTCAGGATCATTTTTCCTGATGATGTCATCACTCTTCTAGTGATTTGCAATTGCTATGCCAGCGTATAAAAAAATGCCGGCAAATTTAAAAAAAATATTTTAAGATACTGATTTAAATTAATATTTACTTTTTTATTCTAAAAAAAATAAGGTTTTTTTATCCTGAAGCACAACATGATTAGAAAAATTGTAAAAAAAAATAATGTTTTGTCAGTAAAATCAATAAGACTGAACAAAAATAGTGCATATTGAGATGAAATAAGCACTGAATCTTAACGCTAAGATCATGCAATCTCCCAACCATGACAGTCAATCATGACTCATTTAGTGATGAATTGAATCATCATTAAAATAACAAAAATACTACTGACAATTGCATCATTAGGATTCATCTTCATGATTAAAACCAATTAAAATTTAAAAAAAATTAAATAAGATATTGATTATTATAATAAAACAATTTTGCATAACATTTTATTTACCAAGATCAATTTATTTTTTATGAAATATTTATGTAATAAAACTTTAATTAGCGATAAAATCTTGGCTTTTTCGTCATATGCAAAAAGAAATCGGATTTCTTGATCATTTTATTATTATGAGGCTCTCCATGATAAAAACACAGAAAGTTGCACTGGCAATCTTGATTCAGGCTATTTTCATAACCCCAGCTTTTGCCAGCGAACAAAGTGATGCAAAAGGATTTATTGAAGATGCTGAAGGCTCAGTTTTATTCCGTACTGGTTTTATTGACCGTGATCTAAAAGGTGTTGACGCAGGTAAAGATACACGTTCTACAGCACAAACTGCGATTTTTGATCTCAACTCTGGCTTTACTCAAGGTATCGTCGGTTTAGGCATCGGTGTGATTGGCGACTGGTCATTTAAGTTAGGCAGCAATCATCATGCTGGAAATCAAATGATCCCAATTAAAAATAAATTAGCAAATAATGAAGTAGAACCTTATAACCAATGGACACGTGGTGGTGCAAACATTAAGGCACGTTTTTCAAATACCACCCTGACTTATGGTACACAAGTACTTGATATTCCTATATTTGCTAGTAATACTGCACGTTTAGGGCCAGAATATTTTACTGGCGTATTGGCCACCAGTCGTGAAATTAAAGACCTAGAACTCATTTTTGGTAAATTTACCAAAGACCAAATGTCTGATCAGATTTCAACCGATGGCAATGACTTAAAGCGTGCTTATGTTTGGGGTGCGAAATATAAAATCAATGATGCGGCAAAAGTGTCATATTATGGGCTAGACAGTAAAGATCGCCTTAAGCGCCACTATATTAATACCAACTATCAACAAGCCTTGGCCAACAATAGTAGCTTAACTTACGATTTTAGTGGTTACTATACCAAATGGAATCGTGAAGCCAATAATCGTTTATACTCTTATATTGGTTCAGCAGATGATAGCTACCATAACTCTATTTGGGCGGTCTCTGCGACCTATGCCACTGGTCCACATAGTGTGATGCTTGCCTATCAACAAAACGATGGTAATGTTGGCTATGATTATGGTCAACATGCAGATGGTTTCCAAAGTATTTATTTACCAAACTCTTATATGTCTGACTTTATTGGTAATAAAGAAAAATCTGCACAAATTCAATATCATCTAGATTTTAGCAACTATGGTATTGCTGGTCTAAATTGGACTTCAGCTTATGTATATGGTTGGAATATTCACACGAATACAGCGACCGAAGAGGGTGGAAAAGTTATTTATCGTAGACCAGGGATAACAAATGCCAAAGAACGTGAATTCTTTAACCAGCTAAAATACACGGTACAAAGTGGCTTTGCCAAAGATGCCAGCTTACGTTTACGTTACTCACATTATCGTGCAGATAAAGCCTACAGTGAGAACTATTTACCAGATACCAATGAATGGCGTATTTTCTTAGATATTCCGGTTAAATTATTTTAATTTTTAAGTCCGATTTTATCTCTGAAATAAAAAAACCTGCACATGCAGGTTTTTTTATTTCAATCGAATGCCACCACAATTAAATGATAGCGATATTCATTATTGTGCAGCAGCAATTGCTTTTAATACTTCTTCTTTAGCGACTTCTGAACCTTCCCAACCGGTAAGTTTTACCCATTTTCCTGGCTCTAGATCTTTATAATGTGCAAAGAAATGCTCCACCTGTTGAATCAATAAAGGCGGAAGATCAGTATATTCTTTTACATCTTTATATAATGGTGTTAGTTTTTCATGCGGCACTGCAATTAATTTTGCATCGATACCACCATCATCTTCCATATTCAATTTACCGACAGGACGGCAACGAATCACTGAACCTGGTTCTACAGGATGTGGTGTTACCACCAATACATCTAATGGATCGCCATCTTCAGATAATGTATTTGGCACATAACCATAGTTTGCTGGGTAAAACATCGCAGTACCCATAAAACGGTCTACAAATAATGCATCAGAATCTTTATCAATTTCATATTTGATTGGTGCAGCATTCGCAGGAATTTCAATAATTACATAGATGTCATTTGGAGCATCTTTACCAGCAGGGATATTGCTGTAACTCATAGTATTACTCTTTAACGTAGTTAGTGTATCTTCAACCATTAAACATTATAACGGTTTTAAAACTTGATCGAGATCCATTATACATCTGCAACACAAAAATATACTTTCTAAGCGTATATTTACGTCGTAATTTTAATCACTATCCATAATAAACTGACAGGACATAATGTAGCGAGTATCCACATAATAGAACGAAGTGTGGCAAGATTTGCTAAATAACACAGGCCATATAATACTCTAAAGACCAAATAAGCAATCCCAAACAGCATAATCCAAGATTGTGCAACCACCATATATTCTGCCATTAAAATCGCAGCAATAAATAGCGGCAAACCTTCAAAACTATTTTTCTGTACATCATTCGCTCGAGCAGCCAGTCCTGTAGCCTTGGCTAAAAATTCGCGAGGATTACGATTATCTGCAATTTTAAATCCGGCAGCAATCCTCGCAATCAAGGCAAATACATAAGGTAAAAAACAGGCAGCTAAAATTAGATAAATTATTCCACTTATGCTTTGCATTTAAATCATTCTCATCTGTTTTTTATCGTTCTATCATAACATGGCATTTATTTAATAAATTTTGTTAAATATAGTGTTTCTAGATAAAATCTGTTAAGGGTCTATATATGGTCACACCTGATCAAAAAAATATGTTCGATGTACTGGCTAAGCAACAACAACACCAAGGTCAAGTAAATCGTGTCTTAAAAATTGTACTCCCTATCGTTGCATTTTTATTAACGGTCATTTGTGCCAATATGAATGTTTGGTCAACTGTTTTAACTTTTATAATGCTCTGGGTGACTTTTTATATCACCGCTATTAAAGGTTTTAGTTTATGGTATGGCATTATCGCCATTTTTGCTTATACTTTAATCGACAATTTACTGAGTTATACAGTATTTAATCTACCAGGCTTTAGTCGTCAATTTGGTACTATGGCGGCTTTTGTTGCAATATTTGCAATTGGTCGGCCTTATTTTGATCGCTGGTTAATGAAATAAATAGGCTTAGCCTACTACTGTCGTGTTACAACAGTTGAGCATCGTTTTAATCTAAAACAGATATTTGGCCAAATCATTGATGATTAAAAATGCCAAACAGTAATCTGCTTGGCATCTATGGATAAATAATTGAAATACAATGACTTGATATTTTTATTTAACTATTTTTACGTAAATCCTTACGTAAAATTTTACCCACATTAGATTTTGGCAATTCAGTCATAAACTCTACATAACGAGGACGCTTATATCCTGTTAAATTAGCTTTGGCATAAGCCAAAATTTCTTCAGTGGTTAAAGATGGATCTTTTTTCACCACAAATAATTTAGGAACTTCACCTGATTTTTCATCAGGCACACCAATTGCAGCAACCTCTAATACTTTCGGATGTTTAGAGACTACACTTTCAATTTCAGCAGGATAAACATTAAAACCAGAAACTAAAATCATATCTTTTTTACGATCAACAATTTTAATATAGCCACGTAAATCCATTACACCGATATCTCCCGTACGGAAGAAACCATGAATCATGACTTTTTCTGTTTCATCAGGGCGATTCCAATAACCTTTCATGACCTGTGGGCCACGGATACAGATTTCGCCTTGTTCTCCTTGTGCCACCTCATTGCCATCATCATCTAAGATAGCAACATCAGTCAATGGAATAGGAATACCAATTGATCCTGTAAACTCTTCTGAATTTGGAGGATTTACTGTTGCGACAGGCGATGTTTCCGATAAACCATAACCTTCAATAATATGAGTACCGGTAATATCTTGCCAAGCTTGTGCTGTCGATTGCAGTACCGCCATTCCACCACCCATTGCCAGTTTTAAGTGACTATGATTAAGCTGCCTAAATTCTTCATTATTCACTAAGGCATTGAATAAGGTATTCACAGCAGGGAAAAAGGTTGGCTTATATTTACGCAGTTCTTTAATGACCGAATTTAAATCGCGTGGATTTGGAATAAGAACGTTTGCTTGCCCTTTATACATTCCATAAAGTGCACAAACCATAAATGCAAAGATATGATATAGCGGTAAAGCACAAAAAATTCGATCATCTGGTGAACCATCTTTTTTACCAAATTTACTTTGGAAAATCGCATCACACTGTAACATATTGGCAACAAGGTTACGGTGGGTCAGTTCAGCACCTTTAGAAACACCCGTCGTTCCGCCCGTATATTGCAATAATGCGGTATCACTTAAGGTTAATTGCGGACGTTTATAATGACTCGGGCTGACTTTGCTAATCGCAGTATTATAGGTAATATGGCCTGGAATATTCCACGCAGGAATCTGTTTACGTACTGAACGTAATACAAAATTAACAAGGCTGCCTTTTAAGAAACCCAACATATCGCCTACAGAAGAAACGATGACATATTTAACGGGTGTTTTACCTATAATCTTTTGATATACAGAAGCAAAGTTTTCAATAATCACCAAAACTTCTGCACTGGCATCATTAAGTTGATGTTCAAGTTCACGTGCAGTATATAAGGGGTTAACATTGACCAAAACCAGACCAGCACGAAATACCCCCAATGCAACGATTGGATACTGAAGCACATTCGGCATCATTACGGCAACACGAGAACCTTTAGGCAAACCAAGACTCTGTAAATATGCAGCAAATTTACGACTTTCTTGCTCAAGCTGATCAAATGTGATCACTTTATCCATAAAGATAAAGGCATCACGCGAGCCAAATTTTTGGAAATTACGTTCAAAAATATCGAGTAATGACGTATTTTCAGCAGGAAGATCAACCGTTTCAGGAATACCCGTTCTTTGATACTCAGCTAACCAAATTTTCTCCATACAGCTAATTCTCCTATTTCATAATCCTTAATCGTTGCACTGTTA
Source organism: Acinetobacter sp. SAAs474 (assembly GCF_032823475.1). Taxonomy (NCBI): domain Bacteria; kingdom Pseudomonadati; phylum Pseudomonadota; class Gammaproteobacteria; order Moraxellales; family Moraxellaceae; genus Acinetobacter; species Acinetobacter sp. SAAs474. The sequence goes on from NZ_CP127915.1 coordinate 560,967, forward strand.
TTCCCAATATTAAGCATATTAATTATTTAAATTTTTTACTTAATATTGCACCTATTTTAAAATATGTCTCATATATAACGTATTTCAATATATGGATGCTAGTCTTAATTCTGAACCAACAGTTTATTTGCTTTTTGATAGCCTCGTGGTAAAAGCTGCCCTTTTGAGCCTCTTTTACCGACATATTTCAATAGGTCATCCCCTTTTAATTTTAATTGTTGTTGGCCTGAAATAACATGTATGACTTCATTCAAGCTTAAGGTTAGCATGGCAACAATATGATCTTTCGTTTCAAGTTGTATTAATTTATTACCTTTACCTTTATTTAATGATGGTAAATCATCGAGTTCAATAATAAGAATGCGCCCAGCAGAGCTTAAAACAGCCAGATGAGTCGCCTGTTGTATTGCGATTAATGCTAATGCAGTACTTCCCTCAGGGAGAGTTAAAAATGCTTTCCCTGCTTTCGCACTGGTATCAAGTTGTTTGGCTTGGGTCTTAAAACCATAGCCTTTGCTACTTGCCACCAATAATTCCACATCATCGTCAGCAATAAAGACTTGTTTAAAAGCAATACCGTGTGCTGGGGTCAGTTTAGAACTTAATGGCTCACCCAAACTACGGGCTGAAGGTAATGCATTAATCGGTAATGCATAACTACGGCCAGCTTCATCTAAAATATACACACGTTGATTCGATTTACCCAAAGCATGGCTCAAGTATTTATCACTTGCACGGTAATTTAAATTTTCAACATCAACATCATGTCCTTTAGCTGCCCGAATCCAGCCTGCCTCAGATAACACGACTGTGACCGGATCAGCAGGTAACATTTCATGTTCACTAATCGCAATCGCTTCAGCACGTTGTACTAATGGAGAACAACGATCATCACCAAATTTTTTTGCATCCGCTTTTAATTCCTCAATCATCAAAGCTTTTAGAGATTCTGGATTATTGAGTTGTTCACGGATTTCTGCTGCACGTGCTTCAAGTTCATTTTGTTCACGGCGCATTTCCATTTCTTCAAGTCGAGCTAAATGACGTAATTTTAATTCTAAAATTGCTTCTGCTTGAATATCGTCTAAAGCAAATCGTTGAATTAAAGCAGGCTTTGGTTGATCTTCTTGACGAATAATATCAATTACTTCATCAATATTTAAATAGGCTATAATTAAACCTGCTAAAATATGTAAGCGCTTTTCAATTTTATTTAAATGGTACTGTAAACGACGTGTGACCGTCATTTTACGAATTTCAATCCATTCCAGTAAAATACCACGAATTGATTTGACTTGTGGGCGCCCATCTGCACCAATCATATTCATATTGACACGATAACTAGACTCTAAATCCGTTGTGGCAAATAAATGGCTCATTACCGATTCTGCATCAATACGATTTGACCGTAAAACAATGACTAGGCGTGTTGGATTTTGATGGTCTGATTCATCACGTAAATCTGTAACCAAAGGCAATTTTTTGGCCTGCATTTGATCTGCGATTTGTGCAATAATTTTCGACCCAGAAACTTGATAGGGTAGCTCTGTAATCACAATTTCATTTTTTTCAACGTGATAAATCGCACGCATACGATAACTACCACGACCTGTGGTTTGAATTTTTAATAAATCTTCAGGTGATGTAATAATTTCAGCTTGAGTTGGTAAATCTGGAGCAGGAATATATTCAGCCAGTTTTTCATGACTTAAATGAGCATTACGAATTAAGGCAATCGTGCCCTTTACCACTTCACGTAAGTTATGGGGCGGAATATCAGTTGCCATCCCAACGGCAATACCCGTGGTACCATTCAATAAAATATTCGGTACCCGTGCAGGTAAAGTAATTGGCTCTTTTAATGAACCATCAAAGTTATCTTGCCATTCACAGGTCCCTTGTCCCAACTCAGACAATAATAATTCACTGTATTGAGAAAGTTTAGCTTCAGTATAACGCATGGCAGCAAAAGATTTGGGATCATCAGGTGATCCCCAGTTACCCTGCCCTTCAATAAAAGGATAACGATAACTAAAAGGCTGTGCCATAAGCACCATGGCTTCATAACATGCTGAATCACCATGTGGATGATATTTACCCAGTACATCACCAACCGTACGCGCAGATTTTTTGGGTTTACCGCTATATTTTAAACCCAATTCACTCATGGCATAGACAATACGACGCTGGACGGGTTTTAGACCATCACTGATATGTGGTAATGCACGATCCATAATCACGTACATGGCATAATTTAAATACGCTTGTTCTGTAAATTCAGCTACGGAGCGGTTTTCTGTCGCATGATGCGCAAGGCTTGTCATAACAACTGCTAATCCTAAAGTCGTTTTGTCTATTTGAAGTTCTTATGCTATGTCGCAGGTGCACACGACACAAGAGTATGAAGTCACACTCTACGACAATTTATTCTTTATGGCGTAAAATTATCCATTTTAGTACAAGAATTCAACTAAAAAATGATGAGATTACTTTGCTATGGATTCTAATTGCTTACCTTTGGTCTCTTCACCCAGCACTAAAATAATCACCGCAACTGCAATCAAAACACTGGTAAACATTAAAAATACATGGCTAAAGCCATTTTCCATCACCATAATATTGGTCACCACTAAAGGTGCAACAATACCGCCAATACGACCAATTGCTGCTGCCCAGCCAGAACCGAAAGCACGGATATGCGTTGGATACTGCTCTGGTGTGTAGGTATATAGCACTCCCCATGCACCCAAGTTAAAAAATGACATCAAGCAACCCCAAACAATGATTGATGCTACGCTATCGGCTTGACCAAAAAAGTATGCCGATAAGGCACAACAGGCAATGAATCCTGCCAAGGTGAGTTTACGCCCCCACTTCTCAACCAACCATGCCGCAACGATATAACCAGGTAATTGCGCTAAGATCATCACTAAAACATATTCAAACGATTGTATAATGCTATATCCTTGTTTCACCAAAAGACTCGGTAACCAAGTAAAAATGCCATAATATGAATAAACAATACCAAACCAAATTAACCATAACATTAGGCTACGGCGTATCATTGGACCTGTCCATAATGCTGAAAAGGTAATTTTATGTTGTTGAGTCACGGGTTGTACTTTAAAAATTTCAACCACTTCAACTCCACATTGCGCTTCAATTTTTTTGACCAACCGATATGCTTCTTCAAAACGACCTCGATTGACCAAATAAGGAACTGATTCAGGCACCATCTTCCAAATGACGATGGCATATAATGCGGGTAATCCACCAATTAAAAAAGCCGTATGCCAATCAAATCGAGGAATCACAAAATAAGCCACCAGTGCAGCAGCTAACCAACCGAGCCCCCAGAAACTTTCCAGTAATACAATAAAACGACCACGTACAGATGCTGGAATATATTCACTCACCAAAGTGACTGCAACAGGAAGCTGTCCGCCTAGACCTAAACCAACAATAAAACGAAAAACCAATAACCAAGTTAAATTTGGTGCAAATGCACAGGCTGCTGTGGCTAAACTATAGATCACTAGCGTTGATGCAAAAATCGTTTTTCGACCATAGCGATCTGCTAAGCCACCAGAAAAAACAGCACCAATCGCCATACCGATAAAACCAATTGAAATTACCCATCCTTTTTCATTAGGGGTCATGGCCCAATCTTCAGCCATTTTAGCCAGAATAAAAGAAATTAAACCGGTGTCCATGGCATCAAACATCCAGCCCAGTCCAATGACCCATAGCAAGGTATAATGGAATTTACCAATTGGTAAGCGTTGTATACGTGAAACTAGATCCATAACAAAATCTCTGATTTGGTGAAAGAATAAATGCTGCTTTCCCAACAGGATGTATAATTTTCATGTGGTTAAAATCAATCATGTCTGGCTGCTGATTGTATACACGACATCAAAAAGCAATGTGTGATCTACCAACCGATTCATCAAATGGAATAGATCTATTTGCGATCAATTATCTCAAATGTCAGTACATCCTCGAGCAAATATCGAATCAATTATCCTAGAGATTATATCGAGCGATCAACAACAGATAGATGACTGTTAAAATGAGCCTATATTCATGATAAGTCTTTTGAAGATGCGGATTGATCATCATCATCTTTATAAATAAATTTCGGCATTTCTAAACCAAAATAAATTGCAATTAAACGCAATGTAAAACCAAAAATAAGTGTAGCAATAACCGTTAACTCTAAAGATAAACCAGCAGCAATACAGAGCCAATAACAAATCACCGCAACAAATGAAATGCTGGCATATAATTCGCGTCGGAAAACTAAAGGAACATCATTACATAGAATATCGCGTAAAATACCGCCAGAAACACCGGTTAATACGCCAGCAACAGCAGACACGACAAAACCATGGCCCATTTCCAGTGCAATTTGGCACCCAATAATGGTAAAACCAATCAGTCCTAATGCATCTAATATTAAGAAGATAGAGCGTAAATGACGCATCCATTTAGCGATAATAATGGTGACAAATGCCGCACAGCAAGTCAGTACAAGATATTCGGGATGTTTAACCCATGTCAGTGGATAATGTCCTAACAGCACATCACGAACAGATCCGCCGCCTAATGCAGTCACACAGGCAATTAAGGTGACTCCAAACCAATCCATACTTCGCCGACCAGCTGATAAGGCTCCTGTCATTGCCTCTGCTGTAATTGCGATAATATAAATAATTGTCAGCAACATCGCCCTGATTCCATAACATATAGGGTTATTGATGAACGCTATTCTAAGCGATTACACCATAAAAGTTATAGAAAATGTGCACAACATTGCTTAAATTTTTTACCAGATCCACAAATACAGGCTTGTTTCATGCTAAGTGACTGATCAAGTGTTGGATCTAAAAAATACCAATTTGTTTTGAATTGGACAAAATACGAAAGCTCATGATGAATATGATTTTGCCCATTCTGTTGGTAATAGGCTTTAAACTCTACCGAAGCATGTTGTTTATCGAGTTTTTCATGGGTTTGTATAATCTCTAATTTTAACCAATGATTTTCTTGACTCCATTGTTGAAGTGCCATGACATCAAGCATAGCCTGTTGTCCCAAGGCAGTCGTTTTTACAATATAGTCAATCTGTTGTAATACAAATGCACTATAGCGAGAACGCATCAGTTGCTGTGCTGTTTGCGCGGTCTTTAATCCCAGATGCAGTGGTTGACAGCAATCTGTATAGAGCGCTAACCCACAAGGGCATGGTTGTTGATACATGTAAGCATCTTCCTTAAATCTCTCGCTTGCAGCATAAGACGTTAAATATGATATTTTGCCATCACAGCATCAATCATACAGATAAAAATAGCCCAATCTTTTGGGCTATTTAAATTTAATCCAACCAACCATCATGATTAACGTGGATGGATGGTGATTTTATGCTGATGTGGCATAATATGCACCTTTTCAATTTTATGCCCATCCATCGTCACCACTTCAAAAATATAACCATCCATCTCCAGTTTTTCACCATTTTGTGGTAAACGACCTAAATGAAACAGAATATAACCTGATAAAGTTGAATATTGCTCGGACTCATCCACCAAATCGCAGCCCAATAATAAAGAAAGGTGACGAATGTCCGTCGAACCATCCAACATTAATGTGCCATCATCCAGACTTTCAGCCACTGTTTCCAATTCATCTTCATCTGGAAACTCTCCAGCAATCGCTTCAAGTACATCAATAGGTGTAGCAATTCCTTCAATTGAACCATATTCATTTAAAACAATCGCCATTTGTAAAGGGGCCTGACGTAACTGTTCCATCACCATCAAGACCTGTGCATTTTCATGTACAATCACAGGTTCACGTAAATGCGCTTGGAAATCTAAGCGACCAGTTTCAATATATTCATTCATGATTTTATGGGTCAAAACAACACCAGCCAAATTATCCAGCTCGCCATGTGCCACAATTAAACGTGAATGAGTCATACTTAATAGACGTTCTTTGATGACCGTCTCTGGTTCATCCAAATCAATCCACTCTAATTCCGGACGCGGAGTCATTACTGATTTCACTGGACGTTCAGACAATCCAAGTACACCTTGAACCATTACACTATGATAAACACCATTCTCTTCCTCATCAAAAACCTCATCCGCAAAAGCACGTGTTGCTAACACATCTTCACGATTATCATGGGATGATTCAGGGTTAATACTTTTTCCCCCCAGCATTCGCATTACTGCAGAGGCGGTCCGATAACGTAAATCAGTAGTTGTCACCATTTTTTCTTGATTATGGCGCATCGTTTGATTTAAGAACTCAATCAGTACCGAGAAACCAATTGCGGCATATAAATAACCTTTTGGAATATGGTATCCCAATCCTTCAACCAATAATGAGAAACCAATCATCATTAAAAAGCATAGACACAGGATCACCACGGTTGGATGGCGATTAACGAAATCCATTAACGGTTTAGATGCCCAAAGCATGATCCCCACCGCCAGAATAACCGCAATCATCATCACAGAAAGATGTTTAACCATTCCCACTGCAGTAATGACACTGTCTAGTGAGAAGACAGCATCTAATACCACAATCTGAATAATGACCATCCAGAATGTGGCATGGACAGGACTCTCTTCCTTCAGACCACTATTGCCTTCCAAACGCTCACGTAATTCCATCGTTCCTTTAAATAACAAGAACACACCACCAAATAGCAGGATCAAGTCTCGGCCTGAAAAAGGATGATTAAATATATGGAATAAAGGATTGGTTAACGTGACGACCCAAGCAATCGATGCCAATAAAATTAAGCGCATCACCAAAGCCAATAAAAGGCCGACAACACGTGCTTTACCGCGTTGTTCTGGAGGCAATTTTTCTGCTAAAATTGCAATAAAAACAAGGTTATCTATACCTAAAACAATTTCAAGCACAACCAGCGTCAATAAGCCGACCCACGCCGCAGGATCAGACATCCATTCAAAAATCATGGTGTCTTCTCCTGAATTTTAAGCCATTGATACTGTATATGGTCATTTGCATGACAAGCATCTAAATTTAAAAATGTGTTTATTTTAATGGACTGAATTTTGTTGGACTCCCAACTGCCACTACCCATATCGATTCTATTGTTGTGAAACACAATTTCAGTATAGGAAAGATTCTTGATTTTGGCATCTTTTTTTTATTTTTTATTTGATTTTAGCCATGATCATTTGGCCTTTATCGCCATCATGTCATGGTTTTAGATCTTATCACTAAAGTCATAGCATCATGATCAATTTTCATTATCATTGATCATCATCGCCTCTGCTACCCATTGAGTAAATGGACGATTAGATTAGTCCACAACAGCACTATGCCTTATTGCTGCTCTGAATCATTAAAACTATTTTAAATATAGCATTCATATTTTTGTCATCTGCTAGAGAGATCATATAGAACATGATAATGTTAAAAAAAACATCACAATGATCGAGGAAAAATGACCAATCAATATCAAAATCCTGCAGCAAAAACAACTCAACCACTCATTGCACTATATTGTGGCTCACGTTTAGGTAATCAGCCTATTTATCAAGAAAAAGCCATTGCACTTGCTCAAGGTCTTGCAGCGCATGGATTTGGCTTGGTTTATGGTGGTGCCAGTATTGGTTTAATGGGACAAGTCGCAGATACCATGATTGATGCAGATGCAGAAGTTGTGGGTGTGATACCAGCCTTTATGCTTGATTATGAAATTGCCCATAATCATCTCACTGAATTACATATTGTAAAAACTATGCACGAACGTAAAGCCATTATGGCTGAACGTGCTTCTGCATTTATTGCATTACCCGGTGGTTTGGGTACATTTGAAGAAATCTTGGAAATTGCAACTTGGGCTCAACTCAATCAACATCAAAAACCCATCATGCTTTATAATGTCAATGGTTTTTATAACGCACTGATTCAACAATTAGATCATGCTGTTCTAGAAGGCTTTTTACCTCCACAACATCGCGCAAAACTGATTGTTTGCCAATCATCACAACAAATTTTTAGTGTCTTGAAAAATTTAGATGCGCCACAAAATGTCGTGGTTTAAATCTGACCTTACTCGGCAGTTCAGTCTCTGCTTCTGCCGTCATCGACATACTTTAATCATCAATCTACACAATTAGCATTAGCAGATGGTTTTATGCGATTATGATTATATCAACCAGATGATCAAGACACTGCGTATAGTTTCCTATAAAAAATAATGATGTGATGCTTTTTATCTACCGTGAGCTCGGCTAGAATAAATTATATTTTTTAACAATTTACTTACGTTTTAATACGCTTATTGCATTTTATATCCTGTATAAGATATTGAAATATCATTATTTTAATACCATAAGATACCGTTTTTTACGCGTATCATGAGATGCCACTGCCTATGAATGCCTCAACATCACATCAACCTTTACAACGTGAGTTTAGACTCCTTGTACTTTTGGTGTCTATTGGCTTTTTTATGCAAGGTCTAGACAGTTCAATTGTCAATACTGCACTCCCTGCAATGGCAAAAGATTTAGATGAAAGTCCATTACAAATGCATAGTGTTATTGTGGCGTATGTATTGGCAATGGCAACCTGTATTCCTTTAAGTGGCTGGCTGTCAGATCGATTTGGACCCAAAATCACCTATTTAAGTGCCATTATTATCTTTACCTTAGGCTCTCTAGGCTGCGGCTTATCTGAAAGTGTCAATCAATTACTGTTTTATCGTGTGATGCAAGGGATTGGCGGTGCTTTACTGCTACCTGTCGGTCGCTTGGCCATGTTAAAAGTCATTCCCAGAACACAGTTTTTATCTGCAATGAGTTTAATGAGCCTTGCTGGTTTAATTGGTCCTATGATTGGCCCCACGTTAGGGGGCTGGATTGTGGAAGTATATACTTGGAACTGGATCTTTTTAATTAATATTCCGATGGGGATATTAGGCGTCTTGATGACTTTGAAAGCAATGCCAGATACCACTGAGCCAAATGTACCTGCATTTGATTTAAGAGGATTTATTTTCCTGATTATTGGTATGATTGGATTATCTCTCGGAATTGAAAACTTTTCTGACCCCAGATATTCAATATTTTCCAGTATCATTTTAATTGTGGTTGGATTGGCTGGATCAGTAATTTATGCATTACATGCGCATAGCCATAAAAATGCATTATTTCGCAGTAAATTATTTAAAAATAAAATTTATTCGATTGGTATTTTAGGAAACTTTTTTGCCCGTTTAGGGGGCAATGCGATTCCATTTTTATTACCACTGATGCTACAAGTCGCTTTTGGTTTTTCACCGCTGCTGACTGGTATTTTAATGATTCCAACCGTTCTAGGTGCATTAATCTCTAAACCAATCATTCGGCCTTTAATCCAAAAATTTGGTTATCGCCACGTGTTACTGATCAATACTGTTTTAGTCGGTGCGTGTATTGTCAGTTTTGCATTAAGTACGGCAGATACCCCTTTATGGCTTAGAAGCATTCACTTTCTGATTTTTGGTATTCTAAATTCAATTCAATTTGTGGCAATGAACACGCTCACACTCAAAGATTTACCTCAACAAGATGCCAGTAGCGGTAACAGTTTTTTATCGATGATTATGATGTTATCAATGAGTATTGGCGTTGCTTTGGCAGGGACTTTAGTCAATATTTTTGAAATACATTTAGGTCAAGCGTTGATCACCACTGCTTTTCATTATACTTTAATCTGTTTAGGATTTATTAACGTCATCACAGCCATGATCTTCTGGACGATTCCCAAAGATACCACTGCATAATATACGATTGGCTCTAAATAGCCATATCCTATTAAGCAGCGTATGATCCATATTGAGGCATAGTGATTAATCGCTTAAATCAAAACGTGATGATGATAAAACCACCACAATGAAACATTACGCTATAATCGAATACAGGTAATTTGCAATCTTCAAGCTCACATATTACCTGTGACTGACCCTGTTTGATTCATGATTCGACTACTCACGATGATCCAACATAACATGATATTGAAATCTAAAACGCTACTTGGCTCACTGTTAGGTTGTAGCTTCATGGGGCTAAGTCTCATTATATATATGGTCTTTTTTCAAAATCATATTGCAGCTGCAAGCGAATATAAAGTGCAAGGATTTGATGTCTCACATCATCAAGGCAATATTGCTTGGCATAAAATTTCCCTGCAAAATTATGCTTTTGTATACTTAAAAGCAACCGAAGGTGGAGATTTTCAAGATCGGAAATTTCAAGATAACTGGTTACAAGCAAGAGAACAGGGTTTATTAGTCGGCGCCTATCATTTTTATCGTTTATGTCGTAACGGCAGTATTCAAGCTGAAAACTTTATCCATACTGTTCCCAAAAAAGCGGATGCCCTTCCCCCTGTTATTGATCTTGAATACGATAGTGATTGCATCAATACATTCACTAAACAACAGCTTCTGCAAGAAATTCAGATCATGCATGATCAACTGTATCAACATTATGGCAAAGCACCTATCTTTTATACTTCAAAAGCTTTCTATAATATTGTTCTAGCTGGCGAGTTTCAAAAAACGCCATTATGGATTCGTGAGTATAATGGTCAACCCAATTTAAAAGGTGAACCAGATTGGCTATTTTGGCAGCATACCAATCAAGCTAAAATAACCGGCATTAATACCACAGTAGATCTTAATGTTTTTAATGGTGATATGGACGATTGGTTAAAGTTTTTAGAAAAAAATCAGTTAAGTCCACCATCTAAAATCCCATAAATCATCTGATCAGATGCAATGATCTAGATCAGCATCACAGTGAATATCGTAATCATGAAAAAAATTATTCACATTGATATGGATGCTTTTTTTGCATCTGTAGAATTACGTGACCGACCTGAACTAAAACAGCATCCTGTGGTGATTGCGAGCCATCATCCACGTGCCGTAATTGCAGCAGCATCTTATCCTGCTCGTGCTTTTGGGCTACATTCAGCAATGCCAATGCATCAAGCCAAAAAACGATGTCCTGAACTGATTGTCATTGAACCCAATTTTAAAAAATATCGTGATGTTTCACGCCAAATTCATCAAATTTTTCAAAAATATACTCAATTAATTGAACCCATATCTTTAGATGAAGCTTATTTAGATGTAACAGATAACCTACAGCAGATTACCAGTGCAACTGAAATCGCGGTACAAATTAGAGCTGCCATTTTAGATACAACAGCACTCACTTGTTCTGCGGGTGTCGCACCCAATAAATTTTTAGCAAAAATTGCCTCAGACTGGCATAAACCAAATGGCATTTATGTAATAAAACCTTCACAGGTTCAAAATTTTATCAAGAATCTGCCACTAAAAAAAATTCCTGGTGTCGGAAAAGTGACTCAAGAAAAATTACATCATATGAAGCTATTCACCTTAGGCGATTTACAGCATCTTGATGAGCAGATCTTAATTGACCATTTTGGTAAATATGGTCAGCAGTTATTTTTATATGCGCAAGGCATTGATCATCGCGCAGTACAAATAGAACGCGAACGACAACAAATTTCTAAAGAAATCACATTTAATCAAGATCTTTATTTACATCAATGTCATCACTACTGGCCCCAATTGGTTCATCGTATTTGGCAAAGCCTAACTGAAAAAAAATTACATGCCCACGGTATTTCAGTGAAATTAAAGTTAAAAAATTTTCAGGTTTTACAACATAGTAAATGCTTTAAACAACCTTTTTATACATCAGATCAATTATTAAATGGCATCACATTATTACTTAACGAAATGCATATCACGGCACAGCAACAATTTCGATTGGTTGGTGTTGGGGTATATCAATTATGCACTCAACAACCACAATCCCAACTAGATTTCTGGTATTAATACAATAATTAGACTATTTCTTGTACAAATAAATCAAAAATCATAATTTTATCTGCATAACTGTTATTTTTAGAGTAATCTATGACCGCAATACATTATCCATGTATCTGCTCAGATGCTAAAAATCACCTCTACTTTTAGCATGCTGTCCTGTGATTAACGTGACGATCAAATCCGAATATTACAGGGCAACTGTAAGGTGATATATTGACCTGTCCATTCTCAATGATTCTGCTATTTTTTTTCATTCTATTCTAATTATCAACCAGCACTAAATCTCACCCACTCTATATTAAATACATGATCATCCTCGCATGTCTCTTTGGTTATGCCTGTTTTATTATCAATTTATTGATAGATGTGCAATTCTTGATGCTACGCTATATCAATCAGTGGATGATATTCATCTTTAAGACGCCATTTAACCCTTAAATTCATGGCATGATCAGCATTCGGTTTATTCCCGATTTGATCTCCAGCGTATGACGCTGACTTAACCATCAGGATATTTTAATGAGCATTACACGTTTACATGTACAACCTCGCTTTTCTGAAATTGCCATATGCGGTAATTTAGTTCATCTCGCTGGACAACTTGCTTCAGATTTAAGCCTAGATATTCGCGGACAAACACAGCAAACACTCGATACCATTGATCAATTTCTGGCAGATGCTGGTACCGATAAAAGTCATATTTTATCGGTGATGATTTTTATTAAAGATATTGCACACAATTATGCAGCGATGAATGAGGTCTGGGATGCTTGGGTGGCAGATATGGATGCTTTACCACGTACTTGTGTAGAAGCCAATATGTATCAGGATGATGTTTTGGTTGAAATGACTGTCGTTGCAATCAAACCAGATTAATCATCTTCACGACCTAAAAAACCTCACTGTGCTTGCGATGTAATACATCAAGGCCTAAAAAAGGAGATGTTAAACATCTCCTTTTTGAATAATTAATTTTTCTTAGCCTTGGTCTTTTTGCCACCAAATGGCTTTTTGCTATCACCGGTTTCACGTGGTGGCAAACCGGTATGTTGCGTCAATATCTGCCCACGTTGCGGCTGTTTTTTTGTCCGTGTTGTTGATGCTACAGATGTACGCTCTGTCTGATGACGTTTAACAGAATCACCTGCGAGCGTTGAGTTCTTTCTACGTGCAGATTGGTATTGTCCTTCCGTACCACTTGCTGGCTGATAGGTTGGAATTAAATGCTGTTTAGAATTGCCAATTAAATCAGCACGCCCCATTTCTTTCAGCGCATCACGTAATAATGGCCAGTTATTTGGATCATGATAGCGTAAAAATGCCTTATGTAAACGGCGACGTTTTTCACCTTTAACAATATCCACATTTTCGGTATAACGGGCCACTTTAGCTAAAGGATTTTTACCTGTGTAATACATCGTGGTTGCCGTAGCCATTGGCGAAGGATAGAAGGTCTGAACCTGATCGGCACGAAAACCATTTTTCTTTAACCAAATCGCCAAATTCATCATGTCATAATCCGTTGTTCCCGGATGTGCCGCAATAAAATAAGGAATTAAATATTGTTCTTTGCCTGCCTCTTTGCTAAAGCGGTCAAACATTTGCTTAAAACGATCATAAGTCCCAATACCGGGCTTCATCATTTTCGATAATGGCCCTTTTTCAGTATGTTCAGGCGCAATTTTTAAATATCCGCCCACATGATGTGTCACCAACTCTTTGACATACTCAGGATTTAATACCGCAAGGTCATAACGTAATCCAGAACCAATTAAAATCTTTTTAATGCCTTTTAGTGCACGTGCTTTACGATATAACTGAGTTAATGGTGCATGATCGGTATGTAAATTTTGACATACACCTGGAAAAACACAGGAAGGTTTACGACAATTCTTTTCAATTTCTGGATCTTTACAATGTAAACGATACATATTGGCAGTAGGACCGCCTAAATCAGAAATAATGCCAGTAAAACCAGGGGCTGTATCTCGAATTTTTTCAACTTCACGTAAAATTGATTCTTCTGAACGATTCTGAATAATCCGGCCTTCATGTTCTGTAATGGAACAAAAGGTACATCCGCCAAAACAGCCGCGCATGATATTGACAGAAAATTTAATCATATCAAAGGCTGGAAAGCGCGCATGGCCATACGCTGGATGTGGCAAACGTGCATAAGGCAAGTCAAAGACATAATCCATTTCTTCTGTGGTCAATGGAATCGGTGGTGCATTTAACCAGACATCACGCTCACCGTGTTTTTGAACCATCGCACGCGCATTACCTGGATTGGTTTCCAAATGTAAAATACGATTGGCATGTGCATACAACACTGGATCATTGACCACTTCTTCAAAAGCAGGTAAACGAATTACCGCCAATTCACGTGGTGGCAATTTATGTTTAATTGCTTTAGAACTGGTTTTTAACTGAACAATCTGAGTATCTGCTGCTAAATCATCTCCTGCACGAACAACAGGGTTAACAACCACTTCTTTTTCAAAACCTTGATACTGGGTGAGGCTATCTTTACCTTTTTCAATCTCACAACCTTCTAGATCTTCAGTCATGACATATGGATTAATGATCGGATCTACTCGACCGACTTGATCTACATCATTAGATGCAATTTCAATAAATTTTGCTTTAGAGGCACGATTATTTTTATTTACAATAAATGCTGTACCACGAACATCGGTAATCTCATAAATTTTTTCACCGCGTGCCAAGCGGTGCATAATCTCAGTAATCGATCGTTCCCCATTACCATACATTAATAAATCCGCTTTAGAATCCATTAATACCGAACGACGTACCTTATCAGACCAATAGTCATAATGTGCAATACGACGCAATGAAGCTTCAATTCCCCCTAAAAGTACAGGTACATCAGGATATGCTTCGCGTACACGTTGACAATACACGGTCGCTGCACGATCTGGACGTTTATTCGGTACATTATCAGGAGAATAGGCATCATCTGAGCGAATTTTACGATCAGCCGTATAACGGTTAATCATTGAATCCATATTCCCAGCTGTTACGCCCCAAGCTAAATTTGGTTTACCTAAAGCTCGAAATGCCTCAACATTGGTCCAATCTGGCTGCGCAATAATACCGACGCGAAAGCCCTGTGCTTCTAAAACACGGCCAATAATACCGGAACAAAACGAAGGATGATCAATATATGCGTCCCCACAGACCAAAATAAAGTCACAACTGTCCCAACCGAGTTGATCCATTTCCTCACGCGACATCGGCAAAAATGGTGCGGGTTCAAAACATGACGCCCAATATTTGTCGTAATCAAACAACGCCTTTGGCGCAGTTTGCATGGTATAAGCAGTAGACATGGCTAGCAATTCTCGGCTGGCAAGTGGAAGATCAGAAAAGATCAAAGATGAAAGCCGATCATTTTAACATGAAAGTAGCTCAAGCTAACAGCTTAAAATTTATGCAAAATAAAATTTTATTTACATGCAGTTTAATTTTTCTTTATAAAATTAAATCAAATATTTAAATATGAAAATGCAGTTTATCCATATCACATAAACTGCATCTTCCGATCAAATAACGCTATTCCATATTTAATTTGTTGTTACAACTTTAACTGAATGATGATCATATTTATTTTTTCAATAGTCTTAAACCATTTGCCACGACCAATAAACTGACACCTACATCCGCAAAAACTGCCATCCACATCGTTCCTAAATTCATTAAGGTGATGATCAAAAAAACTAGCTTGGTCAGTAAAGCCAAACTAATATTTTGTATTAAAATTTGATGCGTTTTTTTAGATAAACGAATAAAGGTTGGAATTTTACGTAAATCGTCATCCATTAAAGCAACATCTGCAGTTTCAATTGCAACATCTGTTCCCATAGTTCCCATCGCAAAACCAATATTGGCACGTGCCAAAGCGGGAGCATCATTAATGCCATCACCAACCATTGCAATAGAACTATGAGTCGCATATTGCGCGACCAGATTTAGCTTATCTTCGGGTAAGAAATTACCTTTGGCCTCATCAATTGCTAACTGCTGAGCAATGGCTTGTACAGTATGTACATTATCACCACTGAGCATCAGTGTTTTAATACCCAACTGATGTAATTCATCAATCGCTTGCTGACTGGTTGCCTTAACTGTATCTGCAACAGCAACAATCGCCAGAATATGCTGATCTTGTGCAAACAGTACTACGGTTTTTCCTTGTTGTTCAAGTTGAGTAATCTGTTGTTCTAATGCTTCAGAACAATATTCTAATTCATGTATTAAACGATGATTGCCTAAATAATAACGTACGCCTGCAATTACTCCGGAACTACCTCGACCAAGTAATGCTGTAAAGTCATCCACATCGACAAAATCATGGCGCTGCGCTGCTTGCACAATGGCTTGGGAAACGGGATGATCTGAACAGTTAGCCAAACTGATTAATGCAGTAATAATATCTGGCTGATTAATTTCACTCAGCAAAATAAGATCAGTTTGTTTTGGTTTGCCATAAGTTAATGTACCGGTTTTATCAAATGCTAAATATTTAAGTAATCGGCCTTCCTCCAGATAAACACCCCCTTTAATCAAAATACCTTGACGTGCAGCAGCAGCTAAACCACTCACTACGGTAACAGGCGTTGAAATTACCAATGCACAAGGACAAGCAATCACCAGAATAACCAATGCTTTATAGATCCAATCTAACCATGCTCCCCCCATCAGTAAAGGTGGAATAATGGCAATTAAAATCGCAAAAAGAACCACTAAAGGGGTATACACTTTTGCAAAACGATCAACAAAACGTTGTGTTGGTGCCTTTTCACCTTGTGCCTCTTCTACGGCATGAATAATCCGTGCCAAAGTAGTATCTTGTGCTATCGCAGTCACACGATACTCTAATGCACCAGCTTGATTAATCGTTCCCGCATACACTACGTCACCAATCATTTTATCAACGGGTAAACTTTCACCGGTAATTGGCGCTTGGTTAATTGAAGATTGCCCTTTAGTGATTTCACCGTCTAAGCCAATTTTTTCACCAGGTTTAACACGCACAATCTGTCCAAGTCTCACCTCATTGACTGCTTGTATTTGCCATTGCCCTGCGGCATTTAATACAGTCACTTGTGTAGGTGCCAGTTGCATAAGTTGGCTAATCGCCTGACGTGCACGTGCCAAAGAACGTGCTTCAATCAATTCAGCGACAGCAAATAAGACCATAACCATTGCAGCTTCAGGCCAATGTCCAATCAATAATGCACCTGTGACAGCAATACTCATCAGGGCATTAATATTCAAATTAAAGTTCTTAAGCGCAATTAAACCTTTCTTATAGGTTTCAATTCCAGAAAGTGCGATAGCGATTACACTGGCTACAAATGTAAACCAAATAGGCAAATCAAACCAAGCACCACATTCAGCAGCAAAAGCCACAGCACCAGCCAAAACAAGAATCCAAATTGATTTATGCTGTTCTGGCTGAGTTTGATTAAATTGCCCTTGTGCATTGGCCACTTCAGGATCAAAACCTAAATCACGAATGGCATTAAGAATATCGGTTAAAGCAGCAGGTTCATGTACTACCGTCAGTACACGTTGAATAAGGTTAAAATCCAATGATTTTACTGCTGGCATCTGTGCGAGTTTTTTTTGAATTAAGCCTTCTTCAGTAGGGCAATCCATTTGCATAATACGTATCGAAGTTTTTAAATCATCACCCATATGCTGTGATTCAGGTAATGGATTTAAGTCTGAAAAACGCATATCTGTTGTTTCACAACACGTGGTTTTTTGCTTCGTAGCGCATTCTTTAGTTATTGATTTTTCGATCACACCACAACATGAAGATTTTACATGCTGATGCGGAGCTGTATGTGCATTTGGCAATTTTGCATCTTTTTTGTCCATGACTGATCCTGATAAATGTTATACTGTCATTAAACACCCTGAAGTGACTTCAGACTCAAGCGGAAAATGATAAAATGAAAATTGGTGAAATAGCACGACAAATTGGTTGCAGTGTTGAAACCATACGATTTTATGAAAAAGAAGGGCTATTGCCGAAACCCTTACGTAATACGCAAAATAATTATCGAGAATATCAGCAACAGCATCTGGATCGCTTACGTTTTATTCGTCGTTGCCGTTCTTTGGGTATGACCCATCAAGAAATTCGCACACTATTAATGATGAAAAATAATCCAGATCATTGTGATGCAATTAATGATTTAATTGATGTACATTTACAACATGTACAACATCGTATTCATGAAATACAAGCGCTAGAGCAAGAACTCCTAAACCTAAGAGAACAATGTCAGGGAACAACCGCCATGCAAAAATGCGGTATTCTAAAAGAACTTGAACGTGAAGTCCCGATACATGATAGTGCTGATCACATCCACTCGACTCAAGTTTGCGGACATAAACTATAATGACTATAGCCGATTCCATCGCACTGTTAATTATGAAAATCCGTGAGCTAAAAACCATAAATTAAATGGTGGATTGAGGATCATATTATATGGGCAATAGATAGTCCTTAATACAGCTCAACAGCACGATCGATCACTTACGCTCATTCTCGCTTTTGTAAATAGCATGCAATAGCAACACCCAAGCATAAAATTGTTGCAATCGATAAGATTAAGCCAAACCATCCCAAAGATTCCCAAATTGCACCACTACTGCTACCTAAAATACTCGAACCACAGTAATAAAAAAATAAATATAATGATGATCCCATTGCTTTATATTGTAAGGACTGTATTGCAACCCAACTACTTACTGTGGAATGGGCTGCAAAAAATGCAAATGTAAATATCATTAAACCCAATAAAATAAATCCAATATGACTAATTAACATGGTCATTAAACCAAGTAACATCAATAATAACATGGCGATTAAAACATGATTCCGACCAAACCTTTTTCCCCACGCTGCTGCACGTGGTGAACTATAAATTCCGCACAAGTATGCTATTGAAATTAAACCAATCATCGATTGTGAAACATGAAATGGATGTTCTAATAAGTGATAGCTGATATAGTTAAAAATCGATACAAAACATCCCATTAAAATAAAACCCTGTACAAATAACAGGCATAATTTAGGATCTCGTAGATTGTGCATTAATGCTGTTTTAAAACGTGTAAAACAAATTGGATAAGCTTTAAAATGTTTTGATGCTGGTAATAATAAGTAAAAAATAAATGCAGCCAATAAGTTAAGAATACCTATAAACAACGTTGCTGATTGCCAAGAAATAAAATCAACCAGTACCCCAGCAATAAGGCGTCCCCCCATCCCCCCGATTGCGGTTCCTGAGATATACAGCCCCATGGCAAAACCAATATCTTTTTGTGCAATTTCCTCACCAATATACGTCATTGCGACAGCTGCTACACCACTTACTGTGAGGCCAAGTAATATCCGTGTCAGTAAAAATATATGCCATTTGGGAAAACAGGCACTTAAAATCAGTAAACTTGCTGCACAAAATAATGAATAGACCATAATCGGCTTACGGCCAAAACGATCGGAAATCAACCCCGTAAAGAGCAACCCTATAGCGAGGGCAATGGTTGAAACAGATAACGTTAAACTACTCTGCGTGGGTGATATCGCAAAAAATTGAGTCAAAATAGGCATCATTGGTTGTACACAGTACAACGAAGAAAAAATTGCAAAACCCGCTAAAAATAATGAAACTAAAATTGCAAAGAACGATTTAGAACTATATTCAATGTATGGCGCTGTACTAGCTGTACTATCAGACATGAAGACTCCTCATATCGATATAGTATAATCAGCTGCTTTATGAAAATAAAATCATTCAATAAAAAGTTAAATCAGTATCACAACTAAAAATAAAACCAAAAAAAAATCCCCCAAGCGACTGCTTGAGGGATTTTCGAATAATGAGCTGGCGATGACTTACTCTCACATGGCTAACGCCACACTACCATCAGCGCGAAGAGGTTTCACTTCTGAGTTCGGGAAGGGATCAGGTGGTTCACTCTTGCTATTGTCGCCAGCACAACTGTTTATGGATACTTGCTTAGACTTACCTATTGCTAAGTTTTCTACCAAATGAGTTATTAACAGAGATTATATCTGAGTTGGATATGATGTTCGATCAGCGATACTAAATCAAGTATTTTCATCGTTAGATGATGTTTTATGAATCGATTGATGCTTTGTATACAACTGTTTGGGTGTTGTATAGTCAAGCCTCACGAGCAATTAGTATTGGTCAGCTTCACATGTCACCATGCTTCCACATCCAACCTATCAACGTCGTAGTCTTCAACGGCTCTTTAGAGGACATAAAGTCCAAGGGAAATCTTATCTTGAGGTAGGCTTCCCGCTTAGATGCTTTCAGCGGTTATCCCTTCCGAACATAGCTACCCGGCGATGCGACTGGCGTCACAACCGGTACACCAGAGGTTCGTCCACTCTGGTCCTCTCGTACTAGGAGCAGATCCTCTCAAATTTCCAGCGCCCACGGTAGATAGGGACCGAACTGTCTCACGACGTTCTAAACCCAGCTCGCGTACCTCTTTAAATGGCGAACAGCCATACCCTTGGGACCTGCTTCAGCCCCAGGATGAGATGAGCCGACATCGAGGTGCCAAACACCGCCGTCGATATGAACTCTTGGGCGGTATCAGCCTGTTATCCCCAGAGTACCTTTTATCCGTTGAGCGATGGCCCTTCCATACAGAACCACCGGATCACTAAGACCTACTTTCGTACCTGCTCGACTTGTGGGTCTCGCAGTTAAGCGCGCTTTTGCCTTTATACTCTACGCGTGATTTCCGACCACGCTGAGCGCACCTTCGTACTCCTCCGTTACTCTTTAGGAGGAGACCGCCCCAGTCAAACTACCCACCAGACATGGTCCTCGTCCCGGATTACGGGACAGAGTTAGAACCTCAATATTACCAGGGTGGTATTTCAAGATTGGCTCCACCGAAACTAGCGTCTCGGTTTCAAAGCCTCCCACCTATCCTACACAAGTAAGATCAAAGTTCAATGTCAAGCTGCAGTAAAGGTTCACGGGGTCTTTCCGTCTAGCCGCGGGTACACCGCATCTTCACGGCGATTTCGATTTCACTGAGCCTCTGCTGGAGACAGCGCCCCCATCATTATGCCATTCGTGCAGGTCGGAACTTACCCGACAAGGAATTTCGCTACCTTAGGACCGTTATAGTTACGGCCGCCGTTTACTGGGGCTTCGATCAAGAGCTTCGCTTACGCTAACCCCATCAATTAACCTTCCAGCACCGGGCAGGCATCACACCCTATACGTCCACTTTCGTGTTTGCAGAGTGCTATGTTTTTAATAAACAGTTGCAGGGGCCTGGTTTCTGTGGCTGCCATCAGCTCAGGAAGCAAGTTCCATCACCGACAGCAGCGTACCTTCTCCCGAAGTTACGGTACCATTTTGCCTAGTTCCTTCAGCAGAGTTCTCTCAAGCGCTTTGGTCTACTCGACCTGACCACCTGTGTCGGTTTCGGGTACGATTCCTGTGTAACTGAAGCTTAGAGACTTTTCCTGGAAGCATAGTATCAGCCACTTTGCGAGTAAACTCGCTTGCTATCAGATCTCAGCATAGAGTACCCCGGATTTGCCTAAGATACATGCCTACATCCTTTCACCTGGACAACCAACGCCAGGCTGACTTAACTTTCTCCGTCCTCTCATCGCATTACACAGAAGTATTGGAATATTAACCAATTTCCCATCGACTACGCCTCTCGGCCTCGCCTTAGGGGTCGACTCACCCAGCCCCGATTAACGTTGGACTGGAACCCTTGGTCTTTCAGCGAACGGGTTTTTCACCCGTTTTGTCGTTACTCACGTCAGCATTCGCACTTCTGATACCTCCAGCAGACTTCTCAATCCACCTTCATCGGCTTACAGAACGCTCCCCTACCACGTATACAAAGTATACATCCGCAGCTTCGGCATATAGTTTTAGCCCCGTTACATCTTCCGCGCAGGCCGACTCGACTAGTGAGCTATTACGCTTTCTTTAAAGGGTGGCTGCTTCTAAGCCAACCTCCTAGCTGTCTATGCCTTCCCACATCGTTTCCCACTTAACTATAATTTTGGGGCCTTAGCTGGCGGTCTGGATTGTTTTCCTCTTGACTACGGACGTTAGCACCCGCAGTCTGTCTCCCGGATAGTACTCATTGGTATTCGGAGTTTGCATCGGTTTGGTAAGTCGGGATGACCCCCTAGCCGAAACAGTGCTCTACCCCCAATGGTATTCGTCCGAGGCGCTACCTAAATAGCTTTCGGGGAGAACCAGCTATCACCAAGTTTGATTAGCCTTTCACCCCTATCCACAAGTCATCCCCTGGCTTTTCAACGACAGTGGGTTCGGTCCTCCAGTTAGTGTTACCCAACCTTCAACCTGCTCATGGATAGATCACCTGGTTTCGGGTCTACACCCAGCAACTAAACGCCCTATTAAGACTCGGTTTCCCTACGGCTCCCCTATACGGTTAACCTTGCTACTGAATGTAAGTCGCTGACCCATTATACAAAAGGTACGCAGTCACCGAACAAGTCGGCTCCCACTGCTTGTATGCATGCGGTTTCAGGATCTATTTCACTCCCCTCACAGGGGTTCTTTTCGCCTTTCCCTCACGGTACTGGTTCACTATCGGTCAGTCAGGAGTATTTAGCCTTGGAGGATGGTCCCCCCATATTCAGACAAGGTTTCACGTGCCTCGCCCTACTCGTCATCATTATGTGTGCCCTTTCGTGTACAGGACTATCACCCACTACGGTTGCACTTCCCAGAGCATTCCACTAAAACACACATAACTTAATGGGCTGTTCCCCGTTCGCTCGCCGCTACTGAGGGAATCTCAATTGATTTCTTTTCCTAAGGGTACTGAGATGTTTCACTTCCCCTCGTTTGCCTTGCAACACTATGTATTCATGTTGCAATACCTACCTTATGGTAAGTGGGTTTCCCCATTCAGAAATCTCCGGATCACAGGATATTTGCCGCCTCCCCGGAGCTTATCGCAGGCTATTACGTCTTTCATCGCCTCTGACTGCCAAGGCATCCACCACATGCACTTAATTACTTGACTATACAACCCCAAACAGTCGTTTGTTCCTACAAGTAGAACAACCAACATTACAGTTTAGAGCTTTGTGAACTTAATCACTATACAGCTTCAATTAGATTCATATACCAAAACGCTTGATTCAGTTTAATCGCTAGTAACTCATTTCTTGTAATTACTTACTTGAAACGAGTATGAACAAATTATTTCAACTCAAATATATTCTGTTAATGATTAACTACTGCCTCGTCAGCACGTAGTAAACTGTGATAAATCACAGAGATTAATAACAATGCATTATACAATGCTTTATCACTAAGCTCTATAATCTAGCTTTCGTTCGATTAAAGTCTAAACACTCAGAGTAACGCTACGCGCAGCATAGCTGCTTGTCTTGCGTTTGGGCGAAATATATTTCGCTATTTCCAAACTCTGGTGGAGACTAGGAGAGTCGAACTCCTGACCTCCTGCGTGCAAAGCAGGCGCTCTACCAACTAAGCTAAGTCCCCAGCTTAAGATCTCAATATATCTTGTTTCTTTTCACTCAGAATCCTTGAACCCATACACTACGCACTCACTTTCGTTCGTTTGTCTTGCACTTCGCCTTAAAGTAGTACTTTAAGTCTTGTTCATGGTGGGTCTGACAAGACTTGAACTTGTGACCCCACGCTTATCAAGCGTGTGCTCTAACCAACTGAGCTACAGACCCTCAGATATATTGCATGAAGAACAACTTGTTGTGGATTCTTACCAATCGTCAATCTTTCGTTAAGGAGGTGATCCAGCCGCAGGTTCCCCTACGGCTACCTTGTTACGACTTCACCCCAGTCATCGGCCACACCGTGGTAAGCGTCCTCCTTGCGGTTAGACTACCTACTTCTGGTGCAACAAACTCCCATGGTGTGACGGGCGGTGTGTACAAGGCCCGGGAACGTATTCACCGCGGCATTCTGATCCGCGATTACTAGCGATTCCGACTTCATGGAGTCGAGTTGCAGACTCCAATCCGGACTACGATCGGCTTTTTGAGATTAGCATCCTCTCGCGAGGTAGCAACCCTTTGTACCGACCATTGTAGCACGTGTGTAGCCCTGGTCGTAAGGGCCATGATGACTTGACGTCGTCCCCGCCTTCCTCCAGTTTGTCACTGGCAGTATCCTTAAAGTTCCCACCCGAAGTGCTGGCAAATAAGGAAAAGGGTTGCGCTCGTTGCGGGACTTAACCCAACATCTCACGACACGAGCTGACGACAGCCATGCAGCACCTGTATGTAAGTTCCCGAAGGCACCAATCCATCTCTGGAAAGTTCTTACTATGTCAAGACCAGGTAAGGTTCTTCGCGTTGCATCGAATTAAACCACATGCTCCACCGCTTGTGCGGGCCCCCGTCAATTCATTTGAGTTTTAGTCTTGCGACCGTACTCCCCAGGCGGTCTACTTATCGCGTTAGCTGCGCCACTAAAGCCTCAAAGGCCCCAACGGCTAGTAGACATCGTTTACGGCATGGACTACCAGGGTATCTAATCCTGTTTGCTCCCCATGCTTTCGTACCTCAGCGTCAGTATTAGGCCAGATGGCTGCCTTCGCCATCGGTATTCCTCCAGATCTCTACGCATTTCACCGCTACACCTGGAATTCTACCATCCTCTCCCATACTCTAGCTTCCCAGTATCGAATGCAATTCCCAAGTTAAGCTCGGGGATTTCACATCCGACTTAAAAAGCCGCCTACGCACGCTTTACGCCCAGTAAATCCGATTAACGCTCGCACCCTCTGTATTACCGCGGCTGCTGGCACAGAGTTAGCCGGTGCTTATTCTGCGAGTAACGTCCAGTACTCTTGGGTATTAACCAAGGTACCCTCCTCCTCGCTTAAAGTGCTTTACAACCAAAAGGCCTTCTTCACACACGCGGCATGGCTGGATCAGGGTTCCCCCCATTGTCCAATATTCCCCACTGCTGCCTCCCGTAGGAGTCTGGGCCGTGTCTCAGTCCCAGTGTGGCGGATCATCCTCTCAGACCCGCTACAGATCGTCGCCTTGGTAGGCTTTTACCCCACCAACTAGCTAATCTGACTTAGGCTCATCTATTAGCGCAAGGTCACAAGTGATCCCCTGCTTTCTCCCGTAGGACGTATGCGGTATTAGCATCCCTTTCGGAATGTTGTCCCCCACTAATAGGCAGATTCCTAAGTATTACTCACCCGTCCGCCGCTAGGTCCAGTAGCAAGCTACCTTTCCCCGCTCGACTTGCATGTGTTAAGCCTGCCGCCAGCGTTCAATCTGAGCCATGATCAAACTCTTCAGTTAAAATCATTTTGTAGCTTTAATCTAAGCTACTAAATCTGGCTCATCAATTTTCTGACAAATTCTCTCAAATAAACTTCGAGTAATTTAAACCAATCAATCAATGATAATATTTCGATCAATCAATCAGTAAAAATCCACACAAGTTGTTCTTCATAATTTCTTAATGATCTTCTTGTTGGTTCGTCACCAGCAAGCTAGGTCGGCTATATTACGCTCTTCGGTAGAAAAGTCAACTGGTTTTGTTAATTTATTTTCTAACAAATCTAAGTTTAACCTTAAACTCAAAACCCTAATCAGAATCTTAACACTTAAGCAACTTATTGATTTATCAGAAGTTTTATTTAACATCACCGCCGATGGATGTGCATTCTACAGTATTTCACATCGAACACAAGCCCTTTTTTGAATTATTTTTTTTGCCTGATGTTTTTTCAAACCAACAATACTTTAAATACATGTTTTATATAAAAAATTATTTTTATATTTATTTTAAATCACTTAAAAATATAGATAACACATTGATTTTTAAATATTAATACTAAAAATATTATATAATTAAAGTAAATGTGTCGTAATAATAAACATATTTTGCTGCTTTACTGATCATAACTAAATATTACTTGGCTTTATATCAATAGCACTCAATAAAAACAGACAGCGCTTTCGCCCTGTCTGCTTCTCTTTCATGGTGATTTAGTTGATTAACTCTTTTTGTTTATCCATAACCAAAAAGATTAATCCATTCTCAGAACAGTTAAAACTTCATTGACATTCTTGCCCAATAATTCCGACCAATATTATTAAATTGTTCATTACTGGCAAAACCAAAACCTGAATTACCTGCTTTGTTTAAATGTTCCGCATAATTTTTATTCAATAGATTATCGATTCCAACAGATAAATCGATACCTTGCTTAATATGGTAGGTACCATTCAGTGCCAATGTCGCAAAACCTGCACTTTTCCCCATATCATAACCAACAATATTACCTTCATTTAGACTAATACGATTTTGACGATCAACCACACGCCATAATAAACCTAAGTTATATTTATCCTGAATATAACGTAAGTTAAAACGTCCTTCTAATGGCGCAATTTGTGGTAGTGGAGTATGGTCTGTGGTATTTTCACCCCAAGCATACATCGCACTTACATCTGCCTGAATATGATCGCTAAATTGATAAGCGACGCCTGCTTCTGCACCCGCAATAGTTGCATCAACATTACGCGAGTCTACCGTATTATTTTTCCCACTATTATTACTCATTGAATGCCCATGCATATTATTCTGAGTATTTGGATAAATCATCAAAATATAATCTTTAACCAGACCTGCATATGCGGATACCCATGAGCTTAATGCACCATGTTGATGTTGATAACCTAAATCAAGTTGTAAAGTTTTTTCAGTTTTTAACTGGCTAAAAGTATTTGCACCGACACCTTGGTAATCTGTTTTAAATAATTCCCAATAATCAGGCATACGTTCAACATAACCCAAACCAATATAAGTTTTTACATCATTGCGCTCTGGATGTGAGTTTTCCAACCGTATAAAAGCACTAGGTAGATTTTCTGTACGCTTAAGACCCGTTTTTAATCCATTTACTTCTACATGGTCCAAACGGATACCTGTTACGACTTTATTTTGATCTGAAAATTGCTGACTAAGCTCTGCAAACGCACCGTAAGATTGATATTTCATATCAGCTGTTAATGGCATATTCATCATTTTAGAACGCATGCCGCCTGCATGCTTATTATGTTGTGAGTCAACACCAGTAATCAGCTCTGTAGCATTCCACGCACTGGTTAACGCTAAACGTGTATTTAATGTACGTCGCGTTACTTGCATTGAAGAAGGATTATCAACCATTTGATGAGTCTGCATATCATGAGTTTTCGGTACAGTACGCAAACTATAGTTATCCATCACATGGTCATTAAAACTATAATTTACTTGTCCTTCTACTTTTTTAATTACTTCACTGATATTTTTCTTTTCAAAACGTAAACCCAAGCTCTTACGTGCAAACTGTGAGCCATCCATTGCTCTACCTGCATAAACTGCTTCACCATCTGCCTTGCCGCCTGTTAACTCCAGCCAAGTATCTTCATCAGGCGTCCAACCCAATGCTAGATCTGCATTCCAGCGTTTCCAGTCGGAAGGCACTGTATTTCCTGCACCATCTTGATAACTATCTGCCACAGATCGGCTGGCATTAAGGCGAATATACTTGGTTTCATCACCGATTGCTGTTTCAAGATTATGATCTAAACGACCAAAAGAACCGAATAAAACACTGGCTTGACCACGGTACATTTTTTCAGAATTCAGTTGTTCTGGCTGACGCTCAAAAAGTACTGTAGCGGCAGAGCCAGTATTGGCATACTGAACAGTTTGCGGACCTTTAATGACCGAAACACGGTCGTAGCTTTCTGGGGAAATATAGGATGTTGGTGCATCCATACGACTTGGGCAAGCACCTAAGTTTTCACTACCATCGGTTAAAATTTTAATCCGCGAACCAAACATCCCACGGAAAGTCACATCACCATTGGTTCCTGCACCACTTTGCACAGC
This sequence comes from Acinetobacter sp. SAAs474, assembly GCF_032823475.1. NCBI lineage: Bacteria > Pseudomonadati > Pseudomonadota > Gammaproteobacteria > Moraxellales > Moraxellaceae > Acinetobacter > Acinetobacter sp. SAAs474. Next base: position 588,858 of record NZ_CP127915.1, read on the forward strand.
ATTAAAACCGACAATACTTTGTAAATAATCAGCACCATCACTGGCTGGAATGGGCTGAGTCGGTTGTTTTGGATCTGCACGTACAATCAAGCCATTGGCATCATTACCATGCTGAGCAGTCACCACAATTGGTGCCAAGGTTTCAACTTCACTACTGTCAATAGTAGGTTTAAGCTGGGTTGGTGTTGCTAAAATTGTCGTTGAATAGACAACACAGATCGCAGCCGCTAAAGGCTGTAATAAAAATTTTGGCTGTAGCATTGTTGTTTCTCATTGAATGTGTAAATAAAACGCAACTAGAGTCAATAGGGACTCGCAATAAAATGTTTTACCTTATACAAACAATGGTGGTGCTCGACCTTGTGGCAGCAGAAACAGCCGCTGTAATACAAACCAGACATAAGCACATGACTTTTGAAAGGCAAGTAAACGAACTTGAATACGATCAAGTACTTCTTTTACAGCTAAATCTGGTGGTAATACCAAATTACCATAGACTGTACAATACTGACACTGATGACCGATATCATGATCGTGTTCAGTATGTGAAGATAGGCTAGATTTAAAGGTGGAATGATCTGATGCAACTGAATGTTGAGCATGTTGCATCGTCGTGGATTGTAAAAGTGCACGCGTAATGGTTTCACATACCGGAGCAACCTGATATTGCTTTGGTAATAATGGCTGTAAAAACACAGCTATTTGAAAAAACACTGCTATACAAGCAAATAGCAGACCAATACGTAATAACAATTACAAACTCTAAAATTATTTTACGGAAGTATAACAAAATTCGATCAATATTGAACTTTGCTATACTATTTTATAGCAATAATTTTAGCGACGTACATCAACTTTTTGACGCTGACGTATAACTTTTTCTACTTTTTCACGTGCACGTTGACGTTTGAGTGGTGATAGATAATCAACAAATAATTTTCCATTTAAATGATCAATTTCATGTTGAATACAAACAGCCAACAGACCATCAGCTTCTAAGCTAAATGATTCACCCTCAAGATTAACTGCTTCAACTTTGACACGTGATGGACGCTCCACCTTGTCATAAATTTGTGGAACCGATAAACAACCTTCCTCATACGGTTGAGTTTCTTCGGTTAATGGCGTAATTTGAGGATTAATAAATACCATGGGTTGATCTTTTTCTTCAGACAAATCCATGACAATCAACTGAATATGTCGATCGACTTGAGTCGCTGCCAGACCAATACCAGGTGCTTTATACATGGTTTCAAACATATCTGCCGCTAACTGACGAATTTCATCAGTAACTTCTTCGACTGGCTGTGCAATGGTACGAAGACGGGGATCTGGAAAACTCAGAATAGGTAATAAGGCCATATTGCTCCTCACTTATGCCATTGATCAAAAAAACCAAAATGAAGGAGTACTTCATCGAAAATTCTGTGTAAGCTAACTATTATAACGCAACTACAGCAATAATTTTACAGATTATCATCATGAAAAATATGTAAGACAATCATCATTTTTTTGATATTTGAAGATTTAAAGCCAATATTTTTGAATTAAATTTGAGTTTAAATAAAATTGACACAACAATATATATAGTAATTTCATTTAATTAAGCTAATTATTTTGGCCCAATAACCATATTGTAATCATGCATTAATAGAGATATTGAAAACACAGTATGAGGCTGATAAAAATAGCGATTCGCTTAACACGCTTGGCGAGGTGATTACAGCAAAATATGAGCACATATTCCAATAGAATCCTGATCTAGCGTATAACTTAACTAATAATTAAAATATAAATCAATATGTTAGAAAAAATATCCACATCACATCTAGAGCACATTATCTTATGGTATGTTATTCAACACTCTGTATCCAGTTTTTATAAACTGAAAGCTTATTTTAAGACACCAAGGCAAGCATTATGTAAAGCAAACCAAACACAATGGCAAAAATTAGGTCTACATAAAAATCATCTACTCAGGTTACAACAGTTAGATTCCCCCTCCACACAACAGTTACTACAAAAAATCATTGAATCTATTCAACAACATTGTGATTTTATTTTAACAGAAGATGATCCCGCCTATCCGACACAGCTATGCCCCTTTGAAGATCGACCACCGATTATTTTTGGACAAGGAAATCAACAAGCACTATTACAACCACAAATCGCTTTGGTGGGTAGCCGTAAAGCGAGTCCATATGGTCGACAAATCAGCTATGACTTTGCGTATTATTTAAGTGAAAAAGGCTTTTATATTACCAGTGGTTTAGCATTAGGTATTGATAGTGCAGCTCATCAAGGTGGTTTACAACATCATAAAACGATTGCCATTATGGGCACAGGAATTGAACAAACCTATCCTCAACAAAATCGTACTTTGCGCGCACAAATTCTGCAACATCATGGCGCAGTCATTACAGAGTTTTTACCTTATAGCAAAGCACTACCAGCACATTTTCCAAGGCGAAATCGTTTAGTCAGTGGTTTAAGTTTAGGCGTTATTGTCACTGAGGCTCACGTAAAAAGTGGTTCATTAATTACAGCAAAATGGGCAGCCGAACAAGGACGCAGTATTTTTGCACTTCCTGGACATATTTATAATGCTTCATCTCATGGCTGCCATCAATTAATTCGTGATGGTGCTATTCTTGTCGATCATCCTGAACAGGTGATTGAAGATCTCGCCTTACCTACACAATGGCATCAGCAAAATCTTATTGCGTCAGATTTAAACCAACATGCTCAAATACCCCAACATTTAATGGCAATTTATAACCAGCTTGATTGGATCGGACAGAGTCTAGATCAATTAACCATACAACTAAATATTGAGATTGCAATGTTAACCGCATATTTAACTGAACTCGAGTTATTAGGATTATCCATGCAACAATCTGGGCTATATTTACGTTGTCGTTCTACTCAATAAGGTTCAAAATAGTATTTTTATTTTATCAAGGTGATCTGGTCATGATTACAACCTCTGTTACAGAAGCTGCAAAATGTCTAAAAGAAGGACAGGTTTTAGCATATCCAACAGAGGCTGTTTGGGGTTTAGGCTGTGATCCTTATCAGCAACAGGCATTTCAGCAGATTTTAAAATTAAAACAACGCCCGATTGAAAAGGGTGTCATTTTACTTGCTGGTCATATCTCACAAGTTGAACATTTACTTCAGCATATTGATCCGGCAATACAACAAAAAATAATTGCTTCATGGAGTAATCGACAACCCACTGAAAGAGCCACAACATGGCTTTTACCTGCTGGTGATGATATTCCTCAATGGATTAAAGGCAATCATGCCAAAGTTGCCGTTCGTGTAACAACACATCCTTTATGTGTGGCACTTTGTAATTCATTTAATGGCTTTATTGTCTCAACCAGTGCCAATATTGCAGGTCTAGAGCCTGCTCGTTCCTTACAAGAAGCCAATGCTTACTTTCAAACCGAATTAAATTACTTAAATGGTGATTTAGGTTTAAGCCATGAACCCAGTAAAATTATTGATGCTGAAACAGGAATCGTTATCCGTGCTTAATGCAAGATAAATCCGTATCTTTGATCTACATGACGCTGTGAAATCAAATGAAAAAAAATCGCTTAAATTGATATAAAGATAATGCTGTAAGCGGATTGAATATATTATGGTGTTCAGTTTTTTATCAATCATCAGTATCAATTCTTATTTGCTGTTTTATAAGATGCAAACTAAGCTTTTCATAAATTTGAACCACTTTATCAAGTCATTTGCTGATAAAAAAAGCAATCATTGTTGAATATTTAGACAAAAAAAAGCCCAACCATATAGGGATGGTTGAGCATAAAAAAGGATGTGAATCACATCCAGAGGGTCTGAAATCTCTGATGAATAACAACATTTTTCATGATAAATGTTGATTTATTCAATGGAGGGCATTATCTAGTATTCTGATTTTGAGTAGAAATACAAAATAACTATTACAAAAAACTTAAAAACTATAATTTAGATGAAATTTTAAACTATTAGTAAAAATATCTTACTCTTTTACTGATATTTTTTTGCAATATCTCATTTAGATAAAAATTATGCATGGTAATATAACTAATACATTTTAGTTTATTATGATCTTTTATCGATCAAAAAAAAATCAAACAAACCATCATATATAAGCTTAATATTTAATCATATTACTCATACTGGCCACTTTATATCGATTAAGCCCATACTTAATTGCAAATCAATCATCCGTTTTAAATATCCGATACTCAATTGGTCCTTATTTTTTTCTGTGCCAATCCTACCCCAGCAATTGCCATCAATGTCCCTACGGTATGATAAATGCTCCATTGTTCACTTAACCATACATAGGCAATAATTGCAGTAAAGATAGGCATTAAATTCATAAAAATACTGGTTCGATTTGGCCCTAATTGCTGAACAGCCAACATCCATAATAAAGGTGCAATCAATGATGGAAAAACACCAGCATAAAGTACACTCCAGACATTATCTGGGCGGATATAATCCAGTCCTTGCCATGCGACCAAGGGAATATGATATAAAACAGCAAAAACTATTTGCACATATAAACTAATGAATAATGGAATTTGTAATTGCCATTTTTTTAAAAATACACCATAAAATGCATAAAAAAAGACTGCAGCAATCATCATCAGATCACCCGTATGCTGTCCTAATTGTAACAACTGCATAAGGCTGCCTTGCGCAATCACTAACAATAGACCGCTAAACGAAATTACACTACCAATGATGGCAAAACGATTCGGCCATTCTTTTAAAATCACAATCGAAATAAAGATAGTAAATATTGGAATAAAGGCATTAATAATACCCATATTGGTCGCAGAGGTATAATGTGCTGCACTATAACTTAGACCTTGATAAAGCAACATACCAAAGGCAGCCAATACTGCCAGTTGCCATAAATGCTGCCAAACCAACATACGATGCCGCCAAACTTTTGGCAATAAAAATGGCGTCAAAATAATACAGGCAATCAACCAACGATAAAAGCTGATACTCAGTGGTGAAATAAACTCTGTCACATAACGTGTCACCACTATATTTAAAGACCAAATTAATACAGCAATTAAAGGGAAAAATATTGCTGCTTGGATATTTTTATAGGGGAATGACATATGAATGAGCTAAATAATAAATTGAATCCTATTGTGAATAATTTTAATAAATATTCAACTTTAATCTAAAGCAATTCAAAATCAAGAGATTGTGTAACACTATTATGCCAAGTATTTGACACAAGATTGATTATATCGTGCTTAAATCAAGCAAATAATCATCATAAAACAGTTCACATCATGTTGTATTCATCAATATTTACATCAGATAAATAGAAAAGATTGCATTAGAGATAATGCTGAAAAAGTACCATCCATACGATATTTTCAAGTGAAAACGATGCGGCTACATAAAATCAATATCAATACAACTTGCTTAGCTTAAAAAATAAAGCTACAACATCTATGCATATATTTAGGATGAATTGATTATGAGCTCAATATACGATATTTCAGTCAAAACCATTGATGGTCAAGAAACCACGCTACAACCTTTTGCAGATAAAGTCTTACTTATTGTTAATGTTGCATCCAAATGTGGATTAACCTCTCAATATGAAGGTTTACAACAACTTTACCACAATAAAAAAGATACTGATTTTGAAATCTTAGCCTTTCCTTGTAATGATTTTTTACAGCAAGAACCGGGTTCAAATGAGGATATTCAAGCTTTTTGTAGTTTAAATTATCAAGTTGATTTTCCATTATTTTCTAAAATCACCATTGTTGGTGAAAATAAACATCCGCTCTATCAATATTTAACGACACAAGTACCTGAGCGTATTGGGGAAGGCCCATGGTGGAATGACTTAGTAAACTATGGTTTAACACCGAATTCTCCGCCAGAAGTTTTATGGAATTTTGAAAAGTTTCTTGTCAATAAAAAAGGACAAGTCATTGCTCGTTTTGCACCTGATATTGGTGCAGATGATCCAAGATTATTAGATTTAATTGATCAAGAGCTTGCTCAATAATTACGATCAATCACATTGACCATAACAAAAGCACCACATCATGGTGACTTTTGTTATCGATCAGCTGATATTAACAGATTTAATTGATGGTTTATTATTAATTGAATTTGTTAATTTTTTGTAATTATAACATTTTTCTCCATGATCCAAATTTATAGTCAAAACTAAATTTAGCTACACGTTGATTATGAATAAACAATTTTTGCAAAATAGCATCATATCGTTATCATTATTTAGTTTTGGACTGCTATTAGCAGCCTGCGACCAAACGCATTTATCATCAGAGAATAATTCAGCTGACAATGATCAACAAACGATATCGACAACACTGGATACTCAACAACAGCGAACAAGCGGTAAGCTATTAGATATAGTACAAGACATTGCTAATTTACAATTAAAAGCAGGCAATTATATTGAACAACTACAACAAACACAGCAGCAACTCAAAGATGCTGTCAACATGCAAGATTCAATAACATTACAGACAACTGCAGAACAGCTACAGACACAACTGCATCAACTTAATCAAACTTTAAATGTATTGGATCTAAAAAGTCAGGAAATTAACGAAATTCGCCAGAAAATGATGATTGCCAATCAGCAAATATTAGCTTCACCTTTTTTAAATGGACAAATTCATCTGACTCAAGTGGATTTTAAAAAACTTGAACAGCAAATAAATAGTGTACAAACAGAAATGCTTAAACTTGCCGCTTTGCTACTAAGTGAACAAACACCTCATACAGATACATCTATAGAAGATGCTTAAGTACATCTATAGAAGGTGCTTAAGGTAAATCATTTTCTCACCAGACCAATTTAATGATTAAATTGGTCTTTATCCAGCAATAGGCTTGAATAAACTTAAAGACTTAAATCAACGACAACTCGGCCATCAATTTTACCTTTTTCCATACGCTCAAAAATATCATTAATATTTTCAAGTGGTTCAACATTAATATGTGCTTTTACTTTACCCTTAGCAGCAATATCAAGTGCCTCTTTAAGATCTAGACGTGTACCCACAATTGAGCCACGTACCGTAATACCTTCTAGAACCATATCAAAAATCGACAAATCAAATTTACCTGGTGGTAAACCATTTAATACCATGGTACCGCCACGACGAATAATGGATACAGCTTGCTCAAAGGCTTTGGGTGAAACAGCAGTCACCAAAACACCATGACAACCTTCACCTGTTGCTGCTAAGACCGCTTGTTTAACATCTGTTTGAGCAGCATTCACCACCACATCGGCACCCAATGTTTTTGCCAGTTCTAGTTTGGAATCATCAATATCAATGGCAACAACATTAAATCCCATGGTTTTTGCATATTGAATCGCTACATGTCCTAAACCACCAATACCAGAAATTGCTACCCAATCGCCAGCCTTGGCATCTGTCATCTTTAAGCCTTTATAGACAGTGACACCAGCACATAAAATTGGCGCTATCTCTAATAAATTAACACCTGATGGAATTACACCAACATAATCACCATCTGCTAAACAATACTCAGCAAAACTACCGTTCACTGAATAACCAGAATTCTGTTGTTGTTTACATAAGGTTTCCCAACCCGCATAACAATGATCACAATGTCCACATGCTGAATAAAGCCAAGGAATACCCACAATATCACCCACTTTTAAATGGGTAACGCCCTCACCAATTTCAACAACTTCTCCTACTCCCTCATGCCCAGGAATAAAAGGTAATGTGGGTTTAACTGGCCAATCACCATGCATTGCATGTAAATCTGTATGACATACTCCTGTGGCAATCATTTTGACCAAAACTTTTCCTGACTGAATTTTGGGAATCTCAACCTGTTTAATTTCTAATGGATGATTAAATTCTGTCACCACTGCGGCTTTCATTAATTGCGCCATATTATTTTCCTTTTAATTTATTTATTCACGTTATATACAATTCAATTCAGTGGACCTGAATGAATCTGTCTTATGCTACATAAGCAGATTATTCATCCATATGATGATTTGCAAAAATCATAACTAAACCAAAGAATAGTTACAAAGATGCAGGATTGAATCGTGTGATCGCAAGAGTTATTGATTGGTGAATGTCATTCTGTTCGATAAAATAGTCAACTTATTCTATGACTTCACATTAAAACTAAGGATGTTTCATGAAATTTCGCAGCGCCATTCTCACCGTATTATGCTGTGCCAGTATACCTTTACATGCAGAATTTGTTGCGGAGCAACCGTTGACTCCTGCCCCACCTTTAAGTCTATTTGAAGGCTGGAATACCCCAATAGAACCATTTCAGATCGTAAATCAATTGTATTATGTCGGAACAGAAAATCTTTCATCAATATTGATTGATACTGGTGCTGGTTTAGTCCTGATTGACAGTGGCATGGATCAGTCAGCAATACAAATTAAGCAAAATATTGAAAAATTAGGATTTAAAATAACGGATGTTAAATACTTGCTTAATAGTCATGCCAGACTAGATCAAGCCGGTGGATTTTCCAAATTAAAGCAATGGACAGGCGCTCAACTCGTCGCCAGTGCAGAAAATGCTAAAATGCTTAAAAATGGCGCAGCGACAGATTTTGCATTGGGCAATCAACTGCCATTTCCAGCAGTAAGCGCTGATATTATCGTTAAAGATGGAGATCAAATTACTTTAGGTCAACAGATCTTCACTGCTCATCTAACTCCTGGCCATCTTCCTGGCTCTACCTCATGGACCACAAATATTTCTCATCAAGGTAAAAACTATCGTGTAATTTATGCAGATAGTCTATTTACTGGTGGTTATTACCTGATCAATAACAAAAACTATCCCAATATTGTGCAAGATATGCAACAAACTCTAGCTAAGCTCAACTCAATTCATGTTGATATTTTCCTTGCCAATAAAGCTGACCGCTTTGATATGCAAAAGAAACGACAACAATTACAAGCTGGCAACCCAAATGCCTTTATTGATCAACATGCATTACAACACTATGTTGCAGAAGGTAAAATCGCTTTTGAAAAACAATTGGCTGAACAACAGCAATAAAATAATACACGGATTATCCTATATCTCGCCATGTAAATTTGGACATAAAAAAACCACCCTTTCGGGTGGTTTTTTATCTCAAACCAACACTTATTGTGCGCGGTTTTTGATTTTGCGGATCGTTTCCAATTGTGCAGCAGTTTCTGCAAGCGCAGCCAATGCAGCAGCTGAATCCAAGTCGCTCTTTTGATTTGCAAGCAATTGCTCAGCATTTTTACGTGCTTCAATAATTGCAGCTTCATCTAAATCAGTCGCACGAACTGCTGTATCAGCAAGAATCGTAACCACATGCGGTTGAACTTCTAGAACACCACCAGATACATAGATCAACTCTTCTGTACCATTTTCAAGCAAAACACGAATTGCGCCTGGCTTGAGCAAAGTTACTAGCGGTGTATGACCAGGCATGATACCCAGCTCACCACCAGCACCTCTAGCAATTAGCATAGTCACTGTGCCAGAGTATAATGACTCTTTTACACTAACAACATCACATTGCATTGTCGCCATGAGAACCTCCTAAATTAGGTAGCTAATTAAAGTTTCTCGGCTTTAGCAATCACTTCGTCAATACCACCAACCATATAGAACGCTTGTTCTGGAATGTGATCGTATTCACCAGCTAGAAGACCTTTAAAGCCACGAATAGTTTCTTTAAGCGGTACAAGTTTACCAGGCGCACCTGTAAACACTTCTGCTACGTGGAACGGTTGAGAGAAGAAACGTTGAATCTTACGTGCACGATAAACGATAAGTTTATCTTCTTCTGACAATTCGTCCATACCAAGAATTGCGATAATGTCTTTCAATTCTTTATAACGTTGAAGAACGTTTTGAACTGAACGTGCAATTTCGTAATGCTCAGTACCCACAACCAGTGGATCTAATTGACGTGAAGTTGAGTCAAGTGGATCGATCGCAGGGTAAATACCTTGAGATGCAATATCACGGCTCAATACAACAGTCGCATCTAAGTGAGCAAACGTTGTTGCTGGTGATGGATCTGTTAAGTCATCGGCAGGTACGTATACCGCTTGAATTGACGTAATAGAACCAGACTTAGTAGAGGTAATACGTTCTTGAAGAACACCCATCTCTTCTGCAAGAGTTGGCTGATAACCTACTGCAGATGGCATACGACCTAGCAGTGCTGATACTTCAGTACCTGCTAGTGTATAACGGTAAATGTTGTCAACGAATAATAATACGTCACGACCTTTACCATTTTCATCTTTTTGATCACGGAAATATTCAGCCATGGTCAAACCAGTTAACGCAACGCGTAAACGGTTACCTGGTGGCTCGTTCATCTGACCGTAAACCATTGCTACTTTATCAAGAACGTTAGAATCTTTCATCTCGTGATAGAAGTCATTACCTTCACGAGTACGCTCACCAACACCAGCAAACACAGATAAACCTGAGTGAGCTTTTGCGATGTTGTTGATCAATTCCATCATGTTGACAGTTTTACCAACACCAGCACCACCGAATAAACCAACTTTACCACCTTTCGCAAACGGGCAAAGTAAGTCAATGACTTTAATACCTGTTTCTAAAAGGTCAGTAGACGCTGCTTGTTCAGCATAAGAAGGTGCTTGACGGTGAATTGGCAAACGCTCTTCAGTTGCAACTGGACCAGCTTCATCGATAGGACGACCAAGAACATCCATAATACGACCAAGTGTCGCTGTACCAACAGGTACAGAGATTGGTGCATTGGTATTGGTTACATTTAAACCACGTTTAAGACCTTCAGTTGATCCCATCGCAATTGTACGTACAACACCGTCACCAAGTTGTTGCTGAACTTCTAAAGTCGTTTCAGTACCATCAACATGGAGAGCGTCATAGATCTTTGGAACGCTATTGCGTTCAAACTCGACGTCGATAACCGCGCCGATGATCTGAATGATACGACCGCTACTCATTGCTGTCTCCTCATTTCAAAATAATGTTAAACGGCAGCGGCACCACCAACGATTTCAGAAATTTCCTGAGTAATCGCGGCTTGACGCAGCTTGTTATAAATAAGTTGTAGGCTCTTAATAAGCTCACCTGCGTTATCAGTTGCAGCTTTCATTGCAACCATACGAGCAGATTGCTCACATGCGATATTTTCAATCACACCTTGATATACCACAGACTCGATATAGCGAACCAATAAGCCATTTAAAAGCTCTTCAGCTTCTGGCTCATAGATATAATCCCAACCATATTGACGATTAAGATTCTCGTCATCTTCAGCTGCCGCTAAAGGAACAAGTTGTTCCACTTTTTGATCTTGAGTCATGGCATTGACAAAGCCGTTTGATACGAGATAAATACGATCTAATTCGCCTTTATCAAACGCATCTAACATCACTTGCACAGAACCAGATAACTGTTCAAGACTTGGTGCATCACCTACATTTGTAGTTGCGCCAAGCACTTTACCGCCGTAGCTTTTAAAAAACGAAACCGCTTTTTGACCAATCAAAGCAAATTGAACTTCAATTGACTGCTCTTGTTGTTGCTGTACATGTTTAACAACTTTCTTGAACAAGTTAATGTTCAAACCACCTGCTAAACCGCGATCTGAAGACACAATAATATAGCCAACGCGTTTTACTGGACGCTCAACCATATAACGGTGTTTATATTCAGGATTTGCTTGTACTAAATGAGCAATTACACGGCGCATATTTTCGGCATACGGACGGCCTTGAGCCATGCGCTCTTGCGCACGACGCATCTTAGAAGCTGCTACCATCTGCATCGCGCGAGTAATTTTCTGCGTGCTTTTGATACTAGCTACTTTGGCGCGAATTTCTTTTAAATTTGCCATACGCTTAACCTAGTATTCGAAAGCCCTGACGAGCTCTCGAAGGTTGATCCGTGAACCAAACCAAAACTAAATTCAACATCGTTGAATCTTAGTAAGTTTGAGTCGCTTTAAAGCTTTCAATACCTGCTTTGAATTCAGCTTCGATGTCTTTGTCATAAGCACCAGTTTCATCGATTTTTTGCATCAATGCAGCATGCTCTGAACGGAAGTAAGGAATTAATGCAGCACTAAAATCTACAATTTTCTTCACGTCAACGTCAGACATATAGCCTTCGTTTGATGCATAAACTACAATAGCTTGGTCAGCAATTGAGTAAGGAGCATATTGTTTTTGCTTCATTAACTCAGTTACACGTTGACCATGTTCAAGCTGCTTACGGGTTGCTTCATCAAGATCTGAAGCAAACTGAGCAAATGCTGCTAATTCACGGTATTGTGCTAAAGCGGTACGGATACCACCAGACAATTTTTTGATGATCTTCGTTTGTGCAGAACCACCAACACGAGATACCGAGATACCTGCGTTCACTGCAGGACGAATACCCGCATTGAATAATGATGTTTCAAGGAAGATCTGACCATCAGTAATCGAAATTACGTTCGTTGGTACGAATGCAGATACGTCACCAGCTTGAGTTTCAATAATCGGTAATGCAGTTAATGAACCTGTTTGGCCTTTCACTTCACCGTTAGTGAATTTCTCAACATATTCAGCAGATACACGAGAAGCACGTTCAAGAAGACGTGAGTGTAAATAGAATACGTCACCTGGATAAGCTTCACGACCTGGTGGACGACGTAAAAGCAATGAGATTTGACGATAAGCAACTGCTTGTTTAGACAAATCATCATAAATGATCAATGCGTCTTCACCGCGGTCACGGAAGTATTCACCCATTGTACAGCCAGAGTATGGAGCCAAATACAACATTGCTGCTGGATCGGCTGCAGCTGCTGCTACAACAGTTGTATACGCCATAGCACCAGTTTCTTCTAACTTACGTACTACGTTCGCAATGGTCGATTGTTTTTGACCGATAGCGACATAAATACATTTAATGCCAGAATTTTTCTGTGCGATGATCGCGTCGATCGCCATTGCTGTTTTACCAGTTTGACGGTCACCAATAATCAACTCACGTTGACCACGACCAACAGGGATCATTGTATCTACTGAAATATAACCAGTTTGTACAGGTTGATCCACTGATTGACGCCAAATTACACCTGGTGCTACTTTTTCAACAGCATCAGTGAGTTTTGCATCAATTGGGCCTTTACCATCAATTGGGTTACCTAAAGCATCGACTACACGGCCTAAAAGTTCTGGACCAACCGGAACTTCTAATACACGACCTGTACAACGAGCTTTTTGACCTTCTTGAAGGCTTAAGTAGTTTCCTAAAACAACGACGCCCACTGAATCCTGTTCTAGGTTCAGTGCCATACCGTATAAGCCGCCGTCGAATTCGATCATTTCACCGTACATTGCGTCAGCAAGGCCGTGAATACGCACAATACCGTCGGAAACCATAACAATGGTTCCTTCGTTCTTTGCAGTCGCGCTGGTGTCCAGATCGCCGATACGCTGTTTAATGAGCGCACTGATCTCGGATGGATTCAGTTGTTGCATTGCGCTATACCTCAATCTTTTTTAAGTTCAGTCTTTTTATACGCAGCTATTTTCAAGCTCTATTACGCAAGAAGACGTGTCCGCATTTTTTCAAGCTTGTTAAGCGCAGAATCATCTATCACTTGGTCGCCTGCACGAATAACAACACCAGCAATTAATGCCTGATTTACTTCAACAGTCACACTTACCTTTGCTTCGAATTTTTTCTCTAATGCAGTAGTCAGTAATTGTTCCTGTACTGAAGTTAATGGGAATGCTGATTCAATCACCACATCCACACTATTGTTATTTTGTGATTTGAGCTGTTCGTATTCCACTTGAATATCTGGAAGAAGTGCCAAACGGTTATTTTCTGCAAGCAATGTCAAAAAGTTTGACACCGCCGCCGTTTGCTCTTCACCCAATACTTTCGCAAAAACACTTACCTGCTCTGCAGGAGTAAGCTCCGGGCGATTTAAGTAAGCTGAAAATGCTTCATCTTGTACCGCAGCACTGAGCAATTGAAGTGCATTTGACCAGTTGTCAGTTGCACTTTGCTCAGATGCGTAAGCAAATGCTGCTTTTGCGTATGGGCGTGCCAACGTCAAGAGTTCAGCCATAATCCGCCTCGCTTAAAGTTTAGCAGCCAGCTGAGTAAGCATGGCATTGTGAGCTTCTGCGTCAACTTGCTGGCTAAGAATTTTCTCAGCACCAGCAACTGCAAGTGCAGCAACTTGTTGACGTAATTCTTCGCGAGCAGCATTGATTTCTGTATCAACAGCTTCTTTCGCTTGTTGACGAATACGCTCACCTTCAGCAGTTGCTTGAGTACGAGCTTCTTCTACCAATTGCGCTGCGCGACGGTTCGCTTGTTCGATCAATTGAGCCGCTTGTGCTTTTGCTGCATCTAACTCAACTTTTACCTGAGCTTGCGCATCAGCAAGATCAGCTTTCGCTTTGTCAGCAGCATTTAAGCCATCAGCGATTTTACGCTGACGCTCACTAATCGCATTGATTAGTGGTGGCCAAACAAACTTCATGCAGAATGCGACAAAAATCGCAAATGCAATCGCTTGGCCAATCAATGTGAGGTTGATATTCATTGCTCTCTATTCCTCAAATAGTGGATTTTTCGGAATTAAGCTGATTAACCTACAAATGGATTAGCGAAGATGAAGAACAAGCCAATACCAACACCAATCATAGGCACAGCATCAAGAAGACCCGCGATTAAGAACATACGAGTTTGAAGTTGTGGCGCCAATTCTGGTTGACGAGCAACAGCTTCTAAAAAGCGACCACCTAAAAGACCGAAACCAATCGCTGTACCTAAAGCACCAAAAGCAATCAAGATAGCAGATGCAATTGCAACTAGACCTAAAGTGAGTTCCATGAAAAATTCCTCAGAGGTTAGGTTTATACCCAATTAAAGTAAAAATTTGTGCCTCGCTATCTTCAAATATAACGAGGCAATACCATTAATGTTTTTCGCTTGCCATGCTCAAGTATACGATGGTCAGCATCATAAAGATAAATGCCTGCAACGTAATAACAAGAATGTGGAAGATCGCCCAAGGCACAGATAACGCCCATTGAATCCAGAACGGTAATAATGCAATTAAGATGAAGATCAATTCACCTGCATACATGTTACCGAACAAACGAAGAGCCAATGAAACTGGACGTGCAAGGAAAGTTACCAATTCAAGGAGTAAATTCACTGGAATTAAGCAAGCTCTTGCAACTGGGTTACTTGGATTAAATGGATTCAGTGCCAATTCGCCTACAAAACCACCAACACCCTTCTCACGGATGCTGTAGAACAAGATAAGTACAAATACTGACAATGACATACCAAGGGTAACGTTCGGGTCAGTAGTTGGAACAAACTTGAAGTAAACGTGGTGTGGATCCATGCCAAATACATGAGCACCAATCAATTGAGCTGTATACGGGATAAAGTCAATTGGGACTAAGTCCATTAAGTTCATGAGGAAGATCCACACGAAAATGGTCAGTGCTAATGGCGCAATTAAGCGTGATTTGCCATGGAAAGTGTCACGGACACTTGAGTCAACAAACTCGATAATGATTTCAATTGCAGCTTGGAACTTGGTTGGAACACCAGAGTTTGCAGCTTTCGCTACAATCCAAAACAGCAAACAGAAAATAATACCTAAGCTAATTGACCAACCCATTGAATCCAAGTGAATAGCAGTGAACCCCATCTGTTGAGCTTCATCAGCAGTCTCAGCCAACTTCCACGTACCATCAGGCATTTTGCCATAGGTCATGTTGGTCAAGTGATGCTTGATATACTCGGTCGAAGTAAGGGCATGTTCTTCAGCAGCCATAAATCACACCTGGTCAATGTCAAATACTAAAGAGACAGTGAATATCGCGTGCTGCTTGATATCTCACTTATCTCCCCAAAAACTTTTCAATTTTTGTTGTGTTTACACTCGCTGTTGTAGACGTGACACCCAAAATGGAGCGACCCACGACATGGCTTGAACGAGAATAAAACCACAAAACAATGCTACCGGGGATAACGGTTTAACATTGATTAAAATTAAAATGAATCCTACGATCAAAATTGCAAACTTCCCCAGCATTCCTCTATACATGTTTGCTAAAACTTGTTTAGATGCTCTCGCGCCTGCGGCACGAAATGATTGCCATGAAAAATAACTACTTGCAAGCCAGCATACCAAAGCACCCAGTGCCGCACTTAATGCTGCAGTTGAATCCTTGATACACCATGCAATCACGGCAGAAACAGGAATCATTAATGCTTGTAAATAGACCAAAGCTTTCGCTAATCGTCGGTCAATCAAGCGCCTATTTGGGCTCATTGTCTTATCCATTCACAGCATAATGCTTGACAAGTTTAACTGATGATCGTTTTTTATCGCAGGCATTATAGAGTTACACCCCTGAACATGCAATCTTTTCCCGACCTTAGTCGAGAATTTTTACATGTGTAACAAATAACCTGAAATGTATAATTTGTTTAAAAAGCACATTACTTCTGTTCACTTAACACACACTTCTGTGTTTCTGCTGCAAGTTTTGACCATGCTTGAATAAAATTCTGCTCCCCTGCCATACTCTCATCGACCTTTTGAAACACAATCGGTTGTAATTTTTGGTATTGATTTGCACTGGCATGCCCTTCTGCCAAGAGACACATACGACGATATGGACGATGATCATTCAAGTATTTAATTTGTGCTAAAGTTGGTGCAACATGAGGATCTGCTGTTAATGCACCAGCAAATTTCAAATTCAGTGGTCGCTCTAAATATTGGTAAGCATCATGATAAGCCCAATAGGGATGAGACATGCTATCGGGACGATATTTTGCCGATGCTGCCAACATATCTTTGGCAAAATTTTGTGCATTATTCCAATATTGTGTTTTAAATTCAGGTTGTTGCTGTGAACGCAATGCCGCAATAAAAAAACCAATCCGAATGGCATTGTTTGGATCTAACCAAACATGAGTATTCATGGTATTTGCAAGTACTTCACCCCGCGTATTACGCTGTGGTAAAGTCTGAACCAGATCTGAATTCAATATGGAAATGGCTAAAGGATTTTTTTCAAGTAATTTACTGAGTGGTGCCTCATGCTGTGGACCTAGCCAAATCACCAATGAAGCATCATTGATCATTTTCCGATGTAGCGGAGTTAAGGTCACATCATGTCCAGATTGATTTTCAAGTAGCAATGTTGGCTGTTCCACACCTTGTGTTACTTGTTTGGCAATTAAATAAATAGGATAAGTAGACACAACCAATCCCTGGGTCCATCCCAAGGAGCTACAGATCAGTAAAGATAACAACATAAATAAACGAGACATAAGCGAAATCATCAACAAGTCTTTTACTGTTTGTTATAATATAACACATGAAGAAAAATACCTACGTAGATTCGTAAGTCAATTCGCTTCATGCTAAAATAATCAGTCTAATTTTAATTCTAAGTAAATGAGATGGCTATGAGTATTTGTTCTCACGAGCATCATGATACATTACATGGCGTACATGACCATGATAATGTAAGCCAACGCTTAGCAGAAGCTGAAACCATTTGCGCGACTATGGGAGCGCGTTTAACTCCTTTACGTAAAGAAGTTTTAGCGCTCATTCTCAAAGCCTCTGGCCCTATGGGTGCTTATGATCTTTTGGCGAAAATCAAAAGTAATGATGATCGTCCTGCTGCACCACCAACGGTGTATCGTACACTCGATTTTTTATTGGAAAAAGGCTTGATTCATCGTTTAACCTCGATTAATGCCTATATTCCATGCTGTCATCCCCGTGAAGGCCATCAAGCAGCATTTCTCATCTGTATGCAATGTAAAGCTGTTAAAGAGGCCTCTGCTCAGGGCCTAATGCAACAATTAAATACACTTTCTGCATCAGATCACTTTACAGTTCATCATAGTATTATTGAAATTTCCGGAATTTGTCAGCAGTGTCGCAATCCATAAAAAGTTCTTTGCCACTGATCGAATTACGCCAAATTAGCGTAAATATTGATGGTAGAACGATCTTAAAAAATATTGACTTCAGTCTTTATCAACAAGAAATTGTGACACTGATTGGTCCAAATGGTGCAGGTAAATCAACATTAGTAAAAGTACTATTAGGGATTCAAAAACCCAGTTCAGGAACCATACAACACGCCAATCGCCTAAAATTTGCGTATGTTCCACAAAAATTTAATCCATCACATAGTTTACCTCTACGTGTTAAAGATCTACTTGATCTAGAAAAATGTTCAAGCGCATTTAAACAAGAAATTATTGCCGATACGGGTATTGTTAAACTACAAAATTCAAAAGTGCAGCAACTCTCTGGTGGTGAACGCCAGCGTGTTTTATTAGCACGTGCTTTATTACGCCAACCTGATGTATTGGTGTTAGATGAGCCAATGCAAGGTCTAGATATTCAATCTGAAGCAGAACTCTATGCCTATGTACGGAGTTTACCTGAGCGATATCATTGCGCTATTCTGATTGTTTCTCATGATTTGCAATGGGTAATGCAAGGAACGCAACGTGTTATTTGCCTTAATAAGCATATCTGCTGTAGTGGCTTGCCAGAGAACATACAACAGCATCCGGAATACCAAGCTATTTTTGGCAAAAATCGCGTCTTTTATCAGCATCATCATGACCATTGCTTACATAGCGATACTGCAACCACTTGCCAGCATAATACCCAACCACACATCCACCCCGAACCGGAAGCTTAAACCATGATGGAATGGTTAGAACTCTTATTACCTGCATGGATTATGGGTACCTTATTGGTCTTTCTGACCGCACCTTTAGGCTGTCTAATGCTATGGCGACGTATGTCATTTTTTGCCGATACTATGGCACATGGCACATTATTGGGTGTTGCAATCGCAGGTATATTACAACTACCTTTATGGCTTGGTGTCGGTTTTTTAGCAGTTTTATTGGTTGGAATTTTATGGATCTTGCACGACCAACGATTACCCAATGATGCCCTTTTGGCGTTATGTTCCGCAACCCTGCTCTGTTCTGGTTTACTGCTCATCCAAAATTTACCGAGCTTGCGTCCTGAATTACTCAGTTATTTATTTGGTGATTTATTACAAATTGCGTGGACAGATCTACCCTTTTTTATCATCATTATTTTTGTCGCTTTGGCGATATTATCTTATTATTGGCAAGCACAAATTCAAATTGCTATTGATCCAGATATTGCCATGAGTGAGGGAATTAATGCCAAATGGCAACGCTTAATTTTTATGCTCCTACTTGCCTTATTTACCGTCTTGGCCTTACGTGCGGTAGGTTCGCTGCTCATGGGTGCATTGTTAGTCATTCCAGCACTGAGTGCCCGCTTACTGGCCCACTCCCCTAAACAAATGGTCATCTGGGCATTTATTTTAGCGCAATTTGGTGTCACGATAGGTCTATGGTCAAGTGCTGCTCTAGACACATCCACAGGATTAACCATTGTATTGACTATGGCCATCATCTTTAGTGGTATTTTTTTAATACAAAAATTAAGGAAGCCTGTAGTCACCGACCAGGCTTAAAGCTAGTCAGCATGACCTTGAGCTGTATACCCAAAAGATCAGTATTCTCACAAGGTCATATCTAGTACAAAATCAGTCCTTGTATTGCTCTAGTGTCCATCACAAAAATCATCGCATTATACTAAACAGTAAAATTTTAATACCATGAACCCGTTCTTTAAATACCAAATGATCAGAATCCATTGCATCTAGATTAAAGCTTTATCTCCAAGTATCTGCATCACTAAGCCTATACGGGTTCAGGATCCATAGCGTTTATAAGCACTTAAAACCAACAGGATCTTATCCAGCGCTTGGTATATATTTAATAAAGTATTTGCTCAAACAAAATTAAATCCATATCCACAAGGAAATTACGCTTTTATAGCCTACTTATAAAAATAAGCGACTTAAACTGACATAGGCACCATATACAGCAATCAGTATTAAGATCAAACCACATAAAGCCAATATCTTCTGATAATAAGCTGTTTGAGATAAACGATTAAAAGCAAAATAAACCACAGACAGTGTGATAAAGTCTAAAATAATCCAAGTGCAAACTAAAATGCTTAAACTGATATTGATATTGCTATGTACTGTAATAAACTGCGGGAAAAAAGCAGAAAAGAATACAATATCTTTAGGATTAGAAATTCCGACTAAAAAACCTTTTTTTAGTCCAACTGTACGAGGGATTACTTTTTCGGTCGATGATAACTGGGATTGAAAAAACTCGTTTAACATCCCCCATCCCAAATATGCAATATAACCACAGCCCAACAACTTAATCAGCACAAACCAAAGCTGATCTAGACTAAACAAACCTTTTAAAATCAAAATCGCTACTGCAATCAAAACCAGTGAAGCTAAATTTGTGCCAACAATTGTACGTAATGCACTACGATATCCCCCTTGCAAACCTGCACTTGCCACCAGAATCATCACTGGTCCGGGCATCGCAATCATCAGAATCACCGTGATCACATAGACATAGAAATCAAAATAATGCATCACTCAATACCATGAGATTCAGAATTTAAATGCGTTCATACTAAAAAATACACATTATCGATCAGTACAGATATTTACCAGCAAAAATTAAAGCAACAATATGGCATGAATTTATGATTGATGTAGCAGACTTAATAATCCAGCTGCTCCAGCAAATAACGCTGCAAAGGTACGATTCATATATTTTTGCTGTTGAGGTGATTTTAATAATCTCAGTACTTTCGCAGCCAAACCGGTGTATCCAGCCATGACAATCAAATCAATACTAATCATAGTGATCGCCATTAGAGCATATTGTCCTGTTTGTGGTTTCGAAAGATCTAAAAATTGTGGCAATACTGCCAATAAGAATACAATTGCTTTTGGATTACTCATATTCACCAAAAAGCCATTCAATACCAATTTGAATGCTGATTTATGGGTGACATCCTGGTAAATTACGATTGACTGTACCGCTGCTGTCCACTGCATATAAGCCAAATATAATAAATAACCCACGCCAAACCATTTCACCACTAAAAAGGCCCACGGTGTCGTTGCAAATAATACACCAGCGCCTGCTGCAACAATGACAAACTGTACCAATAATGCTAATTGCAAACCAAATGCATTCCAATACCCATGACGAAAACCATAATGTAATCCACTGGACATTGACGCGATTGCACCAGCACCTGGTGAAATACTAATCACCCAACATGCCAACATAAATGCAATCCACATTTGATAAGCCATCTTTTGCACCACCAATAAAAAAACCATAAAAGTATACGTTTTTTTATACGGTAAAACTTACTAAGTTTACATAATATACGCTACTCAGTTGTTTTAGATTCAGGCACAATAATGCTTAGCCACTGATGAATATAATTATTTTAGGAGCTATCAATGACCGCCCAATCTGTGATTTTACCTTTACCTTCAGATCATGCACGTTTTATTGTTTTACGTTTAAAAGATTTATCACTTGAAAAATTAAAAGCAAAACTCTCTGATTTAATCAGTACTCGCAACCGTTTAATTGCATCTTACCCACAGCTAGAAATTAAAACAGCAATTGCTTTTGGCCCTGAATTATGGTGCAAATTATCTCCTGAACTTCCACCAGGATTTAAAGCATTAGCACCAATCAACGCAGCTTTTGAAATGCCAGCAATTGCCGCAGATGTACTCATTCATATCGCCAGTACACGTGCAGATTTATGCTTTACTTTAAGCCAAGCATTTTTTGATGGCATCCAAGATCAAATTGAACTTTTGGATGAACGTGTATGCTTTCGCCAAATTGAAGGACGTGATCTCACAGGATTTATTGATGGCACCGAAAATCCACAATTTCCAGATGATCGCGCAGAAACGGCATTACTTGGTAAAGATACGGGTATTTTTGCCGATGGTTGTTTTGTTTTTGCTCAACGTTATGTACATCATTTAGATAAATGGAAAAAACTAAAAGTAGATACTCAAGAACAAGTCATCGGTAGAACCAAATTAGAGAGTATTGAACTGGATGATCAGGTCAAACCAGAAAACGCACATATTGCACGAGCAGTAATCGAAAATGATGAAGGTGAAGAGCTGGAAATTTTGCGTCATTCATTACCTTATGGTGATGGCCAAGGTGAACAGGGCCTATTTTTTATTGCCTATACTAAAGATTTAGCCATTATCGATCGAATGCTGGCACGTATGTTTGGCAACCATGGTGATGGTATTCATGATCGTTTATTACATTTTGTAACTCCACAAGATGGCGCTTATTTTTTTGCACCAAGCGATGAGTTATTAACAGATATTATTGAAACAGCATAAATCTATTCGTCATTACTCAACATTTAAATCATAGACCGTATAGAAGCATAAACCATTCATCTACACGGTCTATATTAACTGCACAAATAATAAATATTTATATATCAGTAGTTTAATTTTAGAAATATATCATATAACCATAGTTTAATAGGTGATTCGCTTATAATCTCGGTACTCAGGTTTCCAAAAGTTTTGCTCAATCGCCTGAATTAACAACTCATCACTCATCAAACTCGCAACACCAGCCTGCATAGCTGCTTTAGCAACTTGAAATGCAATCATTTTAGATACTTGTTGGATATCATCAAGATCAGGCAATAAATCTGCCTCATGATCAATAATTTTTGGAGAACAAGCAGCCAATGCATTACTTGATGCCATCAACATACTATCCGTCACTCTGGTCGCACCTGAAGCGATTACACCTAGACCTATTCCAGGAAAAATATAAGAGTTATTACACTGTGCAATCGGATAAATCTTGCCATGATAATTCACTGGTGCGAATGGGCTACCTGTTGCAATTAATGCACGGCCTTCTGTCCAGTTGATAATATCTGAAGGTACTGCTTCAACACGTGAGGTCGGATTAGATAATGGCATCACAATGGGTTGATCACAATTTTTTGCCAAAGTACGAATCACATCTTCAGTAAACAATCCGGGTTGACCAGATACACCAATCAACACCGTTGGTTTGGCATTTTGTACGACTTCAAGTAATGAAATACTACCTGCAGCATCTGCCCATGCAGAAACATGCTCTGCTTGCTGTGCTAAAGGACGTTGAAAATCGAGTAAATTAGGCTGATTTTCGGTAATCAATCCAAAACGATCAACCATCAATACACGACGACGTGCTTCTTGGTCAGTTAAGCCTTCAGCGACCATTTGAGCAATAATTTGTTCAGCAATTCCACAACCTGCAGAACCTGCACCTAAAAATGCGACAATCTGATCTTTTAATTGCTTACCTGCCGCATGTGAAGCTGCAATTAAACTCCCGACTGCAACAGCAGCAGTGCCTTGAATGTCATCATTAAAACAACACAATTGATCACGATATTTATTTAATAATGGCATGGCATTATTTTGTGCAAAATCCTCAAACTGAATCAATGCTTTTGGCCAACGTCGTTTAATTGCATCGATCACCTGATCAACAAAGCGATAGTACTCATCACCACTAATACGAGGCTGTTTAAGTCCCATATAAATTGGGTCATTCAGTAGTTGTTGATTATTGGTGCCAACATCTAAGGTAATAGGTAAGGTATATGCCGGACTAATACCACCACATGCCGTATATAAAGATAATTTTCCAATCGGGATTCCCATACCACCAATACCTTGGTCACCTAAACCAAGAATACGTTCACCATCAGTAATCACAATCACTTTAACGTTCTTTTTATTAACGTTATATAACAATTGTTCAATATGATCACCATCAGGATAAGAGATAAAAATACCGCGATGACGACGATAGATATCTGAAAACCGCTGACATGCCTCACCCACTGTTGGTGTATAAATCACCGGCATCATCTCACTGAGATGTTGCTCAATGAGATGATAAAACAACGTTTCATTGGTATCTTGAATATTGCGTAAATAGATATGTTTATTGATTGCATCATTAAATGCAGTAAATTGTTGATAAGAACGCTGACTTTGCTCTTCAATTGTTTCAATGACCTGTGGGAGAAGACCATATAAATTAAAATCTGCTCGCTCTTGCATTGTAAATGCAGAGCCCTTGTTAAGTAACGGTAATTCAAGAAGCGTATTCCCTGCATAAGGAATATATAAAGGTTTTTTTATAACTGTTGTTTCTGCGACCATTTCCAATCTCATTTTAGCCAACATCAATCCAATATTCTAAAAAGAACATGATCAAGCTCGTTTCGAGTGAATAGCTTACCTGTATTTCCCTAAAAAATGTCATTTTGTAATTTGATAGTAAAAACATCTCTATTTTATTAATAAATAAAAAATATAATCGCAAAAAAATGTGGTTTTTATCAACGAAAATTTGTTTTTTGTTAAAAATTAACCTAAATACGATATATGATAAGATTCATTTATGGTATTTTCACGTTGATACATTTATTTAGCGCACCATAACTGTGCAGTATATATTTTATTAATAAATACCTTTGCGATTGCTATAAGCTATATTTCATCATGAAATCAATCTAATCCCGCCAGACCAGTATCATTGATTTTATAATGATCATGACAAAATAATCACAGCCAATCGATTGTATACAATTGCATTTAGCTAAAAATCAGGAAATTTGTTATATTTATACTTTCTCTGCGACTTTTATTTTTGACTGATTATGAATACGGCTATACAAGCAGCACTAGAGCATGCGGTACAATCCCTTCAAGCAGAAGGTGTACTCCCATCTGACTGGAACAACACAGGCAATTTAACCCGTACTAAAGATCGAAGTCACGGTGATTTTGCCTCAAATATTGCCATGATCAGTTCTAAAGCTGCGGGTATGAAACCGCGCGACTTAGCAGAAAAAATTCTAGCGAATCTGCCAGAGGTTGCAGATATCAGTAAAGCAGAAATTGCAGGCCCTGGCTTTATTAACTTCTTTTTAAATGCCAATCAGCGTTTTGCAATTTTAGATCAAATTCAAGCACAAAAAGATCAATTTGGCCGGACAACCGTCAATGCGGAAAAGCGTATTCAAGTTGAATTTGTCTCGGCAAACCCAACCTCTAGCTTACATGTTGGCCATGGTCGTGGTGCTGCTTACGGTATGACCGTTGCCAATTTACTTGAAGCAACAGGTGCAAAAGTTGATCGTGAATATTATGTCAATGATGCCGGTCGTCAGATGGATATTCTTGCCACTTCAACTTATTTACGCTATCTAGAACTTACGGGTCAAAGCTTAGTCTTTCCTAAAAATGCCTATCAGGGCGACTATGTCAAAGAAATTGCTCAAAGTATTATTGATCAAGACGCTGATGCGCATGTTCGTCCTGTAACCGATGTCTACTTTGATGTGCCAGAAGATGTGCAATATGCTGCAGAGCTTGATGCAGATGGCAATAAAGTCATTGTTTCGGGTGATAAAGAAAAACATATTGATGGTTTAATTCATAATTCACAACGATTACTAGGTTCAAGCTATCGCGTCTTTCATCAAGCTGCTTTAAAAGCGATTCTAGATGATATTAAAGACGATCTTGGTGAGTTTGGCGTTACATTTAATCAATGGTTTAGTGAAGCGTCTTTAACTGCAAAAATTGATGAAGCACTACAAACCTTAGACCAACGTGGCTTTTTATATGAAAAAGAAGGCAATATTTGGTTTAAATCGACAGAATTTGGTGATGAAAAAGACCGTGTAGTAAAACGTCGTAATGGACAAACGACTTATTTTGCATCAGATATTGCTTATCACTTAAATAAACTACAACGCGGTTATACAGACTTAATTGATATCTGGGGTTCAGATCATCACGGTTATATTTCACGTGTTAAAGCTGCCATTGATGCAATGGGCTATGATTCTAAAAAACTGACCGTATTACTGGTACAGTTTGTTAGCTTATGGCGTGGTGGCGAAATGGTACAAATGTCGTCTCGCTCGGGACAGTTTGTTACTTTACGTGATTTACGTAAAGAAGTTGGCAATGATGCGGCTCGTTTTTATTATGTTATGCGTAAATCTGAGCAACATATTGATTTTGATTTAGACCTTGCGGTTTCACAAAGTAAAGATAACGCCGTCTATTATATTCAATATGCGCATGCACGTATTTGCCGTATGTTAGAAAAAGCGGCCAATATGAATATTAACCCGACATCTACAACGGAATGTTCTCATCGACTGGTATTAGATGCTGAAACAGAAATTTTAGCTAAACTTGCTGCATACCCAGAAATTTTAGTTCGTGCAGCCAACTGTTATGAACCGCATCAAGTGGGTAACTACCTAAAAGAGTTAGCAGCACTATTCCATGGTTGGTACAATGAGCATAAAGTACTGAATGAAGATGATCTTGAGTTAACTCAAGCACGTTTACTACTTTCTGTAAATGTACAACAAGTCTTACATAATGGTTTGGAGTTACTCGGCGTTTCTGCACCTGAATCAATGTAAAACAATATGACTATTGTTTTGTCATGATGATGACAACAATATAATTTCATCCTAATTTAGTAAACAGGACCATTCGTCCTGTTTACTTCTTTAAATGACTCAAGTAATGTTCAAAAGATCAAACAACCATCAATAACCATGAGGTTTTCACGTGTTTGGAAAAACGCAACGCGGTGTATCAGAAAGACCCAATAAGCCTAAAAAATCTTTAGTGCCAACATGGCTAGGAACACTTGTCGTAATTCTTATTGTGTTATGTTTTGGGCTGGCCTTATTGTTATGGAAACCTTGGGAACCTGTCAAACCAAAGGATGAAGTAACCACAGAACAAACGCAAGAGGATACCAATCATGACTATCGTTTTTATGATTTACTCCCGCAGCAGCAAGTAACACCTATTCCAGAGCAGGCAGTACCTGAAAATAAAAACCCTTCTGCTGTGGTGATTGTTGAAGCCCCTGAAACACAAGCCAGCTCTGAAATCAGTGATTTAAATCAAACAGAATCAGCCCCACACAGTAGTTTTATTTTACAAGTACGCAGCTATAGTGATCCTGATGCAGCAGATGCGCGTCGTGCTGAAATTATCTTAAATGGCCTCTCTGCTGATGTAATTAAAACCACTGAAAATGGCGAAACATGGTATCGTGTGATTTCTGGTCCTTATGAATCACAACAAGCAGCGATTATTGCACAGCAAACCCTACAAAATAGTGGTATAGACTCGATTGTGATTAAACGACAATAATCCATCACCAGTGCATAGTGCCCGCCCTACTCAGCACCAAATGGATTATAGTCTGCCAAATAATCTGCTATTGATGACTTAACAAAATAGGCGCATTTTTACAGCTAAAATAGTCAACCACCTCATCATAAAAAAGAGCACCGTAGTGCTCTTTATAGGTATTGATTTAGTCCACTAAATGGCGTAAATCTATTATTCCCACTCAATGGTTGCAGGTGGTTTTGATGAAACATCATAGACCACACGAGAAACATCAGCAATTTCATTCATGATACGCGTTGAAATTTTATCTACCAGATCATAAGGTAAATGGGCAAATCGTGCGGTCATAAAATCAACCGTTTCGACCGCACGTAAAGCAATTACCCATGCATAGCGACGACCATCACCAACAACACCGACAGATTTAACCGGTTGGAATACTGCAAATGCCTGTGCTGTTTTGTCATACCAACCACTAGCACGAAGCTCTTCCATAAAAATTGCATCAGCAAGACGCAGGATATCGGCATACTCTTTCTTGACTTCACCTAGAATACGTACACCTAAACCTGGGCCTGGGAATGGATGGCGATATAACATTTCAAATGGTAAGCCTAAAGTGGTACCTAAACGACGGACTTCGTCTTTAAATAAATCACGAATAGGTTCAACCAATTCAAAAGCTAAATCTTCAGGTAATCCACCAACATTATGATGTGATTTAATCACATGTGCTTTACCTTGTTTGCTGGCAGCAGATTCAATCACATCTGGATAAATCGTCCCTTGTGCAAGAAACTTTACACCATCCAGCTTACGTGCTTCTTCAGCAAAAACTTCAATAAACTCACGACCAATAATTTTACGTTTTTTCTCTGGATCCACTTCACCCGTAAGCGCAGTTAAAAAACGCTCTTCAGCATCAGCACGAACCACACGAATACCCATGTTTTTAGCAAACATGTCCATCACCTGATCACCTTCGTGTAAACGGAGTAAACCATTGTCCACAAAAACACAGGTCAACTGATCACCAATGGCACGATGTAAAAGTGCAGCCACAACAGATGAGTCCACACCACCAGAAAGGCCTAATAATACTTTTTCATCACCAATTTGTTGACGTAATTGCTCTACACGCAAATCAATAATATTTTCTGCAGTCCATAAGTTACGGCAACCACAAATCTGATGGACAAAGTTTGAAAGAAGCTCTGCGCCTTTTGCAGTATGTGTGACTTCTGGATGGAATTGAATTCCATAGAAACGACGGGCTTCATCAGAAATCATGGCCACTGGACAACTTGGTGTACTTGCCGTAATTGTAAAACCTTCTGGAATCGCAGTGACTTTATCGCCATGACTCATCCAAACTTTTAGCGTATTGGCACCATCTTCAAGATCACCAATTAACTGATCACGAATTTGAATATTTACTTCGGCATAACCAAATTCATGTACTGTACCAGGCTCAACTTTACCACCCAGTTGTTCTGACATGGTTTGCAGTCCATAGCAAATACCCAATACAGGAACACCTAACTCAAAAATACATTGTGGTGCACGAGGACTATTGGCTTCATGAACACTTTCTGGTCCGCCAGATAAAATAATACCGTTTGGATTAAATGCGCGAATGTCTTCTTCAGACATGTCATAAGCATACATTTCAGAATATACGCCAGCTTCACGTACGCGACGTGCAATCAGCTGACTATATTGTGATCCAAAATCTAGAATCAGGATACGATCTTCAGTAATTTGAGTATTGGTAGTCATGACAAACAACTATGAAAGGCAAACGGAGATAAGCACATTATTCTAACATTTTTATTAGGATTACGCACATTATTCGGACAAAGTCTGTGATTAAAAGCGGGATTAAAATCATTTGATCTATAAATAATTTAATCTGAAATACAATACAAAGCTTAAATTGCTATTTTGATTCTATGCCATCCACATGAATCAGATTGAATTTTTAGCTCAAATCACTATATTTTTATTGAAGTTATTCAGTATATCGATTGTCATTACCCATATATTGAATATTACAAAGTTTGATATCACTGTAATAAATTTATTTTTATCTAGAACAAACAACGCATTAATATTGACTAATCATTAAATCTATAGCGATAACTCACCCATAAATCGACTTGTCTCATCCCATCTCAATGCAGCATTCTATTTTTACAACCAATATAAATAAAAATAATTGATTTTTGATACTGACTTTCTATATCTAGGCTGCTAGGATTTGTGTACTTTTTTGTATTATTGTCCAGCATGGAACTGATTGATTTTATCTTACATATAGATGAGCATTTACTTGAATTTATTAGAAATTATGGTATTTGGATCTACGCAATTTTATTTTTAATTATTTTTGTAGAAACGGGCTTTGTGGTAATGCCCTTCCTGCCAGGTGATAGCCTGTTATTTGCCGCTGGTGCTTTAGCAGCATCTACAGGTGCTATGGACCCTATCTTACTGATTATTCTTTTATTTTTTGCAGCTGTTCTTGGTGATACACTCAATTATCATATTGGCAAGTATTTAGGGCCACGTGTTTTTGAGCTGGAATCTAAACTTATTAATAAACAACATTTAATCGCTACGCAAAAATTCTTTGCAAAACATGGTGGTAAAACCATTATTTTTGCACGCTTTATTCCATTTGCACGAACTTTTGCCCCTTTTGTCGCTGGGGTAAGTCATATGAACTATAAGTTTTTTATTACGTTTAATATTATTGGTGGTTTTTGCTGGGTAGCTTCTTTTATTGTTTTAGGTTATTTATTTGGTAATATGCCAATCATTAAAGATAATTTTACTTATCTTATCTTCGGTATTATTATTTTAAGTATATTGCCTGGTATCTTAGGTTTTATTAAACAACAATTTAAGAAAAGAAATAATGCTTAGATCTAGATTGATCAAAAAAAACCAATCACGATAGGCAACATACAAAGAATGAGAATTAAAGCCGATCCTTTATAGAGATAGGCGGCTTTAATTTGATCCGTTTTTCCCGCTAAAATTGCTCGACCAAATGCCATCCAAAATATGGCTGTTGGGATCAATACAATAGAAAATACCAAATAGACCCACAAGCAATGTGCCACACTATTCCAAGTTTGATCTGGAAAAATACCTGCAGCAAACAGCAATGCTTTGGGATTTTTAAAAGTTGCAAAAAATAATTGTCTTGGGCGAATATGATGATGTTGCTGATTATATTGCTCTAAATAAGACAGTTTCCATAAACGAAATGCTAACCATCCAACATAAATGATACTTAAAATATGTAAAATTGGTACTAAATGTGGCCAAGTAGGTTCACCAATATGAATAAATAACGCCCAGATACTAATTGCATATAAATAACCAAATAGCTCTGCGGGAATAAATAGGCTCGTTTTAATAATACCTTGTTGATGTGCTGAGCTCGCCAATAAAGCATTGGTGGGTCCAGGAATCATCAAAATAGCAATGATTGCTAAAACAAAAAGCCAATTTTCAATCATAAAGACTGATTATTCCAAATCAAGTAGCTGCACACCTTATATGAAACAGAATAAAAATAACAAGTTATAAATTTAAAAAAATGATCAATAGTCTAATTTTTCAATGAAAATTTTAAATAAAAAACTGTTTTTTAATCATGTTTAAGTCTATTTTAGATATTGTTATTGAATACAAATCCCATAACAATATCAATATCTAGTTTATTTTTTTGCTGTGGTACGAACAATCGGACAACCTTTAAACTGGGCTGCCTGAACCAACGCTTCTTGCTCTCCTAATAGGCGTGCAAGCTCAGTATTCTTGGTATTAGAAGATTGCCCCATATTGACCGAAATACTCGGACCAAATCCCCATCCACCACGACTTCCCCAACCGCCACCTAAACCAACGCCTACGCCAACACCAGTTCTTTTTGCAGGTTGTACGCCTTGCTGAATATATTGTTCAATCCGTTGATATTCACTATGCAACTGACCACAGTTGAATGCTTGATATTGTGTCGGAGAAACATAGCTAGGTTTCACTGTCGTGGTACATGCACTTAAAAGCAGTGCAGATCCGACCAAAATTAGAAAATACGTTGCTTTCATGGTATGGCTGGCTCTATTGATTGAATGATGTATTTTAATTGAACAACGTTTCATGCATACAGTCAATTTATCTTATTGGGTAAAGTTTAAGATCATCGCATCAATATAGAATAACTTTCGCTAAAGCATCCGAATCCTGCTGAAGCAAATGAGGATATTTATCATGAAACTGATTTTTGATTTCAAGAATAAAAAAAATCTTTATTGGATCAAACCATAGTCAAAATCAAGCATAAAATTACAGTTACTTTATGCTTTAAAAGAAAAATCCTTATCCATAATTTAACTTAAATAAGCTAAATATCATGACTGTAGCTATAAACAGAGTTGTCGATTAAGTAAAATTGGGCTGCAATATAACTAAACCATAAATTGCAACAAATGCAATACACGCTAAAAGCCAGCCTGCTTTACGCTGAATCAATAATATAGATGAATCATTTTTATATGCTTTAATTAAAGAAGAAAACAAAACTAAAAATAAAATGATTTTGGCATAAAACCAAGTTTCTATTTTAAATTGCATCATCACCAACAAAGCAATGCCGGAAATCAATAACAATGTTAAAGCTAGATGCTGTAAAGCAATCAAAAATTTACGCCACTTTAACGTGACCACTTGCTGCTGTTGAGTTTGAAATAATGAGATCCCTCCTAAGACCAAAGCACTTAATAACAGAATCACACCCATAATATGCAAAACACTTAACCATGATGTCGCTAACATATATGATACCTTTTGCCTTATTTGGCTGCATGTGCACATTCAGGACTTGAAGTATCCTGATCTTGCCATTCTGAAGGAAGGAATGCATGAATTGCTAAAGCATGAATTTTGTCAGATGCCAGTAAATTACCTACGGCTTCGTATACTTTTTGATGACGCTGGACCAAACGTAACCCGCTAAAAATATCACTTACAATGACCACTTTAAAATGTGATTCCTTGCCCGGAAAATAACCACCATGACCTGCAGATTCATTGACGATCTCTAATTGACTCGGCGATAAAGTTTGTAAACGCTGTGTCAGTTCTTGTTCTAAGCTCATGGCATTACTCCAACCAAAATCAAAATGATATACGTTTTAGTATACGTTAATTTTCTCAATATTCACGCTTAAAACAAGATCATTTAAGCAACAGTATTTGTTCTTTAAAGCAGTGACTCTCTCAGCTATATACGATTAAGATGATAAAAATTGATGATATTTTAGTCCATAGAATCAGATATTAATGACCTCTAGCGCATTTTTTTAATGGATTTGCTTCTTATTTATGCAATTGATACAACTTTTTGCATAAAGTTATTGACCCTAATGCTGCATAATGTATTATACACCGCATGCGGGAATAGCTCAGTTGGTAGAGCACAACCTTGCCAAGGTTGGGGTCGCGAGTTCGAGTCTCGTTTCCCGCTCCAAATTCTTTTTCGTTTAGTTTTTATAGTAAAAATTATTCACCCTGCGGGAATAGCTCAGTTGGTAGAGCACAACCTTGCCAAGGTTGGGGTCGCGAGTTCGAGTCTCGTTTCCCGCTCCAAATTCAAAAAGCCCTAATCGAAAGATTAGGGCTTTTTTCTTGTTGATTACTAATAATATTTTTTCTAAAACCTATATGTTTTAGCTTTGGAAGAAGCTCAAAAAAAATTTAGACAACGTGTTTTTTAAGCTGGTTCGTGACCAAAAGTGCCCTAAACGTGCCTTCCCTTTATTATATACGAATCAATTCATTCGCTATTTTGGTATTTTTTAATCAATTTTAGTATACATAATCAGAACACCCTCCCCATACACCTGACTTCCCTTTTTTCCATCTATTTTAGTATTTCTTTATTTGCTTTATTTTGATGGTGACCAAATTTGGTCACCAAAAATATATAATTAAAACAATTACTTATTAACGAAAAACTCAACTTAAATCTCTTTTAATCAAGCATTCTGCTCTTCATTTTTCTGAAGTTTTAATAAATCACCCACTTCAACATTAAGTAATACACACAATTTTTCTAAGGTATCAAAATCTATTCGAGTCGATTGACCATTATATAACTTATGCAATGTTGTCTTACTCATTCCAGTTGCTCGAGCTACATCTGCTACTTTCATTCTTCGTTCCGCCAAAAGAACAGGTAAGTTACAAACTATCATTAATTACCACCATTGTGTAATAAAGTACTTGCATGATGTATTAAATGCATTTATTATCGCATTGTGGTCTTAAATAACATCATTGTGATACTTTGTTAAAGGATACAAATATGAATCTTACTTATATTACTACAAAAGAATTGGCAGAACGAATCCATTATAACGAACGTACCATCCGTAATCAGTTAAAGGATAGCGTTTTGATCGAGGGCATTCATTACATTCGCCCTTTTGGTGGGCGCAAAATTTTATATGTATGGGAGCGTATTGAAGAAGATATGACTAAAACCACTTTAGGCTCGTTACATAGCCTACAACTTCAGTAAGGAGAACATATTTATGGCTGCTATTCGTACTAGGTACGGTAAGTTATGTGTCGATTTTCGATACTTAAATATTCGTTGCCGTGAAACCACCGCTCTTGAAGACAATACTCAAAATCGAAAAAAGCTTGAAAAAGTGATTGAACGAATGGAAGCAGAAATCTTATTGGGTATTTTTGACTATGCCAAATACTTTCCAAAAAGTTCTCGTTTAAAAGAAATCAAAAATGCAGAAAACAGAGTAAATGAAAT
This sequence comes from Acinetobacter sp. SAAs474, assembly GCF_032823475.1. Lineage (NCBI taxonomy): Bacteria > Pseudomonadati > Pseudomonadota > Gammaproteobacteria > Moraxellales > Moraxellaceae > Acinetobacter > Acinetobacter sp. SAAs474. The sequence goes on from NZ_CP127915.1 coordinate 622,995, forward strand.
CAGCTCAAAAACACCTCTATTTTCTAAGTTCTGTGAAATCTGGTTCACTGATAAAGAAATAGAATGGCGTACAAGCTACAAGGAAAAAATTCAAATTGTGATCAGAAAGTATTTAATTCCTTTTTTTGGCACAATTCCGGTTATTAATATCAAAAAGTCAGACATTCTTGGATTCCGTTCATCCCTCGCCAAAGTGACTTACGGGAAAAACCAAGAATGCCTTTCACCATCAAGAATCAACCAGATTATGATAGCACTTCGTATGATACTCGATAGTGCTGCCGAACGATATGACTTTGACAGTCCTTATAAGAATATCAAGAACTTAAAGCAAGGAAAAATTGAAGTCACGCCTTTTTCATTAAAGGAAGTACATGCAATCTTGGCCACAGTTCGTGATGATTTTAAGCCTTATTATACTGTTCGATTTTTCACAGGTATGCGCACCAGTGAAATTGATGGGTTGCAATGGAAAAATGTGGACTTGCAACGTCGGGAAATCCATATTCGTGAAGCCTTGGTGAATGGGGAACTGGGTGGAACCAAAACCTATGGTTCTGACCGCACGATCCAAATGAGTGACCGCGTTTACCAAGCCTTTCTACAACAGAAAAGCTTAAATAATAGTAAATCAGAGTTTGTATTCTGTAATCGTGATGGTGGACCTCTCGATTATCGCCTAGTGAATAGACGTGTCTGGCATCCTTTATTACGCTATTTAGGCCTAAAGCCACGTCGTGCCTATCAAACACGTCATACAGCAGCAACGCTCTGGCTGTCAGCAGGAGAAAATCCCGAATGGATCGCACGTCAATTAGGACATTCAACGACTGAAATGCTATTCCGGGTCTATAGTCGTTATATCCCCAATGTTACGCGTCGCGATGGCAGTGCTTTTGAAGCCATGCTGGAAAAACTGAATAGAGGAGCTTGCACATGAATAGTAAAGCTTTCTTTGGTGGTGTGGTCGTCAGTCCTGAAGCTGATACTGTCGCTCGTGAATTAATCCATGAGCTACACATTCCTAAACTGCACAATCTGGCGTTTTTGCTGGAGATCAACAAATGCTTCGATGATCACCAGGCATTGAGACTCTGGTTACAGCGACTGCTGGATGATGGACAAGCCCATTACGATGATTTAGCCCAACAGGCACGCCTCCGGTTAATGAGCTTAACTCCCTGATCACATAAATATACAAGGTCATCTGATTGATGACCTTAGCCCTCTATACCTATAAAAAAGGTGAACACATGCATAAAGACATTTCAATTTGGATGCCACTCTATATTGGTGACCTACAGGCGAAATTTGCACGAATGACAGCAGAACAAATTGGTGCAGCACTACTGTTAATGATGGATTTCTGGAAAAATGGTGCTATTCCTCATGACCTAGCAACAATATGTAGCATCACAAAATTATCGCAACATACCAAGGCTAAAACCTTGTTGAATACGCTAATAGCCCTAGAATTGTTTGAAGTCGAATCTGAGCAGATTCATTCAAGTTTTTTAACCAGTTTAAAAAGCCAGGCATTGCAAAATCAGCAAATGAAATCTGATAAAGCTAAAAATGCAGCTCAAGCACGTTGGGGGAAATCCGCCAGTAATGCTCAAGCATCAGCCAAGCAACGAAAAGTAAATGCTCAAGCAGCTCCTGAGAATAGCCCGAGTATTACTCAAGTCATGCTTGAATCATGCCCTTCATCTTCATCTTCATCTTCATCTTCATCTTCATCTTCATCTTCAAATTTTGAAGAAAAAAATGAGGATTTTTTAGAAAATTCCAAATGGATTTAGGAGAATAATCATGAATACCATGCTTAAAACGCTCCAGTTTCGCGCAGAAACAACGGAAACACTTTGCCCTACCCATCATATACCCCTGATGGAAATTGCCGGTTACAGGCTCTGTAAATTGTGTGCCAAAGAAACCGTCCAACACTCACATGCAGCCTATGAGAATGAACTGCAACAGCGATTGCTAAAACAGAAAATTAAAAATTCAGGGCTCAATAAACGCTACCTGGATCGGGGCTTCAAGAATTATGTAGTTGCATGCCCTGCACAAGACAATACCATCAAACTATGTCAGGCCTTTGCACAGCAGATTATTTCTGACCACAACCCGAACATGTTGATGATTGGTACACCAGGTACAGGTAAAACCCATCTGAGTGCATCAATTATTCGCAACATTCTGCATAACAGTACAAAATCTGCACGCTACTATACCAGTGCAGAAATTGCTCAAAAAATGATGGACACTTGGTCAGATGCTTCACGCTCTGAAAAGGAAGTCATCGACCATTTCTCCAGCTTTGATTTATTAGTGATTGATGAATATGGCTTGCATGACCGGCATGAGAAACGTCTGGAGATGGTGCATAAGGTTCTGTATAGCCGTTATGACAATATGAAGTCCACGCTGCTAATTTCCAATTTCACATTACAGAATATGCAGCGGGATTTAGGTGTCCGATTATGGTCACGGTTGCATGAAAACAATTTGATTGTAGTGCCGTGTTATTGGGATGACAGAAGATTAACTGGGTAACAAAATCTGCATAGCCAATCACCCTAAGAGCAGGGTAATTGGCTTTTTATAATAAAAACGAATTTTATATATATAATCTAACCAGATCTAGATTTAATTATTAAAAAAAATAACTTCCATATATATTTTTTTAACTTCCAAAAGCCAATATGCTGATATAATTTTATTTTTTAGCGGTTAAAATTTTCTTAGCATGGACGGAAATTGGTTCGAATTCATAGCAATACAAGGCTTACAAGCTCGTAAAGCCTTTTACTGAATAGCCACCGATTTTGTAGACACCTTTTAGTTAGATAAAATGGCTAATTAACGAGGTGCTTATGAGCAGTAAACGATATCCTGAAGAATTCAAAATTGAAGCAGTAAAACAGGTCACTGAGAAAGGTCATAGTGTGGCCGAGGTTGCTACGCGTTTAGGAACCACCACCCATAGTTTGTATGCTTGGATTAAACGTTATGATCCACAGCAGCCCAAGACGATAGAGTCTAATGATCCAAGTGCAGAATTAGCAAAGTTAAAAAAAGAGCTGCAACGGGTTACTGAAGAAAGGGACATATTAAAAAAGGCCGCGGTGTACTTCGCAAGCCAGTCCAAATGAGGTACGCCTTTATTCAGGACAATCAGCACATATGGCCTGTTCGTCGTTTATGTTCAACATTAGATGTTCACCACAGTGGTTATTACGCATGGTTAAAGCAACCCACTAGTGAAACTGCAAGGAAACGGCAACAGCTTTCAGAACTGATTAAACAATTCTGGCTGGAATCTGGCGGAGTCTATGGCTATCGCAAGATTCACTATGATTTGAAAGATGTTGGCGAAAGTTGCGGGATCAATCGAGTACATCGACTGATGAAAGCAGATGGTCTTAAATCACAGCGTGGTTATCGTAAACCTAGAGCTCACGCTGGTACTCCAGCGGTCATTGCCGCAAACAGCTTAAATCGACAGTTTAATCCAACTCAGCCGAACCAATTATGGGTGACGGACATTACCTATATCCGTACACATGAAGGGTGGTTGTATCTTGCAGTTGTGATTGATCTATTTTCACGTCTTGTTGTTGGTTGGTCTATGAAATCCAGAATCACGACAGATTTGGTTTTAGATGCGTTATTGATGGCTTTGTGGCGAAGAAATCCAAAGAACAAAGTCCTAATTCATTCTGATCAAGGTAGCCAATATACCAGCCATGAATGGCAGACATTTCTCAAGCATCATAATCTTGAAAGTAGTATGAGTCGTAGAGGTAATTGCCATGACAATGCTGTTGCAGAAAGCTTCTTCCAGCTATTAAAGCGGGAACGAATTAAAAAGAAAATCTATGTAACTAGAACTGAAGCAAGATCCGATATCTTTGAATATATAGAGATGTTCTATAATTCAAAACGCAGACATGGTTCCAATGGTCAACGTTCTCCATTAGATTATGAAAAGGCCCATCAAAAGATGGTTATGTGTGTCTAGAATTTTGGTGGCTATTCAAGGTATCTTCTTTTCTAAATTCGTTTGTAAACTCTCAGTTAGAGCTAGTATAGGAAAAATTGACTCTAAACTTTTCTCTACTTGCTTATAACCTCTTTGCAAGCAAACCCTCTCTCTACTAGCTTTTTCACTATCTAAAATAAAATAGCATTCCTTCACTAAAGGCTCTTTAGCTTCTTTCCATCCATTGACAGATAAAGACAATTGAGTGGTGTAGATGAACATATATAGTTCTAAAAATAACTGTATATTTTCTAAAAAATATTTTGATTTAGTCGTTAAAAAATCTAAATCCTTAGAAAATATATTTGATATTTTAGGTAAATAACTTATTACATCTGCAGTATTAGGTTTTTTTGTTGGAAAATATTTATTGAATACTTCATTGATCTTATTTTCAATGAAATTCAGATTTGGCATGTTATCTTCATAAATTTTATCTTTGGAGAATAATGTTTTCATTAAGGACACTATTCTTTTCTCCACTGCAGAGTTATCTACATTATCTGCTAATGAATATATACTCAGCTTAGGTGAAACTTTAGCAATATTTTTTCCATTGAAATAAATTTGCTTAATGAAAGAACAAGCATCATCACTACTAAGTAAAACATTAAACTCATCCTCGCAGATATTTTCAAAACTTTCTAATTGAGCGTGAATTTCTGAAGATTTTTTTTCAGTGAAATTCAAACCATATAAATTACTTAAAAATAACCCAGATATAATACTCCAATTAAAATCATCACTATTTTCTTGTGTTCTAATTGGATAAAATGAAGCCATACTAGTCCTAGTATCCACCTTAAGATCAAGATTTAGACTCATTTTACATACTCACTTCAATATAATCATCTTCAAAGGTAAATGTCATTTCTTTAATAGAATCTTTCTCTATATTTTTAAAAGTTAACTCTTTTGATTTATTACCTAGAGTAATAATTCGATTAACTATCTCATTTAAGAGTATTACAACACTTCTATCATTCTTATTGGGTCGATAACCAGATTTAAGTTTCATTAATAGTTCAAAAAGATTAATATCTACTGGAAATTCAACCTCCCCACAATCTTTTACTTTTAAAAATACATAAAATGAGGATCCATTCACATTGACTACATTTTGTTTCAATGCACCCAAATCAGCTGAAAACTTTAAATTAGCAATAACCTGATAACCTCCATATTCGCGTATCAAATATTGATCCATACTCAAATAGGGAGATTTTTTATTAATGTAATTTCTCAAAGATGCCAATAAATCATTATTATAATAGTCTCTTAGTTTCTTTATTAAAGAACTGTCAACTTCTAAAAATTTATGATATCGATAAATATTTAGAAAATCATTCAAAAGTTTCTCTGAAAAATCATCTTCGAATTCCTTGTGGAAATTATATTTTAATTCATAAAATTTCAAAAAATAAAACAATCTAATATATGAATGAGAACTATCTAACGGTTCAAGATAAAATTTTTCAAAAATTTCTCTCTTAAAGTTTTCAAATTTTTCACTAGTTTCTTTTAATTGATAAGAAATCAAGAACCGATCAATTAGTTTAGTTTTTAAAAAAACTGGGTCAAATTCACTTAACTTTTCTAAAATCTCATTGTTTCTTGAAATAAAAATGTTATCAAATATATACCCTTCACCTATTACTAGTTCATATATCAAATCTAATAATGTACGTGTAGTTATGAACTGGTTCCGATATAATCTTACCTTTAACAATAAATCAATTATCACCTTTTGAATTTCATTAGAACAAAGAAGGTTATAATTAATAAATATTATTTTTTCCTGTGATTTAAGTCCGGCATCTTTACTTTCACTATAAACTTTATAAATTAGAGATTCTGAATTAGTTATTTTTTCAAAAATTTTAGATATGAATTCAGCATGATAATCATCTCTAGTAATATCAAATTTTGGATAATCTTCAAAACTTAAAAATTCATAACCATCTGAAACTTGTTTTTTTTCTAAATATTTTTTAAGAACATAACCTATATTTTTATTTTCTGCTGCTGCCGCATAGTTTCCCAACATCCCAATATTTATTGCTATTACTAGTGAATGGTGTCCAACTTCATATTCATTAAATAATTTATTTAGAGTATCGACTGCAGAATCATGCGGAGCAAAACTATGTGTGGCATCTAAATGAAATTTGATATATGGCCTATTAAATTTTTCTCGAGCCCTTAATAAAAGTTCAGATTTTCCATCGCCACTACTACCACAAAGGAATATGACTTTTTTAGAGTCTTCTTTAATGGATTCTAATAATTCAAAAAGATGCTCTTCAATTGGCATCACAACATATAAATCAGATTTTATTGCAGATAAAGCCGCATCAAGGTCACTTTCAGTAGAAACTGCGTAAGAAGAGGATTTAGACAACACACTTATTGCATCAATAAAATTCATTCTTAACCTGTGTTATATAAATATTTTAAAATTATTCTATTCTGCCATGCCCCAACCCTGAAATCACTAAATAATACCTAATAATCTTTTTTAAACATACAAATACGTATACCAACATAACTCTAATCTATTTCAACCCAAACCCATCTAGGGTCGAAGGGTCAAAATTTTCATCAAACATAAACTCATCAGCTCGCTCTTTTTTTAATGTCACCAGGGCATAAAAGAAACATTTCTCACATAACTGCAACTCATATCTTTCCCCATCATGCCTGGAACCATAGCCCCAATGTGCCGATAATGTTCCAAACTCCAATTTCGTTGATTGGTTGCATACATCACATAAAACATCTGTAACGACTTCTACCTGTTTCAATTGTTTAATTTCCATATTAAGAACCTCTAAGTTTTAAAATAAATAGCATTGCTATAAGTTGTGACCCAGTTCCTAAAAATACAAAAAATCACAATATATTGTATATGAGTTGTAAATAGACACAAAGTATGGGGTAGGTCAATCTTGTTTAATATTTCAAAAAATTATAAGAATATTCACGTGATTATTTTTTACACTTATAGGGGACTATGGAAACAGCTTTTGATTTCAATGAAAAATGTGGTACACCTAAAAAATTGTTGTGCAAAAATTTTAATAAAATCCAAATCAGCATACATCCTGATTTTTCTGGAATTTATCTTTGCTATCAAGAGGCTTTCAAAGCTTTAAAAACAGATCTAGGTATGTTGAATCCAAGTCCCGAAATTCACGTCTGGAAAGATACTAATCTATCCGGTTATACCATCGCCAGTAATTTCCAATGGTTCCTATATTGGACTCAGAATGCACCCAAAGAAATTAATCTAATTATCCATTCTCTTCCCAAAGATAACAAAAAAATCGAACTATTAAAAAATGTGGTTAGTTCAGAATTTCTAAAATTTCTATCATCTACTTATCATGATCTTAATCGATTGAATCCCAAAAGGTTACATAACTTAATAAATGAATATATTTCTGCCGAGGCTATTTACAAGTTAAACAAAGAAAACTCTTTCAAACCTCACCGTACAATGAGTTTGGATCTGCTTGCCAATCTGCTGTCATGCACTCGAAATCAACTGAATCACCGCAATAAAGTTATACATCAAAAAAGACAGAATGTGCTTGATCAACTGCAACAAACCAGTGGAATTGTGCAACAGCTTTTAAACAATGTAGACTTCGTTCTCACGCCTGATCAGCTATGGAAAACATAATGTCAGAATCTAACCCAAGCCATCAAAATGCTGCTGATATTCCGCGGGTATCATTAAAACAGACACTGGAAAAACTCTTTGATGATGAGCAACTCCAACGTACCGAACATATTCAATATGTTGCTGATTTACTGACTTCACACCCAATCGATCAATGTCTACAGGGTCTCAATCTCGATCTATTAGATTTTGATCTAGTAACCAATTCTGTTGTTGCTAGACCAGCTGCCTTGGTCTCATCTCGAAAACATACTGTTAGCGCAACACCAGTCACTTGGTATGTGAACTCAATTGCACAATTAGCAAAGTCAGAAGAAAATGCTTTAATCTGGAATATCCTGGTCTTAAAAGCAGCAGTTTACCTAATTGCGCTTCCAGACATTCATCCTGAACTTTTTAAAGAGGATCACACTGAACATTTCAACACTGTAAAACGTTTATTCCAGCGCTTCCGTACCGCCAATCGGGTTCTGAGTTCCGAAAAAGAATATCAAAATACTCCTGAGTATATGCTTCTTTGGAAAAAGTATCTTAAAGATCCCTCCCTTTCCTTAGTTGAATTTATTCGGTATTTGAATGAGGTTATTGATGAAGAACGTGATAAAGAGTCATCAAATGATTTTATGCAAAACCTGCTAACAGTGATCCGCATCACCTTTAATTATGTTTTGGAAAATAAGGCAAAAATTGCCAAAGAGAGCATCGAGACTCAACTGCAACATGAATTTTTAGACGAAGATCAGCTGATTGTAGAAAGTTCAGAAATTAAAAAAGGGCAAAAGTCTAAAGCTCTCAATATAGAAAAACAACTAGATGACCAAGATACACGCCAAATACTTGTAGACCCAACCATCATTACCCCCATTGCTGCATATTCAGAATCCAGCCAGAGCTATGTGCTGCCTCTGGTTGCCAAGCATATTCAACGAAAAGAACATTTGCTGGCATACAGCAGTCTCTTTCCTAATACCGCAAGTACAAGTGCCCTAATTACTGAACTCTATAAAAACTACCTTGTTGAAATTAAAGAAGACTCTAAAGACAAGGATAAAGAAACCAAAAAAAAGAAGGCTTCCTTGATCCTGATGCTGTCATTTCTGACAGGAAATAAAATCCAGGAGTGGCTACGTCTACAAAGTAAACGTGCTAAAAATTTAAATGCTCGCCAACAGATCAAGCAAAGCAATGGGCAATATTTTCTGAGAAGTAAATTTTCAATTTTTGAAAATAAGGATTTTGCATATCCAGATGGCTTGCTCAACCAAACAGTCTATCTGGATATTCCAATTCCAAATTCATTTATTGCTTCGCTACGAGATGGTGACACCGTTACTGAAGAGGACCTCAAGCAACATTTGAAACAGCTGAGAACCAAACTTTATATTCCAAAATTATCATTGATAAGAATTAGCTCTCTTTTACATCAGACTATTTTGCAAAGCACTGGAAATAAACAGCTTGCTGACCTCCTCACTGGTATTGATGCAAATAAGTCTTCTTCTACTTCTTATTGCCATCAGAATATTCCGGCTTTACAGACCGAGTATGTCTCAATTTTAAAAGAGCTGTGTGAGTCGTTATCCGATGACTACCAGAGCATTGATTATAGTAAAGAAAAAAACTTTGGGAGCCGCAAAGCACCAACTTCAAATGTGATTAAAAATACCTTTGCCACACTCAAATCCAGAATAATTTCACAAAAAGAAGGTGACTGGATAGCAATTTTCAATCATTACAATCTGTGGATGTGGCATTTCTTGTTGCTCTTTACTGCTGCACGACCCGTCGCTGAATTTCCAGGTTTTTTAAAAAGCTTTAACCTGAAAAGAAAAATATGCATGGTTTCTGATAAAGAGGTGGGGGGGCGGCAGGGCTATGGGCGTTTAATTCCCCTAGGTCATTTTGTTGTACAAGAACTCCAGAAATTCATAGATTTTTTAGATTATTTTAAAACTCACATTGTTCCTAGTCAGCCAGAAATTCCACAACGTATTCAACAAATTTTAGAGAGCAAGCTCCCACTGTTAAATATCTTTCAGAATGGTCAATGGCAACCTTTAAGGCCGTCGATTATAAAAAAATTTAATCCTGAGTTAGGTTTGCATCATGAAAACTGGCATCGACATACTGCCAGTGCGTTTCTCAGTCATAAAATTAGCGAAATTGAAATTTTAGCTTTATTTGGTCATGAACCGATGCAGCAAGAAGCTGCTCATCCTTATTCCAGCTTATCTATTTCACAATATTCAAGCATTGCCCATGTTCTTGAACAAATGAAAGATCATTTTCAAATTACCGGTATTGAACTCGATGTCCTCACTCAATAAACGTACTAAGCAAACTCGAACACTATATGCCGAAGTACGTAGAAAACAAGACCGACTCGATCAGGAAAAACAGCTTCGAGCAGATGCAGAACAGGAGCTAATTCAATATTTTCAAGAGCAAGATTTGGAACAAAAAGAGCATCTTGAGTCCTTCTATCCAGCAATTTATGAGTTTATTAAACGCAAAGCTCCAAGCTTGGCATGGAAAAAATATGCGCATGAATTTTTTAAGTCATATATCAAGCAAATCAATTTAAATCGTCGTGAGACTTTGCCCCTACCGAATCTGACATTTGAGATGCGGCGTGATCAGCCGGTTTTTACCATGGACTGGATCGAGAAGGGACATCAGGTTGATGAAGTTCTTGATAAGCTTTAGGACTACTGGATTCTAGCGAAAGATAGTAAGACATTTTCTGATGATGAAATCATTGGAAATATTGTTATTTCTGCCCTGCTTTACTCAGGCTTAAATCAAAAATCCTCTTTAGAAGCTTTGCTTGAACATTTAAAAGATCCGGCAAAAATCAGAAAGATCGAGGATCTGAACATTATATTTTTAGAACCCCTCTCCCCCTCCTATGGAGATCTATTTATTGATGAAAAAATCATCCGTAAATCGCGTAATTTTATTCCGGATCAAATTACCCGCTTATGGTTGATTCATTTCAATAGCAGAAATATTCGCACAGTAAATCAGAATGTAGAAGATTATCTACAGCTTATTTTTAATAAGATTAAGTTACCATTTAATCTCAAAACTTATAAATTATTACGCGACTATGCCAACTTTAACTGGATGCAACTCCCGAAAGTTGACATTGATCCTGCTCTCTCACAATGTCTCATTGAAAATACTGCAACCTGTGGCTTATCAGAAATAGAATTTGAAAGATTTCTTCATCCAAAATTTAAATATCAGCAAGACACTCTTATTGATTCAAATGTAGAAAAATCACCATCTATTGTGGGTCAATCCTACTCTAATGATGACATTCAGCAAGCCTTGGATGATGTTATAAAGATTCACAAAGATCTTTTACAACTGATTCGTACATCACAAACTGATCGCAGTATCGATGCATTAATCATTAAATATTGCATTGAAAATACTAATAAATTTAATGAGTACAGTAAACGTGTCGCCTTATGGCTCATCAGCCTTTATAAACCTGAATTAGAACAGATTCAGCCACTGGCTGAACGTTTTAATTTTTGCGTAAACCAATTTCAAAAATCGTTTCAGCAGAATAAGCGTTTAAAAGACGGTTCGATTTACACTTATTATTCACGTATTGCCGAGCCATGGTTAACTCACTCTTTACAATATCTAGATAGCGAAGATGATCTGAATACAATACTGGCGAAGATCTACCCACAAATCATTACGAATACTCGACTTGCAGATGAGGCAGGCGAGCTTAACTTTAAAAAATCCAGTGGTCAGACCGTCAGGATGTTGAAACGCTTCCATAGCTTTCAACAAACAGTTTTTGAAGCTGAGTCTCTCGAATTAGAATCAATTGCCATACAAAACAGACCGAGAGCACGTATCGTTGGCCCCATGACTTATCAAGCTTTCATGAACAAGTTAGATACCTTATTCTCAGCAGCTAATTGTCAAGAAAATACTTATAAGACATTAAAAATTATCTATATCTTAGCTTACCGTACCGGTATGCGTATTAATGAAATTCTCGGCTTACGTGTGCGGGATATCGAGGGCTTGAGCTGTTTATCCGTTTGGATTCAGCCCTACGGCTCAAAAAAGAAAGGAAACTTACATCAACTTAAAACAGATAGTGCTGAACGCAAAGTCCCTGTGTATTGCTTATTAAAAACTGATGAATATCAACTATTTCATAATCATGTAGTCGAGCAACGTCTACTCAATCAGGAAAACTTATACCTATTCAGCAACTGGAATGAAAATAGCAAGCTGAACAAACATACGGTGACAACACCTTTTAGAATGATTATGAACGAGCTTTTTAAAACTCATGATTATTCTTTTCACTCATTTCGACACACGGCTGCCAATCACTTATCCGTTATTCTGAACTGTAATTACGCTCCCCTAGTCAAGAATCTGACGGATTATACTGAAGAAGAATATCAGTCTATTCGGACAGAGTTACTCCGTAATACGCATGGTCAAAATCATTGGTTTATGATTGCCCATTTACTGGGTCACATTGACCCTACGGAAACCTTTAAAAGCTATATTCATCTGAGCTACCTGATCGCTGGACATAAAATACTGCAATATCACCCAGACATTGATACTCAATTAGCAAAGAAGATGATGGGCTACCTACCTTCTTTCAATTTTTTAAACACAGTAAAAGATTCTGCTCCATTCAATTTCGAAAAATATGCTGTCCATTTAAGTCAGCAGTTACTCAACGATCAAACTGACTGGTTAAAAAGTAACGTAGAAGACATTCTAGATGAGGTTTCATTTAACTCTCAGCCTCATGATTTTTTTAAATATTTCGCTGGAACAAAGGAATCCAAAGTTTCATTTGCATGGTTTTTTAAGTGCCTAAATTTACTGGAAATTCATCATGATCCAGATCGGGTATCACAAGAAATGAGTTTACCTGTCGAACTGGTTAACTATTGGTATGAAAATGCAAAACAACTAGGCCAGCTCAAGTCTCAAAAAAACAACCCAAGATTATTTGATCTCAGCAACATAAATCATCTGGATAAACCTTTGAAACCCGCCATGATTGATACCGTTGAAGAGCGCACAGCAAGGAACTATTTCTTTGAAAATATTCAAAATATCTTTGAAAAAAAGCCAGATCAAATAAAAGCGGTGCTTGAGACATTTTTAAGTCGTGTTACGGTTTCGCATACTGGCATTCATTATCGATGGAATAAAATTGATCAATTGGAATCATTTTATCTCAAGGTAACAGACCTGTTTCCCCATCAATTTTGGCATTTGCTTGGACAAGACTTGGTACAATTGTTAGATAAAAAGAAACAACCTTTATTACTAAAGCTGGCTAAATCAAGCACAACAGAGCATCCTACGACCCAAGAAGATTATGTTCGTCTTCAGCTTTACTCAACAAAAGACGCCAAAGCACTGGCAGCGTTTAAATTTTGTTTACATCTAGCTTGTATTGGCAGACCTCGATCTCTTGAACTCCAAGTTGCAGGACTGGAAATCACTACATGCTGTTAAATAATTTAACCGTTGTTTCCTTATCTAAAGTCAAATTTAATATATCTTTAGTAAAAATTGGATTTCTGATCAATGATAATTAAATAATATAAGCTCTATGAATTAGCAGCGTCTGAAACAGGGATCGGTCATGCGTACAACATCAGAAAAAACTGCAAAACAGAAAATGATATTAGCTAAGGCTGTTTTAGCTGCTGCTGAACTACTTGGTCTTGCACAGGATCAACTAGCCTTAATACTGAATATAGATTCAGTGAAAAATTTAACCACTCTTGAATTAGATCCCACTTCAAAACAGGGAGAAATCGCTTTCACTTTAATCCGTATTACCACATCACTAGATGCTCTGACAGGTGGGGATATAGCCTGGATGCAGCATTTTATGAAATCACCCAATAAATTGATGAGTGGCATTCCAATAGAACAGATTCAGAACCCTCAGGGATTGGTCTCTATTTTACAATTGGTGGAAGGTCTTCGGGCTAAACTTTAAGATAAGCAAAGTATTAAAGAAAAATTTGAAAGTGATAGTCCTCTCCAATAATTCAAATACAAGGTATAAGAATTCCCCCTCTTCTAAAGATGTATATGTCTGGTCTAATTCCGTAAATTGATTGCGAACTGCTGCTATATATTGGATTTTATTAACCTGATGAGAGGCAAAATCGAATCTTATAAATCAATAACTATTCAAGAACCAGTCTACAAAGTTTGCTATATGGCTAACAAATTTCGGGAGAAAAAATTGATATATCTACAAGAGTCGAAATAGGTAAAGAAATACGTTTGGCGAGAAAAGAATTAGGCTATACACAGAAAAGTCTTTCAGAAAAGACTGAAGTCAATAAAATAACAATTTCAGAGATAGAGAATGGCCGTTTTATAGGTTCATTTGACATATTTGAACGTGTGCTTGATGGCGTAGGATTAGAATTCGAAGTGAATAAAAAAAGTTTAACTTGCCGCATTGGGATGAAATTGAAGCAATATTTGCAGAAGATGATGAATGAAATTATTCAGAAGCTCTTATCATTTGGTATTTACATCCAACAACATAGACATAACAGCTGCATACATACAAGTAGGGCTGTTTTACAGATCGAAATGATAAATTCATAAATTGCTTTTCAAAAAAAAAGAAACTAATATGTTTCCTACAACACCTAAAAGCAATAAATGTGTCTACAATGAGTGAATCTTTACTCCAGCAAATCAAAAAAAGACGAACCCTATTGGGCTTAAAGCAAATTGATATGCAATCCCGTACAGGCATTTCAAGACAGCAGTACCAAAAACTGGAAAGCCAGGGCAATCCTAGATTAGAGACCTTAGAAATTATCGCGGCAGGATTAAATGCTCAACTGATGCTTATCCCTGATGATAAGGTTCATTTGATCAGACAATTATTGAATGATGAAATTAAAGTCACTATTGAAGATCAGGATGACTTAATGACAAACCCATGGAAGGGTCTTCTCGGAGAAGAGGAACCATGAATACTGTTGCCGTCCTAAAATTAACATTACATCACGCTGTCGTTGGATACTTGGCAGGATTTCAGAGCGGAAAAAATATTCTGGTTTTTACAGATTCTTTCCGCTTTGATCAGCAACGCTCGACCTTAAGCCTGCTGACTTTCCCCTTGTATCCTCAAGCGGATAAGATTTTAGAAAAGACCTATGTTACACATCAGCGTTTACATCCCTTGCTATCAAACTTATTACCAGAAGGTGCATTACGTGAACTGATTGCACAAAGCCTCAAAGTACATATAGACAATGAATTTCAGTTATTGGCAGCTTTAGGTCATGACTTACCTGGAGCACTCATTGCGACCCCATTAGATCCAGAAAAAATTCCAGATGACATAAAATTCAAACTGCAGATCTCGAATCCAGATCAGATATTAAAGCAAGAGATTCGAACAGATAATAAGTTTTCCTTGGCCGGCGTCCAAATGAAGTTTTCCATGAAAGCCAAAGATGGGCGTTTTACACTAGCTCCGGTAACGGAAACGACTCTACTCGGGGACTGGATTATCAAAACACCTTCTTCCAGACATGCTTTTGTTCCGCTAAATGAATATTCTATGATGACCCTTGCCAAATCGGTCGGAATAGATGTCCCTGAGATTCGCTTAGTGGATATGGCACTCTTACAAGACCTTCCACCATTAAATTTACCCCAAGAGCAATATGCTTTTGCAATTAAGAGATTCGATAGACAAAGTACTGCTAACACTACAGAGCTTATTCATATTGAAGATTTTGCTCAAATCTTTGGTGCATACCCACATCAGAAATACAACACCACAAATTATGAACAGATAGGCAAGATCATTTACCAGTATTC
Source organism: Acinetobacter sp. SAAs474 (assembly GCF_032823475.1). NCBI lineage: Bacteria > Pseudomonadati > Pseudomonadota > Gammaproteobacteria > Moraxellales > Moraxellaceae > Acinetobacter > Acinetobacter sp. SAAs474. The sequence goes on from NZ_CP127915.1 coordinate 638,606, forward strand.
AGATAACAAAATTTTTGATATTCAGCAATTTGCCAGCCGTTTACTCATAAATATTTTACTCGCCAATGGAGATGCACACTTAAAGAACTGGAGTATGATTTATCACGATAAAAAAACACCAAGATTATCTCCCGCATACGATATATTGATGACAAGTGTATATATTGAAAATGAGCGTCACTTCGCATTGAATCTTGCCAAAAATAAAGATTGGTATTTAGCTGAGATGAAACACTTTGAGCAATGGGCAGAAAAAGTCGGTGTTCCATGGCGTGTAATTGAAAAACAACTTCACGAGATCATGGACAAAGCACGGTCAGTATGGCCAGCGCTATTACTAGATTTACCAATGGGTTCTGCCCATAAAGAAAGACTAAGAGAACATTGGAAAAAATTGCATCCAGACTTTCAAATACTTGCAAATGATTAAAATCCGTAAATACGGTGAGTCTGATAACTGCTATGCTAGCTTATCGTTTTTGACTGGGAAAATCTTGATGGGGCTCAGCGGACGCTTACCAAGAATCTAGGTCAATTTGTTTGACTATTGCTGCTTACCAAATTCAGGACTCCTCAGCAGCTAAATAATTTTTATCAAATAGTAAAAAATAAAAATAATAAAAAATAGAAGCATATTTTATGTTGGTTATTATTGTTGAATTTTAATGCATATTAAAGTGACCAACTTATTCTTACCCTACCCTACTTTAAATTACACCATTAAATATTAAGGAATTAAATATTTGTTTTATATTGATTTAGTTTAATATACTTTTAATATATTTAATGTAATTTATGTCGGTGAATATTGCCAAGGTTGGGGTATTAAAAGAATTAGAAGAACTCTTTAAACCTCATTTAAACAGTGTAGAAGACATTCTCCGCTATGAGAGCAATACGGCTCGCCAACGTATCAAAAGGAAATAAACCCATGCTCAAAAAACTTAATGTTTACTACAATGGGTGGGGGGAATATTGGCTTTAGGGTACACTGCTCTCCTCAACTGCAATCACAGATCGATGTATTAGCCCCTATAAAAACGGACATTTAACTTGCTAATTTTAGCGAACGAAATTCCCGAGGGGATTTCATTTTTAACCCACTATGTGGATGATTGCAATTATAGTCTTCAATCCAGATAGGTAAATATTGCTACTGGTACTGATCTGAATCATCAGCATATATCATCCCATCATCTTACTTTGATTGAGCTGTTTTTTTAAGCGATAGTCTAATGCTGCTCGACTAATACCCAATAATCGCGCTGCTTCAGATACATTCTGCCTTGATTTTTGCATTGCCATAGCAATCAATTGTCTTTCATGTTCATCCAAACAAAAACCCGGAGTAATCATGGCCTCTAAATTGGCTTGATGATCCGTAACGGTGACGCTATCTTGCTTAATTTGTGGAAATAAATGATGTAATTTAATTTCCTGTTGATCATCGACCAATAAAGTCGCTCGTTCCAATAAATTTTCTAATTCACGAATATTGCCCGGCCAGTCATAACTCATCACAAAATTTTTTGCTTTATCACTTAAGCCTTTTAAAGTTTTACCATACATGTTTTCAAAACGTGATAAAAAGTGTTGTATCAACAGTGGAATATCATCACGGCGTTCTCTTAAAGGGGGTATTTCGACTGGAAAGATATTTAAGCGATAATATAAATCAGCACGAAAACGCCCATCTTTCACTGCTTGTTCTAAATCTTCATTGGTTGCAGCTACAATACGAACATCTACTGTACGGGTTTGATGATCACCAACACGCTCAAACTCTCCCTCTTGTAGCATTCTTAATAATGCAGCTTGTGCACGTGCTGAGAGTTCAATTACTTCATCTAGAAAAATAGTGCCATGATGCGCACGCTCGAATTTCCCCATTCTGGTTTGTGTTGCACCAGTAAAAGCACCTTTTTCAACGCCAAATAATTCAGCTTCAATCAAATCTGGAGGAATACTGGCACAGTTTACAGCAACAAATGGCTGTCCTTGACGACAACTACTTTCATGAATACCGCGAGCAAAAGCTTCCTTGCCAACCCCAGTTTCACCTTGTAATAAAACAGCGACTTTACTGCCCGCAGATTTTTTTAATAAATCACAGACATGACGATAAGCAACCGACTCCCCAATAGAATTAAACATGGTGTAATCAGATTCAGCTTCAGTATAGATATTTTTTTTCAGTTCATTTAATTCGGCCTGTAAAGCGATTAATTCATCTGATACCGGATCTGGAGACATAAACTGAATGAGTTCATCCGCATTTTCCCATTCTTTTAATGGTTTACCAATGATGCGACAACATTCATCCCCTTTAGCAACACAATGTGTTTCTTGATAAATAATGGTTTGCCCCATCACAAAACTGGTATAACCGCAGGCATAGCCCAACAACATCCAACATGCTGACTCTTTCGCTGTACCAAATTCATTAAAATGTACTTCGGCTTCAAATGAATTTAACCAGTTAAAATCAGCATAAAATTGCTTATCTTCATGACTCAGTTTTAGCTCATTCACTTCAACTTGTACCATGCCACGGATACCGTGCATTTGTGGTCCTGCCATGAAAGCTTCGGCTTCGTTTAAATTAGGACGTAATTTCGATGTTACTTCTGCATCACGCAGCCCTGCCTGATAACCACAGCGAATAAAAAATCGTTTTGTTCTTTCCCATCCCAACATGTCACATAAATCTTTACGTAGATATCCCATCATGTGGGTGTGCATCAGTAACATTCGGTTTTCATCAAACCAAATTTTACCATGTTGAGTATCAAACTGAATTTTATCCAGCAAATCTTGAATATCTTTATTTTTTTCTAAAATTTGCGTATAAAATTTCGCATCTTTGGCTACCGGCATGACGAAATATCCATCCTTGGCTACATGTCGAAGTCTTCATCTTACCTAATCCTGACCAAAAAGCTTTACTACTTTATTATCATAATTTAATACTTTTAAAGTATTTAAATTTTTTAACCTGCTATTCACACAACTGACAGATCAGCATCGACCGCTCCATCTTCGAACTCAGATGATATTATCGCGATTTCACATATTCATCATTTGATGAAATGCACTACTTTCCAATTCATCTTTAGATGAATTTTAAATTGGCTTTATTTAAAAAAACAACAAATTAAAATAATAACTTTTTGATTTATATAACTTTAAAAAAGTTGGCATAGCTTTTGATATTACAAATACAGAATTTAAAAAATTTAATGTTGAAATGATTTCAACACATTGATGAAAGGATGACTTCAATGACCTTAGCACCACCACCTGATCAACTGATCAAATATATTCGTATTACAGGTGATCGTCATGCCAAGTTTGTCGAGTTCGACTTTGCCATTCATGATCCAACTTTATTTGTTGAACTGGTTCTTCCTCAAGCGGCTTTTCAACATTTTTGTGAAATTAATCACGTGGTCGAAATGACTGAAGCACAACAGGCTTGGAATGATGCTCAAGAAGATAAATGGCGTTATGGACTTGAACCTACGCTGATACATACGCCTTCAACTCAACTTGATCAAGATGATCAGCACTAAGTTTATAAGGAGATTCATATGACTTTAGAAATCAAAACATCCAGCATTACACCGATTCGTCAAAATTATGCCTATATAGAACGTCGTTTTGGTGCTAAACCTGCAACGCGTTATCAAGAAGTCAGCTTCGATATTCAAGGTGCGGCTAACTTTCATTATCGTCCCTTATGGAATCCTGATAAAAGTTTAAATGATGCAAATTATACTGCTTTAAAAATGCAAGACTGGTATGTCTTTAAAGATCCCCGTCAATTTTATTATGGTGCTTATGTACAACATCGCGCCCGTTTACAAGATATTGCAGAAAGTAATTATGCTTTTTTTGAAAAACGTCAACTGGCAGACAATTTAACGGCAACCGTCAAAAATAAAATCATCAGTTGCCTATTGCCCTTTCGTTATGTCGAACAAACAGCCAATTTACATATGATGTCTGGCAGTGCTTATGGCTATGGTACCGTGATCACCCAAGCCTGTATGTTTGCTGCTATGGATCGATTGGGTATGGCGCAATATCTTTCACGTATCGGCTTATTACTGGATGGTAATACAGGTGAGTCCTTACAACAGGCCAAAGAGATCTGGATGAATGATCCTGCATGGCAACCCTTACGTCAACTCTGTGAACAAAGCTTAACTGAACAGGATTGGTTCAAACTTTATCTATTACAAACCTTATTGATCGATAGTTTTATGCAAAGTCTGGTCTACGGACAATTTGATCAACTTTTGGTTGAACAAGGTGCACGAGATATTGCCATGCTGACTGAATTTATGCAGGACTGCATTACAGATTTACGTAAATGGGCAGATCCGGTCTTAAAGCTTGCTGTCGCAGAGTCTGATCAGAATAAAACATTAATTGAAGATTGGATTGCAACATTGCGCCCTCAGGTTGAAGCTGCTTTTTCTGCATGGTCAACACTTGCCTTAGCTGGCCAACCGATAGATGCAGGTTTAATCACACTCGAAGAGCGTATGAAAAAAGCCAATTTAAATAGCCTTACACCAAGCGCATAAGGACATGCCATCATGAGCTCTAAAGTTTATTTAGCCCTACAAGATAATGATACTTCACGTTATATCATTGAAGCGATAGAACAAGATAATCCCAATGCAACAATTCAGTATCTCCCAGCCATGATTCGTGTAGAAAGCACAACTGAACTGGTGATTCGTGCCGAAACAGTGACTGAAAAACTAGGTCAAGACTGGGACATTCAAGAATTACAACTGAATATGATTACCCTCGGCGGTAATGTCGACGAAGACGATGACACATTTACCTTGAAATGGAATTAAAGCTCAGCGTATGACGCTGATACACGCTCAAAGGATAATTAAATGAATACTCACGCTAAAACCTCAGCTAAAACAGCAACTAAAAAACTGAATGCCAAAGATCGCTATCGTATGCTGACACGTGATCTGGATTGGGAGTTTTCTTATGCAGACCGTAAAGATGCTTTTCCCTATGAAGAGTTTGAAGGCATTAAAATTACAGATTGGTCAAAATGGGAAGATCCATTTCGTCTAACCATGGACTCATACTGGAAATATCAAGCAGAAAAAGAAAAAAAACTTTATGCGATTTTTGATGCTTTTGCGCAAAATAATGGACAGATGAATGTTTCCAATGAACGTTATTTAAATGCAATTAAATTATTTCTTACGGCTGTAACTCCTCTTGAATACCAAGCCTACCAAGGCTATGCCCATGTTGGGCGCCAATTTAGCGGCATTGGTGCACGGATCGCATCACAAATGCAATCAATTGACGAATTACGTCATGTACAAACGCAAATCCATGCGATGAGCCATTACAACAAGTTCTTTGATGGCTTTCAGGACTGGGCACATATGCATGATCGTGTTTGGTATTTATCGGTACCAAAATCTTTCTTTGAAGATGCACGCTCTGCTGGGCCATTTGAGTTTTTATTGGCGATCAGCTTTGCCTTTGAATATGTGCTCACCAACTTGCTGTTCGTACCATTTATGTCGGGTGCTGCCTATAACGGTGATATGGCAACAGTAACCTTTGGTTTTTCAGCACAATCAGATGAAGCACGCCACATGACACTTGGCCTAGAAATTGTCAAATTCTTACTGGAACAACATGAAGATAATGTGCCGATTGTCCAAGAATGGATTGATAAATGGTTTTGGCGCGGTACACGCCTACTGTCGATTGTCGGCATGATGATGGACTATATGCTGCCAAATAAAGTCATGTCATGGAAAGAGGCTTGGGAAACTTATTTTGAAGAAGCTGGCGGTGCGTTATTTAAAGATCTCAGCCGTTATGGTATTCGCATGCCAAAATATTCAGAAGTTATTGAAAAAGAAAAAGAACATGTTTCACATCAGGCATGGTGGATCTTTTATAACTTTGGCCATGCAGCAGGATTTCATACTTGGATTCCCACTGATGAAGAAATGGACTGGTTATCTGAAAAGTATCCAGACACTTTTGATCAATACTACCGTCCAAAATGGGAACTGGCACGCAAGATGGAAGCTGAGGGTAAACGTTTTTATAGCGCAGGTTTACCACAACTCTGTCAAATCTGTCAGGTTCCAATGACCTTTACTGAAATGGATGGTGATCAAACCATGTTTAGTTATCGTGATTCCATCTATAAAGGTGAACGTTATCATACCTGTTCAGATGGTTGTCACGATATTTTCGAACGTGAACCTGAAAAATATGTTCAAGCATGGTTACCGGTAAATCAAATTTTACAAGGCAATTGTGGTGGTCCTGATTTAGATAGCATTTTACGTGATTATTATCAATTTAATGTCGGTGCAGATAATCTCGATATTGAAGGCTCACCAGATCAGCAACGCTGGAAAAAATGGAAAGGTGCCGTTTAATCGCGCACTGATTAAATCATAAGATCATCGATACCAAGATGATCTTCTTCTCAAGGACATTCGGAGAACACTCATGCCAGTAAAAGCCATTCGTCAAGACTATCAATTTGAGCCTCGTGATCTACAGAAAAATTATGGGGATAATCTACTACTTTATGTCGGCTGGGATCATCATACCCTCTTTTGTGCCGCACATGCACTACTGGTTTCACCACAACAAACACTACAAGATTTAATTGATCAACAAATCACAGCGACATTTTATCAACATCCTGAATTTGAAAAAATTGATTGGTCAACGGTGCAACTGATCTTAAATCGTCAACCTTTAGCTGCTGATTTTTCTAAAACCTTGGCTGAGCTAGGTTTTGACCATAAATCATTATTACGTTTTATCACACCAGATTTGAATGGTTATCAAGGTCGTCATGTATAAGGGAGTCTGTCGATGAGTTATCAAGTCACCATCGAACCTTTGGGTACCACCATTGAGGTTGAAGAAGATCAAACCATTTTAGATGCTGCACTACGCCAAGGTGTATGGCTGCCCTTTGCTTGTGGTCATGGCACATGTGGGACATGTAAAGTCACCGTCAATGATGGTTTTTTTGATGTTGGTGAGGCATCACCCTTTGCCTTAATGGACATTGAACGTGAAGAAAATAAAGTGCTTGCCTGTTGTTGTAAACCTGAATCAGACATGATCATTGAAGCAGATGTCGATGAGGATGAAGACTTTTTAGGTTATTTGGTACAGGATTTTCAGGCAACCGTATTAGAGATTGTATCGCTATCTCCAACCATTAAAGGTATTCGCTTAGCACTTGATCGTCCTATGGACTTCCAAGCAGGACAATATGTCAATATTCAATTCCCTGATATTGACGGAACACGTGCATTTTCAATTGCAAGCCCACCAAGCCAAAATCATATTCTTGAACTACATATTCGTCAGGTTCCAGGCGGTGCAGCAACACGCTACGTTCATGAACATTTGCAAGTGGGCGATACGCTCGATATTTCTGGTCCATATGGTCAATTTTTTGTCCGTAAATCAGATGATCAAGATATTATTTTCATCGCAGGTGGCTCAGGTTTATCTAGTCCACAATCCATGATTATGGATTTACTAGAACAGGGGGATAACCGTAAACTGTATTTATTCCAAGGCGCACGTGATCGTGCAGAACTATATAATGCAGATATTTTTCAACAATGGGCAAAGGACTATCCTAATTTCCATTATATTCCAGCTTTAAATGCAGCCAAAACAGCAGATCAGTGGGACGGCTTTAACGGTTTTGTCCATGAGGCTGTTGCCGATTTTTTCAGCCACAAATGCAGTGGACATAAAGCCTACTTATGCGGTCCTCCACCGATGATTGAGGCTGCCATTTCTACGTTGATGCAAAGTCGTTTATTCGAAAAAGATATTCATACAGAACGCTTTTTAAGCGCAGCTGATGGCGCCAGTGCCAATTCACGCTCTGCTTTATTTCGCCACATTTAATCAAGATCAGGTGAAACATATGTTTCACCACATCGAATCTATTTTATAACATGCTTTACCTGAGCAAGGATGATGCCAATGAACTATCAAGAGATTGATCATTTAGTTAAAACCATGAATGTGGATACTGCAAAAGGCCCAGTAGATCCCCGAGTCCAACAGATTGTTGTGCGTTTGGTCAGCGATTTATTTAAAGCGATTGAAGATTTAGATATTTCACAAACTGAATTATGGAAAGGGATTGAGTATTTAACAGATGCAGGTCAGGCCAATGAACTTGGCTTATTGGCAGCAGGTCTAGGTCTTGAACATTTTCTAGATCTACGTGCAGATGAAGCTGATGCACAAGCAGGTATCAGTGGTGGTACACCACGTACCATTGAAGGTCCACTGTATGTTGCTGGCGCACCTGAATCAATAGGTTTTGCACGTATGGACGACGGTACTGAATCACATCGATGTGACACTTTAATTATTGAAGGTAGTGTCAAGGATCATCAAGGCCAAATCATTCCCAATGCGAAAGTTGAAATCTGGCATGCCAATAGCTTAGGACGTTACTCATTCTTTGATCAATCACAATCAGATTTTAATTTACGTCGTTCAATTATCAGTGATACACATGGTCAATATCGTGCCCAAACCACTATGCCTGTTGGTTATGGTTGCCCACCAGAAGGCACAACCCAGTTTTTATTAAATAAATTAGGTCGTCACGGTAATCGACCATCACATGTTCATTATTTCGTTACAGCACCTGGTTATCGGAAATTAACCACACAATTCAATATCGAAGGTGATCAATACCTTTGGGATGATTTCGCCTTTGCAACACGAGACGGTTTAGTTGCAACAGCAATTGATATCAACGATCCAGCAGAAATAACAGCCCATGGTCTCACTGCGCCATTTAAGTATATTCAATTTAATATTGAATTGGTGCCAGATCAGGCAGGTGCACCATCCACTGATGTTAATCGTCGTCGCGCAAGCGCATAACGTTCGAACTTAAATCATGATGCTGCAGATGTGTTGATAGGTGATGTACGAACAATAAAGTTATTTTTTGCAATGCCTTTACTGCTTGCTCATCATGCGATCAATACATCATCTGCATGAGACGAAAATATAAATCAGCTTTTAATATCTGAATACAGCATAACTTTCATTAAAAAGGATTTTTTATGAATAAATTTGTGATTACAACTGCATTATTACTGATAACAAACAGTTTTATACAAAGTAGTTTTGCAACTGAAAATGGCTCAGATTCCTTTGCATTAGGTGCAGAAGGTATGATGGCCGGTGCATTACCACCGCCAGGGATCTATCTACTTAACTATTATCAAAACTATCATGCTGGAAAATTTATTGATGGTCCAGAAAATTTTCAACTCGATGTTCATGCCTTGATTCCACGCTTGGTGTGGATGACTGAAAAAAATTATTTAGGCGGACAACTTGGCGTTTATGCCGCACAACCCATCGTTAATTTACAATTGAATATTGCTGGCACTAGCGATCATCAAACAGCTTTAGGTGATTTAATTGCAGGTTCAATGTTAGGATGGCATCATGGCAATCATCACTGGATCACTGCATTAGAGGCAGTTTTTGCGACTGGCAAATATAATGCACCGACTGCAACAGAGCCAGTCATTGCAAATATTGGCAAAAATTATAATACCATTCGCCCAATTTTTGCATATAGCTATGCACCTGAAAATGGTTTAGATCTTTCTACCAAAATCTCTTACAGTTTTAATGATAAAAATGATGATACACAGTATAAATCTGGGCAATATTTTGCTGGAGACTATAGTATCGGGTATCGTTTAAATTCTCAGTTTAAAGTGGCTATACAAGGCTATGTATTTAAGCAAATGACTGCTGACCGTCTAGATGGTGTAGATATTGGACAGAAAGGGCAAGTTTTTGCGATTGGTCCAGGCATACAATATCAAGATAAAAATTGGTCATTAGAAGCAAAATATTTGACGGAAAGCCATGTGGAATATCGTCCCAAAGGACATAATGCTGTATTAAAGTTAACATGGGCATTTTAAGCGTTGTTGTCATTCACGAAGCTATGCAGACTGAAATTGTAAAAAGTCTGTATAACACAACACCATAAGAATCCACGTATCTTTCCTTTATATCCATTTCATTTATAGCAGTATTGTTGGCCAAAATGACATCACAGCAGAACCCTGTCAATCGTGTAAATTTTACATTTAATTTTAATATAAAATCTGAAGTCATTTTGCTTACAATCCTGCCAACAAACTATATTTTTAGGCAATATCACAATCCAGTTAACCACTTATTTTTATGTTTAATTTAATATTTATCTCTAATGATCTCCCCCTTCATACTCACATATAAAAACATATTTATAGTCATCACATAGCAGCGTATAGACGATCAAATATCAATTTAGTTACTTAAATGATCAATTTTATATCAAAAAATATGATAACCTTAAGTTTCTTGAGTATGTGCCTTACATTAAAAGTAAAATTAAAATATTGATTTAACTATTAATTAAACACATATTTATATTTTTTAATTCATATCCTATTTTGAGTAGATACATGATGATCTATAAATTTAGGACAGTGTTTTTTATCTAGAATCCTAAATTTAAACTCAACCTAGGAGCTGTATTAAGAACTCAAAACTAATGGAGATAGCAATGAGTCGAATTGCAATTATTGGCGCTGGCCCAAGTGGGATGGCACAACTAAGAGCGTTTCAATCGGCAAAGGCCAAAGGTCTACAAGTTCCTGAAATTACCTGTTTCGAAAAACAAAATGATTGGGGCGGACTATGGAACTATACATGGCGTACAGGTATAGATAAACATGGTGAACCCGTTCATGGCAGCATGTATCGTTACTTATGGTCTAATGGTCCTAAAGAAGCATTAGAATTTGCTGACTATACATTTGATGAACATTTTAAAAAACCAATTGGCTCTTATCCGCCACGTGCTGTGTTATGGGACTATATTAAAGGGCGAGCAGAAAAAGCCGGAGTAAAGCATCTGATTCGATTCAATAGCACAGTGCAGCGAGTTGATTATGATGCTGAAACAGAAAAATTTACGCTAGCAGTCGAAGATTACCAAAAGCAACAACATTATACTGAACAATTTGATTATGTTATTGTTGCATCTGGACACTTTTCAACACCGCATGTGCCTGTATATGATGGCTTTGAACGTTTTCATGGACGTATTTTACATGCACATGATTTCCGTGATGCATTAGAGTTTAAAGGAAAATCTATACTTTTACTCGGCAGTAGTTATTCTGCAGAAGATATTGGTTCACAGTGTTACAAATATGGTGCCAAGACCATTTATAATTGCTATCGTAGCAAAAAATTGGGCTATAAATGGCCAAAAAACTGGTTTGAGAAACATCAGCTATTACGCGTAGATGAAGATACTGCCTACTTTGCCGATGGTAGCTCTGCCAAAATAGATGTGATTATTCTATGTACAGGATACTTACATCATTTTCCATTTATAGCCAATGATCTTCGTTTAAGAACACATAATTGTTTATATCCTTTAGGACTGTATCAAGGTGTTGTATGGGAAAAAAATCCACGATTATTTTATCTGGGTATGCAAGATCAGTGGTATACCTTTAATATGTTTGATGCTCAGGCGTGGTATGTCAGAGATATTATCTTGGGACAAATTACATTACCGCCCGCAATACAAATGCAACAACATACTCAAGTATTACATTATCAAGAGCAACAACTTGCTAATGATGAGCAATTCGCCAAATTTCAGGGTGATTATATTCAAAATCTAATCGATGCAACTGATTATCCTTCATTTGATGTTCAGGCTGTCCATCAGATTTTCATGCAGTGGAAAAAGCATAAGAAAGAAAATATTATGGGATTTCGAGATCAAATCTATCGCTCTGTCATGACAGGAAGAATGGCTAAAAAACATCATACGCCATGGTTATATGCACTTGATGATTCTTTAGAAAGCTATCTTGATGAGGTCGTACAACAATACGCCATATAACGAGAGTGAACAATGAAAAACCTGGTGTCTATCAGGTTTTTCTGATCATTGCTTCTTTGATAACAATGACATATATCGTAAATCATATTGATCCATCCTATTTAATCATAAACTTTTTAAATCAATAATCAGAAATAAGATATAAAAAAATAAGCAAATGATAAAATTGATTTTAGGCTAAATCTTCCAATATAATTAAATTACATCGCTTCAGGGCGGGGTGCAATTCCCCACCGGTGGTAAATAAATATCAAGGTATATTTATCAGCCCACGAGCAAAGTTGCTAGCACAACAATGCAGATTTGGTGCAATTCCAAAGCCGACGGTATAGTCCGGATGAAAGAAGACGATGTCATGTGAAAATTGAAGTATTCATTTAATAAAATGAATGCTATTCATTTGGCATATTTTTTTTCTTGTCCTGAAATGTTCATTGCTATTTTACGTATACAAGAGCGTTTCAATGTCTAATTTAACTCAATCTAAACATATTCTTTCCTATCTTGCGGATTCAGAGCAACGTATTCAACAAGCATTACATGACATTCAAATGGGTAAACCCATTTTAGTTATGGATGATTTTGATCGTGAAAATGAAGCAGATTTAATCGTTGCTGCTGAAACATTAAATGTTGCAACCATGGCACAGATGATCCGTGATGGTTCTGGTATTGTGTGCTTAACATTAACCGAAGCATGGGCAGACCATTTACAATTGCCTCCGATGGTAATCGATAATTCCAGCCAATTTAAAACTGCATTTACCATTACCATTGAAGCGGCAACTGGCGTCACAACAGGTGTATCTGCTCAAGATCGTACCACGACGATTCATGCTGCTATTCAAGATGGTGCTGTCGCACAAGACTTAAATCGTCCCGGACATGTCTTTCCTTTACGCGGTCAAAATGGCGGTGTCTTAACACGTCGTGGGCATACTGAAGCATCGATTGACTTAGCAATTTTAGCCAATTTAAAACCAGCAGGTGTATTGTGTGAATTAACCAATCCAGATGGAACAATGGCTATTGGTGAACAAGTATATGCCTACGCTCAGCAACATCAATTGACATTAATTACCATTGATGAACTAGTACAATATCGCATTAAGTATCAACGTTAAAGCCTGACTAAGTTGATGGTATTTCGCGAGTGCTAATCAGCATAATGTACAGCGTAATCATCGATTCTAACGTGATCAGGTTTAATTGGATGATCAATATTATGATTGATCATCCAAACTACGCTTTTCATGTCAATACGAGGATCATTCGTCCTTTCACAAAGATGATCATGTCGTAATCTGAAAAGCCAAAGAAATCGCTGAGGCAGGTGTTGTTTGAGATAGTGGCCATTTTTGAGAAATGGTTTTTAATTGGGTATAAAAACGTGCTGCATCTGGGCCATACAAATGTGACTCACCAAATCTAGACCGTCTTAAGCCTCCAAAATTAAAGTAACTCACAGGCAATGGGACCGGCACATTGACACCGATCATTCCAGCTTCTACATTCATAAAAAATTGCTGTGCTGCCTGACCATTGGCTGTAAAAATAACAGCGCCATTGCCAAGTTCATGTTGATTAATTACCGCAATTGCCTCATCAAGTGTTTCCACTCTCAAGATGCCACGGACTGGGCCAAATACTTCTTGTCGATATAAATCCATTTCTGTAGTCAAGTGATCAAATAGTGTTGGCCCAACATAAAAACCTTGCTGATGTTCAGCATGCAAAAAATCTGCGCCATCAATCACCAGTTCCGCACCATCTTCGATCGATTGTTGAATAGACTTTAGGATATTATGCTGAGACTGTGCTGAAATGACGGCTCCAAAATCTGCATGAGGATCATTATAAGCACCTACTTTTAGTTTCTGCATTTTTTCGATAATTAATGTCTTTAACTGATTGGCAGTCTCTGTGCCAACAGGAACTAAAACAGAAACAGCCATACAGCGTTGACTGGCAGAACCAAAACCTGCTGAGATAAATGCATTGGCTGCAGCATCAAGATCAGCATCTGGCATCACCACCATATGATTTTTTCCGCCTGTAAATGCAGCAACCCGTTTATGTAAAGCCGTGGCTTGTTGATAGACATATTCTCCAACCTGCGTTGAACCTACAAAGCTAATAGCATCAATATCTGGATGTGCCAACATTGCATCAACCGTTATTTTATCACCTTGAACCACATTAAAAACACCGTCAGGTAATCCAGCTTGTTGCCATAATTCAGCTAAAAATATCGCTGCAGAAGGAACTTTTTCTGACGGCTTGAATACAATTGAATTTCCTACAGCTACAGCCATCGCGGTCATTACAACTGGAATCATGATTGGAAAATTAAAGGGTGTGATACATCCGACAACACCGATTGGCAAACGTAGTGAAAAAACATCAATATCGCCAGCAACATTCCGAGAATACTCACCTTTTGTAATATGCGGTGCATTACATGCAAACTCAATTCCTTCAATGGCGCGGCCAATTTCACCTTCAGCATCAGCAAGCGTTTTACCATGCTCACGACCAATAATTTCTGCAAGTAACGGTGTTTTTTCAATCAATAGTTCACGGAGTTTAAACAATACTTGTAAACGTGTCGCATGTGAAGCTTTTGCCCATTTTCGCGCATTTTCGGAAATTGCAGCCTGTACAGCCAAATCCACTATTGCGGCATCTGCATATGCACAACGAGCAATTTGCTCACTTGTAGATGGATTGTAGACCACCCCTGAATGTTGAAAGGTATCAATATGGCAACCAGCAATATAATGTCCAATAATAGCATCATGCATTTTTATGTCCTTGAAAATCAATCTATTGACTCATTATGAATACATCATGGTCAACGTCTCATAATAAATATAACCTGATTCTAAGCTGACAAATTTCTGATTTTGTACCATACAAATTCAAAAATCGATCAGCCAAATTCAATTTAGAATGCATTTAAGTCAATCTAAATCATGTTGTAGATCAATCCGATCGAAGTGATGTTGTTGGTTTTACTTTATGTAATGATGTTTGATGATGATCAATCAAATGATCTCGTTTCATAAAACAAGTACATAAAATTGCAAACAGAGCCATGGCAATAATATAAATAACGATTAAATCTGGACGACCATTTGCCATACTCAATAATTTAGTGGCAATTAATGGTGCCAACCCGCCGCCTAATACACCAGCAAACTGTACTGAAATGGAAATACCACTGTAGCGAATTTCTGCAGGAA
Organism: Acinetobacter sp. SAAs474; assembly: GCF_032823475.1. Taxonomy (NCBI): domain Bacteria; kingdom Pseudomonadati; phylum Pseudomonadota; class Gammaproteobacteria; order Moraxellales; family Moraxellaceae; genus Acinetobacter; species Acinetobacter sp. SAAs474. Next base: position 653,867 of record NZ_CP127915.1, read on the forward strand.
ACTGTCTGGCAAACAATTGTGATTGTGGTGCATACATAATGGGGAAAACGACACCGATTGCCAAAACAATAGCAAGCCAAACTAAAAATGAATCTTGACTATTTAATAGACTAAAGAAAGGATAACTATATAAACTCAATACCACGAGGCCAAACATAAACATATTACGTTGACCAACCTTATCGGATAAATAGCCACACAGTGGTGTCATCACCATAATCAATGCTGCGCCACAAATTGTTGCAAAAAGAATTTCTTGGCGTGCAATTCCAAGCTGAGTCGTGGTATAAGCCAGAGCAAAGGTTGACGCCAGATAAAACCAAGCATTTTCAGCTGCACGAGCAAAAATAATCGTGAAAACTTCACGTGGATGATTTTTAAAAACTTGCATGGCTGGAACTTTAATCTCTTGTGCCTGCGCCTTAATTTTTTCAAAATCTGGAGATTCTGGTACTTTGACACGAATATACCAGCCGACTCCCAATAAAATAATGCTTGCCAGAAAAGGAAGTCGCCATCCCCAACTTAACAAACTTGCTTCTGGAAGGAGAGATACTGCGCCTAATGCTAGAGAAGCAAGTAATAATCCTCCCCCAGAGCTGGCTTGAGGTAAACTCCCCCAAAAGCCCTTATTTCCTTCTGGTGCATGTTCAACAGCCATTAATACTGCGCCGCCCCATTCCCCTCCCATAGCCATACCTTGAATAAAACGCAATACCACTAAGAAAAATGTTGCCCAATACCCAATACTGTCATAAGTTGGCAGTAGACCAATCATAATCGTCGGAATACCCATCATCATTAATGTCGTTAGCAACATTGCTTTACGGCCAACTTTGTCACCAAAATGGCCAAAAACAATGCCACCGAGTGGACGTCCAATAAATCCAACGGCATAAGTTGCGAATGCGGCCAAAACACCCGTCAATGGATCTAGATTTGGGAAAAAAAGTTTATTGAAAATTAAAGCAGCAGCAGCGCCATAAATAAAGAAGTCATACCACTCTATAGTCGTACCGACCATACTTGATATACCTGCTAAGCGATGTGAAGATTGTTTTACTGGCGTTGTCGAACTGTGTAATTGATCCATAATACACCTCTACATTTTTTTAATTTTTCATCCATGTTTGACCTCATAGCAATCAAGTTATCGGTCTATTTTTATCATACTGATCAAATCATATATCCATCATCTAATGCTGAATATTCAAATCTGTTATCAGCATAATTACTGTGGATTAATTCTAATTTTCAGTCAATCTACTTAATTACTTAAGTAGTTTACTTCAAGAAATTGATATAAATAAATTATTGAGATTAATGATTTAATCTTATAATTTTGCAAATATTAATATTTTTATTCACAATTGATTTAACTTTAGTCTTAATTCTATTCAAATTTACCAATTGATACAAATTCCCATCGTATCACCTCTAGCAATTTATTATATTGATAGATTAAACCAACAAATATATTAAATGAATGATGATAGATTATAATCAACTTGCTTTTAAATTTAGTCCCGCCCCTCTCGTTGTTCTTCGTTATAGACATATTGTAGAAATGAATACAGCCTTTGCACGAATGTTTGGTTATAGCAAAGAAGAACTGATCAATTTATCGATTGTAAAAATTTTCCCAAGCGTTGAGGATTTTGAAAAAATTGGTCAAGATGCATTAAATAGCTTACGTCGCCAGAATAGTCGTTTTTATTCTGATCAACGTTTTATGCAACATAAAAGTGGGGAATTATTTTGGACACATACTCATGGGCAAACCTTGACACCCGATGATCCATTTCAATTAATGGTGTGGCACTTTGAGCGTAAAGATCGTATTCTTCATGCCACAGAAAAATTAACCAAACGTGAAACAGAAATCACCCAACATATTGTCAATGGTTTAACATGTAAAGAAATTGCCAGAAAACTCAATCTCTCTCATCGCACGATTGAAGTACATAAAGCCAATCTAATGAAAAAACTAGAAGTTCACTCCAAAGCCGAATTAACCTCCAAAATTATTATTCAGGAACATTTATAATTGTTGGATTGAATCGACATTTCTCATACCTGAAAATTAGGATCAATTATACTGTCTAATTCACTGATCAAAATCAATGCGATCAAGCAACATCAATCATGGCCATCGATAGCAGATTAAATGCTATCAAGATGATGGATGTTGTAGATACATTCCCTCATTTTTTTCAATTAATTTTTGGCATAAAAGAATCACTTTTTTGGTATGAAGAATAATCAGTTTTTGATGCTCAAGCTGTTTTTGATCCATAGGTTGACTGAGATGCTGATGCAGTATTTCTTCGCAAAAAAATAGCTCGAATGCAAGCTGATTTAAATTTTCATCATAAATTTGACTATGCACAAAAATATGTAATTCTTTAGCAAAAACAGGAATTAAGTTTAAATACAAACTGTCTAAGGTATGTAAGATATTTTCAGGATTATTTTCATGATGAACCATTTGATTTAAAAAATCTTCACTATAACGTCGAATGCGATACAAACTGGGAAATAACAATACAAAATATTTTTGTTTTTGTATTTGAAGTAAATATTGCGCCTTTTTCTGTTCTAAGTGATTTAAATATAATGGAATACTAATGGCAACAAAAATAGCAAAAACAGATCCAACAGCCTGAACCCAAGCCGCCAATTCTTGATTAAAAATTAAATCTGATTGTGTTAACACTGCAACATTCCTATTGATTATCAAATTATTGTATTGATTGGTTTTTTATCAGCAACAGCATCCATTTTCAAACGCTCGTGTAGCTTATCTTTTTATAGCAATCGCTGTGATCATCAACCATGATGTCAATGATTTATGATTCTACTCAACATATAAAAATAAAATATTTTTAACATCTTACAGCATGCTTTATTTTTTTGGCTGTTTTTTACAAAAGTTGATCATAAACAAAATTGTAGAGGCTATTGTGAAAATTTCTTATGGAGTCTATATCGCCTTTATTGATGAATATAGACCAGAATAAGACATTGAAATTAATTTATTTATAATACACTTCATAATTTAAGGTGGATGTAAAACGGCCTGAAGCGGTCGGTTTACGCAAAAATAATACGCCTGCTTCAAATTGATTAATCAATACGGAGCCATTACTTTTACCCAAATCAATATTTTGTTCTAATGAGATTGGGGCAGCCTCTCCCTGTTTAAAAATTTGAATACCGACACTATTTTTCAGCGCTGTTTCTGATGTGGTTAAAGTATTTTGATTATATTTTTGGTTAGAAGTAAAACGGCCAACAAAAGGGTAATTTGGACAATCTTCGCCTTCAGTTCTAATCGTTAAAGTAAAAGGCGTTTTTCTTAAGATCACCCCCGTTTGCTCTAAAGCAGAATACGTCCCTAAATCAACATCCTGTGTGGTTAAAATCGGTACACATTCAATATAATTCACTGTCATATTATTGACGTGTTCTTGAAAGTTACCATTGCTATTACGCCCTCCCACACCATCCAGTTGAAATACCTGAAATTTCTTATCGAGGCTAGAGAGATTCTTTCCTGTACCGCGCGATTTAATATACAGTGAATAGTTGACTGTAATGGTTTTTGGATCTGCACATTTATCGGCACTATTGTTAATTAACCTACAGTTACGTTTAGCACTATTAGATGATGACTGACTTTGTAACGCTAAAGTACCTAAATTAATACGATCGGTACTGCCGATTGGATATTCTCGACCATTAAAACGCACACCAATAATCAAGTTACTGCTATTAAACAATGTCGCTAAACTGCCACTGACATCATCTAAATATAAATAAGCATTTTCAGACTTATTGGTATTATAGTCATCATAACAAGTAAAGGTGGTACTAAAAGGTGATGATTCCCATAGTAAGGTTCCTGCTGCCTGATTTGAGTTCGTCACTCGAATAATGCCGACTGAAGTGGTATGTGTGGTATTTAATGCCTTAGAAATATCAAAATTACTGCCCGCTTTTGAACCTTCTAAACAACGCAATGCCCAGCTTTGTTGTATACCCATAAAACCGAGGAGAATGAAGAAACTGCATTGCATAAAATATCTAAGTGATTTTTGCATCATTGCTCTTCTCCTACTGCATGGCATTCTAAGGAAATTTCATCATAACCAAAGTCACGTGCCTGTAGTTCTGGTAAAGTAAATTGGCATTGCTCAGCTTTACTGTCGCCCCATTTTGCCAATAATATTTGTTTTGAATCTACTGCGCTTAAATAGGCTTGACCATTGAGACCAATCATACCCACTGGCGTTTGCTGTACTGCATCTAATACCATTGCACCTGTCACTACCGATTTATGACGATATTGAAGATTCGCCAAGACACTATGACCATTTTTGACATCAAATTTAACTTTAACAATCGCCATTTTAGTTGGCACAATATCATTGATCACAGAATTTTCTACGCTCACATTTTGTCCTAAATCTTCGGCACGTAATGCAACACGATTTTTTAAATATGCACTACTATTACTAATAATCGCATAACCATTTTGATCAATTTTAAGGCCAGGTTGATTTTCTAGACGTACCCCTTCAGCCCCTTTAGCTTCAATAATAATTGGGTTACTATTCATCTGTTGACCCAATAAAACCCCACCCGAATGAATCAACATACCACCACTTATACCGGCAGAAACTTGTTGATAGCGATGGCTATAGGTATAACCAAAATTAGAATTGTGTTTGGTACCGCGATAACTGGAACTTAATGCAATACTACTATTACTTTCTTTTGAGTTTGTAACTTGCATTTGTAGATTTAAATTTTGATCCTGTAAAAAACTTCCAGATAATGATGTTTGTATCGATGAGCCTGCTTGATTGCTATGTTGATAACTACTATTTGAGGTCACATTATGTGATTTAAGCAGTTTTGGTCGATCTAATAAAAAGCTCAGTGCAATACCTACACTATAGTTTGAACCAGAAAAAAATGACTTATCTTGTTGATAATATAGACTATAATTGGCACGTTTATAGTTATTGTTATAGCCTAATTGCCAGCTTTGCATATTATAATCTTTTTGCCAATAATCTGTTTTGGTAAAATTACCGTATAGTTGTCCCCAACGTCCTAAATCCTGACTTAACGCAATCTGTGACTGGTTCTTTTTATTATAAAAAGTTGCAGAATAATAGGTTTGCTGCTGATTAATATCAGTTAAACTATTATTAGCACTCGTATTACTCGTTGTATTGGTATAGGCATATTGGCCATTATGCCAGCTTGCTTTTTCTTGGACTGCGTCTGCTAAACTATAATAACCTGCCGTTGAATAGCGATAACCGACTAACCGAAAATTTGTTCCAAGCTGATTTAATGATTTCGCATATAGAAATCGAAGACTGACTCCATCTTTTTTCTCATCATTCACCAGTGTATTACGTGCATAAGTCGCATCTACTGAAAATGAACCCAAAGTACCGAATGACCATGCCATACCTGTGGCAAGTGCATAATAATCTTCTGCAACCACAGTTCCTGCATAAGGCGTAATATAGTTATTTAAACCATAAGCATAGGTCAATTGTCCAAAATAAGGATGATAATTACTGTGATCACCCGTGCGATATTGTCCTGATGTCAACTGATATTTATGTTGACCTGGACGAATCATATTCGGCACTGAAGAGAAAGGCTGGATAAATTTTTCAACACGCCCATCGCTCTCATTGACAGTAACTTCAAGATCACCACTCTCATTAGCTGCATATAAGTCATCAATAACAAAATTACCGGGTGCCACATTGGTACTATAAATCAAATAACCATTTTGCCGAACATCAACGACAGCATTGGTATAGGCAATACCACGAATAATCGGTGCATAATTTTGTAATCCGGCAGGGAGCTGTGCCGTATCACTGCTGATTTGTATGCCTCTAAAATTATAACTGTCAAAAACATCACTGCTGGTATTACTATCGCCTAGCTCAAGTCGCGCTTGATAACGAATCAAATCGCGTTCTATTTTATTGGCAATATTCTGAAATTGATGTTTTTCTCTAGCATACTTGGTCAACATACTTTGGTTACGATAGCGCCAAGCACCCAAATTCACACCACCATTTAAAAAGAGTGTGCTATTTTGATAGCTTTGTTCTCCTTGCTTCTTATAATAATTGGTATTGGCCGTATAGTTGACAATAACTGCATTAATCCCTTCATCAAACAATTGAGGAGATACATAACCACGAGGAACTTTGACTAAGTTGACTTGTGGTAAAGACAGTTTGATTTCTTGTTGAGCCACATTAACATCTAATACTGCGCGCTCAATTAAGCTAAGATTATAACAACCTTCGGCATTTGCCTGAGCTTGTTCTGGAGTATTTAATAGAATTTGATAAGCATCGATAAAACCCTGATCAATACAAGGTTCTATCTGGTGATCAGGTGTTTCATAAAAACGTAATGTTCGACTACCTAAGTTTTCGTGATTAATAATAATACTAAACTTATATAGACCGGGTGCAATCGCATAACCACGTTTGACGGCATCAACTGCAACCTGATCAGTCAAATCTAATAAAAAGTCGGTATTAAACTGTTCAGTATCTGCATATACAGCGCTATATACAAAACTTAAATACACAATCGTAAAAGAATGTCGTAGAGAATAAGTCACGGTGCACCAATATCGCTTTAATGATAAAGAAAATACAGACGATTAAACAGCGAATAATATTTCGACTAAGTCAATTCAGTATTAGCGTAATTGAACAATCGGCATGGCTTCATTGCCCCCATATTCACTAATATAGGTATAGTGAAGACTCGATAAATCTGCAGGAACACCTTTTAATACTGCTGCAGTACTGAATGGTGCAATCATGTCTTGATTAAGATTCATCACCACACTATTTTGGTTACCTAATCTAAGATCACCAATGGTGACATAAAGTGGACTTTTATTTTCGACATATAAAGTTTTATCTTGAACAAACCATCTCAGTTGTTTAACAGCATCTTTTAATTCAATATCAAGCTGTTTTGGACGATAAAACAATTTAATTTTAGTTCTGACTGCCAGTTGTAATACATTTTCCTGTTCAGGTTTTGGTGGAATTTCTTGAATATTAATCCAAAATTGACTTTCACGATCTTCTGCTAAACCCTGACCTGAATACATAAATCTTAAAATCGATTCTTTTTGTGGTTCAATTTTAACCAATGGCGGCGTGACCACAAAAGGAACTTTATTGTCTTGTGGCATGGCTTCACCAGGCTCAAGCCAAGACTGCACCATATAGGCTTTATCTGCATGATTCTTTAAAGCTAAAGTCGTAGCTTTATAATGGCCATCATAAATCACGCGACTTGCCAAGGCTTGAATCGCACTATGTGCATAGCTCATTCCAACTAAAGTGGTTAAAACTGCAGTAAAAATTAATGATTTCAAGCGCATGACAAATCTCTTTTAATTACTTTTGTTGTAATGTTACACGTACAGTTGCATCTGCTTGACCAGCACCAACTTGATCTTTTGTTGATTGGTAATATGCTTGTAACGGTAAGCTTGCTGCACCTTTACCATTCGCAATCGAAACGTTTGCATTTGATTCTTCACCAGCAGTTGTATTTAATTTTATTTGTGTATTATTTGCATCCGCAATCGCAATACCAACACCATCAGCTACACTCACTTTTAATAAGTTTGAGTTGGCAGTATCGCTGGTGCCTGTAAAGTTAAATTTAAAATTACCATCGGTACACTCTGTCACATCAATGGTAAATTTTTGCGGAATACTTTTATCACCTATCTCTTTAAACGTAGAGGTCGGCCATTGTCCAAGATTAACTGTACCATTTTGATTACCATTAATCGCAATATTACATGCCGCACTAATAATCTTGCCAGTAAAATTAATATTACCTGAACCGGTATCTGCTGTTGCAAAAACAGCACTAGATACGGTTAAAGCAAATAACGATGTTGCCATAAAAGAAAATGATTTTTTCATAAAAGATTCTCAATAAATATTATATATCCACTTAAACAATCTAATACTGCCAATAATCAGAGAATAACTTAAGAATACTGGTCTTATTAAATTGAGCGTATAATACACTCGCCTTTATAAAAAACAAGATCCGATACAAAATAAATAATCTTATTATTTTATAAAGCTTTGCATCAATGAATTTTATTGTTAGAAAAATTAATTAGTCTTAAATCATGTTAAAAATAAATGAAATCATAAGAAAATTTAATAAAAATAAAGAAAAAACAAATTAATTAATAAAAACAATCACTTAAAAAAATATAAAAATCTAATTAAAAATGAATATTAATTACAAAATAATAAAGATTTATAAAAGAAACTAACTATCAATTAGTAACTATTGTTATTTACAGCCTTTCTTAAAAACACATTCAATAATAATATAATTTAAATATTATTAATCTATAAACAGATTATAAATATAAATAATATTTAAAATATTTATCCAAACACATTATAAATATTATATCGATTATAAAAAAATATTTTAATTAATTTATTAATTATTTACATTATAATTAAAATTTAATTTACTTATCACATAAAATTAAGTTAATAAATATATGAAAAATTATTTTATTTTGATTAGTTTATAATTGAGCTTTTTAATCAACAAATTTATAACTTATTGTTTTATTTGGTTTTTAAATAAAAGGTAAGTCATTAAAGAGAACTTGTATATATTTTGTATTTTTTATCGACTAAAAAATCATTAAAATACAAGACAACAAAATCAAGATACTTTTTACGTACATAAAACAAACACGATACAGATTAAAACAGATTAGATTCGTATTAAATCGTGATTTTTAGGTAGAGAATATATTGATTAACAACTAATTTTTAGGGGAATAACAATGAAAATATGGCTATTAATTTCAGGATTACTTATAAGCAATATCGTATACGCTGATAGTACACGTATCGACTTTAAAGGTGCCATTACACAGCCCGCATGTATCATGGTCAATCCCGTTTCTCAGCAATGTGAACCGATCGCAAGAGACAGTGAAGTGATTAAAGTCTTAAATCAGGAAAAAAGTAGCATCACCCCAGATGACATCAATAATTTTGTTATGAATTATCAATCATCTAAAGCAAAAATTGAATTAAATCAATCAACAAAAAACAATCAAATGATAAATTTATTAGTTACTTATAAATAATTTAACCAAAGATATCATATGATGAGCAATAAAATTTTAGACCATAAAAGCAGGTTGAGATTGTAGCGAATTTTAATACGACAATCTCTTCTGCTTTAAAAAGCAAAATAAAAGTAATTGATTAAAAAAACTTCACAAATAATAAATTTAATTACTCTTGAATCAATCAGCTATATTCCAGATAAAAAAAATCTACAAGGACAGATAAAAGCTAAAAAATATAATATTTATCATGTTTTTAAAATATAATGCCACATAAATCATATTTTATAATTTACAATTTAATCGCACGAGTGTAAGCGCTAAATTTATCCAAAATACAATGATCAGATGAAAAAAATCGAATTTGATCTAATCATATAGTAATTCAAAAAAAATTTATCTGTTCTTGATCAGCAATGTCACATTGATATTCAACTACCTCTATTGATCCATATCACACTCAAAAATTTGCAATATGCGGTAATTGATGCTGCTGTGTATTGCTTAAAATATGCTGATTTGATTGCATCAATCACTTTGTGATGTAGAAAAGTAGGCGATCAGACCGTAAAAAAGAATCAAGACAGATCATCATACTATGTCATATGGTGATTATTATCCTGAATCCAGCACTCAAGATATGCTCATTCTCTTTAATCAAGAATGAGCATAATAAATTGAAAAACAAGATAAATAATAATGTATTAAGAGACAATAAGCCTCATCAATATGCCCATTGAATGAGTAGCCGAAATAATCCAGCGATTAAAGCAAGACTCAGTACACCACCCAGCCAAAGGACAATACACCAGCCCGCAGCATTCAGTTTCATTTGGCCTCCTTAGTGATAACCCTCATCGCCTACACGAACCTTGTCACGAAAAACCCAATAAGATAGCCCAGTATAAAATAAAATGATTGGAATCAAAATTAATGCACCAATCAATGCAAATAACTGGCTATTTGCAGGTGCAGCAGCCTGCCAAATGGTTACTGATGGTGGAATAATATAAGGCCATAAACTAATCAGAAAACCACTATACGCCAATACGACCAATGCTAATGTATAAATAAAGGGACGAAATTCATGACGTTGTTTACAAGCACGTAAAATCATCAATACACAAAATACTACGAGTACTGGTACCGGACTAAAATAAAAAATCTGGGGTTGGCTAAACCAACGTGTTGCAATTTCTGCATGTACAATGGGGGTATAAATACTCACAGCAGCAAAGATACACAGCAGTATCATGATTAATTTAGGCATCAGATGATACATTTTATCTTGTAGTTTTAAATCCGTTTTAAAGATTAGCCAACCACAACCTAATGTGGCATAGAGTACAATAACACCAAGACCAGTAAATACAGAAAATGGACTCAACCAGTCTAAACTTCCTCCAGTATAAATACCATCAGTGGTTTTAATACCCTGAATATATGCGCCTAAAATTACACCTTGTAAAAACGCACTTAAAATCGATCCCCAAATAAATGCTTGATCCCATAAATGTTGAGTACGATTTGCTTTAAAACGAAATTCAAAGGCCACACCACGAAAAATTAATGCAATCACCATCAAAATAATCGGCAAATATAATGCGGATAGTACTGTTGAATAAACCAAAGGAAAAGCTGCAAATAATCCTGCCCCTCCCAATACCATCCAAGTCTCATTACCATCCCATACCGGTGCGACAGTATTCATCATCACATCACGTTCATGACGATCAGCAATAAAAGGAAATAAAATACCAATACCTAGATCAAAGCCATCAAGTACCACATAAATCAATACACCTAAGGCAATAATAACAATCCAAATTAATGATAAATCAATCATTTTTTTGCTCCTGATGATCAGCTACTGCATGTTGCGCTAAGGTTTTTTCATCATCAATCGTACTCATTGGACGATGAGAGGCACGAATGACATCATTTTCATGCTGTATATTTGAGTGAATAAATTCTGGTCCTTTGATCATCATTTTCAGCATATAATAAATCCCAATACCGAAGACAATAAAATACACCACAACAAAAATGATTAAAGTTAAGCCAACTTGTTCAGCAGGAACAGGCGACAATGCATCTTTTGTTCGCATAATGCCGTAAACCACCCATGGTTGACGTCCTACTTCAGTAGTAAACCAACCTGCTAATAAAGCAATAAAACCTGAAGGTCCCATCAATAGCGCAAATTGATGTAGTCGAGTAGACTCATAAAATGTCCCTGTTTTACGTTGCCATAGTCCCCAAATAGCCAATAAAATCATGAGTATTCCCATACCGACCATAATTCGGAAACTCCAAAATACCACCAAGGAATTCGGTCGGTCTTCAGGGGCAAAATCTTTTAAACCTTTGACCTCGCCCTTTAGACTATGCGTCATAATGAGACTACCTAAATAAGGAATACCCACTGCATATTGAGTTTGCTCTGCTTTCATGTCAGGAATACCAAATAAATACAATGGCATACCATCATCTTTATTGGTTTCCCAATGACCTTCTATGGCTGCAAGTTTTGCAGGTTGATATTTCAAGGTATTTAAACCATGTAAATCACCAATAAAAATTTGTAAAGGTGCTAATGCTAAAATCATCCACATTGCCATGGAAAATGATTTTTTCACTAAAGCATCACGACGCCCTTGCAGTAAGTGCCATGCAGCAGTTGCAGCAACCAGTAAACCTGAAACTAAAAATGCAGCCAATGCCATATGCGCTAAGCGATATGGAAAAGAAGGATTAAACACAATAGCAAACCAGTCTTGTGGAATGATCATGCCATTTTCAATACTAAAACCTTGTGGTGTTTGCATCCAACTGTTGGATGATAAAATCCAGAACATTGAAATACAGGTACCAATGGCAACCATTAAGGTGGCAAAAAAATGTGTTTTAGGGCCAACACGTCCCCAACCGAATAACATAATGCCCAAAAAACCAGCCTCTAGAAAAAAGGCACTGAGTACTTCATAGGACAATAATGGGCCCGTAATACTTCCTGCGACTCTAGAAAACTCACTCCAGTTGGTGCCGAATTGATAACTCATCACCACACCAGAAACCACCCCCATACCAAAACATAAAGCAAAAATTTTGATCCAAAATTTAAATAAATCACGATATACCGGATCTTTACTTTGAAGCCAGCGCCATTCTAAAACGGCTAAAAAACTGGCTAAACCAATAGAAATTGCAGGAAAAATAATATGAAAAGATACTGTAAATGCAAATTGAATACGTGCGAGTTCGAGTGCTGTTAAACCTAAATTCATCTCATTATCCTCGTCCGATTCGTGATAAATGAATTGTCATCAGACCACGATACTCAACAGGCATACTAGGTAGATAAAAAATATTAAATAACTGATTTAAAACATTATTGATAAAATGTTTTTCCAGGATGAGTTGTCTCATAACGCAATTGCATAATTGCGAAAAATTAATCTTCATGATGTAAAGCTCTTTAAAACGTTTGAAATATAGACAGCCTTAGATTTACTGTCGTATCCATGCGTAATTTAAAGTGCAATTGGTGGTGCTCGACCTTGTGGTAATAGATAAAGCTTTTGTAATGAAAAATAAACGTGCCAAAAGCTTTGCTGATAAAAGCTTAGTCGAACTTGAATACGATCGAGTACTTCATCCACACCAAATTTAAAAGGTAAAACCAGATCACCATATACCGTACAATATTGGCATTGATGATTATGCTGATTATGATCTGAATGATGCTCAGGAAGCAGATGTTGAACTAACTCATGGTAGCTCGAGTGGGTATGTTGATGCTGTGCAGGCGAAAGAAGATTATGTGTAATAGACATACATACCGGAGCAATATGATATTTTTCCGGTAACAGTGGTTGTAAATATACTGCTATTTGCAATAGTAAGGTTACCAATGCAAGATACAGTCCACTACGTCTTAGCAATGACTTCTCTCAAATTTTGATCCAAAGAGGCATAAAAGCTGCAAAGCCAGATCAGACTTGAAATCCGATGAGCGCAATCAACTTTTGCTCAATTAATATATAATATATAATTATGTTATTAAAGTTTTTTATTCATTATTTCTTATTATAAGTATCAGAATAGTAAATAAAAAATAATCTTTTATGTATAAAACTACGTTTTAATACTTAGATGATTACCAAACCCTCCTCCGTCAGCATATGCTTATTTAACCTTTACAGTTGATATTGCCAATGATCATCTATGCGCGTAAATCATGGAGATCATTTTCTTAGATGAGCATCTATCGATGACTCATCCTAATTCATCAATAAATCAATCTGACTTAAAATAGTTTAAAGGTAGTTTTAAATAAGAAATACCATTCGCTTCAACGGGAGGAAACTGTCCTGCACGCATATTGATTTGAATCGCGGGAAGAATCAATTTTGGCATCGCTAAACCAGCATCACGTTGTTGACGCATTTTAATAAAATCAGCCTTATCAACACCTTGATGAATATGAATATTTTTTATTTTCTGTGTCTGAATGCTGGTTTCACATTGATAATGTTGTCGTGATTCAGGTAAATAATCATGACATAAAAAAACCCGTGTGTTATCTGCTAGACGATAGAGCGCTTGTACCGAGTCAAATAATATTTCTGCACTGCCTCGTGGGAAATCACAACGTGCTGTACCATAATCTGGCATAAACAACGTATCCCCAACAAAGACAGCATCGCCAATCACATAGCTTAAGCAAGCAGGCGTATGTCCAGGTGTTGGAATATTATAGGCTTCAAGCTGACCAATCTTAAAAACCTCATCATCAGTAAATAAATAATCAAAAGGCTGTTCTAAGTTAAATTGCTTGATATCTAAATGATAAATCGCGCTAAAAGTTTCTTGTACAATAGCAATATGATGACTCATGGCAATTTTACCGCCCAGTTTTGCCTTGAGATATTGTGCTGCTGTTAAATGATCAGCATGTACATGTGTTTCTAAAATCCATTCCACATGTAAATCATGACGATGTACATAAGCAATAATTTGGTCTGCATGCGTCGTTGCTGTAGATGCAGAGGCAGCATCATAATCTAAAACACTATCAATAATTGCACAGCAGCCAGTAAGCGTATCACTGACGACATAACTAAAGGTATTACTTTGTTCATCAAAAAAATGTTGCACGATCGCCTGTGTTGACATCGCTATACTCCTACCCATTTACGATGAATCAATACCCCAATCAACATCGCTACAATAAAATATAAAATTTGATAGTCACCCAAACCAATTAAAGTAAAACTTGGTGCAGGACAAACACCTGCAATTCCCCAACCAATTCCAAACAGTAAACTTCCTGAAATCAGTTTAAGATCAATAGCTGTATTCGATGGTAACTCAATAGGTTGATGAAAAATTGTTTGTGGTTTAGTCGCACGTATGGCTTTTTGAAATGGAATAAACGCCACGACAATGGCACCAATCATGACAAAAGCCAGACTCGGATCCCAATCACCAAATACATCCAAAAAACTCAGTACTTTTTCTGGATTAGACATCCCCGAAAGCATTAAACCAATCGAAAATAATGTGCCAAAAATAAAAGCCAGCATATTTTTCATTTCAAATGCCTCCAAGCATATGACGCATCACATAAACTGTGACAATACCTGCCAACATAAATGTCATGGTGGCAATGATCGAACGTTTAGACAAACGGCTGATACCACAAATGCCATGCCCACTAGTACAACCTGATCCTAATCGAGTACCGAAACCGACTAATAGTCCAGCAATGATTAATGTGATAGGTTGACTCTCTAATTCAATAGTTGGTTGAACAAATAAGCCATAAATAAAAGGGGTGATGATTAAACCACTTAAAAACCAAATTGCTGGAGTTTTAAATAATGTTGCTGGATTAAGGACTTGGCCAATTAAGCCACTAATTCCTGCAATACGCCCATTGACATATAAATAACCCACAACAGCAATACCCAGTAGTGTTCCGCCGAGGAAAGCCATTACAAAATCATGCATAACTTATTTTCTTTTCAATAGTATATAATTTTATATTATATGTTTAAAAATATTAATCAAGTAATTTATGCTATTATTATGTAATTCTACGATGATTAACTTGGAGTCAATAATTACGATATGAGTACAAAAACTGATATGACTGCATTGGATTTTTCACAAATTGATATTGTGAGTAACTGTTTAAAAGTATTATCTAACCCTGATCGGCTTAAAATTTTATGCGTATTGGTCGATGGTGAACTCAATGTACAGCAAATTGAAGATTGTACAGATATTCATCAACCAACTTTATCGCAGCAATTGACTGTTCTTAGAACCAATCATATGGTTAGTACACGTCGCGAAGGTAAACAAATTTTTTATCAAGTCGCCGATGAAAAAGTACTTAAAATTATGCAAAACTTATATCAACTCTATTGTAGTGTTTAACAGCTTAGTATTTATTCGATTATTGTCATATTAAACACTAAATAACCCAATATAAGTACATTTAATAACAGCAATCTAGAATAGAGTTTGACAACTACGTCTGCGATTAAACTCAGACATTAACATTCTGTAATGATGCAATATGTAGATTTACCATCTACATTTACATCATTTTATATGCAAATCATTATTGATCAAGCTCATGATCTTCTGTAGTCAGTCGCGAGCTATTGATTCATTTCATCTGTTTATTGATCACCAATCACTTCACTATTTTAATCATGACCTTAGTCATTTTGCTTAATTAATTAGATCAAGCTGAATGATCAATCCATAAATCGCTAAATCAATGACGATAATAGCAGTAAAAAAGAGCAACAATATGCGCTAAAGAGAATCTTTCTTTTATAAATATAAATAAGTTGTTATTAAATTTTATAAAGTTTGTAATTGCTTTGACTAAAGCGTATTGTTCTTAGACACTGAATCAGTCATAATTTGCATAAGCATTATTCAATGATGACTTATTGGATTTTGACCCAATCAAAATACTGCACCATCCACTTTTTTGTCTTTATATTGATTTACGTGGATGGAAAAATAGGATATTTTTCAAAAATGACTCAGCAAGCACAGATCATTCAAGGCTCTATCGTCGCAATCGTCACCCCTATGCTTAACGATGGTGGTGTGGATTGGAAGAGCCTTGAGAAGCTCGTTGAGTGGCACATAGAACAAGGCACTAACAGTATTGTTGCAGTTGGAACTACTGGTGAAGCATCAACACTCAGTATGGCTGAACATACACAAGTGATTAAAGAAATCATTCGTGTTGCAAACAAACGTATTCCAATTATTGCTGGCACTGGTGCCAACTCAACACACGAAGCAATTCAACTTACACAAGAAGCCAAAGAGCTCGGCGCAGATGCTGCATTACTGGTGACCCCTTATTATAATAAACCAACACAAGAAGGACTTTATCAACATTATAAAGCAATTGCAGAAGCGGTAGATTTGCCTATTATTTTATACAATGTCCCTGGTCGTACAGGGGTTGATATGGACAATGATACTGTCATTCGTTTGGCAGATATTGAAAATATCGTTGGCATTAAAGATGCGACAGGCGATGTTGCACGTGGTCAAGCATTGATCTCTGGTCTAAAAAATAAATCGATGACTGTTTATTCTGGTGATGATGCAACAGCATATCAGCTCATGGCACATGGTGCATTAGGTAATATTTCCGTTACAGCAAATATCGCACCTAAAGCAATGAGCGATATATGTGCAGCTGCATTGGCAGGTCAACATGAGCAAGCAGCCAAACTTAATCATGATATTGTGGCATTACATGACATTCTATTTTGTGAATCCAATCCTATTCCTGTGAAATGGGCATTACACGAAATGAATTTAATTGATACAGGTATTCGCCTACCCCTTACTCCACTGGCAGAACAATATCGCGCTCCGTTACGTATAGCACTTCATACAACAGGCGTGATCAAATAAAAAGAGCTTTTCACTATGCAATTACGTTTTGGTCTATTTACAGTACTTTCAGTATTAAGTTTAGCTGGTTGTAGCTCTTTGAGTATAGATAATGGTTCTTTAGACTATAAAACTAGCTCAACCACAGCACCATTAAAATATCCTGAAGGGACTATGGTTCGACCAGCAACGCCATTGTATCCAGCACCCTCAATTGAGCAACGTGCATTAGAGCACGCGCCTAAAGTTGAAAATGGCAAAGGCAACCGTTTCGCTTTACCTCGACCAGAGTTCATGTCTACAACAACAAATTCTCAAAATGTTGTAGACATAACACTGGGGCGTCCACAAGCACTTATTGATGGTAATAAAAATCCGTTGCTCAAAATAGATGGTCCATCATCAGCAATCTGGCAGTATTTAATTGCGACATTAAATAGCTTGAACTATAACATTATCAGTCAAGATGAAAATCGTTATCAAACCACGATTAAAGTAGATGAAACTACTTACGTCTTGAAAATGACACCACTTGGTAATAGTTATAGTATTGCCCTATTCAATATTGATAATAGTTTTGCAGACCCAAAAATTGCTGCAGAAATATTAGCCCAAATTTACCAAAATTGGCCAGCCTAGTCGTACTAGGCATTTTTTTTGAAAAAGGTTCCCTCATGTTAAAACAAACCTTGCTCTATACCGGTAAAGCGAAATCTGTCTATGAAACGGATAGTGCAGATCACTTGATTTTAGTCTTCCGCGACGATGCTTCAGCATTTAATGGTGAAAAAATCGCACAACTCGATCGCAAAGGTAAGGTAAATAACCGTTTTAACGCATTCATTATGGAAAAACTTGCAGCCGCAGGTATTGAAACTCATTTTGAAAAACTTTTAACACCTAATGAAGTATTAGTGAAAAAGTTAAAAATGATTCCCGTTGAATGTGTTATTCGTAACTATGCAGCAGGTTCTTTATGCCGTCGTTTAGGTGTAGAAGAAGGTAAAGAATTAACACCACCAACATTTGAGCTTTTCTTTAAAGATGATGCTCTTGGTGATCCAATGGTCAATGAATCTCAAGCGATTGCTTTAGGTTGGGCGACAGCGGAACAACTTGCTCAAATGAAACAGCTCACTTATCAAGTGAATGATGTACTTAAAGCTGTATTTGATTCAGGTAATATGCTTCTCGTTGATTTTAAACTTGAATTTGGTGTATTCCATGATCGTATCGTTTTAGGTGATGAATTTTCGCCAGATGGTTGCCGTTTATGGGATAAAGATACCAAGAAAAAACTTGATAAAGACCGCTTCCGTCAAGGCCTAGGCGGTGTAGTTGAAGCTTATGAAGAAGTTGCTGCTCGTATTGGTATTGATTTAGCTGATATTTAAAATATTAAAGGGGTCATGCGACAAAATAGCCGATGATACCCTAAGCTTATGCTCAAAGACGAAATTTGCTCGCAAATTTCGTCTTTTATATTGTATTAACCATTTTATCGAACAGCGCTATTTTCAGGATGAGCATTACACTCAAGATTCTAAAATACTCAAGTGATGATATTCATCAATTGGTGTACGCTGATGTCACATGCTCATGATGGCATCGCTATTCAAAGCTGTTTTGTTTTAACAAAAAAACATCAATATTTTTATTTTTCACATTCTTTTTCTTATTTTTCCCTATTTAAATTACAACTATTTGAGTATAGAATATCAGTAGTAGCTATGTACAAGGCAGCACATATCTAGCAAAATTATATGAAATTAATTCTAAATTAAAAAAATTAAATTTTGACTAAAATAATTCTTTGACAACTGATATTTCCACCTATTAATAACATACAACATGATGTTTTATATCGTGTTGCATATTATTTAATCCTTACCCTCTAGGATGTTATCTCCCAAAACAACATCCTTTTTTAATGTCCAATTCATATTGAATTGGACTTTTTTTTATCAGATTAAGCCAAAAACTCCATCATTTAAGATGCTGTAATGGTTAAATTTATATTACTGCTCGAAGACAAAGATAATGCCGATATCAAAAATCTAAAATAACCATAAACTTGCTATAGTCTAATCATTGCTGCACGATCCAACGGCGTTGTTGTAAACGTTCACCTTCAACTTCTCGTTTATTTCGTGCTGCCTCATACAGCTTGGTACCTTTTAATTCAGGTGGCAAATATTCTTGCAATACAAAATGTTCTGAGTAGTCATGTGGATATAAATAATCGACACCATAGCCTTGCTGTTTCATCAGCGAGGTAGGCGCATTGCGTAGATGTAACGGCACAGCAAGATTTGCTGTCTTTTCAGCCAATTCCATCGCTTTATTAATTGCCAAATAAGTACTGTTGCTTTTAGCACTTGTGGCTAAATAAACAGCACATTGTCCCAAAATAATTCTTGCTTCTGGCATACCGATGACTTGAACAGAACGAAAACATTCTCCAGCTAAAAGTAAGGCATTGGGATTAGAATTACCAATATCTTCAGAAGCAGCAATCAACATACGACGTGCAATAAAGACTGGATCTTCTCCGCCTTTTAGCATGCGTGCCATCCAATATAGCGCAGCATCAGGATCACTCCCCCGAATTGATTTGATAAATGCGGAGACCAAATCATAGTGTTGCTCACCTGATTTGTCATAACGTGCAATATTTTGCTGAGCAACCTTAACGACCAGTGCATTATTAATGATATTTTCGCTATTTTCCTCAAAAGTACTAGCAATTAAATCAAGTAAATTTAATGCTTTACGGGCATCACCTGCAGAGAACTGCAATAGTGCCTCAAACTCCTCAATATGAATTGTACGCGTATTTAAAAAAGCGTCTGTTTTTAATGCGCGGAGTAGTAAAGTCTGTAATGCTTGTTCATTTAAGGCATGTAGTGTATAAACCTGACAACGTGATAATAATGCACTATTGACTTCAAATGATGGATTTTCTGTCGTTGCACCAATAAGCGTAATTTTACCGCGTTCAACTGCATGTAATAATGCATCTTGCTGAGATTTATTAAATCTATGAATTTCATCAATAAAAACAACAGGTATCAGTAAATCACCACTATCAGCAATGACTTCGCGCAATTCTTTAACACCAGTATTTAATGCAGATAGACTAACAAATGGACGATCTACAGCCTGTGCTAAAAGTAATGCGATAGTCGTTTTACCGACACCCGGTGGTCCCCAAAAAATAATTGATGGTAAATGACCTTGATCAATCATTTGACGCAAAGGTGCGCCTTCTGCTAATAAATGATCTTGTCCAATGATTTCAGACAGATCTCTCGGACGTAAACGCTCAGGTAATGGAATATGACGATCTGACATCTTGTGATCACTTTACAATATTGGCAATGACGTTACTATGTTATTGCAAAATGATCTATTTTCCTAAATTGTTTTTGAAGTGCATGATGATAAACCAATGAAATATTTAATGAGTGCATGCTTAGCAAATCAACCTGTTCGTTATGATGGTAAAGCTTACAAAATTACTGCCATTGAAAATTTTTTAGCTCATCATCAAGTAATTCTGGTCTGTCCAGAAATTTTAGGTGGATTAGCAACACCTCGTGCACCAGCAGAAATTCAAAATCATTCTACCTTAGCTATTTTACAAGGGACTGCACAAGTCATTGATATTGATGGTCACGATGTGTCTGAAGCCTTTATGCAAGGTGCTTATGCCACTTTACATATGGCACAAATACATCAAGTTGATGTGGTGATTTTAAAAGAAAATAGCCCTTCATGTGGTTCACATTTTATTTATGATGGCTCATTTTCAGGAAAAAAAATTATCGCTGCGGGTATCACAACAACCTTATTACGCTCACATGGATTTCGGGTCATTTCGGAACAAGAATTACTGCAACAGTTACTGATACGCGATTAACGTATCCAACGTACAATGTATTCTTCAATTTCATCTTCAACAATATCACGCTCTGAAATACAGCGTCCTGCAGCTGACTTTTTAGCAGCGACAATACTTTGATGTGAGCCTGTATTTAAATAATGCCATGCAGGTAAACTTTGACCTTGTTGTAACCGTTGATAAGCACATGTTGATGGTAACCAATGAATCGTCGCTAATTTTTCTGGTGTTAATTGAATACAATCTGGTACTTTTTGCTGACGTTGTGCATAATCTGAACACTGTGCCGTTTGACAATCCAATAACTGACAAGCGACCTTGGTATAGGCAATTTCTGCACTTTCATCATCTTCTAATTTAATTAAACAACATAAGCCACATCCATCACATAAGGCCTCCCATTCAGCCGGATTTAATTCAGTAAGCGAATATTTTTTCCAAAATTGGGGGCGTAGTAGTTCAGTCATAGCACAAATCAATTATCCTGATCCAACACAGTATAGCAAGCTTTCATCCTGCCTATAAAATATCTTGATTAATAAACTATGCCTTCAATTTGGTACACTTTTCAAACAAAAAACGCATATTATTTAAAAATATGATCTCGATATACTCAAAATAGATACAAGCAAGGAGAAAGCGCAAATGTTTCGTTGGGCCATTATTTTTGCAGTGATTGCATTGATTGCAAGTCTTTTTGGTTTTAGTGGTGTCGCAGGACTATCTAAAGACTTTGCGATTATTCTACTGATTGTCGCTGTAGTTCTCGCAATTGTCGGTTTCTTATCTCAAGCGAAATCCAAATAATATTGTTCGCTGAATTTAAATCTAAATCGTGGTTGGCTAAAATTAACCAGATGAACGTCATATCCTTTCAGTAAAATCAATACTGATACCATGATCAATTTATCATTATTTTAGCCTGCCTCGAATGACTTTTTAAAAAAATATAGATTAATAAATATCACATTTTATCGATCTATATTATCATCTGATTAGGCCATATTTTCCTTATAACAGCCCTTCTAACACCACAATATCAACATTCTCGCACCACAATGAATAAATAAAATATGAAGCCTTAACAATAGATATCCATTAAAGTCAACCATCAGTAGGCTGGTATTTAGACTTGGCAAAGTCTATATTTTTTGATACTTAATTAAAAAATAAATCTGATCTTTTTATGCTTTAATCAAATCAATAATCTTTTTAAGGAAAAAATGATGGCGTGCACAATCACCACACGTGAAATTCACTACACAGCAGCAGATGGTACAGAATTAATTGGCTATTTTGCTGCACCTATCAACCAAATACCAGTTGCAGGTATTCTTGTTGCACCCGAATGGTGGGGACGTAATGAATATACAGAACAACGTGCACGTGAGCTTGCAGCCCATGGTTATGCTGCCCTCGCAATTGATATGTATGGCAATAAAAAAGTGACATCGGTAGCAACTCAAGCCAATCAATGGATGACTGAAACATTTGCTCAGGCAGATACCATTGTATTAAGAGCATCTGCTGCACTAGAAGCTTTGGCGGCTCAAGATGAAGTTAATCCGGAAAAATTAGCTGCGATTGGTTTTTGTTATGGTGGAAAGGTTATGCTCGATTTGGCACGATCTGGTGCACCATTAACTGCTGTTATTACATTTCATGCCAACTTATCGTCTCAAATAGCTATACAAGAAGGACAAGTACACGCTGACATTCTCGTTTTACATGGCGAACAAGATAGTATGGTCTCACTGGATGATGTGGCACATTTTCATGCAGAAATGGAGGCAGCCAAGGTGAAGCATGAAATCATTATTTTTGAAAATGCCAAACATGGCTTTAGTAATCCTTTAGCCGATGAACGTGCTCAAGCCAATCAGGTTGATTTAGCGTATAACGCCACAGCAGAACAACAAGGCCTAACTGCCATGTATACCCTTTTAGATCATTATTTTAAAGATTTTAAAGCTTAATTAATATTCATAATAATATGATATTTACAATTTAAAATAGGTTATAAATTTAAATAAGGATAACATCATGACAACAGATCAATGCCCATACTGCCACTACGACGAATATGATGTCATTACGCAAAATGATTTTGGTGTGGTACTCCCTGAACCGAATGCATTATCAAAAGGCCATTGCGTGATTATTCCTATCCGTCATGTCAGCTCATTCTTTGACATTACCGATAAAGAACGTAAAAGCTTAATGAGCTTATTAGAACTGGCACACAATGAATTAAAGTTACGCCATCAACCATCAGGTTTCCATGTGGGCTTTAACGATGGCAATATATTTGGTCATGTATCTGAACATGTACACATTCATATTATTCCACGATATGAAAATCAACAACTACAACTAGATGCGCGTTGGGGTATGACCAATCATCTTTAATTCTAAGTGCTAAAATTACTTATTATTGGTGCTTAGGCACCAATTTTTACATGGATCAACCTAAAAAATAGTTCCTATAATCTCAGAATATTCAACAAAATTTGCTTGAAGCCATTAAGCTATACATGATCTTTATTTTTTTTCACAACAGTATGTCAGCATTTTCTTTTTCACACGCCTTATTATCTTGGTTTGATCAACACGGTCGGCATGACCTTCCTTGGCAAGTCGCTAATGATCCCTATAAAGTTTGGGTATCTGAAATTATGCTGCAACAAACCCAAGTGAAAACAGTACTCAACTATTTTGAGCGTTTTATTGACCGGTTTCCAACAGTACAAAGTTTGGGGCGGGCATCATGGGATGAAGTTGCTCCCTATTGGGCAGGTTTAGGCTATTACGCTCGCGCCAGAAATCTCCATAAAGCTGCAGGTATTGTGACACAACAAGGTGACTTTCCTCAAACACTTGAACAATGGATGGCATTGCCTGGAATAGGCCGCTCGACTGCAGGTGCGCTTATGTCTTTGGGTTTACGTCAATATGGCGTCATCATGGATGGCAATGTCAAACGTGTACTGTCACGTTTTTTTGCAATTGAAGATGATCTATCCAAACCTATTCATGAGCGAGCAATGTGGAAATTAGCAAGTTCACTTTGTCCAATTGAACGGAATCATGATTATACTCAAGCAATTATGGATTTAGGTGCCACTATTTGTACCCCCAAAAAACCATTATGTTTATATTGTCCCATGCAGTCACAATGTAAAGCCCATCAGCAAGGCTTAGAAACTGAATTACCTTTTAAAAAGGCAAAAAAACCGATTCCAATCAAATATGGCAAAGTGTTATTGCTACAGTGTCAAGAGCAATGGCTATGGCAACAGCGTCCTGCGAGTGGATTATGGGGTGGATTATGGTGCTTACCCATTATTGAAGATGAACAGCTTTTTCAACAATATTGTCAGTCTTTAAATTTACTCACCGTCAAACAGTGCGTTAAAATTTCACATAGCTTCACACATTTTACTTGGCTATTAGAAGCCATATGTTTTGATGTCGATCCAGATCAATTGGCATATTTATCGCTTGAACTTGATGCGAAATGGCTTAAACCACAATATGCACTTGATTTAGGTATTCCAACTGCCATGAAAAAATTGATCTGTGCTATCCAGTTATGACATAGTCAATAGATTAAAACGAGACACATATAAAATCAGGTCATTTTGTTGATCTGGTTCAATTGCAACAACAATAATGATTGGAATAGAATATGCTGCGTCCTCCTTTAACTATCATGTTTTTATTCACTTTCTGTATACTCATTCTTTCTGCATGTTCTACGACACCTAAAAAATCATCTGCCCCACTACCAGCAGCACAAGTCAAAAGATTAACTGAGATGTCACTCGATCGTCAGTTACCCATTCCTGTTCACGGTGTAAATAGACAAAATTTGAGTGATACTTGGGGTGCATCACGTAGTCGTGGACGCCTACATGAAGGCATTGACATCATGGCGCCACGCGGAACAAAAGTATTCAGTGCAACAGAAGGGCTTATTGTAGACTTACGTAATAATAATTTGGGTGGTAAAGTAATTTGGATAATGGGGCCAGGACCTAGCTGGCATTACTATGCCCATCTTGATGGGCATAAACGTGGACTACAAGTCGGTGATTATGTCAAAAAAGGCCAGTTTATCGGCTATGTTGGCAATACTGGAAATGCACGTCATACAGCTCCTCATTTACATTATGGTCTTTATTTGCAAGGTAAAGGTCGTGGTGTAGTGAATCCCTATCCTTATTTACGCTAATTTATAGGAACGATACATGTCAGAAGTTTTGATCGACCGTCTGGTTGAGTTTGCAGAATCAGGTAATCAACAGAAAATAGTACTGCATGAAACAGTCTATCAGGGTTGGATCATGGAAATTACCGATACAGCATTACTGATCAGTACCGGCTATTCAGATAAAGTGGGTAAAGATCATTGGATTGATTTTGCTGATCTGATCCAAGCACAACTTTATTACTGGAATAATATCGATCACCAATGGCAATCATTTGATTTATAATTCATGATGATAGGAGCATCAAAATGACGATTATACGCTGTGGCTGGTGCTCTGATGATCCAGTCTACCAACATTATCATGATCATGAATGGGGTCAACCTAGCTATGATGAAGCACATTTATTTGAAATGTTATGTTTAGAAGGACAACAGGCTGGATTATCTTGGATTACCGTATTAAAAAAAAGACCTGCATATCATCAACATTTTTTTCAGTATGATATTCAAGAAATTGCACTATTTACAGACGAGATGATTCAGCTCAAACTAAAGGATGCTGCCCTAATTCGCCATATCGGAAAATTATCCGCTATTCGAGATAATGCTATTGCGTGGCAAAAGCTTAAACAACAAGGGATAAATGTCAGTGAATGGTTATGGGGATTTGTTGACCATCAGAGGCAGCATCATGATGTTGTCAATTATCGAGAGGCTCCAGCACAAACACCACAAAGTCAACAGATGTCTAAAATACTCAAAAAAAATGGCTTTCGTTTTGTTGGTCCAACAACCTGCTATGCATTTATGCAAGCTGTGGGCATGGTTAATGATCATGAAAATCACTGCCATTTTAAAACTTTATAAACCAGATATCGTCTTTAGTCGCGTTTGGATCCCATTCGATTATATTTAGTTTAATCTGATTATCGCGATGATCATTGAGTCTAAAACCATTCTAATCATGTATTTGATCACCTATATGAGTGAAATAACCAAATATTGCAAAAGCCATGATCAATCTATTTTGATCGAAATATGAAAAGAGATCAGCATGTCAAACACTATTATTTCTGCTTATGCAGCGCTACAACCAGGTGCTTCACTTGTGCCTTATCAATTTGATGCAGGCGAATTACAGCCACATCAAGTTGAAGTAAAAGTTGAATATTGTGGGTTATGTCACTCCGATATTTCTGTGATTAATAATGATTGGCACAACTCAATTTATCCAGTGATTGCTGGTCATGAAATCATTGGCACAATCACACAATTAGGTACAGAAGCAAAAGGCTTAAAAATCGGTCAACGGGTGGGTATCGGCTGGACAGCAGAAAGCTGCCAATACTGTCATGCATGTATTTCAGGTCATGCTGTACAATGTAGTGGTACATCTATCGCCACAATCGTTGGTCATGCAGGAGGATTTGCAAATAAAGTCCGTGCTGGATGGCAATGGATTATTCCTCTTCCGGATGATCTTGCAGCTGAAAGTGCAGGTCCTTTACTGTGCGGTGGCATTACCGTTTTTGATCCTATACTTAAACATCAGATTCAGGCAATTCATCATGTTGGTGTCATTGGTATTGGCGGTTTAGGTCATATTGCGATTAAATTACTTAAGGCATGGGGCTGTGAAATCACTGCATTTACATCAAATTTAGATAAAACTGCAGAATTAAAAGCAATGGGAGCAGATCATGTCATTGATAGTCATGATCGCGAAGCAATCAAAATGCAACATGGTAAGTTTGATCTTTTATTGAGTACAGTCAATGTAAGTCTGGATTGGAAGGCCTATTTAGCAACTCTAGCACCTGAAGGCACATTACATATGCTAGGTTTAGTCCTTGAACCCATGTCTATTGCAGCAGGTCACCTCATTGGTGGTGCAAAATCAGTCTCAGGCTCAGCCACTGGTTCGCCAGCAGCGCTAAGACAATTATTACAATTTGCAGCACGTAAAAATATTGCCCCCACCATCGAAATGTTTCCCATGTCAAAAATTAATGAGGCGATTCAACGCTTAGAATCAGGACAAGCACGTTATCGTATTGTTCTTCAAGCAGATTTCACATAATGCTGTAATTCCATTCGCGTCCAATCTGCTAAAGTATCAATTGCTTGGCAGATTTTTTTAGACAATGCATGTCCCGTATTTAATCGAATACAATTGTTATATTTTTCATCTTCACCAAAAACAATGCCAGGTACAATATTAATTCCTTGAGATTGTGCATAACGATACATTTTCAAGCTATCCAGCACGGCTGGAAATTGTAGCCATAAAAAATAGCCGCCTTGTGGCTGAGTTAATCTTAATTCCACATCATAAAAAGATTGAATAATATACTGTCGATATTGTTCAACTTGTCGCAATAAAATCGGCTGTAATTGTGCTAAATATTCTCGATAAGCACGTGAATGAATTAAATCAGCCAGTCCGAGTTGTAATGGTGTATTGACCGTTATATTATAATTTAACATTTTGGTTTTAAGGTGCTGTAATCTTGAACTGATACAGAACCATCCAACACGATATGCCGGTGATAAAGATTTAGATACTGAACCACAATACATCACAAAGCCTGCCTCATCCCAATGACGAATAGGTAAAGGCCGTCTTGAACCAAAATAACATTCAGCAAAAATATCATCTTCAATCACATAACATTGATACTGCTGCGCCAATTCAGCAATACGCTGTTTTTCAATATTTGTTAAACAGTATCCTAACGGATTTTGGTAATTTGCAGTCAGTAGACATACTTTTGCACCGGAATAACACATTTCATGTTCTAAACGACATAAATCAAAACCCTCGTGTGAGGTCGGTATTTCAACAATTTTACGTTTTAAAGTGGCTAAAAGCTGTCGTTGTCCATTAAAGTGTGGCGTAGGAACAATAATACTCTCACCTTGCTCTGTTAATGTCTGAATAACAACCGCTAAGGCCGGTATACATCCATTACTAATGAAAATATCATCTGATGCAATAAATAGCCCATCTTCAGCCCAATGCTGTACTAAAGCCTCACGTAGACGAAGATGTCCCTGTGGATGATTATATAAAAAATCTTCAGGTTGACTATGTTTTAATGCACGCTGTAATGAACGACGCATTGCCTGCATTGGCATAAGGTCGGGTGAAAGTTGAATTGCGCCTAAATGAATGAGTGGTGTCTGAATAGAGGCTTGCTGAATCTCGATTTGTAATTCTAAATTTGAGACTTCACGTGCATGAGATGCAAAATCATGATGCTGTGGTACATCAATCTGTCCAACATTATGACGTTGTACAAAATAACCAATTTTAGGTTTTACTATAATTAAACCTTGTGCTTCCAATAATTCATAACAACTTTTTGCTGTATTTAAACTGACTTGATGTTGTTGTGCAAAATTTCGCAATGAACTTAAACGTTGACCGACCACTAACTCACCCCGATATATTTTCTGGCTAAGCTGTGCAGCAAGTTTTTGATACTGAAATACCACCCGTCTGTACCTATTTTTTAAAATGATGTGTATCTGTACTCAAATTACAACTGATTTTATGCTCTGCGTATAGTGTTAAAGAGAATTTTTATTGTGAAACTCATGCTTATTTTCATGATGACATTGGTCATCAGTGCATGTCATCCAATCCAAAATGACGTTCAACAGCATCAATCTCACTTTATTTGCCAAGCACTCATTCACGGCTATTTAAAAGCGCAGCACTTGGGGGAATATGAAGTTCATCAGCAAACAAATCAGCTTAATCGTATCAACTATGTCTATCAAAAACCGACGACTTCGGGCTTAGTATTGGGAATTCCACCTTTACAGCAAATCAAATTTGAATGTCGTCAATCTTCTCAACATCAGTATCAAGTTTTCCTAATTGAACCATCTTTGGCTAAAACTGCAGTGTTATATTTTAATGCTACCAATAACATCAAATAATTGTAGTTCATCAAGCTAAAAAATTGGATTTTTTAGCTTGATTGCGATGGTAAATATATACTGTTTATTGTATAAAAAATGTTTTATATATTTAGTGTATTCTAGAATAAAATCAATGATGAGAATATAGTGGATACATTCTTGAGTAAGCTTCAAATGAAGCATGTTCAATTGGAAAAGTCTGCTAAAATGCACAATGACTTTTTAATTAAAATGAATTTGGAAAAACCTAATGAGTAAAGCCTTACCCATCGCTGTTGCTATCATTTTAGGCGGTGCTGCACTTGTTCCTGTTTATTATGCGACTCAACATCCAGCAACGCAAACAACAACAGTGCCTGCGAATGCATCGTCTGTTGAAAAAATTAGTTATGCTCTTGGCTATGAGGTTGCAAATCAAACACCTCCTGAATTAGACATCAATAGTTTTGTCACAGGTGTCCGTGCAGGCCATGCCAAAGAAAAACCGGCTTATACTGAAGAAGAACTACAAAAGGCTTTTGAACAATTCCAAAAAGAACTTCAAGAAAAACAAGCCACTGAAACTAAAAAAGTTCAGTCTGAAAATAATTCCTTCTTGGAAAAAAATAAAACTCAACCTGGCGTAAAAACAACAGCTTCAGGTTTACAGTATAAAATTACCAAAGAAGGCACAGGTAAATCACCGACTCCAACCTCAATGGTTAAAGTACACTACACTGGAAAATTGGTTGATGGTAAGGTTTTTGATAGTTCAGTATCACGTGGTGAACCGATTGACTTCCCATTAAATCAAGTTATTCCTGGCTGGACTGAAGGCTTACAATTAATGAAAGAAGGTGGTAAGGCAACATTTTATATTCCAGCCAATCTGGCTTATGGACCACAAGGTGTTCCAGGTACGATTCCACCAAATAGTACTCTTATTTTTGATGTTGAATTACTTCAAGTAAAATAAACCATATCAATGAAGGAGAGCAATTGCTCTCCTTCATTTATTCTGAGGCTGATATATGAAATTACCTATTACACTTTTATGTCTTACTTTATCAAGTACAACTTTATATGCACAAACTGGCAATACGATAGATACAACAGCCAATGTAAACAATACCATGACACAGCAATCAGGATTTAAAACGACAGCATCTGGTTTGCAATATAAAATAACTCAAGCAGGCACGGGTCAAACACCCAAAGCCAATTCAACCGTTAAAGTGCATTACACTGGTAAGCTCTTAAATGGTGAAATATTTGATAGCTCTGTTGCACGTGGTCAACCCATTGAATTTCCATTAAATCAAGTCATTCCTGGCTGGACTGAAGGATTGCAATTAATGAAGGAAGGTGGCAAAGCAACATTCTATATTCCTGCACGTCTCGCCTATGGTGCTCAAGGCGTTCCAGGTGTAATTCCACCCAATAGCACTTTAATTTTTGATGTTGAATTAATTCAAGTCAAATAACAATAAACAACAGTATCTAATGCAATCTTTCTATATTTGAGATGAAATTATGAAATTATCTATGACCGTTGTATGTCTTGCACTGTGCAGCACAGGATTAGCTGCAAAAACGATTAATAGCCAAAGTCCATTTGAAGATAAAGTTAGCTATAGCTTTGGTTATGTAATTGGACATAGCAATGCTGAAGCACTTAAAAATATTGATTTAGACTCATTCATCAAAGGATTAAAAACAGCAACAACAGATCAGCCGGCTGCTTTATCTGATGAAGAAATGGCAAAGACATTGAATGAGTTTAAACAGCGTAATGATGCTAAGCAACTGATTGAACAACAAAAACTTGCAGCTATAAATGCACAAGCAGGTCAAAAGTTCTTAACAGAAAATGCGCAGAAATCAGATATACGTGTGACCAAATCAGGATTACAGTACCAAATTTTAGCACCAGGTACAGGTAAAAAACCAACCGCAACCTCTAAAGTTAAAGTCAATTATGAAGGACGTTTACTTGACGGTACGGTATTTGATAGTTCAATTGCACGCCAACATCCTGTTGAGTTTCAAGTCAATCAAGTCATTGATGGATGGAAAGAAGGTCTACCATTAATGAAAGAAGGTGCAAAATATCGATTCTTTATCCCTGCAAAACTGGCCTATGGAGAGATTGGTGCTGGTGATGCAATTCAACCCAATAGTACCCTTATTTTTGATATCGACCTATTAGAAGTTAAATAGTTAAAAGCAACTTTTTTTAACGACAATTTTGATCTAATCCAATATCACATCGAAGAATTAGACTCAAATACATGTTGGGTGAATGCGAACATCAATCACCCAGCAATATAAGCCATTTAAAGATCTAAGATATACACAGTCAACTATACTTATCCACAGCAGATGCTGAATATATCGTACTTATCCACAAAAATGCCTTGAAGATCAGTAAAATTCAATACCCGAATAAGTATTCGTATATAAAACAAAGCAAGTCATCTTGCTTATACTACGCGCTACGCTTGTCTTGCAGCATAAAACAAAGCAAGTAATCTTACTTATACTAAGCGCTACGCTTGTCTTGCAGCATAACAAAGCAAGTAATCTTACTTATACTACGCGCTACGCTTGTCTTGCAGCATAACAAAGCAAGTATCTTGCTTATACTACGCGCTACGCTTGTCTTGCAGCATAACAAAGCAAGTATCTTGCTTATACTACGCGCTACGCTTGTCTTGCAGCATAACAAAGCAAGTATCTTGCTTATACTACGCGCTACGCTTGTCTTGCAGCATAAAACAAAGCAGTGCTTTGTTTTATGCTTCAGGTTTTAGGTCCCGAGGACGGAAGCCCGCTATAAATAATGTGATTGCATAGGTCAATACACCAACAACACACAGTCCGATCACTTCTAATACACGAATCCATTGTGAAACTTCACCATTATAATGGCTTAAAGCAAACCATAATGCTAATACCATTGCCATATTGGCAATCGCAAATTGAAGCACTAATTTTTTCCAATGGCTGGCAAAACGAAAAATATTACGTTTATGTAAATAGAAATAAAGCATTCCCGCATTGACTAAAGCAGATCCGGACGATGCAATTGCTAATGCCATATGATCTGCATGCCAATTAATTAACTTAAATAATCCAATAAAAATAACGTTAAAAATAGCGTTTGCCGCGACCGCCATTAAGCCAACACGAACAGGAGTTTTCATATCTTGCTGTGCATAAAAACCCGGTGCAAAAACTTTAATTAACATAAAGGAAATCACACCAGCACTCATACATTGCAGTGCTAAAGCCGTCATTTGTGTATCTTCTAAGGTAAATTGACCACGCTGAAATAACGCTTGAATAATCGGTGTAGAAAGCATAAATAGTGCAATACTCGACGGGACACCAACTAGAACCACAACTTTAGCAGCCCAATCCATTAAGCCTTTAAATTTAGTTTTATCTTGCTGTGAATACTCTGCTGAAAGTGATGGTAAAATAACCGTACTAATTGCTACACCAATTAAGCCTAATGGTAGTTCTGTCATTCGTTCAGCACTATACAACCACGAAACTGCACCATCTTGCATAAATGATGCCCAAATTGTATTCAGTAATAAATTAATTTGCGTTACAGATACCCCAAATAAGGCAGGTAACATCAGCCGGAGAATACGTTGTACACCTTCATGCTTAAAATCAATTTTGGGTGGTATAAGTAATTTTCTCTGCCATAACTCTGGTACTTGAATTGCAAATTGTAAAATACCTGCAATCAATACTGCCCAACCTAATGCCATAATCGGCTCAGCCATATAGGGAGTGAGCCAGAGTGCAGCAGCAATCATCGCAGCATTCAGTAAAACAGGTGCAAATGCAGGAAGGGCAAATGAACCATAACTATTCAGAATACTACTGGCAAATGCAGTTAATGACATAAAGAGTAAATATGGAATAGTCAGACGGAACATTTCTGTTGCCATGGTAAATTTTGCCGCGTCATGATTAAATCCAGGTGCATAGATATAAATAATGACAGGTGCTGCAATCATGGCCAGCATCGTTAATAAGGTCATAAAGGCACTTAAACAACCAAATACACGACTGATCAGAATCTGGACTTCAGCATGTATTCTCGTCGTTTTATATTCAGTTAATACAGGAATAAATGCTTGTGAAAATGCACCTTCAGCAAAAAGTCGCCTAAAGAAGTTAGGAATACGAAAAGCCACAACAAAAGTATCAAAGTCTTTACCAGCACCAAATACATTCAGCAAGACCACATCACGTACTAAACCCAATACGCGAGATAGCATGGTCAATGCACTTACAATCACGGTCGATCGCCACAGCGCCATCGTAATCACCTAATTAAAAATCAAGTCGCTATTGTAATGAAACTCGTGTTGATGTCCCATTGTTTAATCATTCAACAATTGATCTGTTGATTGGTTTTTTAATTGTTTGAGTAAATTTCTAAACTTCATCCAGTTAAAAAAAGGCCCAGGATCTGTTTTTCTTCCAGGTGCAATATCTGAATGTCCTGCTATATGCTGTTGAATTTTTGGATATTTTTCTTGTAAAACCACAACAACTTCTGCTAATTTTTGATATTGTATCATTGTAAAATCTAAATCATCACTGCCCTCTAACTCAATACCAATTGAATAATCATTACACTCATTTTTTCCAAGATAAATTGAACGACCCGCATGCCATGCACGATCTGCAAAGTTAACAAACTGCAATACATCACCAGTTCTTAAAATTAATAAATGTGCAGAAACCTGCATACCTTCAATCGTTTTAAAATAAGGATGTATATTCCAATCTAATTGATTTTGAAAAAATTGTTGAATATATCCTCCACCAAATTGTGAAGGTGGCAAACTGATATTATGTAAAACAATCAACTCAATTTCTGTATCATTCGGACGCTGATTAAAATTAGGTGATGGAATCAGTTGTGCGCCAGATAATTGCCCTTCTACCACCCGAAAGGGAGAGTGTCTTTGCATAAAATAATTCTCATGATCTGTAAAAGGTACGATATACAGATATCCTAAAACCTTCTGCATAAAATCTCAAACCTGATGCAAGACTTGATTAAAAAATGCGATTCGATATGAATAATGCTACTATAGCGCCACTTTTGATACGTTTGAGATATACGGAAATATACATGAACATCTCACCTACTTTATTGAATCACGCCATTGCAATTAATGTTCAGCAAGCATTACAAGAAGATATTGGTGAAGGTGATATTACCGCATTACTGAGTCCAGAAAATGAACGAGCAACAGCCACAATTATCAGCCGCGAAAATATGATTCTGGCCGGTCAACCTTGGGTCAATGCACTCATCAACGCATATGATCCTGATGTAGAAGTGATTTGGCTCAAAAATGATGGGGATCTTGTTACAGCCAACGAAACTTTTTTAACACTTGCAGGTACGGCTCGTAGTCTTCTCACCATTGAACGCCCAGCATTAAATTTTATTCAAACATTGTCTGCTGTGGCTACAAAAACAGCAGATTATGTCCAGCAGTTAACGGGCCTAAATACACAATTATTAGATACACGTAAAACCTTACCAGGCCTAAGAATTGCACAAAAATATGCCGTTGCAGTAGGTGGTGGTAAAAATCATCGTTTGGGTTTATTCGATGCATTTTTAATTAAAGAAAACCACATTATGGCAGCAGGAGGAATTGCTCAAGCCATTGCTCAAGCACATCAAATTGCACCCAATAAACCTGTTGAAGTTGAAGTTGAAACATGGGATGAACTTAATCAGGCCTTAATAGCACAAGCCGATATTATTATGCTGGATAACTTTAGCCAGCAACAGATGATTGATGCCGTCCAACATGTTGCTGGTCGCTGTAAACTTGAAGCTTCAGGTAATATTACGATTGATAACTTACGTGAAGTGGCGACCACTGGTGTCGACTATATTTCAATGGGTGTGCTGACTAAAGATGTCAAGGCGATTGATTTATCTATGCGTTTTAATAGTTTAGCAGCTTCACAATCCTGATAATTTAAGCATGCCAATTGATGTTCATCATGACATAAATTGGCAGCTCAAGATGCAATAACAGTAGTAAATTGCAATCCGTTTTTACTTACCAACCCAGCGCTTGCTGCTGTTTTTGAATCAATTGCTGAATTCCCTTTTCTGCCAATTCTAACATGGCATTACACTGTGTACGTGTAAAGGGTTTATCTTCAGCAGTACCTTGAATTTCAATAAATTCGCCTGCTTGTGTCATCACAACATTCAAATCGGTTTGACAGTTTGAATCTTCTTCATAACAAAGATCCAATAACACCTCATCTTGATACATTCCTACTGAAATTGCAGCCACTAAACCTTTGAGCGGATCATGTTTAATTTTCTTTTTTTCCAATAGTACATTCATTGCATCGATTAAAGCCACTGCTGCGCCCGTAATTGCGGCTGTACGTGTACCACCATCAGCTTGAATCACATCACAATCAATGGTAATGGTATTTTCACCCAGCTTTTTAAGATCAACCATCGCACGTAAACTACGTCCAATTAAACGTTGAATTTCTTGCGTCCGACCACTTTGTTTACCACGTGCAGCTTCACGATCACTACGGGTATGTGTAGAACGTGGCAACATACCATATTCTGCTGTTACCCAACCTTGTCCTTGACCTTTTAAAAACCGTGGTACTGAATGGTCAATACTTGCAGTACACAAGACTTTGGTATGACCAAACTCGACCAACACTGACCCCTCTGCATAACGTGTATAGTTACGAGTAATTTTTACATCTCGTAATTGATCTAAACTACGTTGGTCAATACGCATAATCTGTCCTTATTTTGTCTTCAATAAAATTCTTTTAAAGTATAGCAGATGACCATATAAAAACGGCGCTAAGCATGATATTTAGGCTAAATCAATCTACCATATCGATTAGGATTCTTCGGTGTTATGTTTATTTTAAAAGCAAGATTTTGCTACAATCTGTTTTAAATTCTAATTTTTCTTGAGAATCAATATGTCGATACGTGAAGAACGCAAACTTCAAAGTCGCCAAGCGCTTTTGGATACGGCATTGTTGCTCAGTACATCTGGACGTTCATTTAACAGCATTAGTCTCAGAGAAATTACCAGACATATTGGCCTAGTTCCTACCGCATTTTATCGTCATTTTGAAAAAATGGATGCTTTAGCCTTGGAGCTGGTCGATCAGGTTTCGCTACATTTAAAACGCATTATGCATCAAATAGGACAAACCTATTTATATTTGCCCGATGCTAAAACTAAAAATTGTCTCGACTTATTTTTTAACGCTGTTGATAAAAACCCAGAGTTATGGATTTTTCTCATTGCAGAACGTTGGGGAGGTTCAGAGATTTTAAGACAATCCATTGCAAGAGAATTGGACTTTTTAATTGAAGATTTTGCCAATGACCTACATAAAATTCCAGGTATTCAGCATATTGAAAATCAACAGGACTTAAATGTTTTGGCACAAATTCTGATTAACTTATCATTTAACTGGGCCATGACATGGATCGGTTATAAACGTCAATTTAAAGGCAATATATTAGAACAACAACAGCTTGCATTTAAAGAGCAGACGATTATTCAAATTAACTTACTCTTTCGTGGCATATCAAACTGGAATCCACCTCAGCAAGATGAAAATAACATGCTCTAAATATTCTGCTTCAATTTAATAGAATATTCATCATATACCTGAAATGAGGTGATCTTCACCTCATTTCAATTTCTGAATATGCCGACTAGAGAATTATTTTTTAGCTTTTCTTTCTTTTTCAATTAAATAATTAACAACTTGAGGCACTTTATCCGTTTCGCCTTGTACCACATATTTTCCATTCACAACCACTGCAGGAACGCCTGTTAGCTGATATTGACGTGCCAATTGATTGGACTGTGTAATTTTGGCTGTGATTGGAAAAGAATTATACATGCTATTAAATTTAGCTTCAGGAATACCATATTTGACTAAAAATTTTGCTTGTGATTTTTGATCAAAAATTTGCTGACCTTGTTCATGAATTGCATGAAATAATGGTAAATGTGTATTACGACGAACACCTAATGCTTCTGTAACATAATAAGCACGTGCACCAGATTCCCATACTGGATTCATCGCAGCAGGTGTTCTCACAAAATGGACATCAGCTGGTTTTTTTTTCAACCATGCTTGCATATGTGGTTCTAATTTATAGCAATGTCCGCAGCCATACCAAAAAAATTCTCGTACTTCAATTTTACCAGGTACTTCAACTTTACCAGGATTCGCTAAAACAGTGTAATCTTGTCCTGCAACAAAATTCGCTGCCATGACACCACTAGAGAGTGCTAACATCGTAGTCGCTAAACCACCTAAAAAGAATGTTTTCATTCAGTATAT
The DNA here is from genome assembly GCF_032823475.1 of Acinetobacter sp. SAAs474. Taxonomy (NCBI): domain Bacteria; kingdom Pseudomonadati; phylum Pseudomonadota; class Gammaproteobacteria; order Moraxellales; family Moraxellaceae; genus Acinetobacter; species Acinetobacter sp. SAAs474. Next base: position 691,457 of record NZ_CP127915.1, read on the forward strand.
TATCCTTGAAATTTTACATAGCTTATAGAATTACTATAAATCAATTATGCTGATTTAGTTTTATTTCTGTGAACTTTTTTACAGTGCTTATCGCTTTTTTTGCAATAATCGCTACACTACTGATGAAGAGAATTTATTAAATTCAGATGACTTAAATTGAGGTAACAATGATGTCGCAGTTGAATGTTGATCCACAAGAAATTGCCAAATTTGAAGCATTTGCAGCCATATGGTGGGATCAGCATTCTGAGTTCCGTCCATTGCATATGATTAATCCTTTACGTCTAAATTGGATTGATGAACATAGCGGTGGTATTCACGGTAAGAAAATTCTAGATGTTGGCTGTGGCGGTGGAATTCTAGCTGAAAGTATGGCACGACGTGGAGCAGATGTACTGGGTATTGATATGGGAGAAGCACCATTACGTGTAGCACGTTTACATGCAGAACAAGAAAACGTACATAACATTGCGTATCGTCAAATTCCTGTAGAAAGCTTAGCTGATGAACAAGCAGGACAATACGATATTGTCACCTGTATGGAAATGTTAGAACACGTACCTAATCCTGCTTCCATTATTCAAGCATGTTATCAGTTGGTTAAGCCCGGTGGTCATGTCTTTTTTTCAACAATTAATCGTAATCCTAAATCGTATTTATTTGCCATTATCGGTGCAGAATATATACTCCGTATGTTAGCCAAAGGAACGCACGATTATCATAAATTTATTAAGCCCTCAGAACTTGCTCATGATATTCGTGAAGCGGGTTTACAACTGAAAGAGATGACAGGTTTACATTATAATCCTCTCACCAAACGTTACTGGTTAGCCCCAAATGTCGATGTAAACTATATGGTTCATACCATAAAAGCAGGTCTTTAAATGATCAAAGCCGTATTATTTGACCTTGATGGAACATTAATTGATACCGCTGCTGATTTTATTCGTATTATTCAGCAAATGTGTCGAGAAGAAAATCGTATTGTTATCCCCGCTGAAATCATTCGTAGTCAAGTTTCCGAAGGTGCAGCAGCGATGGTACAGTTGGTTTATCCTGAACTGGCTCAAAACGATCCCACTTTGCTCGCGCATCGCCAACGCTTTTTAGATCTTTATGCTGCAAATATTGCGATTGATACAACCCTATTTCCAGGAATGTCATCACTACTTGCAGAACTAGAACATCAATCTATACCTTGGGGTATTGTCACCAATAAACCGCGTCAATTAACTGAACGACTGCTGCATGCTTTAAATCTGAGTTCACGTTGTGCAGTATTGGTCTGTCCAGAAGATGTGAGTAAAACTAAACCCGATCCTGAGCCGATGTTACTGGCGGCACAACAGCTTGATCTTGCTGCACAGCAATGTATTTATATTGGCGATCACCCAAGAGATATTGACGCAGGTCGATCTGCGCATATGTTCACCATTCTGGCAGCATATGGTTATTTACCATTACAACACAAAGATGACTTAACAGCATGGCATGCAGACTGTATAGTGCATAATGTGACTGAATTACATCACAAGATCAGTAGCTTAATTACATCCGTATAAAACATTTCCTATATCAAAAATAACGATCATTAGGAGGTAAAATATGAAATTTTCACACTATCAGCCACGTCCAGATCTATTAAAAGATCGTATTATTCTGATTACAGGTGCCAGTGATGGTATCGGTCGTGCAGCTGCAATCAGCTATGCATTACATGGTGCTACAGTGGTTTTACATGGGCGTACCTTAAATAAGCTTGAAGTCATTTACGATGAAATTGAAAGTTTAGGTGCACCTCAACCAGCTATTTTACCATTACAGTTGTCAAGTGCTTCAGCACGTGACTATGAACTTTTGGTGAGTACACTACAACAGCAATTTGGACGTTTAGACGGTATTTTGCATAATGCTGGCATTTTAGGTGAACGTACCGATTTAATGAATTATCCTGCTGAAATATGGGATGATGTCATGGCTGTCAATTTACGTGCCCCATTTGTATTAACCCAAGCATTGCTTCCTTTACTGCTAGCGTCAGAACGTGCTTCAGTCGTTTTTGCAAGTTCGGGAGTAGGCCGTGAAGTACGTGAAAATTGGGGTGCCTACTCGGTATCTAAAATTGCAATTGAGGCTGTTAGTTTACTGTTTGCAAAAGAAAATCAGCATCCAAATATTCGTTTTAACTGTATTAATCCCGGTGCGACACGTACTGCCATGCGTGCTAAAGCATTTCCACAAGAAGATCCCAAAATTCTGCCAACACCTGAGTCAATTATGCCTGCCTATCTATACCTCATGGGGGATGACAGTCTAGAGCTGAATGGCCAAAGTATTGATGCTCAAGATTAATCGAGCTTTTGACATCCTCTCCGACCTAAAGGACGGAGATTCCTACAACTAGACGCTTATGTCCAAGCGCAAGTATGTTTTTTGCGGAGTTTAAATCGCGTTGATTTATGCTACCGCATTCACATTTCCATACTCTTACTCCAAGATCCGCCCTACCTTTCGGACTATTGCCAGATATTTTCTGACAGCATGAACAAATCTGGGTTGTGAAACTTTCATTTACTTCTTCAAACAATACTCCCGCGTTCTCGCATTTATACTTGAGCATTGTTTTGAATGCTGAAAACCCTGTATCTAAAACAGATTTAGCCATTTTAGTTTTTACAAGTTTTTTAGCACTCAGGTTGCCAACAACAATGAGTGCATTTTCTTTAACAAGCTTTGTGCTTGCTTTATGCAAGTGGTCTTTACGACAATTTGCAATTTTGGCGTGTAATGCACGTACACGTTTTTTATTCTTTGCTCGTTGAGCAAGACCTAATTTCTGCTCATATTTTCGATAGAATTTAGGGTTTGAAGTCACTGTACCATCAGAACAGGTAGCAACATCCTTTAAGCCTAGATCAATACCAATTGATTTAGTTGCAGTTGCACTTGGTTTATCTTGTTTAGGTGAGTCAACAACAAGGCACACGTACCAACGCCCACGGCTATCTTCTACAAACGATCCAGTTTTAATTGTGTACTTACTTAATCCGTAGCTATCCCATAGTTTGAATTGAGTTTTACCATATTGAATAAAACCATCGGCATATCGAATAGCGGACTTTTTAAAAGGTATCCATCCTAAAGAACGTCTGGCCGATTTTTTATTACTAACACGCCAATTTAATTTAGCTTTTTTAAATTGTTTACGGCGTATAACTAATTCTTCTGTAACAGCTTGCACTGTTTGACTATGAAGATTGCATTCTTTTGATGTGCCTTTTGTGTACTTAGCAATATCGTATGCAGAAAGAAACTCACCTTTTCTTTTTAAATGCTTAAAACTCAAATCATTTACATAATTCCAGACAAAATTAACCTCTGACGCTAATTGATTAAGTGCCTTAACGTGTTTGTCTTTTATGCGGATTTTAAGAGTTTTCATAGCTTAATATAGCACAAAGAAAATACGCATAGCATTGTAAGTCGAGGCTATGCGTCATAGAGTGTCGTATGGCTTAACGCCACTCGCTTATATCCCCGTCTTAAAAGCATAGGTATCTACACAAATCTATAAAGTTAGTTTAAATTGGAGAGCATGCTCTCCAATTTAATATCCCAACGTTAGATCCTCGTTTAGGAAGACGATACGAGAATCTCGTAAAACTGAATATGAACCCACTCGCATCTTTAACGCCAGCAATAAAAGATATTGCATCTGCTCAGAAAACTAGCTTTGCTACATTATGTTATCCTCGACATGACAATTTAAAGATTGCATTTTTGTGCAAGATCAAGATACTGGGCAAACACAATTTAGATTTGAGATGGCTATGTCTAACTTCAATAATATTTCAGTGACTGTATTAGATGATGGTATGGTCGCGTTACACGTGGATCATCAACCTATTTCTGATCGATATGAAATGAAATTTGAAGCCAGTATTGTTGATGAATTAAAAGCCTTAGCAACGGGTCAACAACTTAAATTATTTGAGCAATTTATATTTTCTCATACTGATCTAAATTTTGAACATCACTATCAATATGTCACTGCAATTGTACGTCATGATCAAAACTTTTCGATTAGCAAAAATTTTGTATATATCATTAAAATTGAAGGACAGCCTAAAATTGATCATGTGATTACCAAACAAGGGCAACCCATGACTGAACAGGATGTTCGTGAATTTATCCAAGCACATCTAGAAAAATCTTTAACAGAGTATACTGATTTAAAATACGCCTACTAAAGCCAATTACGCATAGATAACAAATGACTATAATCGATTAAACTCGTACTGGTATCTAGCACATGATCATGTGATTTTTAAATTTTTTTATCAAATTTCATGATCGTTTAACCATCATTCTCGATCATGATCAATATTATCGTGATCGTACCTCAATTCAGCTATTTTTTAATTTTATACGTATCAATTTCATTGATAACAACATTAATTTTATCTTTTCAATGTTGGCTAAGATCAAACATAATATTATCATCATAGATGACATAAAAAGAATTGATTTCTTTTCTTCATCATTTCTCTGCATTTTTTATATAAATTAAAGTATGAGAAAATGATCTTTGATTTATGAGAGTTTAACATGAAAAATATTTTTACTATTTTAACGATATCTTTCAGTGTGTTGAGCATAAGTGGGATTTCTTTTGCTGCACCCCAAGATCGAAAGTATGAGAATCAATATCAACGATCTTATCAACCTAACAATCACAATTCACATGATAACAATGATGATCAACGTTTTGAAAAACGTCGTATACGTGAGGAACGTGGCGTCAAACGTTTACAACAACATCAATGGCAAGCCGGTTATGTATTACCTCAACATTATCGAGGTAACCGTTATAAAGTGGAATATAAAGAACATAATTTACAAAAACCAAATAACAATGAGCAATGGTATAAAATCAATAATGACTATATTTTAGTTGATCCAGAAAGTAATAATATTATTAAAATTATCAATCATTAATTGATCATTTAAAATTGAAGATATTTTCGATCTAGCGGTGGTGATATGTCATCGCATTAGCTGACTGATGATCTATTAAAACTGATGATCTATTACAATAGTATACAAGACCATTTCACTTTAAATTCTCAGACATCATTATGTTTTATGGATGAGTTATTCGCGATGATCTTCTTATTTTCTTCATCTCTTTCACAATCTTATAATATGACTCTCATTATTTCTCAGCACTTTCATCTTATGCTCATGCAATCGAAATAATATGTTGAGATCTACATCATGAAGATGATCAAGCCCACCTTAATATTATCTTTAACAGCATTGCTTGCGACTTCCGCGATTGCTGCACCAGCATATCACGCTACCAATGATCATCATTCGTCATCCCAGTCACATTGGGATCGTAATGATGCAAGATGGCATAATAATTCTCATCAACATTATAAAACGATTAAACCCGCACGTGATTGGAGAGTCGGTCAAACCCTACCTCGTCAGTTTAATAGCAGACACTATGAGGTCAGTTATAAAGATGCTGCTCGATTATATAAACCCAATCGTAACCAACAATGGTTAAAAATTAATGGAGATTATGTCTTAATTAATGAACGCAATGCGAAAATTATGCGTATTATTGCTTAAATTTTAGGATGATATTAAAGCTCAGCTAGGCTAGCCTATCTAAATATCTAGCCGGATGATGATCATTTGCAGCATCTATTCCTGAATAATTACTCTCACTAAATCAACATGGAATAGTCAGCATGGAATAGCACGATGCGTGACTGTTCCATGACCCTTAAAATGATGATTTATCCCCCACAAAGAGCCTTTTCATGTTGTTGAGTTCAATCGTAATCTGATGTGTTATACAATTATGTCATAAACATGATGTTTATCTTTTTACGATAAAATTTGAATGTTAGTATAATTTCTCTTTTCGATTTATATTTTTTGATTAAAATCGAACGTATCTTGACTTAAATTACGGCTTGGAAATGAATCAATCAGAAACGTCTCACAGCACAACATTACAATATGTGCATTGGTTTCGTCATTCTGCGCCCTATATCAATGCTCATCGCAATAAAACATTTATCATCATGTTCGATGGTGAGGCGATCCAACATGAAAATTTCAAACATATTATTCATGATATTGCATTATTGCATTCATTAGGGATTCGATTGATTTTAGTGTACGGCGCACGCCCTCAAATTAATCAAAATTTATTAGAAAATAATATCGTCACTCCCTTTCATCAACATAAACGTATCACCACCCGAGAATCCCTGAGTGCCGTGATCAATGCTGTGGGTTCTATTCGTTTACAAATCGAAGCATTGTTATCTATGGGCTTAGCCAATTCGCCAATGTATGGTGCACGCATAGATGTGGTTTCTGGTAATTTTGTGACCGCAAAACCTTATGGTATCCGTGATGGTGTGGATTACCAACTCACAGGGGAAGTACGTGCCATCGATACTGATGCAATTCATCGCCATTTAAATAATCATAATATTGTACTATTAGGATCTACGGGCTATTCAACTACAGGTGAAATTTTTAATTTATTGGCAGAAGAAGTTGCCACTAAAACAGCCATTCATTTAAAAGCAGACAAGCTGATTTTTTTAGGAAAAGAACACGGTTTATTTAATTCAGATGGCCAATTACAACGTGAAATTACGCCGCAACAATTAGAAACCCATATTCATAAATATAAACAATTGAATCCTGAATTTGCTTTACATTTAACTGCTGCAAAAGAAGCATCCTTAAATGGAGTCAACCGTGTTCATCTTATTTCCTATTGCCATGACGGTGCAATGTTAGAAGAACTGTTTACCCGGGATGGTTCAGGCACCATGATTACAGATGCACATTATGAAGATGTAAGAACAGCCAATATTCAGGATGTTGGTGGTCTGATTAGCTTATTAAGACCATTAGAAGAAGATGGTATTCTGGTGTATCGTTCTCGAGAACGTATTGAAAATGAAATTGAACAATTTGCTGTCATTGAACGTGATGGTACCATTTTAGCTTGTGCTGCACTTTATCCGATTCCAACGGATGAAACTGAGTTACGCTCTGCTGAAATTGCTTGTGTTGCCGTACATCCCAGCTATAGAAAATCAAATCGAGGCAGTCAGATTCTGCATTATCTTGAGCATAAAGCAAAAACATTAGGTATTCAGCAGTTATTTATTCTGACTACACGTACTGCACATTGGTTTTTAGAACAAGGTTTTGTACAAAGTTCTGTCGATGATCTTCCGAATGCCAGACAAGCACTCTATAACTATCAGCGTAACTCACTGGTATGTAAAAAACTATTATAAATATTTAATCAGATGATGATGCATACCAATCTAGAGAGATCATTGGTATGTTTTCATCCTCGACCTATATAAATAATATTAAATTTTTCAATATCTTATGCTGAATTATTTTTTATTTCATTTACGAGATCAATGTCTAAACTTATCCACAGCTATATCTTTTTTTTTGCAATACTTATCTGAAATTCAACCTCATATTCATCTTATCCTATATCACGAATGATCATATTTAAATTCAACTTACTGATTAAGCATTTAATTATTTAAATTTCAAATACTTAAAAATAAAGATTAATGATGGTAATGATTTTTTTATAGCAGTTTTTTAACTATGTTTTGCACTTTTTACTTTATCTTTTTTTCTGATTATCACTTTATGAAATATTATTTTTTTTGAATAATCGAACGTCCTAAATTATGCGCTATTCATCCTTGGCATTTTTTAAGGACATTGCGCATCATGAATCGTTTAAACCGTCCAATCATGACTAAAACCTTGACACTTTCTTTACTGGTGCTCAGTGGCATAATGCTATCAGGTTGTGAAAAAAAACCACAACAACAAACTACTTTTCATATTGGTTTCCAAAAATATGGTCTTTTACCAATTGTTAAAGAACGTGGGGTATTAGAAAAAACACTTAAAGCGCAAGGCATTCAAGTCAAATGGATTGAATTTCCTGCAGGCCCACAATTATTAGAAGGTTTAAATGTGGGTAGTGTTGCATTTGGTGAAGCAGGTGAAGCACCACCAATTTTTGCACAAGCAGCTGGTTCTCAGCTAATTTATGTTGCCAATCAGCCTAGCGCACCCAATGCTGAAGCATTGATTGTCCCTAAAAACTCTTCAATTCATTCAATACAGGATCTAAAAGGAAAACGTGTTGTTTTAAATAAAGGCTCAAATGTACATTATTTATTACTACGATTATTAGAGAAGCATCAATTAAAACTCAGTGATATCAATATTATTTATCTACCACCAGCAGATGCACGTGCAGCATTTGAACGTGGTGCTGTTGATGCATGGGTGATTTGGGATCCATTCTTTGCTGCAGCAGAACAACAGCTCGGTGCCCGAGTCATCGCTACAGGACAAAATGTAGTTAAAAATTATCAGTTTTACTTAGCAGATCGTCAATTTGCTCAACAACACCCTCAATTACTACAAACAGTCATCAAAGAACTTAACACGACGACACAGTGGGTAGCACAACATCAAACTGAAGCAGCAAAATTATTAGAAAAACCGACTGGTCTTGATTTAAATATTCTAAAAACTTCAATTTCTCGTATGGGATTTGGTGTCCAGCCAATCTCTAGTGAGGTCATCAAACAGCAACAATATGTGGCTGATGCTTTTTATCAAGAAAAGTTAATTCCTCATCACATTGATATTCAAGCCGCTATTTTAAATCACACGGCATTTAAGGAGTGATGTCATGGCTATTAACCATCAATCATCGCATGTCATCACACCATATATCGCTTATCCCCTGTTATTTCATAACGCATTTAATTCTAGCCATGACGATACAGTACGCCGAATACAACATACTGCAATAAAGCGTTTCTTCAATATATCCCCTTTTAGATTGCAATTGATCCGTTCAGTGATCTCACCTATGTTAAGGACACAATAATGAAAATTTTTTGGTTTATTCCGACTCACGGTGACAGCCGTTATTTAGGTACCAGTAAAGCTGCTCGTCAAGTTGATCATGCCTATATGAAGCAAATTGCTGTTGCCGCAGATCATCTTGGCTATGAAGGTGTACTGATTCCAACGGGACGCTCGTGTGAAGATCCATGGATTACTGCTGCCAGTTTAATTGATGCAACCAAGAACTTAAAATTTCTTGTTGCATTGCGTCCAGGTGTGACTACACCCGCACTGGCGGCACGGATGGCAGCAACTTTTGATCGTCTATCCAATGGTCGTGTTTTACTGAATTTAGTCACAGGTGGTGATGAACATGAGTTACAAGGAGATGGTATTTACGAAGATCATGCTACCCGTTATCAAACAGCAACGGAATACACCACTATTTGGCGTGAAATTCTCCAACGTTCACATACCGGTGAATCATTTACTTTTCATGGTGAACGTTTAAGCGTAGATGATGCCAAATTACTCTACCCACCTGTGCAGCAACCGTATCCACCACTCTGGTTTGGTGGTTCTTCAGCAGATGCCATTGAACTGGCAGCTGATCAAGTAGATACCTATTTAACATGGGGAGAACCGCCAGCGGCTGTTAAGGAAAAAATCGCCATTGTTAAAGCCAAAGCCGATGCTAAAGGGCGCCAATTAAATTATGGCATTCGTTTACATGTCATTGTACGTGAAACCAATGCTGCAGCATGGCAAGCAGCAGAAGAACTTATTCAATATGTCGATGATGCAACGATTGCCGCAGCACAAGCTAAATTTAAAAGCATGGACTCTGTTGGACAACGCCGTATGGCTGAACTGCATCATGGTGATCGTAGTAAACTTGAAGTCTCACCAAACTTATGGGCTGGTGTCGGTTTAGTTCGTGGTGGTGCAGGGACAGCACTGGTTGGAGATCCACAAACCGTTGCTGCACGTATTCAAGAGTATGCAGATCTTGGCATTAACACTTTTATCTTTTCAGGTTATCCACATTTAGAGGAAGCCATTCGTTTTGCTGAATTAGTATTCCCACTGTTACCAATAGAAACTCGTCAAAAATTAGCTCAACCCAATTTAACAGGCCCATTTGGTGAAATTGTTGCCAATAGTTATATTGCAGATAAAACAAAAAATGAGCCCGAATTACAGGAGCTTGCTTAATGTCAATCCAGCTGTCTAGGCAAACAGATTCAGCAGGTCAAGTTTCACGTGGAACCATAATCAGGCAGCTTTTGCTGCCTTGGTTCGTCCCCTTGGCCATAATTCTAATTTGGCAAATTGCAGCATCAACAGGTTTATTGGCCAGTCGTATTTTACCGGCACCGACTGCTGTTGTGTCAGCATGCTGGAATTTACTGATCAGTGGTGAGTTATGGCAACATACTAAAGTGAGTGCGGGTCGAGCATTACTGGGTTTATTGATTGGTGGTGGATTAGGCTTAGTACTGGGACTACTCAATGGTTCATCAAAAACAGCGTCAGCCTTGCTAGATACCACATTACAAATGATTCGTAACATTCCAGCATTGGCCTTAATCCCATTAGTCATTCTATGGTTTGGTATTGATGAGAGTGCTAAATTATTTTTAGTGGCAATCGGTGTCTTTTTTCCAATTTATATTAATACGTATCATGGTATTCGCTCTGTTGATCCACAGCTTATTGAAATGGGGAAAAGTTATGGTCTAACATCTTGGCAATGCTATAAAGAAATTATTTTACCTGGTGCAATGCCATCAATTTTAGTCGGTCTACGTTTTTCATTAGGTTTGGTCTGGGTCTTGCTTATTGTCGCTGAAACAATTTCTGCACAATCTGGAATTGGCTATATGACCATGAATGCACGTGAGTTTTTACAAACAGATATCGTCTTAGTCGGAATTTTACTCTATGCCCTTCTTGGCAAATTGGCCGATGTCCTTGCAGTGAGCTTAGAGCACTATTTACTGCGTTGGCATCCTGGATATCAAAAATAAGGAATTCAATATGTCTGATTTAAGTTTTACATTAGCCCATGCTGCCAAAATTATTTCCCCGAAGATCGCTGATCAGGATGTCAATCTTCATCAGGGCGCTGAAATTAATATTCAACAATTAAATAAATATTATGGCTCAGTAAAGGTCTTAGAAAATCTGAATTTAAATATTCAACCTGGTGAATTTGTTGCTATTGTTGGCCGGAGTGGGTGCGGTAAAAGTACATTATTACGTTTAATTGCTCAATTAGAATTACCCACTCAAGGTGCAATTAGATTTAAATCAAAACGTATTGGTGAAGATATCAGTGCAGCAGATATTCGAGTGATGTTTCAAGATCCTCGCTTATTACCATGGCGCAATATTAAACAAAATGTACAATTAGGTTTAGCCAAAACAGATGATACTCAAACATTGTCCATGTTAGAAAAAGTCGGATTAAAAGAAAAAGCTGATTTATGGCCTTCACAACTCTCTGGCGGACAGCGCCAACGGAGTGCCTTGGCACGTGCTTTATCACATCAACCTCGTATTTTACTTTTAGATGAACCTTTGGGTGCTTTAGATGCATTAACGCGTTTAGAAATGCAAAATCTCATCGAATCACTTTGGCGAGAACAAGGTTTTACTGCGATTTTAGTAACCCATGATGTTAGTGAAGCGGTACAATTGGCCGATCGTATTATTTTATTAGATCGAGGTCATATTGCTGAGCAATTTATGGTCAATCTTCCACGACCGCGTCAAAAGAGTTATGACTTTACTACACTTGAGCAACAGGTATTAAATGCTGTACTGGCGACCTAATCTCCGATTTATCGTTCAATAAAGCCATCTATCATTGATCATGATCTTAAATGATCATCAATGTGATTTAAATCATATTTTTGGCATAAAATGTTTTTTTATCGATGTTAATTTGGTAATTATTTTTGACAATCAAGGATGATTATTTAAAAAATAAGCATATTAATTATGCATCAACTGACGATTTGCCGTACAATTAAAGATTATTTCTTTTTTCACTGTTTAAAAATTTGATAATGGAACAAAAAAAGAGCACGCAAAAGCGTCATCAACTGCTCAATGCAGCACTTGATGTATTCTCCCTCTATGGCTTTAATGGAGCAAGTTTAGATGAAATTGCTCAAATTGCAGAAATGCACAAATCGAACATTTTCTATTACTATGAAAATAAGGAGGCTTTATATATTGAGGTTCTTACAACTGTATTGCAAAAATGGCTTGCACCTTTACAAATGCTGGAAGCTGATTTAGCACCCGAAGAAGCCATTACTCAATATTTATTGCAAAAAATTGAGGTCTCTCGTACTCAGCCTAAAGCTTCACGTTTATTTGCTTTAGAACTGATTCAGGGCGCACCGCATATTCTCGATATTTTAAAAGGACCATTAAAGAAACTGGTCAAACGAAAAGCAAAAGTGATTAGTGTTTGGCAAGAGCAAGGTAAAATTTCTGCGGAGATTGATCCAGAACTGCTTATTCTGAATATTTGGGCCATCACACAAAATTATGCTGATTTTTCAATTCAAATCGAAATGATTACAGGCAAAACTTTACGTAATAAAAGCATGCAGCAGCGTATTATTCAACATACTGTTCATATGATGTTATATGGTATTCTTCCTCGTAATCATCAGTTCTAATCATTCGCGCTAATTTTGGCATACGACCATAGCGATCTATGGTCGCCGAACTCTTAATCTTCAAGTACAGTCTGATACAAATCAAATAATTTTTTTGCGCCCAGTAATAAATTCTCTTCCCAATCCAAATGTGCTGTATGGTTGGCACCATCTGTAATATATTTTACCGAAATTAAACGTACACCTAACCGCTTACAGGTTTTAGCCAATGCATAGCCTTCCATATCGACTAGATTACAAGCAACTTTTGGCTGTGCTGTTTCAAAACTATCTCCAGTACCACAAATACCTTTCGCTAAATGTGAAAAATAGCCTTCTAAATCAATTGCTGCAGGATAATCTAGATCGACAGGTGTCACACCAACATCAAAGCCAAGTGGAGAAACATCCATATCACGTTGCACAAATTGTGTCACTTCAATTAAATCATGCGCATTAAAATAGTGACTACCTGCTGTACCTAAGTTAAATAAAGTTTTACAACCCGTAGCTTGAATGACTTCAAATGCTTTAAATGCAGCATTGATTTTACCAATACCGCTATAATGGACAGGAATATTTGCCGCTTCAAATAACCCTTTAGATTCATTGGGCAAAGCCATAATTAATGCAACATCGGAAGTCATCATGTTATTCAATATCAATAAAAATAAAAATTTAAAGTAAAAGTATAACGAATTCTTGATGATGACTAACTATCATTTTTATTCTATTCTCTGCTTTCAACAGCATGATATGTTCCACGACCATCAACATCCCCTTTAAAGAGGATATGATTATTTTAAATCGGCATGATCAAGCATGCCATTATATTTAAAATGATTGTTTTTTACGCTCTAAATAAGCCTTTAAACAAGGTGAAAAAAATAAATTTCCTTGATAAAACCCTTTAACTGTTTTGGTCGCAACCAATAACCATAATGCAATCAGAATAATAGCAAAGAAATAGGCCATCTGATGAATCCAAACTAAATGCATTTGCTGTGCTAAATTAAATAATGCTAAGGTAAATACACCCAATGGAAAAGTCAGTCCCCACCAACCTAAATTAAAAGGTAAAGCAATTCGCGCATGTTTTAAGGTAGTTAATACCGCAATCCCCAGCCACCATAAACCAAATCCAACTAAAATCAGACTGGCTAGTAAGCCAAGATTTTGTGCCATAACACCCAAATTTTGTAGATCAATACTACTTAAAACCTGAGGTGCATGTTGGCCCAAGACCAATAAAGCCAATGCTCCTGTACCAATTGGACCAAGTGCCAACCAACTACTCATCGCTAATTCTTTGCTTGGCAGTTGATGTAAAGCCAAACGCAGCATTAAAATCGTCAAAATTGCAAAAGCAGGCAGTACAGAAATTCCCCACAGCATATAACTGATCAATAAGATCATGACACTATGTTGGCTCGGTAATAAATAAGCCAATAATAATCCTCCAGATGTTGCAGCAACTTCACAAGCCACAATAGGAAGAAGCCATACGGCTGTCATTGTATGTAATTGATGTTGCTGTTGATGATACATACAAAATGGAATTAACCAAGCAATCATTACCGCTAGAATAACATCGATATACCACAATACAGATGCGATATCTAAAGCAATATCCCCATACAGCACCACACCAAATTTTAGAAATCCATTTAAAATAGTGGCCAATCCCATTGGAATGGTGCCTAAAAATAAACTCATCACTGGATGTGTAAAAATTTGTTTTGCTTCTTGAGGATAAATGATCCAGCGTAATAGATATAAAATGCTAAATAAGCAAAATAATACAATGTTCAATTGCCATAAGCACTGCCCCAAGATCCATGTCAAGGATTCAGTTAGAGGTAATTGTGGCAAAATAAGTGCCACCACACCTGTCCCCATAATGACTGTAAACCAATTTGGGGTAAAATGCCGAATAATATCGTGTAGCTGTTGTAGCTGATAAAATGGTTTATGCATCACTGAATCCTCAATGAAGTGGTAATGCAATTATTCTATAAATAATTATATATAAGTAAAATTGATTATTTTTAATTTAAATAATAAGTTTAATTGATATATATTTTTTCTTAAATATGTTGAGTAAAAACAGAACAACAAGACGAAATCATTAGAATATGGCAATATATACTCATCATCAATATTGACTTAAAATTCATCCATGAAGTTACTGCGCTTAAACGCTTTACCTACACACTCTCAATTACCACCGACTGCTGTCACGATTGGTAATTTTGATGGCGTACATCTTGGCCATCAAGCCATGATTAAGCAATTGCAGCAGATTGCTTCACAACATAATTTAAAAACTTTGGTGATGATCTTTGAACCACAACCATTAGAGTTTTTTAAAGGTTATGAAGCACCACCTCGAATCAGTTCATTACGAGAAAAAGTAGAATATCTCACCCAACTGGGTGTGGATTATATTGTTATTGCCAAATTTGATAATAATTTTCGAAACTTAGATGCAGAAACCTTTGCTGAACTTTTAAAAAATAAACTCAATACATCATATTTAGTACTGGGTGATGATTTTCATTTTGGTAAAAATCGTCAAGGTAATAGCGAATTTTTACGTCAATTTGGCTTTGAAGTAACCAATTTACATACAATTGAATTAGATGGAGAACGTGTTAGTTCAACCCGTATTCGTCAAACCTTACAGGCCGGTGATCTCGCCTTAGCCGCCAAACTATTGGGTCGTCCTTATAGTATGATTGGTCGCGTACAATATGGTGATCAAATTGGGCGAACTATTGATTTTCCAACAATTAATGTGCGACTCAATCGTCATCGACCTTGTTTACATGGTATTTATGCGGTTGAAGTCATGTGTGAAACAAGCGATTTATACCATAAAGTGCAAATAGGACATACGACAGCACAAGGTATTAGCGGTTATCAACCAACGACATTATTTGGTGCAGGTCATGTTGGAACACGTCCTGCAATTCAACAAAATCATCCAACATGGCGATTAGAAGTACATTTCCCTCAAGTTTCTGCTAATCTGTATGGTCTATTAATGCGAGTCACGTTCCTACACTATTTACATGGTGAAAAGAACTATCCTTCGCTTGATGCACTACGTGCTGGAATTAACGATGATGTAAAGCAACTCCTTGAGTTTCGCCAAACAACTTCAGAATTCCCTTTTTAAATCGTCAATTTTTAATGTGAAATGCGTCAGTTCAACACTGATTAACTTGGAAGAAAATTTGCATGAGCGATAAGCAAACTCCTGAAAATGCAGTGGATTATAAAGCCACGTTAAATCTCCCAGGTACTGAATTTGCAATGAAAGCAAATCTCGCAGTACGTGAAGTGAAATGGTTGGAAGAGTGGTATGCCGACAACATTTATCAGCAGATTCGTGCATCGCGTATTGGTAAGAAAAAGTATATTCTTCACGATGGTCCTCCGTATGCCAATGGTCAAATTCATTTAGGCCATGCCGTCAATAAAGTTTTAAAAGATATTATTATTAAAAGTCGCGTGATGGATGGCTTTGATGCCCCTTATGTACCGGGTTGGGACTGTCACGGTTTACCTATTGAACTTAAAGTTGAAGAAAAAGTAGGTAAAGTTGGAGTTAAAGTTGACGCCTCGACTTTCCGTAAAGCATGCCGTGAATATGCTTATACACAAGTCGAATTACAGAAAAAAGATTTTATCCGCATGGGTGTATTTGGCGACTGGGATCAGCCTTATTTAACCATGAACTTTAAACAGGAAGCCGACATTGTTCGCGCACTGGGTGAAATTGCACGTAATGGTCACATTCAACCGGGTCTTAAACCTGTTAACTGGTGTTTAGATTGTGGTTCAGCACTAGCTGAAGCAGAAGTTGAATATGAAGATAAGAAATCAGACGCCATTGATGTTGGTTTTAGTGTTGTAGACTTAGCTGATTTATCGCAACGTTTAGGGATTACAGTTCAAGATCCAACCGATATTGTGATTTGGACCACGACACCTTGGACACTTCCAGCCAACCAAGCAGTTGCCTTACACGCAGATATTGAATACCAGTTAGTAAAAGCGACTGGTGAAAATAAAGCTGCACAGCATCTAATTCTTGCCAAAGATCTCGTGGAATCTGCAACACAACGTTATGGCTTTGAGTCTTTCGAAGTTTTAGCAGATTTTGTTGGTGCCAAACTTGAACATCTGATCTTACAACATCCATTAATTGCAACGCGTCAAGTTCCGGTAATTTTAGGTGAGCACGTCATTGCAACCAGTGGTACAGGTGCCGTACATACTGCACCAGGTCATGGTGTTGATGACTATAAAGTCGGTCTGCAATATCAGTTAAAAGTTGAGAATCCTGTTGGCGGTAATGGTGTTTATTTACCAAGCGCTGCGATTTTTGCAGGCGAACATATTTATAAAGCCAATCCTAAAATTATTGCAGCATTAGGTGAAGCCAACAAACTGTGGGCACATCATCCAATTAAACATAGTTATCCACATTGCTGGCGTCATAAAACACCAATTATCTTTCGTGCAACACCCCAATGGTTTATTAGCATGGATGAAAAAGGTTTACGTCAAGGTGCATTGGATGCCATTGAAAATGAGATCAGTTTTGTCCCTGATTGGGGTAAAAATCGTATTCAGTCAATGATTGAAGGCCGCCCAGACTGGTGTATTTCACGACAAAGAACTTGGGGTGTACCTATTCCGTTCTTTGTACATAAAGATACCAATGAGCTACATCCTCGTACACCTGAGTTAATTGAAGAAGTTGCAAAACTCATTGAACAAGAAGGTATTGATGCATGGTTTAATCGAGATGCACAGGACTTTATTGGTGATGATGCTCAGCAGTATAATTGTGTCCGTGATACCTTAGATGTATGGTTTGATTCTGGTACAACACATTATGGTGTATTACGTGAACGTGAGGAACTTCAAGATCCTGCGGACTTATATCTTGAAGGCTCAGATCAACATCGTGGTTGGTTCCAATCTTCTCTACTGACATCTATTGCCATTAATCAACGTGCCCCATATAAAGGTTTGTTGACGCATGGTTTTGTCGTCGATGAGAAAGGACGTAAAATGTCGAAGTCGATTGGTAATATCATCATGCCACAAGACATTATTAAAGATATGGGTGCTGATGGTTTACGTTTTTGGATTGCATCCGCTGACTATCGCTATGAAATGACGGCAGGTAAAGAAATCTTTAACCGTGCCTCTGATGGCTATCGCCGTATCCGTAATACACTACGCTTCTTATTGGCTAACCTTAATGGCTTTAAACCTTCAACAGATGCCTTGGCTGTCGATCAACTGATTGCATTAGATCAATATATTTTACAACGTGCTGCTGAAGTACAAAATGTCATTCAAAAAGCATATGAAGACATGAACTTCCATATTGTGACCAATGCTTTAACTAATTTCTGTATCAATGATCTTGGTGGTTTCTATTTAGACATTATTAAAGATCGTCAATATACGACCAAAGCAGATTCACAAGCACGTCATTCAGCGCAAACTGCCCTATATCATTTGGTACAAGCATTTGTTCGCTGGATGGCACCTATTTTAAGCTTTACCGCACAAGAAGCTTGGCCATTGATTCCTGAACAAACAGAGAAATATGTCTTTACAGCTGAATGGTATGATATTCCTGTAGCAACAACAGCGAATTTAATTTCTGAAGCAGAATGGCAAACACTGATTGAAGTGAAATCAGCAGTCAATAAGCAAATTGAAACTGCACGTAATGCAAAATTAGTTGGCTCAAACTTATCGGCAAAAGTAGAACTTTGGGCAACAACACATCTCAAATCCCTACTTGATCAATTAAGTGATGAACTCCGTTTTGTGTTAATTACATCACAAGTCATTGTATATGAATATGATGAAACACAGGGTGAAATGACTGATCTGGAAGGTTTACGCGTTAAAATTTCAGCTGCTGATGGTGAAAAATGTGCTCGTTGTTGGCATGTTCTACCAGATGTAAATACTTATTCTGAACATCCTGGCTTATGTGGTCGTTGTATTATTAATTTACCGACAGGCCAAGGTGAAGAGAGAAAATATGCCTAATCCAGACCATAAAAAAGGCTTGTTTCAGTTTTACCCACACAATTTGGTGTGGGTAGGACTTGCTATTGTTGCCATTATTTTAGATCAATGGACGAAATGGATTGCAGTGACACATTTACATTATGCTGTTTCTGTTCCCGTACTGCCCTGTCTAAACTGGACCTTGCTCTATAATTATGGTGCAGCTTTTAGCTTTTTATCTGATGCTGGCGGATGGCAACGTTATTTTTTTACCACATTGGCAGGTTTAGTTTCTGTTGTTTTTGTTTTTTGGTTAATGCGGATGCCAAAAAACTTAAAAGTACTACCTAGTGCGATTGCACTGATTTTAGGGGGTGCTGTAGGCAATTTAATCGACCGTATTTCTTTGGGTTATGTGGTCGATTTTATTCATGTCTATTATAATAATAGTCACTTCCCTGCTTTTAATCTTGCCGATAGTGCCATTACTCTTGGTGTAATCTTATTATTGATTGATACCTTTTTCTTAGAAAAAAAACGTATCCAACGTGCGGAAGCGCAAAAATGACAGATTTTATAAATCCCAATGAAACAACTCGTATTGCCGAGGGTTCTCAAGTTGATCTACACTTTTCAGTCGCAATTGAAAATGGTGCTGAAATTGATAATACACGTACACGTACAGAACCTGTGCGTTTAGTGATTGGTGATGGTAATTTACTGCCTGGCTTTGAAAAAGCATTACTCGGTTTATGTGCAGGTGATCGTCGTACTGTTAGCTTAATGCCAGAAGATGCTTTCGGTCCATGGAATCCAGAAAATGTTCAAAAATTTGATACAGTGAAGTTTGAACAACCGCCGATTGTAGGACATATGATCGAATTCGAAGATAAAGCCAAATCGAGTCTTTACGGTGTAGTAAAAACGGTCAATGATGATATTACCGAAATTGATTTTAATCATCCATTAGCAGGTAAAAATATTACTTTTGAAGTCGAAATCTTTAAAGTAACACCTGCTGGCCAGCAAGGTATAAAAATAATGTAAGGTGCACTAGCACATAAAAAATGCTCGTCTTATGACGAGCATTTTTTATTTATAATCCTTTTAAATAGCATACAACAGCATTATTTCCTGCCATTTCTGCCAACTCTAAAGCATTATATTTTCCTTGGGAAGCAAGATCAGCACCTTGTGTAATCAAATATTGTACAACTGCAAGGTGATCGTTTTCAGCAGCAGCTTGTAATGCACTATAGCCTTCATCATCACAGCTATTTACATCACAGCCCCGCGCAAGGCTCTTTTTTACTTCACTCAAATCACCCAAAGAAGCCCAATAAACCAATTCAGGTAAATGAAGCTCAGCTTCATCTGCAGGAAGCATAGAAAATGCGTTGAATTTCATGATTCAACCCTCTCAAGTAAATTGAAGCTTAATGTACATTTGAATATGCTGCTCAAGCTAAACAGCACACTGATCAAGATACATCATAATATAGCACTTTAGTTTTCAAGCAGGAATAATACTGAAGCTGAATTGTTGAAAAGCATAGCCAAAAAAAATCCCCCAAGCAATGGCTTGGGGGATTTTCGAATAATGAGCTGGCGATGACTTACTCTCACATGGCTAACGCCACACTACCATCAGCGCGAAGAGGTTTCACTTCTGAGTTCGGGAAGGGATCAGGTGGTTCACTCTTGCTATTGTCGCCAGCACAACTGTTTATGGATACTTGCTTAGACTTACCTATTGCTAAGTTTTCTACCAAATGAGTTATTAACAGAGGTTATATCTGAGTTGGATATGATGTTCGATTAGCGATACTAAATCAAGTATTTTCATCGTTAGATGATGTTTTATGAATCGATTGATGCTTTGTATACAACTGTTTGGGTGTTGTATAGTCAAGCCTCACGAGCAATTAGTATTGGTCAGCTTCACATGTCACCATGCTTCCACATCCAACCTATCAACGTCGTAGTCTTCAACGGCTCTTTAGAGGACATAAAGTCCAAGGGAAATCTTATCTTGAGGTAGGCTTCCCGCTTAGATGCTTTCAGCGGTTATCCCTTCCGAACATAGCTACCCGGCGATGCGACTGGCGTCACAACCGGTACACCAGAGGTTCGTCCACTCTGGTCCTCTCGTACTAGGAGCAGATCCTCTCAAATTTCCAGCGCCCACGGTAGATAGGGACCGAACTGTCTCACGACGTTCTAAACCCAGCTCGCGTACCTCTTTAAATGGCGAACAGCCATACCCTTGGGACCTGCTTCAGCCCCAGGATGAGATGAGCCGACATCGAGGTGCCAAACACCGCCGTCGATATGAACTCTTGGGCGGTATCAGCCTGTTATCCCCAGAGTACCTTTTATCCGTTGAGCGATGGCCCTTCCATACAGAACCACCGGATCACTAAGACCTACTTTCGTACCTGCTCGACTTGTGGGTCTCGCAGTTAAGCGCGCTTTTGCCTTTATACTCTACGCGTGATTTCCGACCACGCTGAGCGCACCTTCGTACTCCTCCGTTACTCTTTAGGAGGAGACCGCCCCAGTCAAACTACCCACCAGACATGGTCCTCGTCCCGGATTACGGGACAGAGTTAGAACCTCAATATTACCAGGGTGGTATTTCAAGATTGGCTCCACCGAAACTAGCGTCTCGGTTTCAAAGCCTCCCACCTATCCTACACAAGTAAGATCAAAGTTCAATGTCAAGCTGCAGTAAAGGTTCACGGGGTCTTTCCGTCTAGCCGCGGGTACACCGCATCTTCACGGCGATTTCGATTTCACTGAGCCTCTGCTGGAGACAGCGCCCCCATCATTATGCCATTCGTGCAGGTCGGAACTTACCCGACAAGGAATTTCGCTACCTTAGGACCGTTATAGTTACGGCCGCCGTTTACTGGGGCTTCGATCAAGAGCTTCGCTTACGCTAACCCCATCAATTAACCTTCCAGCACCGGGCAGGCATCACACCCTATACGTCCACTTTCGTGTTTGCAGAGTGCTATGTTTTTAATAAACAGTTGCAGGGGCCTGGTTTCTGTGGCTGCCATCAGCTCAGGAAGCAAGTTCCATCACCGACAGCAGCGTACCTTCTCCCGAAGTTACGGTACCATTTTGCCTAGTTCCTTCAGCAGAGTTCTCTCAAGCGCTTTGGTCTACTCGACCTGACCACCTGTGTCGGTTTCGGGTACGATTCCTGTGTAACTGAAGCTTAGAGACTTTTCCTGGAAGCATAGTATCAGCCACTTTGCGAGTAAACTCGCTTGCTATCAGATCTCAGCATAGAGTACCCCGGATTTGCCTAAGATACATGCCTACATCCTTTCACCTGGACAACCAACGCCAGGCTGACTTAACTTTCTCCGTCCTCTCATCGCATTACACAGAAGTATTGGAATATTAACCAATTTCCCATCGACTACGCCTCTCGGCCTCGCCTTAGGGGTCGACTCACCCAGCCCCGATTAACGTTGGACTGGAACCCTTGGTCTTTCAGCGAACGGGTTTTTCACCCGTTTTGTCGTTACTCACGTCAGCATTCGCACTTCTGATACCTCCAGCAGACTTCTCAATCCACCTTCATCGGCTTACAGAACGCTCCCCTACCACGTATACAAAGTATACATCCGCAGCTTCGGCATATAGTTTTAGCCCCGTTACATCTTCCGCGCAGGCCGACTCGACTAGTGAGCTATTACGCTTTCTTTAAAGGGTGGCTGCTTCTAAGCCAACCTCCTAGCTGTCTATGCCTTCCCACATCGTTTCCCACTTAACTATAATTTTGGGGCCTTAGCTGGCGGTCTGGATTGTTTTCCTCTTGACTACGGACGTTAGCACCCGCAGTCTGTCTCCCGGATAGTACTCATTGGTATTCGGAGTTTGCATCGGTTTGGTAAGTCGGGATGACCCCCTAGCCGAAACAGTGCTCTACCCCCAATGGTATTCGTCCGAGGCGCTACCTAAATAGCTTTCGGGGAGAACCAGCTATCACCAAGTTTGATTAGCCTTTCACCCCTATCCACAAGTCATCCCCTGGCTTTTCAACGACAGTGGGTTCGGTCCTCCAGTTAGTGTTACCCAACCTTCAACCTGCTCATGGATAGATCACCTGGTTTCGGGTCTACACCCAGCAACTAAACGCCCTATTAAGACTCGGTTTCCCTACGGCTCCCCTATACGGTTAACCTTGCTACTGAATGTAAGTCGCTGACCCATTATACAAAAGGTACGCAGTCACCGAACAAGTCGGCTCCCACTGCTTGTATGCATGCGGTTTCAGGATCTATTTCACTCCCCTCACAGGGGTTCTTTTCGCCTTTCCCTCACGGTACTGGTTCACTATCGGTCAGTCAGGAGTATTTAGCCTTGGAGGATGGTCCCCCCATATTCAGACAAGGTTTCACGTGCCTCGCCCTACTCGTCATCATTATGTGTGCCCTTTCGTGTACAGGACTATCACCCACTACGGTTGCACTTCCCAGAGCATTCCACTAAAACACACATAACTTAATGGGCTGTTCCCCGTTCGCTCGCCGCTACTGAGGGAATCTCAATTGATTTCTTTTCCTAAGGGTACTGAGATGTTTCACTTCCCCTCGTTTGCCTTGCAACACTATGTATTCATGTTGCAATACCTACCTTATGGTAAGTGGGTTTCCCCATTCAGAAATCTCCGGATCACAGGATATTTGCCGCCTCCCCGGAGCTTATCGCAGGCTATTACGTCTTTCATCGCCTCTGACTGCCAAGGCATCCACCACATGCACTTAATTACTTGACTATACAACCCCAAACAGTCGTTTGTTCCTACAAGTAGAACAACCAACATTACAGTTTAGAGCTTTGTGAACTTAATCACTATACAGCTTCAATTAGATTCATATACCAAAACGCTTGATTCAGTTTAATCGCTAGTAACTCATTTCTTGTAATTACTTACTTGAAACGAGTATGAACAAATTATTTCAACTCAAATATATTCTGTTAATGATTAACTACTGCCTCGTCAGCACGTAGTAAACTGTGATAAATCACAGAGATTAATAACAATGCATTTTACAATGCTTTATCACTAAGCTCTATAAGCTATCCGGTTATTTGCTTATAACTTATCCGTAGGATAAGTGGTGGAGACTAGGAGAGTCGAACTCCTGACCTCCTGCGTGCAAAGCAGGCGCTCTACCAACTAAGCTAAGTCCCCAGCTTAAGATCTCAATATATCTTGTTTCTTTTCACTCAGAATCCTTGAACCCATACACTACGCACTCACTTTCGTTCGTTTGTCTTGCACTTCGCCTTAAAGTAGCACTTTAAGTCTTGTTCATGGTGGGTCTGACAAGACTTGAACTTGTGACCCCACGCTTATCAAGCGTGTGCTCTAACCAACTGAGCTACAGACCCTGAGAAAAATCAAAGCACTGCTTTTTTTTGCAAGACAAATAAGCTTCGCTTATGCGTAGTATCTGCTCACAAAGACAAATCAATTACTCTGTTTTATCTTTAAGATATATTGCATGAAGAACAACTTGTTGTGGATTCTTACCAATCGTCAATCTTTCGTTAAGGAGGTGATCCAGCCGCAGGTTCCCCTACGGCTACCTTGTTACGACTTCACCCCAGTCATCGGCCACACCGTGGTAAGCGTCCTCCTTACGGTTAGACTACCTACTTCTGGTGCAACAAACTCCCATGGTGTGACGGGCGGTGTGTACAAGGCCCGGGAACGTATTCACCGCGGCATTCTGATCCGCGATTACTAGCGATTCCGACTTCATGGAGTCGAGTTGCAGACTCCAATCCGGACTACGATCGGCTTTTTGAGATTAGCATCCTCTCGCGAGGTAGCAACCCTTTGTACCGACCATTGTAGCACGTGTGTAGCCCTGGTCGTAAGGGCCATGATGACTTGACGTCGTCCCCGCCTTCCTCCAGTTTGTCACTGGCAGTATCCTTAAAGTTCCCACCCGAAGTGCTGGCAAATAAGGAAAAGGGTTGCGCTCGTTGCGGGACTTAACCCAACATCTCACGACACGAGCTGACGACAGCCATGCAGCACCTGTATGTAAGTTCCCGAAGGCACCAATCCATCTCTGGAAAGTTCTTACTATGTCAAGACCAGGTAAGGTTCTTCGCGTTGCATCGAATTAAACCACATGCTCCACCGCTTGTGCGGGCCCCCGTCAATTCATTTGAGTTTTAGTCTTGCGACCGTACTCCCAGGCGGTCTACTTATCGCGTTAGCTGCGCCACTAAAGCCTCAAAGGCCCCAACGGCTAGTAGACATCGTTTACGGCATGGACTACCAGGGTATCTAATCCTGTTTGCTCCCCATGCTTTCGTACCTCAGCGTCAGTATTAGGCCAGATGGCTGCCTTCGCCATCGGTATTCCTCCAGATCTCTACGCATTTCACCGCTACACCTGGAATTCTACCATCCTCTCCCATACTCTAGCTTCCCAGTATCGAATGCAATTCCCAAGTTAAGCTCGGGGATTTCACATCCGACTTAAAAAGCCGCCTACGCACGCTTTACGCCCAGTAAATCCGATTAACGCTCGCACCCTCTGTATTACCGCGGCTGCTGGCACAGAGTTAGCCGGTGCTTATTCTGCGAGTAACGTCCAGTACTCTTGGGTATTAACCAAGGTACCCTCCTCCTCGCTTAAAGTGCTTTACAACCAAAAGGCCTTCTTCACACACGCGGCATGGCTGGATCAGGGTTCCCCCATTGTCCAATATTCCCCACTGCTGCCTCCCGTAGGAGTCTGGGCCGTGTCTCAGTCCCAGTGTGGCGGATCATCCTCTCAGACCCGCTACAGATCGTCGCCTTGGTAGGCCTTTACCCCACCAACTAGCTAATCTGACTTAGGCTCATCTATTAGCGCAAGGTCACAAGTGATCCCCTGCTTTCTCCCGTAGGACGTATGCGGTATTAGCATCCCTTTCGGAATGTTGTCCCCCACTAATAGGCAGATTCCTAAGTATTACTCACCCGTCCGCCGCTAGGTCCAGTAGCAAGCTACCTTTCCCCGCTCGACTTGCATGTGTTAAGCCTGCCGCCAGCGTTCAATCTGAGCCATGATCAAACTCTTCAGTTAAAATCATTTTGTAGCTTTAATCTAAGCTACTAAATCTGGCTCATCAATTTTCTGACAAATTCTCTCAAATAAACTTCGAGTAATTTAAACCAATCAATCAATGATAATATTTCGATCAATCAATCAGTAAAAATCCACACAAGTTGTTCTTCATAATTTCTTAATGATCTTCTTAGTATCTCGTCAATACTAAGCTTTGAACTTCAATAAACTAAACAACTTAGCACTTCGTGCTAACTTCGTTTCCGTCTATCTCGTCGGTATGGGGTGCATTCTAGAGCATTTACATTTCTTTGCAACCCCTATTTTTAATATTTGTGAACAGGTGCTCTATTTTTCACCAAAAAATAAGGAAAATATATATATTTAGACGTTTTTTATACAATTTAGCGCTATTTTAAGTCAAATAATGAAATTTCATAGGTTAAATACAGTATTAACGTTGAAGATAAATCCTCAAGTCCTGTTGATCTATCAATTTAAACTGACTGGCTTATATCGTATGATTGGCGCTTATTGCAACAATGGGCAATGAATCACTATGCAATCATAAAAAAATTAACACTTAACACCATCATAAATAAAATAGATCACCACGGATAAAATATCATCCAGTCGTATATCGCATTGTTATGTTTAGAACAACAGTACTGGAACTGTGTGAATTAAACAAAGCGTTATAGCGCACTTAAATTGATGATGTAAAATCAGTATTTTTATCAAGCATATATTAAGGTCATTTAATTTAAACAAAAAAAAGAAAGAGATCTCTCCCAAAATCTCTCTCTTGTAGCTGAATCCTCTAGCGATTCATGGTTTTATTATAATTATTATTCCTCTTATTAATATTTCGATAATTAATTAATCTACAACAGTCAAAATGGTTTTTTGAACGATCATCTTAGATCAATATATTTTCTCATATGGCCCTAAGCTTAATCTACGTTTATTTATAATTGCAATAGCAAAAAGTAAATTTAAGTACTTTTTTTATAAGGTATTTTTGAAGATGCTTATTTAATTTTCAAATATCAAACCAAAGTATGATAAAAGCAGGCCAAGGCCTGCTTTTATTTTAAAACTATCATGCAATTCAGCATAAATGATCGTATAACACTCAATATTTTATAATATATGAATGGTGTGATCTTTAAGATCACACTATAGTGCTTCAATCTCGTTATAGATTTCTATTAATCTATAAATGTTACTTTCGCAATTGCTTTTTTACTTGCCTGAACAATTAAAGTAACTTTCTCTTTAACAGAAAAAGATGCATCAACAGCTTGCCAATTTACTTTGACTGCACCGCGCCCTACCGCATCTTTTGCTTGTGCTGCATTTTTAGTTAATCCGGCTGCACGTAGAATCGATGCAATAAAAATTTCACCTTGATATTCAGCCAGTGAAATCGTAACTTCAGGGGTACCTTCAGGTAATTCACCTTCAGTAATTAAATTACCAGCACCTTTATGGGCATTTTCTGCAGCATCACGGCCATGAAAACGCTCTACCAATTCTAAAGCCAGAATACGTTTTACCTCTTGAGGATTACGACCTGCAGCAATTTCTGTCAACAAAATTTGAATTTCATCAACAGATTTAAAACTCAATAAATCAAAATAACGTTCAATCAAAGCATCAGGCATTGATAATACTTTTTGATACATTGCTCCTGGTGCATCAAATACACCAATATAGTTACCTAAAGATTTAGACATTTTTTGAACACCGTCCAAACCTTCTAAAATAGGTACCGTAATACATACCTGCGCTTCTTGATCATAACGACCTTGTAATGTACGCCCCATTAACAAGTTAAAAGTTTGATCAGTCCCGCCCAGTTCAACATCTGCCTCTAAAGCAATCGAATCATATCCTTGTACTAAAGGATACAAAAATTCATGAATCGCAATTGGCTGATGATTATGATAACGCTTGGTAAAATCATCACGCTCCAACATACGAGCAACAGTCTGTTGTGATGCCAATTGAATTAAATCAGCAGCAGTTTTATTGGCAAACCACTCAGAGTTAAATACAACCTTGGTTTTGTTTGGATCAAGAATTTTGAATACTTGCTCTTGATAGGTCTTGGCATTTTCCAATACTTGTTCACGTGATAATGGTGGACGTGTTGCGCTTTTACCTGTTGGGTCACCAATCATGGCAGTATAGTCACCAATCAAGAAATAGACCTCATGACCTAAATCTTGAAATACTTTAAGTTTATTAATTAAAACCGTATGACCTAAATGCAGATCGGGTGCAGTAGGATCAAAGCCTGCTTTAATTTTTAATGGACGATTCTGTTTGAGTTTTTTTAATAAATCCTCTTCAGAAATAATTTCATGAGTGCCTCGTTGAATGAGGGCAAGTTGTTCTTCAGCCGGCAGGAAATTTGACATTACAAAATCCAAATACATCAGTTATCCAATTTGTACGATATACTAACACTTTTTCAGCATATTGCAGGCTTAAGAATAATCATGACAGCAATCTATATTGGGGTAATGACCGGCACAAGTATGGATGGTGTTGATATTGTTGCAGCTTCTTTTGACCCATTACAGCTTCATGCCACCTTAACTTTACCATTTGATCCAGATTTAAGAGATGAATTAATGGCATTAACGTTACCAGGTGATAATGAAATTGATCGCATGGGAAAAGTTGATGTTGCTTTAGCAAAAATGATTGGCAACGGTATTAATAACTTAATTGAAAAAAATAATATCGATAGAAAAATGATTAAGGCAATTGGTTCTCATGGTCAAACAATTCGGCATCGTCCAGAGTATGACTTTACATTACAAATTGGTGATCCAAATATTATTACAGAACTGACCAAACTACCGGTTATTTCAGATTTTCGACGTCGGGACATGGCTGCTGGTGGTCAAGGTGCACCTTTAGTACCAGCCTTTCATCAAGCAATTTTTCAACATCAACATATCCATCGTGTAATTTTAAATCTTGGCGGTATTGCCAATGTCAGTTTACTTCCCGCAGGTCAGCCAGAACAAGTATCAGGTTTTGATACAGGCCCAGCCAATATCCTGATGGATGGCTGGTGCCACCGCTATACAGGACAGCCTTATGATGAAAATGGCAATTGGGCAGCATATGGCACTCCCATTCGTAATCTTCTCGATCGTCTGCAAAATCATGATTTTTTTGCCAAAGAACCGCCAAAAAGTACAGGACGTGAAGATTTTAATTTAGAGTGGTTAGATGAGCAAATTGCCGATTGGCGTAATGATCTTGATTATAACGAACTTGAAGATACACCTGAAAATATCCAGGCGACCTTATTAAAACTCACCACCCGTGCAATAAAAAAAGCCATCTACCGTTCAGGTATGACCACAGGTGAAGTTTATGTATGTGGCGGTGGAGCCTATAACTCTCATTTACTTGAACAATTACGCTGGCGTTTACGTAAACACGAATGGACGGTGCAAAGTACTGCAGATTTAGGACTTAGTCCAACTTGGGTGGAAGCAACCGCATTTGCTTGGTTAGCTATGCGCTTTATACAGCAATTAACGGGTAATCTACCTGCCGTGACCGGTGCGCAGGGTTACCGTATTTTAGGCACGATCACCGCAGTATAATCAAAAATGCCAGTCTTAGACTGGCGATATTTTTAGCACAGCGAACTATTTTATATTTAAATCGAGAATGAAGAGCCACAACCGCATGTTGTGGTTGCATTTGGATTTTGTACGATAAAACGCGAACCTTCCAATCCTTCAATATAATCGACAACAGAACCAACCAAATATTGATAACTCAATGAGTCAACTAACATTTTAACATCACCATTGATAAATTCAGCATCATCTTCATTTTGACTTTCTGCAAAATTAAAGCCATAAGAAAAGCCCGAACATCCTCCACCAGTCACATAAACGCGTAGCATTAAATCGTGGTTACCTTCACTGTCACGCAATTGGCGTACTTTTTTGGCAGCGTTGTCAGTCATCACAAGAGCTGGAGCATTCATGTCGGCATTCCTCAGTACAATGGAGTCTTAAATCAATCATAAAAGACAATATATAAGTATAACATACCCAATATAAGGCCATTTATTACAATTCAAAGTTAAACTTGACTAATTTTATCAGATTTTTACCTGATCAAGTACAATGTGATAAATAATTGAACCCGATGGGTTGTATTTAATTTTATCATTTTCATCATTAATAAAATATTCAGTGCAGACGATCGAAAAAGTGTGATCACATTTTTGCTTTAAGCAATACATCATTTAGAATGAAGCAACTTTTTTATTAGATTTGATAACACCATGATTCAGCTCGATCAAGTTTCTTTACGCCGTGGTGGTCGTGTTTTATTTCAAAAAGCATCTATGCAAATTCATCCTGGTTGGAAAGTTGGTCTAACTGGTGTTAATGGTGCAGGTAAATCAACCTTATTTGCCGCTTTACTTGGTGCTTTAACGCCAGACGAAGGCTATTTACATCGCCCTCAAGTCTGGACTATTGCCCATATGGCACAAGAAATAGAAGCATTAAACATGTCTGCTCTAGATTTTGTGCTATCTGGTGATGAGGAATATTGGGCAATTCAGGCACAACTCAATCATGCTGATCAGCTGAGTGATGATCAATTGGCACAGTTACATGGTCGTTTTGATGAAATTCATGGATATACCGCACCATCTAAAGCAGCACAACTGATGGCAGGTTTAGGCTTTATGGAGCATCAAAATCAACACGCGGTATCCAGTTTCTCTGGTGGATGGCGCATGCGCTTAAATCTAGCACGAACGCTCATGAGCCGTTCAGATTTATTACTACTTGATGAGCCTACCAACCATTTAGACTTAGATGCAATTCTATGGCTAGAGGACTGGTTAAAAGCCTATTCTGGAACATTGATTTTGATTTCGCATGATCGTGATTTTCTAGATGCAATTACTGATCATATTTTACATATTGAAAATCAAGAGTTAACGCTCTATACAGGTCATTATTCAACTTTTGAAACGACACGTAGTGAACGTTTGGCACAGCAACAACAGGCGTATGAAAAACAACAAGAAACACGTGCACATTTACAAAAATTTATTGATCGCTTTAAAGCCAAAGCCACTAAGGCTCGCCAAGCTCAAAGCCGTATTAAAATGTTGGAGCGTATGCAAGATCTTGCACCTGCACATGTAGACACGCCCTTTACCTTTAGTTTTCGTGAACCTTCTAAAATGAGTTCACCATTATTAAGTTTAGAAAATGCAACGATTGGTTATCCTCAGAAAGTTATTGCACATCAAGTCAATTTACAAATTACCCCCAATACACGTATTGGTTTATTAGGAATGAATGGTGCGGGTAAATCCACACTCATTAAAAGTCTTGTTGGCGATTTAGACTTACTGGGAGGGCAAAGAAACGCCTCTGAATTACTGAATATTGGTTATTTTGCTCAGCATCAAATGGATGCACTCGATAATCAAGCCAGTCCAATGTTACAACTCTCTCGAATTGCTGATCGCAAAATTAGCGAAGCGACATTACGTTCATTTTTAGGTAGTTTTGGCTTTAATGGCGAACGTATGGATACACCATGTGATCGTTTTTCAGGTGGAGAGCGTGCTCGTTTGGCATTGGCATTAATTGTTTGGCAGCGCCCAAATGTACTGATTCTGGATGAACCCACCAACCATTTAGATTTAGATATGCGCCATGCATTAACCATGGCATTAACAGATTATCAAGGTGCTGTAGTACTGGTATCACATGAGCGTCAACTGATTGCGAGTGTTTGTGATGAACTATTTCTCGTACATGGTGGTCAATGCCAAGAGTTTGAAGGGGATTTAGTTGACTATGCACAGTGGTTACGTCAAGCACGTCTAGAAATGATTAGACAAGGTGGATTAAATGAAACATTACCAACAGATCTTCCTACTGAAAAAATCGCAACTGTAAAAATAGATAAAGATGCTCAACGTAAACAAGCAGCACAGCGACGAGAACAAACACGTCCTATTCGTAAGCATATTGAAAAATGTGAAACACAAATGAATAAATTACAGTCTAGATTGGCTGAAATTGATTTATTATTGGCAGATACAGCCTTATATGATGCCAATAACAAAGATGCTTTACTCAAACTGATGAGTGAACAAACAGAATGTAAAACTGCATTGGCAGATGTGGAAGAAAAAATGCTAGAACTGATGATGGAGCTTGAGCTTTTAGAAGCGTCTTTTGATGCCTAAGTCATAGACAATACTGTTCCAAATGGTGGTCATGCTGTATGACCACCATCTCTCTATTGACTGACGATCGAATACCCTCAATATTGAAGTGCTTCATTTCAACAGATCACTGTCTGACGGCTTTAAAAAACGAAGTTCTGATATTTTCCATCCTTGTTCATATAACCAAGATTCTCGAATTAAGCGCGCCCCTTCTTTTAAGCCAACTAAAATATGGCATAGGGTTCCATCTCGATTAAAATTAAACTCTTCAAACATAATATCTGGATTACGTGGTTTCCAAACACCATTTTGTACGGCATGGGCAATACGATCATATCGGGTATAGTTGGCTTCAACCCGACCCTCTTGTTCATAAATTACTTTAAAGCTACGATGTTCATAGTGTGCCAGAACCTCATAATTACCAGTAAAAAATGCATTTTCCCAAATATCTCGACTTTGTTGTAATTCTAGTTCCACGATATATACCCAGCATATAATGATATTACTTGATCATTATCATAGGTAATAAATAAGTCAATTTTATAAAAGTATCTGAAGTGAAATTTTAAACTTTAAAAATCAGCATAATATTACAAACTATCAATCTTTTAATATTAGAAAATTAAACTTTAATGATCAATATAGAACAAAATAAAGTGATATCACGCTATGTTGTTTATCTATTATCGCGATATTGATACAAAAAACCTGAGCTTTAAAGTAAATGATATTCCAATATCATTTTATCTTTAACACTCAGGTTTTTATAGGATTTATACTGTAAGATTACCTTAAAGTACGAGCAATCATCAGCCATGATAATATCATACTGATTAATATCTCACATCACGCATCAATATCTGCATTTAAGGCATTTTCTTCAATAAAGGCACGACGTGGTTCCACATCATCCCCCATGAGGCAAGAGAACATTCGATCTGCTTCAATCGCATCTTGCACAGTGACCTGTAACATATTACGGTTTTCAGGATCCATCGTGGTTTCCCAGAGCTGTTCAGCATTCATTTCACCTAAACCTTTATAACGCTGAATCATCATGCCGCGACGAGAGTCCTGTAAAATATTTTGCCACACTTGATGGAAGCTGGATACTAAGATTTTACGTTCACCTTTTTGTAAATAAGCACCCTCTTCAAGCAAGCTAAACCAGCTTTTCGAATTTTTCAATAACCGTGCATATTCACTTGAACCTAACAAAGTTGCGTCTAAGACATAACGATGCGGTAAATTATGTATATATATAGTAATACATGGCAGGTAACATTGAATCTGCTGCCCATCAGGAGTGATTTTTTCAATTGTTTCCAAGGTTAGTTCAGGGCGCAAACTGGCTTGTGATTTTTCAATATTTGCACGTACACGCTCTGCCCACTGTTGAACATAGCCTTGATCACTATTTTGATCTAATTTAAATGCTTCTACTGCAAGTAAAGCATCTAATAAGCTCGCAGGATAACGTAAAGTTAAACGTGCTAAACTTTTTTGCGAGGTTTGATAATCTGCAATCACACTGGCCAATGCTTCACCACGAATTGCTGGTGCATCTGAGCTAATATGTAATTCCAACTCGTCAATCGCATTAGAAATTAGATATGTATCCAATGCTTCATTATCTTTAATATATTGCTCTTGCTTGCCCTTTTTAATCTTATAAAGGGGTGGTTGTGCAATATAAATATGACCACGTTCTACCAATTCCGGCATTTGGCGGAAGAAAAAGGTCAATAACAATGTGCGGATATGTGAACCATCAACATCGGCATCCGTCATAATAATAATTTTATGATAACGCAGTTTATCGGGATTGTATTCTTCACGACCAATACCACAGCCCAAGGCAGTAATCAGTGTTCCAACTTCAGCCGATGAAATCATCTTATCAAAACGAGCACGCTCAACGTTAAGAATTTTACCTTTCAACGGTAAAATCGCCTGCATTTTACGATTACGCCCTTGCTTCGCAGAACCACCTGCTGAGTCACCTTCGACTAAATAAAGTTCAGAAAGTGCTGGATCTTTTTCTTGACAATCAGCAAGTTTCCCAGGAAGACCGGCAATATCTAAAGCACTTTTACGTCGTGTCATTTCACGTGCTTTACGTGCTGCATCACGAGCACGTGCTGCATCAATAATCTTACCAGCAATTGATTTGGCTGCTTGGGGATTCTCGAGTAAATACTCAGAGAATGCTTTATTCATTGCTTGTTCAACAGCAGGTTTTACTTCACTCGATACCAACTTTTCCTTCGTTTGCGATGAAAACTTAGGGTCTGGTACCTTAACTGAAACAATGGCAGTTAATCCTTCACGTGCATCATCACCAGAAACAACGACTTTCTCTTTTTTCAAGATATTTTCGCTTTCCATGTAGCTATTCAAACCACGTGTCAATGCAGCACGAAAACCGGCTAAATGGGTTCCACCATCTTTTTGTGGAATATTATTGGTAAAACAGCGCACATTTTCTTGATAAGAATCATTCCACTGCAATGCCACTTCAACCACAATGCCGTGATCTGATTGTGTCGTAAAATGAAAAATTTCATTTAGGTTGTTTTTACCCTGATTAATGTATTTAACAAATTCAGATAAACCACCTTCATAATCAAAGATATGTTCTAGATTAACGCGCTCATCACGTAATACGATACGCACACCAGCATTAAGAAAAGATAACTCACGTAAACGACGTGCTAAAATTTCAACCTGAAAAATAGTTTGACTAAAAGTTTCAGCACTTGGCCAGAATCGTACAGTGGTCCCAGTTTCTGATGTTTCATCGGTCGCTTTTAATGGGTATTGTGGATCACCATGACGATATTCTTGTTGAAAAACTTGTCCGGCACGTTTAATCGTTAACTCTAGTTTAGCAGAAAGCGCATTAACAACAGAGACACCAACGCCGTGTAAGCCTCCAGAAACTTTATAGCTATTATCATCAAATTTACCACCTGCATGCAAAATGGTTAAAATTACTTCTGCTGCAGAAACACCTTCCTCCGGATGAATATCTGTTGGAATACCACGTCCGTTGTCGGAAACACTCACAGATTCATCGTCATGAATGGTGACAATAATTTCATCACAATGACCTGCTAAAGCTTCATCAATTGCATTATCAACAACCTCAAACACCATATGGTGTAAGCCTGTACCGTCATCTGTATCACCAATATACATGCCTGGGCGTTTACGAACAGCATCTAGGCCACGTAATACTTTGATACTAGAGGAATCATAAGCCTTTTCATTGGTTTGTTCTGTTTGAGTGACAGATTGATCTTCTGAACTCATGGTTTCTCCCTAGTGAAAAATAGGTCTATCCAAAGATGGTAAATCATTGTGTAACAGCTCGAACCTCGCCGTTTTCAACATTGAATAATTGATATGGAATAGATAAATCATATAAGTGATTTTTGACTGATTCATACTCTAAAGTGGTAATAAAAACTTGACTACCAAGTTGGCTCAATCGCTCAATTAAACGTTGTTGTGCGGTTAAATCTAATTCTGCCGTCAGATCATCTAATAATACCACAGTTTCCTTATTACAAGAATGCAGCATTGCAATCTGTGATAGCTTTAATGCCATGATCAAGAGTTTCTTCTGGCCTCTTGATAGAACAACACTCGCATCACCCATTGATGTTTTTAGACGAAGGTCAGCGCGATGTGGACCATATTCAGTATAGCCACGTTCTAAATCTTTTTGATGATAATGACTCAGATCATTAAACAAGCTCTGCTCACGATGGAAACCCGGATAATATTCCATTTGAATATCTAAATGAGGGAGTAACTGTTTTAAATCTTGTTGTAAATAAGTTTGCCAGCGTTCAACCGCCATTGATCTTAAAGCATGTAAAAGATCACCATAGTCACTTAATGTTTTATTCCATGGCTCTAAATCAGATAAAGACAGATAACGATTGGACTTTAATAAACGATTACGTTGTTGCAAAGCACGTGTATAACATTGCCATGTATGATAAAACTCATGTTCCACGTGAAACATAAGCCAATCTAATAGTTGACGTCTGGCTTTAGCACCATGATCGATAATTTCGGTGCTCTGTGGTTCAATATACTGTACCGGTAAAATTTTAGCCAATTGACCTTGTGTCGCAATGGAGTCACCATTGACTCTAATGACCTGCTCACCAGAGCTAAACTTCTGTACCCCCACCTTATCTTGCATTGATTGAGCAAAAATCAATGCATCAGCGCAATGAAGCTGGATATAATGTTTAGGTATATGGGTTCTAAATGAACGTCCCGTAGCTAACAAATGAATAGCCTCTAAAATAGAGGTTTTTCCTGAACCATTTTCACCATAAAAAAGATTAAACGGCTGCAATCCATGGAGAGCAACCGTATTTAAGTTACGAACACGCTCGATATGTAAACGCGTAATATGCATAATAAATTGTATTGTTAATTAAACACGCATTGGCATAACGACATAAGTTTGGTCAACATGTTGTGGATCTTGTACTAAAACCGATTGATTCGCTTCAGTCATTGTCATTAACACATCGTCACCATCTAATACATTTAAAACATCTAACAAATATTGAGCATTAAAAGACATTTCTAGCGGTGCATCACTATATTGGATCGCTAAATCTTCAATTGCCTCATCCTGTTCTGGATTATTAGCACGTAACTGTAATGAATCAGCATTAAAATTCAAAAATACACCACGTAATTTTTCATTACTTAAAATAGCAACACGTTGTAAGGATTGTTTAAAGACATCATGAGCAATCATTACATTTTTATTACCACCACGTGGAATTACCCGACGATAGTCTGGAAATTTACCATCAATTAATTTAGTGGTAAAACGAACGGTAATATCACTTTGTTCTTTATCGCGGTTTGCAATAACAATGGTGACATTTAATAATTCACGACCAATTAATAATGCCAATTGCTCATCTTCAACACTTAACAAGCGTTGTAATTCACCTACAGCTTTACGCGGTACAATTGCTTGTACTAACTGCGTTGCATTAGATGATGAAGTCGTTTCACACATTGCCAATCGATGTCCATCTGTCGTGACAGCACGTAATTGGTTCTGATCAATTTCTAATAAGGTACCTGTTAAATAAAAACGTACATCTTGAACAGCCATTGCAAATGATGTTTTTTCAAATAAACGCTTTAATTCTCGTTGTGTGACATTAATATGTGTACCTTGACTATTTTCAGTTGCTAATAATGGATAGTCTTCTGCTGGTAAAATTCCTAAGACAAAACGACTGTTACCCGATTTTAAAATACAACGTTGATCTTCGCTAATATGCAAATCAATTAATGCTGTAGAGGGTAAAGATTTACAAATATCCATCAGTTTACGTGCTGGCACAGTGGTTTCACCAGCCTGTATGCAAGCCCCATCTGCTAACGTAGTACTGGCAACTAATTCAACCTCTAAATCCGAACCGGTAATGGTTAAAGTATCAGAATTAACTTGAATTTTGACATTAGAAAGAATATTCAAAGTATGGCGACGTTCTACCGCTCCTACAACATGTGACAAAACATTAAGTAAGCTTTCTTTCGCGATTTTTAAACGCACGGGGCATCCCTCTAATAACAACTGAAGATAATAAAATATTTTTTAGCACTGTACTATGCGGCAGAATATGGTGTATTGCAAGAATATAATTTGATCAATAGCAGTCAACTTTGCAACAAGCGTTGTAAGTTTTTATAGTCTTCATTAAAGATAGGATCTTGGTCACGCAAACTCAGCACTTTTTCACAAGCATGCATTACGGTACTATGATCACGACCACCAAAAGCCATCCCTATTTCAGGAAAACTATCTCCTGTTAATTCACGTGCTAATCCCATCGCAAGTTGACGAGGACGTGCATAAATTCGAGTCCGTTTAGGACCAATCAATTCTTTTAATGGAATTCTAAAATATTCACTCACGACACGCTGAATATTTTCCGTACTAATGGTTCTTGCACGGATTGCCAATACATCTTTTAGTGATTCACGCACCACATCTAGATCAATTGCAGTACCTTTAAAACGAGATATTGCAACAACTTTATTTAAAGCACCTTCTAATTCACGTACATTGGCAACGACTTGTTGCGCAATAAATAGGGCACAGTTCCGAGGTAAATCAACACCACTGCTTTCTGCTTTTTTGAGTAAAATTTCAATGCGAGTTTCAATATCAGGCGGTTCAACCCCAACAGATAATCCCCAGGAAAAACGCGATACTAAACGCGGATCCAATTCGGTCAACTCTTTTGGATAGCGATCAGAGGTTAAAATAATTTGCTTGGACTCATCCAATAAAGCATTAAACGTATAAAAAAATTCGACTAAGCTTGCTTCTTTACCTGCCAGTAAATGAATATCGTCAACCAGTAATAAATCTAAAGAACGACAATTTTTTTTAAACTCTTCAACTTTACCCTGTTGTAATGAACTTACAAAATCTTGTACAAAACTTTCAGCAGTCATATACATGACTCGAGCATTAGGTTTTGCTTGTAATAAAGCGTTTCCTACTGCCTGCATTAAATGTGTTTTCCCCAATCCCGTTGGGCCATATAGAAATAATGGATTATGTTGTGAGGCACCTAACTGTGTTAATACTTTACGGCAGGTCTCTGCTGCCATTTGATTCGAACGACCTTCAACAAATAAAGAAAATGTAAATAATGGATTTAGTTGACGTTTACGATGATTTTTTGGTAAGGATTCTTCTTTTTTGGCTTTTACAATAGGAGCGGAAACTGGCATCGATTCTAATGCAGAAGTCGTCGTAGCAGGCTGTTCATCTGCAGATAAAATTGCACCTGGACGTGAATCAACTAAAATTTCAACTTTACGAA
Organism: Acinetobacter sp. SAAs474; assembly: GCF_032823475.1. NCBI lineage: Bacteria > Pseudomonadati > Pseudomonadota > Gammaproteobacteria > Moraxellales > Moraxellaceae > Acinetobacter > Acinetobacter sp. SAAs474. Next base: position 730,368 of record NZ_CP127915.1, read on the forward strand.
TCTGCCCTTCAGAGAGTTGTTCAACTAAAATTGAAATCAATTCTAAATGATGTTCTTGAATATAACGTGTCCAATAAGGATTGGGGGCGTATAAACGCAATGTATCTTGAGTTTCCTCTGCCAGCAATGGACGAATCCACATTGTAAAGACATTGCCAGATAACTCTTGTCGTAAACGAGTCAAGCACTCTGTCCAAAGCATGTGAATCCCCTATTCATTTATTGGTAAAGCAGAAAATAATGGTTGATCGCTAAAGCGGGTCGCCATTCTAGCGAAGTTATCCACATCTGTCATGATAAATTCATTCCAGCACTAAAATATTTATCAGCGAATTTAAATTTAAATCAGCATGTGGATAAGTTTATCCGCATGCTGTGGATAAAATATATCACAAACTTATCCACAAAGTATTAAAATTATAGAAACATAGTTATCAACATGATATATTATTGATATTAAAAAATAAAACCTTGTTTTCCACAGATAAATGCCTTACTAATAATAATAAATTTGAATTTTAAAATTTAAATTTATTTATAAGCAACCTCAATTTTGTGGATAAGTTTAAATTCAAATTGAATTTTAAAATTAACAACGCGTTTTAATCATGATCAGTTAAAAATGTTTATAAGGCTGTTGATATCTTATATATTTATATCTAATTCAATTAATTAGATTGTGAATACTTTATTTTAATCAAATCAAGTGCTATTCAACAAGTTTTATTTTATTTGGTAATAAATCTTGTTTTTGATTGACAGCTCAAGCAATGAACACTAAAATCGCGGACCTTTATAGAAAGATCATTTTTGGAGTTTCGATATGAAACGTACATTTCAACCATCTGAATTAAAGCGTAAGCGTGTTCATGGTTTCCGTGCTCGTATGGCTACTAAAGCTGGTCGTCAAGTATTAGCTCGTCGTCGTGCAAAAGGTCGTCACAGCTTGACTGTTTAATTGGCTTAAGCAAAGATCTTGGGTGTTATGACAACACTTTATGGCTTCAGCACAGAGGTAAGATTACGCTGTGCTTCCGACTATAAAAGTGTGTTCGATGGTGCGCTTTTTAAAGTGCATCAGCCCCATTTTTTATTGTTAGCAACGATTGCCAAACAGCCAAATAGCCGTTTGGGACTTGTTGTTGCTAAGAAAAAAGTGCGCCGTGCGCATGAACGCAATAGAGTAAAACGACTTGCTCGTGAGAGTTTCCGCTTGCATCAACAGCAATTAAAACAATTAGATATTGTTGTTATGCCTAAAATAGGTATAGATACAATTCCTAATGCTGAATTGCATCAGCAATTACAATTTGCTTGGCAAAAACTTCAACGCCTTGCTAAAAAGCATTCAAAAATAGTTCCCTCCCCACAAAAGTAGAGATGGCCAATGGTACGATTACTGCATTGGTTGATTCGATTTTATCAGATTGCAATTAGTCCATTATTAGGACCTCGCTGTCGTTATATACCTACTTGTTCTCAATACGCTTTAGAAGCAGTTCATCAACAGGGTGCTGTTAAAGGTGTGTGGTTGGCAACTAAACGTGTTTGCCGTTGTCATCCGTGGGGCGGTTCTGGATATGATCCGGTACCACCTAAAGCAACTCGTTTTATTTCATTTCATGAAATAGATTCTCAAAAGCTTCACATTACTGTACCCTTTCGTGATCGTTTCATGAACCAAAATCACTCTAACCACTTGGGGTAATAGATATGCAACAATGGGCCAGGATTGCAATTCTCGGAGCCATGTTTGTTGTCGCATACTTGCTCATTTTGGCTTGGCAGCAAGATTACGGAAATGCAAAACCACAACCACAGCAAACTGCAAAGGTTGTTACGCAAGAAGTATCTGCTGATTTACCAAATGGCCAAACTGCCACGGCATCTACAGATGTGCCACAAGCAAATACAGCGACTTCGCAACAAGCTACAGATGCAACAGCACCTTTAAGTCAACAGCTTATTTCAGTACAAACTGACCTTTATCATCTTTGGATTAATCCTAAAGGTGGTGATATTGTTCGTGTTGAATTACTCAATCATGATGAAAATAAAGACACGAATAAGCCTTTTGTATTACTGGAAAGTGATCCAAAACGGACTTATGTTTCTCAATCGGGTCTGATTGGTCCGAATGGTCCAGACAGTAGTCGTAATGGTCGTCCTGTTTATGAGTTTGAAAAAGCGCAATATACTTTAGCAACAGATGCTAAATCTTCTAAACAAGAAGATGGTAAGACGCTAAAAGTTTTAACTGTACCTATGGTGTATAAAACAACAGACGGTATTGAAATCATTAAAACTTTCACCTTTACACAAGGCGATTATCCAATTGTCGTGACACATAAAGTTGTCAACCGCAGTGCGAACAATTGGCAAGGCCAAATGTTTGGACAAATCAAACGTGATAGTTCTGAAGATCCAGGCAAATCAGATCAAGGTATTTTTACTTTAGGTACTTATCTGGGTGGGGCTTGGGGAGATCCTGAAGATCCGTACAATAAAATTAAATTTGCTAACTTTAATGATGAAAAATTAAATGTTGAAGCAAAAGGTGGTTGGGTTGCTATTGTTCAACACTATTTTGTGAGTGCATGGGTTCCTGGACAACTGAAGCTTACACAAGGTGCAGGTCAAGAATATCAAGCACACTTGGAAACACGTGCTGCAAGCAATGATATGAATATCATTGGTTTTACCTCTCCAATCATTAACGTTCCAGCGGGTACCGTGGCTGAAGTTGATGCAACTTTCTATGCTGGTCCAAAAATTCAATCTGAACTCAAAGATTTGGCTGTAGGTTTAAACCAAACTGTCGATTATGGTTGGTTATGGCCAATTGCTAAATTATTGTTTTTAGGTTTGCAATTTTTCCATGGTATTGTTGGAAACTGGGGCTGGTCAATTATTTTATTGACTGTTTTGGTAAAATTAATTCTTTGGCCATTATCTGCGAAAAGCTATCGCTCAATGGCAAAAATGCGTGTCATTGCACCAGAAATGCAACGTATGAAAGAAGAGTTTGGCGAAGACCGGATGCGTTTCTCTCAAGAAATGATGGCACTTTATAAGCGAGAGCAAGTCAATCCATTGTCAGGATGTTTGCCATTATTGCTACAGATGCCAATCTTTCTTGCATTGTATTGGGTGTTGATGGAGTCAGTTGAATTACGTCATGCACCATGGATTTTATGGATTCAAGATTTATCTGCAATGGACCCATGGTTTATTTTGCCATTAATTATGGGCGCGACCATGTATATTCAGCAAATGCTTAATCCTCAACCTGCTGATCCAATGCAGGCTAAAGTATTCCGCATTATGCCAATTATCTTTACAGTATTTATGTTGTTCTTCCCAGCAGGCCTTGTGTTGTACTGGATTGTCAACAACAGTATCACGATTATTCAACAGTCTTTAATTAATAAGAGTGTTGAAAAGCAGCGTGCAAAAACTGATACAGCGAATTAAGTCATACTGAATAGCTGAATAAATCCGCTTAAGATGGTAATCTTAGGCGGATTTTTTTGTGTATATTTTTAAGAAAGCTGTAGGTGAATGTTATGTTAGACCGAACCACGATTGCGGCAATTGCAACTCCACCAGGACGTGGTGGTGTAGGTGTTATTCGCTTATCTGGACCAAAATCCTATCAAATCGCAGCGTTATTAACACAAAAGGAATTACCTCAAGCACGTTATGCTGGTTTTCGTCAATTCTATGATGACCAAGGTGAAGTGATGGATGAGGGTTTGGTGATTTGTTTTCCAAATCCGCACTCATTTACCGGAGAAGATGTAATTGAATTACAAGGTCATGGTGGTCCTATTATTCAAAATGCATTATTGGCACGTTTATTTGAACTGGGGGCAATTGCGGCAAAAGCGGGTGAGTTTTCTATGCGTGCTTTTGAAAATGGTAAATTAGATTTGGTTCAAGCTGAAGCCATTGCCGATTTAATTGATGCCACTTCACAAGCGGCTGCACGTTCTGCGGTACGTTCTTTACAGGGTGCTTTTTCGCATAAAGTCAATCATGTTCTTGAACAGCTCATTCATTTACGGTTACATGTCGAAGCAGCAATTGATTTTCCTGAAGAGGAAATTGATTTTCTTGCCGATGGTAAAATTTTAACCTTACTTGATGGTGTTGCAGATGCCGTCACAGCAGTACAACAATCGGCACGGCAAGGACAATTATTACGTGAAGGTTTACAAGTGGTAATTGCTGGTAAACCCAATGCAGGTAAATCTTCTTTGCTGAATGCTTTGGCAGGTATTGAACGTGCAATTGTGACCGATATTGCGGGAACTACACGTGATGTACTGCATGAAAGAATCACGCTAAATGGCTTGCCAATTACCCTGACCGATACCGCAGGTTTACGTGAAACAGGTGATATTGTTGAAAAAGAAGGAATTCGTCGTGCAATTCAAGAAATTGAACAGGCTGATTTGCTGTTGTTGGTCTATGATTTAAGTCAAGATGAAGATCCTTTAGTCTTGGCACGACAATATTTTGCTGATGATATTGAACCTAAACGTTTAATACTGATTGCCAATAAATGTGATTTAACTGATAGCGCTGCTGATCTTACGGCATTACAGGGTTTTCGACATCTTACGATTTCAGCTAAACAAGAAACAGGTGTTCAGATGCTCGTAGATGCGATTACAGCACATGCAGGCTTTCAGCCTGAGGAAGATACTTTTATTGCCAGAACACGCCACCTAGATGCAATGAAGCGCACACAAGCATATCTGGCAGAGGCACGTGAACAACTGGTGATTTACCATGCTGGAGAGTTGGTGGCAGAATCATTACGTTTAGCACAAAATGCATTAGGTGAAATTACGGGTGATTTTAGTGCGGATGATTTATTAGGAAAAATTTTCGGCTCATTCTGTATCGGAAAGTAAAATGCATTTAATGCTGTTACGGTAATTACTGCATCATGAATTTGAGGTAGTAGACGGTTATACTTCTAAAAATACATTGCTGCATAAAAAATCAACGAATGCGCGTACCTTTGGAATAGGATGTTTACCTGCAGGCCACAGAATATGGAACACTCCTGTTCGTTCCACATAATCAACTAACACTGATTGCAGTTGGCCGGTTGATAATTGTTGACGTATAGCGAAATCTGGTAAATAGGCAATGCCCAGTCCTTGCATTGCGAAGCATACGCGGGTTTCGATATTGTTACAGATCATTGATATTGGTAATTGGAGTGGCGGATCTGCTGGGTGCATTTTTAGCGCCCATGGCTCTAATTTACCACTATGAGGACAGCGATAATGCAGGCAGCGATGTTGTTCGAGATCTTTTGGATGTACTGGTATGCCATGAGTGTTGAGGTATTCTGGGGAAGCCACTAACAGAGAACGAAATTGACCTAAACGACGTGCAGTCAACCGAGAGTCATGTGGAACACCTGTTCGTAGCACTGCATCAAAGCCATCTTTAATCACATCAACCACTTGATCTGTAAAATCTAAGTCCAATTCCACCTCAGGATATGTTCGCATAAACTCACCTAAGACGGGTAAGACTAACGAACTAACCAGAGGAAGACTCACTCTTAGACGTCCATATGGAGCAGCATTTACTTGAGATAGCTCCTGCTCTGCTGCTTCGATCTCAATCAAAATACGTCTACAGCGTTCAAGAAACATCTCGCCTTCGATCGTGAGCTTAATACTACGAGTATTACGATGGAACAATCGCACATCTAACTTATCTTCAAGTCTGGCGATACTTTTTCCAATCGCTGATGCGGATATCCCTAGCAGACGTCCTGAAGCAGCAAAGCTCCCTGTTTCTGCAACTTTGACGAATACAACAATACTATTAAGACTATCCATTCGCGTTCCTATTGCGGACAATTTTGTCCTTATAACAATGAAATGTAGCTATATTTTTCTTGAGTAACAAGTCCTTTAGTCTTGGTATGCCAGATTTAATCATCATAGAGAATAGCAACCAACATGACTTCAATTCGATTTCCTTCGAGTATCCAAGATTCAAGCGCTACGTTGTCTCAACGTATGCAAAATATTGTTAAACACGCGATTGACTCCCATCGAGTGGTCGGTGCCGTTATCCTAGTGTCTCATCGTGGGCAACTGATTTATCAGACCGCAGCAGGCTGGGCAGATAAAGAATCCAAACGCTTGATGAATATTGATACAATTTTTCGCTTAGCCTCAGTGAGTAAGCCTATTGTATCTGTTGCTGCAATGATATTGGTGGCCAGAGGGCTATTAGATTTAGATAAAGATATCCGTTGTTGGATGCCTGAGTTTCGGCCATTACGACAAGATGGATCAGAAGCCATCATTACGTTAAGACAAATACTCAGTCACACGGCAGGATTAGGATATCGTTTTTTAGAAAACGACATCACCGGCGCATATGCACTTGCATGCGTATCTGATGGGATGGACACTTCGGGAATAACGCTTCAGGAAAATCTACGCCGTATCACCAAAGTACCATTGCGATATGAGCCTGGTTCTTCTTGGCAATATTCTTTGGCTACTGATGTGTTGGGTGCTTTGTTAGAGCGGATTCTCAATATGCCACTAGATCAAGTTATTCAGCAATTCGTCACAGAACCATTGGCAATGTCCAATACCAGTTTCTGGGTCAATGATCGCAAACGAGTCGCTACAGTTTATGTAAATGATGAACCACGACCTCATCGACTTGAGGAAGGAGAAATCGTTTCACCGTTTGATGGTGCAGTGGGAATTATTTACAGCCCTGATCGTATCTTTGATACACAAGCGTTCCCATCTGGTGGCGCTGGAATGGCAGGTACGGCACACGATTTTATGGTGTTACTGGAAACTTTACGACAAGATGGTGGAAGACTGTTATCACCTTCACTGATTGATGAAATGGGGCGTGATCAAACAAATGGTTTATTCCTACCCAATACTCCTGGATTTGGTTTTGGATTAGGTTTTTCAGTACTGCGTGATCCTCAACTTGCAGCATCACCAGAGTCGATCGGTACTTGGCGCTGGGGGGGAGCTTACGGGCATTCATGGTTTGTTGACCGATCACATGAACTGAGTGTTGTCGCATTTACGAATACGATGTATGAGGGAATGTCTGGACGTTTCGTGATTGATATTCGTGATGCGGTATATGATTCGGTGGTCGATAGCCAATGAGTGTTTCTACACAGTCCAGACTGCCTTTATCTTCACTACTGGCACTAGCTACAGCAGTATTTATCACAATTCTAACCGAAGCATTACCAGCAGGTGTGATGCCGCGCATGGCGCTAAGTCTTCATGTCTCAGAAGCTTTGGTTGGTCAAACTATCACGATTTATGCCATAGGATCACTTGTTGCTGCGATCCCTTTGACGATAGCTACACAGGGAATGCGTCGTCGGCCTTTACTGATGTTGGCGATAGCAGGCTTTTTGGTTGCCAATACTGTCACAGTATTTTCTTTGAATTATATGCTTACGATGATAGCGCGTTTTTTAGCGGGTGTATCAGCTGGCGTATTGTGGGCACTATTGGCCGGTTATGCTTCCCGTATGGTGCCGAATGAACAAAAAGGAAAAGCGATTGCTATTGCCATGGTGGGGACTCCCCTAGCGTTTTCACTCGGGGTTCCTGCAGGAACTTTTCTCGGAAATTTAATGGGCTGGCAAGTGAGTTTTGGCTTAATGAGTTTAATGGCATTTGTCCTTTTATTTTGGATTTACTTTGCGGTTCCAGACTTTGAGGGTCAGCCTATCACAGCACGTTTACCAATAAAATCTGTATTGATGATCGCTGGTATTCGCCCAGTTTTATGGGTTGTACTTTGTTTTGTTCTCGCTCATAACATTCTTTATACCTACATTACCCCTTTTCTGGGGGCTGTTGGGATGTTAGCGCAAACAGATACGGTATTGTTGATATTTGGAATTTTATCATTACTGGGAATTTGGGGTGTGGGTATATGGGTTGACCGACACTTGCGTATGCTGATTATAAGCAGTGCTGTGTTATTTATTTTGGCTATCTCATTGATTCATTTTGCAAGCAGTATACCTCTTTTAATTTTCTTTGCTGCTGCTATGTGGGGAGTCGCTTTTGGTGGCTTAGCAACGCTTTTACAGACAGCGATTGCTAAAGCTGCTGGAGATGCTGGAGACATTGCCCAGTCCATGCTGGTCACATCTTGGAATACCGCAATTGCTGGTGGTGGGCTAATAGGTGGCATATTGCTTGAAAGTTTTGGTATCGGGTCGTTTACAATGATTTTATTCATGCTTATGATTGCTACACTGGTTATCATCGTTTTAGCAAAACATCATGGCTTTCCATCAAGATAAAACTGATTTAAGCATATTAAAGCAAAGCGTTGATGAGCTATATTTTGGCATCTTCAAGTAGAAACCCAAGCAAGAGTTGCAACAGATGCAGATTCCAATTGTCTAGATGTGATGATTTTAGTTGTTATAGTATTAAAATTTAAGGATATACAATTTTACGTTGATTGAGTATTTCATCGGTATCATTGTTTTTAGTCAAGGCTCAAGACTGAATTGTCGCAATGGCGAAAAATTTATATTGGTAAAGTAATCATGGCATACCATACCGCAGCCAATTTTCGCTAAATTCAAGTGGTTTGAGTTTAATATCGATCAAGATGAGTTAAGTGATTGACTCGTTTTAATCAGCATCAGGCATGTTATATGCTATTGAATATGACCAGATGCTGATATTAATAATGAGGTAAATGTGTTTGTTTTTGCTGTTGATAGCGAATAATCAGCCATAAACACAGCAGTCCAATTGTGATACAGAAAGTTAAAATCGCTGTGATAAATCCAAAATAGTCCGCCAAGAAACCGACGCCTATGATTGGAATAATAGTACCTAAGTAACCAATAAATAAATAGGTAGACATCACTGCTGCCCGATTTTTCAAATTTGTCATGAGATGAATCAGTGAAAAGGCACCCATTAAACCTAAGCCATGCCCAACCCCAATCAAGATATCACTGATAAAAAATAAAAATCCCCATTGTTGCGTCATGCATAGTGCCAATAAAACATAACTGAGAATTAAGCTAGATAATCCAATTTGAATACATGTTTTTGGTAACAGATTTTTGGCAAAAAATTGTATGATGGCTGAAACCAATAAAATACTTGAAATGGCAATTCCACTCACCAGTGGGCCATGCCAAGGGATTGCATCTTTTACAAATGAAGGGGCTAATGATGCAAATAGACTAAAGGAAGCAAAGGCACTAAACGCCGTAAAACCAGCAATATAAAATAAAGGTTTAAATAACGATTGCGGTAGTTCTAGATGAGGTGCTACTGAAAATGATTCAGATTGAGTTTGAGGCACACGAATATTAAATAGACCAAATAAGCAGACAATAGCACCTAAAATAATCGGTAAATAAGGTGTAATTAAAGGCTTAGGAAAAAATTGTGCAATCAAGCCACCAATTAAAGGACCTAAACCAAAACCAATCACAGTAATGATTGAACTAAATTGGGCTGCATTTTTCTTGTAAGCATCTGGAATAGTCAGCACTAAACCGAGCATAGCGGATGTGTTAATTAATCCTGATGCAATACCAATAATAAACCGAGCAAAAGCTAGACTAATCATATTGGGTGCAAATGCAGAAAGACTTAAACCTAAAATGGCAAAACAGATCCCGATCTGTAAAACTTTTAAAAAGCCAAAACTGTTACTGGCACGACCTAAAAATAATAAGGTCGCCAAACAACCAAACATATAAGCAACAAAAATATAAGTAATTTGGCTCGGCAGTAAATGCCATAGTGTTTGATAGATGGGATAAAGTGGACTGGCTAAAGCTGTACCGATTGTGCCCATGATAAGCGCAAGGCTTACCATAATGAATGGTCGCCAAGATTGAGAATTTGTCATTTAAAATGTCACATTAGAACAGCAAAAAAAGAATATAAATTGCATATGAAGAAAAAATAAAGCATATAAATATCTTCAGTGATTATCAATCATTTTTTAGATAAAATCATCTTGGAAAGTGGTTAAATCGTCGTTTTAGTAACGCAAGTATGATGGTTATATAATGCATTATTCATTTGTGATCACAGTACTGATATCAAGATCACTTAGCAATTATCGAATCAGCAATATTAATGTTTCACGTGGAACGTCTATGTGATCAATCTATTTTGATGATCTATTGTGAACAAATATCAGTATGCTATGAATCATTGTTATACTGCTAAACTGTAATTTAATAATGGATGAGTCATAAGTTAAAATGAAAAAAACAATATTATGGATGGCAGCTTTAGCCTCTACATTGAGTCATGCCAACCTTGAAACTGCAAGCAGCAATTTAAGCAAAAATTATCCCAACATCAAAGTTGAGCAGATTGCAGCGACTGAAATGAAAGGAATTTATAGCGGTACTTTGAGTGGGCAAATTGTTTATTTTAATGATGATGCTCAGCATCTAATTGCTGGAACAATGGTACGTCTTAAAGATCAAAGAAATTTAAGTAAAGATTTGATGGTCAAACAAAATACCATTGATTGGAAAAAGCTTAATTTAAATGATGCGATTAAAATTGTAAAAGGTAATGGTAAGCGTCAAATCGCTGTTTTTTCTGATCCGAATTGTCCATATTGTAAGAAACTTGAAACAGAGTTAGATCAATTAAATAATGTGACAATTTATATGTTTATATTACCATTTAAACCGCAATCTGTTGCGCCGTCAAAACAAGTATATTGTAGTCAAAATCCGGCACAGGCATGGACAGATTTAATTAACTCTGGTATTCAACCGACGGTTCAAAAAACCTGTAATAATCCAATTGAACGTAATTTAGCAATTGCTAAATCTTTGGGAATTACGGGTACACCGACCATTATTTTTTCTAATGGTTTAAAAGTAGTCGGTGCTTTTCCTGTGGAACAAATGGAAGAAATTTTTAAAGATTTTGGTTTATAAAGAGTAGGTTTATAACTATTAAAAGCACCTCATAGGCTGAGGTGCATATTAAAATTAAGCATTTTTTGTCAATAAACCATACAGATATAAAATCACAATAGCGCCAATGACAGAAGCAAAGAAACCGGCGGTCGCATTTTCACCATACAAACCAAGTGCTCGTCCACCATACGTTGCGACTAAAGAGCCTCCCATACCGAGTAAAGTCGTAATGATAAAACCTGCTTTGTTATTACCTGGTTTAATGGCACGTGCAATTAAACCTGCAATAAAGCCGACCAAAATTGCGACAATTAATGACCACATTACGCTTCTCCTTGTTATCTAACTTATTTACTATTCATACTCTCTTGACATGATATTGACATAAATTTTCATGAGATAGAATGATGCTATTACATTTGAAGCAGATTTATTCAACAGATAAATATGACTAAAATAACAGGATAATCCGCTATATCATGATGATAAATCATATAGTGCTATCATCAAGTTATTCAAATAAATCAAAAATAGTTAAAATGATACAAGTTGTTGTGCTTTTGTGTTGGTCTCATCATAAGGGATTAAAATGAGCTGAAAATCATTAGTCTTGCAGTATTAGCTCATTCAAGAAACATCATATGTTGAGGATAGTTTTGCATTAAACAGATCATACTCAAACAATCGCTAAAACTATTGTTTGAGTATGCTAGATACAGCTTTAATGGTTTAAAGGCCAATTTCACCAATAAAAGGAATATGACGATATTTTTGATTATAGTCTAAACCATAACCTACAATAAATTTATCTTCTACTTCAAACCCTAAGAATTTAACTTCTAAGTCAATTTCACGGCGTGAAGGTTTACTGATTAAGGTACATAATTCAATGGAATGAGGTTGACGTGTCTTGAGAATTTCTAAAACTTTACTGAGTGTATTACCTGAGTCAATAATATCCTCAACCACCAAAATATCCTTGCCACGAATATCACCATCTAAGTCTTTTAAGATTTTAACATCACGACTAGATACGGTATTACCGCCATAACTTGAAACTGTCATAAAGTCTAGTTCATGCGGTTTCGCAATTGTACGACATAAATCTGCCATAAAAATAACAGAACCACGTAGTAGGCCAATAAGTACAAGCTCTTTGTCACTGTTTGCGTAGTGTGCATCAATTTTTGCACCAAGCTCTTTTACTTTGGCTTGAATTTCTTGCTCAGAAATCATTACGCTCATTTGAACGGTCATGGGTAGATACCTAATGAATAAAAAATATAAATAAAAAAGGCGTTTATTCACAACGCCTATAAGTACTATATGCTTAATTTTAATCGATCTACACTTGAGATGCATCCTTTTACATGACGAAAAATGTAAGCATTTTGATTGAAATAAAGTTATTATTTGAGTGATTATGTTTGATCGTATATGGCAAATTAACCAGGATAGGCATAATTTTGATAAGACAGGCCTCCCCTACGCGCTATATTTTAAAAGATCATTAGGATTGCTTTATGACTACTGAATTGTTGATACAGCATACTTAAGGCCAATATTACCAGTAGTGCTGCTAAGCATTGGCGTAAAAGGCGTTGTACTGTGTGATGAGCAAGAAGTTTTTGTAAATGCCATGCAAAAAAAATATAGATACAGCCAATCAATATTAAAATTAAGCCAGTAAGAACAATAATGAGTAATATCTGTTGCTGTACAGCAGATGGACCAAAAATTGCAGGAACAAGAGCAATGTAAAAAGAAATTGTTTTGGGATTACTTAACGTGATGAGTAAACCATCTCGATAAGAATATAATACTTCTTGAATTGGAGGATGTGATGATATTGATAATAAATTGCCCTTAAATGACCAAAATTTATAGGCAAGGTATAGCAAATATGCGCTAGAAAGTATGATCAAATAAGCTGAAAAATTGGGCAGTATTTGATTTAAGGATGATACGAAAAGAATAGAGATAATTAAAAAAATAATATCACCTGTGATCAGACCGAGTAACATGATAAAACTATTTCTATATCCTTGTAACAACGTTTTAAACATTAATCCTGTCATGCCTGGCCCTGGAATAATGGCAGCAATCGTGAGTGTGAGCAAATAGCTCATGATGGGTGTTATGTCGTGCATGGAAGCAATATCTATATAAAAAAGTTGTTATATTTTTTCTTAAAAATAAAGGTTAAAACGATCTATTTACTTTATAAAATAGATAAAAAAAGGTATAAAATGCTCATTATCTTTTATCCATTAGATGTTTATGCCTAATCCAAAAAAAATAGATAAAATAGATCAAAAAATTTTAGCACGCTTACAAAAAAATTCACGTATCACCATTGCGGAGCTATCAGAACAGCTTAGCTTATCGACATCACCCTGTTGGCGTAGAATTAAACAGCTTGAAGATCGTCATATCATTAAAGGCTATGGTGTATTACTTGATCGTAAAAAAATAGATTTAGGTGTTATGGTTTTTGTTCGAGTATCTATTGATCACCATAGTGAAAAAGAAGCTAAAAAATTTGAAGAAGAAGTTACGGCATTAGATTATGTGGTCGCATGTTATAGCATTGGTGGTGATGCTGATTTTTTATTACAAGTCGTTTCTCCAGATTTAGATACATATGCTGATTTTTCGATGTCGATCATACGACGATTACCAGGCATTAAAGAAATGCAAAGTATGTTTGTATTAAAAGAAATTAAACCATTTACCGGATTTCCTCTATCAGATTTTTGATTACATCTTATTTAATCAGGATAGGATTAAAGCGTTTTACACATAAAAATATCGATATGTTTGCATATCGATGCTTCGCTCACGTTATTGCTTCAATTTTTTCTTTTATCGTTATATTTAAATATGAACATTTAATGAGATGACTGCTCTAAAATATCAAACTTTTTAAACCAATCTAGCGCTATGGATTGGTCATTAGTTTTATATATCAGGAAAATCAGTGTATTGATTACATGATAGATATATTGTCATCATCTTGTCGTGCTATCGATAAAGTATGAGCATCACATCAAAAGATGATTTCATTTAATCCGTCCATTGATTGACGCTGTTGGAGGCTAGTTTTGATGCTGTACCCATATAATCATCATAAGATTGTAATAATAAACATGTGATGATCATCAGTATCGATAATATAATTTTACTTTTTATTGTCATATCGTTACACACCTCATTTAATTGTAGAACGAAAAAGATATAACAATTTATCTATCTAATCTAATATAGAAAAAGCATTCATTCAGCGAATTTTGAGATATGTTAACCTTAAAGCAATGTCATTATTTTATTTGTATTGTTGAAAGTGGAAGTTTTACGGCTGCTTCAGAAAAATTATTTATTGCACAATCAGCATTAAGTCGGCAAATCAAAAATTTAGAAGATGATATTGGTTTTGATATTTTTGATAGATCAGAGAAAAAAATTAAATTGACTTCTGCTGGAGCAGTACTGTATCAAAATTTAAAACAGCATATTGATCAAATTAATACTTCTGTTGCATTAGCGAAGCGAATTAGTCAAGGTGAAGATAGAACAATTAAAATCGCTCATTCCAGTAGTATTATTATGGATCATCATAAACTACAGCTTTTAGATCAGTTATGTGAAAATCATAAAATTAATATTGAAATTAATACCTTATCATCTGAAGCCCAAATTGATGCGATATTAAATGGTGAAATTGATATTGGTTTTATTCGCCCCCCTGTTTATCATGATTTGAGTTTGATCAATAGCATCAGTTTATATCAAGCACCTTTATATGTAGCTGTTCTAGCGACAGATGCTGCCTTTATAGACCGATCAACAATTGATATTGATGATTTAAAAGATTTTAATTTTGTTTCTACACCACATGCACAACGTGGAGGCTTAAGTTATTTAGTTGCTAATCTATGTTTAAGTCATGGATTTTTCCAAAAAAGATCTAGAGTTTCATCTAGAAAATTATCTCAACTAGATTTAGTTGCGCATGGTTTTGGGATTTGTATTGTTCCTGAGGAATTTGGTACTGTGCTTCCTCAGCAGGTCAAATTATTAGCAATAGAGAATCAAAGTTATCAATCCGAGGTTCGATTAATTTGGAAAAAAGATCATGATAGAATCATTGAAAATTGTACGGGAATGATTCAGCAATTTTATCACGAAGATCATCTTACTACTCTCAATCCTTCTACAAAATAATCTGTTTAATCATGAGTTTGTAAGTGTTTTACAATATAGCAATTTTCAATTTTTTGATTATTTTCACATCTATTTTTTAAATGATCTAATTGCTGTTTAAATGATGTTAGCGTGTGAATTTTATGCTCCAGATCTTGAGTATGTTTTGCTATTAATTCATTAATTTTATGACAATTTTGTTCAGGTGTTTCTAATTCTTTTAAAAGATAAATAATCTCCTTAACTGATAATCCTAAATGTCTACAATTCAGAATAAAATTTAATTGATATAGTGAATTTTCATCATAGTATCGATAGTGATTACTGGCTTTTATTTTGGGTAAGAGTAGTCCTTTTTTTTCATAAAATCTAATTGTATCAATGGTGGTATGCGCTTTTTTTGCCAGTTGAGAAATATTAATCAGCATATGCGTTCCTATTGACCTTGGTCTTAAACCATAGTTTTTAATCAATGTATTAGAAGGAGATTGATATGGAAAATTTACTAAAACATACTGCACTTTTAGATTATCAGCATAGTGTTATACAGGAGTTAATTCAGCAAAAACAATGGCAACAGCTTAATGATCAGCAAAAAATACAGATGATTTATAATTTTGTTCGTGATGATATTCAGTTTGGCTACAATTGTCGTGATGATATTCCAGCCTCGCAAGTTCTTCAAGATGGCTATGGTCAATGTAATACCAAGGCTACATTACTGATGGCGTTATTAAGAGCTGTTCATATCCCCACTAGATTACATGGTTTCACGATTGATAAAGCCTTGCAGAAAGGCGCTATTGATGGTTTATGGTATCAATTATCACCGGCCAATATTTTACATAGTTGGGTTGAAGTCTATATTCAGGGACAATGGTTTAATTTAGAAGGTGTTATTTTAGATCGTCCATATTTAC
This sequence comes from Acinetobacter sp. SAAs474, assembly GCF_032823475.1. Taxonomy (NCBI): domain Bacteria; kingdom Pseudomonadati; phylum Pseudomonadota; class Gammaproteobacteria; order Moraxellales; family Moraxellaceae; genus Acinetobacter; species Acinetobacter sp. SAAs474. The sequence goes on from NZ_CP127915.1 coordinate 746,463, forward strand.
AGCGTCTACAGTCGATAAATAAAGAGGTCAAAAATACTTTTTGTGGTTATGGTGTATATACTGAAAATTTTCAAAATCCCCCAATTGATTGGAATTTAAATCATACTTATATCCAAGATAAAGGTATCAATCAAGATTTTGGTTTATTTGATAGTCCTGATTTATTTTATCAACAGCACCAGCAACAACTGGGTTATTTTAAGAGATTGGTTTTTAAATATATTATCAGGCATCTGATGAATCAAAATGTCAATATGATTAGAGACGGTAAATCTTGTTAATCCATCGTTAATCATGATATTTCTTACTCGTTATAGATGATGCTGAGCTTGATCCATGATCTTTGTATATTGACTTAGGTCGTGTTTAAAAAAGCCTTTCTGATCTTTCATACCTCATGGATGATCTTGATCATGGAACAACCATAAATGAAGTGGTTGTTCAATAAAATCGCATTGAAAGAACTATGGCCATGAGATGGATTAATGTCTTAAGACAAATCAAATTGATGATCTAGATTCATTCAATCAGATAAAGACGCTTAAAAAATGTAGCTGGAGTAGTGATCAACATGATGAATAAGGAGAATTAATTTAAAAAAATATTTTTTTACAAATGTTAATAATTTATTTAAATATCAATGACATATATTTTTTTATTAGTCTAACTATGATCTAAAATCATGCTATGTGGTAATTTTGAGTAAATTAACAATGTGATTAATATCATTTTTTTTAATAATTATGTGATTTTATTTGAGTTATGGTGATATTTTTTTAATTAAAAATGCTGCTGTATAGAAGATAAATGGTTAATTAATACTTGATCTTTTTAGTATGAGTTAAAACTTAGTTATTGATTTTAAATGATTAATTAAAATTTTCACTATTCCAACTGTTTTGCTGCGTTTTATTTAAAAAAAAGATGGGGTATGCTTATAAACATAACAAGATGAATAGATTAATATTCACATCCAGAGAGAAAAATAATGACAATATATTATAATAATAGGTTAAATTTTTCATAGAAAAAACCGACATTTATGTCGGTTTTTTTTTTATGATTTTTTAGTTTGTGATCACCATCAATTGACTGATATTGACGATTGCAACAGTAATGATAAAAAAAGCCCAATTCAAGTGAGAATTGGGCTGAAAAAGGATGTTCTTGGGAGAGATACATCCAGAGGGTAACTGGTTTTAGTCAATTATATCAATAGTTAATCTTCTTATCGTTACTATATAACAAAAATAATAATATGTAAAAGTGATTATTTTTATCATATTGATTTGTTTTGACGATTAAATTAAAGCAATATCAAATCATATATTAGTGCTATCAATTGTGTATATCTCAGTTTTTATCCACAGCCTTCTTTTCTATTGGGGATAACTAGGAACAAAATATTGCAAATGATTTTAATGATGATCAGATCAATACTGTGCTCATCTATAGATGCCTGCGATAAAATATTATGTTAAATCTATATATGATTAAGATTAATTTTCAATGACTTAATAACATAAATGCTAATCGGTACACATGCTAACTTTTCAAGTATAACTAACGATTTTATGGTATAAAATATTATTTTTACAACATGATTTTCATGATTTATCCATGCCATTTATGCAATATATCTAGATCGAACATTCCCTGATGATGAGTTAGATTGATAGTTTTAACCACATTCCTCCCCAAGAATGTGGTTTTTTTTACTTTAGATAGATTGATCTATTATGTGATGAACATTGATATGAATCACCAACTACTGATCATGATTGTTTTGACTGTAAACACATTGTCCATAAATATATGTCGCATCAATATTTCGGTCATCTCCTAACATCATTAAGGCAAATAACGCATCCTCTAGATTTTTACTCTGTTGTTGTCGTAATTGCTGTAAGCGTGTTGCCGATAAGTTTAACACCACAAAATCTGCTTCTTTTCCAATGTTAAAATTCCCGAGTTTATCATCTAGATCCAATGCTTTCGCACCACCTAAGGTAGCGTGATACAGTGATTCAAATGCTGAAAGTTTATAGCCTTGTAATTGTTGTACTTTATAGGCTTCATTCAGTGTTTGTAGCTGACAAAATGAAGTTCCTGCACCAATATCTGTACCCAAACCGACTTTAACCTGCTTTTCCCAAGTTTTTTGCAGTGGAAATAGACCACTCCCTAAAAATAGATTGGATGTTGGACAAAAAGCAATGCTTGAATCAGTCTGATGCATACAATCCCATTCATGTTCATCTAAATGGACACAATGTGCAAAGATAGAGCGTGAACCTGTTAAACCATAGTGATGATAAACATCAAGATAGCCCTGCTGTTCGGGGAACAAGCTTTTAACCCAAGCAATTTCATTTTGATTTTCACTTAAATGCGTATGCAGATAAACATCTGGATATTCAGTTTTGAGTTGCTGTGCTTTTTGTAATTGTTCGGGTGTTGAGGTGGGTGCAAAGCGTGGTGTAATCGCATATAGATTACGCCCTTTATTATGCCATTGTTCAATTAATGTCTTAGAGTCATGATAAGCACTTTCAGCAGTATCACAGAGTTGTTCTGGCGCATGACGATCCATCATGACTTTACCTGCGATGATACGCATATGGTAATGCTGTGCAGCCTCAAATAAAGCATGTACCGATGTGGGATGTACGCTACAAAATACTAAAGCAGTTGTGGTGCCATGTTTAAGTAATTCTTCAATAAAAAATTGTGCAATTTTTTCTGCATAAATAGGATCTTCAAATTGCATTTCTGTTGGGAAAGTATAGGTATTTAACCATTCTAAAAGTTGCTCACCATAGGCCCCCATCATCTCGGTCTGTGGAAAGTGAATATGTGTGTCAATAAAGCCTGGAACAATCAACTGTTCTGGATAATGTTGTACAGTCGTGTGTGAATCCAGCAAAGCTTGTCCGTCAGACCAGATGCCGAACCACTTAATTTTACCATTTTCGGTGATCAATAAACCATCTTCGATATAGCGCACTTGATCATGAATGGCATCTGCTTGAGTTACTGTATTTTGAATATCGAGAAAACGACCACGAATTGCCGTTGTTGCAATGACAGGAGACATTTAAAACCTACGCTTTTTACTTTTTTCAATTGATTGTAACGTAAAATGATGTTTATCAGGCCACCAGATCAACATCAATAGCAATACAATGACAGATATTTACTTATGATTGATACTTTAATGCCATTAGATCATCAAAATAAACTCAGTCATATCCTATTAAATCATCCATATTTGACTGCGATTTTACAGCAATTGTATGAGATTGAACCTGATGCTTATATTGCTGCTGGTGTCATTCGTAATACAATTTGGGATTATTTACATGATCGTCAGTATGATTTAAACCATACTGAAGTTGATATTGTGTTTTATGATCCAGATGATGATGGTCGTCAACATCAAAAAATTGAAGATAAAATAACTAAAATATTTCCATCTATTCAATGGGATGTAACGAATCAAGCTTTAGTACATCAATGGTATCGTACTGAAGAAGGTGCATCGATCTCTGCATTGCAATCTTTAGCACATGCCATATCTTTATGGCCAGAAACAGCAACAGCAGTCGCAGTGCGTTTTAATCATCAAGGTAATATTGATTGTCTCGCTCCACTTGGTTTAGCAGATTTACTGCATTTAAAGCTTAGATGGAATCCTGCATTGGTTGCTTATTCAGTATTTTTACAACGCATTCAACAGAAAAAATTCTTGTCTCGATGGCCGAAATTAAGTTGTGTGGATATTTAGCAACCCACAATTGAGAGGTAAAACATATCATTTTAAAAATGCCAGTGATTTAATCCACTGGCATTGTGTTTGACAACATTAGGGTGAGTAAAATTTTATAATGTTGTTTCATGATGTTTTTTACTATGTTGAATCGACATCCATGCAGTAATGGCAAGTACAATCACAATAAAGCTAAGCGAAATCCAGATTGGCATATGGAACACATCTAACATTAACATCTTAAAGCCGATAAATAATAAAATAATACCTAGACCATAAGGTAAATAATGCATTTTAGATGCTGCACCAGAGAGTAAAAAGAACATGGCACGTAGGCCTAAAATTGCCATTAAATTTGCAGTTAATACAATAAATGGATCACTGGTGACTGCAAAAATTGCAGGAATAGAATCGACAGCAAAAATAACGTCTGATGCTTCAACCAAAATGAGGACTAAAAATAATGGTGTTGCCCATAGTACGCCATTTTGGCGGACAAAAAATTTGTTATCCTGCATCGTTGGCGTAATACGTAAATGTTTACGCAAAAACTTAAGAATAGCCATATCTTCAATATTGGGGTCCTCTTCTTGGCCTTTTAGAAATTTAAAGCCGGTATAGACGAGAAATGCACCGAAGATATACAGTACCCAAGAAAATTCTTGGACAAACCATGCACCAATAAAAATAAAGATACTACGTAAAATAATGGCACCGAGCACACCATATAAAAGGAGCTGGCGTTGTAAAGCAGGTGGAATCGCAAAAGCTGCAAAAATCATAAGCCAGACAAAGACATTATCAATCGCTAATGATTTTTCAAGCAGATAGCCTGCAAAGTATTCCATGACTTTGGTATTTGCTACAGCAATACCCGCAGTTTGTTGCAGATATAACCATAAACCACCACCAAAAAGTGCAGCAACAGAAACCCACGCAATGCTCCAAAATGCTGCTGTTTTGATTTTAACTTCTTGGCCTTGTTTTTGTTTAAAGCCTAAAAAGTCAATAATGAGCATGACTGCAACAATGCCAAAAAATGCAAGATACAGCCATAAGGTACCGATCGTTTCCATGTGTATTCCTCCACATCTGACGACCAATCATAAAAAAACCCTGATCAGTCGCTAGATGATATCAAACATCTATTACAACATGATCAAGGTCTTGCCTACATCTTGTGTTAAATAAGATGCTCAGATACCGACTTTTTGCAAAGTGTAATGACGATATACTGACGCGTTAAATAAGCTTTATCAGTTATTTAACGTTTGGAGGAGGCTACTCCCCTTGTTCAACTATTCTGTGTTTGGGTTTAATCCCAAAGTGAGCAGAATGATGACAGGTTTTTCATCAATATGCAAATCTAAATCAGCACGATTATGACTTTTGCGTGATGGAAAAATCGCTACGTTTGACGAGATAGAGTGCTAATAATGTACCTAAAAAAGCAATCATGCCCCCTACTATGCCAATATAGTTCAGCCCTAAATGTATGGTTACCATACCACCAATCAATGCACCACCTCCAATACCGACATTATATAGACCTGAAAAAATCGCCATGGCAACATCCGTTGCATCTGAAGCAAAATGAAGCGTTTTAGATTGAAGGGCTAAGCTAAAGCCAATAATGGCAATTCCCCAAAATACGCTTAAGATACTTAAAGTGAAAAAACTTATTGCAGCACTGAGTAACAATAGCATGGAGATTGCTAAACAACTGGTCATTAAAGGAATCAAAATTTGATCTAATTTTTTGGCAAACCGACCAAATAAGTAAGAGCCAATAAATCCAGCTCCCCCATAAATTAATAATAAGGTTGTGGTTTGTTGCGAACTCAGCGCGGCAATATCCAGTGCAAAAGGTTCAATATAACTATAGGCGGTGAATTGTGCGCTAATTATAATGACCACTAAAGCAAAGATCAGCATGAGACTTGGTCGTTTTACCAATATTTTTAAGCTACTTAGAGAGCCAGAATTGATACTGGGGAGGCGTGGTAATGTTTTTGATAAAATAAGACAAATGATGGTGGCACAAATTGCAATCAGACCAAAAGAATTTCTCCATCCATATTCATCGCCAATCATACGGCCTAATGGAATACCAAGTACCATAGCCAGTACTGTGCCTGTCGATAGCAATCCTAAAGCTTGAAATTCTTTTCCTTGCGGTGCAATTCGAACCACTAAAGAAGCCGTAATCGACCAAAATAAAGCATGTGCCATCGCAATACCAATACGACTCAGCAATAAAATCGAAAAGCTCCATGCCAGATAGGATAGAACATGACTTAAAATAAAGACAATAAAGAGTACAATTAACAGTAAACGTCGTTCAACATTTTTGGTTAATAGCATGATCGGTAGTGAAATAAGTGCCACGACCCATGCATATACTGTAATCATGATACCGACTTGAGTGACTGGCATTGCAAAGCTTTGACCAATATCGCTGAGTAAGGCAATCGGAATAAACTCAGTGGTATTAAAAATAAAGGCAGCAAAGGCAAGCGTAATCACGCCAATCCATTGCTTCGGAGTGGCGTGAGAGGGATGAGATGATGTAGAAGACATTGAACCAGAAGAGTAAATAATTTTATCAGATATTTTAAAGCAGTTATTTTATGATGTGATCAAAATCTAACAATTGAATTGTATCTTGATTTAAGTTGATGAGAGATGATTTAGTATGATCTTTTACAGATGAGATGATAGAACAACGATAATCCTGTAAATAGATAGATGATTTTTAAATGGAGTGAGTGTTGATTAAGATAGGATGACTGATGATCACTCAATCCATGAAATTTTGATCAGATCTATTTTATGGATTGAGTACCTCTATGATATTACTTTAATATTTTTTTCAATTTGGCACTTAAACCATGAAAAAAACGATGCTTGGCATTGGCTTTTTCACTGGTTAAAAAATTAATTTGAATAGACTGACGTTGCCCTTCAAATGGGATGTAACCATGCCAACCATTATCTGTGACTTTAAATGCAACTAATGATCCTGGTCCTGCATTAATTTCTGCAACATAATCATTGATATCATGTTGATTATTCAAAATACGTAAACGGCCTGTCGTATGATCCCATGATTCATTTAAATAAATTAAGATCGTGAGCAATTTACTTTTTGAATCACTATGAATACGGCCATCTTTTTGACGTGAATAACCACGTAATGTAATCATCATCGGATGATGCATGACATCAATTTGGAATTTGTCGGTTAAGATTTGACGAAATTCAGCTGTATCCAATGCTTTTAATAAATGATCAAAATTGGGTTTAATTTCTACATCATCTAAATTAAAGCTACCGCCATGTGTAATTTTTGGAAAATCCTGAATAACTGCTTGTACGGCATGATCGGCAATCGCATGATCGACTACAAAATAAGGATAAGGACTTTGTTGAACTTGAGCATCTTTTAAGGCATCAAGCCTTAGGATATCTGACATTTTTATGACTCATTGGTGTAGATTATTTTTAGAAACTATATCAATAAATGGCCGTGTTTTTCTACTGCTATTGATTTTTGTTATATTTAGTCCTATTTAATCAAGGTTTACAGATTTTATTAGCGCTATGTTAAAGGCATGCATATTATATGATTGTCATGCAGTGGGCTAAATGATATCACCTGCTGAATATTATGTTGCCATGATAAAAAGAAATCTATTGAGTGATCAATTATGCTATGTTTTAAGCGCATCATAGATTCAGTCAACTGTTAAAGTGATGATCAGGGCAATATCAGTTCAGCATTTCCCAACCAACAATAATTGAAAACAGGAGTGATTATGTCGACTAAATACCCAATACAACATGATGATGGTATATTTTGGATTGCAGAAGATCAACATAAATTAGCTGAAATCACCTATCGTTGGCACAACGATAAAACTATTATTGCAGATCATACTTGGGTTGATGATTGTTTACGTGGCCAAGGTGTTGCAGCGCAGTTGTTAGATGCTTTGGTTACATTTGCACGTCAACATCAACTCAAAATCATTGCCGAATGTAGCTATGTACAGGTCATGTTTCAGCGTGACCAACGTTTAGCGGATGTAATCGCTTCAGCTTAATGAATGATATGATCCTGAAAGTGACCATAAATTATTGCACTTTCAGGATATTGAACAAGATTTATAGGGTTGATGTCGTTAAAGCCTGAATTAGTTTTTGATGTAATCCACCAAATCCACCATTAGACATAATCACAATAACATCGCCTTCACTCGCTTGACTCACCACGGTATTAATGATGTTGTCTAAAGATTGGCAAATGATGGCTTGATTGGTGGCAGCCGCAATAACAGGATGTAAATCCCAATCTAAACCTTCCGGTTGATACCAAATCACTTGATCCGCGAGACGTGCTGAATGAGCCAAATTATCTTTATGGCTTCCCATACGCATGGTATTTGAACGTGGTTCAATAATCGCCCAGAGTTTACGTTGACCAAAACGTTTACGAGCGCCTTCAAGTGTAGTTTCAATCGCTGTGGGATGATGTGCAAAATCATCATAGATCTCAATACCACGTATGTTCGCAAGTAATTCCATACGGCGTTTAACCCCAGCAAAATTTGATAATGCTTGACAGGCTGTTTCAATACTAACACCGACATGTTCAGCGGCAGCAATCGTGGCCAAAGCATTGGCAACAGAATGTTGCCCTGTCATATTCCACTGTACTTCACCTTTAACAATACCATGTTGCAATACTTTGAAATGGCGACCATCTGCTGTTAACTGTTCGGCATAAAGTGCACTATGTTCATTTGCATTTAATGATGTACGTACAACAGGCGTCCAACATCCCATTGCTAAAACTTCATCGATATGTTTTTCAGTAATTGGCGCAATAATGCGCCCTTCACTTGGAATTGTTCTGACTAAATGATGAAACTGTTTTTGAATTGCTGCTAGATCATCAAAGATATCGGCATGATCAAATTCAAGATTATTTAGAATTGCAGTTTTAGGATGATAGTGAACAAATTTAGAGCGCTTATCAAAGAAAGCAGAATCATATTCATCAGCTTCTACACAAAAATATTTTCCAGCCCCTAAACGTGCACTTTCACTAAAACCAAGAGGTACGCCACCGATTAAAAAGCCGGGATTGAGTCCTGCTTGATCGAGTACCCATGCTAGCATGGTGGTGGTGGTGGTTTTACCGTGTGTTCCTGCAACACCTAAAACATGTTTGCCCTGTAAGACATGATCTGCCAAAAACTGAGGGCCTGACACGTATGCTAAACCTTCATTAAGCATATATTCTATGGCATCAATCCCACGTTTCATGGCATTACCCACAATTACTAAATCAGGATGTGGCTGTAAATGACTGCGGTCATAACCTTGCATTAAGGTAATGCCTGCTTGTTCGAGTTGAGTTGACATTGGTGGATAAACGTTCTGGTCTGACCCTGTCACTTTATGACCTAAGTCGCGTGCTAATAATGCTAAAGACCCCATAAAGGTGCCACAGATACCTAAAATATGCAGGTGCATACGTTGAACTCCACTTCTTCTTGTGACATATCCCCCCAGTGTTAGGGAGATCGCATGATTTATTCAATTCAAAAGTAACGATAGCAAGGGTCTTGAGGAAAAGATAGTTTTTCTTGTATTTATTCTTGGCTTTTATCTTTGCTGAATCATAAAATACTAAAATGTAATTTTTTGATATAAATATGTATTTAAAACAAACCAATACGTAGAATAATTTAAATTATCTCCCTACTGAGGTTTATCATGCTACTGCCTTTAGCCTTATTGATTATCGCCAATTGTTTTATGACACTGGCATGGTATGGGCATCTTAAATTTTTACATGATGCACCAATGTGGCAAGCGATTTTATTTGGTTGGATTATTGCACTATTTGAGTATAGTTTGATGATTCCAGCAACCCGGATGTTGGCACAACAAGGTTGGGGCCTGGGCCATATGAAAATCACGCAAGAAGTTTTGACTTTAGTGGTTTTTGTTCCCTTTATGATTTTACTCTTTAAACAACCTTTTAAATTGGATTACCTGTGGGCAGGTTTATGTTTATTGGGCTGTGTATATTTTGTTTTTCGTAGTCAATAATCAATGAAATGATTCGACTTCTGGCATGATTTATTCAGAATTGAATTAAAAAATCATAAAAATCGCTGCTCAGAGAGATTGCATAATTTTATTGAGATGAAAAATCAGTCTATAATATGGGGCTCTTATTAAAGCTTGGCTCTCGTCGAGATTTATTTCTCTTACTTTAATCTCTGGAAACATTGCAATGAATGCGGCCGCTTCTCAAGACACTCCTCTCGTTGGAATTATCATGGGCTCTCAATCCGATTGGGCTACGCTCGAACACACTGCCAATATGCTTAAACAGCTTGGCGTCCCTTTTGAAGCTGAGGTTGTATCTGCACATCGTACTCCAGATCGATTGTTTGAATATGCAGAAATGGCACGAGATCGCGGTATTCAGGTGATTATTGCCGGCGCAGGCGGTGCTGCACATTTACCGGGTATGTGTGCCGCTAAAACAGATTTACCTGTACTTGGCGTACCAGTCAAATCATCTATCTTAAATGGTGTTGACTCATTGTTGTCTATTGTACAAATGCCAGCCGGTATTGCTGTTGGTACATTGGCGATTGGTCCTGCTGGAGCGACCAATGCCGCGATTATGGCCGCACAAATTTTAGGTCTTACACGTCCTGAAATTGCACAAAATGTGGCAGCATTTCGCCGTGAACAAACTGAAAAAGTAGCCAGTAAAAATATTCCGGGTCAAGCTTAAATACGGGACATATGTTATGAATAAAACCATCGGTATTTTTGGTGGTGGTCAACTTGGTCGTATGATGGCGCAAGCTGCATTGCCACTCAATATTCAATGTACATTTTTTGAAGCCAATACAGATTGCCCTTCAGCAGCATTGGGACCAGTGATTTCGAGTCAAGCTGCAGATGGCTTGGCACAATTTATCACCAGTGCAGATGTATTTAGTCTTGAGTTTGAAAATACGCCGCTTACAGACGTCGATATTTTAACTGAAAATAAAGTACTTCATCCTCCTCGTTTAGCTTTAGCAACAGCTCAAAACCGTTTACAGGAAAAAGCATTATTTGATGCACTCGATATTCCGGTTGCACCTTATAAGGCTGTAGATTCATTGCATAGTCTAGAAAGTGCAGTCGCTGAGTTGGGCTTACCTATTGTACTTAAAACAGCCACTGGTGGTTATGATGGCAAAGGGCAGTTTGTTTTACGTGAGCATCATCAAATCGCACAAGCATGGGCAGAATTAGGTCCGGCAGGTACTTTAATTGCTGAAAGCTTTGTGGAGTTTTCTCGTGAAGTCTCAATTATTGCTGTACGTGGACAAGACGGTGATGTAAAAACTTGGCCATTGGCTGAAAACCATCATCATCATGGTATTTTGTCACACTCTATCGTTCCTGCGCCCAATAGTGCTGATTTACAACCGATTGCTCAAGATTATATTACACGTCTACTTAACCATTTAAATTATGTGGGAGTGCTGACACTTGAGCTTTTTGTAACAGAACAGGGTTTATATGCCAATGAAATGGCACCACGTGTTCATAATTCTGGACACTGGTCAATTGAAGGCTCAATTTGCTCTCAATTTGAAAATCATATTCGCGCTGTTGCAGGCTTGCCATTAGGTGCCACAGATCTGGTCCGACCAACGGTAATGATTAATATTATTGGTCAATATCCAAAGTCTGAAGAAGTGTTGGCTTTAGCTGGTGTACATTTGCATCTTTATAATAAGACCGAGCGTGAAGGACGCAAGATTGGTCATATTACTTTAATGCCAAATGATCATCGTGAACTCACCACTTTATGTCGTCAACTGGCAAAAATTTTACCAAATCCGTTGGCATTAACTGAAGATATCACCATTTAACTCAAATTTTGCGTAATAAAAAAGCGCTCATGTGAATGAGCGCTTTTTTTATGTTAAAAGTTCAGGCATGATGGCGCCCCCAATGAAAAATACACAATAAAAATCAGCTTTAGATCAGCATTGATGATGATTTTGCGTGAGGTCTGATGTGATTGATCTAAAAATAAAATAATATTTAGCGAGAGAGAATTTTTGAATTTAAAATATTTATTTTGAATTCAAACTGGTCTATGGAATGAATTCAAAGTCGATTCGTTTGAATTTAAATTTATATGTTTTTGCAAATTATGAATTCAAAATAATTTTAAATGAATTTAATTTGCGCTTTTTATTGAAATTATGCTGTTATTTGGGGGTGATATGTGGATAAGTTTGAGGTTTTTGTGTGGAAAGTTTGAATTTAAAATTGTTTTTTTAAATTCAAATGTGTGATTTAGGTTAGATGTTTTAAATTTAAATACATTAAATAAATTTAAATTGCAGATTTCTTTTATTTTCTACGCCAGATAATGCTATGGTTTATCTATAATTTAAATTCAAAATATTTTAGGTTATCTATGCGTAATTTAGCTTTGGTGTGTTTCTCTTCTTTGTTGGTATTTTCTCAGACACATGCAGAACTGATTATTAATCAGCAAGTGGCGTCAACAACGACACCGATTAATATGTCGCAAGCTTCTGATGTCGATAGCAGCAAATACATACGTTTTCAGACATGTTTAGCTAATCTGCGTAGTCAAGCGATTGCTGCGGGGGTATCTGCTGAAACATATTCACGCTATACACAGCAATTAACACCTGATTATTCAGTCATAGAAAAATTAAACTATCAGCCAGAGTTTTCTACACCGATTTGGGATTATCTTTCTGGATTGGTTGATGATGAGCGAGTTCAAGTTGGACAGCAGAAAATACAACAATATCAGGATCTATTAAATCGTGTTGCAATGACCTACGGTGTTCCTGTTGAGACGATTGTTGCTGTATGGGGGGTGGAAAGTAATTTTGGTGATATTTCTGGTAAATATCCTTTATTACAAGCTTTGGGAACTTTAAGTTGTGAAGGACGTCGCCAAGCGTATTTTCGTGGCGAATTTTTTGCAGCAATGCGTATTTTACAGCGTGGTGATGTAACCGAAGAGCAGTTGAAAGGTTCTTGGGCCGGTGCATTTGGTCATACCCAATTTATGCCTTCTACTTATGAAGAGCTTGCAGTTGACTTTGATGGTGACGGTCGTCGTGACTTGGTCTCAAGTACTGCTGATGCCTTGGCCTCTACAGCAAACTTTTTAAAGAAAAGAGGATGGCAAACTGGACAACCCTGGGGATTTGAAGTGCAATTACCTAAAGGAATGTCGATTGATGGTGAAGGGCGTCGTAATAAGAAAGCATTATCGAATTGGATTGCACGTGGTGTTACACGTATAGATGGTTCACCTTTAATTCAAGGTAATTTATCTCAAACAACACCTGCCGGACTCATGGCACCAGCAGGTATTAACGGACCTGTATTTTTAGTATTTAAAAATTTTGATGCTATTTATAGTTATAATGCAGCAGAAAGTTATGCGTTGGCCATTGCGCATTTATCAGATCGTTTGCAGGGTAAAGGTACTTTTGTCGCTACTTGGCCAACAGATGATGCGGGAACGTCACGTGCTGAACGTCGAGAAATCCAACAATTATTACTCAATCGTGGTTACGATATTGGGACTGTAGATGGATTGATTGGTGATAAAACGCGTCAGGCGATTCAGCGAGAACAAATTCGTTTGGGTTTAGTGCCGAATGCACGTGCTGGACAGAAAATTCTACAGGCTTTGCGCCAAGATCATGCCCGATCTTTAATGCAATAAATTTGATTAAGTCTAACATTAGATATCAAGCAGATATTGAATCTGCTTGATATTTTTGAATTCACTGTACTGTTTGTTGCGATATAAATGATTTTGAATCTCAAGCTATATTCAATATCATAAAAAGCATGGAGCCAAAGCGATCTATACGGATGATGTCATCAGAACAAAGTAAAAAATGATCGCTTTGATTTGGTCATCAATTGGCTATTGCTATGGATCTATACTGTATTTTAGTCATTAAAATTAATCTGGAATCAGTATGCATGAATATATTTAAGATATTGTTAGTTTTTTAATGTCATTGCTTCAATCAGATCAAAAGTGACAGTAGTAACATCTTGACTTAAATCACGATTATTAAAAATTTCATATGCACTGATAGTAATTTCAGTATCGCTTGGTAATAAGCGTTGTTCTTCTTCTATTAAGTCATGGATGGGTAGTAAGGTTTGTTGAATTTCTAGGTGTAAAATATCTTGGTATTCAATATTTTCATCTTCAAACTCAATCGATTGCTCATTGAAATAAGGCAGTAATATTGCATGGAGGTGGGGTTGAATTTCAGTAATATCAAAGATTTCAATATCACGCGTTTGTTCAATCGTGCTGATGTGGTCATTCACTTCAATAAGAATATGGTAGTAACTCACATTGCTCTCCAAAATGATTCATTAATTATTGTGTATTAAACATAGCATGAATAGAGACCAATCTTCAAAGAAAGCATTTAAAAAAATAACCAAATAGCTTTGGTTTTATGAGATTAGTATGTGTTGAAAAGATTTGATCATCTCAACATGGTGGGGATATATTGCATTATATTTGGATAAAGTATTGTTTTAAAAGCTTATTGAAGTGGTATCAATAATGATAGATATCATCTATTAAATTAAAAAACCGCGCTTTTAGCGCGGTTTTTTAATTAAAGTGATCAATTATTTTTTATCATCTTTAACTTCAGTGAATTCAGCATCAACAACGCCATCATCCGCTTTTTGTTGTTGACCCGCAGCATCACCTTGGAATGCATTTGGATCAAAACCTTGTGCACCCGCCTGACCTTGAGCTGCTTCATAAGCACGTTGCGTAATTGGCATCAAGATATTTTGTAATGCTTCAGTTTTTGCTTTGATTGCGTCAACATCATTTTCTTTTGTTGATGCTTCAAGTTCGTTAATCGCAGTCTCGATTGCAGTTTTTTCGTCTGCTGTTACTTGTTCACCAAGATCTTTAACTGCTTTTTGTGCACTAGCAACTAATGCATCCGCTTCGTTACGTGCTTTAGCAAGCTCTTCAAATTTACGATCTTCCTCAGCATTTGCTTCAGCATCTTTAATCATTGCATCAATTTCAGCATCGCTTAAGCCTGAGTTAGCTTTAATTTGAATTGATTGCTCTTTACCTGTGCTCTTGTCTTTTGCAGACACTTTTAAGATACCATCTGCGTTAATGTCAAATGATACTTCAATTTGCGGTACGCCACGTGGTGCAGGTGGAATATCGCCTAATTGGAAGTTACCCAACAATTTGTTTTGTTGAGCCATTTTACGTTCACCTTGGTAAACTGAAATGTCTACGGCTGGTTGGTTGTCTGCTGCAGTAGAGAACACTTGTGATTTTTTCGCTGGAATTGTGGTATTTTTTTCAATGATTGGTGTAAGTACACCGCCCATTGTTTCAATTCCGAGTGTTAACGGCGTAACGTCAAGTAGCAAGACGTCATTTTTATCACCAGAAAGTACAGCACCTTGAATTGCAGCACCCATTGCAACGGCTTCATCTGGGTTTACATCTTTACGTGGTTCACGACCAAAGAATTCTTGTACTTTTTGTTGTACAAGTGGCATACGTGATTGACCACCAACTAAAATTACATCAGAAATATCTGAAGTTGATAAGCCTGCATCTTTTAATGCAACTCTACATGGCTCAATCGTACGTGCCACAAGATCAGCAACTAAACTTTCTAATTTTGCACGTGTTACATTGATCACTAAATGTTTAGGACCTGTTGCATCTGCAGTGATGTATGGTAAGTTGATTTCTGTTGCATTTGCAGAAGAAAGTTCAATTTTTGCTTTTTCAGCAGCTTCTTTTAAACGTTGTAATGCAAGTGGATCATTTTTAAGATTCACATTTTGATCTTTTTTAAACTCTTCAACTAAATAGTCGATCAATGCATTATCAAAGTCTTCACCACCTAAGAATGTATCACCATTTGTTGACAATACTTCGATTTGTTGGTCGCCATCAAGATCGGCAATTTCGATGATTGATACGTCAAATGTACCACCACCTAAGTCATATACTGCAACTTTACGATCGCCTTCTTTTTTATCCATACCGAACGCAAGTGCTGCTGCTGTTGGTTCGTTGATAATACGTTTAACATCTAGGCCTGCAATTTTACCTGCATCCTTAGTTGCTTGACGCTGTGCATCGTTAAAATAAGCTGGAACGGTAACAACTGCTTCAGTAACAGTTTCGCCAAGGTAATCTTCTGCAGTTTTTTTCATTTTTTTCAAAATTTCTGCAGAAATTTGTTGTGGCGCTAATTTTTTATCGTTTACTTCAACCCAAGCATCGCCATTGTCTGCTTTGATGATTTTATAAGGTACAAGACCGATATCTTTTTGAACTGCTGCATCATCATATTTACGACCAATTAAACGTTTGATGGCAAATAATGTGTTTTTAGGGTTGGTTACTGCTTGGCGTTTTGCTGATTGACCAACGAGAATTTCCCCATCTTTATACGCAACAATCGATGGTGTAGTACGAGCACCTTCTGCGTTTTCAATAACTTTAACTTTGTCGCCTTCAAGAACAGCGACACATGAGTTGGTTGTACCTAAGTCAATACCAATGATTTTAGCCATTAGATGTTTTCCTCTAAAATTCTTTTGTGATTTGCATTTGTTATCGAATATGAGAGCCATTCAAAAATTTTCAAGTAATTTTTCATAATTTTTTTAATAAACTCTCGAACTTATAAGGCTTAAGCGCCAACCATCACCATAGCAGGGCGAAGTAAACGACCATTTAAGGTATAGCCTTTTTGTAATACATTGCCAATCTCATTACTTTTCACTGAAGGATCAATACCTACAGCTTGATGAAAATCAGCATTAAATCCATGATCAGTATCTACGACCACAACACCAAATTTTTCAAGTGTAGTCAGCAGTGATCTTAATGTTAATTGAACGCCCTCAAGCAAAGGTGATGCTTGGTTGTCAGCTGCCTGAATTGCACGTTCTAGATTATCGACAGAATCTAGCAATTCTTTAGCAAATTTTTCTAAAACGGTATCTTTATGTTTTTCAGATTCACGTTGAATACGTTCAATACTTTTTTGTGCTTCATAGACTGCATTTGCAGTACGTGCTGTTTGTAGCTTGAGATCTTCTTCGAGTTTGACAATTTGTACTTGTAAACTGTCAATCGTCACTTCAGCTTGCTCTGTATCTTGAGCCGTGTTTTGTTCCATTTGCTCTTGTTGGAGATCTTGAGCTTGTTCATTGTGCTCAGTTGCCATTGATTTACTCCGTTTAAATGGGTTTTTAAACATGTACAGTCCTTAATCGGCAGCAGAGTTAACTGCGTTAATGCTGAACTGCCATGAGTCTAATAAATTTCATGATTAGTGTAGAAGTCGGGGCATGTCCTTAAAATTCAAGCGAATGAGATGATTAATTTTATATATTTGTATGAATATGGGAGCATTTAAGCGCACATATTAAGTATTTTTTAGTTACTTGGTTAAAGATAATGCATGCGTAAATATATTTATTCTGTTGTTTTTAAGTTTGTTTTTTAGTCATTTTTTTATTGTGACTCAATATAGCCTTAGTTTATGTTGGTCGTAATTTAACTTAATTTTTATAGGATGCAGAAATCAAAATGTTAAAACATATCGTATTGACGAGTTTAATAGCGGGATTTACGGTCAATGTTTTTGCTGCTAAAAGCTGTGCAACGATTAGCACCGATATGGGGATGATTGAAATAGAGCTTTATCCAGATAAAGCACCAATTTCAGTCAAGAACTTTACACAATATGTAAATGCTAATTTTTATCCAGGTACGATTTTTCATAGAACTATTGATGGCTTTGTAATTCAAGGAGGTGGTTTGACTCAGCAGTTGCTGACTAAGCCAACGTATGCCGCGATTAAAAATGAAGCCAATAATGGCTTGTCTAATTTGCGTGGTAGTGTCGCAATGGCAAGAACCCTCAATCCAGATTCAGCAACCAGCCAGTTTTTTATTAATCTTGCTGACAATTCATATTTGGACTATTCGACGACCAATGCTGGCTATGCCGTATTTGGGCGGGTTATTAAAGGTATGTCTGTGGTCAATAAAATTGCGCAGCAGCCACTGAGTCAGTCACAAATGTTTAAAGATCTTCCTGCTCAACCTGTTGAAATATTGAGTGTGAAAATGACTTGCACAAAATAAGTGCAAACATATTAAAATCATTGAAAATAATTTTTCAATATTATTTTCAATTACTTATTAAATTTATTGCATGTATGTTGTTCAGTTTGTGCATAAAAATAGAGCACCTGTTCACAAATATTAAAAATAGGGGTTGCAAAGAAATGTAAATGCTCTAGAATGCACCCCATACCGACGAGATAGACGGAAACGAAGTTAGCACAAAGTGCTAAGTTGTTTAGTTTATTGAAGTTCAAAGCTTAGTATTGATGAGATACTAAGAAGATCATTAAGAAATTATGAAGAACAACTTGTGTGGATTTTTACTGATTGATTGATCGAAATATTATCATTGATTGATTGGTTTAAATTACTCGAAGTTTATTTGAGAGAATTTGTCAGAAAATTGATGAGCCAGATTTAGTAGCTTAGATTAAAGCTACAAAATGATTTTAACTGAAGAGTTTGATCATGGCTCAGATTGAACGCTGGCGGCAGGCTTAACACATGCAAGTCGAGCGGGGAAAAGTAGCTTGCTACCGGACCTAGCGGCGGACGGGTGAGTAATACTTAGGAATCTGCCTATTAGTGGGGGACAACATTCCGAAAGGGATGCTAATACCGCATACGTCCTACGGGAGAAAGCAGGGGATCACTTGTGACCTTGCGCTAATAGATGAGCCTAAGTCAGATTAGCTAGTTGGTGGGGTAAAGGCCTACCAAGGCGACGATCTGTAGCGGGTCTGAGAGGATGATCCGCCACACTGGGACTGAGACACGGCCCAGACTCCTACGGGAGGCAGCAGTGGGGAATATTGGACAATGGGGGAACCCTGATCCAGCCATGCCGCGTGTGTGAAGAAGGCCTTTTGGTTGTAAAGCACTTTAAGCGAGGAGGAGGGTACCTTGGTTAATACCCAAGAGTACTGGACGTTACTCGCAGAATAAGCACCGGCTAACTCTGTGCCAGCAGCCGCGGTAATACAGAGGGTGCGAGCGTTAATCGGATTTACTGGGCGTAAAGCGTGCGTAGGCGGCTTTTTAAGTCGGATGTGAAATCCCCGAGCTTAACTTGGGAATTGCATTCGATACTGGGAAGCTAGAGTATGGGAGAGGATGGTAGAATTCCAGGTGTAGCGGTGAAATGCGTAGAGATCTGGAGGAATACCGATGGCGAAGGCAGCCATCTGGCCTAATACTGACGCTGAGGTACGAAAGCATGGGGAGCAAACAGGATTAGATACCCTGGTAGTCCATGCCGTAAACGATGTCTACTAGCCGTTGGGGCCTTTGAGGCTTTAGTGGCGCAGCTAACGCGATAAGTAGACCGCCTGGGGAGTACGGTCGCAAGACTAAAACTCAAATGAATTGACGGGGGCCCGCACAAGCGGTGGAGCATGTGGTTTAATTCGATGCAACGCGAAGAACCTTACCTGGTCTTGACATAGTAAGAACTTTCCAGAGATGGATTGGTGCCTTCGGGAACTTACATACAGGTGCTGCATGGCTGTCGTCAGCTCGTGTCGTGAGATGTTGGGTTAAGTCCCGCAACGAGCGCAACCCTTTTCCTTATTTGCCAGCACTTCGGGTGGGAACTTTAAGGATACTGCCAGTGACAAACTGGAGGAAGGCGGGGACGACGTCAAGTCATCATGGCCCTTACGACCAGGGCTACACACGTGCTACAATGGTCGGTACAAAGGGTTGCTACCTCGCGAGAGGATGCTAATCTCAAAAAGCCGATCGTAGTCCGGATTGGAGTCTGCAACTCGACTCCATGAAGTCGGAATCGCTAGTAATCGCGGATCAGAATGCCGCGGTGAATACGTTCCCGGGCCTTGTACACACCGCCCGTCACACCATGGGAGTTTGTTGCACCAGAAGTAGGTAGTCTAACCGCAAGGAGGACGCTTACCACGGTGTGGCCGATGACTGGGGTGAAGTCGTAACAAGGTAGCCGTAGGGGAACCTGCGGCTGGATCACCTCCTTAACGAAAGATTGACGATTGGTAAGAATCCACAACAAGTTGTTCTTCATGCAATATATCTGAGGGTCTGTAGCTCAGTTGGTTAGAGCACACGCTTGATAAGCGTGGGGTCACAAGTTCAAGTCTTGTCAGACCCACCATGAACAAGACTTAAAGTACTACTTTAAGGCGAAGTGCAAGACAAACGAACGAAAGTGAGTGCGTAGTGTATGGGTTCAAGGATTCTGAGTGAAAAGAAACAAGATATATTGAGATCTTAAGCTGGGGACTTAGCTTAGTTGGTAGAGCGCCTGCTTTGCACGCAGGAGGTCAGGAGTTCGACTCTCCTAGTCTCCACCAGAGTTTGGAAATAGCGAAATATATTTCGCCCAAACGCAAGACAAGCAGCTATGCTGCGCGTAGCGTTACTCTGAGTGTTTAGACTTTAATCGAACGAAAGCTAGATTATAGAGCTTAGTGATAAAGCATTGTATAATGCATTGTTATTAATCTCTGTGATTTATCACAGTTTACTACGTGCTGACGAGGCAGTAGTTAATCATTAACAGAATATATTTGAGTTGAAATAATTTGTTCATACTCGTTTCAAGTAAGTAATTACAAGAAATGAGTTACTAGCGATTAAACTGAATCAAGCGTTTTGGTATATGAATCTAATTGAAGCTGTATAGTGATTAAGTTCACAAAGCTCTAAACTGTAATGTTGGTTGTTCTACTTGTAGGAACAAACGACTGTTTGGGGTTGTATAGTCAAGTAATTAAGTGCATGTGGTGGATGCCTTGGCAGTCAGAGGCGATGAAAGACGTAATAGCCTGCGATAAGCTCCGGGGAGGCGGCAAATATCCTGTGATTCGGAGATTTCTGAATGGGGAAACCCACTTACCATAAGGTAGGTATTGCAACATGAATACATAGTGTTGCAAGGCAAACGAGGGGAAGTGAAACATCTCAGTACCCTTAGGAAAAGAAATCAATTGAGATTCCCTCAGTAGCGGCGAGCGAACGGGGAACAGCCCATTAAGTTATGTGTGTTTTAGTGGAATGCTCTGGGAAGTGCAACCGTAGTGGGTGATAGTCCTGTACACGAAAGGGCACACATAATGATGACGAGTAGGGCGAGGCACGTGAAACCTTGTCTGAATATGGGGGGACCATCCTCCAAGGCTAAATACTCCTGACTGACCGATAGTGAACCAGTACCGTGAGGGAAAGGCGAAAAGAACCCCTGTGAGGGGAGTGAAATAGATCCTGAAACCGCATGCATACAAGCAGTGGGAGCCGACTTGTTCGGTGACTGCGTACCTTTTGTATAATGGGTCAGCGACTTACATTCAGTAGCAAGGTTAACCGTATAGGGGAGCCGTAGGGAAACCGAGTCTTAATAGGGCGTTTAGTTGCTGGGTGTAGACCCGAAACCAGGTGATCTATCCATGAGCAGGTTGAAGGTTGGGTAACACTAACTGGAGGACCGAACCCACTGTCGTTGAAAAGCCAGGGGATGACTTGTGGATAGGGGTGAAAGGCTAATCAAACTTGGTGATAGCTGGTTCTCCCCGAAAGCTATTTAGGT
The DNA here is from genome assembly GCF_032823475.1 of Acinetobacter sp. SAAs474. NCBI lineage: Bacteria > Pseudomonadati > Pseudomonadota > Gammaproteobacteria > Moraxellales > Moraxellaceae > Acinetobacter > Acinetobacter sp. SAAs474. The sequence goes on from NZ_CP127915.1 coordinate 768,054, forward strand.
AGCGCCTCGGACGAATACCATTGGGGGTAGAGCACTGTTTCGGCTAGGGGGTCATCCCGACTTACCAAACCGATGCAAACTCCGAATACCAATGAGTACTATCCGGGAGACAGACTGCGGGTGCTAACGTCCGTAGTCAAGAGGAAAACAATCCAGACCGCCAGCTAAGGCCCCAAAATTATAGTTAAGTGGGAAACGATGTGGGAAGGCATAGACAGCTAGGAGGTTGGCTTAGAAGCAGCCACCCTTTAAAGAAAGCGTAATAGCTCACTAGTCGAGTCGGCCTGCGCGGAAGATGTAACGGGGCTAAAACTATATGCCGAAGCTGCGGATGTATACTTTGTATACGTGGTAGGGGAGCGTTCTGTAAGCCGATGAAGGTGGATTGAGAAGTCTGCTGGAGGTATCAGAAGTGCGAATGCTGACGTGAGTAACGACAAAACGGGTGAAAAACCCGTTCGCTGAAAGACCAAGGGTTCCAGTCCAACGTTAATCGGGGCTGGGTGAGTCGACCCCTAAGGCGAGGCCGAGAGGCGTAGTCGATGGGAAATTGGTTAATATTCCAATACTTCTGTGTAATGCGATGAGAGGACGGAGAAAGTTAAGTCAGCCTGGCGTTGGTTGTCCAGGTGAAAGGATGTAGGCATGTATCTTAGGCAAATCCGGGGTACTCTATGCTGAGATCTGATAGCAAGCGAGTTTACTCGCAAAGTGGCTGATACTATGCTTCCAGGAAAAGTCTCTAAGCTTCAGTTACACAGGAATCGTACCCGAAACCGACACAGGTGGTCAGGTCGAGTAGACCAAAGCGCTTGAGAGAACTCTGCTGAAGGAACTAGGCAAAATGGTACCGTAACTTCGGGAGAAGGTACGCTGCTGTCGGTGATGGAACTTGCTTCCTGAGCTGATGGCAGCCACAGAAACCAGGCCCCTGCAACTGTTTATTAAAAACATAGCACTCTGCAAACACGAAAGTGGACGTATAGGGTGTGATGCCTGCCCGGTGCTGGAAGGTTAATTGATGGGGTTAGCGTAAGCGAAGCTCTTGATCGAAGCCCCAGTAAACGGCGGCCGTAACTATAACGGTCCTAAGGTAGCGAAATTCCTTGTCGGGTAAGTTCCGACCTGCACGAATGGCATAATGATGGGGGCGCTGTCTCCAGCAGAGGCTCAGTGAAATCGAAATCGCCGTGAAGATGCGGTGTACCCGCGGCTAGACGGAAAGACCCCGTGAACCTTTACTGCAGCTTGACATTGAACTTTGATCTTACTTGTGTAGGATAGGTGGGAGGCTTTGAAACCGAGACGCTAGTTTCGGTGGAGCCAATCTTGAAATACCACCCTGGTAATATTGAGGTTCTAACTCTGTCCCGTAATCCGGGACGAGGACCATGTCTGGTGGGTAGTTTGACTGGGGCGGTCTCCTCCTAAAGAGTAACGGAGGAGTACGAAGGTGCGCTCAGCGTGGTCGGAAATCACGCGTAGAGTATAAAGGCAAAAGCGCGCTTAACTGCGAGACCCACAAGTCGAGCAGGTACGAAAGTAGGTCTTAGTGATCCGGTGGTTCTGTATGGAAGGGCCATCGCTCAACGGATAAAAGGTACTCTGGGGATAACAGGCTGATACCGCCCAAGAGTTCATATCGACGGCGGTGTTTGGCACCTCGATGTCGGCTCATCTCATCCTGGGGCTGAAGCAGGTCCCAAGGGTATGGCTGTTCGCCATTTAAAGAGGTACGCGAGCTGGGTTTAGAACGTCGTGAGACAGTTCGGTCCCTATCTACCGTGGGCGCTGGAAATTTGAGAGGATCTGCTCCTAGTACGAGAGGACCAGAGTGGACGAACCTCTGGTGTACCGGTTGTGACGCCAGTCGCATCGCCGGGTAGCTATGTTCGGAAGGGATAACCGCTGAAAGCATCTAAGCGGGAAGCCTACCTCAAGATAAGATTTCCCTTGGACTTTATGTCCTCTAAAGAGCCGTTGAAGACTACGACGTTGATAGGTTGGATGTGGAAGCATGGTGACATGTGAAGCTGACCAATACTAATTGCTCGTGAGGCTTGACTATACAACACCCAAACAGTTGTATATAAAGCATCAATCGATTCATAAAACATCATCTAACGATGAAAATACTTGATTTAGTATCGCTGATCGAACATCATATCCAACTCAGATATAATCTCTGTTAATAACTCATTTGGTAGAAAACTTAGCAATAGGTAAGTCTAAGCAAGTATCCATAAACAGTTGTGCTGGCGACAATAGCAAGAGTGAACCACCTGATCCCTTCCCGAACTCAGAAGTGAAACCTCTTCGCGCTGATGGTAGTGTGGCGTTAGCCATGTGAGAGTAAGTCATCGCCAGCTCATTATTCGAAAATCCCTCAAGCCATCGCTTGAGGGATTTTTTTTGGTTTTATTTTTAGTTGCGATACTGATTTAACTTTTTGTTGAATTAATTGTGACTTGATCTCGATTTTAATGCTTAAAAAAAGAATAAATTTTGTTTAGCGCAGGATTATATTTTCTCAATTTCTTAAAAAAAGCCAAATGAAAAGAGTGAATTTGCTCATTTTACAAAAAAAAACTGGTCTGATGAGGTTAGTTTTTTGGCCGCTTATACGACTTTCGTATAGTATTTGTGCTATTTTTTGTATGGTCAACTACTGGCATAACACATTGCTCGTCAAATAAGCACGTCACAATAAAAGCTTATGACGCCTAATGGATGTAAAAATAATGAAGTAAATCTCACAGGAGGTGAGAGATGACTAGTAATACTGTTAGTGTTAATGATGTGATTAATAAGGCAACTTTTAAACCTTTTCACTTAAAAATCATACTTTGGTGTTTGTTTATCGTACTTTTTGATGGCTACGATTTGGCAATCAATGGGGTTGTATTGCCATTATTAATGCAAGAATGGAATATGACGGCAGTTGAAGCTGGAATGTTGGCCAGTACTGCTTTGGCTGGGATGATGTTCGGCGCAATGTCATTTGGTATGTTGGCAGATCGCATTGGTCGTAAAAAAGTGATTATGATCTGTGTAACGTTATTTAGTGGTTTTACATTTTGGGGTGGATTTGCTTCTAATCCAACAGAATTTGCCGTATTACGCTTTATTGCAGGTCTAGGTATTGGTGGGGTATTACCTAATTTAGTGGCATTAACCTCTGAATATGCACCACAACGTTTAAAAAGTACTTTAGTGACAACCATGTTTAGTGGTTATGCGGTCGGCGGTATTATGGCAGCATTATGTGGTTCATGGTTTACAGCGAGTTTCGGCTGGCAAATTATGTTTTACATAGCCGGTATTCCACTGATTTTTTTACCATTATTTTGGAAATTTGTACCTGAATCTTTAACCTATTTAGTGAAAGAACAGAAACTTAAGGATGCACGTCACTTTTTACAAAAAGTTGAACCGACCATCCAACTTAAAGCAGATACTCAATTGGTTTTATCTAGCACAGATCAAACACAAACTGCATCAGTGAAAGCATTATTCACCGAAAATAGAGCGGGTGGAACGGTGTTATTTTGGGTGGCCTTCTTTATGTGCTTGCTGATGCTTTACGCATTAGGTAGCTGGTTACCAAAATTGATGATGGCAGCAGGTTATTCTTTAGGAAGCAGTTTAATGTTCTTACTTGCACTGAATATTGGTGCAGTGATTGGAACCATTGGTGGTGGTATTCTGGCAGATCGTTTTGATTTTAAACCTGTCTTGATTAGTATGCTAACGGTCGGCGTGTTGTCTTTAGTTGGCTTAGGTTTTAACTCTCCACAACCGGTGATTTATTTATTGGTTGGTTTAGCAGGCGCATCTTCAATTGGTAGTAGTATTTTACTGTATAGCTATGTAGCTCAATATTATCCGGTTGCTGTACGTTCAACTGGTATTGGCTGGGCTTCTGCGGTGGGGCGTACTGGTGCGATTGTTGGCCCAATTGTAATTGGTATGTTATTGGGTATGGAATTACCACATAAATGGAACTTTATTGCAGTTGCCTTACCGGGTATTGTGGGTGCTTTTGCGATTGCATTTATCCGTGTTCCACAGACTTCACCGGTATTATCAAAACAGTTAAAAGCAGCAAAAATTTAAAAATATTGATTTAATTCAATTACTCCTGATTAGAAAGCCCCTGAATATATTGGGGCTTTTTATATTTATAATTAAACTATTTATAAGATAAATTTAAAAAAAATCGATTTATTTTTATATAAGTTATTAATAATTAGACTAATGTTGAATTTTTATATCACTATAAATCATGTGAATATAGCGCCACTACTTTAGTGAATGACTTCAGGCATGCAATCAGAGCAAGATGCAGCTGAAGGGCGCTAGTTAAAGTGCAAGGAAACATAGATTCACAGGCGATAGGCATGACACTTCAAGCAGTAAACGTCAATAATATTATTGATAAAGCAAGATTTAACTCTTTTCATTTTAAAGTAGTGGCATGGAGCTTACTTATTATTCTTTTTGATGGCTATGATTTAGCGATTAATGGAGTTGCCTTACCTTTGCTCATGGAAGACTGGGGATTAACTGCTGTACAGGCTGGAATGCTTGCTAGTACCGCACTTGCTGGTATGATGTTTGGGGCCATGATTTTTGGTTCTTTAGCCGATAAAATTGGCCGAAAAAAAGTCATTATGATTTGTATTGTCCTTTTTAGTGGACTGACTTTTGCGGGTGGTTTTGCGTCTAATCCGACAGAGTTTGCAATTTTACGCTTTTTAGCTGGTTTAGGCATTGGTGGTGTAATGCCAAATTTAGTGGCATTAACTTCTGAATATGCACCACAAAAAATGCGTAGTACTTTGGTGACAACCATGTTTAGTGGCTATGCGGTAGGTGGCGTGTTGGCTGCTTTACTTGGTGCATGGTTTACCCCGCAATATGGTTGGGAAATTATGTTTTGGATTGCAGGTATTCCTTTATTTTTATTACCCGTGATCTGGAAATTTTTACCAGAATCCTTAACGTTTATTGTGAAAGAAAATCGACAACAAGAAGCGCGTCAGATTGTACGCCGCTTGGATCGTCAAGTGACTGTAAAAGACGATACTGTATTTGAATTACATCAAGTTGATGTTCCTGAATCAGCATCAGTTTCAAGCTTATTCAAGCGTGGCCGTGCAATGAATACACTATTGTTTTGGTTAGCCTTTTTTACCTGTCTTCTGACGATGTATGCATTAAGTAGCTGGTTGCCAAAATTGATGATGGCAGCAGGTTATTCAATGGATAATAGCTTGATGTTTATGATGGTGATGAATATTGGTGCAGTGATTGGTATTGTCGGTGGCGGTATTCTAGCTGACCGTTTCCATTTAAAACCAGTGTTAATGTGCTTAGGTTTAATAGGTGCGATTGTGATGAGTTTAATGGGATTACAATCTAACCAATTTTTATTATATCTGTTGGTATTCTTAGCCGGTGCAGCTTCTATTGGTTCACAAATGTTACTGTATAGCTATGTTGCACAGTATTACCCATTGGCGATCCGTTCTACAGGAATTGGCTGGTCATCTGCAATTGGTCGTATGGGTGCGATTGTTGGTCCTATTTTAATTGGTGCATTATTAGGGATGAGCTTACCTGCCTATGTTAATTTTATCGCAGTAGGTTTACCAGTATTAATCACTGCTATTGCAGTGTCATTAATTCGTCATGAAGACACACCTGAAAAAATTAATCTCGCGCAGTTAAAATCTGCCAAAGTGTAATACCTTCAATTCAATACTCTGATTTGATCAATCAGATCAGAGTATCCTCACTAATGGTTAAACATCAGTTTATCCAACCTCATCTTAATCAACCTGATTCTAAAGCGATATCACATCATTTTAAAAATAGACTATGGCCTATAACGATCAATTAAAGCGATCTAAAGCCACCATCATGTTGATGAATATTAAAATAACCAATCCAGTGATGTTAACTTGTTATGGTCATTATTTTGCTTGATGTTGACATAAACGCTATTTTTTGTGATTTATTCGTTTATTTACCAAGATTGGATGATGACAATTGATCTTTGTTCATACAAAAGGAACTTTTTAATTTTTCTAATTAAAAGTATGATCAATACTCAACATACTGAGAATAATTTACAGAAAATCTTTGAAAATATCGGTATTGTTTGAATGATCTTCAGATAAATTTTCAACATTATCTTTAACCAAGAAGCGATGAACATTTATCCGTTTGTACAGGGAAATAGTATGCTCAAAAGGTATCATTTCTCGACAAACCACAATATTTTATTGGTATTTGACATGTTGATTTAATAAGCAAAATAAATAGCATGTAAGTATACCTAAAGTTTTAGGTGTTTTATGACAAATTCTCGTGAAAACTGGTCTGCCCGATCAGGTTTTATTATTGCGGCAATTGGTTCTGCTGTTGGTTTAGGTAATATTTGGCGTTTTCCTTATGTTGCTTATGAAAATGGTGGTGGAGCCTTTTTAATTCCATATTTGATTGCTATTTTTGCTGCTGGATTACCGTTATTATTTCTGGATTATGCGGTAGGCCATAAGTTTCGTAAAGCACCACCAACGGCATATAAAAAATTAATGAATGCCGAATCTTTAGGCTGGTGGCAGGTCATGGTGACCTTAATGATTGGCTTGTATTATGCCAGTGTGTTGTCATGGGCTGGAACCTATATGTTCTATTCTATTGGGCAACAATGGGGAACCGATACACAGCACTTTTTCTTTTCAACCTATCTACAAAATGCCGATCAGTTAACGTTTGGTTTTGTACCTGTACTGTTTTTAGGTTTGGTGACGGTATGGCTGGTGATCATGCTGATTTTATATGGCGGTGTACGTCGTGGTGTAGAGTTAGCCAATAAAATTTTTATGCCGTTATTGGTGGTTTTATTTACCATTTTAGTGATTCAAGCATTACGTTTACCCGGTGCTGTAGATGGTTTAAATGCATTTTTTACTCCAGATTGGCATGCCATGATGAATTATAAGGTTTGGCTGGCGGCATTTGGTCATATCTTCTTTTCGCTGTCAGTCGGTTTTGGCATTATGTTGACCTATGCCTCTTATCTGAAGGAAAAAACCAATTTAACGGGTTCAGGGATTGTGGTGGCATTGGCCAATTCGTCTTTTGAAATTTTGGCGGGTATTGGTGTTTTTGCAGCGTTAGGCTTTATGGCATTTAGCTCTGGTGTTGAAGTTAAAGAGGTTGTCTCTGGTGGGATTGGCCTTGCATTTATTGCTTTTCCTAAAATTATTTCCAGTATGGGGGCAGGCGGGGATGTTTTTGGATTCCTGTTTTTTGCATCACTTACGGTTGCAGGTATCACCTCCATGGTGAGTATTTTGCAAGTTCCGATTGCAGCCTTTCAAGATAAATTGGGGTGGTCACGGTTTAAATCAGTCACCCTGATTGCAGGTAGTTCGGCTGTTGTTTCTACACTCATTTTCTCAACACATAGTGCCATTACTTTTGTCGATATCATTGACTATTTTGCCAATAATATTGGTATTGTCGGTGGTGGGGTATTATCGATTATTTTACTGTCATGGTTCCGTCGTCCATTACTGGCGCAACTACAAGCACATATCAATCAATATTCAAGTATTAAATTAGGTCGAGGCTGGAACTTTTTATTGACGATTGTGACGCCACTGTCTTTATTGATCGCATTAGGTTTAACATTTAAATCTATTGTATTAGAAGGCTATGGTGGCTATCCAACCATGACATTATGGTTGATTGGTGGCGGAACATTAGCGGTGCTGATTTTCGGTGCTGTTGCATTTCGCTTACCAAAAGATCAAGAATAGAAGGAGTCTAAATAGATGAATACTTCTGCAATGATAATGCTTATTTTATCCACGTTATTATTATGGGGTGGCTTGATTTTAGCTGTTATTCATTTGGTCAAACATCCTGATGAAGAAGATTAAGCATGGCTTGAAATGAGGAACCATAAGGTTCCTCTTTATATTGCATTAAGCTGTTTTTTCAATACGACAATAAAAGAAACCGTCGCCTTGATGGCTTGCAGGTAATAATTGTCTACCATGAATTTGTTCTATTCCCCAATCAACATTGAGTTTAACTTCTTTGGCATTGTGATGTGTTGCAAAAAAATCAATCATCTGTTGTTCATTTTCAGCTTTTAAAATAGAACAGGTAATATAGAGTAATGTGCCACCAACTTTCAGTTGTTGCCACAAATGATTTAGAATTTGTTTCTGTAGTGCAACAATATGTTCAATATCGCTAGATTGGCGTAATAAACGAATATCAGGATGACGGCGTAATACACCAATAGCCGAACACGGCGCATCCAAAATGATACAGTCGATGGCTTCTTTGGCTTGCCAAGTGCTGGCATCTGCCGTCACAATTTCTATTTCTGTATATTGCTCTAATGATAAACGTGCCAAGTTTTCATGCACGCGTAGTAAACGTTTGGCATCTTGATCTAGAGCGATGAGTTTTTTAGGGGTAAATTTTTCCAGCAGATGTGTAGTTTTACCTCCAGGTGCTGCGCAGGCATCCAGAACGATTTTTCCGTTTAAATCTGGCAATAGACTCGCGCAGAGTTGAGCATGTTCATCCTGAACAGAAAATCCCCCTTCATTAAAGCCTGGCAATTGTGGAATATGTACTGCTTGTTCAATGATAATACCCACTTCAGAACGTTGACATGGTCTCGCTTGAATATCATGTTCAGCTAAAATTTCCATATACTCTTCACGGTCAGTAACGCGGTTATTCACCCTTAAGGTTAAAGGTGCAGTCTGTTTGAGTTCTGAATAAAGTTGTTCTGCAAGTGCCACTCCCCAGTCTTTTTTTAACCGTTTAAATAACCAGCTGGGTAAACCATGTGCTTGGTTTAAGGCGATTTGGAATTCATTTGTTTCACGTGAAACACGACGCAGGATAGCATTCACGACACCGCTTAAGGCTGAAAAACCTAATTGTTTTATGGCAGTAACGGTTTCTGAAATCGCTGCATGTGCTGCAATACGTGTACAGAGCAGTTGATATAAACCGACATATAAACATGTTTCTACCGTCGGATTATCTAAAGGTTTTACCAAGAGAGGGAGCGTGATACTTTTAAGCGCATACCATTGACGTAATGTGCCTAATACCAGTTCATGAAATAATGCGCGATCTCGTTCAGCAACTTGCATCAGGTGTACGGGCATAATACTGGCAAGTGATTGGCCTTGTTGTACAGCAATTAAGGTTTGAATCACTTGAGCACGTAAGTTACGCTGTGACGTTGCGTGTTGCAATTGATTCATATTAAAACTTGTCCTACATTGAGCTTCTGGGTTTGATTAATCTGTACTGGATTTAAGGGTTTACCACCTGGCCATTGCAGTTGCTGCAGACAGACGGCTTTTCCATCCCCACAGGCTACATGTACGCCTTGTTTATTGATGGCAATAATGGTACCTGCAGCTTGACCTTGCGTATCTTGTTCAGAGCATGATGAATGCCAAACCCGTAAATTATGCTGATCATCTATTGGCATAAAGGCCACAGGCCATGGATTAAAGGCACGAATATTGCGATCAATACTGACAGCACTTTGTTGCCAGTCAATTTTCGCCTCAGCTTTTGAGAGCTTATGTGCATATAGCGTTAAGCTTTCATCTTGTACTTCACGATGATTTAAAAAGGTTTGTAAACTGTGTTCTGATGCTAAAACATGCACAATCGCTTGAGCACCTTGTTGCGCCAGTTTGTCGTGTAAGCTGGCTGAAGTATCTTCGGCTTCAATCGGGCAAACCGTTTTGTAGAGCATATCTCCAGTATCTAAACCAGCCGCCATTTGCATAATGGTAATGCCTGTCTCGCTATCTCCCGTTGCAATAGCACGTTGAATTGGGGCTGCACCACGCCAGCGTGGTAACAATGAGCCATGAATGTTGAGACAACCATACTTAGGCATATCTAAAACGCTTTGCGGTAAAATTAAACCATATGCGGCAACGACCATCACATCGGCATCAAGACGAGCCAATTGTTGTTGTGCAGCTTGGCCGTCCTCTGTTGAAGATTTAAAATGTAGTGGTTGGTACACTGGAATTTGATGTTGCTGTGCAACCTGTTTGACCGCAGAAGGGGTCAGTTTTTGTCCACGCCCCGCTTTACGATCGGGTTGAGTATAAACGGCAACAATATCATGCTCGGTTGCAACCAGTGCCTGTAATGCAATCGCAGCAAACTCAGGAGTACCTGCAAAAATAATTTTCAAGAGATCAACTCGGTGGCTCAATGTCATTTAATTATAGCAAAGCTCAGCTATTTTTTTGTTGCTTGATTTTGATAACGATCATGCGCTATTGACGATCATCAAATGGATTAGATGATACTAACGCTGCATTTTTGCCTATATGTAATTGTCATGAGGTATTATCGATTTGCTAGCGATATTATCTTGATGATAGTTCTAAACATAGAGAATATCTTGGTATAAAAGACAAATGATCAACAAAGTACTGCATTTTTTGCAGTATGTTTAACCTAAAATAGTTCAATATCAATAATTCAATCCATGTCCTAAAAGCCAAGATAAAGTGAGAATAATATATGGATTTTATAATTTATTTAATGAGTGGTGCATTTGCCGGTTTTATTGCTGGATTATTTGGCATTGGTGGTGGACTGATTGTTGTTCCTATTTTATGTATCGTTTTCACCCAATTAAATTATGATCCAGCGATTGTGATGCATATGGCGATTGGCACATCCTTATCGACCATGATCATTACCTCAACCAGTTCAGTATTGACCCATCATCATCATGGTAATGTGATGTGGCCTGTATTTCGTTATCTTTCAATTGGAATGATTGTCGGTTCTTTATCGGGCGCTGCAATTGCCAACTTATTACCCAGTCATGCATTACAGCTGATTATTGGGCTATTTGCACTATGGATTGCCTATCAAATGTTTCAAGATGCTAAAGTTGAAGTTGATACCAGTCGTCATTTACCTAGAGCACCGTTACAAGTATTGACGGGTGGAGGAATTGGTTTTGCATCTGCTATTTTTGGTATTGGTGGTGGAAGCTTTACCGTACCGTATTTAACCCATCATGGTGTTGTGATGCAAAAGGCGGTGGGAACATCTGCAGCATGTGGATTAATCATTTCGATTGTAGCGACCATTGGTTTTATTTGGTTTGGCTCACAAAAAAGTATTGCCATTGCTGGGGCGATTGGTTATGTCAATATCTATGCATTTATCGGTATTAGTATGATGAGTTTTATCACAGCAGGTTTTGGTGCAAAAGCAGCCAATAAATTACCTGCAGGTATTTTAAAAAAATATTTCTCCGTGTTGATGTTGGTGGTTGCAAGTTATTTTTTCTATCAATTCTATCGTCATTAAATGATCACAGCATCATTTTAAGGTCTTAATATATAATTTTTATTTATGCAAAATTGAAAAAATATTCATGAAAGTTTTTAATTTTATTTTTTTATATCGCGCTATAGTAAGTTTTAAATGCAAATTTAAGCGTTGATATAAGGGCATTATTGATTTGCTTGTATCTTTCTGACGTGGTGTCAATCAACTGACAATACGAATATGGATCAGAGCAGCATAGCGCCAATTTAGCCTATATCATTTTTAGATTTGAATACATCATGATCATGGCGTCTTAGCGGATTTGATTCGATATCTATAGGATTGATTGAGGTGAAGAATGATCAGCTCAAATTTAAACAATACTGGATTTAATCAAGTAAAAAATAAGTGTATTTTTTACTTGAAGACAGAGTTTAAATGAGATTGCGTTTGTTGTTGGTCTGGCTCTTTTGCTAATGCTATATTGAACAAGGCTATAACCCTTTCAATCGATCCCTTTAGCTTTGCTGATGATGGTTGCCTAAGTCAGTATAAATACACGTTGCGCTGATCTCGTCAGTATGATGGAGGCTGTCCAAGTCAACACTCGACTAAACAGAGAAAAGCAATGTTTAGTGTTCATCTATTAAACATAAGTTATAGTATGATAGAGCCGTCTTGGACGAATTATACTGATAGACGCTAAGATATTTCGCCAGAGTGGATGTATTCATTCATTCAAGCATACACAAAATTGTTGGATAAAACACCATGCCTGATTATCGTTCAAAAACATCGACACACGGAAGAAATATGGCTGGCGCACGTGGTTTATGGCGTGCGACAGGAATGAAAGATGAAGATTTTGGTAAACCCATTATTGCGGTGGTCAATTCATTTACACAATTTGTACCAGGTCATGTGCATCTTAAAGATTTGGGTCAATTGGTTGCTGAACAAATTCAAGCATCTGGTGGTGTAGCAAAAGAATTTAATACCATTGCGGTTGATGATGGAATTGCAATGGGGCATGACGGAATGCTGTATTCATTGCCTTCACGTGATTTAATTGCAGATTCTGTTGAATATATGGTCAATGCGCATTGTGCTGATGCCATGGTCTGTATTTCCAACTGTGACAAAATTACACCGGGAATGCTAATGGCCGCAATGCGCCTAAATATTCCAGTGGTGTTTGTTTCAGGTGGCCCAATGGAAGCGGGTAAAGTTAAAATCCGAGGTAATGATAAAGCTATTGATTTAATTGATGCCATGATTGTGGCAGCAGATGATCATTATACGGATGAAGAAGTGGCCGAGTATGAACGTTCGGCATGTCCAACGTGTGGTTCATGCTCAGGAATGTTTACAGCCAATTCAATGAACTGTTTAACAGAGGCATTGGGTTTATCTTTACCAGGTAATGGTTCAACGTTGGCAACACATGCCAATCGTAAAAAATTATTTGAACGTGCAGGCCAATTGATTGTGCAATTGGCTAAGCGCCATTATGAACAAGATGATTACAGTGTTTTACCACGTGCGATTGCGACCAAAGCATCTTATGAAAATGCCATGACTTTGGATATTGCCATGGGAGGATCGACCAATACGGTATTACATTTATTGGCAGCAGCCAATGAAGCTGGGGTTGATTTTACCATGGACGATATTGATCGTTTATCACGTAAAGTCCCTGTACTATGTAAAGTCGCACCTGCAAAAAATGATGTTCATATGGAAGATGTACATCGTGCCGGTGGTATCATGTCGATTCTTGGCGAACTTGATCGTGCTGGATTACTGGATACAACCGTTACCACGGTACATGAAGCAACCTTAAAAGATGCATTAGATAAATGGGATATCATTCGTACTGAAGATGAAGAGGTCTATCAATTTTTCCGTTCGGCACCAGGTGGTGTTCCGACACAAACTGCATTTTCACAAGAGCGTTATTATGCACGCTTAGACGGTGATCGTGAACAGGGTGTGATTCGTAATGCTGCGCATGCATTTTCACAAGATGGTGGTTTGGCTGTATTGTATGGCAATATCGCACTGGATGGTTGTATTGTAAAAACTGCTGGTGTCGATGACTCAATTTTAAAATTTAATGGTACAGCACGTGTATTTGAAAGTCAGGATGCTGCTGTAGATGCCATTTTAGCTGGTCGTATCCATGCTGGTGATGTAGTGGTCATTCGTTATGAAGGTCCACGTGGTGGTCCGGGTATGCAAGAAATGCTTTATCCAACAAGCTACTTAAAATCTAAGGGCTTAGGTAAAGAATGTGCATTATTGACAGATGGCCGTTTCTCTGGTGGTTCATCAGGTCTGTCGATTGGTCATGTTTCACCTGAAGCGGCTGAAGGCGGTACGATTGGTTTGGTTGAAGATGGCGATCGTATTGAAATTGATATTCCAAACCGTAGTATTCATTTGGCAGTAGATGAGCAGACTTTAGCGCAGCGCCGTGTATTACAAGATGAAAAAGGCTGGCATCCTGTAGAGCAACGTCCACGTAAGATTTCTAAAGCACTCAAAGCCTATGCTATGCATACCACCAGTGCTGCTAAAGGTGCAGTACGTGAGATCTAAGACAATTTTATTGTAGTGAAATTGTCATGCACATTATGCCAGTGAGTTTATCTCACTGGCATTTTTTATCTTTGAACACATTGTATTTAACTGGATTGGCGTCAGCGTATATTTCATGCGGCCGCGATGATATCGCGTGGTGTACTGTAGCAATAATGCCTGTATGACCGCGATAGCGTAGAAAATTAAAGCTGTTATTGCACAGGAAATATTGAACATTTTGTTTTGACTTGATATAAGTTTTGATATTGATTTATGGTTTGCAACCATAATTAAGGTATAAAAATACATCAAGACATTGTGTGTAGGTGTATTTATTTTAGAGGCTAATTCCATGTCATTGTTACGCCGCTGGTTTGATCCAATCCGATCAAGTTGGTTTTATGAAAAACCAATACGGCAAACGGTGTTATCTATTGAACAAGGGCTAAGTATTCATCTACGATTAGATGATGTCTATAGCTATTTAGCAGTACAACAACTACCGCAATTAAATGAAATTTTAGCAGATGTACTGAAACCGATTAAGATTATTATTTCTAGTCAAGCTGCTGAACCTCCTAATCATATGTCTGCCCAAGCTTGGCAAAATTATTGTTTAAATGATGCCAAAATTCTGTCGAAACAGCATCGTTTTCGTTTTCATGATACCCCTGAGCAACCGACTGCTGAAGCACTACAACAGGCAGAAATTATTTTAAGAAATACGCCTTTAAGAGGACAGGATTTTTTATATTTGCTGGAAGATATTTTTCATATGTTGTGGCAACAACAGTATGGCAAATTAAGAACCTTATATGCGATGGCTAGCCGTCATCACCAAGTTCAGCATTTCCCTGAACGTATATTTAATGATCAAGCTATTTTGGTGAGTTATTTTTCTATTGGTGGGCGACAGTATCATGCTGTGGATGACTTATTACGTTTAACACGACGTTTAAAACAACAACATCTGTTTACAGGCAATCCTATTTTTCTGATTAATCATATTGAATGGCGAGAACATTTAATTAATGATGCAGAAGAACTGAATGAAATTCAAGCCTTAGATCCAGAGCTAGATATTTATATTGCTTTAGAAGATCCGATTTCTTGGCTATTACTGGCCTATATTCGAGAAGAGTTGGCAAGTTATTATAATATTCAATTAAAAGTTTATCCGCTCAGTTATCAGGGGCGAGATTTATTTGACTGGAATTTAGCCACGCGCTTATCTCGTCGCACTAAAGTGGCATTTACCCCTTTTTGTCGTCCAACCGAAGCAGCCAGTATACAAATGGCCAAATTATTTTATAGTGTACCTGAACAACAGCAAATTGATGCGATTTATACCTTACTAGAAGCAGTATGGACCAAAGGAAAAGATCTATCTTATCCACCACATTATCATGCATTAATGACTGAACTGGGTATTGAACAACTTCAGCCTGTTGATGTGATTCAACAACTCATGATCAATGATCAGCATTTGGCCATGGAGGAACAGCCCAATGTTCCTGTATTGGAATTACGGATAGATGGTCAAAAATATATCTTTAATAGTCTATATCGTGTTTGGATGATTGAAAGTATTTTCAGTAATGTGTTAGAACAAAAGTATAAAAGTGAAAATCATTTGAGTAGCGAGTCAATAACACATGAATAAAGAAAAAGTACAAAGCTTAGCGCAGGCGCGAAGCAAAATAGATGAAATTGATTCACACATTATTGAGTTAATCGCAACACGTCAATTTTATGTAGATCAGGTGATTCGTTTTAAACGTAGTATGGAGAATGTACCCTCACCACGTATTGACGAAGTATTAAATCATGTGAAAACACAGGCACAAGAACAAGGTTTAGATCCTGATTTAATTGCACAGCTCTATCAAGAGATGATTCAGCATTTTATTCGTCGCGAACTTAAAGAAATACGTCCTTAATAGCACAGAGCATCAGGTTAAATTTTGATGGTGCTTTTACATTATTTAATCATTGATCATCAGCGTAATGATCGCTGTTATGATCCTTGTATTAGATTAAATCGGTCGAATGAGGTACACCGTCCGTTCAGTTTTTAGACTGCAGTAGATCGGTATATTGATAGAATACTCCATCTGCTTGCGCTTGAATGCTGGGCCAATCTGTATGTGACCAGTGATCATAAATTGCAATCACATCAATCCCTGCATGTTTGGCTGCTTCCACACCAATCAATGAGTCTTCGAAAATGACGCATTGTTCGGCACTGATTTGAAAATGATTTAATGCTGTTAAATAAATTTCTGGGTCAGGTTTAATATTTTGGACATTTTCTCGTGTCAAAATCAGAGAAAAAACGTCATTAAAGTTGAGCTTTTTATAAATCGCCGCATTATTCTCTTGGTAGCGTCGTAAATTATTTTGACTGGTCGTCGTGGTGAGTGCCAATACAAAGCCTTGTTGCTGTAGGGCCTGTAGCCATAATTCAGCATCAGGTTTTAACTCGACCACATGATCTAAAAAATATTGAGAAATTTTATATCTTTCTGTTTTAACATCATTTTTTTCTTTGTGGAAGGTGTATTTCTTATTGAGAAAACCACAGTATTCTAAATAGGGATCAGTATGATGTTTAAATTTTGTCAATTGTCGATCACGATCACTTTGTATGGTAACGAAATCAATATGCTGTCCACCTAATTGTAAAATTAATGCGGCATCGACTTGATTCCAAATACCGACTGAGTCCAGTAAGGTCCCATCCAAATCAAAACAAATCAGCTTTTTATCTTTTAGCCATTGCAGCATCGTTTTACTCTTTTCTAGTCACAGAGATTATATTATGCCATTTAAGCCTCAATATTTGCTTGAGCTTTACTTCTAAAAACAGTGATATTGCCAAATCCTAAAACACTTTAGCATCGGTACTTGCAATACTGTGTTGGGGAATAATGATGATTTGGTTGGTGATGGCGGTATTTTCGATTGCTGGATTAATAAAAGGAACCATTGGTTTGGGATTGCCAGCAGTCTCTATGGGATTATTGACCATGGTCATTAGTCCATTTCAAGCGGCGACTTTATTGATTATCCCCTCTATGGTGACTAATTTTTGGCAATTGTTTTATGAAGGTCATGTCCTGCGATTGATTCGCCGTTTTTGGCCAATGTTACTTGCTATGGCTGTGGGCTCTGTATGGAGTATTTTTCCGCCGTTAGGACAGGGTGATTTTAATAGTGAAATGTTGCTGGGCAGTATGTTGGCACTTTATGGATTATATGGGCTTTGTGCGAAAAATATGCCAAATCTATCAAAATATGAAAACTATTTATCACCGGTCATTGGCTATTTAGGTGGTGCTTTGACGGTAGCAACAGGTGTTGTGATTATTCCTGTTGTGCCATATTTACAAAGTTTACAGTTACAAAAAGATGATTTAGTTCAATCGCTCGGACTTGCTTTTACCACATCAACACTGTGCTTATTGATTTCGTTAAATCGTCATACATCGGAACATTTATCATTTGACTATACCTTATCTGCGCTTGCCTTAGTGCCTGCTTTATTGGGGATGTGGCTGGGCAGTAAATTGCGTTATCGTATTTCTGAAGCAAAATTTCGCCAAGTATTTTTTATTGGACTGATCAGTTTGGGAACATATATGGTACTGCGTACCTCTTGATCTTTAGTGCTGGTTAAGTATGTTAAGTGTTTGTGCGTATATTGCTCTGGTATGATGAGAGAAATGTGGATAAATGTTGATATGCAGGAGATAAATCTGCAAAGTTTTTGGCAACCAATAATAATTTGCGATTGGCCCATTGACCTTCAAGTGGAATTTGTTGAAAGTTAAAGTCAGTCGCATAGCGTTTTGCAGCGCGTTGAGGAATAATGGCAATGCCTACACCATCAGCAATGACCTGTACAATGGCCGCAAAATTGGGTAAACGTAAGCGATATTGAATTTGTGTATTGAGTTGTTTAGCTTGAGTATCAATGGACTGTTGTAAAGAATGATGTTGCATTAAACCAATAAATGGCTCGTGTACAACCTGTTGTAGACTAAGCTGTTGAGAGGAGGCTAACCGATGTTGTATCGGGCAAATCAATACCAGTGGATCTGTTGCAAACTCTAATGTTGATAAATGATCAACAGCAAAAAAACTAGAAATCAGTCCCAGCTGTGCCGAGCCGTTTTCAATCGCATGGATGATCATGCTGGATTCAGCTTCTTTAAGCTGAAGATGTATATTGGGATTTTGCAGTAAATATTCTGGGAGTAAGGTGGGTAAATATTCACTTTGTGCAGATGAATTACACCACAGTATAAGATCGTGATAATGACCTGTACTAAAAGGCAGCATTGCGAATTCTAGCTGCTGTGCTTGTTGTATCATTTGCTCGGCATGCTGAATAAAGATTTGACCCGCCAAGGTCAGTTTTACCCCCGAAGCATGACGTGTAAATAAATCTACGGCATATTGTTGTTCGAGTTTTTTGATTCGTTCACTACATGCCTGTAGTGATAAGGCAGCTTGTGCTGCACCTTTGGTTAAACTCCCTGTTTCCACAATATATAAGACCAATTGCAAATCAAAAAGATCAAGACGTATCATGAGAGTGAAATCACTTTATCATTGAGCAAGTTCAGCATCATATATTAAAAAAGCAGTCCGAAGACTGCTTTTTAGCGATCAATTTGATTTGGATGATTCGGTTAAACTAAAAAACCAGTTTAGTAATAAGGCTGCAAATGTTGCTGTACCAATACCACCTAAATTAAAGCTACCAAATTGTAAAGCAAAGTCACCGGTACCTAAAATCAGCGTGACAGCAGCAACAATCAGATTTTTGTTTTGAGAAAAATCGACTTTATTTTCAATCCAGATTTTTGCACCAGCAATAGTAATTAAGCCAAATACTACAATTGATGCACCTGTTAAAATTGCGGTTGGAATGGTATGAATCACAGCACCAAACTTGGGGGAGAGGCCTAAAAATATGGCAAAAATACCCGCAATTGCAAAAATAATCGTGGAATAGACGCGAGTGACTGCCATGACACCAATATTTTCACCATAGGTCGTCATCCCCGGCGCACCGACACTCCCCGAGAGTGTGGTTGCAACACCATCTGCCAAAAAGGCCTTGCCAATTTGTGGATCAAGATTCTCTCCAGTCATTGCACCCACTGCTTTAATATGACCTAAATTTTCAGCCATTAAAATCAGAGCGACTGGTGCAATAATTAGAATGGCATTGATATCGAATGTTGGCGCGTGCAGGGTGGGTACACCAAACCAGCTGGCTTGTTGAATGGGTAAAAAGTTAATCGGTGTGCCATAACCGAATACATTACTAATGAGATAGTAAATAAAATAGGCCATGACCAGACCAACCAGTAACAATAAGCGTTGTAATAGGCCTTTGGTAAATACCGCAATAGCGCCCATACATAATACGGTCAAGAGCGACATCCACATATTAAAAGGATTACCCGCAACACTTTTTACCGTAACTGGCGCTAAGTTTAGGCCAATAATCATCACCACTGCACCAGTCACAACAGGTGGCATTAATTTTTCAATCCAAGCTGTGCCCGTTGCCATGACCATTAAGCCAAAAATCGCATATAAGATACCGCAGGCCATAATACCGCCTGCTGCAACGGCCAGATTGGTATTGGGCGCGCCTGTTCCTGATGCGGCATAACCTGTTGCTGCAATAACGACACCAATAAATGCAAAACTTGAACCCAAATAACTCGGAACACGACCACCGGTCATGATAAAGAATAAAATGGTACAAATTCCTGACATTAAAATGGCAAGATTAGGATCAAATCCCATGAGAAATGGTGCCAGTACGGTTGAACCGAACATGGCAAAAGCATGTTGTATCCCTAAAACAATACTTTGATTGGTTGGAAGATATTCATTTGTGCCCACTGGGCGTGCATCGATATTGCCCTGATAAGGACGCCATTGGGGAAACCAATTGGACATAAAATGAGCACTCAAAAGCTAAATTGTGCACATGATACTCTTGTTTATAACAAGATTTAATCCATTCAAGTGAAATTTTATTAAAACTAATTATATGACTTACATCAATTTTTACCATATGGTAAAAGTTTTTTATAATTATGTTCTCTTAACTTGGTGAATTCAGATCAATTTTTAAAATATGATCAGCCTAAACATGATTTTATCGAGCGAGTGCCAAACTGATCATAGTGATTAAAATGTGTTGAATAAAGAAGCAGATCATCGCGATCTGCTTCTACAGTCATGATCAATTAGCCTGTATTGCGAAGTCCTGCTGCAATTCCGGTAATACTCACCATCAGTGCATGATCAATCGGTGTATGTTCAGACTGTTGTGTTGCAATATAGGCACGACGACGTTTCATTAATTCAGCTTGTAGCAGATGTAAGGGGAGTAAATAAGGTTTACGCACTTTCATCGACTGATCGAGTACATCATTACTACTCAATAGTTTTGATTCACCTTTTAATAGCAATAAGGTGTCTACCGCATTTTTTAGGCGTTGACGTAACTCTGCACCTAAAATTTTTAAATGTTCATCATCCGTTAAATGTGATTCATAATACAGTGCAATATGTGCATCTGATTTGGACAGCACCATTTCCAGCATATCAATTAAGGTTTGGAAATATGGCCATTCCAGCAACATTTGATCAAGAATTACTTTTTGATCATCTGCAATCATTTGATGCAGTGCAGTTCCTGTACCGAGCCATGCAGGTAACATCAGACGAATTTGAGTCCAAGCAAAAACCCAAGGGATAGCACGTAGTGATTCAATTCCACCACTGACTTTACGTTTTGCAGGACGTGATCCTAGTGGTAACATTTGTAATTCAAGCTCAGGTGTTACTGTTCTTAGATATTTTACAAAATGTGGATTTTCACGTACGGTTTGACGATAAACCTGTACCGAACGATTGGTCATCAAATTCATCAAATGACGCCATTCTGCTTTAGGCACAGGTGGAGGAAGCAGCGTCGCCTCTAACGTTGCTGCAGTATAGACTTCCAGATTTTGCAGTGCCACACCCTCTAAGCCAAATTTAAAACGAATCATTTCACCTTGTTCAGTGACACGAATTGCGCCAGAAATTGAACCTGGAGGTTGTGAAAAAAGAGCTTGCTGTGTCGGTGCACCACCGCGACTGATTGAACCACCACGGCCATGGAATAAGGTCAGTTGTACCTGATGTTGCTGAGCGATTGCGGTTAATTCTTCTTGTGCTCGATATTGTGCCCAGTTGGCGGACATAAACCCAGCATCTTTTGCCGAATCTGAATAGCCAATCATCACTTCATGTTTACCTTGAATATGCTGTTTATACCAATGCATATTAAATAAGGTATTCATGGTGTCTGCCGCACCATCTAAATCTTTGAGGGTTTCAAATAAGGGAACGACTCTTAAAGGATGCTGAATACCCGCTTCTTTTTGTAATAATAATACAGCTAAAATATCACTTGGATATTCAGCCATCGAAATAATATAGGCACCTAAGCATTCTTGAGGCTGTTGTGCCAATGTGCGCATAGTGGCAAAAACTTCTTGTACATCTGGATGTTCAATCAGACTTTGCTGTGGCTCTTGCAAAAACTTAGGTAATAAAGGGCGTTTGCTTTGTAACTCTTGTAATAAAAAGTTTTGACGTGCTTGTTCAGTCCATGTTTCAAAATTGCCCAGACCCAAATATTCAGTAATTGCTGAAATAGCCTGACGATGACGTCCAGACTCTTGACGAATATCCAGTTTTAACAGTTCGATACCAAAACAATTCACACGATGAATAAAGTCGAGCAATTTGCCATTGGCGATTTCTGCCAGATTCGATTCTACCAACGAGCGATAACACAGTTGTAACGGTTGTAATAGTTCATCTTTACTGTGAATAATACCTGTTGCATCGGCTTGTCGACCAGCCAGTTTTTCTGCCAGCCAGTGACGAGTTGCTTTTAATTGTTCACGGGTATGGCGTAAATATTCACGATAAGGTTCAGCATGTTGATAGCCTAATGTTTGTTGTAGCTCTGCAGAACATTGTGATATGGACAGTTCCCAGCGTAGTGCTTCAATATCACGTAAATAGAGATCGGCAGCCTTCCAGCGCGATAACCACAGTACTTCTTGTGTGACTTGATGAGTTACGTTTGGATTGCCATCACGGTCTCCTCCCATCCAAGAAGCAAAACGTATTGGTGAAATATTCAGGGGTAAATGTTGTTGGCAGTGATGATGAACCAGTTCATCCAATTCACGCATAAATTTAGGAATCGCATTCCATAGCGTTTGTTCGATGGTGGTAAAACCCCATTTTGCCTCATCAATCGGTGTTGGACGGTGCTGGCGAATTTCATCGGTCTGCCATGCAGAACAGATGAGTTGTTTGAGATCATCAAGGATTGCTTGACGTTCACGTGGCGTTAGTTTTTGTTGATCTAATTTAAATAAACAGTCATTAATACCATCATATTTTTGAATCAATGTTCTACGACTGACTTCTGTAGGATGTGCGGTAAGTACGAGCTCGATCTTTAATTCACAAATTTGTTGATATAGTGCTGTTGTGGAAATTTGTTGTGTTTTAAATTTTTCAAATAAATGATCGAGTGGATTTGGTGATGGAGAATGAGGATCAAATTCACGTTGTCGACGACTGCGAACGACATGGTATTGTTCGGCAATATTGGCAAAGTTTAAAAAATGGCTAAATGCACGCGTGAGTGGCAAAATTTCTTCATCGTTTAAACTCGATAATAAGGTCGCCAATTGTTGTTCTGCTTCAGCTTGACCATCTCTGGCACCTTTAGATAAAGCACGAATTTGCTCTACTTGATTAAACAAATCTTGTCCGACTTGTTCCTTGAGTATTTCTCCTAATAAATTCCCAAGTAAACGTACGTCTTCGCGTAAAGGGGCATCAATTTGTTGAATCATTTATCATTCTCCTTACATTCTTTATTTGACTATACTCTGAAATAATGACAATCCAAGTGACCTCCAGACAAAAGTAGCAGTGAATAAACCGCTAAATTCAAGCACTGTTATAGCATGGAAATATCAAAAAACTGGCCGATATTGATATTTTTATTTATTGAATTATCTTTTTAAAATAGAAACGGCTATTCATGCGATTACTGGGTTAACTATGATAAGTATATTCAATCAGTATAGCGCAAAAAGACAAAATAATCGTACTTTACACGACAAGTTAATGACGAATAAATAGATATTAATAGTTGATTTTTATGTAATCTTTTAAATGATGAGATCTGTTATTGGTGTTGGGTATCGCCCAGTCAATTGCGCTTAAATGATTTAAGCTGAAATATCATCTACAAGATGCTATTGCATTGCTTACAGCAAGGGGCAATCGCGCTTTATTTTTGGTATTGTCATGATCACCATACACCATTGTTCCAGCATTCAACAGCAGAGCGTTGAGCAGCATGATTTTTTGAGTGGTATCAGTTTATTTTAAGTTAAAAAAAACAACAATATTAATTCTGGATTATGCTAAAATAGGGTGCTAAATGTTTAAAATTTAAATATAGTTGCACGCTATATAACATTCAAATTTTAAATAATTCTTTTATGATCGAAGTCATGCCATCAAATATAATACAACAGTATGGCAATCGGGGTTGAGCTAAACATGGATACAGATAACCTAAAAAAATATCGTCGTTCGATTATGATCGCCTATATCTGTATGTTTCTTGCTTTATTTACCTTTCTTTTTAGTTTGTTTGCCTATCTATTTGCACGAAAAGTTGCCTTGGCCAGTGATGCGGAAGTCTGGTTACAAGCACAAGCGCTTTGGTTGATGCGCAGTTCGATTATTTATTTTATCTGTATGATTTTCGCTGCACTGTGGTTTGTACCGTTGTATTTTTATTATTGGGATACCTATATTTGGGTAACCACATGCACTGTGATCGGTGTGGTGTTTACAGTCGTCGCATTTCTTTATTTATTAAATGCATGGATTAAAGGTATTTCAAAATTTGTCAAGAATAAAGCTGTTTATTGACGGTTGAAAATTTTTTTCTGTGATTGCTCTTGTAAAATACAGTTATACCCCAACGTTACCCAACAGTAAATATTGAATGAATTTCCGTGAGGAGCATCGCCAGACATGGCTAAACGTGATTATTATGAGGTTTTAGGTGTTTCTAAAACAGCTAGTGATGATGAGATTAAAAAAGCCTACCGTAAGTTGGCGATGAAATATCATCCAGACCGCAATCCAGACAGTGCAGAAGCAGAAGATAAGTTTAAAGAAGCTTCAGAAGCCTATGAAGTATTGTCTGACAGCGAAAAGCGCAGTATGTATGACCGTATGGGACATCAAGCTTTTGAAGGCGGTATGGGCGGTGGCGGCTTCGGCGGTTTTAGTGCTGAAGACGTATTTAGCCAATTCGGTGATATTTTCGGTAATGCATTTGGTGGCGGACGAGCACAGCAACGTGCACGTCGTGGATCTGACTTACGTTATGTGATGGAATTGACCCTAGAAGAAGCAGTACAAGGGGTTAAAAAAACCATTACCTTTACTGCACCAGCACCATGTGACGTGTGTGATGGTAAAGGATCAAAAAATCCAAATGATGTTGAAACCTGTAAAACCTGTCATGGTGCAGGTCAGGTTCGTATGCAACAAGGTTTCTTCTCTGTGCAGCAAACCTGTAGCACCTGTCGTGGACAAGGTAAAATTATTAAGAATCCTTGTCAGAGTTGTCATGGTTCAGGTGTTTCTGATCGTCAACAAACACTTGAAGTCACTATCCCTGCAGGGGTTGATAATGGTGACCGTGTCCGTTTATCGGGTAAGGGTGAAGCAATTCGTGATGGTCAGGCCGGAGATTTATACGTTGAAGTCGTGGTTCGTGAGCACGAAGTGTTTCAACGTGATGGTGCCGACCTGTATATGGATGTGCCAATCAGCATTGCAGATGCAGCATTGGGTAAAGAAATTGAAATTCCAACACTGGAAGGGCGTGTAAGTTTAAAAGTGCCTGAAGGTACACAAACCGGTAAATTATTCCGTTTACGTGGTAAAGGGGTTAAGCCGGTACGGACCAGTATGACCGGTGATTTATTGTGTCGTATTGTGGTTGAAACACCGGTACATTTAACATCACGTCAGCGTGAATTACTGCAAGAATTACAAGCAACGCTTGATGGTGCTGATAGTAAATCATCACCAAAGAAAAAATCTTTCTTTGATCGTTTATTTGATTGATCACGCCATAATTAAAAAAATCGCCCAACTGGGCGATTTTTTTTAAATCCATGACTGATCAATCGATAAAATCATTAATGCAGACCCAGTACATCTTTCATGTCGTAGTGCTGTGCTGGACGACCCGCTACCCAAGCTGCTGCACGAACTGCACCTGCGGCAAAGTTCATGCGATTGGTTGCTTTGTGGGTAATTTCAATACGTTCACCTTCACCAATAAACATGGCAGTATGCTCACCAACAATATCACCACCACGAATGGTTTGAAAACCAATCGTTTTACGCTCACGTGCTCCAGTTTGCCCTTCACGACAATAGACGGCATCTTGTTTTAGATCTCGTCCTAAGGTGTGTGCAATGGCTTCACCCATCATGAGTGCGGTACCTGATGGTGCATCCACTTTATGACGATGATGTGCTTCAATAATTTCAATATCGACGGAGTCTGCAAACACTTGTGCTGCCAATTCTAATAATTTAATCGAGACATTGACGCCGATGGAGTAATTGGCTGCATAGACAATTGGAATTTCCGTTGCAGCATCTAATAGATAGGCCTTTTGCTCATCATTCATCCCTGTAGTACCAATCACCATTGCAACACCTGCTTGACGGCACAGTTTGATATGTTCAATGGTCGCTGCTGGTGCAGTAAAGTCAATGATTACATCACACGCGTCAAGCAATGCTGCCAAGTCATCACTGATCAGGGTATTTAATTTACCAATTCCTGCCAACTCACCGGCATCGCTACCAATAAGACTACTATCTGGTCGTTCAATGGCTGCACTAAGTTGATAGTGTGCTTGATGAACAGCTTGTATCAGGATACGGCCCATACGGCCACCTGCGCCTAAAATACCAATGCGTGGAGTTGTTGACATAAAGTTTTCCTAACAAGATAACAAAACAAGGCTAATCATATTGCATATTAGCCCATTTTGCGTAGATATCAATCAATGCAATTTTACTGATCTTTATGACTGGTATATTTGTAATTATATTGATAAGCATAGCGTGCAGAATGCTGGGTAATATTATTTAAAATAAATCCATCTACATTGCTACCGACTTGAGTAAAGCGACTTAATGATAATTTAATTTCTTTTAACTCGGTTTTGCCATAGCTGATCACCATAAGGTTGGTACCGGCATGTTTGGCAATAATACTGGCATCGGTCACCGCAAGTATAGGTGGGGTATCAACAATAATATAGTCATACTGTGCTGAAAGTTGTTCAAAAATTTCGGCAAATTTCTCTGAATGTAGCAGTTCTGTTGGATTTTTTGGATAAGGACCAGAGGTAATAATATCAAATTGATTCACTGCAGTTGGGCGAATCACATCCTGAAGCGAACGCTCACCCAGTAAGTAAGAGCTTAAACCAAGACTATTGTCGAGATTACAATATTTATAGAGATAACTACGACGCATATCGGCATCGATTAATAAAATACGTTTATTATTCTGTGCCAGAATGGTCGATAAGTTAATTGAAACAAAAGATTTACCAATCCCTGGTGCAGGTGCTGAAATTGAAATGACATTATTTTTGGCACTATGGGTAGTAAAATATAATGCTGTACGCATACTACGTAAACTTTCAATCGAGATATCTTCACTATCATGCACCGCCAAAATCGGCAAGCTTTTTTTCTTTTTAAGCAGTTTAGAAAATTTAAATTGAACAGGTGAATGCGGGATTGTGGCATAGACCGGTAAACTAAATTCAGTTTCCAGCTGTTCAGTATCTTTAATTCCAGAGCGCATCATATTGCGTAACAGTGCCAACAAGGTACCGATAAAGCCACCTAAAAACAGTGCTAATACCAGAATACTGAGTTTTTTCGGTTTAATTGGTTTTAATGGATTGACTGCATTATCGACAATACGAATATTGCCAATTTCACCTGCTTTGGCAATACGTAATTGTTGATAAGAATTGAGTAAATTGGTATAGAGTTGATTTTTAACTTCAACTTCGCGGTAGAGTTGTAGATAACGACGTTGTAAGTCAGGGAGCTGTTTAAGGGTTTGCTCAAGTTTGGCCTGTTTTTCATTGATGCTGGCCAATTGTGCTGTCATTTGCTGCATCACTGGATGGTCGGCAGTATATTTGGCGCCTGCCTCAGCAACTTCTTGTTCTAAATTGGCTTTCTGTGTTTCAAGTGCAACACTTTGACTTAAATATAGCTCAGATTCTTTGTTGATATCGACAGTATTGTATTGTTCACGGAAATAGTTAAATTGACGTTCTGCCTGATCGAGCTGAGCCTTGAGCTCGGGTAATTGTTCATCAAGAAAATTTAAAGTTTGGGAGGTTTCCGCCGAACTTCTTTCAATATTTTGTTGATGATAGGCCACTAAAATGGCATTTAAAACCTGACGAATATGGGCTGGATTTCTGCCTTCATAATTTAAACTTAAAATACCCGTCAGTTTGCCTTTTTCTGCTACGGAGAAATTGCTTGAAATTCGATCGACTGCAGCCGGTAAAGAGAGTTTTCTAATGATATAACTTTGATCGAAGGAATCTTGGCTATAGATTGCCAGCTCAATCACGCCATCCGGTGTGCTAATTCGACCGGGTTGATTGAGTGAGATTTCCCCGAGGACTTGCTCGGTTTTCTGATCCGCGACCTGTATTTTGCCTTGATTAAACGTGAGTAGCAGTGGCTGATTTTCTAAGGCCGGTGATACACTAAATTTTCGAATTTGAAAGCTTTTATTGTTATCAGAAAAGTTAATCAGCTTTTGGCTATATTCAGTTTGATAGTCATGTGGACTAAATAAACGATATAATACAGAGTTTTGGGTACCGGAAATCACGGTGTCCAAATTTAAGCGTTGAATGGCATTACCGAGCACCAAACGCGATTTTAAAATTTCAATTTCGGCTTGGGCGGGCTGTTTTTGGTCAATCACACTGGATAAATCACCCAGTAAAGCAGATGAGGCATTTTTACCTTCGCTGACCTGTACCAAGGCATTGACCTGATAGGTTTCAGGTGTAACTCGAAGATACAATAAGGCACAAACCAGACTGAGTAAAATACAGAGTGAAATTAGTTTCCACTGCGCAATCAGGGAAAAGAATAACGCTTTTAAGTCAATTGTATCTTCAGTATTTGTATTTGCGCTCATAGTCATCTATTCAAAAGTTAAATGTATTTTTTCCAGTCTGCGACACAAGCTTTAATCAGTGCGCAAGTCTCATCAAAAACGCTTTGCTCGTGTTGATAAGGATCAGCAATATTTTTATTTTGCCAGTGGCCCAGGCGAAATACTTTGCCTTTGGCATAAGGCCAGTTTTGTTCAAGCTGTTTTTGCTGACTGGAACTCATCACCAAAATAAGATCAGCCTGTTTTACCAGTTGATCGTTAATTTGCTGTGCAATATGTGGTTCGAGGTTGATTGAAAACTGCTGCATCGCCAACAATGCTTTAGGGTCGGCAGGGTGGCCAGCTAGGCTGCCCAGACCTGCAGAACAGATCTGCCGCTCAGGATAATCATGCTTTAAAAAATATTCGGCCATAGGGCTGCGACAAATATTACCAATACAGACCACAAGAATATTTTTAAAATTCATTATTCACCTATACGGCCAAAGTTATACAGGGCATTAGAGAATGGAATCACCTGATTAACAACACGTTGCCAGCGTGTTAAGCCTGTAGAGTCAACATAAACAATATCGTTACTACGTACTTTAAACTGGTTCGCCAAACCAAAATCACCAATATTGCTCAGGTCTAAATGATAAATTTCGGTGATAGGGCTTTGTTGATTGCTACGGACCACAAAAATACGGCTATTACTTGCCGATAACGGGTTAATCCCTAAGCTTTCCCCCAATACATCGCTTAAGGTCATGCCTTGATCGCGCAGGACTAAGGCTTGATTTTTACCTGCTTCACCCATGATATAGATTTTTTGATTTTCACGTGCATTGACATAAATGGTGTCATTGGGCTGGATCAGCAGTTGATGTAAAGAATAGCCTGCTTTTTCAAGTGCAAGGGTATTTAACTGATAGTTTCTACCATTACGGACCAACACAATTGCCGCATTATTGCCCAGTTGGGCATTGACGCCACCAGCTAAACCCAAGGCGCTATACAGGCTGATTGGTTGATCGGTTAGGGCGTATTGACCGGCTTTTAGGACATTGCCCTGTACTGAAAAATGTTTGCCCTGATAAGATAATACACGTACCACCACGTCAGGAGTTTTTAAATAACGTGACAATTGCTGACGTAATTCCTGATTAATCTGTGTCAGTGATTTGCCTGCCGCATGGTAACGGCCAATCATCGGAAACTGGATATAACCCTGTTGGTCAATTTGATAACCATTGGACTGTACGCTGGTTTCATTACTAATAGCACTGGTTGGCGGTGTGATTTCAGGATAGGCCCATAAATAAATGGACAAGATATCACCAGCACTTAATTTATAGGTTTTATTTTTCTGGATAAATAATGGGGCATAATCATTTAAATTTTCTTCTGCAGCTTGGGAGGCAAATAAAGATTCTTGCGTCAAGCGAACCACATTAACTGGTGTACCCAACTCGGTTTGGTACAGTCCTTCACGTGGTAGATTATAGGTTTGAAAACCAGAAATAACAGAGCACCCACTTAGTGCTAAAGTGAATGCAAATATAGAACTAAACTTATAATAATTCACTGCACTGCCTGTAGTTAAATTAAATGGTATCGTTAAACGCTGGGCGATATAATATCTGATTTAGGCGATTAAATCATTATCAAAAAATATTATTTTAATGATTTTAATTTGGTTGATTTAACTATGCTATATAAATAGTAATATCTAGGTAAAATTTCTAATCAATATGTAACGTTAATCACAACAATGGATTAACAATATATGCTGGATATGATTTAACAATAAAGCGAAATATAGTTTATTGATTAATATGTTATAATCTATAAAAGTATCATGTGATTACTTATGCCATTTACACTTTCTCATGCGATTTTGGCCCCGCCAATTGCCAAAATGACTGGATATCGGCTGCCTGTAGCCGCATTGGCGATTGGTTGTATGACACCCGATCTTTATCGTTTGTTGATTCGTGCAGGGCATGATGATGGTTATTTGGCACATTATTGGAGCGCATTATTATATCCGAGTTTATGTGTGGGGATGGGTTTTACTGTACTGTGGTATTTAATATATCGTCCCGTTATATACCGTTTTATTGGTATTGAACATGCGATACCCTTGCGGCATTTAAAAAGCTGGATTCAATTTAGTATAGCCAGTTGTTTGGCATTATTGATTGGAATTTGTAGTCATATTCTCTGGGATGGTTTAACCCATGCAGATTTTAGAACGCTTTTCTTTAAAAACTTTCTGGCACAGAATATCCGTTTATTTGATATGGTTTTTCCTTTACACCGTATATTGCAAGTATCAACCTCGGTGATTAGCTTGCCAATTTTGCTGTGGATGCTATGGGCTTATTATCAGCGTTATAAAACGCCATATCCAATAGCGCTGTATATCCGCTGTTTAGGCTGGGGCTTGGTATTGATAACGATATTAAGTGGCTGGTTGGCCATGCACTATTATCTTGAAGCGATTCCCTCTCGGCTTTGGCAAGACAATCTCTATAGTATCATTGGGATGTGCTTTAATGAGTTTAGTCAGACTGCACTGTGGGTGTTTACACTTGGCTGTATGATTTGGCGTCTGTTCATCAAAGATTGAAATAGACAACACTGCATAAAAGTCCTTTTCTAGATAAATGTCAGGATGATTCAATTAAAATTCCAATCATTGAATCACCTCATTCAAATGGCATTTTCTGTTATATTAGTCCTTGCTTAACTGCTGCTATTTTATCTGGCTTAGTATTGATATTTTCCAACCTGAATAGGTTGGAGCAACTGTAATCTGTAGAGATTAAACTATTCATAAGGTTCTAACATGCGTCAACTTTCTGATCTCAACATCGCTATTATTGGATTGGGATATGTGGGTCTACCTTTGGCCGTTGAGTTTGGGCAGAAGGTACCGGTATTAGGTTTTGATATTCATCAAAAACGTATTGATGAGCTGCGATCAGGTCAGGACCATACTTTGGAAGTTTCATCGAAAGAACTCGCAGCAGCAACATATCTGAGCTATAGCGCAGATGTAGCAGATTTAAAACGCTGTAATTTTTTTATTGTGACAGTTCCCACACCGATTGATGCCTTTAAACAGCCTGATTTGACACCATTGATTCAAGCTTCAACCACGATTGGTCAGGTGTTAAAGCCTGGTGATATTGTGGTGTATGAATCTACCGTCTATCCGGGTGCGACCGAAGAGGTGTGTATTCCGGTATTAGAGCAATATTCGGGCTTAAGTTTTAATCAAGATTTCTATGCAGGCTATAGCCCAGAACGGATTAATCCCGGTGATAAATTGCACCGTGTTAAAAATATTTTAAAAATTACCTCTGGATCAACTGCTGAAGTTGCTGATTTTGTTGATCAGGTCTATAACCTAATTATTGAAGCTGGAACCCATAAGGCAGCCAGTATTAAAGTGGCTGAAGCGGCAAAAGTGATTGAAAACACCCAGCGTGATGTCAATATTGCACTGATTAATGAATTGGCCCTGATTTTTAATAAAATGGGTATTGATACTGAGGCTGTGTTGGCTGCTGCTGGAACCAAATGGAACTTTTTACCATTTCGTCCTGGTTTGGTGGGTGGGCATTGCATTGGTGTAGATCCTTATTATTTAACCTATAAAGCACAGGCAATTGGTTATCATCCTGAAATTATTCTAGCCGGTCGTCGTTTAAATGATGCCATGGGAAGCTATGTCGTGACCCAACTGGTTAAAAGTATGATTAAGAAAAAAATTCAGGTTGAAGGTGCCAAAGTATTGGTATTGGGCTTAAGCTTTAAAGAAAATTGTCCTGATATTCGCAATACTAAAGTTATTGATATTATTAAAGAGCTTCAAGAATATCACATTGATGTTGATGTTTATGATCCTTGGGTCGATGCCAGTGCAGCACAGCATGAATATGGCCTCACCATGATCGAAGAGCTCGATGATGGATTATATGATGCGATAATTTTGGCAGTCGCACATCAGCAATTTGTGGCGCTAGGAGCAGCAGCGATTCGTGCTTTGGGTAAAGCGCAGCATGTTTTATATGATTTAAAATATATTTTAGCTCAAACTGAGTCTGATCTTCGTTTGTAGTTTGAAATCAGCTTTGCTAAGGAATACATCACATGAATCAATTTGACGCCACATGTTTAGAATTACAACGTGCCCCTAAAACATGGTTAGTTACAGGGGTCGCTGGTTTTATTGGTTCTAATTTATTAGAAACCTTATTAAAGCTTGATCAAAACGTGATTGGACTGGATAACTTTGCCACCGGCCATCAAGCTAATCTAGATGAAGTGCAATCCTTGGTGAGCGCAGCGCAGTGGGCGCGATTTCGCTTTGATCAAGGTGATATCCGTAATTTAGCAGATTGTCAAACAGCTTGTAAGGGTGTGGATTATGTGTTGCATCAGGCAGCTCTGGGTTCAGTACCGCGTTCGATTGCAGATCCAATTACCACCAATCAAACCAATATCGATGGTTTTTTAAATATGTTGACGGCAGCTCGTGATGCAGGAGTGAAAAGTTTTACCTATGCAGCCAGCAGCTCAACCTATGGCGATCATCCTGCATTGCCCAAAGTAGAAGAAAATATTGGCAAACCGTTATCCCCTTATGCCGTCACCAAATACGTCAATGAGTTATATGCAGATGTTTTTGCAAAAACTTATGGTTTTAAGGCGATTGGTTTACGTTATTTTAATGTATTTGGTCAACGTCAAGATCCCAATGGTGCATATGCCGCAGTTATTCCAAAATGGACTGCAGCCATGATTGCTGGCGAAGACGTATTTATCAATGGTGATGGTGAAACCAGCCGTGATTTTTGTTTTATCGACAATACTGTACAGGCCAATCTCTTGGCGGCAACCACGCTCAATGATGATGCTAAAAATCAGGTGTATAATGTTGCAGTTGGCGATCGCACTACACTAAATGATCTTTTTTATGCGATTCAACAGGCTTTGGCTGCCAATCAGGTTGATTATTTAAAAGCACCGCTATATCGCGAATTCCGTGCAGGTGATGTACGTCACTCTCAAGCCAGTATCGCTAAAATTCAGCAAACTCTGGGTTATGCGCCACAATTTCCGATTGCGCAAGGGATTCAGGTCGCGATGCAATGGTATGTTAAAAACTTAACATGATTCAGCGGCTGGTCGTAAAATATAAATCGATTGGGCTGATTAGCCTCAGTCTATTGGTTGGTGCGATGATGACATTTATCGCACTGCCTTTTCTAACCCGATTATATTCAGTCGCTGATTTTGGTGAGTATGGTATTGCATTGGCGATCGTGAGTGTATTGTCAACTGTAGCCAACTTGCGTTTAGATCAGGCACTCTTAATTGCAGATCATGCGGATCAAAAAAGTTTAATTTTCGAAAGCTGTATTTTTTCGGTTATCTTCTGTATGGCCAGTGCCATCATATTAAGCTTTTTCTTTAATCTATCGATTGTTTGTGCCGTATTTTTGGGCATATTGTCCAATAGTCTGATTCAAGCAGTATATAACTATCAATTTTCTCATCAAGCAGAGCTATTTTGTGCGGGCTTAAACCTACTAAGAAGTGTGTTGGTAATTGCCGTACAATTGTGTTTACCTATATTGATGTCGATTACATTGGTGATGAGCTATGCAGTGAGTGCTTTCTTGATCACGCTGTTGCTGCTGTTTTATATTCAGTTTAAACGGCTCTATCAAGTGAGTTGGCATAGTTTTAAACACTATCAAGATTTTATTTTTGCCAATACGCCACATGCATTATTAAATAGTTTCTCGCATAATCTGCCTTATTATGTGGTGTCACATTTTATGGGCTATCAGGCGGTAGGGTATTATTCGATTGTTGAACGTACCTTACGTGTTCCGATTAATTTAATGTCGCAAACGTTACGTCAGTTTTTTATTCGAAAATTTAAAGATAATATTTCGAGTAAGATTGCACTTAAAAACAGTATCGCCCTCAGTATCATATCATTGCCTTTTTTTGCACTTTTTTTACTGATTCCAGAATCGTGGTATTTAATGGTATTTGGTCAAGAGTGGACGGGTATTCAGGTTTATTTTCAAATACTGGCTTTAGGCTACTGGGCCGTTTTTTGTAATCCACCGAGTTCGGCCTATTTAATTGCGAAACGTCAAAGCAGTCGCTTATTTAAATTGCAAATAATTGAATTACTGATTAAATTAATATTATTTGCCATACTTTATTACAGTATGGAAAATAAAATGTATATGCTGATAGCTGTACCTATTGCACTGATTTTTTATAATTTTGCCATTTTATATCGGGTCGGGAGAGATCATCGATGATTTTTTTTAGCGCATTAAGATGGTGGCAGCGATGTACAGCACTCTATCGAAAAGTGATCTATAACTTAGCGTTTTCTACACGATTTCAATATTTTGGTCATGGCACACAACTCGATATTCGTGGTCAGGTAAATATCGGTAAAAATGTCTATATTGGTGATCATGTGACCTTGATTGTCGAAAAAGGCGCAGTCTTTACCTTGGGTGATCATAGTTTTATTGGTGAACATTGTTATATTAAATGCTTTGGTGGAACTGTTGAGATTGGCCATGATGTGAGTATTAATTCCAAGTCATTTTTAAATGGCTGTGGTGGCTTAAGTATTGGTCATAATACTCGAATCGGTACACAAAGTATTTTAATTGCCAGTAACCATAAGTTTGATGATCCCAATGTTTTGGTGAAAGATCATATTACCAAACAGGGAATTCGCATTGGTGAAAATGTATGGTTTGGTGCACGTGTAACTGTATTGGATGGTGTTGATATTGCAGATAATATTGTGGTTGGCGCATGTTCACTGGTCAGTAAACATTTAACAGATACAGGTGTTTATGTGGGTATTCCAGCCAAAAAGCGATAAATAGCATGAAAACAATCACTTGGTTAAAAATAAAATCTGGATATTGATTCAGTCGCATCATAGCGTATCTGAATGCTTTATTTTCAGTTAAAATAGACTTTGCTTTTATACAGACCGATCAATCAACGGTCTGTTCATCCTTCTTCACGTGACGTGATGCTGTGCAAGGTTCCCATCATGAAATTTATAGCTGCTATTGTACGTCAAATACTGGATTTGATTTATTTCGTACTTAAGGGAAGTGTGGCCTATGCACGTAAAAAAGGCGTGGTAGTGGGTGAGCGTTGTCGTATTTATATTCGCACTTGGGGTTCAGAACCCTTTTTAATCCGACTGGGAGATGATGTCACTGTCACTTCTGGTGTCAAGTTTATTACCCATGATGGCAGTACTTGTTTGATTAAAGATCAGCAAGGTAGACGTTATCAACGTTTTGCCCCCATTTGTGTTGGTTCGCATGTATTTATCGGGGTAAACAGTATTATTATGCCGGGCGTGACCATTGGATCATATGTAGTCATTGGTGCGGGTTCTGTTGTCACTAAAGATATTCCGGATCATACTGTTGCCATCGGTGTACCGGCCAAAGTGGTTTCCAGTTTTGCTGATTATGAAGCAAAAATAAAAGCGACTTGCGTCAGTGATAGTGAGTTAATGGCATTTACCAACTATCGTCAACGCGTCCAGCAGGCGATACAAATGCAAAACCAAAAACAATCTTAATTTCTTTCTTTAGGTCTTGTTATGCTCAATAAAGTCATGTTCTTTTTACCAACACTTGGGGGTGGTGGTGCAGAACGTACCGTGATTCAATTGGCCAATAGTTTTGCTGAACAAGGTCTGGAGATTGATCTGGCTGTATGTAGTCTACGCGCTGATCAAGGTAAATTATTGCCTGAGGTGAGTCCGAAAATCAGCTTGATTGATTTTGATTGTGGCCGAGTGATGAATGCCATATTGCCACTAAAACATTATTTGCAGCAACAGCATTATGATGCTGTGATTGCGACCCAGACACATAGTAATATTATTTGTGCAATTGCAAAAAAACTGGCTCGGGTCAAGACACGATTAATATTTCGTGAAGTCTCTACACCGTCTAAAAACATGCCACAACGTGGTGTAGCACGCTTGATTTTAAAAGGTATGGTTAATCTTACCTACCCTTGGGCAGATCATGTGGTCTGTGTTTCTCAAGGTGTCGAGGCCGATTTTCGTCAATATTATAACTATCAATATGCAAATCTACAGACTATTTATAATCCGGTGCTGGATGAACAGTATTTTGCCAAACTAGCAGCACCTGTACAGCATTGTTTTTTTAATGATCAACATCATGTCATCATGGCTGTGGGGCGTCTCACGGCTGCCAAAAACTTTGCATTTTTAATTCGTGCCTTTGCTACTTTATATCAGCAGTATCCCGATATCCGATTAATCATTTTGGGGGAGGGTGAGCTACGTACAGAGCTGGAGCAGTTAATTGTTGAATTAAATGTGGTTGATGTGGTTGACTTGGCAGGATTTGATCCCAATCCCTATGCCTATTTTAAATATGCCGACTTATTTGTGTTGAGTTCAAACTGGGAAGGTTTACCCGGGGTGCTGATTCAAGCCTTGGCGGCAAAGATTAAAGTGGTCAGTACCAATTGTCCTAGCGGACCAAGCGAAATTTTACAACAGGCAAAATTTGGTTTATTGGTTGAATGCAATGATGTGGTGGCTTTGGTGGCAGCAATGCAATCGGCATTATTTGAGCATGATCTAGATTATGATCCAACCGAGTTTGAGCAACATTGTCAGCAATTTCATAAAACCACCGTATTACAGCATTATCGCCAAATGATGGAGTCTCAGCATCATGTCGAATAAACCGGTTTTGGTCCATGTGATTACCAATTTTGCGGGTATTGGTGGGGCTGAAATGATGCTCAGCCGTTTAATTACCGCGACTGAAGATCAGTATCAGCATGTGATCATTGCCTTGATGAATATTTCTGATGTTTATGCCCAGACTTTGGCACGTTGTCAGGCATATTATGCCTTACATTGGAATGGGCTAAATACGGTAAAAGTATTATATCAATTGCGTCAACTCCTTAAGCAACTGGCACCGCAAACGGTACAATGCTGGATGTATCATGCCAATGTGATGACCAGTTTAAGTGTATTGGGATTACGTCAAAAACCAGCCGTTGTTTGGGGGATTCACCATTCATTGGCAGCACCGCAACAAGAGTCGATCAGTACCAAGCTAGCGCTGTATTTAAGTCGGTTGTTGACCACACAATGTCATGCGATTATTTATTGCGCTCATTCTGCTTTGACTCAGCATCAGGACTTTGGTTTGCAGCATACACAAGCGCATGTGATTGCCAATGGAATTAATCTAGATCAGTTTCAGCCGCATATGGCATTACAGCAACCTTGCGTGATTGGTTTTGCTGGTAATTATCGGCCAGCAAAAGGCTATGATTATTTATTTGCCACCATTGCACAACTCAAAGATCAACCGATTGTGTTTAAAATTGCCGGTCAAGGGGCCGATTTAAACCATCCGGAAATTCGTCACTATTTTGAGCAATATCAACTGAGTGAAGGGCAAGTGCAACTCTGTGGCCAAGTGTCAGATATGCCAGCATTTTATCAATCTGTAGATGTATTTTTAATGACATCGATTACAGAAGGCTTTCCCAATGTTTTGGTTGAAGCCATGGCATCTGGTTTACCGTGTATCAGTACGGATGTCGGTGATGCTGCTTATATTGTGCAAAATATCGGTGAAATTGTTGCACCACGTGATGTTCAGGGATTGGTACAGGCGATTTTAAATTATCTACAGTTATCGACCAGTGAAAAACTACAACTTAAACAGGCTGCGCGGCAGCGGGTGACAGGTCATTTTTCGATTGAATCGGTCAGTCAGCAATATCTTGATGTCTGGAGCAAGAGTCAATGAAATTTCTAATGATCAGTAGCTATTTACCGTCTGTACTCAATTTTCGAGGTAAATTACTGGCAGCCATTCAAAGCAAAGGCTTTGAGATCCATATTATTGCACCAGATTTAGCTGAATTTCCTGATCAATTACGGCAGTTACAGCAACTGGGCTATCATGTCCATGCTATTAATATGCAACGTACTGGGACCAATCCGATTCAGGATCTAAAAACATGTTTTGCACTGTGGCAATGTATTAAAAAAATTAAGCCAGATTATATGCTGGCCTATACCATTAAACCGGTTATTTATGGTGGCCTTGCTGCATGGTTGGCTAAAGTACCGCAGCGTTTTGCCTTAATTACGGGTCTTGGTTATGCCTTCCAAAATGTGGACAGTGCAGCACCAACTGCTTTGCAAAAATTGGTTTATCATCTATATGCACAGGCATTAAAACATGCCACTCGGGTATTTTTTCAAAATCCAGATGATTTGGCTTTATTTCAACGGCTAAATTTATTAGCAGCACATACTGCTACGGCTGTGGTCAATGGTTCGGGAGTCAATGTTCGCGAGTTTGATGTGGTGGCTTTACCCTGTCAGCCAACAGGGCAGCCCAAAGCGGTCTTTTTAATGATTGCACGTTTGCTTGGTGATAAAGGTGTTCGTGAATACGCTCAGGCAGCCCGCCGTATTAAAGCACATTATCCTGATGCCGAATTTCATCTGGTTGGCTGGATTGACGATAATCCAGCAGCAATTGAGGCAAGCGAATTAGACAGTTGGATCAGTGAAAATATCTTGCACTATTGGGGGAAACTCAGTGATGTTAAACCTGCAATTGCTGCATGTTCGGTCTATGTTTTACCTTCCTATCGTGAGGGGACACCACGGACCGTATTAGAGGCGATGGCGATGGGACGTGCCATTATTACCACCGATGCACCGGGGTGTCGTGAAACTGTCATTGACGGTAAAAATGGTTATCTGGTGGCGGTTAAATCTGTCGATGATCTGGTGGTTGCCATGCAATCCTTGATTGAAAATCCTATGTTAATTTCCAGCATGGGACAATGTTCCAGAGAAATTGCTTTAAATAAGTATGATGTTGAACAGGTCAATCAGCAGATGCTCGATAAAATGGGGATTCACTGATGTTAAAACGTATGTTGGATATTGTGATTGCATCTAGCGCTTTGCTGATTTTATCGCCTTTGTATGTCTGGGTGGCATATAAAGTGAAAAAAAACTTGGGATCTCCAGTACTTTTTCGTCAGCTACGTCCGGGGCTACATGGTCAACCTTTTGAAATGATTAAATTTCGCACCATGAAAGATGCGGTTGATGCACAAGGTGATCCATTGCCAGATGCGGCACGTTTAATACCTTTTGGTCGAATGCTTCGTGCCACCAGTCTGGATGAAATGCCAGAGCTCTGGAATGTGCTTAAAGGTGAAATGAGTATTGTTGGGCCACGGCCATTATTGATGGAGTATTTACCTTTATATAATCCAGAGCAGGCCAAGCGTCATCAAGTTCGTCCGGGAATGACCGGTTATGCACAGATTAATGGACGCAATGCTATTTCTTGGGAAGAAAAATTTCAACTCGATACTTGGTATGTCGAACACCAATCTTTATGGCTTGATGTTAAAATCATGTGTAAAACCGTCAAAAAAGTGTTGATGAAAGAAGATATTCATGCAGCAGGTGAGGTGACCATGTCTAAATTTACCGGTACAGTGGATCAAGATCATGACTAGACTGTATGCCGTCTATGGCGCTTCGGGGTGTGGACGCAGTCTGATGCCTGTAGCGCGTCAACAACTGGCACGTGAACAGCAGCACGCTGAAATTGTGTTTATTGATGATGGACTCAGCCAAATCAGTGATATCAATGGCCATCGTGCGATGAATTATGCCATGTTTCAGGCACAAACTGCCGATGAGAAATGGGTCTTGTTGGCGATTGCCAATAGTCAGATACGTGCGCAGTTGGCACAGCGTTTGGTTGCTGATGATATTCGGCTGTGGTCAGTATTTGCAGATAACATGCTGTGTATGGATCAAACGGAGATTGCTGCAGGCGCAGCGATCAGCCCTTTTGTCACGCTTGCCTCAAATGTGAAAATTGGTCAATGTTTTCATGCCAATTTATATAGTTATGTCGAGCATGATTGTGTGATTGGGGATTTTGTCACCTTTGCACCTGGCGTAAAATGTAATGGCAATATTCATATTCATGATCATGCCTATATCGGTGCTGGTGCCATCATTAAACAGGGTACACCCGCTCAACCTTTGATTATTGGTGCTGGTGCTGTGGTGGGTATGGGAGCGATTGTGACTAAAAGTGTACCTGCTGGTGTAACTGTGGTGGGTAATCCTGCTCGTATCATTGAGCCTAAATAGATTTTAACGCTGGAAAAATTTAATGTTAAATACTGCATTTGAACCATGGCCGAGTTTTACGCAAACTGAAGCTGACGCGGTATCCAAGGTGCTATTGTCCAATCAGGTGAACTATTGGACAGGACAGCACTGTCGTGAATTTGAAAAAGAATTTGCCCAGTTTGTCGGTACGAAATTTGCGATTGCACTCTCAAATGGTACTGTTGCATTAGATTTGGCCCTGCATGCTTTAGGGATTGGCGCAGGTGATGAGGTGATTGTCACTTCACGTACTTTCTTGGCATCAGCAAGTTCGATTGTCAATGCGGGTGCTGCACCTGTATTTGCTGATGTTGAGCTTGATTCACAAAATATTTCACGCCGTAGCATCGAAGCCGTATTAACGCCCAAAACCAAGGCCATTATTTGTGTGCATTTGGCTGGCTGGATGTGCGATATGGATCCAATTATGGCATTGGCCAAAGAAAAAGGCCTATATGTGATTGAAGATTGTGCACAAGCACATGGTGCTCAATATAAAGGTCGTGCTGCAGGTTCGATTGGTCATGTTGCGGCATGGTCATTCTGCCAAGATAAAATTATGACCACAGGGGGCGAAGGAGGAATGGTCACCACCAACGATGAAGCCTTGTGGAAAAGCATGTGGTCTTATAAGGATCATGGTAAAAATTACGACAGTGTTTATCACACTCAGCATCCAGCAGGTTTTCGCTGGTTACATGATTCCTTTGGTACCAACTGGCGGATGATGGAAATGCAAGCCGTGATTGGCCGGATTCAACTGACTCATATGCCACAGTGGACTGCACAGCGTCAGCACAATGCACAGCGTATTCTGGCTGCTTTTCAACCGCATGCTTTATTTCAGGTCAATCAGCCTGATGCAGATTATGTCCATGCCTATTATAAATGTTATGTACAGGTGGATGTGGATGCATTACCTCAAGGGTGGTCTCGTGATCGCATTATGCATGACATCAATGCACTGGGTGTGCCGTGTTTCAGTGGTTCATGTTCTGAAGTGTATTTAGAAAAAGCATTTGATGCCACACCATGGCGGCCAAAACAGCGTTTAGTCAATGCCAAGCAGTTGGGTGAGAATAGTTTGATGTTTTTAGTCCATCCAACCTTATCTGAGGCCAGTATTCAGAAAACAGTTGCAGTAATTCAGCAGGTCATTGGTCAAATTTAATGGCTAATCGCGTATAATCGTCCGATATTGATCTCCCCCTCATCTTGATTGACTTCTCGAGCCTTTAGTGAAAGATACTATTCGATATTTTGCATCGCTGTCACGTCGTAAAAAACAGATGTTTTGGGTGCTGATGGATCTCTGTGCTTTGCCGATAATGCTATGGCTGGTCTATGCCATTCGTCTGGCAAAACCCGATGTAGCCGTGATGCAGGGGATTGATTTTTGGTATCTGTATGTCGGGGTGATTGGGGTTGTTATTTTTGCCTTTTTAGGGGTCTACCGCGCGATTGTACGCTCATTTAATGAAGATTATTTACTGCGTATTTTAATTGCCACCTTTATCCAGATTGTGGCTTTATATGCCATTAAAAAACTCAGTCTAGCCTTTATTCCAATGAGTATTCCATTGATGTATGGCTTTGTACTGTTTTCTTATATGTGGTGGAGTCGTGCCATTGTGCGTTATGTAACCTTACGTACATTTGCCAAAAAGCAACAACGCAAACGTGTAGCAATCTATGGCGCAGGTCTTGCGGGGCAACAGATTGCAGCAGCATTAAACCGTTCGGATGACTATTTACCGGTTTTTTTTATTGATGATAAAAAATCATTGCAAGGTCGTTCTTTAAGCGGCCTTAAAATTTATTCGGCTAAGCGTGCGCAGCATCAATTGGCTAA
Organism: Acinetobacter sp. SAAs474; assembly: GCF_032823475.1. NCBI lineage: Bacteria > Pseudomonadati > Pseudomonadota > Gammaproteobacteria > Moraxellales > Moraxellaceae > Acinetobacter > Acinetobacter sp. SAAs474. The sequence goes on from NZ_CP127915.1 coordinate 810,552, forward strand.
ATTTGCCATCGAAGAAATTTTACTGGCCATGCCTTCGGTTGGGCGTATTCGTAAAAAAGAGTTGATTGAATCGTTTCAACAAAGCAATGTAAAAATCATGGAATTGCCTGGTGTGACCCAATTGGTCGATGGCCGCGTCCATGTCTCCGATATTCGTGAGGTCGATATTATTGATTTATTGGGCCGTGATCCTGTACCACCTAAAGTTGAACTGTTAGAAAAGAATATTCAACATAAAGTCGTGATGGTGACTGGTGCGGGGGGATCGATTGGTTCTGAATTATGCCGACAGATCGTAAAACATCAGCCGAAATGTTTAATATTATTTGAAATATCGGAATTTGCACTCTATTCGATTGATCGTGAACTACAAAATTCGACAATTCAGATTGTGCCTATTTTGGGCTCAGTGACACATCAAGCCAAATTAGAACGTGTGATTGCCGAATATCAGGTACAGACGGTATACCATGCTGCCGCATATAAACATGTGCCTTTGGTGGAAGCCAATCCTTTTGAAGGGATTTATAATACCTCGATTGGTACTGCACGTAGTGTCGATGCTGCGGTGAATAAGGGGGTGGAAACCTTTGTACTGATTTCAACCGATAAAGCCGTACGTCCCACTAATGTCATGGGGGCATCAAAACGTATGGCTGAACTCTATTGCCAAGGTTTAGCCGCGATCCATCCCAAAACCCAGATTAGTATTGTGCGTTTTGGTAATGTACTAGGATCATCCGGTTCCGTAGTACCGTTATTTAAACAGCAAATTGCACAAGGTGGCCCGATTACGGTCACTGATCCTGAAGTAACCCGTTATTTTATGACCATTCCAGAAGCAGCTCAATTGGTCATTCAGGCAGGTGCAATGGGAACAGGCGGTGATGTATTTTTACTGGATATGGGGGAGCCGATAAAAATTGTCGATTTAGCTCAACAAATGATTCGTCTTAGTGGTTTAAAACCGATTAATGAAAAGGGCATTGGCGATATTGCAATCCAGTTTACCGGACTACGTCCAGGTGAAAAGTTATATGAAGAATTATTAATTGATGCTGAAAATGTGCAAAAAACAGCGCATGAACGAATTTTACGTTCTTATGAACATTTTTATATGTGGTCTGAAATAGATCAAATATTTCAAGATTTAAATCAATGTGTGGATAATAATAACTTAAATTGGGTATTTCATATTTTAGAAAAATATGTTGATGGTTATCAACCCAGCAAATTTTTAAAGATATTATGATATTTCTAAATAAAATATGAGACATATTATTTTATAGTGATTATACTATGCCGCTATAATCAATTCATTTATTTTATAGCCTATAAGGTGACTGTTTGATTTATTAAGTAAAACTTTAAAACCAGAGCTAGAGTCATGGACATTTTTTCTAAAAAAATCATGTCAAATTCCTTATGGATGATGCTTGAAAAGTTAGTTTCCATGATTGGACTAATTTTTGTCAATTCATATATGGCAAAATATGTAGGTCCTGAAAATTTTGGAAAAATTATTTTTGCTTCTAGTCTATTTATTTTTATCCAAAGTATTGCTTGGTTTGGAGCACAAAATGTTTATTTAAAACGTATGAGCGAAAATAAAATATCTGGTATGCGCTTAGCAAGTGCTAATCTAAATTTTAGACGAGCATTGTTTTTCATTAGTTCAACTATTTTACTTGTTTATTTATATTTATATAATGAATTTATTGTATTTTTATTTGCACTAGCTAGTTTTATTGCTTCTTATTATACTATTAGTGATATATTTTCTATTTATAATAATAGTCAATTAAAATCTGTTATTAATGCATTAACTAATATTTTTGGTTTAATTATTGCATTACTTGTTAGATTTTTTTTAGTTTATTATGAATTTCATCTTTATTATATGGTACTCCCAATTATACTGATTGTTGCCATTCCTTATCTATTAAGATGGTATATTTATAAAAAAGAAAATAGTCTCTTAATCTCTTTAACTATTAAAAAATCAAAAAAATATAATATTTATTTAATAAATACAGGAGGTGCTTTATTAATTTCATCTATATCCATTGTGGTTTATAATCAAGTTTCAAATATATTTTTAGCTCAATATTCTACTTATGCCGAACTTGGTATTTATAATATAGCTATGACTTTGGGTGGTGCTTGGGCATTTATTAATATTGCTTTAATTACCAGTTTATTCGCTAGAATTTATGCTGAAAAATCAGAAAAAAAATCTATTCAATTGTTTATTTTAACACATTATATTGTTGTTTTTGTTTCTTTTTTGGTCTATCTTTTTCTAAGGATTACTGGTGCTTGGTGGATTGAAATGCTTTATGGTTCTAAGTATCTAGATGCTGCAAAAATATTGGGATTAATTGTAATAGCTACAGCATTATCAAATATGGGAACTATTAATTATCGCTATATGATGAAATTAGGTGCCTATAAATATTTATCTATAAAAATGTTAATTATTAGTTTATTGAGTATACCAGTTTCATACTTTTTAATTATAAAATATGGCTTAGTTGGTGCGGCATATTGTTTTGTTTTAATTGAATTTTTTTCATTAACCATAGGGAATTATTTATTTAATAAAGGGGAGGTTTTTAAAATGCATTTAAAATTGCTACAACCCTATAAATTATATTTAATTTTTACTAGGAAATAGATGTGATTATATTAAAGAAAACTTATAAACATATATTGAAAATGTTACCATCAAAATATAGGGTATCTATTCAGTATTATCGTTTATTTAATATGTGGCCGAATCTTCAGAATCCTACAAATATTAATGAAAAAATTTTAAAAAGAATACTCTCTGAAAAGGATACTAAGTTTGCATTTTACGCAGATAAATATGCAGTTCGTAGTTATATCGCTGAGACAATAGGTGATCAATATTTAATTCCTTTAATTGCCGTATATTCATCTGGTCAAGAGTTAACTCAATTAACTCAGTGGGACAATATTGTAATTAAACCAACTCATGGTGCTGGTATGGTTAAAATTTTAAACCAGGAACCAACAGTGAATGAAAAAAATCAGATTATAGATTTGGCAAATAAGTGGTTAAAAGAAGATTATAGTCAATTTAGTGATGAATGGCATTATAGTTTAATTACCCCTAAATTGGTGGTTGAAAAAAAAATTACCAATATGAACGAAGCCTTAAAAGACTATAAGTTTCATCGATTTTTACAAAAAGATGGTTCATATAAACAAATATTACAAATTGTTGCTGAGCGATCAGAGCTTGGATATGAAACAGTCTTTTTTGATACTGATAATTTAGACCAAATATTGCACTCTCCATTTGGTTATGTTGAAAATTTAACAGTACATGAAAAACAATATATTCAAAAAATATTATTATTAAATCAGCAATTATGTTTAGAATATAATTATGTACGATTAGACTGGTATATTTTAAAAGACACAATTTATTTTGGTGAAATTACATTTACTCCAGGCGCAGGTCGCAGTAAAAGCTTTGCAGGTGAATTTGGTAAAACGATGGCAAAATTATGGAATGTTTAATGAAGAATATAACAGTTGTTGGTACTGGCTATGTGGGGCTATCTAATGCAGTACTATTTGCACAGCAGCATCAGGTCACCAGTTTAGATATTGATGCTACACGTGTAGAAATGATCAATCAACGTCAATCACCGATTGTTGATGATTATATTCAAAAGGCATTGCTTGAATCTGATTTAAACTTGGTGGCAACACTTGATAACGTCTCTGCTTATCAATCTGCTGATTATATTATTATTGCCACACCCACCAATTATGATTCAGAAACCAATTATTTTGATACCTCATCAATTGAAACGGTGATTCATGATATTTTAGCGATCAATTCAAATGCAGTGATTATTATTAAATCAACAATTCCAGTTGGTTATACTGCAAAAATTAAGGCACAGTTTAATACTGAGCAAATTATTTTTTGTCCTGAGTTTTTACGTGAAGGTAAAGCTTTATACGATAATTTATATCCATCACGTATTATTGTTGGTGAAAAATCTATACGTGGCGAAGCAATTGCACAACTTTACTTACAAGCCACCATTGAAAAAAATGCTTTAACCTTATGTATGGACTCAACAGAAGCTGAAGCAGTTAAATTATTTTCCAATACCTATCTTGCTATGCGTGTAGCTTATTTTAATGAGCTTGATACTTATTGCGCAAAACAAGGCTTAAATAGTTTAGATATTATTTCTGGTGTAAGCTTAGATCCTCGTATTGGTAATCATTATAACAATCCTTCTTTTGGTTATGGTGGCTATTGTTTACCAAAGGATACTAAACAATTATTAGCCAATTATAAAGATGTACCACAAAACCTGATTCAAGCCATTATTCATTCTAATAAAACACGTAAACAGTTTATTGTAAAAGAAATTTTAAAAAAACGGCCAAATATAGTTGGTATTTATCGTTTAACGATGAAAGTAGGTTCAGATAATTTCCGTGATTCAGCAATTCAGGATATTATTACGGAACTTGAAGAGTATAATGTACAGATCGTTATTTATGAACCAACCTTAAAAACAGATCATTTTGAACACTATCTAGTTAATCATAATTTATCTGCATTTTTACAACAATCAGATGTTATTTTAGCCAATCGTATACATGATGATTTAAATCCAGTTCAAGATAAAGTCTATACGCGTGACTTATTTGGGGAAAATTAATGGATACTATACAACCTTTAGTTACAGTTTATATTCCAACTTATAACCGTTTAGAACTTTTAAAGCGAGCAGTTAAATCTGTTCAAGAGCAAACATATACCAATCTTGAAATTATTATTGTTGATGATTGTTCTACCGATGGTACACAAGAATATTTAATACAATTAGCCAGTCAAGATCAACGAATACGTTATTTTTTTAAAGAAAAAAATAGTGGTGCATGTGTTAGTCGAAATATTGCCATTAAAAATGCGACAGGTGAATTTATTACAGGTTTGGATGATGATGATTATTTTCTTAAAAATAGAATAAAAGAATTTATACTTGCATGGGGAAATAAAAAAGAGACGACAAAAGTACTTTATAGTCTTTACTTACGAAAAACAGAAACTGGTCTTACTAAAAAAGTATATAAATTAAAAAAAGTTCTGATGAAAAAAGAAATAAATGCTAAGGATCTTATATATTACTTTTATCTAGGTAATCAAATTTTTACATTAACAAGTTTATTTAAAAAAATTTATTTGATGAAAATTTTATCGCATGGCAAGATTTTGAATGTTATTATAGATTTCTAAAAAATTTTAATTGTACTGCTGAATTAGTTGTAGAGGAAAATTATATTGTAGATATTAGTCATCCTCATGAAAGAATATCAACTAAAAAAATAGATAATATCTTAAAAACTTTTAATGATTTTAGTATTAAACATGATGTTGTAGGGAATGATTTAATCTTACTAAGATGTCATTTATATAATTATCCTAGTATTATAATTGAAATGAAGGATATTATTTTTAGATTTTTTTATAAGCCATCACTCCTTGACCTTAAAAGAATTATTAGGAAGATATAATTCATGAGTATGCCTTTAATATCAGTAATAATGCCTGTATACAATGCAGAGGAATTTATTGAACAAGCAATTTTTAGTATTCTAAATCAAACATATAAAAATATTGAATTAATTATATGTGATGATGGTTCAAGTGATAATACAATAGTTAAAATTTTAAATATAGATGATAATAGGATTAGATTATATAAAAATGAAAATAATAAGGGTAATCTATTTACAACAAATAAACTTTTATCTTATTGTCAAGGGGAGTATATAGCTATACAAGATGCTGATGATTATTCAGAACTAAATAGAATAGAAATACAAATGAAATATATTGTTGAAAAAAATGTAGATTTGATTGGTGGAGCAGTTAATGTTTTAAGAGAAAAAACAATAATAGATGTAATTAAAAATCCTCAAAAGCATCATGAAATTATTTACTATATGAAGAATAAAAATAAATTTCCCGTTATTTGGGGAAGTGTTTTATTTAAAAAAATAATATATACAAATTTAGGTGGATTTAATACCTTATTTGATAAAAAAGGAGCTGCAGATATTGAATGGATGCTAAGAGCGATAAAAAAATATAAATTTTATAATATTAATGATATAATTTATAATTATCGTCAACATGTCCAAAGTTTTACTAAGGCACTAGATACTAATGATCCTAATTTAATTTTACGGCTTTTTGCTGAAGATATAGCAATAGATATGTATAGTAAAGAAGATAAATACCCAGCAGATATTTTTTTTCATGAAAGATTGAAATATTATTCTAATTTGTTTGAAATAGATAAATCAAGGCTTTTATCTATTTATTTTAGTAAGCTAATATTAGGTAATATTAATTATTTTTTATTTTTAAAAAAATTGTTATTATTGAAGGCCTGTTTTAAACAAAAGATTAAATATTTAGGGATGGCAACTATATTTTATATAGGTGGTTTTCAATTATTAGAATTGATAAAGCGAAAAATTAGATAATTATGTGGCCATATATTGTTATTCTCTTTACTATAATGTTATGGATTTTTTCTTTTAAAAAGGTAACGGGTCGGAATGAAATTTTTATTCCGATTATATTATTAACAATATTATATAGTATTAGAAATTATAATGTTGGGACTGATACACCAGCTTATGTCTCAAAATTTATGAAATCATTTGACTATAATTATTATTATTTTAATCCAAATGTTGAGTATGGTTATCAATTGCTTGAATATTTGATTTTAGGTATTACACATGAATATTTTTTATTTTTTACATTAATATCTTTAATTATCATACCATTATATATATTGACAATAAACAAAGTTTCAGTAAACTACTTCTATTCTATTCTTATATATTTTACTTTTGGTTTTTATACATTTTTCTTTAATGGTTTAAGACAAGGTATAGCAATGGCAATTTGTTTTTCTGCTCTACCATTTTTATTACAAAATAATTTTTTTAAATATTTTTTACTAGTTATATTAGCTAGTTTTTTTCATATTTCAGCTTTAATTATGTTGCCTATATATTTTATTGTTAATTTAAAAATGAAAATAGAGCTGAAATTTTTATTTATTTTATTTGCTTCAATTTCTTTAAGTCAAATTATAATAGAGTATTTAGCACAAGATAATATAAGGTATGAAAATTATACTCAAGAAGTAGATAATCCTGGAGGATATCTTACTCTATTTTTCTATTTTTCTATCGCTATATTTTTCTATTTCTCAGGGATAAAAAATAGAAAACAAGATATTAAATATAGTAAAATGGAACAAATTTTCTTTTTGGGACTGGCAATTATAATGCCAATATCATTATTGGGCACAGATCCATCTGGCCCTCAACGTCTATTATATTATTTTGTTAGTATGGTTATTTTTCTTTTACCATATTATATTAATAAATATAAAAATTTATATTTTAATATAGGATTTTTTATTTTATGTATTATCTATTTTACTCTAACAACTATGCGTTTTAGTAATTTATACCCTTATCAAATTAACCCTATTTTTGGACTTTTTTAATATGAGTAAGAATTCTTTTATAAGTATTGGTATTCCTTTCTATAATGCAGAATTATTTTTAGAAGATGCTATTAAATCAATTCTAGCTCAAACTTATCCATATTGGGAGCTTATTTTGGTAAATGATGGCTCTACAGATAAATCACTTGAAATAGCGAAAAAATATGTTGATTTTGATTCAAGAATTAGATTAATTAATGATGGTTTAAATAAGAAATTGCCTTTTAGATTAAATCAGATAATTCATGAAGCTAAATATGATTATATTGCAAGAATGGATGCAGATGATTTAATAGCAATTGATCGTTTAACAAAACAGATTAGATTTTTAGAAAATAATACTCAATATGACTTAATAACTACTGGAATGTATTCTATCGATAATAAAAATAAAATATTAGGTAAGAGAATACTAAAAAACTATCATATGAGTGCTCCTGATATGTTGAATGGACTGACTAACTTATTACATGCTTCTATGCTTGCTAGAAAAACTTGGTGTTTAAGAAATTTATATGAAGAAAAAAATTCTTTGGCTGAAGATTATGAGCTATGGTTAAGCGCAAATATTAAAAATGATCTTAAATATTATGTTATAGAGGAGCCACTTTACTATTATAGAGAAGGTGAAAATGTAAAAAAAGAAAAAATGATTAAAGGTTATAATACTCAAATTCAGGTTATTGAAAAATATTATAAAAATATAATTTCAGATAATAAAAAAAATAAAATTATCAAAAAATTTAAAATTAAAAAAATTATTGTATTAATACTAGATAAATTAAATTTAATGTATATTCTTCAAAGAAAACGTGTGACTGTACTTAGTCATAATGATTTTTTAAATTATTCTTCTAATTTAGAAATAATATATAAATTTGGATTATAAATATGTCTAGTTCGTTTTTAATTGGAACTACAGCATCTAATCTTTATTTATTTAGAAAAGATTTTATTCTTAGTTGTAGACAGCGAGGAATTATTGTATACACATTAATTTCTGAATATAATGATGAGTGGATTGAAAAAATTAAATCTTTAGATGCTCAGGTTTTAACTTATAACTTAAGTCGAGCAGGTTTAAATCCATTAAGTGATATCAAGTCAATGTTGGAAATAAAAAATTATATCAAACAATATCAACCAGATTTAGTTTTTTCTTTTTTTACTAAACCGGTGATTTATGGTTCATTGGCAGCAAAACTTGCTGGTGTGTCTAATATAGTTGGAATGATTGAAGGCTTGGGTTCGCCATTCACTGAGCATCCAAATGGTCAGAGTTTTAAAATGAAACTTGTACAATTTTTTCAGGTTTCACTGTATAGAGTTGTATTTCCTTTTTTAAATAAAATTATTTTTCTGAATAATGATGACCCAAAGGACTTAATAATTTCAAAAAAGATTTATCATCGTAAAGATTCAATTCACGTTCTTGGTGGAATTGGACTAAAACTTGAAGACTATCCCTATAGTTTATGGGATACTACATCTAATATTTCTTTCGTTATTATAGGAAGGCTATTGGTAGAAAAAGGTATTTATGAATATTTGGCAGCAGCTAAAATTGTAAAATTAAAATATCCAAATACATCTTTTAAGGTAATTGGCGCATTAGATACGCAAAATCCTTCAGGACTTACACAACAAGAGTTAAATCAAGTCATTCAATCTGGTATAATTGAATACAAAGATTTTACAAATCAAATTGCTGAAGAGTTGAAAAATACCAGTGTATTTGTATTACCCTCTTATCGAGAAGGGGTTCCACGAAGTACTCAAGAAGCTATGGCGATAGGTCGTCCTGTTATTACGACAGATGTTCCAGGTTGTCGTGATACGGTTAAAGATGGTATTAATGGTTTTTTAATACCGAAATGGGATGTACAAACCCTTGCAAATAAAATGATCTATTTTATTGAAAATCCTGAGCAAATAAATATTATGGGGCAGCAAAGTTATTTAATAGCTCAAAAAAAATTTGATGTAATAAAAGTAAATAAAAAATTATTGAGTATTTTAAATATTTAAGGCTTTGTTACACAAACCTAGTATATAGGGTTTATTCAGCCATATAATTTCGAAATGAATAAACCTATCTATTAGAGTTCTTTCATAAGTCATTTTCTACTCAGTTCCATATTATAAATTCCAGCAATTAAATTAAATCTTAAACCCAGTCTTTTTCCTCGGTTACGATATCGCTCAGCAAGAATTTTAAAGGTTTTCAAAGGACCAAATATATGCTCAATGCTGATTCTCCTCTTGTTTATTTCTTGATTATAAATCTTCAGCTCAGGATCTAATGTGCAACGCTTTTTTGCTTTTAATGGCAATAGACTATTCGGATACACGGCATAAAGTCCTTGATAGCCCTTATCTGCGAGAATAAAGCCACTTACAGGAATCTGATGCAAGTTACGTTTGAATAATTCGAAATCATGCACAGCACCTCGGCTTGTACATAAACTCAGAATTTGCTGAGTTCTATAATGAATGATCGCTTGAACTTTGAAAGTATGTGCCTTCTTCTTGCCGCTATAGCTTTTTTTCTGTTTTTTTAGGCCGTTGTATTGGAATTTCTGTAGCATCTACGATGACCACATTCCAGTCTATGCCTTCGCCTTCTGGCAAATGCTTCGGTAAATTAAATAGATTAGACTTGATGAGGCAATCCTCTACATGACGCACAATTCTTGAAGCTGTGGGCTCTGAAACTCCGTAACTTGTGGCAACATGAAATAAGGTTCGGTATTCACGCCAATAGCTTAGGCATAAGAGAATCTGATCCTCTATGCTTAATTTGGGTGGCCTGCCTTTGGAAGGAGTTTGCTGCTTTAATTGCATTAAATCAAAAGTTGACCACGAGATGCCTGTATAGCGCTTAAATTGTGTTTCAGAAAGCTTTTTTGAGTCGATGTATTTCATCTGCAAATTATGCACGAATACTCAGAAAATTAGAGACTAAATATTAGGGCGTGTCCTTATTTGAAGAATAATATTTAAACGCCTAGAATTAGGCTCTACTTTATCTCCATTTCAATATTTTTCAATGGCACGTACTCTTCTCACAGATGATATTTGGCAACAGATTCAAGTAACAATGAAATTTCATAGTTGCTATAGCTCAAAGAACAGTAGAAATATTATGAAAGCTATTTTATGGAAACTGCGCACAGGTGCGACATGGCGTGATATTCCTCAAGAGTTTTGTCCTTGGAAAACTGCTTATAACCGTTTTAAAAAGGCTTATGGGATAAATTTTTTTCAAACTACGAGGCAGCTTGGACCAAGAATGGGTATTCATTGATGGAAGCTACATACACGCGCATCAGCATGCAAGTGGAGCTCGGCATGGCTTCGAGCATGCAATTGGGCAATCTCGTGGAGGACTCACAACAAAGATTCATCTTGCAACCGACGCGAATGGATTACCGATTGATTTTAAAGTCACTGGGGGTGATGTCCATGACAGCCAAGTTGCAGAACACCTAATAGATCTAATTGAAACAGCAGATTATCTAATCGCGGACAAGGGATATGATTCTGAACATATCAGGAAGTCAGCTAGAAATCGAAAAATGATACCTATTATTCCATTAAGATCAAATAGTAAGAAATTCAATCCTGATTTTGATAAGTACTTATATCGCTTAAGGCATTTAGTTGAGAATGCCTTTGCAAGATTAAAACATTTCCGTGCGATAGCAACTCGATTTGATAAACTCGCACGTAATTATCAGTCTATGATTTATATCGTAAGCATCCGCTGAACACCACTTTTTCTCACTCCAGAATCTCGCGATAGTGTCCACTAAGATTGCCCCGACCCCCGAAAGTTAGACGATTGATTACGCAGCTTTTAATAACTGAATTCTGTATTGTACAGGGCTCAGTCCTCTCAATTTAACCTTAATTCGTTCATAGTTGTAATAGTGAATATATTCTTTCACAGTTTTCTCCAATTCATCAAGTGAATGCAAATTTATTACATAAATGGATTCGCCAAAATAAATCTGATACACCTCAGTCTGAGCAACAGACCGATTTTCTACCTGTCATTTTACAAACAACTCCAATAAAAGAAAACATACTTTCACCAACTATACCCGCAAGAAAAGTACCTGTTCGGATTAGAATCAATCCTCAACACTTGGGTAAATCTGTTGAAATTGAGTATGAAATGGAATCAACAACTGAGTTATTGTTGCTGGTTAAGGAACTCGCTAAATGATCCGTATTGATGAAATTTGGCTTTCTACTCAGCCTATGGATATGCGTGCAGGAATGGATACAGCTATGGCTCAAGTGATGAAAGCCTTTGGTGCGATTAAGCCTCATTGCGCATATTTATTCTGTAATAAACGTGGTCATCGCATGAAAGTATTAGTTCATGATGGACTTGGTCTTTGGTTATGTGGCCGACGGTTAGAACAAGGTAAATTTCACTGGGCGAAAGTGCATCAAGGTGAAACTATATCTCTCAGTGCTGAACAATTACAGGCATTAATTCAAGGTTTACCTTGGCAACGTATTGGATTAGAAAAAGTCGTTACTATGCTCTAAATCAAGCTGATGGCTTCTGCCATTCTCCAAACGTTTTATATCATTGTATTCATGATCTCAGGCATACTATGGTCATGAATACGATGCACGATCTAAGCCAACTGACCCATAAAGAACTGCTGGAATTTACCAGACAGTTAGCTATGCAGCATCAAAAACTAGCAGAAGATAAACAACAATTAGATTCTAAAGTCCAGCATCTTTCAGTACTCAATAAAAAATATGAGCATGAGTTAGCACTTTTTAAAAAACATAAATTTGGTTGCAAGAATGAACATCTCACTGCAAAGCAAATCCATCTTTGGGATGAGGCAGTTGAAGAGGATATTGCTGCGGTTGAGCTAGAGTTAGAGCGATTGAATACAGATAAAGCCAATGCATTAGCTGTAAAGAACAAAGCAAATAAACCTAAACGTCGTCCATTACCCGATCACTTATCTACGATTCGTATTGATCATGAACCAGTATCAACACAATGTACTTGTGGTTGTCAGTTACGTCGTATTGGTGAGGATATTAGTGAAAAATTAAATTTCCGACCTACTCAGTTTTATAAAGAACAACATGTTCGTGGTAAATGGGTTTGTGATCAATGTGACACCTTAATGCAACAAGTAATGCCGGCTTATGTGATTGATAAAGGAATAGCAACACCTAAATTACTGAGTCATGTCTTGGTATCTAAATATGCAGATCACTTACCACTATATCGTCAACGTCAGATCTTCTTACGTGCGGGTGTAGATTTATCAAGATCGACTTTATGTGATTGGATCGGTCGTTGTGGTGTTGAATTAGAATGCTTAACTAACACTTTAAAAAAAGTGATATTGCAATAGCAAGTTCTACATGCAGATGAAACACCTGTGACCATCATGCGGTTAGATGACAAAGAGAAAAAGCCAAAGAAAGGTTATGTTTGGGCTTATGCCACGACTCAATATAATCCTATTCAAGCGGTGATTTATGGCTTTCAAGATAGTCGCTCTGGTGATCATGCTGAAGCTTTTTTAACAGATTGGCAAGGTCATTTGGTCCGTGATGATTACAGTGGTTACAAAGCACGTTTCAAATCAGGTCAGATCATTGAAGTGGGGTGCATGGCACATGCACGACGTAAATTTCATGAGCTGCATGTGACTGGTAAAAGTAAAATTGCAGAACAGGCTTTAGCATTGATTCCAGAAACTCTACACAATAGAGGCTGAAATCAGCAAAAATACCGATGGTAGTACTGAACAACGCTATCAGTACCGGCAAAAATATAGCAAACCTATTATGGAACAACTCCATGAGTGACTAATACAACATCAAAGCGTAGTCCCCTTCAAGTTCTGCAACAGCCAAGGCGATTAATTATAGTCTCAAACGATGGCTGGCCTTAAGCCGTTATTTGGATGATGGTCATCTACCTATTTGCAATAACTGGATTGAAAACCAAATGCGTCCATGGGCTTTGGGGCGTAAGAATTGGCTATTTGCGGGCTCACTTCGTAGTGGTCAACGTGCTGCGAATATCATGACATTAGTTCAGTCAGCTAAACTTAATGGTTTAGATCCGTATGCCTCTTTAAGTGATGTCCTAAGACGATTACCCTTGCACAAAGTCACAGAACTTGAAGATTTACTCCCTCATCGTTGGGCACCCGAAGCCAATTAAAATATAGCTACGGGATTTATCGGACGCTTACGTATTATCATCCCAAGTTATGTTTGAGATAAATACTAAAATTAACGAGAATAGCTTTTAGCTTAGACTAGTATTGATTAGTTAGCATTATTCGAGGCATAGCGAGGAGTGAATTTAGTTTGGCGATTGAATTCTACTTTCTCGCTATTTTTTTGAACAGACAATGTTAATAGACTTTACATTTATTTTATGATTTACAGGAAAGTCCTTATTCAGGATTCAGGATATATTTAATAGTTATTTATTGAATATTTTTTCATATTTTCTTCAAGAGTAGAAAGCGGAATATTTTCTTTAAATTTTCTAGAAAATAATAGTTGAGATTTATAGGCCCTATTAAAGTCACTCTCATCCAATGTTTTTGGAAAATCAGGCCCTGTTATCCAATCAATATAACGTCCGCCCATTTCACAGTCTGGTAGATTTAAATCTAATCCATAAATTTTTGTTTTTAAATCTGGATTGTTAAAAACAATAGTTTGAAAAAACACTTCATCGCCACATAAAGATGTTTTAAAGCTTTTTAAATAGTTAGGATTCGTATTTACATAATTAAAAATATATTTAATAGTTTTATCTGTAAGTGTAAACCAAGTAGATCCTTTATAAAGTGTAGGTAGATGGGATAGATTTTTTCTTTTCATTTTTTTGGCAAAAAATAAAAATAATTTTCTCTTCATTTTTCCAAAAAACGAGTGATCTTTTTTAAAGAAGAAATTAGGATAGTTTATTCCTAATCTATCAGATGCATCATTATTAATATTTATGCCAATAAATTCTATTGATTTTTTATAAGAATTTTCAAAATAAATCTCTCTTTTTATATTAGGCAAAATAGGAATATCATCGCCAGAAATTAATGAAAAATATTTAAATTCAAAATCAAGAGCTTTATTCATTAAAAGAAGCATAACCTCTATTTGTGAAAAGTTTCCCCATTGTACATCTATGGATTCTTGTTCTTTTATATAGTATAAATTTGAATGCTTTCCTAAATTTGAGTAAATTTTTTCTCTTTCCATTTGATTGGTTTTTTTATCAATATGAAGGAGTACTATACTTTTATTACTTTTAAGTAAATGATGAACTGTAAAAATAAGAGGATTTGTTATTTTATGACAAATAACTGCATATACATAATTCATGATGTTTTATTGAACCTAGATATAACTTGAATTGCAGATAAGAAATTGGCCTGAAAAATAAAAGGACTAAAGTAATCAGTTGAGTTGCCATACTAAACTTAAAGCTCTAGCGTCAGTATTCAATAATACCGAATTATTCAGTATCATTGATAATTTTTTAAAAAAATTGAAGCAATATATTGGAAATTTTTTAAACAAAGTAATCATTAGAGTTCTTTCATAAGTCATTTGCTACTCAATTCCATATTATAAATTCCAGCAATTAAATTAAATCTTAAACCCAGTCTTTTTCCTCGGTTACGATATCGCTCAGCAAGAATTTTAAAGGTTTTCAAACGACCAAATATATGCTCAATGCTGATTCTCCTCTTGTTTATTTCTTGATTATAAATCTTCAGCTCAGGATCTAATGTGCAACACTTTTTTGCTTTTAATGGCAATAGACTATTCGGATACACGGCATAAAGTCCTTGATAGCCCTTATCTGCGAGAATAAAGCCACTTACAGGAATCTGATGCAAGTTACGTTTGAATAATTCGAAATCATGCACAGCACCTCGGCTTGTACATAAACTCAGAATTTGCTGAGTTCTATAATGAATGATCGCTTGAACTTTGAAAGTATGTGCCTTCTTCTTGCCGCTATAGCTTTTTTTCTGTTTTTTTAGGCCGTTGTATTGGAATTTCTGTAGCATCTACGATGACCACATTCCAGTCTATGCCTTCGCCTTCTGGCAAATGCTTCGGTAAATTAAATAGATTAGACTTGATGAGGCAATCCTCTATATGACGCACAATTCTTGAAGCTCGAATCTTGACCGCAATTCGTCATGCAGCATCCTCTACATGACGCACAATTCTTGAAGCTGTGGGCTCTGAAACTCCGTAACTTGTGGCAACATGAAATAAGGTTCGGTATTCACGCCAATAGCTTAGGCATAAGAGAATCTGATCCTCTATGCTTAATTTGGGTGGCCTGCCTTTGGAAGGAGTTTGCTGCTTTAATTGCATTAAATCAAAAGTTGACCACGAGATGCCTGTATAGCGCTTAAATTGTGTTTCAGAAAGCTTTTTTGAGTCGATGTATTTCATCTGCAAATTATGCACGAATACTCAGAAAATTAGAGACTAAATATTAGTCAGAAGATGACTATTTTTTGATTTATGAAAGATATCTAATCTAAAAAACAAATATTAATCCAAAAATATTATTATTTTAACCCCAATCCTGTTTAAGCCAATGATTCTATAATCTGAATGGTTGGCTTATTTCGATGGGTTAATTGATATGCACATAACGAAGCATAAATCCCACTTAAAAAGCCCAGAATACTACGCGCTTTGCTCGTTACTAAACTGTATTGTCCTTTTAAGAGGCTGAATAAAGTCTCTATTTTATTACGCTGTTTTAAGTGATATTCATCAGATTGTTGTAGTTGAACAGACTTCATATTCTTTCGATGATAGGTAATCAAATCAATACATTGATCTCTTAACCTGCTTTTTAACTCTTTGCTGATATAGCCACGATCTGCATAGAGCTTCGCTTGTAAACCCGCAACTAACTTCTCCACCATTTTAGCAATATTCCCGTTGGATAAGGCTGAGCTAACGATCTTGCCAAATTGATTCATCACGATATGTAATTTACAACCATAAAACCAACTCCTCGAACTTTTACCACGAGTTGCGATTTTAGCTAGAGATTTATGGCGCTGAATCCGTTGATTTTTACAGACTAGTAGTGTTGTTGAATCAATCCATAAATATTGTTTATCTTGACCTTTCATCAGTGACACATGTAAAGCATGTAGGGCGAGTTGGTGCATATTGATCAAATGAATCATACGTTGGTAACAGGGTAAGCTTTTAAATAAATGACATTTATCCTGCTTCAACCATGAAAAGAATGCTTTGAAATTGTTGAAGTGAGAACACTTATACCAAATGGCGATAAAGGTAATTTCTGAGATGCTTAGTTGACCAGTTCGGATTCTTAAACAGTGATTGCTTTAGCGGCAAGAAGAAGGCACATACTTTCAAAGTTCAAGCGATCATTCATTATAGAACTCAGCAAATTCTGAGTTTATGTACAAGTCGTGGTGCTGTGCATGATTTCGAATTATTCAAACGTAACTTATATTAGATTCCTGTAAGTGGCTTTATTCTCGCAGATAAGGGCTATCAAGGACTTTATGCTGTGTATACGAATAGTCTATTACCATTAAAAGCAAAAAAGCTTTACACATTAGATCCTGAGCTGAAAATTTATAACCAAGAAATAAACAAGAGGACAATCAGCATTGAGCATATATTTGGTCGTTTGAAAACCTTTAAAATTCTTGCTGAGCGATATCGTAATCGAGGAAAAAGACTGGGTTTAAGATTTAATTTAATTGCTGGAATTTATAATATGAAACTGAGTAGAAAATGACTTATGAAAGAACTCTATTAAAAATAATGAGTTAAAAGCCAACTACAATACTTGGTTTAAAATAAGCTATTTGTTATGTTATGACAAAATACTAATATTAAAAAATTAGGTTATTACCAAAATAAAGTGTTTAATTATTTTTTAAATAATTGTTGAACTACTTTTTAATATAGATGATATGGTAATCATTTACCTAAAAATAGTGATTGATCTTACATATAATATATGATCGTTTGATTAAAAAACAATAATGTTAGCTTATAAATTTTTTTTTAATTTTAATGTGTATTTGATCATCATATTTGATTTCAATTGAATTAAAAATATCATTATTTATTTATATTTACATTTATGTTGTTGATAAATTGTATATGTATTAGTCTTATATTGATAAGATAATATTAACAATTATTTATTTTAATTAGTTTTGATTAAATATTGATAGTTATAAATTTCTATTATTCTTGTTATAGATCAATCTATTGAGTATACCAATAAGCTTTTATTTTCTTTTTAATAAGATATACTAAATTTTAAATTTAATTTTAGTTTATAAATAATTATTATTTTTTGCTGGAAATAGCACAAGAATAGTACATAAAAACATTTTACTTTATTTAAAACTTTAATAATAAAAAAAGTCGTATTATAATCCCTAGAAATCGGTATTTTAGTTGCCGTTTTTTTAGGAAATAATGATATTGAGTATATGGAATACATAATCGAGTTTTATTGTGATTTTCATAATTCTCAAAATAAATTTTTAAGTTTTTTAAATTATGCAGGGTAAAAAATGAAGAGATTAATTGATATTAGTATTGCGTTATTCGCATTACTAATTTTATCGCCTATATTTATTTTTTTATGCTTTAAGGTCAAAAAACAGCTCGGTGCTCCTATTTTCTTTTGTCAAGAACGTCCTGGAAAAAACGGTTGCCTCTTTAAAATGATTAAGTTTCGTTCTATGCGTAATGCGGTTGATAAAAATGGTGATCCATTACCCGACGAACAACGTATTACCCCCTTTGGACAAAAACTACGTTCAACCAGTCTTGATGAAATGCCACAATTGATTAATGTCCTTAAAGGCGATATGAGTATTGTGGGGCCTCGTCCACAAATGAAAGAATTTCTAGAACATTATACTGCAGAGCAACATCGTAGACATGAAGTTAAACCTGGTATGACTGGGCTTGCCCAAGTCAATGGCCGTAATCATCTAAGCTGGGAAGAAAAATTTGCTTTAGATGTTCAATATGTTGATAACCGTTCAACTTTGCTAGATTTTAAAATTATGTTAAAAACAGTCAAAGTAATGTTGATGAAAGAAGGAATTAATGCACCAGACCAAATTGTTGGTGCAACTCGATTCAATCGTCAGTCAGTCTCGGAAAGTAAAACTTTCCAAAAATAGTTTGTAAATTGATAGCGGTCACTTTAATGATTAAAAAAGCAATTCTTCCAGTCGCTGGACTCGGTACACGATTTCTTCCTGCCAGTAAATCAATTCCTAAAGAAATGGTGACCGTGGTTGATCGCCCTGCGATTGAATATGTAGTCAAAGAAGCTGTTGCAGCAGGTATTGAACATATTATTTTGGTCACGCACTCTTCTAAAGTATCGATTGAAAATTATTTTGATCGTAATTTTGAATTAGAAACTATACTCACACAGAAAAAAAAGTTTGATTTATTAAAAGAAATTACCGAGATTTTGCCGCCACATGTCACCATCAGTAGTGTTCGTCAACCACAGCCTTTGGGCTTGGGACATGCGGTTTTATGTGCCAAAGATCTTATTGGTCAAGATGATTTTGCGGTGTTGTTACCCGATGTTTTGGTGAAAGACAACAGTGAAATCAATGATCTCAATCTAATGATCCAGCGTTTTGAAAGCAGTCAAGCTGCACAAATTATGGTTGAAGCTGTAGCAGATCATTTGGTGGATCAGTATGGCATTGTCGATGTAGCGGAAATTCCGCCAGAAGGTCGTAGTAGCGTAATGCAAGGGATTGTGGAAAAGCCGGCCATCGGTTCTGCACCGTCAAATCTTTCTGTGGTTGGACGCTATATTTTACCTGCCAAAATTATGTCATTATTGGCACAAACGCCTAAAGGTGCGGGCAATGAAATTCAATTGACGGATGCAATTGCCATGTTACAACAGCATGATGTCGTTGAGGCCTATCGAATGAAAGGACAAACATTTGACTGTGGCAGTAAGCTGGGTTATTTAAAAGCAGTGTTACATTATGGAGTTGATCATCCACAATTGGGTACTGCATTTAAAAGCCTGATTCAAGAACTTGATCACTAAAAATAAGGTATTGTCATGAAAGTCGCAATATTTGGCCAAACGCTTTATTCTGGTGTATTGGCTGCGCTACTGGCGGAATGTGGTCATTTGGTTTTTTGGTGCGATCTACTCCAAAAACCGGTTTTAGAACAGGCTTATACTCAAGATAAAGCAGTCAAGCATTTACTTGATCAACAACAGGCCAGTGGATTTTTAAGTTATTGCGGCTTTCAGGATATTCCTTTAGATGCTGATGTATATTTCTTTAGTTTTAATCCTGCCGAAGAATTACAAGCGATTGAAATTTTAACACAGTTAACATTAAGACCGATTATTCATCCTAAATTGATGATTAATGCATCTACCTTGGGTTTGCATGGTACAGAAAAATTTGCCAATATCTTATCGGAAGATGACTGGGTGTATTTGCCTGATATTATTCAAGAAGGTAATGCATTACAGAGTTTTACTCAAGCCAAACAATTGGTTGTCGGATGTTCCAAACCATCGAGTGAAATCAAAATAATCGAATTATTACGACCTATTTTTCCACGAAAACAACATTATAATTTTATGCCAGTGCTAGATGCTGAATTTACTAAGCTAAGTGTGTCTGGCATGTTGGCGACACGCATCAGTTATATTAATGACTTGGCAATTGTTGCGGAAAAGTTAGGCATTGATATTGAACATGTGCGTCAAGGTATGGCGGCCGATAGTCGTATTGGTGCTTCATATTTATATCCTGGTGCAGGCTTTGGTGGTGAAAATTTTTCACATGATATTCTGACTTTGGCCAATACTGTCTCTGATACAGGCACTAAAAGTCAGCTACTGGCACAGGTGTGGGAAATTAATGAACAACAGAAAGAAATTTTATTTCGTAAATTGTGGAATTATTACCGTGGTGATTTAAGTGGTAAAACAGTGGCAATCTGGGGTGCGTCTTTTAAAGAAAATACCGCACGTATTCAACAGTCACCGATTCACACCATGTTAAAAGCACTCTGGGCACAGGGTGTAACGGTAAAATTACATGATCCACAAGCGTTAACTGAAATTGAACAACACTATGGCCAGCGTGCCGATTTAATCTATTGCCGAAATCAATATGATGCCATTCAGGATGCACATGCTTTATGTCTATTAACCGCTTGGAAGCAGTATTGGAGTCCAGATTATACGCGGCTATTAAAAGAAATGAATCACCCTTTAATTCTAGATGGGCGTAATATCTATGATCCACAATATGTTAAAGCACAAGGATTGGTCTATCGAGGTGTGGGGCGTTAATCATGAGTCAGTATAAATATCCCTATCCAGTCGAAACGGTTGAAAGTGTTTTTAGTGATTTAAATCATTTAAAACAACAGTTTGAACAGCAGCATTTGACCACATTATTTGCACAGCAGCCACAGCGTTTTGATCGGTTTTCCGTCGATTTAAAACCGGTATTTTTTGATTTTAGTAAGCAGCGTGTTGATGCGACAGTATTAAAAAAGCTGGTGGGCTGGGCACATGCGCAAGATTTAACCCTTTGGATTAAACGTTTATTTTCATCTGAAAAAATTAACTATACCGAGCAGCGTGCAGCGATGCACTGGGCACTGCGTTTACCATCCCATGATCACTTACATGGTGATCTTGCACAGCAAGTGCATATACAACAAGCACGTATGTTTGAGCTGGTGGATAAAATTCATGCAGGTCAGTATCGAGGCGCTACCGGAGAAGTGATTCAGGATGTGGTCAATATTGGTGTAGGCGGGTCTGATCTCGGTCCACTCATGGTGACACATGCATTGTCTGACTTTAAACAAGCCACTGAAAAACCACTGAATATTCATTTTGTTTCAACCATTGATGGTAGTCAGCTTTCTGAACTGTTGCATAAACTTCGTCCTGAAACCACGTTGTTTATTATTTCTTCAAAATCGTTTAGTACCATTGATACTTTATCAAATGCACAAACCGTACGGCTGTGGTTAGAGAAATCCTTACTCTTAACCCATCAAATTTTAAAACATCACTTTATTGGGGTATCGACCAAACCCGAGAAAATGACGGCATGGGGCATTTGTCCTGAAAATCAATTCTTATTATGGGATTGGGTGGGTGGACGTTATTCACTGTGGTCATGTATTGGTTTACCGATTGCCTTGACCATTGGGGTTGAAGGTTTTAAACAGTTTTTGGCGGGTGCGTATCAGATTGATCAGCATTTTCAGCATGCACCATTTGAGCAGAATATCCCTGTATTGATGGGATTACTGGGCGCGTGGAACAATAATTTTTTAGATATTCAGACCCATGCTATTTTACCTTATGATGGTCGCTTAAAGTATTTTGCAGCGTATTTACAGCAGCTTGAAATGGAATCGAATGGTAAATCCATTCAACGCAATGGTCAAAAAGTCCCATGGGATACCTGTCCGATTGTATGGGGAGAAGTTGGCCCGAATGCACAGCATGCTTTTTATCAGTTATTGCATCAAGGTACACAGTCGGTCAGTAGCGATTTTATTGCACCGATACAACGTTATAATAGTCAGCAATTTACCTATGTTGATAATGCTGAGGCATTAATAGAGCAACACCATTTGGCATTGTCCAACTGTTTGGCACAGTCTCGTTTATTGGCCTTTGGTAATCAAGCATTGGCAGCCGATGAAGTTGCTACACTTGCAGAGTATAAACAATATACAGGTAACCAGCCGAGTAGTACGATTTTATTGGATGAATTAAATCCTTATAGCTTGGGTATGTTGATTGCGATGTATGAACATAAAGTATTTGTACAATCGGTATTATGGAATATCAACCCATTTGATCAATGGGGTGTTGAAAAAGGTAAAGAAATAGCCAACCATTTATTGCCAATTTTAAATGGACAAAGTCGTGATCTATCTGATTTGGACAGCTCGACACAAGGCTTAATTGATAAATTAATGGGGAAAAAGCATGGCTAAAATTTTAGTAACGGGTGGCGCAGGCTATATTGGTTCCCATACTTGTGTAGAACTGTTAAATGCAGGTCACGATGTGATCGTGTTGGATAATTTATCGAATAGCTCAGAGCAATCATTACAACGTGTGCAGCAGTTAACAGCAAAAAGCCTGGAATTTATCCATGGTGATATTCTGGATGCAGCACTTTTAGATCAAATTTTTCATCGTCAGTCGATTGATGCCGTGATTCATTTTGCGGGTTTAAAAGCTGTAGGTGAAAGTCAGCAATTACCGCTTAAATACTTTGAAAATAATATCGCAGGTTCGATTAGTCTCGTCAAAGCGATGGAGCGGGCAAATGTATTTAAATTGGTGTTTAGCTCCTCGGCAACGGTCTATGATGAAGCCAACTGTTCACCGTTAAATGAACATATGCCAACAGGGATGCCAAGTAATAACTATGGTTATACCAAATTAATTGTGGAGCAACTGTTAGAAAAACTGGCGATAGCAGATTCGCGTTGGTCGATTGCCTTATTACGTTATTTTAATCCGGTTGGCGCACATAAAAGCGGTAAAATTGGTGAAGATCCACAAGGTATTCCAAATAATCTCATGCCTTATGTAACACAGGTTGCAGTCGGTCGTCGTGAAAAACTGACGATTTTTGGTAATGATTATGACACCATTGATGGGACTGGTGTACGTGATTATATTCATGTGGTTGACTTGGCCAATGCCCATCTGTGTGCATTGCAAAATCGTTTAACGACGGTAGGATGCCGAGCATGGAATATTGGTACGGGTCATGGATCATCGGTACTACAAGTCAAAAATACCTTTGAACAGGTGAGTGGTGTCAAGATTCCCTTTGAATTTGCTGCACGTCGTGCCGGTGATGTAGCAACATCTTTTGCCGATAATACTCGTGCTATAGCGGAATTGGCTTGGCAGCCGCAATATCAGCTCGAAGATATGCTTGCAGATAGCTGGAATTGGCAACAGCAAAATCCAATGGGCTATCAAAGCACATCAGATTGAGCAATATGCTGGAATTAAAAAGGAGCTTACAAGCTCCTTTTATGGATTTAACCTTGAATCAGTTGAGTCAGCTCATCAATATAATGCTGCATTGGCTGAGGATTTTGATCTAAACGGCTTTCAATATTAAGACGCAATAAGGGTTCGGTATTGGATGCACGGACATTCAGACGCCAAGCTGTAAAATCAAGGCTGATACCATCAGTCTCATCAATCACGGGTTGCTGTGCTTTAAAATGATCAAAAATCTTTTGAATCGTGGCGTGCGTATCGCTGACTGTAAAATTAATCTCACCTGAACATGGAAATTTAGCAATCATGTCTGCAACTAGCTCAGATAAAGATTGTTGAGTTTCGGACAGCACACTGATCACCAATAACCAAGGAATCATACCACTATCACAATAGGCAAAATCACGGAAATAGTGATGTGCCGACATTTCACCACCATAAATGGCATTATGTTGACGCATGCTATCTTTGATAAAGGAATGACCTGATTTAGATTGAATCGCAATCCCTTGATATTGATCAATAATATCAAGTGTATTCCAGACTAAGCGTGGATCATGGACAATTTTTTCGCCCGATTGCTTGAGTAAGAAGGCTTGTGCCAATAAACCGACAATATAATAACCTTCGATAAATTGTCCTTTTTCATCAAACAAGAAACAGCGATCAAAGTCACCATCCCAAGCAATGCCCATATCTGCCTGATGTTCAATGACAGCATTTGAGGTACTGGCACGATTTTCCACTAAAATGGGGTTGGGAATACCATTGGGAAAGTGTCCATCAGCTTGATGGTGAATTTTAATAAACTCGACAGGAATGTTGAGGAAATTAAATTTTTCTTCAATCGCATCAATCACGTGTCCAGCAGCACCATTGCCGGCATTGACCACCAGTTTAAGTGGACGAATGTTTGCAGGATCAATATAGCTCATCAAATGATCAACAAATTCAGGTAGTATATTATACTGAGTTGTTGAACCTCGTTGAGTGACAGCATTAAAGATGCCTTGTTCTGCCAAGTGTTGAATATCTTTTAAGCCGGTATCTGCACCAATCGGTCGTGCATTTTCACGTACCAACTTTAAACCATTGTAATCCATAGGATTATGGCTAGCAGTGATTTCAATTCCGCCTTGTACATCGAGATGAAAAGCAGCGAAGTAAACTTCTTCAGTACCGGTCATGCCCAAATCAAGTACATTGACACCAGCATCATTTAAACCTTGAATCGTGGCTTGTTTGAGTGCCTTACTACTTAAGCGAATATCGCATCCAACAGCGACTGTTTGTGGTTGATAGATTTGGCCATAGGCACGGCCAATTTTATAGGCAATCTCTTCATTGAGCTCGCTACCGAGTTTACCGCGGATATCATAGGCTTTAAAGCAGGTTAATGGTGTCATGAGAATGTTCCAAATAAGCTGAAAAAAAGCTGGTCTATATCACACCAGCTTTTTAAGTCAAAAATTATTCAACGGTCACTGATTTGGCCAAGTTACGTGGCTGATCTACATCTGTGCCACGTAATATAGCAACATGATAGGAGAGGAGTTGTACTGGAATACTATAGACAATCGGGGCTAATAACGCATCAATACTTGGAATTTTAACCACATGCTGACGATCTTTACTGTCAATACCACTATGTTCATCGGCAAAAACAAATAATTCACCACCGCGTGCTTGAACCTCTTCCATATTGGATTTAAGTTTATCCAGCATATCATCTGGTGGCGCCAAAATCACAATCGGCATATCGTTATCGACCAATGCCAATGGTCCATGTTTAAGCTCGCCTGCGGCATAGCCTTCTGCATGAATATATGAAATTTCTTTAAGCTTTAGTGCGCCTTCTAAGGCAATTGGAAAGTGTGTGCCTCGACCTAAGAATAAGCAGTGTTGTTTTTCTACAAACAATTCAGAAAGGCCTAAAATTGCTGCATCATTTTGTAAGGTATTTAAGACGACTTTTGGTAAATGCCATAAAGCTGTAATGATTTTATCAAAATCCTCTGCAGCAAGGCGTTGTTTGACTTGACCAATTTTCAGTACCAATAACATTAAAGCCGCCAACTGTGTGGTAAAGGCTTTGGTCGAAGCAACACCAATTTCTGGTCCAGCCAGTGTCAATAAATGATGATCCGTTTCACGAATCATAGATGAGGTTGCAACATTACAAATCGCCATGGTGCTAATGTGTAACGCTTTGGCTTTAGCGCGTTTTTGTGTATCACGTAATGCCGCAAGCGTATCGGCTGTTTCACCCGATTGAGAAATACACAGATATAAGGTGTGATTGACAATAACAGGCGAGCGATAACGGAATTCGCTGGCAATTTCTACTTGGCACGGTAAGTCAATCAATTGCTCAAACCAATATTTGGCAATCATACCCGCGTGATAGCTGGTACCACAGGCAATAATTTGGATTTGCTGAATTTGAGCAAAATCTACATTGGCACTGGCTAAAAAGTCGTCACGTAATTGTTGCCCATTCAGTGCTTGAGAAATAGTTTGTTGTAATGCCTCTGGCTGCTCATAAATTTCTTTGAGCATATAATGTTTATATTCACCTTTTGAGGCATTGGTGACTGTTGCATCAAGTTCTTTAATTGGACGTTCTATACGTTGTCCTTGAACAAAGATTTCAATGCTATCACGTGTTAAACGTGCAATATCACCTTCTTCAAGATAAATAAAACGATTGGTAATTGGTAATAATGCCAGTTGATCAGAGCTGATAAAGTTTTCACCAATCCCGACACCAATCACCAATGGAGAACCTTCACGCACCGTAATCAGCTCATTGGGATGATCTGTATGAATAATCCCTAAGGCATAGGCACCTTTTAAACGCGGTACGATTGCTTGGACTGCTGCCAATAAACTCGGTGTTGTTTTTAATGCATCATGAATTAAATGAGCCACAACTTCAGTATCAGTTTGTGAACTAAACACATAGCCAAGTGCTTCAAGCTCAAGTTTTAATTCTTGATAATTTTCAATAATGCCATTGTGAACCACCGCAACTGAACCGGAAGTATGCGGATGCGCATTTTGTTCAGTAGGTTTGCCATGGGTCGCCCAGCGTGTATGAGCAATCCCCACGCTACCTGTTAAATTACTTTCTAAAACAGCATGTTCAAGATTTACCACTTTACCAACACGACGTTCACGAAGTATTTGATCTTGATAGATTAAGGCTAAGCCTGCTGAGTCATAGCCACGATATTCTAAGCGCTTTAAGCCTTCAATCAAAATTTGACTGATATTACGTTCTGCAACGCCACCGACAATACCACACATATATAATTCCTCTTATTTTTCCATTTTCTGTGGACGTTGATAATTTGCTTTGACAAACTGCTGAGAACGCTCAATCGCTAAGCTATTTGCGTCAACATCTTGCGTAATGGTTGAACCGGCTGCGACAGTTGCACCATCCCCAATCTGTACTGGTGCAACCAGAGAGCTATTTGATCCAATAAATGCATGATCACCAATAATGGTCTTAAACTTATTGGCGCCATCATAATTGCAGGTAATGGTTCCTGCACCAATATTGGATGCAAAACCAATCTCCGTATCACCCAGATAGGTAAAATGATTGGCTTTCGATGCGGTGCCAATACGTGAGTTTTTTACTTCAACAAAGTTACCAATATGAACTTGGTCAGCAAGTTCTGTACCTGGTCTTAGGCGTGCAAATGGTCCAATACGGGTATCTTCCCCGACGATGGCCTGATCAAAAATACTATAAGGCTGTACTTGGGTATTTGCTGCAATATGACTATTTTTAATCACACAGCCTGCGCCAATCTGGACATTGTCACCGAAGTGACAATCGCCTTCAATAATGACATTAATATCAATACAGACATCTTTACCTGCGGATAAAGAGCCGCGTAAATCAAAGCGTGTTGGGTCAATAATATGTACGCCTTGTTGCATTAACTGCTGTGCCTGAAATTGTTGGAATTCACGCTCTAAAGCTGCCAGTTGGCGACGATCATTGACTCCTTCAACCTCAAAGGCTGCTTGTGGTTGTACAGATGCAACCTCTAAACCATCGGCAATCGCCATAGCCACGATATCTGTTAAATAGTACTCACCTTGTGCATTATGATTGCTGAGTTTGGGTAACCATTGATGTAATTTGGCATTGCTGACACAGTAAATACCGGTATTGATTTCTTGAATTTGACGCTGCTCCTCTGAGGCGTCTTTATGTTCAACAATGGCCTGAATTTGGTTATTGTGACGTACAATACGGCCATAACCGGTTGCATCGGCTAAGGTCAGGGTCACCAAGCCAATTCCTGTCTGACGAGACATCTCTAATAAGGTATTGAGTGTTTCAGTGCGGATACAAGGTACATCGCCAGAGAGAATCAATGACATCCCTTCTTGAGGTAATACCGGAAGCGTTACTTGTACAGCGTGCCCTGTGCCAAGTTGCTCTGTTTGTTCAACCCATTGAATATTTTCATGCTGAAAAGCACTTTTTACCAATGCACCGCCATGGCCAAAAACGGTAATGATATGGTCTGCATTGAGTTTTTTCGCTGTCCCGATCACATGGCTGAGTAAAGAACGTCCCGCAAGTGGTTGTAAGACTTTAGGTAAATTAGAACGCATTCGTGTTCCTTTACCTGCAGCGAGAATAATCACAGAGGTTGACATAACGCACCTTAAATATTTGGCTTTAAGCCATTGAAATGTTGAGGTATATAATAATACAAATTGCGGCCCAAATTCCTGCAATAATATCGTCAAACATAATGCCGAATCCCCCAGCTACTTGACGATCAATGACACGAATCGGCCATGGTTTCCAGACATCAAAAAGTCTAAATAAAGCAAAACTGACCAGCACCCAGAGCCAGCTCATTTGTCCGATATAAATCAGTGGTAAGAAAGTGATCGATTGTCCAGCAAATTCATCCCAAACAATACGTCCATCATCATGTACCCCCATGATTTTGGCTGTTTGACCACAAATATAAATCCCGATGATTGACATGATCACAATCGCAATCAGTGTATAGTAAAAACCAAATGCCAGCCAAATTGGTACAAAGAGTAAGGCAAATGCTGAACCGAAAGTACCAGGTGCTTTCGGTGCAAGTCCGGAACCAAAACCGACACCGCAAAAAACGATGAATCGGTTGAACCAAGACATATTTTTAAAATCAATATAGGGTTTATGCAAAGTGTTGGTATCCCTGAAATTGGGTATTTTGTTGGATATGATGATGCAGCAAAATTAATTCAGAACCGTTGGTGATTTGTCCGATTTTAGTGATATTTACGTCGAGCGGTTGTTGTAATAATTCCCGATAACGTTCAGGAGAGAGGGTAAAACATAATTCATAATCATCGCCACCCGTCAGTGCATATTGCCATTGTTGTTGTTGTGTCAGTGTGGCTAATGCAGGATTAATGGGCAAATGCTCAAGATTGATGATAGCACCTACTTTAGATGCCGTTAAAATATGACCCAAATCTTGTGCTAAACCATCTGATATATCAATCATGCTATGGGCAAAGTTTTTTAAACGATCACCTAAAGCACAGCGTGGCGTTGGATAGTCGAGTCGCTTTCTTAAGGGGTGTTGTAAATGATGTAATGCAAATGCGGCATCACCGATATGGCCGCTGACACAGATATAGTCACCGACTTGTGCACCTGAACGTGTGACTGCCTGACCAATATCAACCCAACCTAATGCGGTAATGGAGATGGTTAAATGTGGACTTTGTGTGGTATCACCGCCAATTAAGCTTACACCAAACCGATCACAGCAATCATAAAGCCCCTGACTAAATTTCTGAAGCCAAGTATGATCAATATCTGGCAAGCTTAAAGCCAGCAGTATACTGTGTGGTTTGGCACCCATCGCGGCAATATCGGATAGATTCACAGCAACGGATTTCCAGCCGACTGCATGTGGATCTGTATCGACAGGAAAATGGCGTCCAGAGACTAAGGTGTCAGTACAAATCACCAACTGTTGCTGTACCGGAGGGGTGAGCAAGGCTGAGTCATCACCAACACCTAAATCGACAGAATGATATTTCTGGCGATTAAAGTAACGATCAATTATTGAAAACTCAGCCATACCGCAATCCTGTATTTGCCTAGTTGGATTGCTGTTTTTCTGCTGCACGTAGGGTAGTGGCTAAACGGTCCAATACACCATTGATGTATTTATGGCTGTCTGCACCACCAAAATGCTTAGCAAGCTCAATTGCTTCATCTAAAACAACACGATATGGAATTTCAAGATGTCCTTGTAATTCATAGGCACCTAGACGAAGTGTTGCGAGTTCAACGCCATCAAGGGCATTAATTTCGCGATCTAGTACAGGCACCAAAAGCGCATCCAATGCTGTGTGATTGGCAACCACTTGAGTCAATAGTTCATGATAATAGCTGAGATCTACTTTATGCATAGCATTATCGACACGAGTACGTGCTTCAATTTCATGCACCGGATTGCGACTCATTTGCCATTCATAAATCCCTTGTACAGCAAAGCGACGTGCTTTACGTTTTGCTGCATAAGCGGCTTGAAGTGTTTGCGACATAGCGTTAAATAGCCTTTAACAAGTTAACCATTTCAATTGCAGTCAAGGCAGCTTCACTACCTTTATTTCCTGCTTTTGTACCCGAGCGTTCAATCGCCTGTTCAATACTGTCCGTAGTCAATACACCATTAATTACAGGTAGACCTGTATCCAAACCAACCACACCTAAACCTTTGGCACATTCACCTGCAACAAAGTCAAAATGAGGCGTGCTACCGCGGATGACTGCGCCTAGCGCAATAACAGCATCGAAACGTCCTGAAGCTGCTAATTTTTTGGCAACCACTGGAAGTTCCCAAGCACCTGGTGCATGAACAACAGTGATATTATCGTCTGATACACCATGACGTTGCAACGTATCAATTGCACCATCTAATAAATGTTCGACCACAAAGCTATTAAAACGACCAACTAAAATCGCGTAACGGCCTTCGCTCGCGAGATGTAACATACCTTCAATACGGCGAATTGCCATAATAACCTCGATTATTTCTCTGATATTTGATCTGCAGTAATGTATTCTACTACTTCTAAGTTAAAACCTGATAATGCATTAAAGCGTAAAGGAGAACTGAGTAATTTCATTTTTTCCACGCCTAAATCGCGTAAAATTTGTGCACCCACGCCAATGGTTTGATAGTGCTGCGACAGCGCTGCATTTGATTTTACATTTTTTGGTGCTTTTAAGGTATCTAAAGCAGGTCCTAAATCTTGTAAATGTCTTTGGCCAATCCAGACCAAAACGCCACGTTCGCTATGGGCAATCGTTTTCAGCGCTTTATCTAGATTCCATGCCGCTTCACCGTCATGTTTATTTAACTTTAATAAATCACGTGCCGGATTAAAGCCATGTACACGCACTGTGGTTACACCACTTGCCGGTTCACCTTTGACCAGTGCTAGATGAATGTCTGGATTACCAATTTCACGATAACGGAACAGATCAAAGGTACCATATTCAGTATCAAGCTGTTGATGATCGACACGCTCTACCGTTTGTTCATTGGTCATACGGTAATGAATGAGATCTGCAATCGTACCGATTTTTAAATCATGTTTTTCTGCAAACATTTCCAAATCTGCACGACGAGCCATGGTCCCGTCTTCTTTAATAATTTCGCAGATAACCGCAGCCGGTTCTAAACCTGCTAAGCGTGCTAAATCACAACCCGCTTCAGTGTGTCCTGCACGGTGTAAAACGCCACCAGGCTGTGCCATAAGTGGGAAAATATGTCCGGGCTGTACAATATCGCTGGCTTTGGCATGTGCTGCAACAGCAGTTTGAATAGTATGTGCACGTTCAGCAGCTGAAATACCTGTGGTAATTCCTTGAGCGGCTTCAATAGATAAGGTGAAGTTGGTCCCATGCTGTGCACCATTGGCATCAACCATTAAAGGTAAATTTAATTGTTGGCAACGCTCTTTGCTGAGCGTAAGGCAAACCAGACCCCGTGCATGGGTGATCATAAAGTTAATGTCTTCAGGGCGAATATGTGTAGCAGCAATTACTAAATCGCCTTCATTTTCACGGTCTTCGTCATCCATTAAAATGACCATTTTTCCTGCACGGATATCAGCTACAAGCTCTTCAACGGTATTGAGCGGCATTAACCTTCACCTTCTGTATTGATGTAATAAACACATTTTTATTACATTCATTGTTATATAGTTTAACGCTTTTTCAGAAGCTATGCCTATCTTTTATAGACTGTTCTGATTGCTCCATTGTTATACACAGTCCAATGCATATTGAAAAGACTATTCTATTTTTTTCATCATATTTCCAAACTGAAAATTTGATTTTTTAAATAAATAATTAACTTGAACTGTGATTGATTAAAAATCGCTTACGATTTTCGCAGCCGTATATTTTTGATCAAAATAAAGCAGATGTAAAATCATATTCTGCATATATGCTTTCATTTTTATGCTAAAGACGGCCTTGATACTTTAAAATAACGGAATTGTCATCATAGGCTAGGGTGGCCTAAATCCTTGTAGCATGTTATTGGAGCGATGTTATCCGTGGTTTTAAACTATATTTATGCGAAAGGTGATTTTAATTAAGCCAAAATGCTTAGCTAAACCCTGATTCTTTATATTCAATATTTGCAGTGATACCACAGAGAACAATACCGCTGCGTTGTCGTTAAAAAATTTGTTCACTTTATGATGATTGATCAGATGTAATCAATCATTCAGCCCATCTTTGCTTGATAAATTTATGATCTAATAGGAAAAACATCTATTTTTAGAGAGTAAACATATAAAACAACCGCTATTTATTAAATCTTAAAACGTTAATTAAAGATGTTAATTAATCGTTTTTAAGTCTTTTTGATACACGATGAGGTTCTTAAATGATGAGAATATTTCCATGAAATAGCTTTAATTCTGATCAATTTGGTCTGATTTTAAAATGAATAATCGTTTTTTTGCCTATTTAAAAATTTATACAATATGTGAAAATTGTTTTAAATCAGATTTGATCATTTAAAGATGTTCAACTATTTGATAGTTCTTGTTCAAACTGAAAGTTAGCGAAGATAGCGCTTCTTTTTCGATTTTCAGAGATAGGACATGGATAGAAACAGTCATCAATCTGATAAAAAGCATGCGGTAATTACGGTTGCAATATGCTTTCTGATCGCCGTCATTGAAGGGCTAGATATTCAAGCAGCAGGGATTGCTGCGGCAGGTATTCGTGAACATTTCGGTTTAGATAGTTCTCAACTCGGTGTATTTTTTAGTGCTGGAATTTTAGGTTTATTACCGGGTGCATTGATCGGTGGTCGTGTTGCAGATCGTATTGGCCGAAAAAAGGTGTTGATCTGGTCGACAGCCACCTTTGCTATTTTTACCTTGTGTACAGTATGGGTCAATAGTTTTGGCTCATTATTGGCTGTACGCTTTTTAGCTGGTGCGGGTCTAGGCGCAGCTATGCCAATTCTCATCACCCTAGCATCAGAAGCAGTAAAACCTGAAAATAGAGGTCGTGCTGTTGGTTTGATGTATTGCGGTATGCCGGTTGGTGCAGCAATTTTATCTTTAGTGGCGAGTACTGATTTTGGCTCAAACTGGAAAAATATTTTTTATCTCGGTGGTTTATTACCTGTGATTGTTATTCCAGTGATGATGTTGTTTTTACCAGAATCAAAAGAGTTCTTAAGTACACAAAGTAAAGCAGCGACGAAAGATGCACCGTTACAAGCTTCATTTAAAGATTTATTTAATTCACAGAATATCTGGCGTACGCTATTTATCTGGGTAAGTTATTTCTTTACCTTGATGGTGGTTTACATCATGTTAAGCTGGTTACCTTCACTCTTTATGGAACTTGGTTTCTCTCGTAAAGAAGGCAGTACAGCACAGTTCTACTTTATGCTCAGTGCAACAGTTGGAACCGTTATTTTGGGTATGTTGACTGATCGCTGGAAAAAAGCCTATGTGATTTTGTTGATGTATGGCGGTATTGTTGCAGGACTGTTTGCTTTAAATGGTGCAAGTTCATTAACACAAATGTATTTAGCATCTGCATTGGTGGGTGCTTTTGTGATCGGTTGTCAAGGGGTATTGTATGCCTTTGGTAGTATCGTTTATCCAACTGAATTACGTGGTACAGGGGTGGGGATTGCATCTGCTGTAGGCCGTATCGGGGCGATGCTTGGCCCTGCGATTGCAGGACAGTTACTTGCTGCAGGTTTTGGTGCTGCAGGCGTAATTTCAGCAGCCATTCCATGTATTATTATCTCAGCGATCTTTATGTTGCTGTTGGTTCGTAAACTACAAAAATAATGCCAAATAAGCTGTATCGATGAGATCAGAGCCTGTCCTAGACAGGCTCTATATATTTCAGAGCATATTATCGATATTTTGCCATTTTAATGGTTAATTTTTTAATAATCTGATCAGATCTTTGAGGCTAATTTTGGTATCGAGATTGATTTGTTATATGCTTAATAACAACGTTATGGTTTATAGATCCAGAGATCAAGATGCAGCAGAATACAGCATTAATTGTTGTTGATGTACAAAATGGCTTTACTCCAGGTGGTCAACTGGCCGTTGCAGGTGCAGATCAAATTATTCCAGATATTAATCAATTGGCACAATATTTTAACCATATTGTGCTCACACAAGACTGGCATCCTGAAGATCATATTTCATTTGCAGATAACCATCCCGATAAGCAGCCATTTGAGCATATTGAGCTAGCTTATGGTACTCAAGTATTATGGCCGAAACATTGTGTACAAGGCTCACATGATGCAGCCTTACACCCTGCATTGAATTTACCGACAGCACAGTTGATTATTCGTAAAGGCTATCATCAAAATATTGACAGTTATTCGGCATTTCTCGAAGCTGATCAATCGACAACAACAGGTTTAGATGCTTATCTTAAAGCAAAAGCCATCGATACGGTTTTTATTGTTGGTATTGCGACAGATTTTTGTGTGGCATGGAGTGCAATTGATGCCTGCCAACTCGGTTTTAAAACTTTTGTCATTGCAGATGCCTGTAAGGCAATCGATTTAAATACATCTTTGCAACATGCATGGCAAAACATGTTGGCACATGGTGTTCAGCGCGTTTATCTTAAAGATATTCCACATCTATTGGCACAACAAGATTAATTGAATCACATTATTTTGTTGATCTTATTTATCACATCATGGATGTGTGAGCGATAGTGCATAACGTGATGTGCCCAGCTTTAGGATGGCCTGCGTTTTGATACTGTTCTTTGATCCAAGGCGATGTGGTTAGGAGTAGGCACATGCCAGTTCTTTTTAAATTTTCACAATTTATTCAAAAAACCTTTGCAATTTGGGTGATTGTATTTGCAGCGCTGGCACTGTGGCAGCCAACTGTATTTATTGGATTAAAATCTTATATTATCTGGATGCTTGGTCTGATTATGTTGGGAATGGGTATGACCATGACCTTACATGATTTTAAAAGTGTAATTGAACATCCCAAAGCTGTATGTTTAGGTGTCGTTGCACAATTTGTACTGATGCCAGGTTTGGCATTTATTTTATGTAAATTATTTCATTTACCTGCAGAAATTGCTATTGGTGTCATTCTTGTGGGCTGTTGTCCCGGCGGAACAGCATCGAACGTTATTACCTATATGGCCCAAGGCAATACAGCATTGTCTGTCGCTTGTACATCAGTATCGACGTTATTGGCACCCATTTTTACTCCCATCATCTTTTACTTTTTGGCCAGTCAATGGATTGAAATTGATGCTTGGGCAATGTTGCAGTCTATTTTACAAGTGGTGTTATTGCCAATTGTATTGGGGTTGATTTTAAGAACCGTATTTCAAAAGCATGTAGCGCATTATATTCCCATAATGCCGTTAGTTTCGGTGATTGCCATTGTTGCCATTGTGGCCGCGATTATTGCGGGTAGTCGGACACAAATTTTTGAATCAGGTTTACTGATTTTAGCCGTTGTCATCTTGCATAATGGCTTGGGTTTGCTACTCGGTTATTGGATCAGCCGTTATTGTGGTCTAAAAGAAATAGATTGCAGAGCAATTTCGATTGAAGTTGGGATGCAAAATTCAGGTTTAGGTGTTGCATTGGCTGCAGTACATTTTGCCCTGTCGCCAATGACTGCGGTACCGAGTGCAATTTTTAGCTTATGGCATAATATCTCAGGCGCAACTTTGGCCAGTTATTGGGCCAGTCGATCGCCACAGAAACCAGAGTAAAATCTGAATGTATTTTGAATGTATTCTGAATGTATGGAAGTGATCTAAGCTCGATCAAATTTGCTGGATCTTTTTGTATGTTGTGCAAAGTTGGCTGATTCTGTTCCAGTAATCAGCAACGATAGCAGTCATCAATGGCAAAACATCTTAGGCGTAATTAAAAGAACAGTGATGCTAGATTCTGCTGTGAGTGGAGGGCTTTGCTGTGAGTGGAGGGCATTGTATTTACCACTTGGGAGCGTTGAGGTTGAGCGAACTTTTGTTGATTGAGCTTTAGCTAGACATACAGATTGATCAAAATTTCAGAAAATATTAGATCTAGGTGTGAGAAGAAAATATTATCATTGTGTATGTGATAGTTTATTTTGTATACGGTCTAAAAGCTGGAGTTATAGAGGTAGAACAACGATTGCAACGCGCTATTGTTATTCAGTTTGTAAAAATATTACCTTTATAGCTAAAGCCGCTCCTGTGGATAATTTAATGTTACAACTTATGCAAGCCTTCGCTCAGTTTGCAGATGAAATCCTTTTAGAATGATCAAAGAAAGAGATTAACTTTACTACTGCATAAGCATGGTATAAAAATCGAGGACATCAACTCGAACTCAATTAAACTGAAGCTTTCGGTCAAGCGTGGCAAAATGCAGCATATCCATTAAAGTTGTATCAGCACAAGTAGTTGGTTGAAGTTGGCAAGCTATACATCGATATTTAAAAGCGACGAAGAAATTTCTGTAACTTTAGAGCCAAAATCCGAATTCGTTTTGTCTTTATCATGATTTACAACAAACCTATATTATTTTTTGAGGCATGTTAAATGCAGTTACTCAATGATAAAAACAGCTTAATTGCCAGTTATTTATTAATTTTTATTTTTCTTGCAGTTCTTATTCCATTACATTTAACGGTAAGCTTTTTTTCAGGCTTTTTAGTATTTTCAATTATTCATAGCTTAAGTAAATCGAGTGAAAAGTATATTGATGGCCGGTATGCCCGTCTCACCTTTAGCATTGTGATTAGTTTGATCATTATTGGTTTAATTGTGCTCGGGATTGCTCGTCTGATTAGTTTTATTCATTATGATTTACAAGGTGCTCGGCTAGACCAATTGAATACAGAAATAGATATTCTACTACAACAAGTACAAGCAGAAATTATTAAGTATTATCCGAACTTTAATCCTTATACCACGATGAGTTTAAAAGATCAGTTATTTGCCTATATCAAAGAAAATTTAGGCATGCTGAGACATACCGGTACCAATATACTGCATAGCTTTGCAAGTATGATTATCGCAATGATCATTGGTATAATGGTGTCATTACATCAAGTTCAACCAAAAATGCATATTCCTGCATTTAAAGTCGCGTTAATTGCAAGAATTCAAAACTTAGCCACGGCTTTTCAGAATGTTGTTTTTGCACAAGTTAAGATCTCCCTGATTAATACGATCTTATTTATTATTTTCGCTCATATCATTTTACCTATTTGTGGCTTTCACCTGCCATTTGTCAAAACACTCACTATTTTAACGTTCATCTTTGGCTTAATTCCAATTATTGGTAATCTCATTACCAACACATTGATTACTGTTGCTGCACTGACGATTTCAGTCAGTCTTGCCATTGTTTCATTGGCATATCTGATTATTATTCATAAATTAGAATATTTTATTAATGCCAGAATTATTGGTACAAAAATTAATGCTTCCGCTTGGGAGGTTTTATTAGCGATGCTTATTTTTGAAGCGATCTTTGGAATTACCGGATTAATTGTGGCGCCTATTTACTATGCCTACCTTAAACTTGAACTCAAACAACAAAACATGATTTAAGCTCATCGAAAAATCAGCATAAGGAAGCTGGTTGGCTATCGTTGATGGTTGTTTTGAGCCACCATCACTTAAGATACTGAATAAGATATAACAAGCATTAGACATTCAACTGGCGCTGTCGCATTAAGGAGTAATTGTTGAGAAAGGTGACTTAGTTCTGCTGTTGGTGAGTCCATTGAAAGCGTCATGCTATGAAATGGTTTCATGCCATCTTATATTAAGCAAGCAAAATTAACATTTTTCCTGTCTAAACATGCAAAATATAGTGAGGCGAGGACATGCCATTTTAGGTATAAGTGTCATAAAGCATCGTTACAATAAGCAAAAAATAAGTGAAATCTGTGAGCAAATCACGTCTGTATATGTACTTTAAAAATCCCCCCATTTAAGTATGTTAAAAGGGGGGATAGGTTAATATCAGTGATGATGAATCTAACCAGATTACAGTTGATCTTTAAGATGCTTTAGATTGTTTAGTCTTTAAAATTTCAGTACGAATATTTTGTGCCAATTGAGCATATTCACTGTCCATACCATTAATCATAAATGCATGTCGCGTTAATACATTGGTTGGAGAGGGCAAGCTGACCAACTCATAATGATCAGACAATGTTGCCAAAAGCGCTTGAGGTAAATGTAAGGCACTTTCCTTGGCCGCTAATACATGGGTTAAACGCTCTGCTGCTTCAACTGAAGAGAGTTGCATCGATTCTACATCGCTCGATAGCGCACTGCGTGTTTGTAAAACAAAGCGTTTATCTTCACGATAACGTTTATAGAGTACTTCGGATAACAGTTGAAATACCGTACCAATCATAGCCATACATCGTGCAGCTTCGGGTTTGTCTGCCGCAATACTAATGGTGGCACCAGATTCATTAAAAGACTGTATGCTCTGAATGTCAGAACAGTTTAGCTTATAATGTTGTACACAAAGCTCAATACTTTTATTTAAAAAGATCTGACATAAATTAAAATACGGTAGAGAAACGCTACTGGTGACGGTATCTAATAGCTGTTTAGGATCATAGAACTGGATATTCAGTGCCAATCGATGATCTTGTTGATGCTCATAGTTTGGATGTTTTAATGTTTTTGGCGTTGGTTTGGCATTTTGCTGTGCTTGAGCAATCGCCAATGAAGCATTATGTTTTTCTTGTTCCAAGAGTTGAGTCAAGGTTTGTATTTCATGTTTTAAGCGTGATTCATTATTAATACGTGCCAGATATTCACTACGACTTGGACGTGCAATCGCACGATAAGCCAGCCATAACAAGACATGAATAATAAAAGAAACCAGAATGGCTAGCCATTGTGTCCGTAAAATTTCGCCAACACTAGGTTTAATTAAGGTGACTTCAACTGCACCGACTTTTTTCTCATTTTGTAGTGCATCACGAACAAAGATTTCACCCTGACGGGTTTTAGACATCCCGCTGGTAGCTAAGACCTGATTGTTGGCATTTAAAATACGAATAGAGGCAATATTCGGGTTGGTTGCATACCGATTGGCCAGTAATGCCAATGAAACAGTATTGGCTGGTTCTAGTTCAGAAAGGCTATCGATGACCAATTGTGTGGTCATCAGTTGCCCTTGGTTTGTTCGGGTTTCATTTAATTGATGAGTCGTTGCAAGGACCAATAAAAAGGTTTGCAAAATAAAACTTACAATTAGTAGGCTAGCAAATAGCCCTTGTCTAGGCGCATTCAACGTAAACTTCCAAAGTAATTCTACTGAATTTAGATTATGATTCTTACAATAGTTGTAGCTCAGATCAGAGTCAATTCATGCGAGAAATCATTCTTATATCATTTTTGGGACCTGACCAACCTAATCAGTTTACTCGATTAATGCAGGTATTGTCCGCCCATTCTTTACAAATTTTAGATGTAGGTCAGGCAGTCATACATAATCAATTGACTTTAGGCATAGTTGTATCTTCCGATGACCAAACGGCAACAGCTTTAGCCATGAAGGAAATTTTGATTCTAGCACATGAAATTGGATTAACAGTTCGTTTTAAACCAATATCTGCTGCAGTTTATGAACAATGGGTACAAGAGGGAGGGGCAACACGTTATATTATCACGGCTTTAGCGCCAGAATTAAAAGCCTCTCACTTACAAGCAGTGACAAAAATTGTCTCCGGTCAAGGTTTTAATATTGAAACAGTGACACGTTTGTCAGGTCGCCTTACCTTAGCCGATGATCCTACAGGGCCTAAACGCGCCTGTGTACAATTTGGTTTAAGTGGTCAAATGCTTGATGCCATTGCCATGCGTGCAGCATGTTTAAGCTTGTCAAATGAATTAAATATTGATGTCGCTGTGCAAGAAGACAATGCTTATCGACGTAATCGCCGTTTGGTCTGTTTTGATATGGATTCAACGCTGATCGAGCAAGAGGTGATTGATGAACTGGCGATCGAAGCCGGTGTCGGGGAGCAGGTCGCTGAAATTACCGAACGTGCCATGCAGGGTGAACTTGATTTTCAGCAAAGTTTTCGTGCTCGTGTTGCTTTGTTAAAAGGTATGGATGCGGCAGTATTGCCAAAAATTGCACAACGCCTCACGATTACAGAAGGTGCTGAACGATTAATTTCAACTTTAAAATCATTGGGCTATCGTACTGCTATTTTATCGGGTGGATTTCAGTACTTTGCTGAACATTTACAAAAGAAATTAGGGATTGATGAAGTTCATGCCAATCTGCTGGATGTACAAGATGGTATCGTCACAGGTGAAGTAAAAGGCCATATTGTTGACGGTGCACGTAAGGCATTCTTATTGGGCCAAATTGCCACAGAGATGGGAATTTCTCTCGAACAAACTATCGCAGTAGGTGATGGTGCCAATGATTTACCGATGTTATCGATTGCAGGACTGGGTGTTGCATTTAGAGCCAAACCATTGGTTCGACAAAATGCGAATCAGGCCATTTCGAGTGTTGGTTTAGATGGTATTTTATATTTACTTGGCGTACATGATAAAGACTTAGGGCGTGCTTAAACTG
Source organism: Acinetobacter sp. SAAs474 (assembly GCF_032823475.1). Taxonomy (NCBI): domain Bacteria; kingdom Pseudomonadati; phylum Pseudomonadota; class Gammaproteobacteria; order Moraxellales; family Moraxellaceae; genus Acinetobacter; species Acinetobacter sp. SAAs474. The sequence goes on from NZ_CP127915.1 coordinate 851,444, forward strand.
TAATGTGATGACACCATGTTCGATCAGCATGGTGTCATGATGTTACAAAAATATTTTGAGTTAAAGTTTAACCCTGATTTATGCGGATGATGTCTATAATTCATCATCACATGATCAAATCAAGTACCCTCACTCTCCTCAAATTTGAAAAAAATGATTGTTGATAAAAAATATCTGCCATTTTTGTAATGACACGCGAATCGCGCTGTGGCTTTATTTATCGCTGTATAGCCGGTAAAAAAATGTAATGACAATAGAATATAGCGACAAGATGTGTCGCATAATAAAAAAACAGCACTTCTTTTCTTAAAAAAAAACATCATAATGCACTGCATATAGAGTTTAATTTAGATATATAACCTTATTAAACGGTAACTGAGTTGGAGTCAAATTCTCTGGATTTACTTCAACTAGAATGGAGGTTTTTATGACCACAGCAAGTTTGGCAAGTATTATAGGCTTAAGCTTATTGGCAGTTGCTTTGATTGTAATTTTGTTTTCACCTTATCGCCGTTGGTTAAGTTTTATGTTTGCAGGTATGCTGTTTTGGGGTGTACTTGAAGCGTTGCGTTATGCAATACAACGTGTATTTGAGTGGTCTGTTACATCAAGTTATTTGCTGGCAATTTTTATTGCGATGATTTTAATGACAGCTTTATTGTTAAGAGAGGATCGTAAAGCACGTCAAGCAACTGCAAAGCGTCGTTATATTGAACATACACCTGTATATGAGGATGATCAGCAGCAATATTCTAGTCGCTAATCGACGATCATTTTTCATGATGGGTATGTATTTATCGTGATATTTTTCACTTTAAATAGCTTTTGCATGACAAAGCATTAATGACAAATTTGCTAGCTATGTTAGGATTGTCATCCATGTTGAAAAAATTACAATAGGCTTAAACTTCATGAAAATTTCTTCGATTCCTGTCGTAAAATTACCGTTGCTTGATGTCAGTACAGATCCTTTAGATATTTTTGTCGCAGGTTTGGCCTTACGTATGAAACAGCTCGCACGAACCAGTCCAAAATTTATCGAATTAATTCATGAACGCCAGTTTCGCTTACAAATCGGGACAGATTTGGGCATGGCACGTCAGATTATTGTTGATCATGGTCAAATTCATACCGTTTCTGGTGATGCAGAAAAAGCAGATTTTATTTTACAATTTGCCGATAGTGAGCATGGGGTAAAAACATTATTAAAAGGTGATCCGAGTGCATTTATGACTGGGATGCAAAATGGTTCGATTAAAATGGAAGGTGATTTTAGTTTATTGGTGTGGTTCAATAAAGCAGCGAAATTAATCCCGCCACAATTACCGAAACCATTAAAAGCTAAAATTAAGCAAGCACGTCAATTTGTAAAACAAAAAACGGGCCGTTAATGTGTCTGCACATAGGCAGAGTTTGACAAGGTCTATGTGCTTCGCCTCATTTGAGGTCGTTATGAAACATCTAAATTAAATGTCACAGGTCCATCATTAATCAGATGTACCTTCATATCGGCTGCAAAAATTCCTGTTTGAGTATGGGGAAATTGTTGCTTGGCATAACTCACCAGTTGTTCATACAATTGTTTTGCTTGGTCGGGCGCCATTGCTGGGCCAAAGTCTGGACGTAATCCCTTTTGTGTTTCAGCCATTAAGGTAAATTGTGAGACCAGTAATAAGCCGCCATCGGCTTGGCTGACATTCCAGCCCATTTTGCCCTGCTCATCATCAAAAAAACGATATTTTAAGATTTTATCAATCAGTTTTTGACCTTTGGCTAAATTATCATCTCGTCCAATACCTAAAAATACCAGTATTCCATGTTGAATTTCGCCTGTAACCTGACCATCAACTATGACTTTCGCTTCTAGGACGCGTTGTAATAATGCCCGCATAATTCTCTATCATCGCTCTATATGGTATTCAATTATAGCAAATTGGCTTTTCCTAAAAAATGCTGATCATATGTGCTGCACTGGCTAAAATCAGCATTAAAATTCAAATATTCAGCCAGTAAAACGACACGATATATCCCTATAGATCAGATGCAATCGATACTACAAGAGATAAGCGGATATATAGCAAGCCTAAATATTGAGCATGATGAATCCAGATGAATTCAATTGAATATATCTGGCTTAATGTTAAAAGCGGTAATATCTGAAGTAAAAATATGCTTTAATGGATTAAGTATCGCGAAATTTAACAAAATATGGCTTCAATCATTCAATCTTTGTTAGATACCGACTTGTACAAATTTACAATGTTACAAGTGGTATTGCATAAATTCCCGCAAACACACAGTGTCTATCATTTTCGTTGTCGTAATCTTGATGAGACCGTTTATCCTTTAGTTGATATTTTAGATGCATTAAATGAACAGCTTGATTTGCTGTGCGAATTAAAATTTAAAGAAGACGAATTACAATATTTACGTGGTTTACGTTTTATTAAAAGTGATTTTGTTGATTATTTAGAATTATTCCAATTAAAACGTCGTTTTATTAAAGCAGGAATTGATGCACAAGGGCGCTTAGATATCTGGGTCGAAGGTCCCATGGTACAAGCGATGATGTTTGAAATTTTTGTCTTGGCCATTGTCAATGAATTATATTTTAAACGCTTGAATGGTGCAGAGCTTGTTGCAGAAGGACAGCGACGTTTGACTGCAAAAATTAAGCTGATGCAACACTATCAATTGGCTCAAGATCCACACGATCCGCCATTTTTGGTATCAGATTTTGGTACACGTCGTCGTTATAGTTATTTATGGCAAAAACACGTTGTACAATCATTACATCAGGCGGTTCCAGAAATTTTTAGAGGAACCAGTAATGTACTGTTGGCAAAAGATCTTAATATTACACCGATTGGTACGATGGCACACGAGTTCTTACAAGCCTTTCAAGCATTGGATGTTCGTTTGCGTAATTTTCAAAAATCGGCATTAGAAACATGGGTACAGGAATATCGTGGTGATTTAGGAATTGCCTTGACTGATGTTGTTGGTATGGATGCTTTTTTACGTGATTTCGATTTATATTTTGCGAAATTATTTGATGGCTTACGTCATGATAGTGGTGATCCCTATGAATGGGGTGATAAAGCCTATGCACATTATAAAAAGTTAAAAATTGACAGTAAAACCAAAATGCTGACTTTTAGTGATGGCCTCAATATTGAAAAAGCGTGGGCTTTACACTTGTATTTTAAAGATCGTTTTCAGGTCAGTTTTGGTATAGGGACTAATCTGACCAATGATATGGGACAAACCGCATTAAATATTGTATTAAAGCTGGTTGAATGTAATGGACAATCTGTAGCCAAAATTTCCGATAGCCCTGGTAAAACCATGACGGACAATGATACTTTTCTGGCTTACTTAAGGCAGGTTTTTGATATTATTGAATAAAAAATAACAAGCGATTATTGCCGAAGGTCATCACATCGCCTTCGGTTTTTTTGTTATATCATCATCATGATTAATTCATATAGATCCTGTTCTGTGGCGTCATTAAGCGAATGCAACCGTGTCAAAGGCTATGTTAAACTGCTGTACATTGATCTTAATAACATATGATAAAAATGATGGTTTCTACATTAGATTTAGGATTGTTGATCGATGCCGATGAACTGCTTCCTTATCTCGATCATGATCAATTACGGATTATTGATCTAAGTCGTCGTTCGGTACATGAACAATTACATATTCCCGGTGCAGTGCATTTGACACCGGCATATCTGCTCAGACAAGATGAATACAGTGCTGGACTATTGCCTGATCAAGCAGGATTAATGGCACTCATCCAGCAATTAAATATTTCCCCACAACACCATGTTGTTGTCTATGACGATGAAGGTGGTGCATGGGCAGGACGCCTGATCTGGAATTTACACTGTATTGGATTTAATCAGACCAGCCTTTTAAATGGTGGAATTCATGCATGGCTGGCAGCCGGCTTACCCACCACGACTGAAATCAGCAAAATACCTGAAATTTCAAATCTTATTCAGGTGAATTTTAATAATAAATATCGGATCGAGTATGCTGATTTACTGCCACAAGTCACGGCACAACAGGTTCAACTCTGGGACTGTAGAACTAAGGAAGAGTATACAGGACAACGATTGGCAGCTCGACGTGGCGGACACATACCAAATGCTTTACATTTTGAATGGAGTACTGCACTTAATCGTGAAAATCATTTAAAATTACATTCTTTAGAACGCATTCAACAGCGTTTGGAACAATTGGGCTTTAATTTAAGTCAGCCCGTTGTTGTGTATTGTCAATCACATCATCGATCAGGGCTGGCGTATATGGTAGGACGTCTGCTTGATTGGGAGATCCAAGCGTATGATGGTGCGTGGAGTGAGTGGGGCAATCGCCTCGACAGTCCTATCATTACCGGAGAGTTGCCGTCTTGAGCCTTACATCACGTTTCAAACAACATATTTTCATTAAGGCACAACGTGTCGTTCCTCAACATCAGTTATCTCGTGTGGTGGGGCAACTGGCGGCAAGTGAAAATCCATTGGTTAAAAATGTTATTATTTCAGCGTTTAAAGCACAATACGGCATTGATATGTCGATTGCACAACAAAGTAATCCACTAAAATTTAAATCATTTAATGATTTTTTTACCCGCTCTCTTAAAGCGGGCGTGCGTGAAATTGATACAGATGTAAACAGTATTGTTTCTCCTGCCGATGGGGTGATTTCACAAATTGGTCAAATTGATGACGGTGAAATTTTTCAAGCAAAAGGTCAGCAATTCAGCGTCGAAAAACTGATTGCAGATCCACAACTGGCTGCACCTTTTAAACAAGGGCAATTTGCCACAGTGTATTTGTCACCCAAAGATTATCATCGTGTGCATATGCCATTTTCTGGAACATTAACAGAAACGTTATATGTGCCTGGTGAACTCTTTTCTGTAAATCAGACTACTGCAGAAAATATTCCGGGTCTATTTGCGCGTAATGAGCGTATGGTCTGTTTATTTGATACGGATATTGGCCGTATGGCTGTAGTTTTGGTGGGTGCAATGATTGTTGCAGGGATTGAAACCGTAGCGACTGGAAAGGTAAAGCCTTCTGGACGTCTAGAACTCAACCAGCATAATTTGTTTTTAGAAAAAGGTGCTGAATTAGGACGATTCTATTTAGGTTCTACCGCAATCGTATTATTTGAACAAGATAAAATGCAATGGGATACTGAGTTTAAAGCCAATTCAGCAGTTACCATGGGGCAAGCATTCGGTCATTTGTTATAAATGACCATAGGATCTATTGTATGTGCTATATCAATAGATCCCAATAGCTCAATCATCAAGCGATCAGCTAGCTTTGATTGGCTGTATTGTACAAACGTTCTTTAGGAAAAACCGCTTTAAAGAGTGAGCCTTTATTTTCTTCGGATTCAACTTCCAAATAGGCATTGTGTTGCATTAACACATGTTTGACAATGGCAAGTCCTAGACCAGTTCCTCCTGTTTGTCGACTACGCGCACTATCGACCCGATAAAAGCGTTCTGTCAGTCGAGGTAAGTGTTTAGGATCAATACCAATTCCTGTATCTTGTACTGTAAAGTAACCATGTTGTTCATCATCATGCCAGCCAATGGTAATCGTGCCACCTTTCGGTGTATATTTAATCGCATTGGTAATCAGATTGCTAAATGCGCTAGCCAGTTCCATATCCGAACCAATTAAATCACAATGACTGTCAATTTCTAAATTGAGTGTATGACCATAATCGGCATTATAGGCTTGCGCATCATCAAACAACTGATTCATGAGACTGGGTACTTCAATAATTTGATTTTTAGCAATATTTTTTTCATTTTCTAAACGTGACAGCAACAACAAATCATTAATTAAAGCATTCATACGTCGTGTTTGTGACTGCATTTGATCAAATGCACGTTTCCAGCGAGGATTAATATCTTCCTGATCTGTAAAGGTTTCAATATAGCCACTGAGAACAGTTAAAGGTGTACGTAATTCATGTGAAATGTTATCGACAAAATCTTTACGCATCTGTTCTAAATTATGCATACGTGTGACATCATGGGCGACCAATAAACGGCTTTCACTGCCGAAACGAGTCAATTTAAGTTGTACATAGAGCTCATCGTAAATCGATGATTTCATTTTTAAACCGTCTGGAAACTGATCAATATGATTAAAGTATTCAATAAAGCGTGGTTGCCGGAGAATGGTTAAAATATTACGTTTACGATCTTGTTGTTGTATGCCCAATAAGCGTTCTGCAGCTAAATTCCACCATTCTATTTGGTGATTATCATCAATTAAAATCACGGCCTCATCTAAAGCAACCAGTGAAGATTGTGCACGGTCAATTAATCCGACCATTTCTGCCTGAACAATACGTTCTTGTCGCTGTGAACGATATACATTAAATAATAAAGCGCCCCAAATGCCGGTTAAATTTGGCGGAACATCATAAGGGCGATTGGAAATCCAGTCATTGACTAAATAGAGTGAGCGAAGCTGTAAGGCAAAAAAAGTTGCAAATGCCAGCAATAGGCAAATGGCTAAATATCCAATTCCAAAACCAATAAAACTTGCAATGATAATAAAAAATAATAACAGTCTGAGATCTTGCTTTGCAAAAGCCCATAAACTGCTATAACGAGTGTGTTTATGATCACGCGCAAGATCGGGAACAGGGTAAGGTTCATACATGAATAAAAATTAACCTAATGCAACATCTGCTCGAGTAGAAAAACGGTATCCTGTGCCACGTACAGTTTGTACATAACGGTCTGTACCAAATGGTTCTAAGACTTTACGTAAACGTCGAATATGTACATCAATGGTACGATCTTCAATATAGACATTTCCGCCCCAAACCTGATCCAGTAATTGTGCACGGGTATATGCACGTTCAGGATGCGTCATAAAAAAGGCCAATAAGCGATATTCAGTTGGGCCCATGTCCAGAATTTTATCACCAAAACTTACCCGTTGGCTGACTGGATCTAAAATAAGGCCGTTGGCATCAATCATTTTTTCGCCGCTTAGGGCATTAGAACGACGTAATACTGCTTTAATACGAGAAACCAGTTCACGTGTTGAAAAGGGTTTAGTCATATAGTCATCTGCACCAGCATCTAAGCCTTGAACTTTATGATCTTCTTCGCCACGCGCAGTGAGCATAATCACTGGAATTTCAGCTAAATTTTCATCCCGCTTAAGACGTCGACATAAATCTACGCCACTGACACCACCTGGCATCATCCAATCTAATAAAATTAACGCTGGACGCTGATCAACAATCATTTGATGTGCTTGTCTGGCATCTTCTGCTTGTAAACATTGAAATCCTGCCATATCTAAAGAGGTATGGATCATTTCTCGAATCGGAAGTTCATCATCAACAATTAATATGTAATCTTCTTTCACAACGTAATACCCCCTATATTGGTCACAGTTGATCGTTTTTTATTTATGACAGGCTTATTACAAAGATTAATTATGACAATATCATTGCACGGCTTGAGGTTTCCTAATTTTTTGAAAAAAAATGTGACAAATTTTCAGCTATTCTCTAAAATAGGAGCATATCACACGAAAATAAACACAGACCATTGACGATCGCCATCCAAATTCCCATTTAAATCTTTGGCTAGATCAATCATGATATGCATCTGAAATTTGCATTACTCAGTTAAAAATAGCATTCATATGATCTGCATTTTATTATTTTGAATTTGTCAGATCATCCAGTCACATTACCATTAAACCAAAATATCGATGGTCTTCTTTTTCCAAATCCATTGATAATAACAAGCTTGCATTATACATAAACTGACAAATGCTAAGGCATAGCCATACCAGATACCTTGTAAACCCCACCATTCACTAAAAAAATAGGCACTTGGGATCTCAATACCGATAATTGCAAAAATATTAATCAACATTGGAATATTAACGGTACCACTGGCTCGCATAATAGAGGCAAAAATTGCACTTGCACCAAAGAAAATAATTGACCATAACACAATAAATAAGAGCTGTTGTCCTAATTGAACCACTGCGGGATCAGTAATAAAAAGTGCCATTAAATATTTGGAAAAAAGATAGGCCAATGCCACCAGTGTTCCAGTAAACAGTATATTCATCACCAATGCAGTACGTGTGACTTTGGCCAGCAAATCGGATTTTCCCGCACCAATTGCTTGTGCAGCAAAAATAGAGGCTGCAATAGCAATCGATAAAGCTGGAAATTGAATATAATTTAAGACTTGATTAACTGCACCATAAGCTGCAGTTGCATTGGCACCATGGCGATTGACCAAACCTAGAATCACCAGACCTGCGACAGCAGTCGTCATCATTTGAATACCTGTCGGAATACCAAGACGTAAAATTGTTTTACTGAGTTGCGGTGTAAAGCGAATCCGGCTGAGCAATTGCCAATCTGGTTTTAATGGATGGTTTTTATAATTCAAGTAGAGAAAAAGAAAAATCAGTACACTTAAAAAACCAATTGCAGTTGCAATCGCGGGCGCAATAATACCAAGCTTTGGTAAACCCCAATGACCTAAAATCAAGGCCGGTGTAATCATGACACCAATTACAATGGTCATTGCAGATGCAAATAGGGGGGTGATGCTGTCACCCACGCCACGTAATAATGCTGTATACATGATATAAATAAATAACAATGGACTACTGGCGAGCATCCATTGTACATACGGTAATGAAAACTGCATTAATGTGACATCGGTACCTAAAGCCAACAAGATAGGACGTGCACACATGACACTGAGGACGGCAATGACGACTCCTCCTGTAATGGTCATAAACAGTGCTGATCCAACCACATCACGTACTTTTTCAATTTCCTGAGCTCCCCAAGCTTGTCCAACCAATACAGTTGCACCAGCAGACAAACCAATCACAAATGCCATCATGCAAAATAAGATCGGAAAAAATATGGCAACAGCAGCAATGGCATGAACACCGAGTAGCTGACCCACAAAAATCGTGTTGATGGTACCCGATAGGTTTTGTAAAATATTGGTTGCAATTAAAGGCAGAAGAAAAACGACAAAGGTTTTCCAGAGCTGTGGTTGATTGACCAGAGGAGTTTCTTTTGCTGCCATATCTAATCCATTTGACTCCGTTTTTTCAGTTGTAATTTCATGTTTACGCTGTTTTTATGCTGAGTAAATATACAATAAAATATAAATTTATCATGATCTTAGCTAATGTTTATAACTGCGATAAAATTTCACCAGCGTGGACTAAGGTTTGATCTTTTTTCGCAAAACAAAATCGAATCATGGTTAATGTAGTGGGTGGTTTTTGATAAAATACAGAAATTGGAATAGCAACAATTTTATGCTGTTGTGCTAGAAACTGACACATCTCAATATCATTTAAATCTGGGCGAATTTGACCATAGTCTAAATTTTGAAAATAGGTACCTTGAGAAGGAACCCATGAAAAACGTGACGTACTTAAGGCTTGATTAAACAAATCACGTTTGGCTTGATAAAAATCTGCCAGTTGTTGGATATGTTCAGGATGTTGTTGCATAAATTGAGCTAAGGCGACTTGTATTGGTGTTACAGCACAAAAATTGGTAAATTGATAAATCTGCCGGAATACTTTCATGAGCGCTGGACAGGCAATGCAATAACCTGTTTTCCAGCCAGTGACATGAAAGGTTTTACCGAAAGAACCAACCACAAAGCATTGTTGACGTAATTCAGGAAAGGATAAGGCTGAATAATGCTGCTGCCCATCATAAATAAGATGTTCATAGACCTCATCCGATAAAACCAGAATATTTTTATCTTGAATTAAGTCAATTAAGTGATACCAATCCTGTTTGCTCCAAATCGAGCCCGTTGGATTATGTGGTGTATTGACAATAATCATCCGTGTTCGGTCATTGATTGCCGTCGCCACATGATCCCAATCAACCTGAAAATGACCATCACAGAGCGGAATATGTACGGCCTTTGCACCGATCATTTTTACACAAGGTGCATAACTATCATAACTTGGATCAAAAATAATGACTTCATCATCGATATGAATGAAAGCATGAATAATGTTGGCAATTGCACTGGTGGCACCTGCAGTAATACTAATTTCTTCAACAGGGTCTAAGCAGAGTTGATCACGCTTTAAAAACTGCTGTGCCAGTAGCACTCTTAATTGCATCAGGCCATCACCAGATGCATATTGATTAAAATCGTTTTGCGTGGCGTGGCTTAATGCCGCAATTAAATCGGGTGGTGCTGGAAAATCAGGAAAACCCTGTGCAAGGTTTAAGGCATTTAATTGCTGTGCCAGTGCTGACATCACACTAAAAATAGTGGTTCCCTGATCCGGAAGTTTAGTGTGAATTTGCAACATAAGCACCGAAACAGTAATGATGAAATGGTTTTCAACATAACATATCTTTTTAGTTGGTTGCGTACTATTTTTTTAGCATCTTATCGATCAGTCTGTCTTACCATACATAATCCAGTACAGCACGAATGATCCCCAGTGCCAAACCAATACATGCACCGACTACGACACCATTAACACGAATCATGTGTAGATCACCACCCACTTCATTTTCGATTTTATCAATCATTTCACGTGAGTCCCATTCATGGATACGTTCACTAATAAATAAAATGACTTTTTCACTGTATTGATCAGAAAGGGTGATTGCAATACTGCCGAGTTTATCATTGAGCAGCTGTCGAACATCATCATTGATGATGATATTTTCACCGACTTGCTGAATGGCAATACGTAAATTTTCAGCGATACCAGAGTGAGGTTTTTCTAAATCCGTTTTAATGGCATTACATAAAATCACCACGGCACCACTCATAAAATTGAGGAGTTGAGGGCTATTGAGTAAAGCATCTTTGGTTGCATTGAGTTTTTGACTGGTTTCACTGTGCTGATCAGCCAGTTGTGTAATCAGTTGTTGTCCATATGCTTCTATTTTAATACGCCAAGGGTGATCAGGATCTGCCAGTATCGCTTCAATACGTTGAATAAGTGAATCAATTGAACGTTGTTGTACATCAATACCAAACCAACTGACGCCTCGTGCCAAACGCCATACTCCCAGTTCTTTAAAGATTTTTTTAATCATTTCTTGGACTTGTTCAGGATGTTGTAACATCCAGTCATGTAATTGATCCAAGCCACGTTGTAATACTTCCTGATGGAAATCATTCTCCAAAACAGCGCGTAGCATTTCGCTGGCCAGCGTATTGATTTGCGTATTTTTGATCCATTGCACACTATTATTTTGAATAAATTGCGCAATTTTTTCTTGACCTACAAACTCAAAAATTTTAGGTGCACTTTGTTGAACCATTTGGCTTAGGCGTAAGGTATTTTCGGGTTGTGCCAACCATTGACCGAATAACAGCGATAAATCTGTTTTCGCGAGGCTTTTTTCAACAATCTGTGGCGATAAAAAATTTTCTTGAACAAAATGACCCATAGAAACGGCAATACGGGCCTTATTACGTGGAATAATTTCAGTATGATCACGTAAAAAGCGTGGGATAGGGAATTGACCAAATGGATTACGGAATAATACGGTAATGGCATACCAATCTGCGAATCCACCCACGACGCCCGCTTCTGCAGAGAGCATTAAAATATGAATTAGCCAAGCATATTCTGGTAAGAGTTTGGCTGCAATCAGTAAAATTAACCAGATACTAATGGCAATGATGAGTGCAATGGTTGCTAATCGCTTGCTACGCTGTAGATTTTGTGAACTGTTTTGCTCTTGAGTCATCGTCTATCTGCTATTTAATTTTGTGCTGCATTCGGTGCTAATGGTTTACCAGTTTCACTGATACCGTACTTTGCACCTATGGATTTCAAAATCAGGGTCGCATTAAATGCATCATCAGGTGCATCCGCCTGATATTTAAAACATTCAATGCTATAGGCAACTTGAGTCGGTTCAATATTGACCACTTGTGGTGCAGTATAATAGGGATAAGGCATCTGCATCGGCCAAGGATGAGAGAATCGACCATAATAAGGCGGCGGATAATAGATTGGTGGTGCTGGATAAACTACGGCTTGGCGTGGTGGTTGACTGACAATGGTATTTGGATTATCAAGCACTTTAAAAAATTGAAAACCATTTTCTAATGTAACTTGAGCTGCTTTTACGAGGGTAATTTCCTGTGCAGTTGCATAGCTGATGCGTGCATCTGTCTGGAAACTAATCCGATAAGTATTCTGATTTAAAGCAATTCGATTAAATTGTCCCAATTGATTTAGGTCAAGGGGGCGACTAGGAGAAAGGGTGCATCCGCTCAGATATACTCCGAATAGGATACAGAGTCCAATAGGGAATTTTTTCATTGGTAGCGCTCCTTGTTGGCAATAGGGCAAAACGAACACGTTAAAAATGGCTATCAGGCTGCGTTAAAAATATACGTTCTTCTGCTGAAGACTGACGTCCCAGAATTTTATTGCGGTGTGGATAACGGCCAAATCGATCAATAATCACTTTATGCTTGATTTCAAATGCTAGGTTTATCGGATTGGCTAAGCTTTGAAATAATTCTAAAGCATATTGATGAATAAGTTTAGACTCACTATGCATAAAAGGAAGATATAAAAAGCTGCGTTGCTGTGCATTTAAATCGAGATCTAAACCTAAACGAATAGCTTCTTGCGCCAGCCCGAGTGCTAATCCATCTTGTGCAAATGCATGTGGGGATTGACGATATAAATTTCTAGAAAATTGATCTAAAACAATGATTTCAGCAAGACGTCCTGCAATGTTGTCACGCCAGTGATAAAGTTCACATTGACTGGCTTGTTGATGAATTTGTTGAAATTGATCGTGAATTTTTTGATCAAACTGATCATCTTGTTTAAACCAAAATACTTGATGTTGTGGCTGAAACCAAAAATCCAAAATGGTGTGATAATTCATAAATATTCATCTTGATTCTTAAATAATTATCAATAAAATCATAAAATGCCTATGTCTAATAGAGTAAGTTTGTGATAAAAAACGGTAAAATAAGATCGAATGATCGGGCTAAACATATTTAAATAGTCATTTACACCATAATAATCACGGTATAATTTTACTCACCAATGATGGTCGTGATTTCTTGATATAAGCGAGATTGTAATGAGTCAACCCCAAGCTAATCCTCAACATGTTCTACCGGACTGGGTGGATTCTTCGCTTTTAAAAGGAATGTTGCGTGGTATAGAACGCGAAAGCCTGAGAATGCAAAGCAATGGTTTTTTATCGCAACAAGATCATCCTAAAGCATTAGGTTCTGCACTGACACATCCACATATTACGACCGATTATTCTGAAGCATTGATGGAGTTTATTACACCACCACAAGAAACTATCCCAGATGTTTTGGCTTACTTATATGATATTCATGCAGTGGTACACCGTCATTTAGAGCATGATGAAAAGCTTTGGCCTTTATCGATGCCATGTATGTTAGATGATGCAGAAGATAATATTCGTTTGGCACAATATGGTCACTCTAATATTGGTCGCTTTAAAACTTTATATCGTCGTGGTTTGGGGGTGCGTTATGGCCGCCGTATGCAAACCATTTCTGGTGTCCATTATAATTTATCTTTTCCTGATCAGTTATTTGAAGCATTACAGGCACATGAGCAGGACGAACAACTTAAGGCACTCTCTTTACAGGATTATCGCAGCCAACGCTATTTTGCTTTGATCCGCAATTTTATTCGTTTAACACCGTTGGTCATGTTTTTAGTCGGAGCCAGTCCATCGGTATGTAAATGTTTTATGACGGGTCGTCAGCATCAATTATTACCTTTGGTCAGTGGAACCTTATTTTTGCCATATGCGACTGCATTAAGAATGGGAAATTTGGGATATCAAAATTCTGCTCAAAAGCAATTAGGGATTCATTATAATGATCTGCATGGTTATTTGCAGGGCTTACAAAATGCGGTAAATTCTCCCTATAAGCCGTTTACTCGTTTAGGTTTATACGATGAAGATGGTGAAGCTATTCAGATTAATGACCATGTTTTACAGATTGAAAACGAGTACTATAGTTTGGTGCGTCCAAAACAGGTACCACAAGCAGGTGAAACACCTTCTCAGGCATTGGCAAATCGAGGTGTAGGATATGTCGAGCTTCGGGCTGTAGATGTTAATCCATATAGCCCTATTGGTATTGATGAAACCACAGCCGGTTTTTTAGAAATCTTGGCATTATATTGCTTATTAATTGATAGCCCTGTTTTAGATGCTGAAGAGCAAGAACAAATTGAACAAAATCAGGCAGAAGTAGTAAATCGCGGCCGTGCACCGAATGCACATATTGTAGAGCAGGCACACAATTATCCGATAATGGATTGGATGTTAAAGCATCTTGATCAGATGCAGCCTTTGGCATTGTTGTTAGACGAAACCTACCAAACCTCATTATATTCAACGGCTTTTACAACCATGTATCGCCGTGCCAATGATGATGAGGATACTTTATCACAGCACGTGATTGCAGATACCTTAAAGCATGGTGGCACTTGGGGCTTTGGTAGTCATATCGCTTTACAACATGCCTCAGTGTATGATGCACATGCATTACCAGAAGAAACTTTGGCATATTTTGATGAGATTGCAACAACCTCTATTCAAAATCAACAACAACTTGAACAAGATAACAGTAAAACTTTTGAAGAGTATCTTGCTGATTATCGATAATAAATAAGAGGTTCTACCATGAGATGGAGTTATCGCTTCGTGAGTGGTTGGTTATTTTTAGCTAGCGTTATAGGTATGGCATTTGCCTTGTATTTGGAACATGTACAAGGTTTGGCACCGTGCCCTTTATGTGTTTTTCAACGTCTTGGTCTGATTGCTTTAGGCTTGATTTCTTTGGTGGCATTTTTACACAACCCACCATTAAAAAGTGTAAAACGTCTCTATGCATTTTTCGGTACATTGGCAATTTTATGGTCTTTTGCTGTAGCAGCACGGCATGTGTGGTTACAAAGCTTACCGCCTGATCAAGTCCCAAGTTGTGGACCAGGCCTAGATTACTGGTTAGAAACGTTACCTTTAAAATCGGTATTTGAGCAGGTACTCAATGGTTCGGGAGAGTGTGCAAGAGTGGATTGGACCTTTTTAGGACAATCACTACCGCTGTGGTCTTTACTGTTTTTTGCACTATTGGCACTGGTGAGTATGTGGCAATTATTTAGAAAATATCAATAAGCTGACGATATAGACGTGTTATAGCGATAAGTACGATAATCCTATCCTGATCAATGGCTATTCTATATTTTAGAATCACCATTGAGGATATGGATCTAGGCTGGGCTGTTATGCGCTGTCATGAATCATATGACAGTGAAATATCTTACAGATGATCACTGATCATCGCATGCGGTGTTGCTTTGATGTAGCTTTACGATCCATGCAATATGATCAGAGAACTGATCTGATGTCTCTATCAGGAGCTCGGCGATCTGTGATGATGTGACGATAAGATGATTCATCATCAATTTTGGGCGAAAGCTGGATGACTGATTTATCACGCTTCGTGCTCTATAATATGAATATGACTGTTTAAAATTCGACTGGATTAAACATTACCGATGAATTTTATTTATTTACATGGTTTTCAAAGTAGCCCGCAATCCGCTAAAGGCCAATTATTAAAACACTATATTGAAAATAAAACGCCATATCATATTGACTTACCTGATTTAAATAAGCCACCGCGTCAGGTGCTACAACAATTGCAACAGCAGTTGCAACACCAGCCCAAAACGGTATTGATTGGCAGTAGTTTAGGCGGTTTTTATGCCACGCAACTTGCTGCGCGTTATCATATTGCAGCGGCTGTGATTAATCCGGTCATTCAACCATGGTTGCTGTTTCAGCAGTTATTTGCCGATTGTCCATTACCGTATCACGTTACCCCAAACTGGTGCTTGGATCAGACACAATTACAAGATTTACAAGATTTAGCTTTACCATTTGTACAAGATGCAAGCAAACTGCTGGTGTTATTGCAACAAGGCGACGAAGTTTTGGATTATCGTGAAGCACAACGCTATTATAGTCAGACCACACATCAGTCTTTCATCATGACAGACAATCATGGTAATCATGCAATGGATGATTTTATTGTCAAGATACCGATGATTGTTCAGTTTTTATCGGATAGCATAGCATAAGGAAACCGAACAACGTGTCTCAATATACGGCTCAATCACTTGAAGTTTTATCTGGTCTAGACCCTGTACGTCGTCGTCCTGGGATGTATACGGATACATCACGTCCAAACCATTTGGCTCAGGAAGTGATTGATAATGCAGTTGATGAGGCATTGGCTGGTTATGCCAATAAGGTGACTGTTACTGTATATAAAGATGGATCGTTATCAGTTGAGGATAATGGTCGGGGTATGCCAGTTGATATTCATCCTGAATATGGTCAAAGTGGTATTGAAATTATTCTCACCAAATTACATGCTGGCGGAAAATTTAGTACCGATAATTACCAGTTTTCTGGCGGTCTACATGGTGTCGGAATTTCGGTGGTCAATGCTTTATCTCGTCGTGTTGAGGTACAGGTACAGCGTCAAGGTAATCTCTACCAAATGGCTTTTGAGCATGGCGAACGTGTTGCTGGATTAGATATTCTGGAAGGTAAAACACCTAAACGCGCCACAGGAACGCGGGTACACTTTTGGCCGGATGAGAAATATTTTGATTCAGCCAAATTCTCTTTGAAAGCCCTTAAACATAATTTAAAAGCCAAAGCTGTATTGGCTGCAGGATTACAAATTACCTATATTGATCAAATCAATGATGAAAAAATTATTTGGCAATTTGAAAATGGTTTAGTCGATTATTTAATGGATGAATTGGAAGATCGTGAGATTATTCCTCATCCTGCTTTTGTGACCAGTGGTGATGCGGAACGTGCGAGCGCTGAATTTGCTATCTGTTGGAATGCTGAAGGTGGTGAGCAAGTTCAAGAAAGTTATGTTAATTTAATTCCAACGGCACAAGGTGGAACTCATGTTAATGGTTTGCGTTCTGGTGTAACCGATGCTTTACGTGAATTTTGCGAGTTGCGTAATCTTTTACCACGTCATCTCAAACTTGCAGCAGAAGATGTTTGGGATGGTGTGAATTATATTTTATCACTCAAATTTCAGGAACCACAATTTTCTGGCCAAACCAAAGAGCGTTTATCGAGTCGTGAAGCATCTGCAATTGTATTGAATATTGCCAAGGATGCTTTTGCACTTTGGTTAAACCAACACTCAGAGATTGCCATGCAACTGGCTGAATTAGTGATTGCCAAAGCTGGACGTCGTTTAAAAGCAGCCAAAAAAGTAGAACGTAAAAAAATTGTTTCAGGCCCAACATTACCTGGCAAGCTTTCTGATTGTGTGACACATACCTTAGAAGAGTCGGAATTATTTATTGTTGAAGGTGATTCTGCGGGGGGATCAGCCAAACAAGCACGGGATAAAAATTTTCAGGCCATTATGCCGATTCGCGGTAAAATTTTAAACACTTGGGAAGTTTCTTCAGATGAGGTATTGGCTTCCCAAGAGGTTCATAATATTGCCATTGCAATTGGTGTTGATCCGGGGAGTGATGATTTATCAGAGCTTCGTTACGGTAAAATTTGTATTCTGGCTGATGCTGACTCTGATGGCTTACATATTGCGACTTTACTCTGTGCTTTATTTGTTAAGCATTTCCGTGCATTGGTTGAAGAAGGTCATTTATTTGTGGCTATGCCGCCTTTATTTCGTATCGATGATGCGAAAGAAGTTTACTATGCCTTGGATGACGCTGAGTTAGAGACTATTCTTAAAAAAACCAAAACCAAGTCACCCCAAATTACCCGCTTTAAAGGTTTGGGAGAAATGAATGCTAGCCAACTGCGTGAAACCACACTTGATCCTAATACACGCCGTCTGGTACAGCTTGATTTAGATGATTTGCAATTAACATCTGGCTTACTGGATAAATTATTGGCCAAAAAAAGGGCCAGTGATCGTAAAGACTGGCTAGAGCAAAAAGGAAATCTGGCAGATATTGTAGTTTAGTACACTAGCGTGCTTGTACATCAAATTTTACCCTGCCTATCGAGCTTGGTGTATAGATTGAAACGTGGCGGTATTTATTATTGATGATTATTTTACATTGGCCATGGTGAGGACTGATGCTGACCATGGCATGATTGGATTTTAATGATGAATGGAATTAAGTACGAGGTTTAGTTTTCAACTTTAAGATAAGTACCGGATGCACTGACATTGTGACCAAAACCACAAGCAAAGTCTTCACCTTGCTGTGTGACAATCAGATGGTTTTGCTGAAATTTTAGCTGAAGCTGGCATTGGTCTTGTTTAAATGTTGTAGAGGATGCATTTAAAGGCATTGTGGTGCTAAATTCCCCCATATTAGGTCCATAAATTAAGCCACGTAAACCAAAATAATAACCTTCAAAATGAATGGTATATTTTTTCTTGTCTTTTTTGACAGTAATGCTGCTCCATTGTCCAAAGCCACTTGGTGTTACATAGCGACCTGAAACATTATTTGTCGCCGCTGGGGGCGGTAATTGACTTAAATTAAATTTACTTAATTTTGAATTTTCATTGAGTGAAAACCAGGCACGAGCCCATTGTGGCTGTCCTAATTTTGCGTAGCTTAAACCGACATTGTTATTAGCAACTTCCACATCATATTCTGTGAGATGAAGGCCAGTTTCATCTTGATTTAATAAGCAAAAAGAGGACCATGAAGCTTGATTTTTAAATTCTGTAAGGGCGTGTTGATATTGTTTTTGATCATAATATTTTTTACCTAAGCGTGCATATTGTTTAACTTTATTACAGCCTTCTTGTAACGCTTGCTCATAACTCTGTTCAGCATAAGCTGGGCTGAGTGCAGTGGCAGATAATAAAATAATAAGACAGTAATTTTTCATATTTTCTCTTGGCTATTTATGCTTTGATTAAGCGTAAATGTTGTCATAGAAAAAGTAAATTAATCTTTGTTAGGCGGCTGCGATTGATTTTATATTTATCGATAGTCTTTTAGGACTTGATTTAGGGTATTAATTTTCTTAATTTTTGGCATGATTTTTGCTTTACATAAGTGATAAGAACAGAGGATATAGTATAAATAATACGGAAAATGGCAATAAAATCATAATTTCAGCGAGGGGCTTAGCCCCTTTTTTTTATTTGATAGGCTTATTCATCGGATGGATAAATTCACATCAGCGAATCATGGATCGTAACATGGCCAATTGAATGATTTTAAATGATTATTTTTGATCAGCTGCTGTCATTGATGTTTTAAAATTTAACTGCATTAAGACTAAGTCTCGCCATGAACCAAATTTATAGCCAACTTCAGGCATATAACCTGTTTGCTGGAAGCCTAATTTTTGATGTAAATGAATAGAGGCTAAATTTTCATGATCAATTGCTGCAATCATAACATGGACATGATTTTGCTGTGCATGTTGAATTAAGGCTTCAAGTAGGCGTCGTCCCAGCCCTTGGCGGCTATATTTTGGTGCAATATAAACTGAATGCTCTACAGTAAAACGATAGCCAGTAAATGAACGAAACGGTGCATAATCTGCATAACCTGCAATTTCTTGAGTTTGTGTATTTTCAATCACCAGTAATGGATAATTTTGTTGCTGGAGTTTGATCAGTACATTTTTAAAATGTTCTAACTCAAAAGGTTGTTCATTCCAAGTCGCTAAACCCTCAAGGACTTCCGGATTATAAATGGCTTGTATTGCAGGTAAATCTAATAATTCAGCAGAACGAATAATAAAAGACATGATGAAAATAAAACTGTTGAAATAGCTTCATAGTAAAAACGTCTTTGCATATTTTTACAACCCTTTATTGATGTATTTTTTATCAGGAGGTGATTTGTTATAATATATTGATTTATATGTATAAAAAATTTTTACTTGATAAGCGGTATATCAAAAAACAAGGTCAAATTGACCTTGTTTTCATATCAGGATTTAAAACTTAAAAATGATATTTAATTAATGCGCTGACATCATTTTGATTTAAACCGGGAATACCATATTTATTATGCCAATTGGCATATTCAACTCCAAGATATAAACGGGTATCCGGTGAAATATGGCGTCCTACATTCCATTTCCATTGACTGGTCCAGTTGAGTTCACTACGTGAATCTTCAGTGGTATTTGACCAGTCGAGGAAACCATCGACAAGGAACTCTTCGCTACTAATTTTAAATGGAATACCATAGACAAAGGTCACTTGATAATCATCTTTAATTAAATCGTTATTAGCACGATAAAAGTTTAATTGAGCATATTGAAAATAAGGGATTTCTAGATCAACTCCAATACCATATAGGTAATTATTGAAGTTATTTCCACCCTCCCATGTTCCTGCAATCAGGACATCTTTTACAGGACCAAATGCTAATTTTTTACCTGTTACAGCACCTAAGCTTAAACGCGGTGATGCTTCAAAGTAAGTATCTTTACTAAAGTCATTATCAGTGCGGTCAACAAAGCCAAAAAAATCACCATACTTTAATTTGGCTGTATATTCAGCCGTAATGGTAGTTTGTTTATTGTCATGCTGCATATTATCTGGGAGTGCATAGTTTTCACCATATAAGCCGGTTAAACTAAAATCTTGCCAGATAGGTGCTGCTTGAGAGAAGGCTGTAACAGAAGAGAGTGTTAGCAAAGTAACAAATGAAGTAAGTTTCATAGCGCGTCGATGATTCAGCAGAGAAAAGCGTGTAAAGGATACAGCTTATTGAAGTAAAAATAAAATATAAATTTATTTTTATTAAAATCATATTGTTATCTATTTATTGTTGATCAATTAAAGTTTTGCATTTATATCAGTATTTAAAATAATAGATGCATATTGTTTTAGATTTGTAAGTTGATAAAACATGTGAAATGTTAAATAAAATAAAGAAATTTTAAGGAAAAACCTTTCATCGGGATGCTGTTGATTGGTTAAAGACGGATAATCGCATTATATTGTTGTGAGAAATAGGTTGCGAGTTGTTTTACTCACGTATTCTTTTGATAATTTTTTTAAATTTCACTTGCATATTTTTGGATTAGGCCCGATATTCAAGGTATAGGGATACAGATCTGTAAATCTCGACATGTTCAGTATTGATCAGATGAGAGGCAAATTCCAATATAAATTAAACAGATTAATGCGTCGCATATTATGGGCAATTCATTTGTGACACAAATTGATTTTGTATACTAAAGATTCAGATAAAAAGAGGATGAAATTATATGAACATTGAAATCCGTACAGATAAAAACATTCAAAATAGTGAGCGTTTAATTTCATACGTGCGTGACGAACTGAATCAAGAATTTCAACGTTATAGTGAAAAAATCACCAATTTTTCTGTTCATTTTAGTGATGAAAATGGTGCAAAAGGCGGTGATGATGATATTCAATGTATGCTTGAAGCACATCCAGCGGGTTTAAAGCCTGTTGTGGTTCGCCATCGTGGTCATAATATTGATACGGCGATTCATGGTGCGATTGATCGTTTAAAACGAAGCCTTGAACATGTTTTCGAGAAAAAAGAGCCTCAACGTGGTGTACAACCAGAATTCGTTGATGTAGATGAATAAAATGGTATAAGAATAAAAAAAGCTCATGAAAATGAGCTTTTTTTTTAACTTGGCTTTAAGATAAATATAATTTATTTCAACAAATTGACATTTATTCTGCATAATAGAACTTAAATTATTGATGTGAGCAATCTTAATGTTAACAGCGCAACAACAATTGCTGGTGCAAGCATTACAAGCATTAGATTTGGCAGAAGTACAACGCCTTTTAGCCGATGGTTTAGATCCAAACTTTATTGATGCTGAAAAAGGTCCAGCGATTTCAGTTTGGTCTGATGGCTTATTTCAATGGTGGGAAGCAGTTTGTGAGGCATATGAGTCTGGTGAGGAATTATCGACTACAGAAAAACAAGCCCAACTTGCGATCCATCTGCAAATTTTAGAGGCTTTAATTCAGGCTAAAGTGAATTTACATTTATGGGATGCTGAAGAGATCTATGGGCCGTTATGGGATGCAGCAAGTGCAGCATGTGTGCCGGCTGTTCAGCGTTTACTAGAAGAAAAAGTTGATCCAAATACAAAAGATGATGAAGGCTTAACCATACTTTCATCGATTAGTGACTTATTTTTTGACTGTGATTTTGATGAAATTAATTGGTCAGATGCTTTGATAGAAGAAAAAGAAACCTTACAACTTCTTCGTGATCATGGTGCAAAAATGACAAAAGAATTGAATAGTTAAATGAGATAACAATATGTCAACATTAAAAAAGTTAACACTGATTAGCATGGTCGCATTGACCACACAGACCTTTGCGGCAGAATTTTCATTTGATCGTCCTGGTCTGAGCTTTAGTACGGGTATTACCCCTGTGGGGCGTCTGGCATGGGAACAATCATTGCCGAATGTGAGCTATAAGCAAACCACAGTAAATGGTCAAACTCTAGATATCACGACATTTAATGCAGATATGATGCTCAGAACTGGTTTGGCAAATGGTTTGGAATTGCGATTAGGCTGGGATGGTCCTATGTGGACACGGTTAAAAACAGCAGGACATACGCGTGAAGAGCATGGGTTAGGTGATATCAGTATTGGATTAAAGAAAGCAATTGATCTGCATGATGATCAGCTTTCAATGGCATTACTGGCTGAAGCACAATTGGCAACAGGGAATGATCAGTTTAGCAATCATCATGATGTTTATACGCTTGGAAGTAGTGTTTCTTATCAATATAATAGTATTGTAAATACAGCAATTACTATGCTCTATCAGCATCAAGATAATCATCTGGCAATTACCGCTATCCCCAATATTGGCTATCAATTTTCTGATCAATGGTCTGGATTTTCAGAATTGATTTACCGTAAATATGAAGGACAAGATGTAGAGTATGCATTAACTTCGGGTGTGATTTATGCACCTACTCAACGGACTCAATTTGATGCCAGCATTGGACTTGATTTAAATGGAATGGATAAAAGCTATCGTGCTGGTTTAGGTGTATCTTATCTATTCTAATCTGGACATCATTGGTATAAATGACCAGTATTGAGATTTGATCATCATATCTTCTGCTGTCTGATCATGAAATGAGCGTAAAATTCGTATTCTATGTCTATACTGGATATGGAATACGAATGATTCACGCTCAGCGTTGCTTAAAGTACCGATCATCTGGCACCGTAAATTATTTTGTTTTGTGATTGATGTGCTTATACTGATAAGTCACATTCAAAAATTGCAAATCGTGGATGATTTTTGAATACTGACATCACGATGATCAATAAAAAATCAGGGAATAAAGTAATGAAAAAAATGACAATCGCATTGGCACTGTTGGGAACGATGGCTTTTGCTCATGCAGCAGATCCATTAAATGGTACTGTTTGGAAGACGATTGATGATAAAACCAAACAGGCAAAAGCATTGGTTAAGTTTACTGAGCAAAGTAATGGTACATTATCAGCAACGATCCAGCAGGTTTTAACCAAAGGGGAAGAGAATGCATGTACCAAATGTGAAGGCCCGTATAAAGATAAATCGTTAAAGGGTTTAACGATTATTAGAAATTTAAAACCAGTCAATAGCTTAAGTTATGATAAGGGTACAATTTTAGACCCTCAGTCTGGAAAAACTTACTCATTGCAAGCAAATTTAGCACCAAATGGCCAGAAACTCGAATTACGCGGGTATATCGGTATTTCCTTATTGGGACGTAATCAAACATGGGTACGTGCGAATTAATTTATTTTGAGCACTGTACAATCATGATTTAAGCATAGTTTAAAAGCGTTATGATGAAAAACATCTGGCTTAATACCAAGCCAGATGATAGATCAATAACAGCAGAAAGTGATAATTAAAATTTGCTCATGCTGTTATGCGATAAATTATCGATTTAAATGATTAATTTTTTGATAAAGCACGAATATCATCTTCATTAAAACCCACAATAATATCATGTTCAGTTTCAATCACAGGACGTTTAATTAAACTGGTATGTGTGGTTAATGCATCAATGAGCTGAGCTTGGCTACTTAGGGCAAGTTGTTGTTCTGCTGCACTGAGTTTTTTCCAAGTCGTGCCTTTTTTATTGAGAATCACTTCACTCCCTTTTGCAGCGAGCCATTTCTCGACATGATCTGCATCGATACCTTGTTTTTTATAATCATGAAATTCATAGGCCAAGCCTAAAGCTGTGATTAAATCTAACGTTTTTTTAACTGAATTACAGTTTTTAATACCATAGATCTTTAACATAAAAAATCCTAAATAAAATAGCAATGGATATAAAACAGGGTAACGAAAATAATGCCAAGATACGATTATCATCATACTATTTTTTTATTCATTTTATTTGATGTGACTATGATGGCTATGAATACAGCGGATTGGTCATATATGATCGATAAAAAGGAGAATATACAAAGAGAAAACCCGCATGAATCATCCTGATATGCGGGTCTCAGTACAACGTCCATTGTCACATCCATGAGAACATTATATCACTATAGTGTTCCTTTCCTTCCTACGGCGTCCTATCCCTTTGCTGTCATCCTGACACTGTCCCTTTGCCGTTGCGCTATAATGCTATTATTTAACACAAGAAGAAATATCTAAACGCCACATGTGTTGTAAGATATCTGATAATATTCAGTGAACACTTGTATACTATTTATATAAAATATGTAATAAATATCATAGCTGATAATCAATAATTACCGGTGCATGATCACTAAACCATTGTTCTTTATATACCCATGCATTGAGCGTACGTGTTTGCCAATCAGGGGAACAGGCATGATAATCAATTCTCCATCCGACATTTTTAGCACGGGCCTGTCCGCGATTAGACCACCATGAATACAGTTCGGCTTCTTTGCGTACTTCGCGAAAGGTATCAACATAACCTAAATCATCATAAATATAATCGAGCCATGCACGTTCATGAGCTAAGCAACCAGAAGATTTTTGATTGCCCGACCAATTTTTAATATCAATACGTTTATGGACAATATTGTAATCACCACAGACAATAATCGATTTATTTTGCTCACGCCATTGCTTTAGAATTTGCCCATATTGTTCTAAAAAATGGTCTTTACGTGCCTGTGCTTCATCTCCAGACGAGCCTGAAGGCAAGTAGAGTGAGCAAATAAAAACATTTTGATTTAAACCCAAATCAAATTCTGCTGCAATAAAGCGACCTTGTGAATCTGCAAGTTCAAAACCTAAGCCATCTGTTATGGAAACAAAAGGCAGGCGACTATAAATTGCGGTACCTGCATACCCTGCACGTTCTGCTGGGAATAGATGGGTGAACCAGCCTTCAGGCTTAAATTTATCGGTCCATTGTGTATGGGTGATCCGACTTTCCTGTATACATACAACATCTGCATCAGCTTGTTCCAACCACTCAAGCAAACCTTTAGTGACAGAAGCACGTAGTCCATTGACATTAATCGATACAACACGAAGAATTTTTTGATCACTTGGATAGCTACTCTTTGGTATCATGCGCAGGTCTTACCTCAATTTATCAGTTTTGGAGCACCTCATGATATCGTCAGCTCAATTTAATCCACAAGCTTTCATCGAACTTGCCTTATCGAGAGGTGTGCTTAAATTTGGTGAGTTTACTTTAAAATCAGGCCGTGTGAGTCCTTATTTTTTTAATGCTGGATTATTAAATGATGGTGAAGCATTATCATTACTTGCATCCGGTTATGCCGACAAGCTGATGCAGTGTCAAGGGGTTGAAGTTGTTTTTGGCCCAGCCTATAAAGGGATCCCTTTTGTTGCGGCAACAGCCGTTGCACTATCACAAAATCATGGTGTGAGTGTACCTTGGGGCTTTAATCGTAAAGAAGCCAAAGATCATGGTGAAGGCGGTGTATTGGTTGGTGCAGCAGTGCAAGGAAAACGTGTCTGGATCATTGATGATGTGATTACTGCAGGTACAGCAATTCGTGAAGTGGTTAAAATTCTACAACATGCAGGGGCAGAAATTGCAGGTGTTTTGGTTGCTTTGGATCGTCAAGAAAAAGGACAAAGTGGCTTATCTGCGATTCAAGAAGTACAGCAAGAATTAAATATTCCTGTACATGCTTTAATTACCATGACGGATTTAATGGACTTTCTACAGCAAGCGGGCCAGCACGATGCTTTACTCAAAATGCAAGCATATCGTACTCAGTATGGTATTTAATTTTGCACTTTTGTTATTTCGCTTAACTTGATACAAGTCAGTATGCTATCCATCTCGATTGAGGGTGAATCTTCAGTGTGGCGAATATCAAGTTAGCTGACTTCATTTGATGATGCTTGCCTTTGTGTAGATTGAAATCGAATTAAAATGGCGATATAACATAAAAAAACTCAGCCTATCTCGGCTGAGTTTTTATTTTTTATTATTAAAATTGCGTTTAAGCAATCTATAACTAACCTCATAATTGATTATTTTATTTATTTCATTATTTTTTTTATTAAAGTCATTATATATTTTTCGGATCATAGAACGATTGGTCGATATCTGAAATTAATGTCAGCCAAATAATCGTGCTGGTTAAAAATAGCACTGCAAGTTTTTAAGTGTCTGTTAAACAATATTAAAGTATTTTTTGATTAAAAATTTAGTGCATAATATTTTATTGAGATTTATACCCAATATGCCGACCCAAAATATGATCGTGCTCAAGCTGCCTATTCAGCAGCTCATGCATCCCTACGGGATACACATGCTGATGATATGGGGCTATTAAAGTATTAAAGACTACCAAGAGTGCCTTTTCAGTATATTCGTGCCCGTAAAATAGATAGTTAACTTGCTGGTTGGAAAAAATGAAATTCCTGAAGGGGATTGTATTTCTAATCCACTATGTAGCTGGTTGCAATGATAGTTTCCAATCCAGATGAGTAAATATCACATGGCCACTTCTGCATCGGGTGTATTATGTAAATATAAATATATTCATTCAGCCACCTCCTTGTTTTATGAGCTAAGAATTGGCGTTGTAGAGACATGAACACCGTATGATTGTGTGAATGTGCATGATTGATGGAGCAATATAACAATCGCCATTATTTATCAGCTATTTAAACAACAGTAGTCGCTGAGAGACAACACCAAAACGTCGTTCCATACGCTGTATCAGCATATTAGACCATGAATTAAATTTAGGTTTAGAGTATAAAAAAACCCCGACATCCTGTCGGGGTTTTTTGTATTGGATCACTAAGCTTACTCCTGTTGAGCTTCACATTCCTGGTGCATGAACGTTTTATCGTTGTTTTATGTTCCGGAACATCCTGTTCTCTGCATAAGTTCATCATAGAAAATTTGTGATCGAGTGTATATGGGTTAAATCCGTAAATCGTTGTGCGTTTAGGCGTACAAAATTGTCTAAATTTTACCCATGTATTGGTATTGGAACTGCTCAGTAGTATGGGTAGATCATGATATGTATGTTAATCAGTACATAAAATCAGCCAACCGTACAAATTATGCAATCATGGGGTTAAACAGGATTTCAGTGATTGATCATATAGCGACATATGAAATAAAAAAACTCAGCCATCCAAGCTGAGTTTTTACTTTTTTTATTATTAAAATTGCATTTAAGCAATCTATGACTTACCTCATTGTTAATTATTTTATTTATTTGATTGTTATTTTTATTAATTCGATTATATCTGTTTTGCATAATATAACGATTGGTAAACATCGGAAAGCAATGTCAGCAATTGCCTACACTTGGTTAAAAAAAGATCAATATAGCTATCTCATGATAAAATAAACGATTGTTTATGATATCTGTCTTGGTCTTATTGAGGGTGCTATGCATAGCACCCTACCATTATTGTGTTTTAAGTTGCTGTTGTGCATGATTCAATTCTGCTTGTGCTTTTGCCAGTTTTTTCTCTTTTTCGATGATTTTATCCGTATTGGCGAGGCTTTTTTGCTCTGCTAACTCAGCTTGAAGTTTGGCAACTTTGTGTGCTTTTTCTTGTACTTTTTGTTGGCGTTTCTGCTGAAGATGATCATCATTACAATACTGACGATTACGCTCTAAGGCACGTTGTAAGCCTTGAATTTGTGCTGTGTTGTTGGCTTTTTCTGCATATTTAAGCTGTGTTGCAATCTGTTGTCTTTTGGCTTCACAGCCGTGAGGGGTTTGTGCTTGCGCACTTATACTGAATATTGTACCTAAGCTGAAAATCATCATTAATGGACTCAATTTCATGGCTATTTCCTTTAAAAAAGATTTAAATTATTGTGCAGTATAAGATGTTTTATTCGCTTAGCGACCCAGTCGGTGCTGGAGAAATAGTCGATTCTTAAATCATGGCACGATATCGGTTGTCATCACAATGATCATTTTATGGCTGCGATGTTTATTAAAGTCAAGTCTTAGTGATTGTAGATGAGATGATCGTACTTTCAATAATTCTGACTTAAGCTGTACTTAAAATGCTCAAAATTTAATGCTATAGGTCACCTTTTGATGTTGTTTTGATCGTTTGATTAAATAAAATTCTTTATGAGCAACCGAAAAGAAATGTTCAATCTCCGTTATACTTATTTTAATACTAGTTAAAAAGAGCAATCCATATGCGTATTCTGGTGGTGATGGACCCAATTGAACAGGTTAATTTAAAAAAAGATTCGACTATGGCAATGCTTTGGGCTGCATCACGTCGAGGACATGAATTGGGCTATGCATTACAGCAAGATTTATATATTGATCAAGGTAAAGCTTTTGCATTGACTGCTGCATTACAGGTTTTTGAAGATCCTGCACATTATTATGCGTTAGCTGAACGAAAAAAAGAGTCATTGGCAACCTATGATGTGATCTTGATGCGTAAAGATCCTCCTTTTGATATGAACTTTATTTATAGTACGTATATTTTGGAACAGGCAGAACGGGAAGGTGTCTGGATTATTAATAAACCACAGAGTTTAAGAGACTGTAATGAAAAATTATTTGCTACACAGTTTCCTGAATTACAAGTTCCCACTTTGGTTAGCTCACAACATGTGTTGATCCGTGAATTTATTGATCAACATCAAGATGTCATCGTTAAGCCGCTGGATGGTATGGGCGGAATGGGCATTTTTCGCCTCACCGCGACAGGTGCCAATATTGGATCAACTTTAGAAATGTTGACGCAGATGGGGCAGCAACCGATTATGGCGCAACGCTATATTCCTGAAATTGTGGATGGTGATAAGCGTATTCTGATGATTAATGGTGAAGCAGTACCATACTGTTTAGCACGTATTCCACAGCAGGGTGAGACACGTGGTAATTTGGCAGCAGGTGGTCGAGGTGAAGCACGTCCTTTAACTGAAAAAGATCAAGCTATCGCTGCTAAAATTGGTCCTTTTTTACGTGAAAAAGGTTTGGTATTCGTCGGTTTGGATGTGATTGGTGATTATGTCACTGAGATTAATGTAACCAGTCCAACCTGTATTCGTGAAATTGATGCGCAATTTGGCACATCGATTGCCGATCGTCTATTTGATGTTTTAGAACAAGGACGAGGCAAATAGCCCCATGATGGCCTAATATCATTAGCCATGAGCACGAGTTGAACTCACTTGCGTTCATGGCGTTATTTTTGTATGGTGTTTGATCTGCAATGATGATGTTAAAGTGAAATCTAAATAGATCGTCATCACAAACGGTGTGCTTTTTTATCGGTGCATAAAAAAACGAGTTGAAATTGTTATAACAGTAGAAAAAACCAATCAAATGCTTTGTGAAAAGAAGTAAATAAACTTTAAAGGCTATGCGTTTGTGATTACAATTGAATGCTAATGAAGAGTTTTACTCGCCTGATTGAAGTTGAAGAAATAGACCGTGACCGAAGTTCATAAAAAACAGCCGAAACATGTCATGATGATGGCCGCAGGTACTGGTGGACATGTTTTCCCGGCATTGGCGGTTGCACAACAATTGCAACAGCAAGGTATTCAAGTATCTTGGCTTGCAACGCCCTCTGGTATGGAAAATAGATTGCTGAAAAATCATTCTATTCCAATTTATCAAATTGATATTCAAGGTGTGCGCGGTAATGGATTGGTTCGAAAATTAGTTGCGCCATTTAAAATTTTAAAAGCAACCTTAAGTGCCATGCGTTATATGAAAAAATTGAATATTGACGCTGTGGCCGGCTTTGGTGGCTATGTTGCTGGCCCTGGTGGTCTTGCGGCACGTGTGTTGGGTATACCGGTATTGATTCATGAGCAAAATGCAGTGGCAGGATTTACCAATACTCAACTCTCCAACATTGCGAAAACAGTATGTCAGGCATTTCCTGATACTTTTCCTGAAAGTCCTAAATTGGTCACCACTGGTAATCCTGTACGTCAAGAAATTGCTGACATTTTAAATCCATCTTGGCGCTATCAACAGCGTGAACAGGCTGGTGAAGCATTGCGTATTTTGATTGTTGGTGGCTCATTAGGGGCAAAAGCACTGAATGACTGCATACCTCAAGCATTAAAACAACTGGATATACCTTTAAATGTTTATCATCAGTGTGGACAAAATCAGCAACAAGCCACACAAGCACATTATCAAGATAAGCCAGCTTCGTTAAAGGTAGAAGTACAGCCTTTTATTGAGGATATGGCAGCGGCTTATTCGAGTGCTGACTTAATTATTTGTCGTGCTGGTGCATTGACGGTCACTGAAATTGCGACCGCAGGTATTGCGGCTGTATTTATTCCTTTACCGACAGCCGTTGATGATCATCAAACGGCTAATGCTCAGTTTTTAGCTCAAGTCAATGCGGCTAAAATTTGTCCTCAAGCCAATATGACACCTGAATCCCTAAAAGAAATTTTAGCCCCGTTGATGAATCGTCAATTATTGTCTGAAATGGCAGTGAAAGCACGTCAACATGCTCAACCCGATGCAACCCAACGTGTAGTTGGTTTAATTCAAGAATTGTAATTCGAGTAACCTATGTCATCTAGTCCAGCTGATCAAGCAAAAAAATTAATTAAAGTACCTGAAATGCGTCGTATTAAGCATATTCATTTTGTGGGCATTGGCGGTGCAGGGATGTGTGGCATTGCAGAGGTTTTAAAGAACCAAGGTTATCAAGTATCGGGTTCTGACATTAAAACATCTAAAACGACTGCACAATTGCAAGAAAATGATATTCAGGTGTATATCGGGCATCAAGCTGAAAATATTAAAGATGCTGATGTACTGGTGGTTTCAACTGCAATTGATCCAGAAAATCCAGAAGTTAAAGAAGCGATTAATAATCGTATTCCTGTAGTACGTCGTGCAGAAATGTTGGGTGAGTTAATGCGTTATCGTCATGGTATCGCGGTTGCAGGTACGCATGGTAAAACCACAACAACCAGTCTCGTGACCTGTATGTTGGCTGAAGAAAACTTAGACCCAACCTATGTGATTGGGGGGTTACTCAATCGTACTGGTGTTAATGCTGCATTAGGTGCAAGTCGCTATATCGTTGCTGAAGCCGATGAATCTGATGCTTCTTTCTTACATTTGCAGCCAATGGCCACTATTGTAACGAATATTGATGCCGATCATATGGATACCTATGGCGGCAGCTTTGATGTTTTAAAAGATACTTTTGTACAGTTTTTACAAAAATTACCATTTTATGGTTTGGCCGTCGTATGTGGTGATGATGCAAATATTCGTGAAATTATGCCACGAATTGGTCGTCCACTTTTAACCTATGGTTTTAATGAAGATAATGACATTCGTGCTGTAGATGTTGATCAAGATGGCATGCAAACACACTTTACAGTACTGCGCAAAGGTTCTGAGCCGCTTCGTGTTACCATCAATCAGCCTGGTTTGCATAATGTACTTAATGCCTTGGCTGCAATTGGTATTGCAACAGATGAAGGTGTTTCAGATGGTGCGATTTGTCGCGCTTTAGAAGGATTTAGTGGTGTAGGGCGTCGTTTTCAGGTTCAAGGTGAGTTTGAGCTTGGTGATGGGAATATCAAGTTGGTTGATGATTATGGCCATCATCCTAAAGAAGTTGAAGCAACCATTAAGGCTGCACGTCAAAGTCATCCCGATCGCCGTTTGGTTATGATGTTCCAGCCACACCGTTTTAGTCGTACACGTGACTGTTTTGATGATTTTGTCGATGTATTGTCTACGGTTGATCAACTTCTACTGCTGGATGTGTATCCTGCCGGAGAAAAACCAATTGTCGGGGCAGATAGTCGCGCATTAGCACGCAGTATTCGTTTACGTGGTCAGGTTGAACCGATTTTAATTGATTTAAGTGATGCCAGTTTACAGAATGTCATGAACAATGTATTGCAATCTGGTGATTTGTTACTGACTCAGGGAGCAGGAAATGTGGGTGCTATTTCGCTTGAATTGGCACAGCATGGTTTATATTTAAAATAATCACGCGATGTGATTATGATGACATCAATTGTTGATAAAATTTAAGGATGTAAATGTGACAAATGCTTCTAAATTCGGCAAAGTTGCCGTGTTGTTTGGTGGTAAATCTGCTGAGCGTGAGGTGTCATTAGACAGTGGTCAAGCCGTATTAGAAGCATTATTACGTTCGGGTATAAATGCTGAAGGATTTGATCCACAAGCGCGTAGTATTACAGAGCTGGTAGACTATGATCGCGCGTTTATTGTATTACATGGACGTGGTGGAGAGGATGGCCAAATTCAGGGTGCCTTAGAGTGGTTAAATGTGCCTTATACCGGTACAGGTGTGCAAGGCTCTGCCATTGGTATGGATAAGGTTAAGACCAAGCAAATTTGGCAAGGTTCTGAATTACCAACGGCACCGTATCGTATTGTTAGTCAAGATTCGGATTTACAGGCTATCGTGGATTCAATTGGCTTACCTTTTATTCTTAAGCCTGTACATGAAGGCTCAAGTATTGGCATGAGTAAGGTTGAGAAACTAGAAGATTTTGCAACAGCTTTAGCCAAAGCGGCACAGCATGACGCTGTGGTGATGGCTGAAAAATGGGTGACTGGTCGTGAATTCACGATTGTGATTTTAAATGGTCAGGCCTTACCTGTTATTCGTTTACAACCACCACAAGATGTGGCTTTTTATGATTATGAAGCCAAATATAATCGTAATGATGTGGAATATGGTATTCCCTGCGGTTTAACGGCAGATGAGGAAAAAGTACTACAAGCTTTGAGCTTAAAAGCTTTTCAGGCCGTCGGGGCAAGTGGTTGGGGACGTATTGATGCCATGCAAGATGAAGCCGGAAATTTTTGGTTATTAGAAGTGAATACCGTACCAGGAATGACGAGCCATTCTTTAGTTCCTAAAGCAGCCAATGCGATTGGCTATAATTTTGATGACTTATGTGTTGCTATTCTTGAGCAAACATTAGCACAATCGGCATCGTAATTATGGCTCAACTTCCCACTTCAATACGTCGTAAAAAAGCGGCAGTAACTTCAATCCATGAAAAGCCACCAACTCGTGCAGAAAAGTGGGCCAATATGGGTGGATGGCTATTGCTGCTGGTTGCTATTGTGATATTGGCAATGGGGCTATTTGGTTTATATCGTGTGATGACGGATGCCAAAATTGCCAATCTTGAAGTGGTGGGTGGTCAATCGGCACAGGAGCGTGAAAAAGTAGAAAAATATGTTGCGCCGATGATTAAGCATAATTATTTCACCTCAGATTTAAAGCAGATTCGTGATAAAACACTGGAATTGCCTTGGGTGGATAGTGTGGTGGTATCGCGATCATGGCCAAATTCCATTCGTATTCGTATTGTGCCTAAACATGCCATTGCGCGCTGGGGTACAGGGCGTTTATTGAGTGATAACGGTGATATCTTTAGCGAAGTGATTGCGAAAAATAATCAGCAGTTACCACTGCTTCATGGGCCAATACGTCAAGCCAAGACCATGATGCGACGTTATAATGAAATTAATCAGCTCTTTTTACCAGTCAATTTACGTTTAAAAGAATTGTATTTAACAGACCGTATGACATGGTTTATGCAATTTGATTCAGGTCTGCGCGTCATTGTTGATCAAGAACAAATGATGAGTAAATTACAGCGCTTGAGTTATTTGGCACAAAATGATTTAAAACCTGTATGGAATCAAATTGCTGCGATTGATCTTCGTTATCGTAATGGCATGGCAATACAGTGGAAAAATGCCACAGCACCTAAAATAATAAATGGTCGTTTTGTTGTAACATTAAGTGACCCAGCCGTTGCCAATCTAGCAACGGTACAGCCATAATAACAGGCTTGAAAATAAAGGCTTTAAGCCATAAATTAAACATTTGTAATGGTAGTAAATAATGAATGAAGCTGTTCCCTCAGTTGTAGCCATAGACATCGGGACACACAAAGTTTCAGTTTTGATTGGTAAGGTATATGCGCCGAATAACATCCAAGTAATTGGTATGGCAACTGCTCGTAACCGAGGCATGAGTAAAGGGAAAATTGTTAGTCTCGATAAAGTCATTATAGCGATTAAAAATGCCGTTCAAGAAGCAGAAGATATGGCGGAATGTCGCGTACACTCGGCATGGATTTCGATTCCGAGTACGGAACTTAAAAGTTTTTATGCAACTGGCCGAACACCCATTGAGAATCATGACCATACAATTACTACAAGTGAAGTGGTACGTGCATTAGAATTAGCAAAAGCCAGTCACTTGACTTCAGATTATTATTTGGTGAGCGCGGTTCCACTTGGCTTTGATTTGGATGATTCAGGTGAGTGGGTACAAAATCCAATTCGAATGTCTGCACGAAGTATGACTGCACATTATCAGTTGATGATGCTGCCGATTAGCACCATGCAAAATCTTGATCGAGCATTAAAAGGTGCCAATATTGGGGTGGAAAAAATGATTATTTCCAACCTAGCAACAGCTGAAGCAACCTTATTAAAAGATGAAAAAGAATATGGTGTTTGTTTAGTTGATATTGGTGCGGGTACGACCAATTTAGCTGTTTATCTCGATGGTCGTTTAGCTTTTGCCTATACCATTCCTCGAGGCGGTGAACATGTCACACGAGATATTGCTGCCGTGTTACAAACAACCACAGAAGAAGCAGAGCGAATTAAGTTACTTTATGGGTGTGTTGATTTAAGTGTGGTAAAACCAGATCATATGATTCAAATTCAATGTATTGATGGTCCTCAGACGATTAGCCGAATTGAGCTAGCTGAAATTATTATTGCACGTTATGAAGAAATTCTAAATTTAATGAGCGATCAGCTAACGCAAAGTGGTGCTATACATGGTCTATATCATGGCGTAGTTTTATCGGGTGATGCCAGTCAAATTGAAGGTATGGTGAGTTTGGTTCGCCGTCATTTGGGCGTTTCTGCACATTTGGGAAATCCTCCAACAGAAGTTTATGCAGAGGATCAACATCAAGCGGCATTGCGTCGTTCGCAATATATTACAGCGGCAGGTTTGCTGATGTATAGCCAAACGTATGCTCAAGATACTATTGTTGAGCCTGAAGAAATTGAATCTTTATCGGTTTGGGGGAGAATCGGACGTGCATGGTCGGGATTAAATGAAAAATTAAAGTCTATTTTTTAGTTGAATTGTAAATGAGCATATTACAGGTACTGACTAAATATTGATAAGTACTTGACAATTTTGCGCTGGGACAGCATCCTGAAAACAATTTTTTTTTAAGATTAAGGCAGTGTACGGGCTCTAGTGGCTGCCAATAGAGAATTAGGAAATCTAAAGGTCATGGCATCATTTGATTTTTTGGAAGATGATCAAGCAGATAGCAACGGTCAAGCCCGTTTCACTGTTTTTGGTGTAGGCGGTGCCGGTGGTAATGCGGTGCAACATATGTTGCAGTCTGATATTCAAGGCGTAAAGTTTGTTTGTGCCAATACCGATAAACAAGCTTTGGATCGTATGGATTCCAAGTTTAAAATTCAGTTAGGCGAACAAAGTACACGTGGCTTGGGTGCTGGTGCTAATCCACAAGTTGGACAAGCTGCAGCAGAAGAAAGCCGCGAATTAATTCGTCAGCAACTTGAAGGCACGGATATGGTTTTTGTGACTGCCGGTATGGGTGGTGGCACAGGAACGGGTGCGGCACCAGTGGTGGCTGAAATTGCCAAAGATATGGGGATTTTAACTGTTGGGGTGGTTACTACGCCATTTAATTTTGAAGGTAAACGTCGCCAACAATCTGCTGAAAAAGGGATTGAATCTTTAGAGCAACATGTTGATTCCTTGATTATTATTCCGAACCAACGCCTATTAAAGGTATTTCGTGATATTTCAATGAAAGATGCGTATAAAAAAGCAGATGATGTTTTATTAAATGCTGTACGAAGTATCTTTGATCTGGTGGTTCGTCCTGGTCATATTAACCTCGACTTTGCTGACTTAAAAACAGCGATGAGTACACGTGGTTATGCGATGATGGGTGTTGGTGTTGGGCGTGGTGATAACCGTGCTCGTCAAGCAGCAGAGCAGGCGATTCGTAGTCCGTTGCTCGATAATGTCACGATTATGAATGCAAAAGGTATCTTGATCAATGTGACAGGTGGCGATGATGTAACCTTTGGTGAGATTGAAGAAATTACCGATGTAGTGAATCAGATCGTTGATCTTGACGAAGGTCAAGTATTCTACGGTACAGTCTTTGATCCAGATGCACGTGATGAATTAAGTGTGACGGTGATTGCGACAGGCTTAACACGTAACGCTGCAGATGCTGTAGAACCTGTTAAGCGTCCTAGCGCAAAACCTCAAGTATCCAATTCTGGTGCTGTTGATGAGGATGATGTACCGGCGATTCAGCGTCAACAGACCGAATCTGCTCAACAGGGCAATACAGCATCAGGTTCGGGATTGTCTCGCCCAACCCCGATGAGTATTCAGGAATATCTTAAAAATCAACAACGTAAGTAAGTTTTAATTATTATTGTTTGAATTTTGTTAATTAAAAAGGTAGCTAAATTGCTACCTTTTTGATTTTTATCAATGGCTAAATATGCTAACGTATCAACATTTCTATGCGGGTGATGAAGAAAACATGCTGAAACAACGTACCTTGCAACGTGTCGTGAAGGCCAGTGGTATTGGTTTACACAGTGGTCAGAAAGTACTGATGAACTTTGTACCACACCATGTAAATGGGGGTATTGTATTTCGCCGTATCGATTTAAGTCCACCTGTAGATATCCCTGCAGATGCTATGCTGATTCAAGAAGCTTTTATGTGTTCTAATTTGGTTCAAGAGAATGCCAAGGTGGGAACTATTGAACATGTCATGAGTGCTATTGCAGGCTTGGGGATTGATAATTTAATTGTAGAGGTTTCTGCTTCTGAAGTGCCGATTATGGATGGTAGTGCCGGACCTTTTATTTATTTATTGATGCAAGGTGGTTTGCAAGAACAGGATGCACCCAAAAAATTTATTAAAATTCTAAAACCTGTACAGGCATTGATTGAAGATAAAAAAGCAGTCTTTGTACCACATCATGGTTTTCAATTAAATTTTACCATTGATTTTGATCATCCTGCCTTTCGTAAAGAATACCAGTCTGCAACGATCGATTTTTCTACAGAAGTATTTGTCTATGAAGTGAGTGGTGCAAGAACATTTGGTTTTATGAAAGATTTGGATTACTTAAAAGCCAATAATTTGGCTTTAGGTGCCAGTTTAGATAATGCAATTGGTGTAGATGATACTGGTGTGGTTAATGAAGAAGGCTTACGTTTTTCTGATGAGTTTGTACGACATAAAATTTTAGATGCTGTCGGTGATTTGTATCTATTAGGACATCAAATTATTGCTAAATTTGATGGCTATAAATCAGGTCATGCATTAAATAATCAATTGTTACGTAATGTGTATAGTGATCCAGAAAATTATGAAATTGTAACATTTGATGATGTTAATAGTTGTCCAATTAAGTATGTAAGTGTGACTTAAATCTCGCTTTTTGGCTACTTCTGTTGCTGAAAAAATCAAACACTGCAGTAATCTCCTGTTTTGTTGCATTATTAGTACTGAATCAGCATTCGCTTATTTATTTTTAGTACTTGCCAAACGTAATAAAGCTTGGCTAAGCTTAGGATCTTTGACAAACTCTGCGGCATGTTTAAGCATATCTTGGGTATCTGCATCAAGTGGTTGGGTGATTTTTGCTCTTGTTACAGTGGCTTTGGGGAGTGTTCTTAAGCGGACTTGAATTTTTTGTAAGTCTTTGAGTTCATCTAGCTGAGCAAGTTGAAGTAAGTATTGCTTTTGAAGATAGGCAAGTTGACTAACCATGGCTTGATTTAAACCCGTAATGGTGAGTACGCCTTGGGTATAACAAGCCACTTGCCATTGCTCTGGTTGGGGCAATAAAGGTTGAATTATCTTGGTCAATTTCTGCCATGCAGTGATTTGATTGGAGAGAAACGTTAAGTTTCCTGTTTTTAAGTGTTTTCTTGTTTGTTGGAAAACGTTGACGGGTTTGGACATACATACTTCCTTCATAGTCATGTCTTAATCTTATGCGTTATTCTGAGTAGATATCAAGGAAGAGATCGCAAGGAACTTTTTCTAAGAACAGTTTATGAGGTTTTTATGCTGACGCGCCGTCTTGTTTTAAGTTTTTCAATTGCAGCCTCTGCTGCATCAATTACATATGCAGATTTAATTGAAACTACTCCTGCATATGCTGCATCACAGGATCGTCTCGAAGAGTTGACCAAAACACTGGCACAAGGCAATAGTGATGCTGCTGATGCTATGCAGTTAGATGATGCCGCTAGCATAAAAAAAATGAATGTTAAGCTGAGAAATAATCCAAGTTCAAATTCAATTGAAATTAATAATCAAACCTTAGCACAAAAATATACTGCAACTTCCTCAAAAGACTATAATTCAACTGCTTATAATTCAGCTAACCCTTATAGCTGGTTAGTTACACACCCTTTACCGAATGCGAGAGTCAGCTCAAACTATGGTGGAAGAACCATGGGTGGACGTGCTGAAAATCATTCAGGTTTAGATCTTGCTGCACCAACAGGTACCCCGATTTATGCAACAGGACCAGGTATTGTAACCAAATCAGGTTGGGGAACGGGATATGGTCAATACATTGAAATTAATCATGGTAATGGTTATTTGACACGTTATGCACATGCTTCACGTCTGGTGGCCAATGTGGGTGATCGTGTTGAAGCTGGTGATCATATTGCCAATGTTGGCTGTACTGGCCGTTGTACTGGACCACATTTACATTATGAAGTGGTTAAAGATGGACAACGCAAAAATCCATCTTCTTATTTAGCGATGCTAGATTAAGAAAAATACATATTTCAACTTTTATGTATCGCTATTTTATATTATAAGAATAAAGTACTATTTCGTTTGAAAAATCAACAAAATTGACGCTTTACCCCCCTGATTGGGGGGTAAGGCGTTGACGACCATTTATTTTCTAAATATTAGTCCAAGGTCGTATTTATGTTTGGCAATATGTATTAACCCACAAAATGTGGTACATATAAAAACTATTACTCGGTTTTAAGGATAGGTGGAATATGGCGTTCTATGGCGATAGCGATGCGCAAGAAACCCAAGAATGGCAAGATGCTTTTGATTCTGTTTTACAACATATGGGGACAGAGCGTGCTGCATTTTTATTAGAAAAATTATATCAACGCGCAATTGCGAAGCATGTTCCCATTCAGCGTCTAAATACACCTTATTTAAATACGATATCGGTAGAAGAACAACCAGCAATGCCTGGTGATCAGGATATGGAACGTCGTATTCGTGCATTGATTCGTTGGAATGCACTGGCAATGGTATTGCGCGCAAATAAAACAGGTGATGATTTAGGTGGTCATTTAGCAAGTTTTGCATCATCTGCAACATTATATGATGTTGGTTTTAACCATTTTTTCCGCGCAAGTAATGATCATTTTGGTGGTGATTTAATTTATTATCAAGGTCACTGTGCACCTGGTATTTATGCACGTTCTTTCTTAGAAGGACGTTTAACGGAAGAACATTTAGATAATTTCCGCCGTGAAGTTGATGGTATTGGTTTACCGTCTTATCCGCATCCTTATTTAATGCCAGACTATTGGCAGTTCCCAACTGTATCGATGGGATTAGGCCCAATCATGTCTATTTATCAGGCACATATTCAAAAATACTTGATGAATCGTGGCTTGATTAAAGAAGAAGATCGTAAAGTCTGGGCATATCTAGGCGATGGTGAAATGGATGAGCCAGAAAGTCTGGGAGCAATTTCACTGGCTGGTCGTGAAAAATTAGATAATCTGATTTGGGTGGTCAACTGTAACTTACAGCGTTTAGATGGTCCAGTCCGTGGTAATGGTAAAATTATTCAAGAGCTTGAATCTCTATTCCGTGGCGCTGGTTGGCGTGTAATTAAAGTGGTTTGGGGTCGTCATTGGGATCCTTTACTGGCAAAAGATCAAACAGGTGCCCTAAAAGCGGTGATGGAAGAAGCCGTAGATGGTGACTATCAGCGTTATCAAGTTAAGGGTGGTGGATATACACGTGCCCATTTCTTTGGCCGTTATCCAGAAGCAGAAGAGTTAGTGAAAAACCTCAGTGATGAGGATATCGATAACTTGAATCGTGGCGGTCATGATCCGTATAAAGTATTTGCAGCTTATGCTGAAGCCAGTAAAGCCAAAGGCCAGCCAACCGTTATTTTGGCGAAAACAGTCAAAGGTTATGGTTTATCTGAAGAAATTGAAGCTGTGAATAAAACGCATCAGATTAAAAAGATGCAGCTTGAATCACTTAAATATGTCAGAAATCGTTTTAACTTGCCATTTACAGATGAGCAGCTTGAAGAAGTACCATTTTATCGTCCAAGTGAAAACTCACCTGAACTAAAATACATGAAAGCACGTCGTGAAGCATTGGGTGGATACTTACCAGCACGTCGTAAAGAAAGTGAATCTTTAGCTATTCCAGATCTTTCAATTTTTGATGCAGTATTAAAAGGTTCGAATGGTAAAGAACAATCAACCACTATGGTGATGGTCCGTTTGATTTCAGCCTTGCTGAAAGATAAAGCCATTAAAGATCGTGTTGTACCGATTGTTCCAGATGAAGCACGTACCTTTGGTTTAGAAGGTATGTTCCGTCAATTGGGTATTTATGCCGCACATGGTCAAAAATATACACCTGAAGATCAAGAGCAATTGATGCATTACCGTGAAGCTAAAGACGGTCATATGCTACAAGAAGGGATTAATGAAGCTGGTGCGATGAGTGCATGGGCAGCGTTGGCGACCAGTTATTCAACCAATAACTTGCCAATGATTCCAATGTATATGTATTACTCCATGTTTGGTTTCCAGCGTATTGGTGATATTGCATGGGCAGCAGGTGATGCTCAAGCACAAGGTTTCTTGTTGGGTGCGACTGCTGGACGTACCACCTTAAATGGTGAAGGTTTACAGCATCAAGATGGTCATTCACATATTTTGGCCAATACCATTCCAAATTGTGTGTCTTATGATCCATGTTTTGGTTATGAATTGGCGGTGATTGTGCATGATGGTTTACAGCGTATGTATGTCAATCAAGAGCGCGTATTTTACTATTTAACCGTCATGAACGAAAATTATGAACATCCTGCTATTCCTGATGGTGCTGAAGAAGGAATTAAGCGTGGTATGTATTTACTACAAAAAGATGATAAAGCCACTGTACAGCTATTGGGTTCAGGCGTCATTCTTCGCGAAGTGATTAAAGCTGCCCAGATTTTACGTGATGAATATCAAATTCATGCCAATGTTTATAGTGTCACCAGCTTTAATGAATTGGCACGAGATGGTATGGCATGTGAAGAATATAACCGCTTGCATCCAATGACTGAATTGCCAAAAGAAGCATGGGTATCGAAACAGCTGCGTGATACACATGGTATTGTCGTTTCTGCGACAGATCATGTGCGTGCGTATAGTGAACAAATTCGTGCTTACTTACCGGATAACCGTCCATTTGTTGCTTTAGGTACTGATGGCTATGGTCGCTCAGATACACGCGCAAAATTACGCAGTTATTTTGGGGTTGATGCAGCACATATTGTGGTGGCGACATTGAAAAAATTGGCTGATGAAGGCGAAGTTGATGCACGTTTAGTGAAAGATGCGATTTCAACTTTTGAATTGGATACAGATCGCCCAGTTGCATGGTTACCACAACAACACCCTGAGTTACATGCAGTTGCTGACTATAAAGAGGAGAACTAATCATGCAAATTACGACTCCTGATATTGGTGTAGAGAAAGCAACGGTTGCTGAAATTCTGGTTAAAATCGGTGATCATATTGCGGTTGATGATAGTATTGTTTTACTGGAATCTGATAAAGCGTCAGTTGAAGTGCCTAGTACGGCTGAAGGTACAGTAAAAAATATTTTGATTCAGCAAGGCGATGAAGTGAGTGAAGGTGCGGTCTTGATTGAATTAGATAGCACTGAACAGCCTGCGACAGCAGTAGCTGCTGATCCAGTTACCACAACACCACCAGCCCCAACTACAGCTAGCCATGCTGACGCGACAGCATCTGTCGATAAGCAAACGACAACGGCTACGCTTGTTGAAGTGCAAGTACCTGATATTGGTGTAGAAAAAGCAACTGTGGGCGATATTTTGGTTCAGGTTGGTGAGCAAGTAGATGTTGACCAAAGTTTGATTGTGGTGGAATCAGATAAAGCAACAGTTGAGGTACCGAGTACTGTAGCTGGTGTAGTTGAACATATTGCAGTGCAATCAGGTGATGTCGTCAAAGAAGGCGTTGTAATCCTGAGTGTAAAAAGTCAAAGTGCTGCAGCGACAAGTGCTACTCAGGAAAAAGTAGCAGTTGCATCAGCTGTAACACCCGTTGCTGCTACCACTACAGCTCCTGTTGCAGCCGCTGGCCGTATTGAAATTGCTGTCCCTGATTTAGGGGTTGAGCAGGCAACGCTGAGTGAAATTCTGGTTCAGGTTGGTGATCGTGTTGAAAAAGATCAAAGTCTGGTTGTGGTTGAGTCTGATAAAGCCACTGTAGAAGTACCGAGTACTGCTGCAGGTGTGATTACAGCTATTCATGTTACAGTTGGTCAGCGTGTCAAAGAAGGTACTGCTTTGGTTGTACTTGAAACTGCAGCAGCACAATCATCTGAGGTGGTTACTCCTGTAGATGCTGTGAGTGCGTCTTTACCTCAAGCAGCAACACCAGAGATAAGATCAGAACAGCGTGAAACTGCTGTAGTGACTAGCAATGCAGATAAATTAACCCCAGCACAAAATCTGGAAAATGCGAAAGTATATGCAGGGCCTGCTGTACGTAAACTTGCACGTGAATTAGGTGTTGTATTGTCGGAAGTGAAAGCTTCTGGCCCACATGCTCGCTTGATGAAAGAAGATTTATTTGCCTATGTTAAGTCACGTTTAGGTCGTGCCAATACTGCAATTGCTGCACCAACAGCAGCTGTGGTGAGTGGTTTACCAAAATTACCAGACTTTAGTGCATTTGGTGGAGTAGAAGAGAAGGTCTTAACACGTTTACAACAAGTGTCGATTCCACAACTTTCACTCAATAATTATATTCCGCAAGTCACACAGTTTGATTTGGCTGATATCACTGAACTTGAAGCATGGCGTAATGATCTAAAAGCCAACTTTAAAAAAGATGGTATTAGCTTGACGATTATGGCTTTTATTATTAAAGCAGTCGCGCATTTATTGAAAGAAGAGCGTGAATTTGCAGGTCATTTATCTGATGATGGTAAAGCTGTTTTATTACGTCATGAAATTCATATGGGTATTGCGGTTGCAACACCAGATGGTTTAACGGTACCTGTACTGCGTCATCCAGATCAAAAGTCAATTAAGCAAATTGCAATTGAGTTGGGAACGTTGGGACAAAAGGCACGTGATAAAAAGCTTTCACCTAAAGATTTGCAAGGTGCAAACTTTACGATTTCAAGCCTTGGTGCAATTGGTGGTACAGCATTTACCCCATTGGTGAATTGGCCTCAAGTGGCAATTTTAGGTATTTCTCCAGCAAGCATGCAACCGGTTTGGAATGGTCAGGAATTTGAGCCTAAGCTCATGTTACCATTGTCTTTATCTTATGATCACCGTGTGATTAATGGTGCAGATGCTGCGCGTTTTACTCATAAGTTGACTCAGCTATTACAAGATATACGTCATTTATTAATTTAATTGTCACGGCCATCTTGAATCACATTGAATTGTGTTTTTAGCGCTTGAAAACCCTGCTTTGGCAGGGTTTTCTAGTTGTGAAGTAGCATCATATTCTATACAATACAATAACTTCATTGGGGAGTAGCCGCTGTTCATCATGAACAGGTAATGATCAACATATTTGCTTTAAAACAAGCATGGTCATTATAGCAAAGAACCATAGATACTTTTTTAAGTTTTCTTTTGTTGGCAAGACCTTTGATTGACCACTCTGCATTTGGCTAGCAGGAGCGGTGAATCATAGGTATTTTATTGCTAGCCAGAGAAATATCCTCATGCTAGATGCTTTCTTTATTTCTTTAGTGATCGTTGCACTTTCTGAAATTGGCGATAAAACACAATTATTGGCGTTGTTACTGGCGGCTAAATTCCGTAAACCTATTCCTATTTTATTGGCCATTTTTGCCGCTACGGTGATTAACCATGGTGTTTCTGCAATTTTAGGACAGTGGATTACCACGGTCCTTAGTCCTGTCGTATTATTGTGGATTGTCTCGCTGGGTTTTATTGCCATGGCCATCTGGATGCTTA
Organism: Acinetobacter sp. SAAs474; assembly: GCF_032823475.1. Lineage (NCBI taxonomy): Bacteria > Pseudomonadati > Pseudomonadota > Gammaproteobacteria > Moraxellales > Moraxellaceae > Acinetobacter > Acinetobacter sp. SAAs474. The sequence goes on from NZ_CP127915.1 coordinate 896,391, forward strand.
TTCCAGACCAGTTGGATGATCAAGATGATCATATTAATAAATGGCAAAAATATGGTGTATTTGGAACCACATTCATTCTATTTTTTCTAGCAGAAATAGGTGATAAGACACAAATTGCAACAGTCGCATTGGCCGCTCGATTTGACAGTATTACTTGGGTTACTTTGGGAACAACGCTGGGGATTATTTTGGTCAATCTTCCAGCCGTATTTATTGGCAATAAACTAGCCGAAAAACTTCCGATTGCGCTTATTCATAAAATTGGTGCGGCGATCTTTTTAATTATGGGTGTGGCTGCCTTGGTGCAACATTATTTTTTCTAATTTAATCTTAATCAGAATGAATCATAAAATTTTTTACTAATTAGTGCGCCATGATATGGTGATAGCAATGCTATGACCATATTGAATATCTGGTTTTATCACAGTGTAATGATCAGTTAAAATGACGGGATAGATGATATAGATATCGTTATCTAAAAACATTGATATTAAAACCATGATTATTGCTGAATATTGTAAAGTATTAGTCGCTGAATCTATTGATTACATTTTATTTTTTAGAATTTTACTGTGCTTATAAATTCAGTATTCAGTTATACAATCGTCTAAAAAATTAAAAAAATATTGAGTTTAAAGATGATATTTTTTAGAATTTTTCGAAAATTAATCGTCAGATAACGAGAAGTTAATAAAAATGTTGTCTCAATTACCTACCTCAGATGCTTGTTTAAATTGTGGTGCTTGTTGCGCTTTTTTTAGAGTTTCATTTTACTGGGCAGAGGGTTTAAATATACCTGAACATTATACGGAGCCTGTTAATTCACTATATTCATGTATGGTGGGTACCAATCAAAAAAATCCAAGATGTTCTGCACTGTCGGGTATTGTTGGTCAGGCTGTTTCTTGTGATATTTATACACAGCGTAGTTCTTCATGTCAGGAAGTACGGGCAGGTGATCAACAATGTAATAAAGCACGTCGTGCATATCAAATGATTCCACTGATCTCAATAGATGTTATACCACCTAGTAATGATGAAGATTATGAGCGTGTAGGTTAACAAAGTCGCTCATATTGTATATTCTAAAGGATAACGATTGACTCAATTATTGATTGCTTTTTAAGAATCGCTGTTCTTTTTTTTTAGATTTCGTATTCTTTTCTTGATGGAATCATCGCATGTAGTTATTGATTTGAAATAATTTTTTTAGAGTATTTTGTATCATAAGCGCTATTGCTATAGATAAAATTTATCTGCTTATCTGCTTATCTGCTTATCTGCTTATCTGCTTATCTGCTTATCTGCTTATCTGCTTATCTGCTTGAATTTGATCAACTCAATCGCCAATTGCTAAGGGATGTGAATCAAGTGTTTGAGTTTAGAATCCAAAAAATGGTTTAATTTCTGATATTCCATAAAATTGATATTGAGATGGTTTTTAGCTTCACACAATACAAGGTTGATAATTCAACTAAGCATTTTTTTTAATTATTTTGATATATAATGCGGCGCGTGATACGGAGTATTATGGTTAATAATTTTAGTCTTTATACTCCCGATAATAATAAAAAGTTGACTTAATCCATACCTCTAAACTTATAGATTTTAATAAAACCCTATGAATAAATATATATTACTTTTTATTTTAAGCCCGAATTTGGCTTATGCAACAGCTGATATTGCATCAGGTCATTTAACGACTCAAAAAATTTCTGTGGCATTATCTTCAGGTTTAATGTTGAATGGTGGTAAAGCCAAAGAGTTTGTTTATATAGATGATATTAAACGTTCACAACTCAACTGGGACATTAAAAATGCGCCAATCATTAAAGCGGACTTATCTTGGCAACCTTTCTCTTGGTTAAGCTTAAATGCCAATGCTTGGACCACCGTGACCCAAAGTTCTTCTTTAGTGATGTCGGATTTTGATTATACGGATCAAACTGATGCTAAATTGATGACAGATTGGTCATATCATCCAGATACTAAGATGAAATATGCCAATCAAGTTGATCTGAATGCACAGCTGTTTGCCTTGTCTGATACTCAGTATAAAGCGGGTTTTGTCGTTGGCTACCAACAAAATAAATTTAATTGGAATTCTAAAGGTGGAATATATCGTTATAGCTTGACTGATCATGATGGCAATTATATTCCTGGTACAGCACAAATGTTCAGTGGTGAATTTGATAAAAAAAATGATAAAGGTATTGATTATAAACAGATCTATCGAATGCCTTATATCGGTCTTAATGCACAATATGACAATCAAAAAATTTCACTAGGAGCAACTGTTAAATATAGTGCATGGGTCACGGCAAAAGATGTAGATCATCATTATGCCCGAGAGACTGTTTTTTATAGTCAAGTCAAAAATATGGATTATTATGGTGTCAATTTAAATGCGGGCTATTATATCCGTCCAGATACCCAGTTATTTACTGCATTTGAGTGGAATAAATATCGCGAAAAAATGGGTAAAACCCATCAAACAGACAATATTCAGGGACAAGGATCTTTATCCAGTCAATTTCAGAATTTGAGTTTAGGAATTAAATATTATTTTTAAGTGATGATTGCTGCCGAAATAGTGTGTAGAGAAGGATTTTGCGCTATTTTGGCAGTTATTATGCAATCGGTATTCTCAGTAAATATGCTGAATATCCAATTGATTTAGACTTTAAGTTTTCTTGATTAAGTTAAATTCTGACGCTTGTTATCCTGCGTAGCCACCAAATGTTATGATTATTTTTTATGAAAATTGATTGCTGAATCAGTAATATCATCGTGCGGTTACATTTTACCTTATCGTATCTGATTTAAAATAAATCGGAATATTTACAGATTAAAATGAAATTTTAGTCTAAATTTGTTTATAATAGTGCACGGAAATTACCAGTGAGACTGTTATGTTGACCATCGTTCAAGAAGCCCTAACCTTCGATGATGTCTTATTACTCCCTGCCTACTCAACTGTCCTCCCAAAAGATGTCTCTTTAAAGACACGTTTTACTCGTGGCATACATTTAAACATTCCTCTTGTTTCAGCAGCAATGGATACCGTGACTGAATCACGTATGGCGATTGCGATGGCGCAAAATGGTGGTATTGGTATTTTGCATAAAAATATGGATATTGCTGCACAGGCTGCTGAAGTACGTCGTGTGAAAAAATTTGAAGCAGGTATGGTCAAAGATCCAATTACGGTGACACCAGAAACGACTGTGCGTGAATTAATTGCTTTGACACAAGCCAATAATATCAGTGGTGTTCCTGTTGTTAAAGACGGTCAAGTGGTTGGTATTGTGACAGGACGTGATACACGTTTTGAGACCAATCTAGAGCAACCTGTCAGTAATATTATGACAGGTCAGGATCGTTTGGTGACTGTGCGTGAAAATGAATCTAAAGAACATATTCAAGCATTATTACAAAAACATCGTATTGAAAAAGTATTGGTGGTGAATGACCATAACGAGCTAAAAGGCTTGATTACGGTAACTGATTTTCGTAAAGCCGAATCTTATCCAAACAGTTGTAAAGATGATTTAGGCCGTTTACGTGTGGGTGCAGCTGTTGGTACTGGTTTAGAAACACCAAGTCGTGTAGAAGCATTGGTGGAAGCAGGTGTGGATGCGATTGTGGTGGATACGGCTCACGGCCATTCTGCTGGTGTGATTGAACGTGTGCGTTGGGTCAAAGCAAATTATCCTCAAATTCAAGTGATTGGCGGTAATATTGCAACAGGTGATGCTGCACTTGCTCTATTAGATGCGGGTGCTGATGCGGTTAAAGTCGGTATTGGCCCTGGTTCAATTTGTACCACACGAATTGTTGCAGGGATTGGTATGCCACAAATCTCGGCAATTGATAGCGTTGCCAATGCGCTTAAAGAACAAATTCCGTTGATTGCTGATGGTGGAATTCGTTTTTCTGGTGATATGGCCAAAGCGATTGGTGCTGGTGCAAGTACCATTATGGTCGGTTCATTATTAGCAGGGACTGAAGAAGCGCCTGGTGAAGTTGAATTTTTCCAAGGACGTTATTATAAAGCATATCGTGGTATGGGATCATTGGGTGCGATGGCTGGTGCTACTGGTTCAGCAGATCGTTATTTCCAAGATTCGAAAGCAGGTGCAGAAAAACTGGTTCCTGAAGGAATTGAAGGCCGTGTACCTTATAAAGGCCCAATGGGTAATATTGTCCATCAAATGATGGGTGGTTTACGCTCTTCAATGGGTTATACCGGATCTGCTGTGATTGAAGATTTACGTCAAAATGCTCAATTTGTGAAAATTACCTCAGCAGGTATGTCTGAATCTCATGTTCATGATGTGACGATTACCAAAGAAGCACCAAATTATCGTGTAGGTTAATTGTTCATTTATCTCATAAAGCCGTCACTTGATGACGGCTTTATTATTTCTACGATGAGCAAGTTATTATAATGTTATAATATAGTTATTAAGGGAAAGATACCGATAGAATTTAAAAGAGAGCACAACATGAGTTATTTTGGTACCGATGGAATTCGTGGTAAATTTGGCGAACTCCCTATCACACCTGAATTCGCGCTTAAATTGGGATTTGCAGCGGGTAAGGTATTAAAAAACTACAGTACAAAAACTAAACCGATTGTTGTTTTGGGTAAAGATACACGACTTTCTGGTTATATTTTAGAGGCCGCATTACAAGCTGGATTAAATGCAGCAGGTGTGTATGTACATTTATTAGGGCCATTGCCTACACCTGCAATTGCGCATTTAACACGTGCATTACATGCCAGTTTGGGGATTGTGATTTCAGCTTCGCATAACCCATATCAAGATAATGGAATCAAGTTTTTTTCTGGTGAAGGTAAAAAATTACCAGATGATGTCCAAGATGCGATTAATCGAGAATTGGAACAAGAGATTAAAATTGAAGATACGGCAAATTTGGGTAAAAGTGTTCGTGTAAAAGACGCCAACGGTCGTTATATTGAATTTTGTAAATCAACTTTCCCTTATCATTTTGATTTATCAAATTTAAAAATTGTCGTCGACTGTGCTAATGGTGCAGCATATAACGTTGGTCCTGCGGTATTTCGTGAGTTAGGTGCCAAAGTCATCGCATTATACAATGAACCTGATGGTTTAAATATTAATAAAAATTGTGGTTCTACTCATCCAGAAAATTTACAAAAAGCGGTCATTAAGCATCAGGCAGATTTAGGGATTGCTTTTGATGGTGATGCTGATCGTGTGATTATGGTAGATAAGTATGGTCAACAAGTTACAGGTGATCATATTTTATATATTTTAGCGACCCAAGCCGCTCATAAACCAGATGGCATTGTGGGAACTTTAATGAGTAATATGGCATTAGAGTTAGCACTGGAAAAAGCCAATGTTGCATTTTTACGTGCAAATGTAGGTGATCGTTATGTATTACAAGGTTTACAACAGAAAGGTTGGTTATTGGGTGGAGAGCCTTCTGGCCATATTTTGACTTTAGATAAAAGTACGACAGGAGATGCCATTATTGCATCTTTACAAGTGCTTACAGTCATGATTGAACAAAATAAAGCGTTACATGAATTACTTGAAGGCTTTCAATTATTACCAAATGTATTAGTCAATGTTCATCTGTCTAAAATGTTTGATCCCTATTCGGTTCCATTGCTGGTTGATGCATTTCAACAGGCAGAACAACAATTAAAAGGCCGTGGTCGTTTGCTGATTCGTAAATCAGGCACTGAGCCTGTAATTCGTGTTATGGTTGAAGGTGAGGATTTGCAAGAAGTCACCACTTTGGCAAATCAACTTGCCGATACTGTTAAAATGAATGCAGTTTAAGAGGTTGAAAAATGAATGATTTAATTAAAGACTTAAGTGAGTTGCGCTTAAGTTATGAAAAAGATGAATTATATGAAGATTGTGTAGATCAATCACCTCATGAGCAATTTTTAACTTGGTTTAATCATGCATTAGAATCAAAATTACACGAACCTTATGCAATGTCGTTGGCCACAGCAAATGCCCAAGGTCATCCACATGTGAGAACCGTATTACTGCGTGGAGCGACTGAGCAAGGTTATGACTTCTATACCAATTATGATAGTCAAAAAGGTTTAGATTTGGCTGTAAATCCTTATGCAGAATTATTATTTTATTGGCCTGAACAAGAGCGTCAAATTCGTGTGAGTGGGCAGGTCATTAAAATATCTGAACAAGAATCGACTGATTATTATCATAAGCGTCCACGTGATAGCCAAATTGCAGCGCACATTAGTACACCACAAAGTGGTGTAATTGCGAGTCGCCAAGCATTACAGGATCGTTTTGAACAATTAAAACAGCAGGTTGAAGATCAAGTTACTTTGACTAAACCAGAATTTTGGGGAGGCTATCGTTTAGCGCCTGAATATTATGAGTTTTGGCAAGGTCGTCCGAATCGTCTACATGATCGTTTAATCTATAAAAAAATGGATGGGTTTTGGAAATTACAGCGACTGATGCCTTAATATGTCAAAAGTTTCTATTCAAGCTAGACCATTGATTTCACACCCTGATTTATTTCAGGGTGTGCCTGCTTTTATGGCAAAAATATTAGCAGCGCGTGGTTTACAATCTGCGCAAGAATTAGAGTTAAAATTAAAATATTTGTTGGCTCCAAGCATGAAAGGGCTTCAGCAGGCTGTGACACTGTTAGATCGCGCGATTGATCAAGGGCAACAGATCTTGATTATCGGGGATTATGATGCAGATGGTGCGACCAGTACTGCTTTAATGGTTCTTGTATTGCGTCAGATGGGGGCGAATGTTAATTATATCGTACCAAATCGTTTTAAGTATGGTTATGGTCTAACGCCAGCGATTGTGGATTTAGCTGTTCAACGTTTTCGTCCTGATCTATTGGTGACGGTGGATAACGGTATTTCAAGCCATGCCGGTGTTGAACAAGCACATGCTTATGGTATACAGGTCATTATTACCGATCATCATTTAACCACAAAGGCGATTCCAGACGCAGAGGCAGTGGTTAATCCAAATCAATTAGATTGTGAGTTTCCAAGCAAAGCCTTGGCAGGTGTTGGGGTGGCATTTTATGTCTTGGCGAGTTTATCGACTTATCGTAAGTCACAACAGAAAAGCTATGCCACAGTTACCACATATTTAGATTTAGTGGCTTTAGGGACTTATGCAGATGTTGCCAGTTTAGATTATAACAATCGAATTTTAGTCGACGCTGGAGTAAAACGTATTCAACAAAATTTATGTCGCCCCGGGATTTGTGCTTTATTAGATATTGCTGGACGTGAGACGACACAATTTACTGCTCAAGATTTAGGATTTTTACTTGGCCCTCGTCTCAATGCTGCTGGGCGTATGGATACCATGGATATTGGTATTGAGTGTTTATTGGCTGATGATTTTCATACCGCATATCCATTGGCGCAAAAACTCAATCAGTTAAACCTTGAACGTCGTCAAGTCGAAAGTCAAATGAAACAAGAGGCATTGATCACATTAGATCAATTGCAGATTGATCAGCAGCAATTACCGGCAGCATTAATTGTTTTTGAACAGCATTGGCATCAGGGTGTGATTGGCATTGTAGCAGGTCGTTTAAAAGAGCAGTTTTATCGTCCAGCAATTGTTTTTGCACCAGATGAAGACGGTCTTCATTTAAAGGGTTCAGCGCGCTCTATTGAAGGCATTCATATTCGAGATGCTATCGAACAGATTGCTGAACGTTATCCTGATATGATTCGCTATTTTGGTGGACATGCGGCAGCTGCAGGATTAACGATTAAAAAAGATCAGTTTGAAGCATTTAAAAATGTTTTTCAGCAATTGATACAGACATATCCAGCCGATGTATTTAATCCGATTCTTTTCACTGATGGTGAGCTTCCTAGCGACGCTTTTCAGTTGGCGACAGTCGATTTAATTCAACAGTTTGGTCCATGGGGACAGCATTTTCCTTGTCCTGTTTTTCATGGGGTATTTAATGTGCTGGATATGAAGTGGTTAAAAGATCAGCATCTTAAATTAAAACTTGCTTTAGCGAATGGTCAAGTCATAGATGCCATTGCATTTAATGCAATTGAAGAATATCCCTTGAATACGGCGATTAATACGGTGTATTTGGTGTATGAATTAGAAAAAAATGTCTTTAAAGGACAGGCCAGCATACAGTTAAAGATTCAACATTTAAATCTCTTAAATCGCCCACATTGAGATAGATGGATTTATCATAATGATTGGATGAAAAAATTAAGGAGTTTATGACTAAACTCCTTAAATATCGATATGATATTGATGGTTTTAGAAGCGGTATTTTGCAGCTAGACCATATGAGGTATAATCATTATGATTAAGTTTACCAAAACCGACACGACCTTCTAAACTGATTTGTTGTGTAAAGAATTTATTGGCTTTGATGCCATATTCTCTATTGTCTAGAGAATTATTTTTGTAGAAATCTGCACCTAAGCTAAAGGTTTTATCCAGATAGTAATCGGCAGCAACGTTATATTCACGGGTTTTACCAAAGGTTGCGCCTGCTTCAAAATTAACATCTTGTCCATTACTGATTTGAGTGACATATTTAGCACGTAGGCTTGGAGAAGTACGATGAATGTTATCGTTTCTAAAGCCCTTTGCACCAACTGCAACCAACATACCTGGAATTGGTAGATAACCAACTTCAGCTGCATAAGTGGTTGTATTTAAATTCGGCATATTGTTATATTTAATATCTTTACGGCCAATTTCAGCACTTGCATAAAAATCAGAATTAGGCACAAAATATTCAGCGCCAATTGAATAATCATGCAGTTTTGCGGAATCAACTTTACTATAGCTATATTGAGCTTTAACGTTGCTGGCACGATCTAAGTACGCAGCTTCTGCAAGTGGTGAATTACGGACTTGTACGGGTTTAAAATATGCTGTGCCATTTACCCCATATAAACCACTGGTACTGCCATGATCAGGATCCGTTAGGCCAGCAGAGAGACCGACTTCTGCTTGGTAAGCATGTGCTGTTCCTACGACTGAAAGAGCCGAAAATAATGCCGAAGCAATTGCAAGTTTTTTCATAGTTTGGCACCTTCTTATAAAATCGTTTTACATTTTTTGTTACATCTTCAGTGTAAACCAAAGTGATATGATGAGAAAATACTGAAAAGTATATTAAGTTAAATTAAAGCGATAAAAAATAATCTATCTTATTGAATATCATTGTATATATATAAATGTAGGTTTTTGTTAACTCTCGATCGTACTGAATTTAAAGCATGATTTTTTGTAGATTCACTGGCTAAGCAGAGGCTTACCATGAAGCAGTCAGTGGCTAACGATCATGATGATAGCTGATCACGCTCTGTTTGATGAATCGCTCTATGTTATACTTTAACGTTATAAAGTTTTAACTTGATTGAGAGCTTGTTACGTGGAAATTAATCCTTATCTAATCCAACTCAAAGATTTAAACGACCGTGGTCAAACATTACGGGGGTATCTTTGACTACGATCTAAAAAAAGAGCGTTTAGAAGAAGTTCTTCGCGAATTAGAAGATCCTACTATTTGGAATGATCAAAATCGTGCTCAAGCCATGGCCAAGGAAAAAGGCGAATTGGAGAATGTGCTTAACGTTTTAGATCGTTTAAGTACCCAACTTGAAGATGTACAGGCTTTACTTGATTTGGCAGTTGAAGCAGATGACGAAAGCTTATTGCTCGATGTACAACAAGAATTAGACGATGCAGAACAACAATTGGCGGCATTAGAATTCCGTCGTATGTTTAACAATCCTATGGATCCAAATCCTTGTTATGTAGAAATTCAAGCGGGTTCTGGGGGGACGGAAGCTCAGGACTGGGCATCCATGTTATTGCGTATGTATATGCGTTGGATTGAGCGTCATGGTTTTAAAGCAGAATTAATGGAAGAATCTGATGGCGATGTTGCAGGAATTAAATCTGCGACCATCCGTGTTGAAGGTGAATATGCCTATGGTTGGTTACGTACCGAATCTGGTGTACATCGTTTAGTCCGTAAATCACCATTCGATTCAGGTAATCGTCGTCATACCTCATTTTCTGCAGTATTTGTTTCGCCTGAAGTAGATGACAATATCGAGATTGAGATTAATCCGGCAGATGTGCGTACGGATACTTACCGTGCCTCTGGTGCTGGTGGTCAGCATATTAACAAAACGGATTCTGCAGTACGGTTAACCCATGCGCCGACTGGTATTGTGGTTGCATGTCAAAACCAACGCTCGCAACATGCTAACCGTGATCATGCATGGAAACAATTACGTGCCAAGCTCTATGAATTAGAAATGAGTAAACGTAACGAGGCAGCTCAGGCACTGGAAGATACTAAATCTGATATTGGTTGGGGAAGTCAAATTCGTTCATATGTTTTAGATGATTCACGGATTAAAGATTTACGTACTGGTGTGGAAAATTCAAATACCGGTGCGGTATTGGATGGTGATTTAGATAAATTTATTGAAGCCAGTTTAAAACAAGGTCTCTAAATTTGATTGAATACAGTTTGAATGATGGCTATTTCAGTTAAATAGTGCTGGGGTAGCCGATCGGATTTTCAAGCGGTAATAACATCATAGACCCTCAGTTTTAAAATGATTTAATCAATCACATTAGCCTGATTAAGTGAAATTGTAGATATATCGTAAAAAATAGATATTAATATCGAAAAAATACGATATATTAATGACAAGGATGCTGAATCAGGTGATTAATGCTTGGATGTAGCTGAAAATGGATATCGATTTAATTTTTAAAGCGTTGGCAAATCCTACACGTCGTCAAATATTACAATGGTTAAAAACACCTGAGTTATTTTTGTCGATAGAAGAATGCGGTGACTTTAAGCGTGGTGTTTGTGCAGGCCAAATTGAAAAATTGGGTAAAGTTTCACAATCAACCATGTCAAATCATTTATCTGTTTTGCAACAGGCTGGGCTTATTCAAGCACAAAAGTATGGTCAATGGTCATATTTTTCTCGTAATGAAGACCTTATTCAGCGCTATATAAATGATTTAAAAGACGTATTGTAGTCTTAAGTTTAGAGGTCGTGATGGCTGAGTTTACTTCTCCTTTGGTTTTAGGTGATCTGCATTTAAAAAATCGTGTGGTGATGGCACCACTTACGCGTAGTCGGGCAACAGATGATCGTGTACCTACTGCAATGATGGCAGAATATTATGCACAGCGTGCAAGTGCTGGATTAATTATTTCAGAAGCTACGGTCATTTCTGAGGAAGCAAATGGCTATTTAAATACACCTGGATTATTTAATCAGGCACAAGTTGAAGGATGGAAAGCGGTTACTTCCGCAGTACATGCACAACAAGGACTGATTGTTGCACAACTATGGCATGTCGGGCGTGTATCGCATCCTGACTTGCTCAATGGTGAAACTCCAGTTTCTGCCAGTGCAGTAAAACAAGCTGGTTATGTCAGCCTATTACGTCCAAAACGTGAATATGTGATCCCTCGACCTTTAGAGATAAGTGAAATTCATGCCATTACAGCACAATATAAACAGGCCGCTATTTATGCCAAAGAAGCCGGTTTTGATGGTGTTGAATTACATGCCGCCAATGGTTATTTAATTGATCAATTTTTACAAAGTAAAACCAATCATCGCCAAGATCAATATGGTGGATCCGTTGAAAATCGGGCACGATTCTTATTGGAAGTGGTTGATGCATTAATTGAAGTCTGGGGTGCTGGTCGTGTGGGCGTACATCTTGCACCACGTGGTGATGAACATGATATGGGTGATGATGATCCACGTGAAACGTTTGGCTATGTGTTAGAGCAATTGGGTCAACGAAAAATTGCCTTTTTCTTTACCCGTGAATACTTGGCTGACGATAGTATTTCTGAGTATCTAAAACAACGTAGTCATGGTGTGCCTTATATTGCCAATATGCGTTTAACACGTGATGATGCGCTACGGTTATTGGCTTCAGGACAAGCAGATGCCGTTTCATTTGGTAAAGCTTATATTGCCAATCCAGATTTATTTGAACGTTTAGTGCAAGATGCGCCATTAAATGAGCTTAAGCTTGAAACGATGATTGGTACTGCAGTTGCACAAGGTTATATTGATTATCCGACACTTACGATGGCAGAAACCGCGTTAAAATCAGAATAGAAAAGTAGTCAATCGGATTTTAATTGATCCTAAAATCACCTTAAAATGAATGTGATTGTTGCTAAATTTTAATGAGAGATGCCAGATCCATTAACATGTGGATCTGGCTCTGTTATATTTTGTTATTGATTTAATCTTTGAGGCAGCTCGTTTGGCTACACCATTTTGGTATAACACAGTATTATTTTTAATTAAACCTGTATATAAATGGCGTATTAAAAAACGTGCTGAAAATATGCAACAGCTTCAGGCTGAACTCATAGAACGGTTTGGTCCTTTTCAGCCAGCTAAAAACCGGCAGGCGATATGGTTTCATGCTGTTTCTGTGGGGGAAACCAACGCTGCTCAGCCATTAATTGAGCATTATCTGCAACAAGGGCATGCTGTTTTAGTGACCAATACCACTAAAACAGGCCAAGCACGCGTGAAATCATTGTTCTTGCAAACACCTTATCAGTATTTATTTCAGGCCGTATATTTACCTGCTGATCAGATTAGTTTGGTCCGACAATTTTTTCAGCATTATCAACCTAAACTTTTGGCGCTGGTTGAAACGGAGCTTTGGCCTAATTTAATTGATCAGGCACAACAGTTTAATGTCCCGTGTATATTAATTAATGCACGATTATCAGAAAAATCTGCACGAGGATATGCAAAAGTACCGCAGTTAACGCAGACTATGCTCCAGCAGCTCAGTGCTTTGTTGGCACAAGATCAGGCTACTTTGACACGTTTTTTACAGTTGGGTATGCCAAAAAATAAGGCACACGTGATCGGGAGTATTAAATTTGATATTACAGTCCCCCCAGCTTTTCTCCAGCAAGCGCAACAATTACGTCAGCAATGGCAGTTAGCACAACGCCATATTATGATTCTTGCCAGTACACATGCGCCTGAAGAACAGCAATTACTGACTGCTTTAAAGCCTTATTTTGCACGTCATCCGCAATTATTATGTATTGTTGTTCCACGACATCCAGAACGTTTTGATGCTGTTTTTCAACTGTGCCAGCAATTGTCACTGCGCACTCAGCGTCGTAGTTTAAATCAGCATATTCAATCTGATACGCAGGTTTATTTGGCTGATAGTATGGGTGAAATGTGGTTATGGTACGCATTAAGTCAGGCTTGCTTTGTCGGTGGATCATTGAATGAACCTGGCGGTGGACATAATATTTTGGAACCGATTGCCTTAGATGTACCAACCGTCGTGGGTAAAAACTACTTAAACTTTCAAACGATTGTGGATGAGTTTGTTGCTGCTGATGCATTAAAAGTTGCCATGTCCGCCGAGCAAGCAATCGAATATTTAATACAATTTCTGTTTGATCCTGTATTAGCGCAGCAGATTACCACACATGCACAGCAGATTATGCAACGTAATCAGGGTGCTTTACAAAAGTATATTGATGCTATGGATCAATATTTACAGCAAAAACATTGATATATTATGAACATTGTTTTATTAGATCAGTACCAATTAAAAACGGATGTTTGGAAAATTACCGCCCAGCGTCAATTAATCCATTTACGGACCCATATTGATATCCAAGTGGGTGATACCTTAAAGGTAGGCTTTATCGCAGGTGAACGATATCTAACTGAAATTATAGAAATTCAGGAAAATTATGTAACTGTAAAGCCACTGCATAAAGAATGCTGTCCCGACAAACTTCCAGTAAATTTGATAGTGAGTTTACCCAGACCCAAAGTACTACGACGTCTAATTATGGATAGTGTGACATTAGGCGTTGAGAAAATTACTTTATTACATAGTTATCGTGTAGATAAAAGTTATTGGCAAAGTCCGTTATTACAGCAACTCGATCAGTACGTCACCCTCGGTTTAGAGCAGGCTGGTGATACACGTCCACCGCAAATTGAAATATATAAACGTTTTAAGCCCTTTGTCGAAGATATTTTACCTGACAGGATTACAGCAGATCGCCCTGCATTTGTTGCACATCCTTATGCGCGAGATACAGTGCCCAATGCCTTTAATCAGGCTTGTAGTATTATCGTTGGGCCAGAAGGTGGATTTATTCCTTATGAGATTGACTTGCTCACTCAAAATGGTTGCCAAGCAATGCAATTGGGCCAACGTATTTTACGTACAGAAACCGTGATTCCTTATCTTTTAGGGCGTTTATTTACAATTTAAGCGTATTGTGCGGCGTTAAGCTGGGATCAGTTTCACGATGAACTTTAATTTCTTGAATTGGGTACGGAATTGAAATTGCTTCAAGATTAAATGCTTCAACCACACGTTGTTGAATTTGGCTGATAGAAGTCGCTGTTGAGATTTCAGTGGTATTGACCCACCAACGAACAGTTAAATTAATTGAAAAATTGGCCAATGTTGTAATATTGACATTAAAGCCCGGTTGGCTTAACACCGTGGAATCATGATCTAAAATATCGAGAATAATTTTTTGTGCTTTTTGTACATCAACCTCATAGCCAACGCCGACAATAAACTCACAACGACGACGTGTATACGCTGTATTAACGGTCACTGGACTGGTATAGACCGTGGCGTTGGGAATCACGAGGCGTCTACCATCGGGTGAGCGTAAGAATGTTGCACGGATTTGAATATCCTCAACAGTACCTTCCATACCACTGACAATAATATCATCACCAATTTTAAAGGGTTCACTGATTAAAATGAGAATTCCTGAAAGTAGATTTTGAAAAATATCTTTAAATGCAAAACCGACTGCAACCGAACCGACGCCTAATGCACCCATTAATTGGCCTGGCGTAAATCCAGGGATAGAAATGACCATCGCAATTAAAAAACCAAAGAAAATAATGGCTGAACTACCCACACGATTCAAAACTAAAATGAGATTCTGTTTGCTATATGAACGCTCAGTTAAAGTTTTACGGACAAAGAACTTAAACAGTTTAGACAACAGATAAAAAATCCCAAAAACCACTAAAGCGATACAAAAATAAGGTAACCGTTCCCAAAAGCTATTAATAATATGATCGATTGCGGCATAAGCATCATTATATTTATTGGTATGTGCAATCACGGTTTGTGCCGTTTTTTCACTGGCATCATGCAATAGTTGTGAGGTTTCTTCAGCAACAAGACTGGTCAAACTTGCTTTTTCTTCAGCCATGAATATCTCTATCAATAAATGTTTGGTGGTTGGGTTTTAGATCATCATCATTTTATGGGTTTATCTATAGAGATAAAAATACTTTTTGATGTACATCGGTATGATTCTGATTATGTTTTATTATTTTTTATACAATTGGAATGCAAGATAGATTAACTTTAGACAATGTTTTATGATTTTAAGTTGATCTCAATAATATATTAAGCTTAATTTTGAGATGATCGCTATACAAATATAATAAATGAAAGGAATTGGCACAGCATTTCGTGACGAAATGCAAAATAAAATCAAAGGAGTTGTCTATGAATACCTATTATCCCGTTATAGAAACTTTTAAAAGAACAGCACGTACCAATGAAGCCGAATATTTCCAACGTTATCAATATTCAATCCAATATCCAGACCAATTTTGGGCAGAACAAGCACAGAAACTAGACTGGATTCAACCTTTTACTCAAGTAAAAAATACCAATTTTGATCCTGAAAATTTTAAAATTGAATGGTTTGCAGATGGTCAATTAAATGTCAGTGCCAATTGTTTAGATCGGCATTTAAAAGAGCATCCCTATAAACCTGCCATTATTTGGGAAGGAGATCATCCTTCACGACATAAAATTATCTCTTTTGTTGAGTTATATGATGAAACATGCCGTTTTGCCAATGTATTAAAAAAACATGGTATTAAAAAAGGCGACCGTGTAGTGCTATATATGCCTATGGTATCAGAAGTGGCAATTGCAATGCTGGCTTGTGCACGTATTGGTGCAGTGCACTGTGTGGTTTTTGGTGGATTTTCAGCAGAAGCATTGGCCAGTCGTATTGAAGATTCTCAGGCAAAAATGGTGATTACAGCCGATTCTGGTATGCGTGGTGGTAAAGCAATTTTACTGAAAGAAAATGTCGATGCTGCCTTGACGGTTGCTGCAACCGCTTGTGTTGAAAAAGTGATTGTAGTGCATCGCTCAGGTAATCCGATAATCATGCAGGCAGAGCGTGATCTGTGGTATCACATGGAAATTATGACGGTGAATCATGATTGTCCACCAGAATCGATGTTTGCAGAAGATCCATTGTTTATTTTATATACATCCGGCTCTACTGGAAAACCCAAAGGTGTGTTACATACTACGGGTGGATATTTAACTTATGTCAATAGCACATTTAGAGAAGTATTTGATATTAAACAAGATGATGTATTTTGGTGTACTGCCGATGTTGGTTGGATCACCGGACATTCTTATGTGTTATACGGGCCATTATCGAATGGAATCTCAACGGTAATGTTTGAAGGTATTCCCCAATATCCCTCTTGGGCGCGTACAGGCCATATTGTCGATAAACATCAAATTACAGTGCTTTATACGGCCCCAACAGCGATTCGTGCCATGATGAGAGAAGGGGATCGTTTTGTGCGCGAAAGTAATCGGCGTAGTTTACGCTTACTGGGTTCTGTTGGTGAGCCAATTAATCCAGAAGCATGGTATTGGTACTATAGCGTTGTTGGTGAACAACGTTGTCCAATTGTGGATACCTGGTGGCAAACTGAAACAGGAGGGATTTTAATTTCAGCTTTACCAGGAGCAACAGCATTAAAACCAGGTTCAGCAACGCGTCCTTTATTTGGTATTCAACCTGCTTTAATGGATGCTGAAGGGCATGAGTTGCTCGGTACAGCAGAAGGTAATTTAGTGATTAAAGATTCATGGCCTGGACAAATGCGTAATATTTGGGGAGATTCTCAGCGCTTTATTGAAGCTTATTTTTCCACTTATCCTGGTTATTACTGTACTGGAGATGGTGCTAAACGTGATGAGGACGGATATTATTGGATTACCGGACGTGTCGATGATGTACTGAATATTTCTGGGCATCGTTTAGGTACGGCAGAAATTGAGAGTGCACTTGTCGCACATCAATCGGTTGCAGAAGCAGCAGTCGTTGGCATGCCACATGAGATTAAAGGCCAAGGCATCTGCGCATTTGTAACCTTGCAAGCGGGTATTGAAGAATCAGAAGCATTACGGACGGATTTAGTGGCTTGGGTACGTAAAACGCTAGGTCCTATTGCCACTCCAGATGCCATACATTGGGCACCTGCTTTACCGAAAACGCGTTCTGGGAAAATTATGCGCCGTTTGTTAAGAAAAATTGCGGCCAATGAACTGGATAGTTTAGGCGATGTATCCACACTCGCTGATCCACAAGTGGTCAGTCAGCTGATTACAACGGTTTATCCAGCACATTAAAATTAAGCCTTAGCCGCTTCAATCAGATCGTATCCTTAAATGGATACAGATCTGATTTTTTTAAAGTTATGACCATTATTTGTATAAAGTACTTGCTATTATATTGATGACAAGACATAGCGCAGATTAGTTGTGTACATTGTTCGACATCAATACAGTTGGGTATTTTTTGATGGCGCTTGTTTGAAATCCATCAGTATCTCAGCGCCAGTTTAATATGGATTTAATTTCTTAAACTTGCGGAATGTTGATGAATGTTTTCTAAAGTATCGACCAGCGTACGGGTGGTTTGATCAATTTCATAATTGACTTCATCACCGATCTGAACATTTTTCCATGTGGTGAGTCGAAGGGTCTCTGGAATAAGGTCGATAGCAATTTGATGTTGCTCACGATTAACGTGATTAATGGTTAAACTACAACCATTGAGGCCAATAAAGCCTTTTAAGAAAAAATATTTAATCTTGCCATCGGGAATATCGAGTTCAATATGACGTATTTTGCCATGAGATTCAATGTTACTGACCGTTGCAGTTCCTTCTATATGACCATAGAGTTGATGTCCACCATTTTCCATTCCCATTTTGGCTGAACGCTCAATATTAACCTCATCACCAATTTTTAAATGTTTGAGTGTGGTTAGGCTTAAAGTGAGATCAGATACATCAACAGCAATCTGATGCTGTTGTTGATCAATTGCGGTTGTGGTTAAACATGTACCATTGATGGCAATACTTGCACCAATAAAAACATCGTCAAAAAAATGATGCTGATTGGAAATCACCAGAGTAATAAAGCCATCATGTTTTTCAATGTCTAAAATTTTTTCTAAACCTTGGACTATACCGGTATACATTGATATTTTTCCTTTGCATTGTCGGACCGACTCAAACTTTAAAGCGGTTTTATGGCATGACACCTATCGCGCTATCATGACATATTTTTACGCATTGATCGTCATCTGAATGAGGTCATAATACTAGCGCATAAAAAACCCCCAAGCCGAGTCTTGGGGGAAGTTGTTTTTTCTTTATTATTATTATCGCTTTAAGCAGGATCAACCACTTGCTGTTGATGGTATTCTGCTTCTAATTGGCGTACTAACGGTAAAATTTTGTCACCAAAATATTCAACGTCTTCTATACAATGTAAAAAACCCGATAAAATCAGATCTACACCGACGCGTTTTAATTCAATAATACGCTGTGCAATTTGTTGCGGTGTGCCAATAAGATTGGTTCTAAATCCATCATTATATTGAATTAAATCATCAAGTGTAGATGTTGCCCAATTGCCTTCACCTTCTGGTGCAGCCCGTCCTGCTTCACGTGTTTCCTGCGCAAAACCTTGAACGGCATCAAGATTGGCATGATTAATAATATCTTGTAATACAGCTTTTGCCTCCTCTTCAGTATCTCTGGCGATAATAAAAGCATTGACCCCAATTTTCACCTGATGTTGATTTACTTTAGCTTTTGCCCGTATATCATCAATTTGTTTTTTAATTTCACTTGCTGTATTGCCATTGGTAAAGTACCAATCGGAAACACGAGCAGCCATATCACGTGCAGCACGAGAGCTACCTCCTTGAAAAATTTCAATATGAGGTTTTTGTACAGGTTTAGGTTTTAAGGTGTAATCATGAAACTGATAATATTGACCTTGAAAACTAAACTGATCTTGTGTCCATATGCCTTTGAGACAGCGAATAAACTCTTCAGAACGGACATAGCGTTGATCATGTTCTGGCCATTCTTCACCAATGGCATCAAATTCGCTGCGAAACCAGCCACTGACCACATTGATGGCAATACGACCATGACTAAGATGATCAATCGTGGCCAACTGTTTGGCAGCCAGTGCAGGTTTCCATGGGCCGGGTAAAATAGCGGCAATAATTTTTAGACGTTCTGTTTTAGCCAAAAGACCGTGACTAAAACTAACGGATTCATGTTGATGATCTGCGCCATAACCTGCAGTAAAACGAATCTGTGTCAGTGCATATGCAAAACCATTTTTTTCTGCAGTTTGTGCTAGACGCACATTATATTCATAACTCCAATCTGTACGTTGTTCGATATGACTAATGACCAAGCCGCCACTAACATTTGGAACCCAGTAAGCAAATTGAATCGGATGATTATGAGACATTTCAATACCTACTTAAGGTTGAGAAATTATGGGCTTAAGCCACTTGTGGCTTGGATTTTTTAGAATGTAAACGTGCTTCAGCTGCATCAAGATTAGGAACAGCAGCAGAAGGCAATACTTCATCCTGTTCAATTTGTTTGTTAATCCCTAGATTTTGGCTGGCTTGTTGGGATTTTTCTTTAATGGCAGCAGCACGTTGGCCTTTAGCTGGTGCCCATTCTAAAATAGGTAATGCACGTGCAACAGCCAAAGTAATACGATCTCGTAGTAAGTCACTATGAATGGTATATTCTGCAGTGAAATCACGATCTGTTGCATATACCCCAATTGGTAGGGTTTGTGCTTGGAAAAAACTAAACAGTGGACGTAACTGGTGTTCTAAAACCAATGCGTGACGATCACTACCTCCTGATGCTGCTAGCAGTACAGGAACATCAACCAATGCTGTTTGCTCTACAAAGTCAAAAAAATGTTTAAACAGTCCTGTAAATGATGCACGATATACTGGCGTACCGACAATCAGTGCATCTGCTGCTTCAACAGCGGCGAGATCATCTTGAACTTGTTGTGGTAATTGATGGCGATAAATCGCACCACCCAGTAAATGACCAATCTCACTAAACTTAATAAAATGAACATGGATTGGAGTGGCCTCACCGAGTTCATCTAAAATGGCTTGTACTAAAGCTTCAGTTTTAGAAGGATGGTTTAAACCACCAGAAACAGCAACAATATTGAGTGGCTGTGGTGAATGAAGTACTGTCATAGCTGAACCTAAAATTGATTTATCTTTGAATATGTTTATTTAATAAATAAGTGATGATGACTGTAAAATAATGAAATAAAGATTGGTTATCATATTTTGAGATATAATCTAGAACTGAGCTGAGTAGCGCATATCTAATAAGATAATTTATTGATATTTATGCTTATATTTATATTTTAGAAGTTAATTAAGATTCAGAATAAAATTTATAAAAAAATATGATGAGATTTGCTTAAATTTAGAAAATGATAAAAAAATACAAATTTTTTAGGTAAATTTTCAATTTAATTAAAAAATAATCTCAAATTTCATATCCTAAAGTATAAATGTGTGGTTAGAATAGGCTACTTATGCTCCAGATCTCTCACGTTACTTATGAATATCTTAATCGTTGATGATCATCCTTTATTTCGTCATGCTTTAATTCAAGCTGTTCGTTATAGCTTGCCTCAGGCTCAAATTCATGAAACTGCTGCGGTCAATGAATTCTATGAACGTTTAGAAAAAGGGCCTGAGCCAGATTTAGTACTTTTAGATCTAAATTTACCAGGTGCTTCTGGGTTCTCTGCGTTAGTTCATGTTCGTGCACAATATCCTTCTATTCCGATCATTGTGGTTTCGGCACATGAAGAAGTCAGTATTATTCAACGCGCGATTGCACATGGCGCAATGGGTTATATTCCTAAATCTGCTCATCCAAGTCATATTGGAGAGGCAATTCGTCAAGTATTAGAAGGTGATTTGTGGTTGCCACCGAATTTACCTGCCAATATGAATTTTGATCCACGTGCTGCAGATGAAACCGCATTGGCAGAGCGTATCCAATCATTAACACCTCAACAGTTCCGTGTTTTAATGATGGTGGCAGAAGGTTTGTTAAATAAACAGATTGCTTATGAGCTTGATGTATCCGAAGCAACGATTAAAGCCCATGTGACTGCAATTTTCCGTAAATTAGGGGTACAAAATCGTACACAGGCTGTGTTGGCGATTGGTGCATTGAATATTGAAGAAAAGAAAATTTAATCAAAGCACATTGGGTCTAGTGGCAGATTTGTGCTATGCAATATATGTCATCCGCTCGCTGTAATGGTATTTTAAAGTAACATGATGATGCAATCAGAGCTCAGACCTCCATTG
This sequence comes from Acinetobacter sp. SAAs474, assembly GCF_032823475.1. Lineage (NCBI taxonomy): Bacteria > Pseudomonadati > Pseudomonadota > Gammaproteobacteria > Moraxellales > Moraxellaceae > Acinetobacter > Acinetobacter sp. SAAs474. Next base: position 918,015 of record NZ_CP127915.1, read on the forward strand.
CATCATGTGATCAACATGTGGCGAATCGAATCAACGATAAATTTTTTAGGCAATACAGTCTTGTTGAGGCGTTAAATCTGTGCAATATAAGGGATTTAAGGCACAGCATAACTCATCCATTTGATCATCGGTAACATAACCTAACTGTTTTAAATAGTGGGCGACTTGAGCATCTCTTAAAGCTAAAAATGCGGCATCATATACGCCTAAATCAACAAATAATGCTGCTGTTTCTAGACAGTTAAAGCGATCAAGATAAATTTCATGATCATAAAATAGAAAAATATGATCATACTCTGCTTGTGGATTGACACCGAGTCGATGTGCCAAGGGTAGCGGTGAGGTTTTAATAAACAATAAGTCTGATAACTCATCAAATTGTGTGGTATCTAAATACGTTTCATTATTTTTCACTTGACCAAGCCATGCTTTAAAGACCAGTACAGCTCCACCACGTAACAACATACTCCAGATTTGATGACGAGTATTTTGATCTAGATCTGCTATCTCAATTTCTAAAGCTTGAATCAGACGATCTTCCTGTTCTGCCAGTTTTTCAAATAATCCTAAGCCTTGTGGCTTATATGCATGTGGTGTAAAAACATCAAATTTAAGTTCATCAAAAACTTGTAATGCCAATGGAACTGCACATTGATATAGCGTATTTAAAGCACGTAGATGAGTGGTGGAAAGCTGGTTATGAATAAATAACTTTTGCCAGTCTATGTCCGGTAACAATGCATTGGCGCCATATTGGCAATGAAACTGTTGATGATGATTATATGGTGTGAATGGTTCTGAAATATTCATTTGTAACTCCTTGATCGTGAGGATGACCAGTATTGATCAGAAACAGTGAGTTATAGCTCAGTAAATTGATCTTTTCTTATGCATTTATGAGCTGCTTTATGCTAAATCTATATACGACTAAAGTTTAATCAAATAAAAATCCATAATAATAATTATTTAAAATCAGTAGTTTATTTTTTTGTAAATAAGTGTACACCTGTTCACTGGCTATTTTGTTATTTCTTGCCACTGCAAATGTCTAGATTTGTTTTTGAACATGGTTTTATGCTTAATTTTGAGAATGGCTGTTATTTTTTTGGTCAATTTTTAGATAAAAACAATGGATGAGTCAGATACAAAAAACCTCTAAATCGATTGATTTAGAGGCGGATAGAAATTTTAAGATTGGCTGATTTTTAGACCAGATAACCAAGAGCGTAACGAGGCCGGTTTTAATGGTTTTCTGAGTAAAATGACATTAAGATCTTTTAAACGCTGTGGTAATTCTGGATCTGAATCTGCTGTAATTAATGCAACAGGAACATTGATTTGTCGATGTTCTAAAATAAAATCCAGTCCACGTTTATCCTCATTTAAATGTTGATCAACCAACCAAACCTGAATATTTTCCTGTTGAATAATCGCTTGTGCTTGTTCAGGTTCGGTGGCTTTAAAGACTTGATAGCCCCATTTGGTCAATAATGTCGACATGCCTTCAAGAATGGTTTCATCATTATCTAAGCATAAAATTTTATAGGCTTTAGACTTTAATGGTATGGCTTGAACGGGTGCTGCAACAATTTTGGGTGCTGTTACAGTCGGAACCTCAATCATAAAGCATGAGCCTTTGCCATATTCAGAATAAACATGGACAGGATAGTCCAAAAGACTGGTCATTCTTTGTACAATAGCCAAACCTAAGCCAAGTCCTTGTTCACCCCATGGAGAGGCATGCCCACAACGTTCAAACTCTTGAAACAGCTTGATACGTTGCTCTTCTAAAATTCCTGGACCAGTATCCCATACCCCAATACGAATATGATTTGGACGTTCTGCTGTACGTAAAATTCCAACGACAACACGTCCTTTTGCCGTATAGCGTAGTGCATTGCTGACAAAGTTTTGAATAATACGACGAATCCATTGTGGATCGGTATCAATCCAGAATTGCGCATCATGGACACTAAATTGAATACCGCGTTGAGCGGCAATCGATTTAAATTGTAGTTCTAAATCACTCAGTAAGTCATGTAAAGGATAGGATTGACGTTTAGGCTGTATGGTTCCACCTTCCAAACGGGCAATATCAAGCAAGGCTGAAAGCATACTTTCTGCACCATGTAAGGCACGATCTAGCTGTTGTAAGGTAATGCGATCTTCATCAGATTGCACACTTTGTTCTAATGCAGTACTGAATAATCGTGCTGCATGCATAGGCTGGAGTAGATCATGACTGGCGGCTGCAATAAAGCGACTTTTTGACATGTTGGCTTTATCTGCCTGCTCGCGGGCCAATTGTTGTTCAGATAAGGCATTTGCCAATTGTTGTGTTCGATCACGGACACGTGCTTCCAAAATGGCTTCATTTTCTCTAAATGCAGTAATATCGGCAAAGGTGGTGACAAAGCCACCGCCTTCAATTGGATTACCACGCATTTGAATTACTCGTCCATCTTTACGAATACGTTCAAATTCGTGTGCACTACCCACCGTCATCCAGTGAATACGTTTACGGACATGTTCTTCAATTGAACCCGGCCCACATTCACCTCGTTCAGCGTTATAACGAATAAGATCCGCAATTGGACAGCCCACATAAACGATATCTTTGGGGTAGTCGAATAATTTTAGATATTGGTTATTCCATGCGACTAAACACATATTCTCATCAACCACACTCACACCTTGTGTCATGTGATCAATCATGGTCATAATTAAGTTTTGGTTAAAGCGTTGCCATTGTGAGGCTTGGTCAAGAATATTAGCGACTTGACCGAGTGCTAATCCATTATTCACCATGGCTGTGGTTAATAATGTTCGTGCTGATGCTGCACCAATGGTCCCGGCTAAATGTTGTTCAGTAAAACGCCACCACATACCATTGGCGCTGCTATTTTCATTAAGAATGACATTATTTTGCGCACAAAATTGTTGAAATGCTTTAATGGCAGCTTCTTCACCAGTAATCCTTTTAGCCAATGTCATTAAATCTCCCACTTTAAGGCGGGAAACATCATGATGTAAGTAGTTGACTTCATAGGTTGTGGTTTGTGATGGTAAAGGCTTTGTTTCGTAATAAAAAAAGCTTTCGGCTTGAATTTGTTCAGCAATACTCGGCCTAAAAATTTTAGATACCCAAATAAATAAAATCGTATTAAGACCTAAAGACCAAATCACACCATGGGTGAGGGGAGCCAATGAACCAAATCCAAACAGTGCTTCAGGTCTGAGCCAGTTTAAACCCAGAGGCCCATGATTTAAGAATGAATAGGCAAAGTCATACCACTCACTGGAAAGGCTTTTTAAAATGGTAGGCAATAATAGAGTATATGCCCACATGATAAAACCAACAATTAAACCAATATAGACACCTTGTTTACTTCCTCCACGCCAGTATAGGCCACCAATTAATGCAGGCGAAAATTGTGCAACAGCACTAAAAGCCAATAAGCCAAATACAGAAAGCTGATCAATATCATTAAAAAAATGGAAGAATAAAAAACCCAGTGACATGACCCCCAGAATACAGACACGACGGGTAAACTTTAACACCAGTGGTAAACGCTTATCATGCCGTGAAAATACATTAAATTTCCATAATGCAGGCATAATTAGATCATTACTTAGCATAATCGACAGTGCAACAGATGATACTAAAAGCATTCCTGTAGAAGCAGAGAAGCCGCCTAAGAAGGCTAAGAGCGTTAACCAATCTTGATGATAACTTAAAGGAAGTGATAGCACAGCGACGTCTGGAATAGCCAGATAATGAGGCGCAGCATGTAGTGCCCAACTGGCAATCGGTACAATGGCGATGGTGGTTAAAATTAAATACACCGCAAACCATCTTCTGGCACCGCGAATATGTTTTTCATCACGTAGTTCGACGACTGCGACATGAAACTGTCGCGGTAAACAAATGATGGCGAGTGCAGCCAATAATGTTTGTACCCAAAATGTCTCAGGAACACCATACAGTTGTACATTCTGAAATGTGTTGGAGATATCTTGGCTAATCAGTGCAATATTTTCAGGACGATCAAAAATAAAAAAGCATGCAACACAAAGTAGTGCAAAAAGTTTAACAAAAGACTCAAAGGCTACAGCCAACATTAAACCGCCATGTTGTTCTGTATTGGCAATTTGTCGTGTACCAAAAATCATGGCGAGAATGGCTAAAATGGCGGTTAAAAATAATACGCTATTGGCTGTGCCTTGTATGCCTGCTGTTGGTTCAAGAATAACGGTTGCACTTAATGCAATAGCACGAAGTTGTAAAGCCAAATAAGGAATAATGGCAATGACAGCGAGAATGGTGACTAAAGATGCCAGCATGCCACTTTTACCGTAACGTGCAGCAATAAAATCAGCAATTGAGGAAATGGCATGATGTTGACGTACTTGACCTAGTCGTCGCCAGATATCGTAGCCAAAAGCAACAAATAATAAAGGCCCTAAATAAATCGGTAAAAAAATAATCCCTTCACGAACTGCTGCACCTGTTGCACCATAAAATGTCCAAGATGAACAATAAACCCCCAATGTTAGACTAAAGAGAAACATCCGTCCGCGAGTACTTAAACGACTCGCGTGTTTTTCTCCAAAGAAAGCACAGACAAAGAGGAGCGCAATATAAAGTGCCAGTACGCCGATAATTAGCCAACTATTCATAAACCCATAACATCATCATTTCAGGCTATATCATACTCTATTCGGTCCTGATGCAGTCTAAATTGATAATTTTCCAACGACCAAAGTCTAAATTACAAGCGGTAGTGAAGCTTGTTACTTTTGTGCATGAAAATTCGAATTAAAAATGCTATGTACTCAAGGGTGGGTACTCAACAGGAGTTGAATTATGGATGAAGCACAAGTAGATCGTATTCTGCAAAATCCAAAGTTTAAAGAAATGGTACGTCAAAAAAGTATTTTGACTTGGACATTGACAATTATTATGTTAGTGATTTATGTCGGTTTTATGCTTTTAGTTGGGTATAACAAAGAGTTTCTATTAAGCTCAATTTCAGGTGGCGTAACCACTTGGGGTATTCCTTTAGGACTCGGTATTATTGTTTTATCATTTGTGTTGTGTGGGGTTTATTCATATATCGCAAATAATAAATTAGATCAACTCAATACTGATGCAATTCGTGAAGTTGAAGCAATTACCCATGAGAAAGGACAACGTTAAGATGAAATGGAATTCACTTAAAACATTGGTTGCATCAACTGCAATCATGTCAGGCATGGCATTTGCTGGTCCAGATTTAGGTGCTGCTGAACAGCAAGCAACCAACTGGTCTGCAATTATTATGTTCCTGATTTTCGTTGGGGCGACCTTATTTATTACTAAATGGGCTGCAAAACAAACAACCAGTACACAAGACTTTTATACTGCTGGTGGTGGGATATCTGGATTTCAAAATGGTTTAGCGATTGCTGGTGACTATATGTCAGCAGCCTCTTTCCTCGGTATTTCGGCACTGGTCTTTATGTCTGGTTTTGATGGCTTACTGTACTCACTTGGTTTTATGGTTGGTTGGCCAATTGTTTTGTTTTTGGTTGCAGAACGCTTACGTAACTTAGGTAAATATAACCTTTCAGACGTAGTGTCTTTCCGTTTATCAGAAAAACCGGTACGAACTTTGGCTGCTTTTAGTTCACTGGTGGTTGTGGCGTTTTATTTGATTGCACAAATGGTCGGTGCAGGTCAGCTGATCAAATTATTGTTTGGTTTAAACTATAATATCGCCGTGATTGTTGTTGGTTTACTGATGATGGCATATGTTATTTTTGGTGGTATGCTGGCAACAACATGGGTACAGATTATTAAAGCAGTCATGCTGCTTGCTGGTGCAACTTTTATGGCATTTATGGTCATGAAAGGTGTCGGTTTTAGTTTTACCAACATGTTTGAACAATCTATTCAAGTATTCGCAAAAGTACATGATGTGAGTTTAACTGATGCTGCCAAAATTATGGGGCCAGGAAGTCTTGCAGCTAATCCACTGGATGCTATTTCACTTGGTTTGGCATTGATGTTTGGTACAGCAGGCTTGCCACATATTTTAATGCGTTTCTTTACTGTAAAGGATGCGAAAGAGGCACGTAAATCTGTTGTCGTGGCAACTGGTTTTATTGGTTATTTTTACCTGCTAACCTTCATTATTGGTTTTGGTGCAATTCTATATGTATCGAATAATCCTCAGTTCTTAGATGTTGCTAAAATGGCAGTAACAGGCAAATTAGAGCTGGTGGGTGGTAATAACATGGCCGCAATTCACTTGTCTGATGCAGTGGGTGGCGATTTGTTCATGGGCTTTATTTCAGCAGTTGCATTTGCGACGATTCTTGCGGTGGTTGCTGGTTTAACGCTTTCAGGTGCATCAGCAATTTCTCATGACTTATACGCAAACGTATTTAAGAAAGGGCAAACAACACCACAGTCTGAACTACGCATGTCTAAAATTGCAACTTTAGGTTTAGCTATTTTTGCCATGATCTTAGGTATTCTGTTCGAGAAACAAAACGTTGCATTCATGGTTGGATTGGCATTCTCGGTTGCTGCATGTGCAAACTTCCCGGTATTGGTACTATCAATGTACTGGAAAGGTTTAACGACACGTGGTGCGGTCATTGGTGGTGTGGTTGGTCTTGTGACTGCAGTGGTCTTAATTGTACTTTCTAAAGCAGTTTGGGTAGATACATTAGGAATTTCAGAACAGGCGGTTAATCCATTTAATGGCCCTGCAATTTTTGCAATGCCTTTATCCTTTATCTGCTGTTGGTTATTCTCTGTGACTGATCAATCTGCACAAGCACAAGCTGAACGTAAAGCATTTGATGCACAGTTTGTTCGCTCACAAACAGGAATTGGTATCTCTGGTGCTTCTGATCACTAAACTTAAATCTTAAGTCATTCGTCTCAATGATGATGCCAGTCAGCTTAGCTTGACTGGCATCATTTTTTTATATCAATAAACTTATAGCAACATCATGCTGATGAGCTAAAAACAGAGCATGATCATGGTGTTGATGATGATTTGGCTAATGTAAAATAGCATCATCATGCTTAGTTACCATAAAATAACAATCATACAACATCTTTATTGTTAAAACTTGTTTATAATCTATTTATTAATGTTAAGTTATTCTTAATATTTCTTTTCACATTTTGTGCGTTAATCATCGCTGTGAAGCACTGCTGATCAGATCATTGATGTTTGCATTCATTTCTACGTTTAAGACATGATCTATCGTTGAATAAGAAAATAATCGACTGAAATTAATTTCTTGTTTTGCGATATTCGTAAATAGCACGCTGTCTTACAGAGATATGGTCCGAGATCTTTTACGGTGTTTTACAGCTTAAAGATCTCACTATGGCATATGTTCTATTTTTTATTATTGGTTAATTTGGCCAAGAATGTCACTCATTAATTTGATTCCAGTTGCTTCTAGCATTTTATATAAAAACTGAATGGGGGAATTATGCCTTCCAATAAAAAAACGTGGTATTCCAATGTGAATCCAAATGTTTTTTTGAGTACTGTTGCTTTTATTGTTTTATTTTTAGTCGTGGTACTATTAGCACCCAATACATTTGAATTAATTACTCAGCAATTAAATGCATGGGTGATCGATTCTTTTAGTTGGTTCTATGTGCTGTCTGTGGCTATTTTCTTAATTTTGCTCATTTATATCGCTTTATCCGATATGGGAAAAATTAAACTGGGCCCAGATCATAGTCAGCCTAACTATAGTAATGCCTCATGGTTTGCGATGCTATTTACCGCAGGTATGGGAATTGGCCTGATGTTCTTTGGTGTTGCTGAACCAATTATGCATTATATTGCACCACCCACCGGTGAAGCTGCCACTGTACATGCTGCTCAAGAAGCCATGCGTGTAACATTCTTTCATTGGGGCTTACATGCTTGGGGGATTTATGCACTTGTTGGACTTTCTTTGGCATATTTTGCTTATCGACACCGTTTACCATTAAAAATCCGTTCTTCATTGTATCCACTGATTGGCGATAAAATTTATGGTCCTATTGGGGATGGTATTGATACCTTTGCTACGATCGGTACAATTTTTGGTATTGCAACAACTTTAGGCTTTGGTGTGACACAGATTAACTCTGGTTTGCACTATTTATTTGGTATTGAAAATTCATCTACCGTACAGCTGATATTGATTGTATTGGTAACTGCGATGGCATCATTGTCAGTATTTCTAGGTTTGGATAAAGGTGTTAAACGCTTATCAGAAATTAATTTAATTTTGGCAGTGTTACTGCTATGTTTTGTCTTTTTTGCTAGTTCGACCATTTATTTATTACAAACAACGATCCAGAATGCTGGTCAGTATATATCCAGTCTTTTTCATATGACTTTTAATTTATATGCTTATCAACCTAATGGTTGGATTGGTGGTTGGACCATTATGTATTGGGCTTGGTGGATTTCTTGGTCACCATTTGTAGGTATGTTTATTGCACGAGTTTCTCAAGGTCGAACCATTCGTGAATTTATTGTGGGTGTATTATTGATCCCCACAGGATTTACGCTGATTTGGATGGGCTTTATGGGAAATGCCGCATTGCATAGCGTATTAAATGAAGCCAATAGTGCATTAGTTGCTGCCGTTCAACGTGATAGTTCAGTGGCTTTATTTGAGTTTCTACATGCATTGCCTTTTTCAGGCATTATGAGTTTTGTTGCGACTATTTTGGTGATTTTATTCTTTGTTACTTCGGCAGATTCTGGGGCTTTGGTCATTGATTATTTGACTGCAAAATCTGAAGCCTCACCGACATGGCAAAAACTATTTTGGACCACATTAGTTGCTGCATTGGCGATTATTCTGCTGTTAGCTGGTGGTTTACAAGCATTACAGTCAGCAACCATCCTGAGTGCTTTACCTTTTACCGTGATTATGTTGCTGATGAGTTGGGGGCTATTAAAAGCATTACGCTTAGATGTAATGAAGGTACACGCATTACAATTGGCGCGTATTACCCCAAGAGCAATTCAGAATCCAAGGAGTTGGCAACAACGTTTAGGACTGATTATGCATTATCCACATACGCTTGATGAGACCAATACGTTTATTGATATTTATGTTAAACAGGCATTTGAAAAAATTAGTCAAGAGTTTTCAAAACGTCATTTAGATGTAGAAATTTTACGGGTTGAAAATGGTTTAAAACTTCGTGTTGATCATTTGGATGAAATTAATTTTGTTTATCAGGTGATTTCAACTGCAACCATTCCACCAAGTTTTATGCCTGATCAAGATGTTGAGCAACAGACTTATTATCAAGCAGAAGTATTTTTAAAGGAAGGTGGGCAGAATTATGATGTCATTGAATGGACTGTTGAAGATTTATTGCAGGATATTATTGACCAATATGAACGCCATTTACACTTTTTAAGCTTAGTCAGAACACCTGAGAATTAAAATCAAGAAGGACGCTAAAAGCGTCCTTCTTGATGATCGTTATGACTAAAATTAGAAACGATATTGTGCGTTTAAGCCAACAGATTGAATATCTGGATTACGACCTAATGCATTTGTGCTGCTATATTGTGCTGCAACAGATAATGCTGGAGTGATGAAATAGTTTACATCAGCAGTCCACATTTGATCATAGCTTTTTGCACTACTATTTGAGTAAGAACCACCAATACTTAACGCAGGAGTGAGGTAAAGGTCAGATTTAAATGTATAGGCTGTATTTTCACCACGTACTAAACCTGCTTCAAAACCTACAGCCATATTGGTGCCATCGATACCACCGACATATTTAGCACGTGCAGTCGCGACATCTTTTTTATTGCCAATAGTGGCACGGTCAAAAGCAGCCTTTACAGCACCATTTTGAAGAATATCAAATGTATCGTAAGTAGATCGTGCTTGGTCTGCAACACGGGTATAGCCAGCAGCAATTAAGAAGTTTGGTATTACAACAGTACCTACTTCAACAGAGTAGATATCACCATTGTTATCACGTACACCGTTTTTATTGTCACGGTTGGTATGATTGTATGCTGCACTTGCATATACAGGAACAACTGGTGTTGCAAGATAAGCTTCACCTTTTACACCAAAAGATTGTGAAGTATATTGTGTATTACCGCCTACTTGTGAAAATTTACCGAAGTTATAAGCTACAGCAACATTAGATGCTTGATTTAAAAAAGCAGCTTCAGCTAAAGGTCCTTTTTTACTGTCAACATTATTAAAGTAATAAGTTCCTTGAGCAGCACCAGTAAATTTATTATGAGCACCATCAATTTCTAAATGCTCTGATTGGCCTTGTACTTCAAATTGATAAGCTTGAGCACCGGTCATGGCTAATAGTAATGCTGTCGCTAAACCGAGTTTTTTCATAATAAATACCATTGTGTTAACGTATAAGATATCTTGGTTATGCTATTGTAACAAAATATAATACTAATGTCTTAAGTGGTTGATTTAAGAAGTTTTTCGGACTGAATATATCGATGTTGATGAAATTGGGCTATAAATAAAAAACGATAAATATCAATATCATATAATATTTTAATGACAATATTGTGAAATTTTTCTTCATAGTGAATGGGCTGTCAAATACATATTTTATTCATTATTTTAAGCTTGTTTATAATTTAACTAATTGAAAAGAATAACAAATATTTTTTAAAATCAAAATTGATTTAAATATAATCATTTTTTGTTTGTTTTTTGTATTAAAATTGATAGTTTGTATTCTAATGAGTCATTTATCCTTTAATTTTGTAATGAAACACTCAAAATAGTCAAAAATTTTACGGTTAACCTATCTTGAATACACATCGAATAATACTTAACAACATCGATAAAAATAGATGCCTAACATCACATTTTTAGTTATATATAAATTTATAATTCATTAAAAAACATCGATTGATTTTACAACATTATAAGCCAAGCATACTGACATTAATTACATGCAATTGAGTACCGTAACTCACTCATCATCATATTATTTAATAGATACCGATGATGTTGAAATCACGATCTTATTTTCTTAACGCCTATTTATATTGACAATCAAAACCTAAAAGTATGGGTTTATTTCGTGATTAAAAGCTTTACATATTATGTTATTTATTACATAATTTATAAAACCAACTATTACAGTTGGTTTTAAGGTTTTTTTTAAAGATGTAATTTATTACATCTTTTATCAGCCCAACTTCCCCAAGGTTGGGCTTTTTTTTATCTTATTTTTAATGCACCTTTTTAGTGCTTTTTTTATTAAATTTATATTTTAAAAGATAAAAAAAATCCTGATTTCGTTAAAAATCAGGATTTTTTCGCCAAAACTTGTAGGTAATTGATAAAATCTGCTGAGAATTTTATTTTATTGCCCTAATAGGGGGCATTATGCACCTAAATGTGGCAGATGTAAATAGGGCAGTTTTATATTTTATTATATAATTTTATGCTGGCCTGATTTAAAATCTTGGTTTAGCTCAATCACAGCAAAGACGTTTTAATATGATGAAATAGTGACAATTTTAATAATGATTAGATAACTAAAGCGATTTTTTATCATTAAAATAATGAGTTAAGTGAAATATTTAAGCGAATTTTTTTAATCGTATCTCGATTTATTCACAAAAATATAAATTAGTTAAAATCTTTTTAATGCCATCATAAATTGAATGACGGGATAGATATCAAGGGTACGATCGATGACTCTCATCTGGATCTAAAGTCATTATTTAAATTTTATATATTTGATAATAAAAGAAAAAATACTAAAAAGTGCTAAGGGTGACTTGATGAAACAAGACGGTTTTTGGGGTATGGATTGTTTATGAAACATCATTTACCTTCCGAAGCGATTCAGCAACGGCTTTTGCTTGCAATGCTGATTTTGCTAGTCTCATTATTATTGATTGCTATACCTTTTGTGATCCATAGTTACCAAGTTTATCAACAATCAAAAAAAGCACTATCTGAGATGTCCTTGTTGCATGATATGACCAGTCTTGCCAATAAAATTGCGAAAGAACGTGCACCGTCTAATCAAGTTATGTCTAGTAGCGTAGAACAATTGCCAAGACATTTAAATGCATTATATCGTTATAGAACTGAGGTCGATGTACAAATAAAGCAAACTATCGTCTGTCTAAAGCAACGCGGTTTTCCTAAGCTGGCAAATCAGTTACAACATCATTTACAACAAAGATTATCGATCGCTCGGCAGGCTGTTGATCATTATATTGAGTTACCCGCAGAACAGCGTAATGCACAAAAATTGGATCAAGCCATTCAAAAAATGTTTCTAGCATCGGACTGTTTACGTCCAATTTTACAAACACTAATCACACAAGATACACAACAAAAATCTGGTTTTTCACAGGATTATATCGTGATTGTTTTATTGTCCGATTTAAGGGATCAAGCCGGTAGAATGGCATCAAATATACTTGCTGCAGTGACTTTTCAAGAAAAAATACCCGAAATTAATATTGTACGAGCCTTACAAACACAATATCAGTCTTATTCGTTATGGGAGTTAATTCATCGCTTACAACCAGAACAATTACAAACAGCACAATATTTATTGTTATATCAAAAAGTAAAGGGGGAGTTGATTGATAATGCCATTCCAATCGTGTCACATTTGATTGCACAAAGTCATCAACATCAACCTTTTTCCTTGAGTGGGGTTGATTTAACCCAAGTGTTACTTGATAAATTTTCGACGGTTGTACAGTTACAAACATATTTAATTGATCAGTCAATGCCCTTATTACAACAACAATATACGGCAGCATTACATCATTTTATTGCATCGGTCATTATTTCTATGATTGCATTTATGGCTGCTTTTATGACGTTATTTTATAGCCATACACGAATTTTTAAACCTTTAATTGAAATACGGCAAATGTTATTAAGTTTGCTTACATCTGCGCATGTTGATACAGCATCATCTCCAGCGAATATTTCATTATTTGAGACCATACAAAAAATACAGCATCATTTACAACAGCGTGATGCTTTACAAAGACAATTACAATATATCGCACATACAGATGCACTCACCGGTATCGCCAATCGTTTAGCTTTGGCCGATTATATTGCTGTTTTAGAACATGATCCGATCCAATTATGTCATACAGGTTTATTGATCGTTGATATTGATGATTTAAAAACGATTAATGATTGTGCAGGCCATATGATTGGTGATCAAATGATTCAATATGTGGCGACTCAATTAAAAACCTATTTAACTCAATCTGATAGAGTTATTCGTTATGGTGGTGATGAGTTTGTTGTGATTTTAACGACAACAACTTTAGCGGATATGACCTTAATGGCTGAAAAAATTCGACAGGAAATAGCCCAGAAAAAACTGACCATTACTGCGACTCAACAGCTTATTACCCTATCCGTGAGTATTGGGATTGCACTAGGTGCAGCGACTTGGCATGAGTTATTTAATCGCGCTGATCAGTCATTATTAAAGGCTAAAGCAACTGGGAAAAATAAAATTTTAGTATCACAGACGATTGTGCATTGATAACCCGCTAAAATGGTGTGATGAATATTGTATTGATCATCATCCAACAGTCTTGGTAATGGTAAAATGCAAGGATTGAGTGAAAATTGATGCATGATGTTGCGTTTATTTTAGTGTGATCTGTCAGCTGAATCAAAATGATCATGGATCAAGATTAAAGCATTTATAAGGGATGATATGGCAATATTCACCACCGTGAAGGTGGTGAATATTGCCTTAAATGTTTAATGATTTAATAAAGGTTTTAAAAATCTCGCTGTATGTGACACAGTCGATTGAACAATCTCTTCAGGCGTTCCTTCAGCAATAATTTGTCCGCCACCTGCACCACCTTCAGGACCAAGATCAATAATCCAGTCAGCTGTTTTAATGACATCTAGATTATGCTCAATCACCACAATAGTATTCCCTTTATTGCGTAGTTCATGCAGGATATCGAGTAGTTTGGCAATATCATGAAAATGCAATCCAGTCGTTGGTTCATCCAGTATATACAGAGTTTTACCAGTATCACGTTTGGCAAGCTCACGTGCGAGTTTTACACGCTGTGCTTCACCACCGGACAGTGTGGTGGCTGATTGTCCTAGACGAATATAACCTAAACCGACTTGATGCAAGGTTTCTAAACGACGATGAATGACAGGAATCGCTTCAAAAAAATGCATGGCATCTTCTACCGTCATTTCTAATACATCGGAAATATTACGGCCTTTATAATTGACTTCCAATGTTTCACGATTATAACGTTTACCATGACAAGCATCACAAGGGACATACATATCAGGTAGAAAATGCATCGCAACTTTAATCATGCCATCACCCTCACAGGCTTCGCAGCGGCCGCCTTTGACATTAAAAGAAAAGCGCCCTGCAGCATATCCTCGGCCTTTGGCTTCTGGTGTTTGGGCAAATAATTCACGAATAGGGGTAAATAATCCCGTATATGTGGCTGGATTAGAGCGTGGTGTACGACCAATTGGGCTTTGATCAATATCGACCACTTTATCTAGAAATTGTAATCCATCAATCGAATCAAATTTTTCTGCATTCAGTGTTGTTGCACCATTTAATTGTGTTGCCGCTAATGGTAATAGGGTTCGATTAATTAAAGTGGATTTTCCTGATCCAGAAACACCTGTGATACACGTCATGATTCCTAATGGAATGATTAAATCGACATGTTTTAAATTGTGGCCAGCAGCACCTAATAATTTAATTTTTTCATCGATTTTGGGTGGTTGGACACGCGTTTTTGGAACTGAAATTTTTAATTGGCCAGATAAGTATTGACCCGTCAATGAGTTGGGATTTGCTGCAATTTCTGCATATGTTCCTTCAGCAATGACATGACCACCATGAATCCCAGCACCAGGACCAATATCAATAATATGATCTGCGGCACGAATGGCATCTTCATCATGTTCTACCACCAATACCGTATTGCCGAGGTCACGTAGACGAACCAAGGTTTCTAATAAACGGTCATTATCACGTTGATGTAAACCAATCGATGGTTCATCAAGAACATACATTACCCCCATTAAACCTGCCCCAATTTGTGAAGCCAAGCGAATACGTTGCGCCTCACCACCAGATAAAGTTTCAGCAGATCGAGAAAGACTTAAATAATTGAGTCCGACCGAGACGAGAAAATGTAACCGTTCACGAATTTCTTTAAAAATTTTGTCTGCGATTTCACCTTTAGCACCATCCAGTTGTAATGCTTGATAATAATGCTCAGCATCACCGATTGACATTTGAGTAATCTGTGCAATGGTTTTATCTAATATTTTGACATGGCGTGAAATTTCATTGAGACGTGAACCACCACATGCATCACATGCGGCATTAGACAAATATTGTGCTAAATCATCACGTACATAATTACTTTCTGTTTCACGATAACGGCGTTCTAAATGCGGTAGAATGCCTTCAAAGCTTTGTAATCGTTGATGATGGCGACCACGCTCATCAATATAACTTAAATCAATTTTTTCTTTACCTGTGCCATATAAAAATTTCTTTTGTGTATGGCTATCGAGTTGCTGCCATGGCGTATCTAAAGCAAAACCAAAATGCTCAGCAACTTTTTCCAGCATGCTATAGTAGTAAGGGCGCTGACGATCCCAACCACGAATCGCCCCTTGGCTAATCGAAAGATCTCGATTTGGAATTAACTTATCTGCACTAAAATGACTACGTGTACCTAAACCATCACATACTGGACAGGCACCGAATGGATTATTAAAAGAAAATAAGCGTGGTTCGAGTTCTGCAACAGCACGATCACATTCAGGGCAAGAATGTTTTGCGGAAAAAACACGATCAGGCGATTCTTGATTCATCCAAGAAAGAATTGCAATATCAGCTCCCAAGCGCAGCGCGGTTTCAAAAGACTCTGCAATACGATTACCTAAATCATCACGAACTTTAAAGCGATCAACGACAACTTCAATATGATGTTTTTTCTTTTTGTCTAATTCGGGAATAGGATCAATCTCCATAATTTCCCCATCGACACGTGCACGGACAAAACCTTGGCTTTGTAACTGTTCAAATAGTGCGGTGTATTCTCCTTTTCGATCACGGACTACAGGTGCAAGCAGCATCAGTGCTGTCCCTTCAGGAAGTGCTTTAACGGCATCTACCATTTCGGTTACCGTTTGCGCCACCATAGGCAAATCATGCTCAGGACAATAGGGGGTACCGACCCGTGCATAAAGCAAACGTAAATAGTCGTAAATTTCAGTAATAGTACCGACCGTTGAACGAGGGTTATGGCTGGTTGATTTTTGTTCAATGGCAATTGCAGGACTTAGGCCTTCAATCGCATCAACTTCTGGCTTTTCCATTTGTGACAAAAACTGCCGTGCATAGGCTGAAAGCGATTCAACATAACGGCGTTGTCCTTCAGCATATAAGGTATCGAAGGCAAGGGAAGATTTCCCTGAACCTGAAAGTCCCGTGATCACCACAAACTTGTCGCGTGGAATATCGAGTGACACATTCTTTAAGTTATGGGTACGTGCACCTCGAATACGGATATGACTTTGGCTCATAAAGACTTCTCGAACAGAATACGTGGAAAGGTCTATATGATAGCGCATGAAAATTGTTCAAGTACAAACTAAAACAATTAAAACGTCAAATTATGACGTATTTATACCATAACAGCACAGTTCAATACTGTGCTTAAATCATATGAATATTAAGTTGAATCATTTAAGCAATATGGCATAGGCCTGCATAGGGCCGTTCAAAAATCGAATCGATTGCTTCAAAACATTGTTGCCGTGGTTGTTGAGTTTGCCCAAAGGAGTAATGAATAACAAGACGTTCTAATTCAGAAAGCAATTGATCATACTGTAGAGCAAAATCATGCAGATCAAGAAAATCAAAGTTCAGTGTAGGATTGCAATTATAACGTTCAATAAAGTTAAGTAATAATTGTTGAATTTTACGATTGGTAAAATAAAGTAAATAGGTTGCCGCAGAACCACAATGTAAGCAACCTTGATTTAAATAAATTTCTTCTTGTTCAAACCAGCATTTTCTGAGTGTAATTATGGCACGAATGGCTTCAGTCCCTTGGGTTTCATATGGCATGGGATGGTACTCCAATTTCTGTAGAATTTAATGATAATTATTCTCAATTGAGGTTATTTTAAGACTTTAGTTATAAAATGCAAGATGAATTCTATGTATGATGTATTTAATTTTGATCACATGGCGTGTAATAGATGATCTTTTGGCGATGAAGATGTCAAACTAGATTTAAGTCACTCTGTATGGTGATGATATTATGGATCATTATTGGATGAAATTGGTTTTTAATCACAGTAATTATTCAGATATCGTAGTGATTAAAATAATGTACTTGTAGTGTATTTTATCTGGATAGATATCATCATCAGATAACAAGTTGAGTGGATGGATGATCAGACTTAATCATGCACTTTAAGTGTTGAATCAAGAATTTTTTGAAAATTGAGTGTGCAGTGTTAGCGTTGTTTTTTAAGTGTATGCTGGGTGCAATTGCAGTTTTGATGATTGCAATTTTATCTAAGAGCAAATTATTTTATATTGCAGGTTTAATCCCGCTTTTCCCAACATTTGCTTTAATTGCACATATTATTGTAGCTCAGCAACAGGGTGCTGAAGCATTACGTCAGACGGCATTATTTGGTCTTTGGTCGTTAATCCCTTATTTTATCTATTTGCTGGCAGTCTATATACTGGCCATTAAAATGCCACTCTGGTCTTGTCTGATGATTGCAACACTGTGTTGGATCATGGCTGCAATCCTGTTAATTTACTTTTGGAATAAGTGGTATTGATTCATTTTGATTGCAACCATATCAACTATAATTTGAGTATAAACATCTATTAACATGGCGATTGAGCACAATATTAATAGATGCTGAGTATGATTTTAAGGGGTTAAACCGTGCCACTGTTGTTGATGGTAGGCACTGTCCCAAAATAACCATTCCAACTGTGCACCACGTGTATAAGCCTGATGCATCTTTTCCAGTGTATCTGCATCACAACGTGCTGCGATACGATCTATGGTGGCAATCACTTGAGCAACTGCAGTATGGAAGTCTTCACCAGAATAAGTATCAATCCAAGCCTGATAAGGATTATTATCGACAGCATGCTGAACAATTGCTTTACCAACCTCAGCATAAATCCAGAAACAAGGTAGTAATGCAGCTAAAACAACTGGATAGCTTTCAGACCATGCGGTTGCTGTTAAAAAACTGGTATAATGATGACATGCTAAAGTAAGTGGTGTTTGTTCAAACTGTACTTTTGAAATTGCAAAATCTTGCATAAAATCACGATGTAAGCTGCGTTCAACCACAATGGCAATTTTTGCTGCTTCGGTAAATTGAATCACATCATCAGCATCAAATGCCTTGGCTGCACATATGGCTAAAGCACGACCATATGCCAATAAATAATGTGCATCTTGAATGACATAATGACAAAATGCAGTTGGATCTAAAGTGCCTGAACTTAGCTCTTGATTAAAAGGGTGATGGAGTATTTTTTGGTATAAATCAATATTTTTATGCCAAACATCTTGAGAAAAATGCATTGCAGGTCCGTGATCATTTATTTAAAAGTATGATGAAGACTATCATAGATCAACTGTAAAATATTGAGTCTATCGATTAGGATTGCTATTCGAGTGATTGCGATAGAAAAAATGATATCGAGATTTGGGATGACTTGCTTAAAAGCGTCATCATTACTGCTTAAACTTCAAGAATATGCTTTTGACTGTACTGGGTTTAAATAGCTGTGATGCTATGGATTAAAAGGGTGACTGATCTCTTTTTGTTTTAGCATAAGTGACTCAATGATTTACAATCCCGAGCTATGAATGCTATGGCGCAATCATCAGAAATGATCTAAAGATCATGTAGATCTTGCAATAAAAGTATGGCGATATCAAAACTGTTAAAATATCGATCATCGGTATTTAAACCGTGCCAAGAGCATAGTTGTTACGAAACAATGTTTTTTCATGGAATCAGCATCTAGTTATAAATCCCTTTGTTTTGGTGAGGGGAAGATGTTCAATTCTATCTGTATATTTATGTAGGTCATGTTATGTTGAAACATTTTGGTTTCTCAATCATTTTTACAATTGTCTGCTTAGCCATTTCTGCCTATTGGGGATTGACGCATGGTCCCAATGCTGGATTGCAAGCGATGTTTTCAGCATTGACAATTACCGCAATCTTGGCAGTTTTAGAAGTCTCTTTATCTTTTGATAATGCTGTAGTGAATGCATCAGTCCTAAGAGGTTGGGATCATTTTTGGAAAATGATTTTTTTAACTGTGGGTATTTTAATTGCTGTATTCGGGATGCGGTTAATTTTTCCGGTGGCGATTGTGGCGATTACTGCCGATATGGCGATGATGGAAGTGGTTGAATTAGCACTTAATCAGCCCACCGCATATGCGGCCAAATTGCTGGATCATCATGCAGAAATTGCGGCTTTTGGCGGTGCTTTTTTGTCATTGGTCTTTTTAAATTTCTTTTTAGATAGTGGTAAAGATACCCATTGGTTTAAATTTATTGAACGTCGTTTAGCCAATTTAGCCAATGTTCCTGCGATGTCAGTCTTTATCGCGTTAGTTGCATTATTAGTGATGGCAATGAATGTAGATGAAGCCAAACGTTTGGTGGTCACCCTAGCAGGTATTTGGGGGATTGTTATCTATATTGGTGTACAAGTATTAAGTCACCTTTTGGGCGGTGAGCCTGATGTTGATGAAAATGGCCAAGCCGTTGGACATGATGCAAATGGTGCCTCTACGGGAGTCATTAAAGCCGGTATTGGCGGATTTTTATATCTTGAAGTCTTAGATGCATCTTTTAGTTTTGATGGTGTAATTGGTGCATTTGCGATTACATCTGATGTCGTCATCATTATGCTGGGCTTGGCGATTGGTGCCATGTTTGTCCGTTCGATGACGATTTATTTGGTCGAAAAAGGCACACTAGATGCATATATTTATCTAGAACATGGTGCACACTATGCCATTGGTGCTTTGGCTATGATTATGTTTGTCAGTGGTACAGGGATACATGTACCCGAAGTGGTTACAGGATTAATCGGTATCGTCTTTATTGTTTGGGCAGTCATTGCATCTATTCAATACAAGAAAGTACAAAATACATCCTCTTCAATGTGATCTGCAGCATAGTGTTAATAGATGATATGCGTACTGCAAAAATCATACGCTACCATCATAATTTCTGTTTCAAAAGTTTACTCGTTGTTGTTTAATAAATCAGTTAAGGTATATGGCTGTATATGGCTAAGATAGCTTAATCGTATAGCGAATTTGGCGATAGATAAGGTTGTTGATATCGCCAATGGGGGATATTTATGAGGATCAGACAAGTATTTATAATCAATATAAAAAATCAATTCGCACGATCTATTCTACATAAATGTACGGGTGTATTTTTTACTTTTCATTGATGATAAAAATTGATTTGACCTGAAATAGATATTGGGAAAATGATTGAATATTCTATAATCTTCAAATGATATTAATGAGTTAGTAATCGTCTATGATGAATGCCTTAGAACGTCGCTCAACCTTTGCTTTAAGCAGTATTTTTGCTTTACGCATGTTGGGTTTGTTCATGATTATTCCTGTATTTTCAATTGCAGGACAGTCATATGAATATGCAACACCAGCTTTAATTGGTCTCGCTGTTGGTATTTATGGATTAACACAAGCCATACTGCAAATTCCTTTTAGTTTAATTGCAGATCGTTATAGTCGTAAGCCTTTGGTGGTGATTGGTTTATTATTATTTGCTTTAGGTGGTGCAATTGCTGCCATGTCTGAGACTATTTATGGCGTGATTATTGGTCGTGCTATTGCAGGTGGGGGAGCTGTTTCTGCGGTTGTGATGGCATTACTTGCCGATGTAACACGAGAAGAACAACGTAGTAAAGCCATGGCCATGATGGGTATGAGTATTGGACTTTCCTTTACCATTGCCTTTAGTTTGGGACCATGGTTAACCAGTTTGGTTGGAATCTCAGGTTTGTTCTGGGTGACCACTTGTATGGGTATTGTTGCCATTTTTATGTTAATGCTGGTCCCTAAAGTCACTCGACATCACCGTAATTTTCAACAGGGTTATTTAAGCCAGTTAAAGCATGTGCTTAAAATGGGTGATCTAAATCGTTTACATGTATCGGTTTTCTCCTTGCATTTATTATTAACGGCCATGTTTATTTATATTCCATTCCAGTTAATTGAATTTGCAGATATTCCTTTGGAAAAACATGGCTTAGTTTATCTTCCATTGTTGGTCATTAGCTTATTTTTTGCATTTCCAAGTATTATTTTTGCTGAAAAATATCGCAAAATGCGAGGAATATTCTTAACAGCGATTGCAGGGATTATTTTAGGTTTAGTGGTTCTTATTTTTGGTTATCAATCTAAATATATATTACTCATTGGGCTAGGATTATTTTTTGTCGCCTTTAATATTATGGAAGCATTACTGCCTTCTTGGTTATCTAAGTCCGCACCGATTCAATCTAAAGCAACAGCTATGGGGGTGAATGCCAGCAGTCAATTTCTAGGTGCATTCTTTGGCGGAATTGTGGGTGGACAATTGTTATTACTGCACAATACTGCATTGGGATGGGGTATTCTGGCAGCTGTTGCACTCATCTGGTTGATCATTAGTTTTGGATTGGCTCAGCCACGTTATTTGTCATCACTGGTATTAAGCTTACCTGATGGTAAAAAAACAGATGAATGGACTTCTCAGTTATTGGCCATTCATGGTATTGAAGAAGTGGTGGTGATGCATGAACAACAAGTTGCTTATGTAAAAATAGATAAACATCAAATAAATGAAGTTTCGCGACAACATTTAACGCACTTGTTAGGGAAAGAGGTAGCCATTTAAGCATAACTCTTATAAAGTAAAATATAGAAACAGATAGGAAGAATAGATCTAATGCGCGGTGTAAATAAAGTTATTTTGGTGGGAACTTTAGGTCGAGACCCTGAAACGAAAACTTTTCCAAACGGTGGGTCATTGACTCAATTTTCCATTGCAACTAGCGAGTCTTGGGTGGATAAAAACTCGGGTGAACGTAAAGAGCAAACAGAATGGCATCGTATTGTTTTACATAATCGTTTAGGTGAAATTGCACAGCAATATCTACGTAAAGGTTCTAAAGTCTATATTGAAGGTTCACTAAGAACTCGTCAGTGGACAGATCAAAATGGTCAGGAACGTTATACCACAGAAATTCGTGGTGAACAGATGCAAATGCTTGATAGTAACCGTCAACAAGGTGAGCAAGGTCAAGCGGGTTTTGAACAGCCACGTTTTAACAATAACCAAACGGGTTATGCAGCTAACAATACTCAGCAAACGGGTTATGCTAATCAAGGCAATTTTAATCAAAACCAAGCTGGTGGCGGTTATGCCAATAATAATGCCAATAGCTTTGCTGCAAAACCTCAAGCAGCACCATCGCCTGCACCAGTAGATTTAGATGATGATTTACCGTTTTAAAGTGTACTGATAATACTTTATTGATGTAATTGAAAAGGTTTACAGAATGATTGCTGTAAACCTTTTTTATGATGATCGGTAGGAAATAGATTGAATTTTACTAGCCGAGTTGAGTTAAAAATCTAAAAGTATTGAAGAAATTCGGCATGTGCTAAATATTGATCATCATTTTGCCATGCCACAAACCGAGGGCCACCCAAATCGTTGGGAATACTGTCTTGTGCATCAATACTCTGTACACAAATGATACTGCTGCATAGCAGTAATATAGCTTTCATTTTCACACGACAAATCCTTTGTCATTACACTATTTATAATAGTTAATATATTAACTATTATAAATCAAACAGTTATATTGATAATAATTATTTGAAAACAGATATATGTGATGGCAATTAATCAGGCCATAGTATTTTATTTTTTAATATATAATATTGATTATTAAGTATTTTTATTTTACTTGCTATTTGAATAACCTAGATATATCTTATATTTTTCTTTAATTTTATTAGAAATAATTTAATTTTTTTATGTGATTTTTTATCGTTATAAATTTAGTGTAATTGATAAACTTATAATATTTAAAATTTTGATAAATGACTAGGGTGTGTCCTCATTTAGATTTACACCAAATGAACATGCCGGCGATATAAATCATAGACTGATAATTACGTGCGAGTTTATCAAATCGAGTTGCTATCGCACGGAAGTGTTTTAATCTTGCAAAGGCATTCTCAACTAAATGCCTTAAGCGATATAAGTACTTATCAAAATCAGGATTGAATTTCTTACTATTTGATCTTAATGGAATAATAGGTATCATTTTTCGATTTCTAGCTGACTTCCTGATATGTTCAGAATCACATCCCTTGTCCGCGATTAGATAATCTGCTGTTTCAATTAGATCTATTAGGTGTTCTGCAACTTGGCTGTCATGGACATCACCCCCAGTGATTTTAAAATCAATCGGTCATCCATTCGCGTCGGTTGCAAGATGAATCTTTGTTGTGAGTCCTCCACGAGATTGTCCAATTGCACGCTCGAAGCCATGCCGAGCTCCACTTGCATGCTGATGCGCGCGTATGTAGCTTCCATCAATGAATACCCATTCTTGGTCCAAGCTGCCTCGTAGTTTGAAAAAAATTTATCCCATAAGCCTTTCATAGCCCAGCGATTAAAACGGTTATAAGCAGTTTTCCAAGGGCAAAACTCTTGAGGAATATCACGCCATGTCGCACCTGTGCGTAGTTTCCATAAAATAGCTTCCATAATATTTCTACTGTTCTTTGAGCTATAGCAACCATGAAATTTCATTGTTACTTGAATCTGTTGCCAAATATCATCTGTGAGAAGAGTACGTGCCATTGAAAAATATTGAAATGGAGATAAAGTAGAGCCTAATTCTAGGCGTTTAAATATTATTCTTCAAATGAGGACACGCCCTAGATAAAATGATTATATTTTTGATGGTTGTGAGTAAAAAAATAATCATCATACATTTTTTAATTAAATTGATAAAATCATCACAATAATAATTTTTTTCAATATTTATACATTTTATCGTGGTTTTATTATGTTTATTAGCGATTTTTATTGATATTTTTTTAAATAATTTAATCTAAAATTATAGCGTGTAATCCTAATTTTTCTTGAGGGAATATGCTATTTAATATTGATATATAATGGTTTTTTTAAATAAGAATTAAAAATCTTACTGAATTTTATTTAAAATAAATTATAAAGTTACATTTATATTCTTGTTTTAAATAAAAATAATTATCCGTGAGTCGAATTATTTTAATTAATTTTTAAACAGTTCTCATTTTTTATAGAGTTAATTAAATCAATCAAGCTAATTTTTATTTATTTTGTAATTTTTTTGTTTTTAATTGTTTAATTTTGAATTATATTTAAGATGCTTATTTTATTTAAATAGGATGATATAAATAAAATACAAAATATATTTCATCAATAAATTAAATAAATAAAAAATCAAATAAAAACTATTTTTTAAAAATAAAAATTTTATCCAAAGGGGTAGATTTTTTAGGAATAATAATAATGAATAATATTTATAAAGTCATTTGGAATGCCAGTTTAGCGATTTGGATTGCAGTATCTGAATTGGCCAAGGGTCATAGCAAAAGTCAAAACAATACGTTGTTATCAGTTGCTAAGCCGGTTGATAGTCTAAAAACAATAAAAACACCCGCTGCTCATTTTAAATATCACGCCCTGTTACAAGGCATATTACTGCTCTCAGGATATAGCGTATCCACTGCACAATATGCCGGGGTATCGTTGGGGGTTGGCAGCAATGGCTCTGGAACAAATGCGCTAGCGATTGGTTCGAATTTGAATCCAGGATCATCACCAACTGTTGCTTCAGCAAATAGTGCTATAGCTATAGGTGCTAGTGTGCTTGCATCGGGTGTGTCTACAGTGGCACTAGGGAGTCTGTCACGAGCCACTTTAGCCAATGCAGTGGCCCTCGGTGCATTCTCCACCACCGCCAGTAATGCAAGTAATATTGCATCGGTCAGCCAAAATAATTTAAATTATGATCAATTTGCTGGGCAAGTCACTGATACTGGACGTCAAGTTTCCGTCGGTTATGCTGGATTTGAACGGCAAATTAAACATGTGGGTTCAGGTGCGATTGCGTTAGACAGTACCGATGCCATCAATGGTAGCCAATTGTTTGCCACCAATGCGGTGTTGGGAAATAGTGCCAATAGTCAAAAAAGCCTGCTCGGTGGCGATGCGGCCTTGGCGAGCAATGGCACATTGAGTATGAGCAATATTGGGGGTACAGGCAAAAATACCATTAACGATGCAATCCTAGCGGCACGTAATAAGGCGACTTCTGGGCATAATATTGTGGCGACACCAACGCTAGAAGCAGATGGCAGTACCAGTTATCAAATTTCGACTGATGTGGATTTAACCGAGTTAAACAGTGTGGAAACGGTTGATGGTAGTAAGAAAACCACCATGACAGCAAGCAGTACCGTGATTAAAGATGGCGCAGAAATCAGTACCTTAACTGCAAAAGGCAGTAATGTGACTGATGGAACATATAGCAGTCTTTATGGTGCCAATGGCCTCAGCATTAATTGTACGGATGTGGTACTAAATTCGAATGGTTTAAATATCGGAGGGGTTAGCTTAAGTAAAACAGGCATTGATGCCAATCATCAAAAAATCACCAATGTGGCAGATGGCAGTGTTACAGCAAGCTCTAAAGACGCGATCAATGGTGGACAACTCTTTACTGCATTACAGACCAGTACCATAGGAACACAAACTACGGTCAATAATTTGGGAACTGATATTGCCAAAAGCTTTGGTGGCAATGCTGCCTATGATACTGCTACAGGGGTATGGACCGCACCAAGCTATACGGTAACCACTGATCCAAATGCGCTAACGACGACCACGGTTAACAATGTGGGAGATGCCTTAACGGGGTTAAATAGTGCAGTCAATACACCACTGACTTTTAACGGAGATAGCGGCAGTTCAGTACATAAACTGGGTTCAAGTTTTGACCTTAAAGGTGATACCAATATCACCACGGCAGTTGGTCAGGGTGAAGTACAGATTAAGCTGAATCCCGATTTAAAAGCATTAAATAGTGTGGAAACGGTTGATATCAATCATGGCCTTAAAACGACCATGACGGCAGCAATGACGCGTATCGAAGATGGTGGCAATAGTACAATCTTAAGTGCATTAGGCAGTAGTGTGAACAATGCCAATAATGTCAGTCTTTATACGGCCAATGGACTCAATATTTTTACTGCAAATCAATATACTTTATTGGCCAGTCTAAATGCCAGTGGATTAGATGTTGGTGGGGTTACAGTGACGAAAGAGGGTATCAATGCTAATCATCAAGGTATTACTAATCTTGCCAATGGGCAAATTGCTTCAGATGCTGTCAATAAAGGTCAATTAGATACAGCGATTAGTAATTTACTCGGTGAATTTAATGAGGGTGATATTGGATTACGCAATACCTTAACTGTGTTATCAAAAGGGGTTGCCAATAGTTTTGGGGGAGGAGCGCGTTATGATGAAGTCAATCAAACATGGATTGCACCAAGCTATACAGTAACCACTGATCCAAATGCGCTAACGACGACCACAGTCAACAATGTCGGTGATGCTTTAACAGGATTAAATAGTGCAGTCAATACACCGCTGACTTTTAACGGAGATAGCGGCAGTTCAGTGCATAAACTGGGTTCAAGTTTTGACCTTAAAGGTGATACCAATATCACCACGGCAGTCAGTCAGGGTGAGGTGCAGATCAAACTCAATCCAGATTTAACCGCGTTAAATAGTGTTGAAACGGTCGATGGTAGTAAGAAAACCACCATGACAGCAAGCAGTACCGTGATTACAGATGGTGCAGAAATCAATACCTTAACTGCAAAAGGTAGCAATGTGACTGATGGAACATATCGCACGCTTTATGGTGCTAATGGCCTCAGCATTAATGGTACGGATGTGGTGTTAAATGCCAGTGGTCTAGATGTTGGCGGAGTAAGGATAAGTAAAAATGGTATCGATGCCAATCAGCAAGGTATCAATCATTTAGCTAGTGGTGTACTGGATAGTGATGCGACCAATTTAGGCCAAGTAAAATCTTTGATTCATGATAGTAGCTCATCCGTGGTCGATCTTGGCTTTGGCTTAAAGGCAGATGATCAGCAAATCGTGACTAAAAAATTGGCTGAAGCAATAGATGTACGAGGTGATGGGCTTAATATCTCGACTAAAATTGATAATAATCAATTGCTGATTCAATTGGCTGATCAACTTAATGTGGCATCAATTAACGCAGGCGGATCATTGTTAAATGCGATGGGTTTAACCGTGGGCAATAGCCATGTGAATGCAAATGGTCTCTTTATTATGAATGGCCCAAGTCTGTCCAATACGGGTATTGATGCAGGAAATAAAGTGATCAGCAATGTGGCCAATGCGACGCTTGCATCTGATGCGGTCAATAAAGGTCAGCTGGATACAGCAATTAATGATATTAAAAACAACGTTAATCATCTTTCAGCAGGTAGTGTACAGTATGATAAAAATCCTGATGGTAGTGTGAATAACAATTCGATTACTTTAGCAGGAAGCAATGCAACTGCTATACATAATGTCGCGGATGGTCAGGTGTTATCTGGCTCTAAAGATGCAATTAATGGTGGTCAGCTTGCGGATGTTCAAGATAATTTACAAGCACAAATTACGCAAAATACCAATAATATTACCAATATTCAAAATCAATTTAATAGCGGTGGTATTGGCTTAGTTAAACAAAATCATCCACAGGATGATATTACGGTGGCACAGCAAACTGGAGGTACGCGCGTTAATGTCGCGGGTACCGATGGTCATCGGGTGGTGACTGGAATAAAAGATGGCACTGTTGCTGCAGGCTCGAGCGATGCGGTCACAGGGAATCAACTCTATAATAACTATGAAAATATGGCCAACAGTTTAGGCGGCGGTGCTAAATATGATAATAATACCTGGACAGCGCCTTCATATACTGTGGGTGAAGGTGATAGTCGTACCACAGTTCATGATGTTGGCAGTGCTTTGGATGCACTTAATCGAACAGATAGCACTTTAAGTGCCCGTATAGATACTCTAGGTACACAACTAGAGAATTCATTCCGTACAACCAATCAACGTATTGATAAGATTGAAAAACAGACCAATGCAGGTATCGCAGCAGCACTTGCCATAGAAGCGCCTGCCTATGTTGCTGGTAAATTTACTTATGCTGTGGGCGCAGCTGCTTATAGAGGTGAAAGTGCAGCAGGGATATCTTTACGACGTACAGCAGAAAAAGGTAATTGGTCGATGACAGCTGGTATCGCTGCTGATTCACAAGGTACGCCTGCTTTCCGTATTGGAATAGGCGGTGTTATTGATTAGTTGTAGATAGCATCTTAATTTAAAAAAGGAAGATTAAAGTCTTCCTTTTTTTGAATTATTCTTGATATAAAACATGAACGAGAGATTTAAAAAATACGTGTGCTATTCACATAATCATGAATAACCTGATGATGTGCTGTTAAAATAAGATCAGCATTTTTTGATTGTAAGGCGCTATCTAATATTTGCATATAATTTAGCAATTGTTGTTTTGCGCTATAGGCAAATTCAGAGCTGACGGCTTCATCTTCATAGAGCAGCACATAGTTTTTCGCAAAGCTATAAATTAAAAATAATATTGCGGCATCTTGGGAAAGAGATGAATGATGTAAAACATCTTCACATTGATGTTTAAGTTGTTTAAATGCATCTGTGCCAGAAGAAAGGGATTGAAAATTTTTAAAAATCGTTGAGAAATTCATTTCTTTTATCCACTCAAAAACAAAATCTATAGAAAAATAATGAAATAGTCAATCAAACTATCATATATAAAAATGAAGTAATGACTCAGCCTTTTAATCTTTAAAAACGATCATTTTTATTAAAAACTACTGTTTTACCAATTAATAGCGGTGCTCTATGATCTCATCCATACGATTTGTTATCTAAAGTTACTGTATAAAGGTCAATTTATTATGAGTTTAATCAATACTGAAGTTAAAAAATTTAATGCAATGGCATATAAAAATGGTCAATTTATTGAAGTTTCTGAACAGGATCTTTATGGCCAATGGTCAATCATATTTTTTTATCCAGCAGATTTTACGTTTGTTTGTCCAACAGAATTAGGTGATTTAGCTGATCATTATGCTGAGTTCAAAAAAATGGGAGTAGAAATTTATTCCGTTTCTACCGATACGCATTTTACTCATAAGGCATGGCATGATTCTTCAGAAGAAATCAAGAAAATCGAATATGTCATGTTGGCTGATCCTACATGGACATTAGCAAACAATTTTGATGTATTGATTGAACAAGAGGGATTGGCAGATCGTGGTACTTTTGTTATTGATCCTGAAGGAAAAATTCAAATTATTGAGATTAATGCTGGTGGTATCGGACGTGATGCGAGTGAATTATTACGTAAAGTAAAAGCAGCACAATATGTCTATGCTCATCCAGGTGAGGTATGCCCAGCAAAATGGAAAGAAGGTGAGGCAACCTTGGCACCTTCAATTGATTTAGTCGGTAAGATTTGACATACTCCCCCCACTCAGCCAAAGGTTATCGTGGGGGAATCTTTGCGACCCATGCAATTAAATTGATTACACCTTACGATGCCACACACTTGCACTGACAAGTATCGTGGCACAGCAACTCTTTACACGGCACTAAGCCCTAGTGTATCAGCTAAAGCGAAATTACGGATATTAATACGCGCATTGACGTCACGATCTTCAATCAAGTTGCAACTTAGACACTCGAATAATCGAACACTTAGCGGTAATTTCTCCATCTTAATGCCACAGCAACAACAAGTCTTTGAACTTGGTACATATCGACCAATTTTTAGAATGTTTTTACCGTACCATTAAGCCTTGTATTCCAATAATGTTAAGAATTATCCCCACGCTACATCTGAAATAGATTTGGCTAGTTTACTGTTCTTCACCATGTTTTTAATCGCTAAATCTTCTACTGCATACGTGATCGCTTGGGTTTTCACAGATTAAGTGATGCGTTCGTTTGTGATTTAGGTTGAAGCGTTGCAAACGTACCTTTTCATGGATACCTGCAACATTTAATTTCTGATGTTGATAATTCTTAGATTCTTTTTTTATACTAGAGTTACGATAGAAACCATTAAGCGTCATGCTATTAAAAGAGCAATTTAAATCATGATGCGATTGGAGTAATGATTACACGAAGGGTGATTGTCCATCAATGTTTTACAGTGATCATTTGGTATTAAAAAATTTTTTGAATATAAAAAAACTTATGAAATTTATAAAAAAATTATTAAATTCACTTGATTTTTATTTATTAATCAATGATGATAAAAGTGTAAGAAAAAGAAAAAGCGAATATAAAATAAGGGGTAAAAATGAAAATTTATATAGATTATTTATATCTCGGTATTGTAATGACAATTGCGGTTCTTTGTGTAAGTACATTACTTTCGAGTATGGGAAGACCCATGAAGTACTTATTATTTTAATTAAAAAAAACCCTAACATGTTAGGGTTTTTTTAATCATGCTATTTAATTTTAAACTGGGCGTCATGGATCAAATATGAACAAATTATTTGGTTCACGTAGATGAATTGTCAACAGTAGCTAATCTGGTAGTTTTTAATAATTAGATTTTGTGATGATTAGGTCATAATCAGCATAATATTTTAAAAGATGGATTTTGATCTTGGATATTGCAGTTATTGGTGGCGGTATGGCTGGACTCGCTACGGCAAGAATTCTAAAAGATGCTGGGCATAATATTATAATATTTGAAGCCTTGTCAGGTCGTGGAATGGATAGCCATAGTATGGCATTTGATGGTGGGCTTATTGATGCACCTTTAAGGGTGATGAATCCTCATTTATGGAAAAATACCCTCAGTTTGGCCACTTATTTGGGTATAAAAACTTATCCTGTACGTACTTATATGGCATGTAGTTGGTTGTTTGAAGATAAAACAGAAACATGGTTGACGACATCACGTAGTCGTATTGGCAATTTTCCTGTGATTAGTAATCGTAAGGGTTTACAGCAGTATGGCTGGCGTTTAGTCAAAGGGATGTTACAGCTTAAAACAGCGATTGCTAAATTTTTTAAATCTAAACAGCAAGACATCACACTGGCTGAATTCATTAATCATAATGAAATCGAAGAAGTATTTTGGCATGGTGCCGTGATGCCTGTGCTCTATACAATTTGTACATGTAATCCAAAAACAATTGGTGAATGGCCTGCAAAACCTTTGTTGACATTTTTACGTCATTTAACTGATGGTGATGCACTATTACGCTTACAGGGTGGAACACCTGCATTGGTGGATAAATTAACACAAGGTATTGAAATTATTGATAATACTGTGATTACTAAAGTGCAACAACGCGATCAACATGTATGGGTTGAGAGTGCGACAGGTCAACAATATAGTTTTGATCGAGTTGTGATTGCCACACCAACCACAAAAATTGAAGATTTTTTAGATCAAGATCAATTTGCTGAGGATTTAAATTTACTAAAACAATTTAAATTTGAAGAAGGGGATCTGGTCATTCATACCGATGCAACGGTAATGCCACCTAAACGTAAAGACTGGTCAGTGTTAAGTTATATGATGGACCGTAAGTTTACACGTCAACAATTTACGGTATGGTTAAATTCAATCGAACCTTCTTTGGTGGGTAAACAGCCGATTTTCCAAACTTGGCGTCCTGTGACAGAAATTGATGCCAAAAAAGTGATTGTCTCAGTGAAGCTGAGTCGAGCTGTGGTTGACTCACAGACAGTCGCTTTAAATCAAGCCTTACAACAGCGTCATCAACAACCTGATCGTAAAGTATTTTTCTGCGGATCATGGTCTTGTGATGGCTTGCCTATTTTAGAGTCTGCGGTAACTTCTGCAATGCATATTGCACAAATATTTAAAGCACCATTACCTTTTATTGGATTAAAGCCTCAGGTTGAGATTGCACCACAATTAGGTTATTAAAATGTCTTTGCTTCAAGCCATTCAACAGATGTTTCTTACGCATAAATATGCCATAGATCCTGCTTTGTTAGGGGACAATACAGCAGTGGCTTGGAGTAATTTAGGTTTTTGGCATCATAGCCAGCATTATGGTGAGGCTGCTGAGAAATTAGCGGATCATTTGGCACAGTGTATCAAGTTAAATTCACAAGATCGTGTTTTAGACTTAGGTTCTGGTTATGGTGCAAGTTTATTATATTGGCAAAAAAATTATCAGATCACAGAAATGACCAGTGTTGAATTACAACCATTATGTGTCGAAAAAATACAACATTATTTTAATCATAGCGTTGCTGTGTATTGCGACTCTTATTTAAATTTAAAGTCTCTTCATTTTAAAAAGAAATTTGATGCGGTTATTTGCATAGATTCTGCCTATCATAGTCCTTTAAATTTATTTTTGGAGGCAGTTCATTCTGTTTTAGCTCCTAATGCGCGAATTGGATTTCATTATCTGGTTTTATCTCAAAATTGGTGCAATGCAAGTTTATGGAAAAAGTATCAATATAAATGTTTACTGAAAACGGCTGATATTGAGTTGCAAAATTTAACTTCAATCGATGAACTACAGTCAAAATTACAACAATTTAATTTTAAAAATGTGACAGTTATTGATTTGTCTGATGCTGTATTACTTGGTTTTGCTGAATATATTGAGCAAAATTTTATGAATCATAAAAATAATTTAAAGAGCTTTAAAATTAAAATGACCGCAAAATTATGTAGAAAGTTATTTGAAGAGGGATTGATTCAGTATGTTTTAGTACATGCACAATGTGAATGATTAAATAGACAATATAATAAAGGCTCACTAAAAAGCGAGCCTAAATTAATGGTGCCGGCACACGGATTCGAACTGTGGACCTACTGATTACAAGTCAGTTGCTCTACCAACTGAGCTATGCCGGCGTTGTGGGATGCATTTTACAGAAAGTCATGATGAATGCAAGCGAAAAAATAACCGATCAAATATTTTATTAAAAAAATAAAATATGCTGTACACATGACAGCATATCTTTGGTTGATTGAGCTGATATTTATCTAAGCCCAATTCATGATGAAGGTGAAAAATCAATAATACCTAGAGTGGATCATGTTATTTACTCCTTAAGATTTTATCTAAATCTTGAGCACATTCTTCTAAAGTAAAAGCCATATCTAGTTGCATTTGAGGTTTTAGCTCATTCGCAAGTTCTCGCCATTGTTCAATGAGCCTTAATGCTTTTTGAATTTTATGTTTATTAATATCTTTTGCAATGGTTGGTGTATATCCACCACGTTTAGCATTTTTCATCTGTTTGACATAATTGAGGCTGTTATTCATATTTGCTCCCGAATAGCAGTTTTTATGTTGACTAAAAGCTGTTCAATACACATGATTTGGCGTGAATACTCAGTTTAATTGACGAAATATGGTGTATTCATCTCCTATTTTTATTCCTGATTTTATTTCAATCCTCAATAACAATGTTCTAACATAGCCTAGTATTATTGTCTCTATACTAAATGTAAAAAATAATATGGAAATTGATAAAATAACTAATTGATTATTAAAATTTTAATTTATTCATTTCTTTGTAATATTCTATCAATATATATCGTAAATTAAGCCATGGAGTCTGGTGATCGGCGTATATTTTTTAGATGGTTATCGGGATAAATCAGGCAATCAAGCTGTCCTGCTGATGCCGTTGCTATCGCCTAAAATACGTTTTAAAGTGACGTGATTTTAAGATAATGATTAAAATAACTTTAAACGTGATGATCAGGTTTAATATTTTAACCATTATTTTTAAGTATTTATTGGCGATATCTTAGATTTAAAAAAATAATATAAGACGTGCTTAAGAGTAGATCAATGCAGTGTTGAACAGTGATGATGTTTGAAGAACATATTTTACGATTTAAGTTTAAGATCAGGTTTATGTTCAAGTTCTTTAGCCAAAAAGTAGTTAAGAAAGGTTCGTATCACTGCAATAATAGCTAATTTAATTAAGCTATCTAGATCTGGATCGACCGTAGTGGCCAAAATATCCGCTGCCAATTGAAATTCTAATGCTGTCGCTAACCAATTGCCAAAA
Organism: Acinetobacter sp. SAAs474; assembly: GCF_032823475.1. Classification (NCBI taxonomy): domain Bacteria; kingdom Pseudomonadati; phylum Pseudomonadota; class Gammaproteobacteria; order Moraxellales; family Moraxellaceae; genus Acinetobacter; species Acinetobacter sp. SAAs474. Next base: position 952,406 of record NZ_CP127915.1, read on the forward strand.
CAGTAACGGGCAGTTGCGCCTGATTTAAGTTGTAATAACACTATTAGGGTTTTTACCAAGCCAATTACGACACAAATGACTGAAATCGTTTCTAAAAGTAATTGTAGGATATGCACTGAAGAAACGAGTAGGTTACGTAAAATTTCGATATCAAACATAAATATTTATTTTTAATTGCATGAATATCGCTCAGCATAGCACTATTCATGATGATCTTTAATTGAAATTTATCATCAGAGAATTGCCATCTATGATACGTTTTATTTGTTGATGAGTGATTTTATCTAGGCCTAGTTAAACGGATTTTTATAAGGACACAAGTGGTTTTAAAGCGCGATATTTTTGTGTGGTATCACCCATTTTCTGCATCTTATTATAGATAGATTTGTTATTTTAGTTGAACAGTCTGCTGTGTTACTCTGAGGTATTTGAGCATATTTATTGATTTTGTATCGTGCTAAGGATGCTTGTACCAGTATGCTGTAATACTGGTACATATTTTTTTCAGTAAAATAAAATTTTATGTTAAGGCTTATATAATCCGTATAAGTCCAACCTCATTAAATATATTGCAGATTTAAAGTGTATGGCTTGGATTAAGCATAAATTTGGTGGCTTGCATGGCGTGTTGTAATGGTGTTTTATCTTTTTGTAATTTAGATAATAATGCAGCACCTAACCACATTTGGTAAATAATTTGAGCAACATCATGTGCTGGTAATTGGTTTTTAACTGAACCGTCTTGTTGCCCTTGTGTTATTAAATATGCAATTCTAGCGATAAGGTCTTTTGTGCTTGTATCCATAATCAAGCGCATATCCTCGGATAAGTCCGCAACTTCGGCTGCAAGTTTAACAATTAAACATTTTTCAGCCCAACCACATTGGCTTTGTTCATGGTAAATCCATGCATTGAAATAGCTTAAAATTCGATCTTGTGCAGAATTGTGATTTGACCAAAGTTCTGTTAAACGCGCATGATAATGTTGAATGTAATGTTCGAGTAATGCGCAGCCAAAAGCCTCTTTTGACTGAAAATAATAATAAAAAGATCCTTTTGGCACATGGCAATTTTTTAAAATTTCCTGTAGACCAACCCCGAAAAATCCTTTGCATAACACAAGATCAAAACTATTTTCTAAAATCAGATTACGCTTATCTTGCGATTTTTTTGCTTGGGATGGTTGCATTTTATGACCTATAAATCAAAATATTAGACCGGTCGTCTATTAAACTATATAATCAGGCTTACTGTAGCAATATTCCAATATAAACAGGAAAATTTATGTCAATTATACTTCATCATTTAAATGAATCTCGTTCATTTCGCATTTTATGGTTGCTTGAACAAATAAAACAACCGTATGAGCTAAAAACTTATCTTCGTGATAAAAAAACAATTCTTGCTCCAGAAGAATTGAAAAGCATACATCCTTTGGGAAAATCCCCAGTGATTGAATTAGATGGAAAGGTGATTGCAGAATCTGGAGCAATTGTAGAAATATTAATTCAGAAATTTGCACCGCAGCTGAGACCAGATCAAGATTCTGACAGTTATATAGCGTATCTACAATGGATTCATTTTTCCGAGAGTTCAGCAATGCTGCCTTTGTTACTCAAAATCTTTAATTCAGTTGAATCAAAACATGGCACTCAATTAAAATTCATAGATCAATATGCAGAAGTAGAGCTAGATAAAGTTTTTTCTTATTTAGATCAACAATTAAAAAATAAAAAATTTTTAGTGAATAATCAATTAACAGGTGCTGATTTTATGATGGGGTTTGTGGTCTATAACCTCATAAAGTACTTGGGCAGTCGTTCAAAATACTCTTATATTGAACAATACCTAAAAAATTTGGAAGCTTTAGAAAGTTGGAAACAAGCGATGATAATTGAAAAAAACTTGAATAATTAAATGCTACGATAAATGTGATATCGCTTAAGAAAAAGCATAATTTATTGTCATGATCATATAGACTGATTGCTCCATTTCTATGGTCAGTCTGTATGCTATAAGGTTGTGTAGGTTATTTAAATACAAAAAATTGATCATCATTTGCTGAATGAGTTCAGGATCAGATCTTGTGGGAGTAAGTACACTCTGTTTTCTTTAGTTTAAATACGTTTGATAAAGTTCTTTTTATAACACATCGAATAAATCGTCTAGATTACATTGCACGCCTAGATGCTCTTCATCAATTTTTTTGACCACTAAATTATATTTATTATTTTCTGTATAAACTGCTGCATTTATCTTGATCCAAAATTTTTCATTTTTATTTAATAATGAATAAATTCGCTCTTGATCTTTTGGATTTTCAAAATGTAACTTATATTCAGCTTTTACTGTTGAGCAACGAGTAAAAATTAATTGATTATTTTCCTGTTTAGGAACGCCAGAAAAAATATCAAAAAAGAGTATTTCTTTGGATGACGCTTTTGCCTGCGCCTGAAATATCATGAATAGTATAAAAAAAAGAAACACTAGGATGCGCATTATGAGAATTATCTATCGTAAATTTGTGATCGAATATCCATAATATATCAACAATCTAAAATGAGATAGAGCCTATATTCTAGTCTATTTACAAGTTAAGTATTTTGTCATTTTAGAATTCTCAAGATTTATTGTTTCGCGTTTTAATAAAACTTCAGCTGCCGCACCATATTTTTCAGATCGATCCAAAGTATTGTTTTCATGCGTGAAATCTATTATTTTTTTATAAATATCAAACTTTTTACATTGTAGTTTAGCCGCCTTTTGATAATCTTCTTTTTCTAATGCCAGATTAAATTGCTCATGCGTATTTTTTAATTGATTTAATAAGTCATCTAAAATAGTATCTAATTCTTGTGCTGTCTCGATCAATCCATATTTTGCTGATTCGGATGTTTTTGCGATAAGATTTGTCGTTGTTAAGGATATAAACACCATAACGAATATAGTTGATAAAAATTTAAACACGCTTAAACCTCAGATCATTCATATTGAAATCAATCTAAATACAAGTATTACATGATTTATTTTAATAATGGCATTCGATTATTGATCGCTATTATTTCTGTAGTTGATTATAGCGGATGTTATTGATGATTTTATAATTCTTATAAAATTTCTATAGCTTGGGTCGATAGGGGTACAATATGAGACAATGTCATTTTTATTTTATGGGTAGGGATATACCATTCTTTTGTATCAAAATTTATTTCATCCCATTCCATGTTTATCAGTTTGTTGCGGTTTTTTTTCTGGGTTTCATTTGGATTTATCCCGATTGCCATAGAGTGCATGTCATTGCATGAAACAACAAAAAAGGCTTAAACCCTTTGGATTTAAACCTTTTAAGACATCATGTGGCTACATGATCATGAAATTTGGCGGTGAAAGAGGGAATCATATTATTAATTTAAGTTGTTGTTATTTATATATTAGTTTATTGGTTAAAATAGCTTATACCAACAAATATACCAACAAAATACAAAAGTACCCCCTAAATACATTTTATAAGATAAATCTCATAAGCCTATAGGGTAGGGGGATGGTCAAAATAACCATACCTTTTGGTAAATGACCGACCTCTTAACCATATTTTTATATGAGCGAAATTAAAAATTGAGGGTCTTGACTGAATGTAAGCCTTATCAATCAAGAGAATTGGTTTTTAAAAGTTGGGTTTTGTTGGGTTCTTATGTTGTTTTTCATTCTTAATTCTTATTATTTTCATGCTTATTTTAGTTATTTTTAGGTCTTTCTAGGCTCTCCCTCACACGCTCACGCCTTTTGTTCTTGAATAATGCTTGCACTGGTATAGCGGTTTGCTGTGTTTTTTGTAACGGAATGGCATTCTAAATGCTGTCGGGTAACTTGGTGACATTTAAAATGTGAGCAAGTGCAAGGCATACGTTTAAAACGAATCCCTTAAAACTTGGTGAGTTTTTAAATCCGATCAACTTTGAGCATATCTTTTAATGTAAGCATTACCCATAGTGGGGGTTATCCTCAATTTGAGTACATCCACCAATGACGGTTGGATAATAGTTAAAGCTCGTTTTATTTGACTACCTTTTTAGTGTAGTGAAGCTCCATAAAACTATGGCTCTTATCCATCCTCAAATTGAGTGCAGACATGACAAAACACGACCTTTATTTAAAGTTATTTGTGATACCGAATAATCTTGTATCACTCTCCAGTGAGGGGAATGTAAAAGTTAAAAGGGATTAGATTTTCCTAGACCACTGCCAATCACACGTATAAAAAAATTTCTGTTTTTAGCGAAAAGTGCATATAAGTTTAACTTTTTCCCTTGTATGCCTTTGTTTATAAGGTTTTCCTTATTTATGAGATTAACTTCTCCATTAACTTTTGGTATGTTTTTTAATCTGAAAGTTAAAGTTATGCGGTTAAAAGTGCATCTCTGTACTTCTGACAGTTTTCAGTATAATCATAATGTTAAGGTGCTTATGTGGAACATTTGAATAAAATCATAATGTTATGGATTGGATTTAAAATCCGACCCTTTATGCAAGTTTTGATAATAACTTAACTCTTTGTTTTCTAAGGTAAACGCAAAATTGCGTTTTGTAGTTTTAAGGACGTTAAAAAGGATAGGATTCAACTATCATGATTTTAGTGATAATTAAGCATTATTCTTGCATGACGTAGCATGACAAAGTGGGGATTCTTGCTATACGTAGCTATACGAAATGGGGAGGGTATGGAGTTATAAAAAAACCTCCAATTAAGGAGGCTATTTATTAAAGTAGCTGCAATACATCTGCCCGAACTTCTACCACTTCCCGATCTGCTCCACTGGCTTTATCTTTCCATTTTCTTGTACGTAAGCTGCCCTCTATATAAACCTTACTACCTTTTTTAAGGTACTTGCCTGCAATCTCAGCTAGTCGGTTGTTAGCAGTGATTCTGTGCCATTCTGTAAGCTCTTTTCGTTCTCCAGTGGTCTTGTCTTTCCATTGCTCAGTAGTGGCTATACTGAAAGTGGCAATACTCCCACCATTAGGAAATTGTTTGCTCTCAGGGTCACGACCCAATACACCCATTAAAATAACTTTGTTCACGTTTGGCATTTTTCTAAATCTCTTAAATTTTCTTAGAATGTCTATTTTTAAGGGGTAACATGGGTAACGTGGGTAACATCCTTGCTATTAAAGGGTTTCAGCCTGTTACCTCTTTATTTTTCGTTAGGTAACGTGGGGTAACATGGGTAACACAACTCAAAAAAATTAGAACTTGTTACCTCTGTTACCTGTTACCTTTTTTGCTAGGTAACACCTTCAAAGCCTTTATTTATGCGGTTGTTACCCCTGTTACCTTTGTTACCTCTTAATTTTGCTATTCCCAGCTAAAAATAGCTTCTTTTACCACATAAGCTTTAAGTGCATTTTTTCTAGCTGGTACTCTCACAGTCTTACTAGTCTTACCTGTGTCATGCTCTAACAGCTTTTCAATAAGTAGGGCATTAGCTACTTTTTTACTATCGTGTCCTTTACATACTTCATTTTTAAATTGCTCAGGTAACACAATAAATAATTTTTCACCTTTCTCTATTTTCCAGTAGCCCACTCGATTAATAATTTTCTCGATACTTTCAATATCGGGGGTAATTGCTTCAAATCGGCTAGATTCATACGCCTCTAAAAAGGCTTTAACCGCTAAAATATATTCTCTATCTTGATAATTCCCAACATACTCAAAGCCATTGACCCATGTATTAAAAACAGTTTTTACAGCATCAAACGCCGTGCCTGCTTTCCATCCTGTTATCCCTGCTTGAGTAGCAAGTTCGCCTGCAACTGCAAGTAGAGCAAAAGTGTTAGCTACACGACTTATATGTCCTTGCTGTATGTCTGCAATCAATTCAAGGTTATATTGCTCTAATAGCTGTTTAGCCTGTGCCATTACCTTATCTTTATGACTGGTTAGATAATCTAGCCATACCATGCCTGCAACGCCATAAAACTGATTAGAATGCTCTACAAGCTGTCTTGATTGTTTTGCACCATCTTCAGCAAAATCAATCTGATCGAATAAACCATATTCTGACTGGTCAACATCAATATCAATTAATCGAACCTCTTGTCCTAATTTAGTTTTTTGTCCGCTTTCTTGCATAATTTCTTTTAAGCTTTTCTCACCAGTAGACATAAAAATAAGTTTCCATTTATACGGCGCTCTAGCTGTAATTTGCTTTGTTAAACGTGCTTTACCTTTACCATTTGCAAGCATATAAACAATATTGCCAAGCTCTTTAGGGTTTGATATTTCCCCGATCTCGTCCAAACCTAAAAAGCTGTCATTGTAGCTATAGGCTGTATGCTCTAAAGCATTACCTGTTGAACGCCATGTTTTATGATGCCTTTCAGGATTACCCCATACACTACAAGCGACATATAAAGCCGTAGTTTTGCCTTTAGATGATTGACCTTTGAAGTGTATGCCTGCACCTATTTGTTGCTCCAATGGTGTAAGCAATTGCCCTGCAAAAGCTGAACACATAGCCACGACCAACTTAGAATGACTAGCAATAGGCATAGAAATATTGTTTTGCCATTGCTCAAGTGTTCCTTTGTTTTGGTAGCTACTCTCAACTCCCTGTGTAGTTTGATATACAACTAAATCACTCTTTTTATGCTGTCCGATCTGCTTATTCGGTAATACATAAACATCATCATGCCATCCAGCACGTTCTACACATAAAGCACGTTTAGCAGTCGGGTAACTCATTAAGTAGCTTTGTAGTAAGTTTCTTGCTTTACCACTGGGAGCAATTACCACGCCTTGATTAGCTAAATCTTTTCTAAGTTCTACACCATCAGATTGGAAAAACTCCATAGATAAGGCTTGAGTGTGTTTAACGCCATCAGCATCATGCCATTCTAATAAGCGTCCCCATGCATTACTTGATGAATCTCTCGTTTGTGCCAATACATGAATAGGACTTGAGATATATTGCTTATATTCGTTGTCTTTTGACTGTTCAATGTAATACAAGCCATCCTTTAAAAGATGAAATACACCATCACCATAACGGAAAGGCTTAGCTAAATGACCTTTAGGCAATATCTCTTTTTTAGGAAGTAGCTCTACTGCTTCATCAATAAACGCCGTGATTTCTTCAACTGCTTCAAATTGTGATAAATCAGTGTGAAAAAGATTTCCTTCAACTTCCATACTTTGATTAATCAATCTCACAGCCGTGTTTTGTTCAAGCTGCTGGAATGGCTCAAGCTGTATATGTTCGGCTCTCACTGGCATATATAACTGTGTATAGCCTGCCTTGTATAATTGCTGAATAACAAATTGTATTTGCTCAAAATCAAACGGCTTGAGTTCTGTTAAATTTTTATTGCATAGAGTGGGTAATACCGCCAGTACCACTGCATAACCTGTTTGAGCAATCTTAAAGAATGCCTCTAGGTGATAAGTAATAATAATCGGCTTGTCGTGGTGCAAATCACCATAACTGGCAAAGCCCTTAGCTATGCTTCCCTCTGTAAACTCTACACGCTTTCCATCATTTAACACGGCGTATTGAATCAGCTCTAAACGTCCGTTATAGATCGGCAGCATTAAAGGCTGAATATACTCAACATCATTAATATCTAATATATTGGGATTAATACAGATCGGCTTTAAAGGACTGCCAAAACGCTGAATAATTGAATTCTGTAAATACTGTGCATCGTGTGGCATCAACTCCATACAATCAGCTATAATCTGATCGGGTGTTATTTGTTGTTGGGGGGTGTCGTGATTAAGCATTGCAACACTCCTTTTTATTTGCCTGTTGTTCTACTTCCCATTTTTCAAAAGTATTCTTAACAATAAAAAAACTTTTATGTGGAAAAGATTGCATTAAATTATTCTTATGTTTTTTCGCTTCTTGAAGTTCTATAAAACGACCATTTTCAGAACTTGGATGATAGCCAATAGGTGAATTATCATCCGCAATAACAACTGAAAAATAGCTAAGATATTGACTAAAACTAGGCATGGTTAATGCGCTCCTGAATTATTTAAAGGAGCTTTACCATTCACGACCAAGTGAGGGTGGCAAAGCTGGAAAGGGTTGGTCGACCAGTAATTCAGGTAACTGGCACACTCGAAAGTGTCCCCCTCTAGCTTCACCATAAAGATATGCAGACGCATAGAGAGATTACACATACAAAAAAAGCCCACTAAGCGGACTGTATGCGCTGAATATTTATAGCCGACCAAAGCTAACCTTGAGATTTTGCTCAAAGCCCGACAAATATAACCATACTTAGGCATGTTAGCAATATCGAATAATTTATTTTGCATTCTAAATACCTCCAAACAATGCCAATAAGTTCACCCCATAAACATCCGACCATGCTTGTGCTGGGTAGGTATTTACTTTGCCATAACGGTCATCATGTACCTTTTGAGGTTTTACGCCGTGAGCCTTGCACCACTTATTTAATGCCTGCCATGTGTATTCCTTACCAGTTAAACGCTCTACAGCTAAAACCGTAGCATTACGTTTACTTTGTCCTAACTTATCTTTTAAGCGTGTGTTTTCCTGTACGGCGTTACTTGCTGTTGCCATTGCTGTAGCAGTCTTTTTATCACTGATATAAGCCTTAGTTTTAACTGCAATCTCACGCTCTAATTGTGCTTGCTGTAATTGTTCGTGAGTATCTGCTAAGACTCTTAATGCAGTAGGTAGGTCTTGGGGTAAGTTGAATACTGGATTTAATTGTTGTTCTAATTCTTGCCATCTATCCACAATATGCGCCGTAAATTCAGGAGATAAACGAGCAACAACCACAAAGCTATCTCGCTTGTTTAATTCGTAGTAATCAAACCATTGCCCCCGATATTCAAATTTAAGTGGCTCAAGTTGAGCGTCTAAAATTCCATCAGATATTAAGTCACGAATAACTCTACAAACATTTTTATGTTCTTTGCCTGTCAGCTCTGCAATTTCACGGCTAGACATTTTTAATACTGGATTCATTAATTGATTCATTTTCTAGCCCTCATTGCACACGGTTAAGATTGATATTTAAATTAATCAAAATGCCATCATTCGATAAACCTACTTGCTGTCGGTTATCCATCATGGTTAAGAGGCTTTGTTCTGCTTCTTCAAAACTGATACCAAAGTGATTGGCAATATCTTCAAGGCGGTACATGGGTTCGCCATCATCTGTATAAGCACTGACTGGCGGTAGTAGCTTTAACTCTTTAGCCTTTTGGTGCATTTCCTTTTTGATGCTCTCAGGTGTGTAGTGCATCGTTAAAACAAATGCTTGCTCTGTAATAGGGTGGTCATCACCATACTGTTTAACCATTGCTTTGTAATGGTCAAAGGCTTTGAAAAATTCAGGGTCTACATGCTCAGTCATTGTGTATACCCTCAAAAGTTAATTGAATATTTGCCTTACATGCTTGTATGCGCTTGGCATTTAAATGCTTCTCTCGTTTACGCTTATGCATCCCATGACTGTGAAACGTGCCTTTATCTTTAGATAAATTTTCTTCCATACAAATACGGTTTAATTCATCAAAAGCAGTTTGTCTTGCTGTTGGTGAATAACTGCCTGTCTTTCTAATAACTGGCAATACTTCATTAAATACCCAATCTTGAAAATTCAGTGCTTCAAGTTTGTTAGATCGGAAAATAATGCGGTATAGGTTCGGCTCATTAATAAACTTCACTTTCTGAGTACCGCCATTTGTAAGGATGTGGCAATCTGCCATACCCTTTGAATCTAGCTCTCGTAATAATCGTGAGCTTCGATCTACTGATAAAACACTACATACATCAGTCAGACAAAATAGAGGCTCACCATTTGCACCATAAACAATACGAACGCCGTGATTATTAAAATTAAAGATAGTTGGCTTCATCATTACACCCCTTTCAATTCATAACGTGCATGAGTACCAGTGCCCGAATTATTACGCTCGTTATAGGTCAAAATCTCATGGCCTTGATTGCGTAAACGCTTGATGATTGCACTCAGGCGGTAACATTTATAAAGTCGGATTGCATCTACTTGAGTAATGCTTCGGCCTTGCTTGAGGTGTTCTAAAACTTGGGTTACTTGGGTGTTATTCATGGTTTAAGCCCCTATTTTTATGTCATCAAGTAGGGTTAAAAGGTGGTGCATAGCCTGTTGTTCGGTATCAAGTAAGTGGACGATCTGCTTAGGTGATACATGCGTATTTTTAAGGCGTGTCGGGCGTATATATTCCATCAGTGCATTAATGCGCTTTCTGACTAGCTCGGAATATTCCATCGGTTCATCAATGCCAGCTTTGAGGCTTCTTTGATATTGGTTATCCAGTACGCCGTACAAATCATTTAATTGCTCAGATACTTTCTTAAGCTGGTCATGGTTTATGACTGTGACTAAATCACGGTTATAAATATCTTTTGCCACTGCACTAAGCTGTCGGCTTGCATTTAAGGCAATAGACTTAATTTGTGTTTTGGTCATGCTTAAGCCTCCAATCCTTTGGACTGCATCCATGCTTTAACATCTGATAAACGCCATACAGTTACGCTGTCTGATAGTTTAATAGGAGAGGGGAACTCACCACGCTTGACCCACTTCCATATAGTTTTATCAGATACACCAATTAAACCTTTTGAGGCTGGGCGAGCATTAATATTCTTAGTTTTGCCTTTGTTGATACCGCTTTTATAGGTGTGAGTGGTTGCTTGCTTTTCGGGGTAATTAGCAAGGTCTTTGATTCTTAAAAATTGATCTGTATTGAGAGATGACATATCTACCCATCCTATTTAGTGAAAAAAATAGATAGCCTTTGCACTTCATTGCATTGGCTTGATGGATATATGAAAGCAAATAAAAATAAAGGTAGCCTAGCTACCTAAATGCAAAAAGTAGCTAACCTTACCTTAGCTACCTTATTAAATATCAATTACTTATTGAATTTTTTTCTTCTATCTACATGCCAACTTTCAAAAGGTGATGTAATCTCTCTTAGTCTTTTAACCTTAAGTTCGTTTTTATCTTTATATGGGGTGTTGCGAATAATCCAAAAATTAGCTTTATTGGTATGATTACCTTGTTCAGTTTCATTTTCGATATATAGGTGCTCCCATAACTGTATGCAATATACTAAATCAGGCGCATATCTTTCTATTTTAGTTTCATCAAAAATTAAATCTAAAAGATTGCTCGTTTTTTGTTTAGTATGTAATTGCTCTGATTCTAATTGTTCAATTCTAGTTTTAAGTTGGCTAATTTCATTGTTTGCTCTGTGCTTATCTAAAATAAGTTCAAAAGCTTCACTACTTTCTTTTTGAATCCCTTTTGCTAATTGCTCAATTTGAGCATCTTTTTCAACAACTTTCTCTTTTAATTTTTCGACTTCTACTTGTAGTGATTGGTAGTCCAATATGAGCAAAGACGATTGTGATTTTTCTTCATGTAACTTATGTTCTAGTTGTTCAATTTTTTTAAGTAACTCTTGATTCTTTTGCTTATATTCTTCATCTACAGTGCATTCTATAGCTGGATTCTTCACACTAATATTCTGTTGTGATATATCATTTTTTTTATCTTCATCATTCAAATATTGTTTTATATCATCCCAAAAATGGTAATCAGGCTCTTGTGAAGGTATCGAAAGGTTTAGATAGTATTCTTCATAGCTTACTTGTTCTTCTTTTTCTAATACTATCGGCTCAAATATAGTATTGGATAATTTTAAGGCTTCTTTAATATCCTTATTTTCAAAAAAAGCCTTTCTCTCCCAGTATGTTTCTATACAGCCATTATGGTACTTTGCAAATTTTGTGATTGTTCTAGCTGAATATGATTGCATTTCATTTTCAGCTATATATTGTAGCCATGAAAATGCATCATTATCGCCTACCCAAGTGGTTTCGCCACCTTGATAAGCCTCGAAGCTAGTCTGAACTATTTTATGGTCTGTGCTTCTTGAGTGACTATAAAGATGAATATACATGTCTTTATTGAGTAGATAAGTAGAAACTTCCCAAATATTAGAATTAGTTTCTTTGGCTAGTAATTCTATTGCTTCTTTAAGACTTATATAGTTTTTATCATTTTCTGTATTAATTAATGCCATTAATCCCATTCATGCCTCCCACAGCACCCCCAAAGAAGACTAGGTAAACAAGTTGGGTACTTGCTTGTCGGATGCCTCCTATACCTAGCTGAATCAATATATCAAATATTTAGGTAATTGCCAGTTATTGCATGTCCTAGCTTGTCGCTTTATTTATGCACGTTTATTTTTAGGGAATGGGACAACATTATGTCTAAGGCTATCTATAAAATTAGCCCATTCTTGCATCATTTTAGTTCTGTACTGTAAATGCTGAGCATGGTTATAAGCCTGTGACACGGCGTTACCAGTCTTATGAGCAAGTTGCACCTCAATAGCATCATGCATATAGCCTTGTTCATGTAGGGTAGTAGATGCCAGTCCCCTAAATCCATGACCAGTCATTTTGCCCATATAGCCCATTGTTCTAATTGCGCTTAATAATGAATTATTACTGATCTGTTTCGCCGTGCTGTGGTTATAAAACACGAATTGTTTATGACCAGTTAAAGGATGTAATTCTTTTAAAATCTCTATAGCTTGAGTAGATAGAGGGACAATGTGAGGCTCTGCCATTTTCATTTTATGTGCTGGGATTCGCCATAATTTACTTTCAAAATCTACTTCGTCCCATTCCATATTGACAAGCTCGCCAGTTCTTACAAAAGTCAGCGTCATAAACTGTAGAGCCGATTTAACTAAGAAACTGCCGTGATATTTATCCATACGGAGTAAGAAAGGCGGAAATTCAGATATATCTAATCTCGCCATATTCTTAACCTTTCTAGGCTTTAAGGCTTCATGTAAATGTGGAGTAGGGTCATTCTCAATAATTCCTTTACGGATTGCATAGCGGAAAACACGTCCCACCAGTGGTATGGAGCGTTTAGCCATCTCTTGAGCACCTCGAGCTTCAATCTTTTGGGCACACTCTAAAATATCTTTGCCTTTGAGCTGGTCAATAGGTGTATTACCAATAAAGGGAAATATATCTTTTTCAAATACGGATAAATCACGTAAATAGGTAGCCTCTTTAATTAAATCTTTTCTATTTTCCATCCATTCGATAGTAAGCGTTTTAAATAGAGTGCTTTCATCCTCTACCTGTTTGTTTTCTTTTTTATTTTCGGATGGGTCAATGCCGTTGGCTAAAAGTTGTCTTGATCGTAAATGGCTAATTCGTGCTTGTGCCAAGCTCATAAATTCATAAGAACCTAAAGTAATATTCTTTTGCTTTCCATTAAAACGATAGGCATATATCCAAGTCATGCGTCCATTTGGGAATACATGCAATTGTAAGCCGTTGCCATCACTGTATTTATCAGGTTTTTTGGTATTGGTAGGAGGCTTTAAACGTCTTATTTTTGAATCGGTTAGCATTAGAAATACCTCATTTGTTGGTATAGGACTGCTAATCTTGGATTTATACCAACAAAAGTGGGTAAAAGGGGGGATTTAAGCCTAAAACCATCATTGAAAGAAGTTCATTTGTTGGTATAAAAAGGCTACTTTTAATTTAATACCAACAGTTATACCAACACTATACCAACGATTGCACGTTATTGCACTTCTTTGCATAGGGCATTAAAAAAGGCTTAATCCCTTTAGAATTAAGCCTTTCGATACTGCTTTGGATTGCAGTTCTTTGCAATTTGGCGGTGAAAGAGGGATTCGAACCCTCGATACGCTATTAACGTATACACACTTTCCAGGCGTGCTCCTTCAGCCACTCGGACACTTCACCATTTAGGCTGTGGATAATACCCAAAAAATATCCCTCTGCCAAGCTGAAACAATTGATTTGCGGAATTTTTTTGTTTGTAGTGTTATGATTCGCAAAAATAGTGTCTAAATTTGAAGACAAAGTATGCAAAACACCGCAAAAAAAGCTGCTTTACCCGTCATTACTCTCGCTGCACTAGGTGTAGTGTTTGGAGATATTGGAACAAGCCCTCTTTATGCCTTACGCCAATGTTTTTTAACAGCGCATTTGGCAATTAATGATGCCACTGTATTGGGAATTTTATCCTTAATATTCTGGTGTATGATGCTCAGCATTAGTTTTAAATATGTCATCATCATTATGCGCGCAGATAATAATGGTGAAGGCGGGATTATGTCCTTGCTGGCATTAAATTTACGGACAACACGAATTGCTGAAAAGAAAAAAATTTACTTAATTTCTTTAGGATTTATCGGTGCTTCACTATTTTTTGGTGATGGTATTATTACGCCTGCAATTTCAGTTTTATCAGCGATTGAAGGCTTAAGTATTGCCACCCCGATGTTTAATGAATGGTTAGTACCACTCTCTATTGGTATTTTGACGGGACTTTTTTTGGTTCAGCGTCATGGTACAGGGACGATGGGTAAATTTTTTGGTCCATTGACTTTGGTTTGGTTTTTATCGATCGGACTCGTTGGATTATGGAGTATTATTCAAACGCCATTTATATTGGCCATGGTCAGTCCACACTGGGCATTTAATTTCGTCGTTCATCAGCCATTTGTGGCTTTTTTAACGATGGGTGCTGTGATTTTAACCATGACTGGTGGTGAGGCATTATATGCAGATATGGGGCATTTTGGACGCTTACCTATTCGTCTTGCATGGTTTTTAGTGGTATTGCCTTGTTTATTGTTGAATTATGCAGGACAAGGCGCATTATTGTTACGCAATCCAGCAGCAATTGAAAATCCATTTTATATGCTGGTACCTGAATGGGCATTATTTCCCATGATTGGATTAGCAACGGCAGCAGCCGTGATTGCATCACAAGCCGTGATTACAGGCGTTTTTTCAATGGTAAACCAAGCGATTCAGTTACGTTATTTACCACGTTTAACGGTACGTCATACTTCAGAAGTTGAACAAGGTCAAATTTATTTGCCTTCCATTAACTGGATTTTATTGGTTTCGGTGCTGATTTTAATTTTATTATTTAAAAATAGTGCCAATTTAGCCAGTGCTTATGGTGTTGCTGTGACAATGACCATGCTGTGTGGAACGATTTTGATTTCTGTTTTAGCTTATGGTTACTGGCGTTGGCCAATTTGGAAAGTGGCTTTATTTGCTGTGCCATTTTTACTTTTAGATTTTATTTTTGTTGCCTCAACTTCGCTAAAAATTATTGCGGGAGGTTGGGTGCCAATTCTAATTGGTGCAATGTTATTTACCATATTAATGACCTGGAAAGATGGCCGAGAATTGGTTTTAAAGCGTGTTAGTAAAGATGCTTTACCTATTAATTTATTTATTCAAAGCATTAATATGGGAAGTGATACTAAATTTGTTCCAGGCGATGCAATTTTTTTAACAGGAACGCCAGATATTGTTCCGCATGCAATGCTGCATAATATTAAGCATAATAAAGTATTACATGAGCGAAATGTGATGGTCACTGTGGTGACACAAGATATTCCTTATGTTAAACAAGTAGATCGAATTAAAGTTGAAAAACTGGATGATCGTTTCTATCGTGTCATGATGTATTATGGTTTTAAAGATCAACCGAATGTACCTAGAGCATTAAAACAAGCTTATGAACAATTGGGTTTTGAATTTGATTTAATGCAAATGAGTTTCTTTATTTCTAGAGATCGTGTCATTCATGCTGTAGGTGGGGGAATGGCAGCATGGCGAGAAAAATTATTTATCTCCATGCAGAAAAATACCAGTCCAGTAAGTGACTTTTATCAAATTCCAACCAATCGTGTGGTGGAGTTGGGGAGTCAGATTGAGATTTAAATCTTGATGATACAAAACCAGAGTGCGATGTGCTCTGGTTTTTTAGTTTGATCAATAACAGAATATGCAATGACTGCTATCATCGATATCGCAATCAGGATGGTTTTGTTGTTTTTTTAAACAGTTAATTGCATGAACATATACAAGTTTTATCAGGCTTGCTAATCTCGCGCAAAATAAAGTCGCTTGTGTATTGTATTCATAATGGTAAAAAAGAAACGTAGTTCAAAGAATTTTTTCTCTCCGCTATGGAGTCAAAATGGCTTAAAAATAATCTTGGGCTTAATTGCATCTTGTAGTTTTGCGATTGCTTTTGGACAGGAAAAAATTAGCCAATGGGTTCAATCGACATCTTTATCGACCAATACGGCATGTCTCAATCAATTTTATCGTGATACACCGCCTTATTTAGTTAAAGATTCACTTAAAAAAGATAGTTATCCATTGTGTTTTAATGGCTTTAATGTCATGTATTCAGGCAGATCAAAAACACCATTATGGTCAGCGGAAGCACTAACACCACAGCGTTTAAGCCAAAAAATTCCACGTGAAGATAGTTTTCATGAAGAAACCCGTGTGCCATCAGCATATCGTGCTGTACTCGCTGATTATAAGGGTTCAGGCTTTGACCGTGGCCATATGGCTCCAAATGCTGATATGCCAAATAAAGAAGCGCAATCAGACAGTTTTTCTTTAGCGAATATGGTACCGCAAGCACCGAAAAATAATCAGAAAATCTGGCGAGAAATTGAAGAAGCAACACGAGCAATTGTCACCAAGCAAAAGCAAGATGTTTATGTGGTCACAGGCCCCGTTTTTTTGGGTCAGAAGCTTAAAACTATTGGTAATGGGGTCATTGTACCCACAGCCGTCTTTAAAGCGCTTTATATTCCGAAAACAGGTGCCATAGGTGCATATTATGCACCGAATGATAACTCACTTAAAATGAATGTGGTGAGTGTGTGCTATTTAGAAGAAAAACTGGGTATTAACTTATTTCCACAACTCACGTCAGAACAAAAACGTAATACTTATAAATTACCACATACGGCCAATGCGGTAAAAGCCAATCAGCCTTTAGAATACTCACATTGGGATGCAGAGAGTCAATGTGCTGAGGATGTGACAGCAGAACAATTGCAGCAATTACAGCAAAGTTTTAAATCATCCAGCCCTAATTCGAATACAGCGACATCAACGATACCAGATACAAATAATGTCGAATCATGGATTACAAAGTTATTGGCGATTTTACAATATATTCTACAATTGTTGAAATAATGGTCATGATGATTGTGATGAAATGAGTTAAAGTAAATTATACCTACATCTTGGGGAATATCATGTTTAAACCATTTCAAAATGGTGTTGAATCAGATGCAATTCATGATTTAACCATTGAAAATAATAGTGATTATATTAGTTTATACGGTAATTTACAGTTAACCAAAGATCAGCAAGGATTGGTGATTGCTAAAAAATTACAAGCATTTTTAAACAGTGTGGTTATCGCATTAGAGAGTGAAGAAAATTTACCTGAGCATATCAGCATCAAAAAAATGGGTGAGGTTGAAAATCCATTTTTTTAACACCAGCAGATCATCATCAACGAGATTGTATTGTGGATGACACCTGTGATGGTGAAATGTGAATAGTGTAATGCTTGGATCATGAGGGCAGTGAGTAGTCAATTATTCACTGCCACTCAATATAAAAATTAAGATGGTGTGACTTCAGCCTGCTCTTGCTTTTCTTGACGATAATTTTCATCTTCAACATCGGCCAATGAAAATACTAAATAAACAATAATGAGCAGAATAGCAATTAGAATGGCGATAGATATTTTTTTTAAGTTACGCATAGCTCAAACTTTTGAAATAAATAGAATAATAATATTAAAACCCAAAAATAAAATGAAACAGTATAAGTTTTTAGTTCAATTATTGTATTTGAAACAAAAATTTACAGAGTTAAGGCTTTTATTTAGAATTTAGTAGCAGTTCATGATGATTATGGATCATTCATCAATAAATTACTGTAAATCATAGCAACTTATTGATGAATATAGAAACCGTTTATAAACGCATTTCGATACCTTGCGCAGCAAGATATTGTTTAGCTTCAGGGATGGTATGTTGACCAAAATGAAAAATTGATGCAGCCAATACAGCATCAGCACCGCCCTGAATAATCCCATCTGCCAAGTGTTGTAAATTACCTACACCACCAGAGGCAATGGTCGGAATATGGACACGTTGATTAATTTGACGCATTAATTCAAGATCATAGCCTGCTTTGGTACCATCTGCATCCATTGAGGTGATCAAGAGTTCCCCAGCACCAAAATCGGCCATTTTGACAGCCCAGTCAAGTGCATCAATCCCTGTCGGTTTACGTCCGCCATGTGTAAAAATTTCCCATTTATTGTCACCTGTTTGTTTAGCATCAATCGCAACAACAATACATTGTGCACCAAAACGTTGAGAGGCTTCTTGGACAAATTCGGGATGAAATACAGCAGCAGAGTTAATACTGACTTTATCTGCACCTGCATTGAGTAATAGGCGAATATCTTCAATTTTACGCACACCGCCGCCGACGGTGAGTGGAACAAAAACGGACTCTGCCATACGTTCAACGGTACGATAGGTGGTGTCGCGGCCATTTGATGTTGCCGTAATATCTAAAAAGGTAATTTCATCGGCACCTTGTTCATTATAACGACGAGCCACTTCTACTGGATCACCTGCATCACGAATATCGAGGAATTGAACACCTTTCACTACACGGCCATTATCGACATCTAAGCAAGGAATAATACGTTTAGCAAGCATAAATTTTTCCAGTAATTACAGTATATTATGAAACTGACCTACGGTTGGTGCTACAACTTGGTAGATGGACAAGGTATTCTATCAAAATTATGTAAGTTTTTTTGCAGGTTTTCTATGTCGGTTTATACCACTTTGACTTTAAAGGAAGTTCAGGATTTTGCTTTACCTTATGGATTAAAGGTGATTGACCTGATTCCCATTCAAGGCGGTATTCAAAATACAAACTATTTTATCATTAATCATGATCAGCAACATTATGTGTTAACCATCTTTGAAGATATGGATCAGCACAGTGCAGAAGAGATTATTCCTGTACTTAGACATTTAGCACAACAGGATTTGCCTGTAGCAGTACCTTTAGAATATGCCAATCAAGCGATTCATTGTTTAAAAGAGAAACCTGCACAGATTGCACCGCGTCTGATTGGCTCACATCCTATTCCTGCCAATATTGAACAGGTAGAGGCGATTGCTACTGCCCAAGCAACCATGCATATCGCATTGCAACACTTTCCCTTACAGCGTCAAAGCTGTCGTAATCACCATTACTGGCAACAAGTGGCCAATGAACTAAAACCAAATTTAAATCCCGCAGATAAGGCATTGTTATCTGAGCTTTTTGGTTTATATGACGTCTTTACTGCGATCTATCCAGATCGTCCTACTGGTTTTATTCATGCTGATTTATTTCGTGATAATACGCTATTTCAAGGCGCTAAACTGCAAGGAATTTTAGATTTTTATGAATTAAATCATGATGAACTATTATTTGATATTGCTATTACGATAAATGATTTTTGTACCGATTATCCTCATATGCATTTAGATAAAGCAAAAGCCAATGCATTTTTAGAGGCCTATCATCAGCTTAGACCCTTAACCTTAGATGAAAAAGCATGTGTTGAACTTTATTTAGCAATGGCAGCAGGACGTTTTTGGTTAATGCGTTTGCAAGTGGCAGAAAAAAATAAAATCGAAGGGCGTTGTGGGGGAGATATTTTACAAAAAGATCCATTTGAAATGCGTAATATGCTGATTGAGCGTCTAAAATTTGTAACAGCTTAAATTGGCTTCAACGAGGAGAGTGACATGCGTGATCAAGGCCGACTGGTTGAATGGTTTGATGAAAAAGGTTATGGTTTTATTCAACCTGAAGATTTAAGCAAAGATCGGGTATTTTTACATATTAAGGATTTTTCTCGTCCAGGACCACGTCCCATTATTGGCTGTGCTTTAGAATATACCGTGACGATTGATCATCGTTCACGTTATAAGGCTTTAGATGTAATTTATCTTAAAGCCAATCAAACTCAAAAAAAACTGCTGCAATCACATCGATATCAAGCTCAACATCAAGCTACATCATTCTCTTGGCAACCCATACAAATATTAGCTATTGCTTATATTATTGCAATTGCACTACTCACACTATTTGGATGGTTAAGTAATTTAGTCGTGTTATTTTTAATCGTGATCAATATCGTGACATATTGGTGTTATGCACAAGATAAAGAGGCAGCCCGTTCAGGTGGGAGAAGAATTTCTGAGCAAAAATTACATATCTTGTCTTTTTTAGGGGGATGGCCTGCTGCATGGTTAGCACAACAAAAGTTGAGACATAAAACACAAAAACAAACATTTAAAAAAGTTTATTTATATAGCATAGTGTTTAATATTCTATTAATACTATGGTTGGTTTCACCCTTAAATCACATGATTTTTTAACGGCAATGATCGTGTGAATCATTAAGGTTATAAAATGCGCATGGATATTAATTTGTAGCATGTGCCCCATGACTTTTGTTCAGTCTTTAAACGAAGAGAAATAATATGACTACCTATACGCCTGCTCAAGACTCACAAAAAACATTAACATTGATTTTATATGTACTGTATATTGTGGCGATTGTAACGGGTGGTATTTTGGCTATTATTGCCTTGATGATTAACTATATAAAACGTAGTGACATGGACGGTAGTATTTTTGCCAGCCATTTTACTTGGCAAATTCGCACCTTCTGGTGGTATTTATTCTGGAATATTATTGCTTTTATTCCATTTGGTTTTTTATTCTGGAACAATAATAATCCCGATATTTTTGCAGGTATTGCCTTGGGTGCAAGTTTGTTTTGTTTTGCTGTGATTGCACTTTCATGGGTTTGGATTGTTTATCGTGCAATCAGAGGGTTAATTTACTTAAGTGATAACAAGCCTATGTACAGTGAATAAATGACAATGATTATTCTTGTTATGTAAGGATCTGATCAGTTGTTGATTCATGACCTTTTTAGACTGTGTGATGACTGCAAGCCGTGATTCAGTCAGTATTTATTATCATCCGTTCACTATCCATTCGATTCAATAAAAGTAGACTGGTTTTGTAGCTTAACCATTCTCTGCTTAACATCTGCTATTCCCCCAATTTTTCCTTCTTTTTATCATCATATATTTCATGATTTCCAATAGAAAATTCTTGATCTGCATTTAAATGGAAATCATATTTTGCACTCAAATGAGTCATATTTTTTTATAGCTGCTTTATCTTGGATTTATTTTTAAATATTAAGTTTACATTTTTAATATTTAAAGTTTACATTTTTAATAAAATAAATGTACATTTATGTAAGGTTTGATTTATAAATAAATTATTTTTTTATTAAAAATAAAATTTAAAATAATTAATAATAAAAGCGTCCACGACCACGTTTTAAACCAAGATTATGAATGGCGCGAACTAAAACTGCATAAGAAACAGCATAACCAAATTGCTGCTCAAAAAGCGGAACTAAATCACTAATATTTTTAAATTTTGTATTTTTTACAAAGACTTGGAATTTGTCTAAATCTTTTATATGCGATGGTGCACCAGATTTTTGACGTGCTTTAGGCTGTAAATCACCTGTTTCTTCTTCTAGTTTTATCCATGCATCAAGTGTGACACGTGAGATATTAAATGTTTTACAAACAGCAACCTTATAATCTGTTTGTTTATAAGCCTGAAGCGCAGCTTTACGTATTTCTAATGAATATTTAGCCATTTTATTTAAAGTCCTTAAAATAAATATAATTATATTATATGGCACAGTTGTTGCAAAAAATAAATAAATTAAATGCAATAATAGGTGGCATAAATGAAGCAAGCACAAGTGGCTTTCAAAAAAATGTCGTTATGGCAAGTGGTCATTATTGGCATTGCTTATATGACACCAATGGTCGTTTTTGATACGTTTGGTTTGGTTTCTGGTATTACCCATGGCCGTGTACCATTGGCTTATATTCTAGCGTTATTGGCGATGTTGTTGACTGCATTTAGTTATGCAAGATTTAGTCGTGTTAATACACAATCTGGCTCTGCGTATAGTTATACAGCACAAGCATGTGGTTCAAAAGCAGGTTTCTTTGTAGGTTGGTGCGCATTACTCGATTATATGTTACTGCCGTTGGTCAATACTTTATTGGCCAGTATTTATCTCGAAGCTTTAATTCCCGCTGTCCCATACTGGGGATGGGTGGTTATTTTTGCTAGTTTAGTTACTTTGATTAATTGTTTTCGCATTAATATTTTAGCGAATTTAAGTTTAATTTTTGTTTTGGCTCCCGTATTACTGATGGTGATTTTTATTTATCTGGTCATTGACGGTGTACAGTTACAACAAGGTCATCAATATCTATTAAGTATGACACCGCTATGGAATGGTGATCCTTCTATTTTACCTTTGATTGCTGGTGCCTCTATTCTATGTTTTTCCTTTTTAGGATTTGATGCTGTGACAACAATGTCACATGAAACCAAAGATCCCCAACGTACTATTCCACGTGCAGTAATGCTTACAACACTATTAGGCGGCATTATTTTTATTACGGCTGCTTGGTTTATTCAACTGTATTTTCCAACTAATGTACGCTTTAAAAATCCAGATGAAGCCTTACCTGAAATTGTTTTATATGTCGGTGGTGCATTATTTCAAGCGGTATTTTTATCTGCTCAGATTATGAATACTTTTGCATCAGGACTAGCCACACATGCGAGTGCATCACGTTTAATTCATATGATGGGAAAAGATGGCATTTTTCATAAAACGACTTTTGGTCAAATTCACCCTAAATTAGGTACACCTTTATATGCCGTATTGAGTATAGGGCTGATTTCACTCTGTGCGATTGGTCTTGATTTAGCGACAGTTGTGGTCATGATTAGTTTTGGTGCATTGATTGCATTTACTGCGGTAAATTTTTCTGTCTTTATGAAGTTTTATATTCGTGATCGACAACGTCAGGGATTAAAAAATAAACTCTGTAATTTAGTTCTACCTTGGCTATCTGTTGCGGTCATGTTGTGTTTATGGGCTAATTTGGAACAGAGCGCTTTATGGTTTGGTTGTGCTTGGTTAAGCATTGGTGTTTTGATTTTTATCTATAAAAAACTGAGAAAGCAAAGTATTGCAATTAGTCATGCTTTTTCGATCAATGATTAGGATGGGGGTTATTTAATCTTGAGTAACTTTGATTTTGATCGATAAATTAAACCCGAAATGAAATCGTCTAAATTATCAAATAAGTGAGTAAAACTAATGCATATACAAAAACCAAAATTTGTCGATGATGTTGAATATAAAGCCAGTCATCATGTACAAACTGGTCAAGAATGGAACTGGTTGAATCCCGATCGTGGTCACTTTGATTTTCCAGCAAATTATTATGAAAGCTCACTAGAAACATGGGCGCAGTTTGCAACATTAGATCATGAGGCTGAATGTGATGTAGTGGTGATTGGTGGTGGATTATTAGGATGTTCAACAGCATTGCATTTGGCTGAGCAAGGGGTTGATACGATATTAGTGGAAAAAAATCGTATTGGTAGTGCTGCTTCGGGACGTAATGGCGGACAATTAACACCAGGTTTGGCTCGTTGGGAAGCGAGTGAAATGTTAACGCATTTTGGTTATGAAGATGCCAAACGACTTTGGCATTTTACCTCAACAGAAGCGATGAGCTTAATTGATCAAATTATTGATCGTTATCAACTCGATTTACAGCGAAAATCTGGACATATTACAGCTGCTGTTCATGAAGGACATTTGGTTGGTTTAACACAAGCGGCAGATGCACGAAAATTTTTAGGTGAATCTCATACTAAAATCATGGGTCAACATGAATTGATGGAACATGTTGTTTCAGAACAATATTGTGGTGGCTTATTTGATCGTTTAGGTGGCCAGATTCATCCATTAGCGCTAAACCGTGGTTTGGCTTATGCATTTCATCAACAGGGTGGCAAAATTTATGAACAAACTGAAGTGATCAGGATTGATGAACGAGATGATGCCATTTATGTGCATACTGCTCATGGCGTGATTAAGGCGCGTCAATCTGTTGTCATTGCAGTTCATCATGGTTCATTTAAGCTTTTGGAGACACAGCAGCAAACCACCATTCCATTTTATACTTATGTCTGTACCACAGCACCATTAGAAGTTGATTTAAAACAATTATTGCCTACAGATGCTCCTGTATATGATACGCAATTTCAGATTGATTATTATCGTGGCGTGTCAAAAAATCGGTTATTATTCGGTGGAGAAGGTACGGGTTCATGTTGGGGTCCAGCAAAAACTGAGCAATATTTACAAGGTCGTATTCGATATGTTTTTCCACAATTAGCACACGTTAAATTGGATTTTGTCTGGAGTGGAACGACTGATTTAACAGTGAATGGTGCAACAGATAGTCGAAAATTTGGTCATAAATTCCCAATTTATGCTGTACATGGCTGGAGTGGTCATGGTGTGGCGCAAACCGTACGTATTGGTAAAGCTATTGCTGATGATTTCTGTAAAAAAACGGCTGATTTTACCATGCTGACTTCAATTAGTCATAAAGATATACTTTTTGGGCGTGCCTTAGCACCGCTGGTGATTCCAATGGCAAAAAGTGCTTATGCTGTGGGTGCCTGGATGAATCCTGGTAAAATGGTATCATTTTAGTTGGCAAGATGGTCAATAGCTAGATGATATGCATCATATAGCTAGATGATATGCATCATATAGCTATATGATGCATATGACTATATAGGATATCCGATGCCATGATGTTGCATATAGCGTGGTGATGATCTGTGATCAAGATTGATTTTTATTTGTTTTAGGTCTGAATTCACTTAAAATTACACCTAAAACAATGCATATTCCACCGAGAATACTGAGCAGTGGCAAACGTTCACCTGCGATCCGACCAATCAGAGCTGCCCAAACAGGCTCACCGGCATAAATAATGGCAGCCTGGGAAGATTCTACATATTGTTGTGCCCAGTTCATGACCAGTTGAATACAGGCACTGGCAATACCTAAGCCGATTAATATGCTGATTAAGGACCAATTGAATGCGGGCATGCTGGTTTCACCCGCGATTGGTGCAATCATGAAACATAAGAAAGAAGCAAAAAAAAGTTGTAATACGGTGAGCCGGCGAATATTGACACGTGTAGCAAAATATCCGATGAAAATAATTTCAAAGGCGATTGCAATCGCACCACATAAGGTAATGATTTGTCCAAATTGTAATTGTAAGTTATTGAATTCTTTTACTGTCAGCAGTAATAATCCGAGAAAAGCACAGGCAACACCTAGCCACATCATTTTATTGGGCTGCTTTTTAAAGCATATCCACATAAAAATGGGCACTAACGGAACATATAATGCGGTTAGAAATGCAGATTCACTGCTGCTGATGGTTTGTAGCCCAATCGCTTGTGTACCGTAACCTAACCCAATCATCCCCCCAATCAAAAAACCTGCAACACATTCTTGTCGATTAAACTGTTTTAAATGTGGCCAAGAAATTAGGCTTACCGCAATTGCTGCAGCGGCAAAGCGTAAAGCCACAAAGAGAATGGGACTACTAAACTGTAATCCATATTGTACGGTAAGAAAGCTTCCGCCCCAGATCAATGTAATCATGATCAAGGCCAATTGTGGGATTTTAGTTTGGATCTTGTGTATGACAGAGAAGGACATAAATGATGATTAATGCTCGCAGTCTTCGCTCAATCAAGTGATTTATGCTAACCAGTATTGAATGAATGCAGCAGATGATGAGCGTGTAATTTAGCCTCGCAGGATTTGAGGACCATCTTGAGCTTAAAAAAGGTCATGTTGACCTCTTTTAAGCATTATGCTGTTGCACAGCTTTAAGCATCTAACAAGGCTTGTGCTTCATGCAAATTAAGTGAACCCTCATAAATTGCACGGCCCGTAATTGCACCTAAAATTCCAGGCTGACCTTTAAGTAAACGGACATCATCCAGATTCGTTACGCCACCAGAGGCAATCACTGCCAAACCTGAAGTATTGGCTAAGTGAACGGTTTGTTCGATATTAACACCCTGCATCATGCCATCACGTGCAATATCGGTATAGACAATACTAGAAACACCTGCATCAGCAAAGCGTTTTGCTAAATCAGCTGCCTTAACATCGGTGATATTGGCCCAACCATCAGTTGCTACCATACCATTCATGGCATCAATACCGACAATAATATGCCCAGCAAATTTTTGACATGCTTCTTCAACAAATGTTGGGTCTTGAACAGCTTTGGTACCAATAATGACATAGGATACGCCTGCATCCAAATAATGCTCAATGGTTTCAAGAGAACGGATACCACCGCCAATTTGAATGGGGAGATTTGGCTGTGCTTTGGCAATTGCTTCTACCACTGGCTTATGAATAGGGGTTCCTGCAAAGGCACCATTTAAATCGACTAAATGTAAGCGGCGAGCACCTTCATTAACCCAATGTTGTGCTGTTGCTACTGGATCATCAGAAAATACAGTATCGTCTTCCATACGACCTTGTTTTAAACGGACACATTTACCATCTTTCAGGTCAATTGCAGGGATGATCAGCATGCTTATGCTCCTCGCCAAATCTTTAAATAAAGTAGAATTTTGCCATCTTAACAAAGTATTGCCCAATCGCTAAGTAGCGAATGATGATTTTTATTTCAACAACATCAGTCACTCTTCTGTCGTGCTGTACTGAAGTGACGCTATAAAGTACCTATTGAGCCAGTCAAGAACATGGTTGAGTGGAATGAAATTTGCGACGCTAAATTTTATTGTTGTACGCTAGTATCGTTCGTTCATATTGGATTTTTATATGACTAGTACTGATTTTATTATGCAAAAAGTTAGCTTTTATTGAATATAAAACCGATCAGCAGTATAGATAATCCTAATAGAATTAAAAGTAACAGAACCATTTGACACCAGCCTAATATTTTTTCCCAGCCATACATGTTCCATGGATAGCCATAGCGATTTAAAGCCTGATTACCTCGACTCACTAAAAGATAGCAGATAAAAATTAAATTTAATCCGGGTACAAAATACAATACAACAAACCAGCTTCGATGATTACGATCATGTAATCGACGAATGATAATAATTAAAATATAGTAGAGATACGGTAGTAAGAGTACGATCATCAATACAATATATAAATATTCGATTAATACCGGACGCCTATCGTGCCAAATCAGCCAAAGACAAAATTCAACAACAAAAATGATAGTTAGAAAAATAAGGTTAACAAGGCATAGCCATGCAGCAAAAGCGAGCCGACCAAAACGCCCACGTGCATACAAAGGTTTATCCAATAACGGATGTTGTGGCTTAAAGGGAAATCGCATGAGGTATTGACCTCTGTATTTTAATTGTGATTTTTTACTTTATAATTTATATGAAAAATTAAATTTTAAACAAAATTCATAATAAACAATATGTTAATTATTTATTTTAAAGGATGCTCGATTGATCAATCAAGTGGCTTAATGGTAAAAAATTAATTTTGAGTACAGTACTAATAAAGGATAAGATTGCGATACCCATAAAAAAAAGCCCATTGAGGCGAGCTTTTTTGGGTATGCAATCTAGGCAAATGTTAAATATTCCACTCAACAAAGTTTTTCAATAATTGTAAGCCAGCAGTATGACTTTTTTCAGGATGAAACTGAGTTGCAAATAAATTTTCTTGATGAATCGCCGTACAAAAACTTAAACCATAGTCACATGTTGCAGCGACAATATCATGGTCTTGAGGTTCAACATAAAAGCTATGCACAAAATAAAAACGAGTATCTTGTTCAATATTTTTCCACATTGGGTGGCTTGGATCAGTTTGATGTACTTGATTCCAGCCCATATGAGGCACTTTTAAATCAGCAAAATCAGGAAAACGTTTGACTTGACCCTGAAAAATTCCCAGTGCTGCTACGCCATTATTTTCTTCAGAGTGTTGCATCAAAGCCTGCATACCTACACAGATTGCAAGTACAGGTTTATTAAAGGCAGCATGACGAATTACGTCATTAATTCCAGCTTCATGCATTCCTTGCATACAGTCGCGCATTGCCCCTACACCAGGAAAGACGATTTTATCTGCTTGGGCAATCAGTTTGGGATCATGGGTAACATCAACAGTTGCACCGACGTATTCTAGCGCTTTTGCTGCTGAATGTAGATTTCCCATGCCATAATCAAGAAGGGCGATACGGGTCATTACAAAGTCCCTTTGGTTGATGCAACAGTATTTTCTGCACGAGGATCGATTTCACATGCCATACGTAAAGCACGTGCAAATGCTTTAAATACACTTTCAATTTGATGGTGGCTATTTTTGCCTTTTAAGTTATCAATATGTAGTGTCATTAAGGCATGATTGACAAAGCCTTGGAAAAACTCTGAAAATAAATCGACATCAAAGTTACCAATGCGTGCACGGGTAAACGGAATATCCATCCATAAACCCGGACGACCAGATAAATCAACTACGACACGGCTTAATGATTCATCTAGGGGGGCATAAAAATGACCATAACGACGTAAACCTTTTTTATCGCCTAAGGCCTGTGCAAACGCTTGTCCTAGTGTAATACCACAATCTTCTACCGTATGATGATCATCAATCTCGATATCACCATCACAATGAATATCAATATCAAATAAGCCATGTCGCTTGATTTGGTCTATCATATGGTCTAAAAATGGGACACCAGTATTGAGTGTGCCTTGGCCTGTACCATCAAGATTCACACGAACTCGAATTTTGGTTTCGTTGGTGTTTCTTACCACTTCACTGATACGTTGCGTCATAGACACGTTCCTCAAAAACGTCAAAAATGATGTAAAAATGTTTTTCGTTGTGACGAAGTCACTGCATATTAGATTGCTTAGGAGGGTTAATCAATGCCTATTACCGTTCATCCTCAAACTTCTGTAAAAAATGATGACGTTCGACAGCAACTACAACGACTTTATGATACAAGTCCTGAGTTTGAAGATGGAAAACATGCACTTGAACAACTTGAACAACAGTTAAATCAATATACCGTGCTTTATACTGCAGAATTTAATTGCAAAATTATTGGCGCCATTTGGTGTCGTGGTCAAGGAGACTCTAAGCATTTAGAGCACTTGGTTATTCATCCAGCAAACCGTGGTCGTGGTGTTGCACAAAGATTGATCGCTGAACTATATCGGCTAGAACAAGCTCAAGGGATAAAAACCTTTCAACCCGGCTGTGTTGCAATTCAGCGTTGTTTAGCACAAATACAGCAAGCATAAAATGTGAAATAGATGCCTTAAGTAAACGCTTTTTTAATTTTAATGTAGGTAAACATCTCTATTTTGCTTTAAAAATAAACATTTGATATAAAAGTGATAAAAGTCACTTGACGTATCGACGCTGAACTTGTTTAATACGCGTCATTGGCGTGATAGCTCAGTCGGTAGAGCAACGGATTGAAAATCCGTGTGTCCCCAGTTCGATCCTGGGTCTCGCCACCATATTCAAAAAATCCCTAGCAATTTTGCTGGGGATTTTTTTATTGTGTAAAAAAAAAGCATTTAAATAAAATAAATCGGATTTATATTGACTATTTAATCGAGATGCGGCTTAATACACGGCATTGGCGTGATAGCTCAGTCGGTAGAGCAACGGATTGAAAATCCGTGTGTCCCCAGTTCGATCCTGGGTCTCGCCACCATATTCAAAAAATCCCTAGCAATTTTGCTGGGGATTTTTTATTTTAGGATCATATTGATTTATTTTGGCGAAGAAAAAAATAAAGTTAAATCGATAGATACATGATTCATATCGTTCCATCAATTTATAACGGTTGGCTTTGGATTAAATTTTTATTACCAAATTATCTGTTCATATTCCATCGTTTGGTTTTAGATTGTGATAAAGAATAATCAACATGATCAAGGAACCATGGATGAAAGATTTATTTTCTGTACAGAGTCAACTTTATCAATCTGCTCGTCCGAGTTATCCCGCGTATGTACTGCAGGCTATTTTACCTTATGTAACGCAGCATCAACGCGCTTGGGATTGTGCTGCAGGATCAGGACAATTTACTCGATTATTAAGCCCTTACTTTGATCAAGTCATTGCCACCGATTTAAGTGCACAACAATTGGCACATGCACCAAATTTGCCAAATGTCGACTATCGTGTACAGGCTGTGGAAAAAACGGTTTTTCCTGCACAATATTTCAACTTGATTACGGTCGCTCAAGCGATTCATTGGTTTAATTTTGATTTATTCTATCAAACCGCACAACGTTGCTTAACATCTGATGGTGTAATTGCTGTTATTGGTTATGGTTTATTAACGGTGGATGATGATGAAATTCATGATATGGTGCAAAAATTATATCATCACATTTTAAACGGATATTGGGACATTGAACGACGTTATTTGGATGAGGAATATAAAACGATTCCTTTTCCATTTAAAGAAATTTTGCTACCGCAATTACACATGACCTATTCATGGTCTTTATCGCAATTGCTGGATTATCTCAATACATGGTCCGCAATCCGGCATTACCGACAACAACATCAACAAGATCCATTACAGGATTTTCTGGAAAAATTGCAATATGCAGATCCAATGCTGCAGATCTCATTTCCTATTTTTTTACGTTTGGGAATGAAGCAATAAGAGGGTTGGATGTTAGTTTTACTATCGTGATAATGATCAGTCAATATAGTGAATCATCCATGAGCGGTCGATGTGATCTTACTCTGAGAAAAGGAGTAAATTGATGGCTTATACTGGATGTTTAACTAATTGTGCGAAATTCTCCATCCATAATCCCTAGAAACAGTGTTTCTAATTGGGCGGTGATGGATAGCACACCAATCGTTTAGATTGGTTAGCAACGTCAACTTGTGATGTATGACTTTATTGCATCAGCCTTTTTCTATTTATTAAAAGATATCATTCTTGTATGAATGGCGTCTTAATGAAAGCCTATAAATACCGTATTTATCCGAATGGTGAACAAAGAGTGTTAATTGAATGGGGAAATTACCGCTAAGTGTTCGATTTTCGAGTGTCCAAGTTGCAACTTGGTTGAAGATCGTGACGTCAATGCGCGTATTAATATCCGTAATTTCGCTTTAGCTGATGCACTAGGGCTTAGTGCTGTGTAAAGAGTTCCTGTGCCACGATACTTGTCAGTGCAAGTGTGACATCGCAAGGTGTAATCAATTTGATTGCATGGGTCGCAAAGATTCCCCCACGATAACCTTTGGTTTAGTGGTGGGAGTATATCAATTGGCCGACTACGGTTAAAGAGAGGGATGTGTGCTTCGTCGTGCTTGATTAGGCCTAAGATCAGCATATATGAATATCGTCAATATGATCACATTGAGGAGCAATACAGCGGTTCTTACAGCCTATTTACTGAGATCTTATATATTGATATAAAAAAGCCAGTCTGTGTGACAGACTGGCTTGATCTTATCGTCTATTTAGACCACAGTATTACGCAGTTTTTTCTTCTGCTGCAGATGGAAGCATGTGACCAGTTTCTTCAAAATTGGTGTGCCAAGATAGCGCTTCACGAAGAATATGTGGTGTATGCCCGCCAATTGCACAAGCACGATCAAAGTAGTCATTCAATGCATCACGATACATTGGGTGTGCACAATGATCGATGATTGCACGTGCGCGCTCACGTGGTGCTAAGCCGCGTAAATCAGCTAGACCTTGTTCAGTCACTAAAATGTCTACATCGTGTTCTGCATGATCAATATGTGATGCAAATGGTACTACAGAAGAAATATCACCACCTTTTGCAATTGACTTGGTAACAAAGATTGCCAGATGAGCATTACGTGCGAAATCACCTGAACCACCAATACCATTCATCATTTTGGTACCACAAACGTGAGTTGAGTTAACGTTACCGTAAATATCAAACTCAAGGGCAGTATTAATACCAATAATACCTAAACGACGTACCAGCTCTGGATGGTTAGAAATTTCTTGCGGACGTAGTACTAATTTATCTTTGTACTGTTCAAGATTATTAAATACTTTCTCACCATATTTTGCTGAAAGAGTAATAGAAGAACCTGAAGCAAATTTCATTTTACCAGCATCAATGAGTTCAAAAGTACAATCTTGTAGTACTTCAGAATACATAATTAGGTCTTCAAAATTAGAATCTTTTAAACCAGTGAGTACGGCATTGGCAATTGAACCAATACCAGCCTGTAATGGACCTAGATTTTTTGGTAAACGTTGCTCTGCCACTTCTTTTTCAAAAAATTCGATTAAGTGGTTTGCAATCGCTTGAGTATCTACATCCGGTTCGGTGACGGTTGATGGAGAATCATGTAAGTCATTATTAAATACAATGCCTACAATTTTGGCTGGATCGATCTGAATGGCTTGTGTACCAATACGCTCATCCACTTGAGTTAGTGGAATAGGTTGACGTGTTGGGCGATAGCTTGGGATGTAGATATCATGTAAGCCTTCAAAAGCAGGGCTTAAGTTGGTATTGATTTCAACAATCACTTGATCAGCAAAAATAGCGAAACTTGCTGAGTTTCCTACAGATGTTGTTGGAATAATGCCACCATCTTCTGTAATTGCGACAGCTTCGATCACAGCAATATCTGGTTTTTTTAACTGAAGGTTACGCATTTGTTCAACAGTTTCAGATAAATGCTGGTCAATAAACATGACTTCGCCTTTATTGATGGCTTTACGTAATGTATTGTCTACTTGGAACGGTAGGCGACGTGCTAGAACACCCGCTTCAGTCAATTGTTTATCTAAATCGTTTCCTAAAGATGCACCAGTAATCAAAGTGATTTTTAAAGGATTTTTTTGGGCTTGTTTCACTAATGCTAATGGTACTGCTTTTGCTTCACCTGCACGAGTAAAACCACTCATTCCGACTGTCATGCCGTCTTGAATAAAAGCAGAAGCTTCTTCTGCACTAATCACTTTATCATGCAGTGATGTCAAACGAATACGATCTAAAGACATGGTTTACTCTCGTTAAATTCTTAAAACTGATACGGATTGTACCGATCAAAAAAACCATTTTGCATACCTGTTAGGCTAAGGTCTAATTTTTTGCCGAAATGTAGGTATAAATTTTCTTGATGTTTTTTATACCATTGTTTTTGAATGATAAAAACAGTGTGGTATAAAGATTGATCAAAATTGATTGATCAATATTTGTGCTTTTGTTAAAAGCGTTCTGCCCAAGTTTGTTTAAATTTTTCAAATCTGCTGATTACATGGGGGTGCTCTTTTTCTGTCAAATGGAGGGGTAAGGCAATAATCGCTTCTAGTCCACCTTCGACTTTATTATGAATCGTTAATTCACCTTGATGGATATCAACAATACGTTTGACAATCGCTAAACCGAGGCCGCTTCCTTGAATAGTACGCGCTTCATTACCACGTACAAAAGGCTGCATTAATTCTTCAATTTGATTTTCAGGGATACCGTCACCATGATCGGCAACTGAAATATAAATTTTTTGGTTTTGATACCAAGCACTTAAGTCAATTGGTTCTGCACCATAACGTTTTGAATTATTAATTAAATTACCAATTAACCGTTTAAGGGATAAGCTGCGTGCTTCAATATTAGGCAGCTCTTGCGGTGTAAAACGAATATTTAACGGTTTAAACTGAATTACTAATTCTTGTAATAGTCCATTGATATTGGTGCTCTGTAGCTCTTCATCTGAGCCATCACGCATATAAGAAATAAACTGATTTAAAATAGCATCCATATCATCGACATCATAGATTAAACCTTCTTTGAGAAAATCATCATTTGACATCATTTCTGCACTGAGACGGATACGTGTCAGTGGTGTGCGCAGATCGTGGGAAATACCTGCAAGCATGATTTTTCGATCTTTTTCTGTTTTATCCAGTGTATAGATCATCAGGTTAAAGGCTTGATTGACCTGACGA
Source organism: Acinetobacter sp. SAAs474 (assembly GCF_032823475.1). Lineage (NCBI taxonomy): Bacteria > Pseudomonadati > Pseudomonadota > Gammaproteobacteria > Moraxellales > Moraxellaceae > Acinetobacter > Acinetobacter sp. SAAs474. The sequence continues at coordinate 986,385 of NZ_CP127915.1, forward strand.
ATTTCTAATGGTCCATGATTGGTTTCTAAATAAGGAGCAAATCCAGTTTTGGTATAACTATTGGCTGCATTTTGTAAGCGTAATAAAGGACGGTTGAGTTGACGAACCAATGTTAAAATAATGATCGCTGCAATCAGAGGAATGCCCAATAACCAGCCTAAAAGCAGTTCAGGACTATAGTTGGCATAGGTTTTTAAGGGTTCACGTACCCAATTACCTTGCATGGCAGGGGTTTGAATCCAAATACTTGGGGTCGGCTTAAACTGAAAGTAGACAATTACATTGTCAATATTTAATTCATTAGCGAGTTTTTCCTCAACTTTATTGGTAAAAAATTCTGCAATCACCTTGTCTTTAACATTTGGAAATTCTTTGGGATTCGTCACATATTCAATCCCGACACGTTTTTTCATCCAAGTATCGACATCAACTTTATGGCCATTTTGAAAAATTTCTAAATCAGGATTGTTAATGACTTCAAGTTCAGTGGCTAAATAACGTGCATGTTGCTGAATTTCAGGTAAATAAAGTGTTCTCCAAAAAAACCACAACGACATAAATAGGCTAAAAAACACCACAAATAAAACTAAAACAGTGGTACGCATTGCCGCAGAACGAGGTTTGATTTTGTCGAGAAAACGTTCCCAGTGAGTACGTTTACGTTCTGAATATTTGACAAAATCGGTAAATTCTTGCGGATCTATGGGGTCGAGTTTCACTGATTTATCCTACATGATGCCATTCGGGTATGTGGGCTGATATAAAAGCAATACAGGCATTACAGCTTTATTGATAGCTGTATCAAGTCTTGGACAGATTGCGCCATCCGCTTTATCAGTCGCAGATGATGCACCATACGTAGTGGTGATATAAAGTTTTAAAGCATTCTCTCTTTATATTGAGCCACTACGACTGGTGAGTTTTAGCGCAGTGTCTAGTCTTTATAATCTATTACCTATTCGGCACCATCTGGAACAAAGACATAACCTACGCCCCAAACCGTTTGAATATAACGGGCACGGGCAGGGTTTTCTTCAATCAAACGGCGTAGGCGAGAAACCTGAACGTCAATTGATCGTTCCATTGCTCCCCATTCACGTCCACGTGCTAGATTCATAAGTTTATCACGTGTCAGCGGTTCACGAGGATGCTGTACCAAGGCTTTAAGTACAGCAAATTCACCTGTTGTGAGTGTAACGACTTGGCCTTCACGTGTCAGTGTGCGTGTCGAAAGGTCTAAAAACCATGGACCAAAGCTGACCACTTCCATTTGTTGGCTCGGTGCGCCAGGTACTTCGCGAACTTGACGACGAAGGACTGCACGGATACGTGCCAATAATTCATTGGGATTAAATGGTTTTGGCAGGTAATCATCTGCACCTGCCTCTAATCCAGCAATTCGATCAGAATCACTGCCACGTGCAGTGAGCATAATTACAGGGGTATCGATATTCGATTGACGTAAACGACGGCAAATGCTTAATCCATCTTCTACAGGGAGCATGAAATCTAACACAATAAGAGAAAATAGCTCACGCTGGAGGAGACGATCCATTTGTGTGGCATCGTGAGCTGTTTTAACTACAAAACCTTTGTCTTCGAGAAAGCGTTGCAAAAGTGTACGTAAACGAACATCATCATCAACAACGAGGATACGTTCAATGCGGTCAGTTTCGGCTTGTACAGTATCTGTATTTTCAGCAGGTACAACTAAACTCATGATGTGCTCCTTTATCTTTATTGTCATCGTAAATGAAATGCTGAGTTAACATTGAGTATACGATTGATTACTATAGGTTGACTATGTGCTAAAACGACAATTACAGTTTAAATCAAGCTATAGATACTAAATATATACAGGTAAAGCAAAAATAAACCAGTATAAAAATATGAATTTATGCTGATAATGCTTATAATTTAATAGATTTTTTTAAAATCTGTCATTTAATGGTATTGTTCATTAATAATTTTAATAAAACAATTGTGGATTTTATACACTCGGTCTTTATAATCATGGCTTTTAGTATCTATCCTTGTGGAATCAAACAAGATGACTGACTTAGTTCAGCAGTTGGCAAAAGAACTTGCCGTACGTCCAAACCAAGTAGAAGCAGCAATCAAGTTAATTGATGAAGGTGCTAGTGTTCCGTTTATTGCACGTTACCGTAAAGAAGTAACGCAAGGCTTGGATGACATTCAACTACGTCAACTTGATACGCGCTTAGCTTATTTGCGCGATTTATTTGAACGTCGTGAAAAGGTCATTGAGTCGCTAAAAGAACAAAATAAATTATCCGATGATTTATTAGTGCGTGTGAATGCTGCTGAAACTAAAAATGCATTAGAAGAAATTTATGCGCCATACCGTCCAAAACGGACCAGCAAATCATTTAAGGCAAAAGCTGCAGGCTTAGGCCCGATTGCAGACAAAATATGGCATGAAGCCATTGATCCAATTGCTGCGCTGGAAGGCTTTAGCCATGAAGAATATCCTGATGTAGAAAGTCAACTTGATGCAATTCATCATATTTTAATCGATGAATGGGCACAGAATATTGCATTAACAACAGCCTTAAAAGCAGCATTTGCTAAAACAGCATTGCTTAAAAGTGCTGTTGCCAATGATGAGAAAAAGGAAGTTGGTAAGAAATTCCGTGATTATTTTGACTTTTCTGAAAGTTTAAATAAAGTTGCTTCTCATCGTTTATTGGCAATGTTACGTGGCCGTCAGGAAAATGTATTGACTTTAAAAGTCGATGGTGATGATGAGTTGCCGCTTTCATTGATTGCCACTGAATATGATTTGACAACAGTTGAACCACAAACGCGTCAGACTTTTTTACAGCAAACTGCACAATTATTCTGGTTAGCGAAGATTCGTCCAAGTATTGAACATTCTTTATTAACAGAAAAACGTTTAGCTGCTGAAGCAGAAGCCATAGATGTATTTGCTGAGAATTTACGTCACTTACTGCTTTCTGCGCCTGCGGGAACACGTTGTACCTTAGGTGTTGATCCGGGTATTCGAACTGGCGTTAAACTGGCAGTGGTGAATCAATCGGGTGATGTACTGACACACAGTACCATTTATCCATTTGCACCAAAAGAAGATAAAGCAGGCTCAATTACTGAATTGGCGCGTTTATGTCGTGAGTTTAATGTTGATTTGATCGCGATTGGTAACGGTACTGCTAGCCGTGAAACTGAAGCGCTGATTGCTGAAATGATGAGTGCCAATACAGATTTGAATTTAACGCGTGTATTGGTTTCTGAAGCTGGCGCATCGGTTTATTCAGCTTCAGAATTGGCGACGCAAGAACTACCAGATCTTGATGTATCTATTCGTGGTGCAGTTTCTATTGCACGTCGTTTACAAGATCCATTGGCAGAATTGGTTAAAATTGATCCAAAATCGATTGGTGTTGGCCAATATCAATATGATGTCAATCAAGTGAATCTTGCTAAGACATTGGATGCTGTGGTTGAAGATTGTGTTAACGCTGTTGGTGTGGATGTCAATACAGCCTCTGCGGCGATTTTGGGCTATATTGCTGGTTTAAATAAAGCCATTGCACAGCAAATTGTTGAGTTTAGAAAAGAGCATGGCCGTTTTAACAGTCGTCAAGAGTTGAAAAAAGTGCCACGTTTGGGTGAGCGTACTTTTGAGCAAGCAGCCGGATTTTTACGTATTCAAGATGGTATCGAACCGCTAGATGCATCTGCAGTACATCCCGAATCTTATGCTTTGGTCAGTAAAATTGTGACAGCTAAAGCAACTTCAGTACAAGCGATCATTGGTAATAGCGAGATTATTCGTCAAATCAATGTAGATGACTTTATTGATGAACAATTTGGTGTATTGACTGTTCAAGATGTTTTAGCTGAGTTGGAAAAACCAGGTCGTGATCCACGTCCTGAATTCCGTACAGCAAAATTCCGTGAAGATATCACTGAAGTTGCACATCTTGCTGAAGGTATGCAGTTAGAGGGGGTTATTACTAATGTAACCAACTTTGGTGCATTTGTTGATGTGGGTGTACATCAAGATGGTTTAGTACATATCTCTGAGTTAACCAATGAATTTGTTGCTGATCCGCATAAAATTGTTAAACCGGGTCAAATTGTGCAGGTTCGTGTATTAAGTGTAGATGTTGAACGCAATCGTGTTAATTTGTCGATGCGCCCAGAAGGGGCTGCTGTAGCGGCAAAACCACAGCGTCAGCCGCGTCGTGATACGGCAAATGAACCACGTGGTGAGCGTAAAGCACATGCTAAACGTCCACAACATGCACGAACAGGCAATGAACGCGGGCAGGTTAAAAAATCACAAAATTCAAAACCACAAGAAAATAAAATTGGCGGTTTTGGTGCTTTGTTATTGCAAGCGGGTGTTAAAGGTTCTCAGTAAGGCTGTTGTGCTGTTTAAGTACGATCTTCAGTATTACCAATCAAGCCAGTCAGTCAAATGACTGGCTTTTTTAATACCGATCAGAATGGCAGATCTAGCACCCTATGAAGTTTAAATCAGCGGGACAATCCAACTACAAATGATGAGCATAATACCTAAATGGCCTAATTTGCGAGTAACTTGTTCGAGTTTAGAGGGGATAAAAACAGTGTTATTGACGACTTTATTCGAATTAAAGAGTTTATTGAGTTTGCTGGCGCTTAAAAATACACCTAAATCGATACAGATCAGTATGGTACCAATATTGGCGACTAGATCCATTAAAATATAGTGACCTGTATAGAGTGAAAGAGTGACTTGGTATAAAAGAAAAAGTGCAAAGCCAAAGCAGACAAGGCGTAAAACTAAAGCTAAAATTCGCATAAATCACAAACACCAAATCAGTGCTATCTTGAGAGGATAACAATATTAAAAAACCAAAAAGATAAAACCATTAGACTTGCCAATCATGGGAATCTTATTTGCTGTTGGCAAATCTAATATATTATTTTAATTACATATTTTATGTTCAATGTCGCGAGTGCACATTGAGTATGTAAAAAAACAGGATAAAAATGCCAGATTTAATATAGCAATTTATCTGAAATAGGTCTATTCATTTACCAATGTTCGCCAGGGAATAAACGTGCATATGCTTTTTGTACCCAGTTTAATTTCTGTGACTGACCAACCGATGCACTAGAACTTGGAAAGAGGTGATAGCCAATCGACATAAATTTATTATTAATTCCTGGTGCAATCGAATACGTAATAGATGCAAGACGTCCTAAATGTGTAGCAACTTTTTTGGGGCGTTTAATAATTGCATAAGCCACCAAATCTGCTGCTTGTTCAGGTGAGAGTGTTGGGACATATTTATAAATTTTAGTGGGCGCAATCATCGGCGTACGTACCAGCGGCATATAGACCGATGTAATGGCAATTTTATGCCCGTGTACTTCTGCTGCCAGACAGCGACTAAAAGCATCTAATGCAGCTTTAGAGGCGACATAGGCAGAAAAGCGTGTTGCATTCGCCAGTACACCAATTGAACTAATATTAATAATATGGCCGTCACGACGTATCATCATCTGTGGCAAAATATTCATAATTAAGCGAATGGCACCAAAGTAATTGAGCTGCATGGTGCGTTCAAAATCATGAAATCGGTCAACAGACTCATGTACGGCACGACGAATTGAACGGCCTGCATTATTCACTAATATATCAATATGATCGACTGCACTTAAAATTTGTTTTGAGGTCGCATCAATACCATCCATATCATTGAGATCACATGGGAAAATTAAGGCTTGTCCTCCTTTTGCTTCAATTGCTGCCTTGACCTCTTCCAAGGTGTCTGCTGTTCGTGCAACCAAAATGACACGTGCACCTGCATCCGCAAGTTTATGTGCTGTTGTGAGACCGATACCACTAGAAGCACCGGTAATCAAAACAGTTTTACCTTTTACTTTTTGTTGAAATTCTTTTTCAAGTTTCGCTTTCACTTTTCAGACCCTTGCGACTCAATTGACTGGCATTTCTGATCTGATTATATCGTCAATATGACTGAAGTTAAGTTAAATTGTTTTTTATTTTTGCGACGATGAGATGACGATGAGATATTGTATGCTTTAAACATTATTTAGATTAATTTTAAGGGCTTAGTATTATTTTCTCGAATAGTTTGTCATGATAGATACAACAACCTCTTTAATTTAGGTGAAATCAAAGAGGCTGAATATAGCAGATTAAACTTGTGCCAAAGCTTGTTCTAAATCGGCAATTAAGTCATCAATATGTTCAATACCAATAGAGAGGCGGACCATATCTTCACTTACACCAGCAGCGCGTAGTTCTTCTGGACTTAATTGACGATGTGTTGTGGTTGCAGGATGACAAGCCAAGCTTTTTGCATCACCAATATTGACCAAGCGTGTAAACAGTTGTAGGGCATCAATAAAACGCGTCCCCCCCTCACGTCCATCTTCTACACCAAAAGAAAGAATGGCAGAAGGTTTACCTTTTACATATTTTTGTGCCAAAGCATGCTGTGGATGATCAGTTAGACCTGCGTAATTGACCCATTTTACTTTAGCATGTGCATTTAAATATTCTGCCACTTTTAACGCATTTTCAGTATGACGTTCCATACGTAAATTCAGTGTTTCTAAACCTTGTAAAATTAAGAAGACACTTAAAGGACTAATCGCTGCGCCTGTATTACGTAAGGGTACCACACGAGCACGAGCAATATATGCGGCATCTCCTAATGCTTCCACATAATTTACCCCATGGTAACTTGGATCAGGCGTGTTTAGAACTTTAAAACGTTCAGGGTATTTGCCCCAAGGGAATTTTCCGCTATCAATGATGGCGCCGCCAATACTATTGCCATGTCCACCAATATATTTGGTTAAAGAATGGACGACAATATCTGCGCCATGTTCAAAAGGTTTTAGTAGTGCAGGTGTAGCAACAGTATTATCGACAATTACCGGAATACCATGTTGATGTGCAATTGCTGCAATGGCTTCTAAATCAATGATATTGCCAAGCGGATTGCCAATTGACTCAATAAAAACCAATTTAGTTTTTTCATCAATTAAATCAGCAAGACTTTCAGGTTTTTGATAATCAAAAAAACGGACCTCAATACCTTGTTTAGGTAAGGTATGGGCAAAGAGGTTATAGGTTCCACCATATAGTGTAGACACTGAAGCAATATTATCACCTGCTTCTGCAATGGTTTGAATCGCATAAGTGATGGCAGACATACCTGATGCAACAGCAAGTGCACCAATTCCCCCTTCAAGTGCAGCAAGACGTTGTTCAAGCACTGCCGTAGTTGGGTTCATGATTCGAGTATAGATATTGCCTTGCACTTTTAAATCAAATAGATCTGCACCATGTTGGGTATTATCAAAAGCATATGAGGTTGTTTGATAAATGGGTACTGCAACGGCTTTGGTGGTCGCTTCCGGGCTATAGCCAGCATGAATCGCTAAAGTTTCATCTTTATAAGTCATGTTAATTTTGTCAAAATTGTAAAATATCGGATTGAGTTTAGCATTAAACTTATGCGTGTAAAGTGATTAAATGTTGAATTTAAATCTTTTATTTTCATAAAGGTCGGTATAATTTAGACTGCGATAAGTGGTATTGATGCTCTACAATATTGTTGATTATTTATACCAATATCTTTTGAGATAAAAGCTTACATATGATGAAGTGCATGCCTTATGTTTTCAGTACTTTCATCGTATAATGACCCGATTAATTTTTTTCGCACCCTGCGATATTTTGGTTTTCTATTGAGGAGTCCTACGTGGCCCAATATATTTACACGATGAACCGTGTGTCTAAGATGGTTCCGCCAAAGCGCGAAATCTTAAAAGACATCTCTTTGTCATTTTTTCCAGGTGCTAAAATTGGTGTACTTGGTTTAAACGGTGCTGGTAAATCTACTTTGCTTCGTATTATGGCTGGCGTAGATAAAGATTTCTCTGGTGAGGCACGCGCTCAACCAGGTACTAAAATTGGTTATTTAGAGCAAGAACCGCCACTAGATCCAACCAAAGATGTGCGTGGTAATGTTGAAGATGGTATGCGTGAGGCATTGGACGCTTTAGCGCGTCTCGATCAGGTTTTTGCTGAATATGCTGAACCAGATGCAGACTTTGATAAACTGGCTAAAGAGCAAGAAAAATTAGAAGCAATTATTCAAACTTGGGATGCACATAATTTAGACAACCAGCTTGAGCAGGCTGCGGCTGCATTAAACTTACCAGCTTGGGATGCAGATGTGACCATGTTATCTGGTGGTGAGCGTCGCCGTGTCGCACTTTGTCGTTTACTGCTTTCTAAACCGGATATGTTATTACTTGATGAACCGACAAACCATTTGGATGCTGAATCTGTATCTTGGTTGGAACGTTTCTTAAAAGATTTCCCAGGAACGATTGTGGCCATTACCCATGACCGCTATTTCTTGGATAATGTGGCTGAGTGGATCTTAGAACTTGACCGTGGGCATGGTATTCCATACCAAGGTAACTATTCTGCTTGGTTAGAGCAGAAAAATGCCCGTTTAGAGCAGGAAAATAAACAAGAAGAATCTTTTGCTAAAGCATTGAAAAAAGAACTTGAATGGGTTCGTTCAAATGCGAAAGGTCAGCAAAAGAAAAACAAAGCACGTATGGAACGCTTTGAAGAGTTAAACTCGCGCGAATTCCAACAACGTAATGAAACTTCAGAAATCTATATTCCACCTGGTCCACGTTTAGGTAATAAAGTGGTTGAAGTGGAAAATATCAGTAAATCATTTGCTGATAAGTTGTTATATAAAGATTTATCTTTCACTGTTCCACCAACGGCAATCGTCGGTATTGTGGGTCCAAACGGTGCAGGTAAAACCACTTTATTCCGTATGATGACCGGTGAACAGCAGCCAGATACTGGTACAGTGACTTTAGGTGATTCTGTTAAAGTCGCATATGTGGGTCAGATTCGTGACACCTTAGATGACAATAAAACCGTTTGGGAAGAAGTTTCTGGTGGTTTAGATATTTTACGTGTCGGTGATTATGAAATTGCTTCACGTGCATATATTGGTCGTTTTAACTTTAAAGGCCAAGATCAGCAAAAACGTGTGGGTGAGTTATCTGGTGGTGAACGTAATCGTTTGCAGTTGGCAAAAATTTTACAGCAAGGTGCCAACGTTATCTTACTCGATGAACCATCTAACGATTTGGATGTAGAAACTTTACGTGCACTGGAAGATGCCATTCTAGTGTTCCCAGGTACCGTGATGGTGGTTTCGCATGACCGTTGGTTCTTGGACCGTATTGCCACACATATCTTATCTTTTGAAGATGAAACACCAGAGTTCTTTCCTGGTAACTATACCGAGTTTGAGGAATATCGCCGTAAAAAATATGGTGATGATCTAGCAGCAAAGCGCACTCGCTATCGTAAAATTGGTGCTTAATTGTTAAATTTGCGCCCATTGTTTTAATCGAAATGCCAATCAATTTTAGATTGGCATTTTTTATATTTGATTTAAAATTAATATTCTTAAATAACAAAAAATAACAAAGCTGCATTTTTAGATTTAAATTTGTAATGTTATTACACGGCACTTAATTGCTATATTTAGGCCAGTATTTTATTTGATGAATATCGTGAAACGTTCAAGATTATTTATAACAGTCTTGCTGAGCTTATTTATTTTCCAGAGTGCTTGGAATATTGCGGCTGCGTTTTGTATTCATGGTAATAATCCTGATTCTGCATTGATTAATCATTTTGGTCATCATGTATTAAATCAACAACATTATAATCATACTCATTCAGTATCTTCTGGGTCCTTGCTTAAATATTTAGATCAAATTAATCAACATGGTGATCATTTGCCTAGTGTGAATTGGGTCTATATTTTGCCCCAAGATACGGCGATAGATCCTAGAATGATCATTGTTTTTAGCCCCGTTATTTTTTGGGATCAAGCTAATTTTTATCAATCACCCTATTTAAATATTCCGATACAGCCTCCCGTATTTTCCCCGCTATAGGTGGGGTAGCCAAAATAAAACCGACCATTCGTTTTTTTACTAATGGTGTATATCTATGTCAAAAATAAAGTTAAATCCAAGAATTGGTTTACCGTTACGGTCGAATATTCATTTACTTGGTCGATTAGCCTGTGCATTGCTGATCAGTTTCAATATTGAAGCTGTCTATGCAAAGACTACCGATGCTACAACAGTTGATCAGCTCTCTTTGGCTGAAATTACTGAACGTGTTAAAGCCTATCAAAATTCACAGGGCGTGTGGCAAGCCCAGCAAGATATTGCAGATGCCAACATTAAAAATAGTCAGTTATGGAATAATCCTACCTTACAAGTAGATCGTACCGGATTTAAAAATGATCAAGATCAAGAATGGGCGGTTAGCCTATCACAGCCTTTAGATGTTTTTGGTCAACGCCGTGCCAGCCGTGCTTTAGCACATTTAAGCAAGCAACAAGCCAGTTTAAAACAAATGATTTATGATCAACAATTGGCGATGGCAGTCAAGTCGTTATGGTCACAAGTCATGTTGGCGGAAATTGAAACCAGACTGCTAAATGAGCAACTAAAGGTCAGTTTAGAAAATTTGGCAGCGACAGAAAAACGCTTTCAAGCAGGCAGTATTGCTCAGGTTGATGTAGAACGTGTGAGATTAACACAAACCAATCTTACTGCTTTAGTCCAGCAAGCAGACTTAACACGCCAAACTTTAAAAAATCAGTTATTTAATTTATGGGGGCAATCGACGGTCTCTAATGCGATTGGTGATGACTTTGTCTCTATGTGGCCACAAGATACTTTAACCAGCATAGAACAAAATCGAACAGAAAATCTCGTTGAAAAGTCTTTAAAACTAGATGAATTAGAAACCAGTGCTCAAATGGCCTTACTTAAAGCAAAAGCACGCCCGAATCCTGATATAAATCTAGGGGTTAAACGAACTAAAACAGCGCAAAATCAAGTTGATAGTCAATTGGTTTTAGGTGTGAGCGTACCCTTGAAATTGTTTAATCGAAATCAATATGCGACACAAATTGCACAGGTTAAGTCTGCGCTAATCGAAAAACAGCAAAACTTTTATCAAACACAGAATCAGTTAGATGTGCAAACCTTAGTGGTTGAGTTAAACCAATTAAAATCACAATTTGACTTTATTTTACAGCAACAGATTCCATTGGCTGTCCGTGTACAAAAACGCACCTTAGAAGGCTTTAAAGCAGGTAAGTTTAATGTCATGGATGTGCAGCAAGCGACAGCACAGTTATTGGATATTCGTTTGCAAAGTGTGCAGCTTTTAAAATCAGCTTGGCAAAAATCAATTGAAGCACAAAGTTTAAGTTTAGGGATTGATCCTAGCATAGTCACGTCTAAAAATGTCTTGGTACAACTCAATCAGGCCTTGATACAAGAAACCAAAGCGCTACCCGTTATAGAGGCAGGAAATTAAGATGAAAAATATTGCGAATCAATATGGAAAAGTTTCACAGAAAGTCTTAATTCTGATCGTCTTAATCATCACGGCCTTGATTGCACTGGGTTTAGCTTTTTGGAAAAAAACACCTGCAGAAGCAACAACAGATACTCAAACTGCACATGACGAAGAAAAAGAGGCAGAGCAGACCGTTAGTTTGACTGCACAGCAGGTTACAGAACAGGGTATTCAGCTACATAAAGCAGAAGTAGGGCCAATTGAGCAAATTATTAATTATCCAGCACGCTTGGTTGCCAATACCGATCAGCAAGCACATGTTGCGCCAAGTTTTAGTGGTCAAGTTCAATCTGTTAATGTTGCTTTAGGGGATTATGTTCAAAAAGGTCAAGCGCTGGCTGTTTTATGGGTACCTGATTTGGTTGACCAACAAGCTGAATTAAAAATTGCTCAGACTAACTTGCAATTGGCGCAACAAGATTATCAACGTGAGCGAGATTTATGGGCACAAGGGATTTCAGCGAAGCAGGATTATCAACGTGCATCGAATGCATACCGTCAAGCCCAAATCCAATTACAAGCTGCTCAAACGCGCTTATCTGCATATGGTGCACGCGCAGATTCTAATGGGCGTTATATTTTAAAAGCACCGATTTCAGGTGTGATTAGTCAAAAAGATATTGTAGTTGGTGAAAATGTACAGCTTGCTTCATCACTATTTGTTATTGATCAATTGGATCAACTGTGGTTAGAGTTTTTGGTACCTAATATTGATGTAGCACAAATTCAGCCAAATCAAATCATTGAATTTAAATCCTTACAAACAGGCAAAAAATATCAGGCACAAATTGTACATTTAACAGCGATGGCTGATACACAAACGGGTCGTTTGCAAGTACGTGCTAAAGTTCTTGATCGTGCAGATGAATTACGTCCAAATTTAATGGTCAATATTGAATTGCAACAACATAAAGCAGATCAATCATTACGTGTGTTAAAACGTGCTGTACAACAAATTGATGGTAAAGATGTGGTCTTTGTACCTCATTCAAAAGCCAAGCAAATTATTTTTAACCCACAACCTGTGACATTAGGACCAAGTTCAGTGGATGGGCAATGGGTTGAAATTACTAAAGGTTTAAAGGCGGGACAGTCTTATGTGGGGCAAGGTAGCTTTTTGTTAAAATCTGAACTGGAAAAGGGGGAAGCAAGTCATGCACATTAATGATATTGAACAGCCCAAGCAGGATCCTCAGGATTGCTTACCACCACCAGAAGGTCTTTTTGATCGCATTATTCAGTTTTCGATTCGTAATGCGATTTGGATCATGTTGTTTACGATGGCATGGATTGCTGTCGGGATTTATAGCTATCAAAAACTACCGATTGATGCTGTACCTGATATTACCAATGTCCAAGTCCAGATTAATAGCCAAGCCAATGGTTTTAGTGCTTTAGAGGTTGAACAGCGGATTACTTATCCAATTGAAACGGCAATGGCAGGGATTCCGAACTTAGAGCTCACTCGCTCTGTATCACGTTACGGCCTGTCGCAAATTACTATTGTATTTAAAGATGGCACTGATATTTACTGGGCAAGACAGCAAATTAATCAGCGTTTACAGGAAGCCAGTACTGAATTACCGGAAAAAATTTCTCCAACCATGTCACCTGTTTCAACTGGACTGGGCGAAATTTATCAATGGATTGTAAAGGCACAGCCGACTGCTAAAAAGCCAGATGGTTCAGCATATGAGCCGATGGACTTGCGTGAAATTCAAGACTGGATCATACGCCCACAATTACAACAGGTAAAAGGTGTTGCAGAAGTTAATACCATTGGTGGCTTTAATAAAACTTATGTGGTTACACCTGATTTAAGTCGTTTACAACAATTGCAAATTAGCACCACAGACCTACAAAAGGCATTGCAAGAAAGTAATGAAAATCGTGGTGCTGGCTATATTGAGGAAAATGGTCAACAGCTTACGGTACGTGTTCCTGGTTTATTAAATACCGTTCAAGATATTGAAAATATTACGGTAAGTACCAAACAAGGCTATCCAATTCGCGTTGCAGATATCGCTCAGGTTTCAATCGGGCATGATTTACGTACTGGTGCAGCCACCTATAATGGTGAAGAGACAGTACTGGGTATTGTCATGATGGGAATTGGTGAAAATAGTCGCACGGTAGCAAAAGCTGTTGATGCAAAAATACAAGAAATTCAGAAAACTTTACCTAAAGGTGTACAGATTGAAACAGTTTATGATCGAACATCACTGGTAGAGCGTGCAATCGCAACGGTACAAAAAAATCTGGTTGAAGGTGCCGTGTTAGTGATTGTGATTTTATTCTTATTTTTGGGTAATTTTAGAGCAGCGCTGATTGTTGCTTGTATTATTCCATTATCGATGCTGTTTACATTAACGGGCATGGCTGAAAAAAATATCAGTGCTAATTTAATGAGTCTGGGTGCACTGGATTTCGGTATTATTGTCGATGGTGCGGTGGTGATTGTAGAAAACTGTATCCGGCGTTTGGCATTAGCACAGCATCAAAAAGGGCGTTTATTAACACGGAATGAACGCTTTACCGAAGTCTTTTTAGCGGCTCAACAAGCCCGTCGACCATTAATTTTTGGTCAGTTGATTATCTTGGTGGTGTATTTCCCTATTTTTGCTTTATCTGGTGTGGAAGCAAAATTATTTCATCCAATGGCCTTGACTGTGATTTTGGCCTTGATTGGTGCGATTATCTTATCTGTTACTTTTGTCCCAGCTGCAGTGGCTTTATTTGTGACTGGAGAAGTAAAAGAAAAAGAAAGTCGCTGGATGCTTTGGTTAAAGCAAAAATATGAGCAGCTTTTAGATATTGCATATCAATTTAAATATTTGGTCATTACTTTGGCATTATGTATTTTGGTGCTGACAGGGATTATTTCGACGCAGGTCGGCAGTGAGTTTGCGCCACAGTTGAGTGAGGGTGATTTTGCTGTACAACAATTACGTTCGCCAAGTACCAGCCTAAGCCAGTCTTTAAGAATGCAAGAAAATACTGAAAAGGTTTTGTTAAAAAAATTTCCAGAAATTAAAGCAATTTTTGCTCGAACAGGAACGGCTGAAGTTGCGACTGATGTGATGCCACCTAATATTTCAGATGGTGTTATTTTATTAAAACCACAAGCAGAATGGCCTAATCCTAAAGAAAATATTGCTCAATTACGTCAGCGTATGCAGGAATACTTAGAAACCTTACCGGGCAATAATAGTGAGTTCTCTCAACCGATTGAATTACGATTTAATGAACTGATTTCAGGTATTCGTAGTGATATTGGTGTCAAAGTTTTTGGTGATGATATGGTGATCTTAAATCAGGAAGCCGAAAAAATTGCTCAAAAAATGAGAAGTATTTCAGGTGCAACAGCCGTCAAGGTTGAGCAAACAGAAGGTTTACCCTTATTGAATGTTGATGTGGATAAGGCACTTGCAGCTCAATATGGTTTATCGATTAAGGCGGTACAAGATTTGGTTGCAGCCAGTATTGGTGGACAAAACGTCGGGCAAATTCTGCAAGGTGATCGACGCTTTGATTTTGTTATTCGTTTAAATGATGCACAGCGAACTTCTGAACAATTGTCAATTTTACCGGTATCTTTACCCAATGGAGGGCTGATTCAGCTTAAAGACATTGCCAAGGTTGAGGTAATCTCTGGTATTAATCAGGTGAGTCGTGAAAATGGTAAGCGTCGTGTGGTCATTACAGCCAATGTTCAAGGTCGAGATTTGGGCTCCTTTGTGCAAGAGTTACAAGGCCAATTATCACAGCAAGCGTTACCAACAGGCTATTGGTTAAGTTATGGCGGACAATTTGAAAATTTAGCATCAGCTAAAGATCGAATGACGATGGTTGTACCTTTGGCATTAATTACAATTTTCATTTTATTAATGGCTGTTTTCCATAACGTTAAAGAAAGCCTATTGGTGTTTAGTGGTGTGCCATTTGCCTTATCAGGTGGATTAATTTCACTCTGGTTAAGAGATATTCCTTTATCGATGTCTGCAGGGGTTGGCTTTATTGCCTTATCGGGTGTTGCGGTATTAAATGGTTTAGTGATGCTGACTTTTATTAAAGAGTTAAGAGCAAATCTGGATATTCATTTGGCGACATGGAATGGTGCTGTGCTGCGGTTACGCCCAGTATTAATGACGGCATGTGTGGCATCTTTTGGTTTTATTCCGATGGCAATTGCTACAGGTACAGGAGCAGAAGTACAACGTCCATTAGCAACTGTTGTGATTGGTGGAATTATTTCCTCAACGATTTTGACTTTAATTTTATTGCCGATTATTTATCGTTGGATGAATGAGCGAGTTACACAAAAAAAAGTATCTGTGCTTTAAAAAATAGCGCATTAGATCAACAATAAGCCGATCATAATAGCAGCAGAATGATCATATCTATGATCATTCTGCCATAATAAAGGAGATAACAATGAGTAAAGAAGGTGGTCATAGTCATGATCATGGCGTTGTTGTAACTGGAACAAATATTAAAAAATTAGCCTTTGCTTTGGTTTTAACAACATCATTTTTAATCGTTGAAGTTGTTGCAGGTGTCATGACGCAGAGTTTGGCGTTAATTTCTGATGCTGCACATATGTTGACGGATGCAATTGCTTTGGCGATTGCACTCGCTGCGATTCGTATTGGTCGATTACCCGCAGATAATAAACGAACGTTTGGTTATCAACGTTTTGAAATATTGGCAGCATTATTTAATGCCATGATGTTGTTTATCGTTGCAATGTATATTTTATATGAAGCATATCAACGACTTTTTCAGCCACCAGAAATTCAAAGTATTGGAATGTTAATTGTGGCAACCATTGGTTTGCTCATTAATTTGATTTCCATGCGTATATTATTCTCTAGTTCGAAAGAAAGTCTAAATATGAAAGGTGCTTATTTAGAAGTCTTGAGTGATGCTTTGGGATCTGTGGGCGTGATTGTTGGTGCGATTATTATTTATTTCACCAATTGGAGTTGGGTGGATACTTTTATTGCAATTTTAATTAGTGTTTGGATTTTACCGCGAACTTGGATTTTACTCAAACAAAGTACCAATATTTTGCTTGAAGGCGTTCCGGAAGAAATTGATATTGAAACATTACGTCAAGATTTGTTGGCTTTACCAGATGTAGAAAGTATCCATCAATTAAAAGTTTGGGCAATTACATCTAAAAATATACATTTAACAGTGCATTTATATGCACCTCATGCAGATCGTAATCAGTTGTATCGGGATGCAGCAGCGTTATTACGCCATACACATGGCATTAATGAAATCACTGTACAAATTGAAGATAATGATTGTGTTACATAATTCTGTATGCGCACAGACAGAATGAGTGACCATATTTTACGGCAATACGAGAGCGCAATATGAATTGATAAAAACTCAATTGTTTATTCTGTATTGGCTGACATATAAAATCTGTTACGGTCACTCATTTATCAATGATTAGCTTAATTTAAGGGCGGCAAAAATTAAATTTGCCATTGATGATGGCACTCACGACACTGCCATTTTTTTTGTGATTGCATAAAAGATTGCATGGAAATTTTAAAATCGGGTAAGTCGCGGTAAAACATAAAGCCTGCAATTAAGCAGAGAACAAAAACTACAACCGTTGCAATTTGTAATGTTGTTCCAGCACCATTACCAAAAAGCCACATTGCAATACTGATTGCCACCAAAAGTAATAAAACCAAAACGGCTGGAATGAGAAAAATCAAACTTTTGGGCACAACAGGACGAGCAACTGTTTCACCAGGTTGAGTGACTGGCATAATTTTAGCACTTTGGCATTTTGGGCAACGGTATTGCATTATGGCTCCGGAATTGAAATTTATTTATTATTTTAGCGAAATGTTTTGAAAATAAAAAATATACTTTAAACAAATAGACAATAAAAAACCCAAGTCATGATGCTTGGGCTTTTTATCAGATGTTGCCATCTTAAATATGGCGTCCCTACGGGGATTCGAACCCCGGTTACCGCCGTGAAAGGGCGATGTCCTAGGCCTCTAGACGATAGGGACTTATTGAGGCTACAGATTAGAGTGTTAACACCTTGTCTCTGTGTGAGCGCTATATTAGGGATATAATCACAATGCGTCAATAAAAAAATGAGTTATGTGTTGTCAATTGCATCATTTTTCGGCAATTTTAAACTTTCATTGAGTTTTTCCCATACTTTTGCTTCTTTTTTACTTGGTCCGCCGATAATTTCAAGTGCATGACGTAGACGTGCAAATGTTAAATCTGGACCAATCGTTACCATCGATTGCATTACAGGCGTAGAGCTGGTTGAGCCGGCAATTGCGATAAAGAATGCGGGCATAAAATCACGCAGCTTAATATTCATCTGATTTGCAAGATCCATTAAGGTTTGACTAACGGTATCATTATTCCAGGTAAATAAATTTTCTAAACGCCAAATTGCAAATTGTAGACTCTGACGAACTTGTTCTTCAGTTAATTTTTTACTGATAAATTGTTCTTTTTCAAGAGTTGGGAATTGATTAAAATAAAAACCTGCCCAATTGACTGCTTCAGATAACAAATTAATACGTGGCTGAATCGCAGCAGCAATATCTTCTAAGGTTTGACGATCTGCTTTCCAGGCTAATAATGTGTCTAACAGTTCAGCAGGAGTGAGAGATTTAATCCATTGACCATTTAACCAATTCAATTTTTCAACATCAAAAATTGGGCCACCCAGAGAAACACGTTGAATATCAAAATGTTCAATCATGTCATTTAAGGTGAATTTTTCACGCTCATCAGGCATAGACCAACCCATACGGCCTAAATAATTTAATAGTGCTTCTGGTAATACGCCAATATTTTTATAATAGTTAATCGATGTCGGATTTTTACGTTTAGAGAGTTTAGATTTATCTGGATTACGTAACAGCGGCATATGACACAATACTGGCATTTCCCAGCCAAAATATTGGTACAGTAATTGATGTTTTGGTGCTGATGGAATCCATTCTTCACCGCGTAAAACGTGAGTAATTTCCATTAAGTGATCATCAACCACATTGGCCAAGTGGTAGGTTGGTAAGCCATCTGTTTTCAGTAGAATTTGCATATCAACCTGTGCCCAAGGAATTTCGACCTCACCACGCAACATGTCATTAAATTTACAGCTACCTTCAGTCGGTACCTTCATCCGAATAACATGAGGTTCTCCAGCAGCTAAACGACGTGCAATTTCTGCTTGAGAAAGTGTGAGGCCACGACCATCATAGCGAGGCGTTTCTCCACGAGCTTGTTGCTCTGCACGCATTTGATCTAGTTCTTCAGGGGTGGCGAAACAATAAAAAGCATGCCCTTTTTCAACTAGTTCTAAAGCATATTGTTTATAGATATGCATACGTTCAGATTGACGATAAGGCGCATGAGGTCCGCCAACATCTGGACCCTCAGACCATTTTAGACCTAACCAGCGTAATGAATCCAAAATCATTTGCTCTGATTCTGGTGTGGATCGCACTTGATCAGTGTCTTCAATACGCAGAATAAATTCACCTTCATGTTTTTTAGCAAAACATAAATTGAATAAGGCAATATATGCAGTACCTACATGAGGAAAACCTGTAGGAGAGGGTGCGATACGAGTACGAACTTTCATAGCAACATCATATTTAGAATGTAAATGGTGACTATTATAACGAAAAAGCCCCATAAAATTATGTTTAAATTGGTTCTAATCTGTGCAGTATTTTATATTTAATTATTTATTTACAGATCATTCAAATACGAATTGATTAATATCACAGCAAAATTAGCATGAAATTTACCCGTTTGAATGCATAGCAGCTTAACCATAAAAATAAAGAATAGAACGACCAGAACTTAATTTAAAAGTTCTCAAACGACTAGCTATTGAAGATAGTAATCATCCTTATGAGAAAAAAGATTGAATCAGTAGTGTGACTTTTTGATTTTGTGCTGAAAAAAAGTTTTGAGTTGGTGTAACGTTCATGGATCTAAGCACTTTAAGTTTATTATTGGATGGTGTTTCTCCCTTAATTTTTTGCTCATTTAATGCTTTACCAATTACAGAAACTTTGCTGTTGTTTATGGTTTTACTTGGCATAGCTTCAGCAGATACTACACCTGCACAATATCCAGTTTGAGACAGTAGGATTAAACCAAAGCACAGTAAGGTATTTAATTTCATTACTCCATTCCCCCATAGTCAGTACATATAGTATTCTCATATCACGATATTGTTGATATTGAATACTTTCGGTATATAATATCTTAGCATCTTGCTATGAAAAAATTTCATGATTATACATGATGTCGTTTTTAAATTTGTTTTACTAAAATTTTAATTTCTGCTTAAAATTAAATTTCGCAGCTATGTCGTAAAAAATAACAAAATAATCGCAATTAATCCAGTTTTTTAATGTATCAACTCATGACAGAATAAATGATTTCATTTCTTCTCAATTAACATGAGATTGGTTTGGAAAATGCTATTTTTACTTGGAAATAATTCAAAATAAAATGCTTATTGATGCGATCTATTAGATAAAGAAAGCTGTTATGGGGTGATCAATTTAAATCACATCCTACTTAAAACAGTCGATTAAGTGCGCATTATGGGATTTTAAATCACTGCTTCATATATCTAATTTATAAAAAATTATATATAGATTATTCATGTTTTTACTTTATGTTGGGTGGATTTAGTTGATGTATTTTGATTGCGATTTTAGTTTGGATTTCATATATTTGCTGATATCTAAAATAAATTGATTGTTACGCTATGAAAACGCCTTTTAAAGCACTGTTTAGTGCTGCATTATTTGTGACAGGTTTTGGTTTGTCTGCATTGAGCCAAATTCACGCTGCAGAACGTCAGTTTTTAAATGTATCTTATGATGCAACACGTGAATTTTATGATGAGTTTAATCAGTCATTTGGTGCGTGGTGGACCTCAAGAACAGGACAAAAAGTTGATTTTAAACAATCACATGGTGGTTCTGGAAAACAAGCACGTGCCGTGGTAGATGGTTTAAAAGCAGATGTTGTCACATTAGCATTAGCCAATGATATTAATGAAATTGTAAAATCAGGTCAGATTCAATCCAATTGGCAAAAGCAATTTCCATATAATTCTGCTCCATATACCTCGACTATTGTGTTTATGGTCCGTAAAGGCAATCCAAAACATATTAAGGACTGGCCAGATTTAATTAAGCCAGGGGTCGAAATTATTACACCAAATCCGAAGACTGGCGGCTTACCTCGTTGGGTTTATTTATCTGCATGGGGTTATGAATTAAAACAGCCAGGCGGTAATGATGCTAAAGCTAAAGCATTTGTGAGTAAACTTTATCATAATGTGAAGGTTATGGATTCTGCTGCACGTGCTTCTATGACTACATTTGCAGAGCGTGGTATTGGCGATGTGTTATTAACTTGGGAAAATGAAGCACTTGTTACACAGAAAACCTTGGGTAAAGATAAATTTGAAATTATTTATCCATCGATTTCTATTTTAACGGAACCATCTGTTGCAATTGTAAATAAAACCGTTGATAAAGATGGTAATAAATGGCTGGCAAAAGCATATATTAATTATATGTATTCACCATTAGGCCAAGATATGGTTGCACAGCATTATTATCGCCCTCGTAATCAAGCTGTTTTGGCGAAATATCGTTATCAATTTCCAGCATTAAAAACCTTTACCATTGATGAGGTCTTTGGTGGATGGGGCAAAGCACAGCAAACCCATTTTGTAAATGGCGCTATTTTTGATCAGATTTATAGTTCAAAACGTTAAGTCATTCAATTACTCAAAGTAAACGGCACATGCAGAGTTCAATCATGTTGCCGTTTTATATTAAAGATCATGTTAAAAATATTCTATTCACTATAATCAAACTAAATTTTGCGCGGCTTATAAGGATGGATTGAGATGATGGGTGTTACTGATCTCGTTTTTATCCGTAATATCGTTAAAATTTTCTGCCGAGTAATATTGCTATCATGATATAAGGCATGCGAGTGCTGATGAAGATAATATTTTTTGTCTTTGATTTTAAATGATCAATACAGCACAGTAGCGATAAGAGTCTGGAGACTCATTGTAGATTGGTCTGTTGATTAATCAACAATATAAAAATGATATTGATATGTAAATCAAGAGATTTGGTATTCTACTTTGACAAGGTGAATCATTTAAAAGCAATTTAATCGTCATTAAAACAAAATCGCTGAATATTCTTATGAAGAAATTATCGCATTTTTAAAGATGGTTAAAATAGCATCATCCGCAGTTAAAGTTGATTTCTTATGATCATAATTTTTAATTATTATATTAATTTCAATAGTTTATATGGGTTTTGATGATATTGCTTTAGTGACTGATCCATCATATACAGTTGATTAAATTTACTTGAATTTACATTGAAAACGGTTTTCTCTATGAAAAGTAATATTTACCTACAAAAAGTCGTTTGGAGCTTTGTTAAAACAAGGTAATAATGTGTAGTTAAATTTTTGGCTTTTAGATTGACTACGCTTATGTCGCATATTTCTGTATTACTTCATGAAACTGTTGATGCTCTTTTGGCAGGTCGCAATACAGGAGTTTATATTGACGCGACTTTTGGCCGAGGCGGCCATACGCGTTTATTACTGTCTAAACTCGATCAACATGCTCGTGTGTATGCATTTGATAAAGATCCTCAGGCTTTAGCAGTTGCTGCTGAATTAGAACAACAAGATTCAAGATTTACCATTATTCATGCCAGTTTTGCCGATTTACAATCACAATTAAATCATCTTGGTATTAATGCCGTAGATGGAATCATGGCAGATTTAGGCGTATCTTCTCCTCAACTCGATCAAGCTGAACGCGGTTTTAGTTTTATGAAAGATGGGCCTTTAGATATGCGGATGGATAATTCTCAGGGGCCTACTGCTGCAGAGTGGTTGCTACAGATTGATGAAGAAGATTTGGCCAATGTTATTTTTAAATATGGCGAAGAGCGTTATAGCCGTCGTATTGCAAAGGCAATTAAACATGCGGGTTATATTGATACCACAGCACAACTTGCTGAAATTGTTAAAGTTGCCCATCCAAAATGGGAGAAAAACAAACATGCGGCAACACGTACTTTTCAAGCGATTCGTATTGCGATTAATAAAGAATTAGAAGATATTGAGGTTTTTTTACCACAAGCAGTAGATGTTCTTGAAGTGGATGCTCGTTTGGCAGTGATTAGTTTTCACTCCTTAGAAGATCGTTTGATTAAACAATTCATTCAAAAAGAATCGACATTAGCTGAAGATAATGGTTGGGGCTTGCCTCAGCAAGTGATAGATACACGTAGATTAAAAAAAGTGGCACGGATTCGTGCAAGTGAGGAAGAAGTTAAAGCGAATCCACGTTCGCGTAGTGCTTGGCTTCGTGTTGCAGAGAAAATTAAATAATCATAGGTCAATCATGACGACAGAAACGCTTGAACATACACGTGATAACATAAGAAATAAAAAAATTTTATGTTATGCGTTATTATTACTTCTCGTCCTTGGTAGTGCTGTGATGGTTGTTTTTCAAGTTTTTGAATATCGACAAAATTATCGTGAACTCACCGGTTATTATCGGGAGCGTGATGATTTAAATGCTGAATGGGGGCGGCTGTTGATTGAGCAACAAACCTTTGGTGCAACTGCACAAATTGGTACGCGAGCTGTGACGCAATTGCGTATGTATTCACCTCCTGCAACACAGACAGTGGTGATTTCTTTACCTATGAAAACACCAGATCAAAAGTAGGATTGTGTAAATGACCGATTCTCGTAAAAAAATAATACGAAAAAAACAGTCCATTACTGAACGTAATACGATGAGTGTCGATATGTGGCGCTATTATCTGATGTGGGGGGTCGTATTACTGTGCTTTTTTGCTTTGGTCTGTCGTGCTTTTTATGTGCAAATTATTAATCATGATTTTTTGCAAAATAAAGCCAATGCCAATATTTTAAGAACAGAAAAAATTAAAGCCATGCGTGGTGTGATCTATGATCGCCATGGTGTACCTTTGGCAATTAGTACGCCTGTAATGAAAGTGGTCATTGATCCACAAGATTATTTTGAAAATAAAAAATTATATGATGAAACTTTGCTTGAGCTTAAAAAAGATCCACATAATCGTAAATTGAAACGACAATTGCCAGATAAAAATTTTAATTTAGATGAGTTAGCTGATATTGTCGGTATGGATCGTGCTGAATTACGTCAAAAAATGAAAGAACGTCCTCGTTCACGTTATTTGGTTTTACAAAAAGAAATTCCTCCCCAACAAGCCGAGTTAATTACCAAACTTAACTTTCAGGGTGTTTATACCGAAAAAAATTATAAACGCTTTTATCCTCAACCTCAGCCTAATGCACAAATTATTGGTTTAACCAATAGTGAAGGGGTGGGGATTGAAGGTTTAGAAATGCAGTTGAATAATCGTTTGGCTGGCATGGATGGCGAGCAACAGATTGTGAGGGATAAACGTGGTAATCGGGTTAAAGATCCTGAAATTATTAAGGATGTTGAAGCGGGTGAAAATATCACGCTCAGTATTGATTCACGTTTACAATATATTATGTATCGTGAATTGACGGCAGCAGGGATTGCCAATAATGCACGTTCAGCAACAGCAATTGCGGTGGATGTCAAAACAGGTGAAATTTTGGCGATGACATCTTGGCCTTCTTATAATCCAAACGATAAAAATGGCTTATTAAATAAAGATGCGATGCGTAACCGTGGTGCAGTTGATTCTTTTGAACCTGGTTCAACCATGAAACCTTTAACCGTTGCTATGGCGTTAGAAAGTGGTAAATATTCACCTAATACCATCGTCAATACCGCACCTGGCTCTATGCGCGTTGGAAATCATACGATTCGTGATACTCATAATTATGGCGCATTAACATTAGGGGGAATTATTCAAAAGTCTTCTAACGTTGGGGTGGCAAAAATTGCGCTGTCTTTTCCTTACGCGACCTTACCTACATTTTATAAGCGTATGGGTTTTGGCGAACGTTCAGCCGTGAAGTTTCCTGGTGAGAGTGCTGGATTAATTTTACCTAAAAGCAAATGGCATGTTTCTGAAGTGGCCACGATGGCCTATGGTTATAGTTTAAATGCAACCGTATTACAACTGGTTGATGCTTATGCCATGATTGCCAATAAAGGTAAAAAAATGCCATTAAGTTTATATAAGCTGGATGAGCAACCGAAAGGTGAGCAAATGATCAGTGCTAAAATTGCTGATGAAGTATTGCTGATGATGGAAGCTGTAACTTTACCAGGTGGTACAGCACGTCAGGCGCAGATTCCAGGTTATCGTGTGGCTGGTAAAACGGGTACAGCACATAAATTACGTGCAGATCGTAAAGGTTATTCACAAACTGATTATCGTGCACTATTTGCCGGTATTGCACCTGTGAGTGATCCACGTTTAGCGATGATTGTGGTTGTTGAAAATCCAAAAGGTTCTTATTATGGCGGTACCGTTGCAGCACCTGTATTCGCGCGTGTCATGCAAGAGTCATTACGTCTGTTAAATGTACCTTTAGATAAACCTTTAGATACTTCTCAAGTCCAATAAATAGGTGATAAATGCCAATATCTTTCCAAGACCTATATCCCATTGAACACCCATTGGATTGGATGCAGCAACCATTTCAGGGTTTTAATCTGGATAGTCGTAAAGTCAGTACAGGGCAAATTTTTCTTGCCCTGACTTCGTTTTCACAGCCGCAAAGAACAGCTGAATTTGCACAAGCTGCATTAGCACAGGGTGCTTTGGCGGTTATTGCTGAGACAGATCTTGGATTATCTCATCCCCATGTATATGTGATTCCTCAAATTCGTCAGTTAATGGGTGAGTGGCAAAAACGTTATTTGCAACTCAGTCAGCCGCTCCAACCTGCTCGGGTTATTGCGGTGACAGGTACCAATGGTAAAACCACCATTTCACGTTTAATTGCTGAATTATTGATGTTGCAAGGAAAAAAATGTGCAGTCATGGGGACAACAGGAAATGGTATTTTACCCGATCTAGAGCCATCCTCACATACCACATTAGATGCCTTACAGTTACAACATGCCCTACATGATTATGCGATAAAAGGTGCTTGCTTTGCCTCGATAGAAGCCAGTTCTCATGGTTTGGTACAAGGTCGTTTAAATGGTAGCGATATTGAAATCGCAGTGTATAGTAATTTAAGTCGTGATCATTTGGATTATCATGGCACTTTAGAGGCCTATGCTGCAGCAAAATCATTATTATTTCAATTTGCAAGTTTAAAAGTCGCGATTATCAATCTGGATGATGAATATGCATCTGTGATGTTAAATGCGGCAAAAAATAATCCTGCAAAACCTAAAATTTTAACGTATTCAACAACGCAAAATGCAGATTATCAAGTACACGATATTCAATATAGTTTAAATGGTGCAAACTTCAAGCTGGTAACTGCACAGACTGAAATTGAGATATATAGTCCACTGCTTGGACATTTTAATGTTGAAAATCTGGTGGCCAGTTTAATTGCAGTTGAACAAGCTGGTTTCGAATTATCTGCATTGGTATCAGTCGTTGCACAACTTAAAGGTGCACCTGGTCGTATGCAAGTCATTCGTGATGAACAACGATTATTTATTGTGGACTATGCGCATACACCAGATGCTTTAATTCAGGTTTTAAATACCTTGAAACGCCACGTAAATCAACAGTTATGGGCAGTATTTGGCTGTGGAGGGGATCGTGATCGTGGTAAGCGTCCTTTAATGACACAAGCGGCATTGGACTATGCTGATATCGTGTTAATGACCTCTGATAATCCACGTAGTGAAGACCCGGCACAAATTTTTGCGGATATGAAAGCTGGTATTGATTTTACTCAAGCCCATATACATGAAATCCATGATCGTCGTGCAGCCATTAAATTTGTATGTCAGCATGCAAAAGCAGGCGACATTGTGGTGATTGCAGGTAAAGGACATGAAAACTATCAAGAAATTGATGGTGTACGTCATTGGTTTGATGATGTGGTCGAGGTGAAATCTGCTTTGGAAAATCAACATCATCTTGATACTTCATATCCAGCTCAATAGGAAATTTACATGCATACTTCAACAACCAGTACTGTTCCTTTAGTGCCTTGGACAGCTGAGCAGTTGCAACAAGCGACAGGCGGACAGTGGTATCAAAATCGTATTCCTCAAGAGGTGATCAAACGTATTGTAACGGATTCACGTGATGCTGAAGCAGGTGATGTATTTCTTGCATTACAAGGTGAAAAATTTGATGCACATCAGTTTGTGCCTCAAGTAGCTGAAAAGGGATGTAATATTGCAATTGTTCATCAGCCAGTAGATGCCGATATTTGTCAGCTGATCGTCGATGATACGCGTTTGGCATTAGGTCATTTGGGGGCATATCGTCGCGCGCAGTATCCAGATTTAAAAGTGATTGCTTTAACTGGAAGCAGTGGTAAAACCACCACAAAAGAAATGTTAGGCAGTATTTTTACACGTATTGCACCAACATTAATTACCCGTGGTAATTTAAACAATGACTTGGGTGTTCCCATGATGTTATTGGAGCTCTGTCCTACACATCAATATGCGATTATGGAGCTGGGTGCAAGTCATCAAGGTGAAATTGATTATACATCTGCTTTAGTCCAACCACATGTTGCGGGTATTTTGAATATTGGTACAGCACATTTGGGTGAGTTTGGTGGCCGTGATGGTATTTGCCGTGCTAAATCAGAAATTTATGCCCATATTGATGCAACAGGCATTGCGATTGTTCCTGCTATCGATGATTTTAGTGATGAAATTCGTCAAGCTGCTGAAAGTAAAACAATACTGAGTTTTGGTGATGGTGGCGATGTATTTGCAACTGAGATTGTCTTACATCCACAATCTTCAACATTTATCCTTAATACGCCACAAGGTAGACAGCAGGTTAATTTACCTTTTGCTGGAGAACATAATGTACAAAATGCCACAGCAGCAGCAGCATTTGCTTTAGCGTTGAATATTGCCTTAGATGATATCGTGATAGGATTAGAGCAGGCAACAGGCGCAAAAGGTCGTCTAAATTTTATGCCTCATAAGCATCATTTATTTATTGATGATACTTATAATGCTAATCCTACATCCATGCGTGCAGCTGCCGAAGTGCTTGCACAGCAACAAGGTATCCGTGTCATGGTAATTGGAGACATTGGTGAGTTAGGCAGCAATGCCGCGCAACAACATTATATGCTGGGGCGTGATTTGGTTGCTGTCAAAGGTTTAAACTTTGTTGTTGCAGTGGGAGAATTTGCACCCGCTGTACAAGAAGGTGCAAGAAGTACCCAATACGGTAAAAAAATGCAGGCTTTTTTAACCCAAGAGCAGGCTTTACCTTTATTAATTGATCTAGTTCAAACACATCAGCCTCAGTCCATGAGTTTCTTGTTTAAAGGTTCTCGTTTTACCCATATGGAAACTTTGTTGGCTGACTTGATGGAGAAAATATAAATGCTGTTATGGTTATTTGAACAGCTTGCTGGCTATCACAGCTCATTTCAAGTTGTCCGTTATTTAACATTAAGATCGCTATTAAGTATCTTAACTGCCATGACTATTGGTTTAGTACTTGGTCCGATCATGATTCGTAAGCTTCAGGCTTTAAAATATGGACAGGCTGTAAGTGCTTATGCACCAGAAAATCATGCCAAGAAAATGGGTACACCTACCATGGGTGGGGTATTGATTTTACTGTCAATTGGTATCTCAACGTTATTGTGGGCCGATTTATCAAATCCCTATGTATGGATTGTCCTTGCGGTTATGGTGATTTTTGGTGCTGTTGGATGGGCAGACGATTGGATTAAAATTCGTTATAAAGATAATGCAGGGTTGCCGGCACGAAAAAAATTCTTTTGGACTTCGGTGGCATCGCTGGGTGCGGGTATTGCATTATATATCATTGCAAAACAGCAAAATGATCCAGTATATACAGCCGATATGTTAAATGTACTGATCCCATTTTTTAAGGAGGTCAGTATTCCTCTGGCCATGATTCCTTGGGGAATTGGCTTTATTATTTTTACCTATTTTGTCATTAATGGTGCATCAAATGCCGTCAATTTAACCGATGGTTTGGATGGTTTGGCAATTATGCCGATTGTTTTGGTTGCAGCAGGTCTTGGCGTTTTTGCTTATTTATCTGGTGATTTACGTTTTGCGAATTACCTGCATATTCCTTATGTTAAATATACCTCTGAATTGGTGGTGATTTGTGCTGCTATGATTGGTGCTGGCTTGGCTTTCTTATGGTATAACGCACATCCTGCACAGATTTTTATGGGTGATGTCGGTGCATTATCTTTAGGGGCAATGTTGGGGACTATTGCCGTTATGGTTCGTCAAGAAATCGTCTTTGCAATTATGGCAGGTGTATTTCTGGTTGAAGCCATTTCAGTATTTTTACAGATTGGTTCATTACGTATGCGTAATAAACGTGTTTTTCTCATGGCACCTCTGCACCATCATTATGAAAAAAAGGGCTGGCGTGAAACTCAAGTTGTGATACGTTTTTGGATTATTACCATTATGCTAGTGGTTTTAGGGTTGATGACCTTAAAATTACGTTAAGTAAGATGCAGCAAAAAAGTCGGCAACTGCCGACTTTTTTATGTTTAATGCTGCTTTGGAGAGAAAAATGAATTTGCTGATATGTCCTGTATGTCATGAGTCATTACAGCTTAATGATAAAACTTGGCGCTGTGAAAATCATCATAGCTACGATGTCGCTAAGCAAGGTTATGTCAATTTACATGTGGTACAACATAAACACAGTAAAAATCCAGGTGATACCGTTACATCCGTACAAGCACGTCGTGCATTTTTAGCTGCTGGCCATTATCAGTTATTACAACAGGCGGTGGTTGATAAAATCGCTCAGTTACGGATTGAGAATTTATTAGATATCGGCTGTGGTGAAGGCTATTATACCAGTGCAATGCAACAACAAGTCTTGCAATGTGTTGGGGTCGATATTGCTAAAAATGCCATTCAAGTTGCCGCTAAAGTTAATCCTCAAGTCACTTGGGTGGTGGGTACTGGTGCAACATTACCAGTATTAAATCAATGTATTGATTTATGTAGTAGTTTATTTAGTCCAATTCCTAAAAGTGAAATTCTACGCGTCTTAAAGCCGAAAGGGTATTTGCTGGTGGTAACTCCTGCGAGCGAACACTTGTATGCGATGCGTGAAGCATTATTTGAAGAAGTTAAACCGCATGAATCAGGTAAATTTGTGGCGCAACTTTCTGATGCTTTTGAGCTGATTGATCAGACAATTGTTTCAAATGAGATGCTGCTTAATCAAGATGATTTAAAAAATTTAATTGCCATGACACCTTATGCCTATAAAGCTAAGGCTGAACGGCGTTTAGCTTTAGAACAATATCAACAGTTTACAGTGACTGCACAATTTCAAATCTATTTATTTCAAAAGAAATAGTGGTTTAAAATAGCTTGAATCTGACGATTATATTGCTATGTTATTGGCAATTTGGATCAGTGATAAGCATATAAACAGGCGATAAACTATAGGCGATGAGTGTTTAATGCTCATTAAAGTAATTTTTACAGATGACTTGATTGGCTAGATAAGGCCCTCGTCAAAAACGATCAGTATTTTAATGTCATGATGATCTTGGACTCACTTTTGAGCTCATGCGATTGGTTTGTATATCTGATATCTGATATCTGATTAAACAATACATCAGATCGTTAATATCGTGCTATGGTTATCCGTAATGATCAAATTTATGGCGAAAAGCAAATTGCATTTCGTCATAAAATAATCGAGGTTATGGAGACTGCTCCAGTGTGCAATATCATCTGCTTAAATACATTAGAGCTTTGTTTATCATACTAAAATTTGTTTTTTTATCCTCTATTTTTATCAATTTAATAAATTAAAAAATAACCAGCATTGAACAGTACATAGAGATGATGTTTTATTTTTAGCTATGATAGGACAGATCAACTTTGTTAGCACGATAAGTCGTGATAGCTCACCTTAATAAGATCACATCAGAATTATAAACAACAGGCTGGAAATTTTTTAATCCAGCGTCAACAATTCAGAGAGATTTTAGCTCTATGCCCTATATAACGATATTAATTTTTCCCTTATTTATCAGTACTCAGATTTTTGCTCAAACGACTCCAGAGATGATGACAGTCAGATCAATACAATCTATTTCCAATCAACAACAGTTGCAGGGTCAGACGCTATCCTTTACGAGACCACCATTAGCTGGTTCATTTATATCATTTAATCCAGATCAGCATACGACTAGGTCACAATCATGGCAAAAATTAAAAGATCAGCATATGATTAAGCCAGATCATGATTTTTCTTGTGGGGCGGTAGCGATGATTGCCTTATTGAATGATGATGACCAGCAAAATTTTATACAACAACAATTGTTCAGCAGTATAGGTCAAAAAGATGGCCCAGCTTCTTTTATAGATAGGCAAAAGGTTTTAAATGAATTGGATATTCAAGCTCAAGGCTACGCCATTTCACTGCATAGATTACAGCAGCTACAAATTCCTGTAATTTCAGCAATAAATCAGGATTTTGTCAGACTAACTCATCCTTCCTTAGGCCAGAAGATGCGAAGTGTACATCCATTGAAACGTATCTGGCTGACCCATGCTATCGATGGCACCAAGGGAAAAATTTTGTTGATTGTGCCAAAAGAAGTTGTGCTTGAAACACCGAAAAATTTAGTGTTTTTTAGAACATCTCAAAAATTTATCGCAGTGGATATATTCGATCATTTACGTTGTAGCAGTATTGCTCCAGATATGATTTTTTATGATGTGACTCAAAAAAAATCAGGTATTGAATCTCAATACCTGAATGAATCGTCTAATCGTTTTATCGATGATAAATCGTTACTCAATTTGTTGAATTAAATTCTCCAATGCATCAGCACGGCCTACAGGTTTATTGGTTGTATTATTACTACTGGATGGTTTTACGGCGATAGGTTCAGGCAAATCATCAAAGTCATTATTGCTCGGTGCAACATTAATGACAGGTGCTGGACGATAAATTGGTCGCGCTAAAGGTGGTGATGAACGATCAATGCTAGGACGTGGTATAGTATTGACTGTTCGATTTGGATCTTGTGCTTTAAGATCTAATTTGACCCATGCTTCTGGTGTATCTTTAAGTGCTTTTGCCATAAAGTTACTCCAAATCGGTAGCGCTGCAATACCACCATATTCACGGCGTCCCAAGGTTGTTGGTCGATCAAAGCCAACCCAAGCAATCGCAACAAGTTTGCCGTTAAATCCAGCAAACCAAGCATCTTTTGCATCATTGGTCGTTCCTGTTTTACCTCCCAGATCATTACGACCAATTTTAAGCGCAGCACGGCCTGTACCATGTTGAATAACATCTCTTAAAATATTGGCCATATCATAGGCTGAGCTGGATTTTAAAATACGTTGTGCTTGACGATATTGGCTGTTTTTAACAGTATTTTGTTTTTGTAGTAAAGCAGCTTGAGCAATCGCTTCATCACTAACATCTTTAATGACTTCATCATCTGTCGTCATCACGCTAGAGGATTGAGGATTTTTTTCTTGGGTAGAAATACATGAAATACATGCATATTCAGGGTCTGCTTTATAAATCACTTTACCATATGCATCCTCAATATAACTAATGAAATGAGGTTGGACACGATAACCGCCATTGGCAAATGTTGCATAGCCAGTTGCCATTTGTACAGGTAATACCTGTGGTGTTCCTAAGGCAATGGTATAGTTATTGGGAATTTGATTTTCTTGTAAACCGAAGTCCATCAGTAACTGCTTAGTTCGCTCAATACCGATCATTTGTAAAAGGCGAACTGATACTGTATTACGTGATAAATACAATGCACGACGTAATGGAATCATCCCTAAATAACGACCATCGGAGTTTCTGGGCGTCCATTTGCCAATGGTGATAGGGCTATCATTGACCATGGTATAAGGGGTCATACCACGCTCAAGTGCCAGTGCATAGACAAATGGTTTAATGGTTGAACCCGGTTGACGCCATCCTTGTACAGCACGGTTAAAAGTAGATTGATAAAAGTTATATCCACCGACAATGGCTTCAATGGCACCATTATTGGGATTCATTGCAATTAATTGACCTTGTACTTTTGGTGTTTGTACCAATGACCAATTGCTTAAATTATCGTCGGGTCTTAAACGAATAATATCTTTAACTTTAACCAGTTGTGATGCGGTATAAGGTGCTGCACCGACACTATTGGCATTACGGTAAGGTCTTGCCCAAGACATGCCTGACCAATTGACCGTCACAGTTGTGCCATTTTGTAATCGTGCTTCAAAACTTTTTTGATTAACTTTGGTGACTTCTGCAGGATAGGTATTGGCATAAGCAACAAAGTCGCTTAAAGGCTTATCATGTGCTTCAGGGCCACGCCAACCATGCCGACGGTCATAATCTTCAAGGCCTTCTTGCACAGATTCTTCTGCATAACTTTGCAGTTTGCTATTAATTGTCGTATAAACTTTATATCCAGAATCAATGGCTTGTTCACCAAATTTTTCAACTAATTCGGAACGAACCATTTCACCAACGTAGGGAAATTTATTGATTAAACTGCGATCTGGCATATTCAGATTAATCGGTTCAGCAATCGCAACCTGATATTCATTTTGACTAATATACCCCAGCTGTAACATACGGCCTAAAATCCAATTGCGTCGTTCTAAGGCACGATCTGGATTAACTACAGGGTTATATTTTGAGGGTGCTTTGGGTAAGCCTGCAATCATAGCCATTTGCGCAATGGTTAATTGATTTAAATTACGGTTGTAATAGGTTTTTGCCGCAGCAGCAATACCATAGGCATTCTTACCTAAAAAAATCTTATTGACATATAAGGTTAAAATTTCTTCCTTGCTGAGATTTTGTTCTATCTTTCGAGCTAAAAAAACTTCAGTTAATTTTCTTTTTAACGTTCTTTCTGGGCTTAAATAATAATTTTTTGCGACTTGCATTGTGATCGTTGAGCCACCAGTTTGTACATTTGAACCGGTAATTGCCTCACTCATTGCACGGGCTAAACCTTTAAAGCTAATTCCACTATGATCAAAAAATGCTGAATCTTCTGCAGCTAAAAAAGCATAGATAAACTTTTTGGGTATTTTATCATATGCCACAGGAATAGAGAGTTTTCCGCCATATTCAGCAATTAATTGCTGATCTGAGCTATAGACTTGTAATGGTTTTAATAATGGTGCCTTTTTAAGCATGGTCATTTCGGGTAGAGATGGCGCAATATAGAGATACATCCCATAAAAGCCCATTGGAATAGACATTGATATGATGATGATCATTAGAAAAAATGGGTGAATGCGCCCCGAGCAAGATAGCTTTTTCATAACAAGTAAGTTTTAATAAAGGCTTATAGCAAACGAATAAGCAGTCAGTATATCCTGTACGCATAGTGATTGTTAGATGAGATATTGTTAATCAATAAAAAAATATACGCATTTCAATCTATGAATAGCGGCTTAAAAAAAATAATAATAGGAATAAAATATTGTGTTTGGTGTACTTTCTCGGCCCAGTAAAGGGCTAGTTGGAGTAGATATTAGTTCTACTTCTGTCAAATTATTAAAGCTTTCTCTTAAAAATGATGGTTATTGCTTAGAAAATTATGCAGTAGTCCCTTTGATTGAAGGCAGTATTATTGAAAAAAATATTATCAATGCAGAAGCCGTGGTAGATGCAATCAAACAGGCAATGAAGCTGATTGCTGTGTCTAGACACGATGTAGCGTTTGCACTTCCAACCTCTCTGGTTGTGACCAAAACTATGGAAATGGATGCAGATGTACCGGACGATGAACGAGAAGTTCAAATTCGTCTAGATGCAGAACAGTATATTCCATTTCCTCTCGATGAGTTGATTCTTGACTTTGCGCTTGTGTCGAATGCCAAAAACTTAGCGCATCGTGTCAATATTTTGCTGGTTGCAACACGGATAGAAAATGTAGAAACACGTAGAAATGTTATTGAATTAGCAGGACTTATTCCTAAAGTTGCAGACGTTGAAATGTTTGCAATAGAAAATGTCTTGGGTACTTTTACCGATTTATGTCCTGTGGATGCTGGGATCATTGTCATTTTGGATATTGGTCATACGACCACAACATTATCCGTCTTAGAGCAATACCGAACGATTTATAATCGGGAACAGGTATTTGGTGGAAAACAGTTAACTGATGCAATCCAGCAGCATTATCATTTATCTTTTCTTGAAGCTGAATATCTTAAAAAAAATGCGTCATTGCCAGATGATTATCGTGATGAAGTTTTAGATCCGTTTCTAAATTTACTCATACAACATGTTCAACGTGCTTTACAGTTCTTTTTTTCCTCCTCTGCGATTAGTGATATTGATTATATTTTATTGACTGGTGGCTGTGCCAATATCATGGGATTAACCCAATGGTTACAACAAGAGTTAGGTTATCCAGTCATGATGATTAATCCATTCTTAAACATGAAGCTCAGTCGTAAAATTAGTCCTCAACAATTGGCAAATGATGCGCCAGCGTTGATCGTGGCTTGTGGGCTTGCGTTAAGGAGTTTTGATCAGTGATTAAAATTAATTTACTGCCTTGGCGAGATGAATCAAGAATTAAACGACGCAAAGAATTTGTCATGATGAGTGCACTGGTGGTGATTGTCGCGAGCATGATAATGATGATGATTGCTTATTTTTACCATCAACGACTGCAGGATCAATTACATGCTAATCAAACCATTATTCGTGCTAATCAGGCTTTAGATCAACAATTAAAGTCATTAGATGGTTTACAAAGTCAGCGTCAGCAAATTATTGAGCGTATGGCACTTATTCAAAGTTTACAGAGTCAGCGACCGATTGTCGTAAGGTTGATAGATGAGCTTGTCCGTATGATGCCAACGCCATTATTTTTGACTCAATTGACACGTAAAGATGATCAGCTTGTCTTGATCGGACATGCGGATAATCCAAATACTGTTGCTGAATTTTTAAGAAATCTAGAACGCTCCCCTTGGTATCGCAATGCATTGATGAACTCATTTGTAGCGAAAGAAAAAGAAACAGCGCAAAACGTGCAAGGTATTGTGATTCCGGTTGTGGAATCTGGATTTGGTGATTTTGTTGTTACGGTCGATATTACTGAACCTGAGCCACAGTCAGCTATGGATCAAGTTGTTGATCGTGAGCGACCATCATCTGAGGTGAATTCATGAGTATAAATCGTGATCCATTATTAGATCGACAGACATCGGATAGAACAAGCGATATTCGCTTTTTTAAGCTTCAACAACTCAGACAGCAATTGAATACTTTGGATTATCATAATTATGGTGAATGGCCTGGCATGATTAAAATCATATTTTGGATTTTACTTTTTCTGATGCTACTGGGGCTTGGATATTTTATGGTGATTCAAGCTAAAATCCAAGAAATTGATCAGGCATTTACTTTACAAACGACTTTACTGCATGAATTTAAACACAAGGATTCACAACTCAGAAATTTAAAACAATATCAATTACAGTTAATTACGATGCAGGAAAATTTTGCTCAACAACTACAAGCCTTACCGAAGGAAACAGAAATCCCAGCTTTGATTGAAGATATTCATATTACTGGACGTCAAGCAGGGTTAAAGCTTAAAAATATTGTTTTAGAGCCTGAAGTACAGCATGAGTTTTTGATTGAACAGCCGATTTCTATTATAGCAACAGGCGATTATCACGCATTTGGTCGGTTTGTCAGCACTTTAGCGCAATTATCTCGTATTGTCACACTGCATGATTTTATGATTACAGCAGTTAAACATCCCGATCGGCCTACGGATATGCCAAGTATTACTTATCATATGAATAGCAAAACCTACCGCTATATCGATACATCAGAAATAAAGAAAGAACATGAATAAATATCAAAGGATATTAGCCTTTTGGGGATTAATTTTATTGAGTGGATGCCACTCACGTAGTGATGATGTTAAGGAGCAGATGGCAAAGATTCAGCATCAGGCCACTTTGCCAGTTGAATCTAATCCAACATTAGTACCAGCGCCAATATTTGAATATTCAGTATATCAATTGCGTAGTCCATTTGTTCCTCATTCATTGGCAAATGCCTTACAACGAAGAACATATACCAAGATGGATTTGAATGTCTCTCGACCACGAGAAGAGTTAGAAAACTATTCACTTGAATCTCTAAGAATGAAAGGGAGCTTTAAAACAATTGAGGGAAATCCTTTTGCATTAATTCAAACGCCTGATCAAACACTAAAACGAGTTCGATTAGGCAGTTATATGGGGCATAATCATGGTCGTGTCATCAAGATTCAACCAAAAAGTATTGATTTGATTGAAATGATTGCAAATGGAGATGATGGTTATATTGAGCGTTCACGACGTTTGATTTTGAGTGATAATTTTTAATAACAATAATAGATAATAATAAATAACAATGATTTATATAGAAAAATATTTAAGATTAACTTATCTATGGATAGGTCAATGGTTGGTTGGGTTACTCTTATGTGCCACCATACAACCTGTTTATGCACAGTTAGCTATTACCCATATTGAATCCTCCCATAGGATAGATCAAGGTACCGAGATTTATATTACATTTAATGGCTTACCATCTCAGCCTATCGCATATCAACTCAAGCAACCCGATAGGATTGTGTTGGATTTTGATCAAGTACAGCAGCATGTTGTACAAAAAAAAATGGCCATTAAAAGTCCCGAAGCCACATCAATGGATCTTTCTTCTGATCGACAACGTTCACGTTTGCTGATTTATCTTGCAAATGCGGGTGCATTTACCACACGTATTGATGGCAATAGGTTTATTCTTAAAATTTATCCGGTGGAGCAACATAAAAAATTAGCAGATCATTCCTTATCTTCGTCGATAAAACAACAGCAAGGTCTTGATAAATTTAATTTTCAATCTGGTCCACATGGGAGTGGTCAACTGATTTTAACCTTATTTGATGCTGCTACACCGATCGATATTCAGCAACAGGATAGAAATGTCGACATTAAATTACTGGGTCACCCCCTCGCTAAAAAAATGATCGGTCATTTAAATGTTGCTCATTTAGCACCAGCGATTACTGCTGTGGATGCTTATAATCAAGCTGGAAATGGCATTATTCGTATCAATATGAAGACTGGTCATACATATAATGCTTATCAGACTGAAAATATTCTCACCCTCAATTTTCAACCCATAACTCAGCATCGTGGTGTGAATACATCAATGCTCCCGCTATATACAGGAAAAAAAATTTCTTTAGATTTTCAAGACATTGATATTCGACGTGTTTTACAAATATTGGCAGATTTTACCCATATTAATATGGTTGCAGCAGATAGTATTACAGGGCATATTTCTTTGCGTTTACAGGATGTTCCTTGGGATCAGGCTTTAGATATTATTTTAACAGCTAAAAATTTACAAAAGCGTCAAAATGGTAATGTGATGTTAATTGCACCTGTCACAGAATTTGCACAATCAGATGCAGAACGGGCTAAAATGTTGGCAGAGCAAGTCAAGTTAGCCCCTATACAGACTGAATATATACAACTGAATTATGCTAAAGCTGAAGATATTGAAAAGTTAATTAATTCAAATAAATCAGCAATGCAGCCTACAACTGCATCACATCATTCGTCAGAGAATCAAGAAAGTTTATTAAGTTATCGTGGTGGTGTTGCCATGGATAAAAGAACCAATACTATTATTGTGCATGATACAGCACCTTTTATCAGTAAAATTCGCAATATGATTGCCTTACTGGATGTTCCTATTAAACAAGTCATGGTTGAAGCACGCTTGGTGACTGCAGATACTCATTTTTCTCGAGAATTAGGCATAAAATGGGGGGTACAACGCCATTTAAATACAGCTACAGATTCATCTAATTCTTTATCCATTACAGATCGTACGATGCCATCATTTGATTTGGCCGTTGATTTGGCAACAAAAGCAGTAGGAACACTCAGTTTTGGATTATTAAATATTTCCGATCATATGTTGAATTTACAGCTCACAGCAATGCAAGCTGATGGCTTTGGTGAGGTATTGTCTGCACCCAGAGTATTGACTGCTGATAAACAAACGGCATACATCTTACGTGGCGATCAAATTCCTTATCAGGCTTGGAGTCAGACAACAGGGAGTAAAACTGAATTTAAAAATGCCAATTTAAAACTGGAAGTCACACCGAGTATTACCGCAAATGGTCAAGTACAAATGGCCCTTAAAATAGAAAAAGATACGATTGGACAATTAACAGAGGCAGGTTACACCTTAAAGACCAATAAACTAGAAACCAATGTGTTAGTTCATGATGGTGAAACTGTTGTATTGGGAGGAATTTTTGATGATATAAAAACCATTAGTGATCAAAAAGTACCTTTATTGGGTGATTTACCATGGATTGGCGCCTTATTTAAGCAGAATAAGAAAACCAGCATGCAATCTGAACTATTGATTTTTATTACACCACGAATAGTTAATGACACTGTTTCAAGAAATCATTAATATATTTTCAATTTAAGCAGAAATAATAGGTGACTCCTTGCTAGGCAAAGAGTTTGAAACCCTACCAAACATTTATTTGGTAGGGCCGATGGGAGCAGGAAAAACAACAGTCGGTCGTCACTTGGCAGAATTACTTGGACGGGAATTTCTCGATAGTGATCATGAAATTGAGCGTCGAACTGGTGCTACAATTCCCTGGATTTTTGATAAAGAAGGGGAAAAGGGATTTCGGTTACGCGAAACCACGGTGATTGATGAGTTAACCCGTCAATCTCAGTTGGTTCTTGCCACAGGTGGTGGTGCGGTAACAAATTGGCAAAATCGTTATTTTTTAAAAAGTCGCGGTATTGTCATTTATCTGTTTACGCCGGTTGAAATTCAATTGCAACGGACATATCGAGATAAAAATCGCCCATTATTGCAAGTGGAAAATCCAGAGCAACGTTTACGAGATTTGCTGGCAATTCGTGACCCACTCTATCGTGAGGTTGCTCATTATATTATTGAAACCAATCAAGGCGCAGCACGTGATTTGGCGCAAAAAATTTTAAACTTGATCGTTTCTAAAGCATTAACCTTAAAATAAAGCAGTTATATCATGCAAACCTTATATGTTGAACTTGGTGATCGCCGTTACCCTATTTTTATTGGTAGCCATTTAAATTCAAAGCAACTCCTTGAACCCTATATTCATGGCCAACAAGTTATGATTGTCACCAATCAAACGGTTGCTCCTTTGTATTTACAACATTATATTGAAGCATTACAGTGCCTTAATAAAAAGGTGGCAACTTGTATCTTGCCTGACGGAGAGCAGTTTAAAGATATAGCGCATTTG
Organism: Acinetobacter sp. SAAs474; assembly: GCF_032823475.1. Lineage (NCBI taxonomy): Bacteria > Pseudomonadati > Pseudomonadota > Gammaproteobacteria > Moraxellales > Moraxellaceae > Acinetobacter > Acinetobacter sp. SAAs474. The sequence continues at coordinate 1,026,460 of NZ_CP127915.1, forward strand.
AATTTAATTTTTAATGCCTTATTGGAAGCGGGTTTTAACCGTGATTGTACTGTTTTAGCCTTAGGGGGTGGCGTGATTGGTGATATGGCAGGTTTTGCATCTGCTTGTTTTCAACGAGGTGTATATTTTATTCAGGTGCCGACAACTTTATTGTCTCAAGTTGATTCTAGCGTTGGCGGTAAAACAGGAATTAATCATCCGCTAGGTAAAAATATGATTGGTGCATTTCAGCAGCCACAAGTGGTACTTGCAGATATGACACAATTAAAAACTTTACCTGCAAGAGAGTTATCAGCGGGTCTGGCTGAAGTGATCAAATACGCTTTGCTTGGTGATGCTGAGTTTTTGTTATGGCTAGAACAACATATCGATCAATTGGTTTTAGGTGATGAAACGCTATTGGCTGAAGCTGTTTATCGTTCATGTGCACATAAGGCACGTATCGTTGCTCATGATGAAAAAGAGCAAGGTGAGCGAGCATTATTGAATTTAGGGCATACATTTGGTCATGCAATAGAATCTTATTTAGGATATGGTCAATGGTTGCATGGTGAGGCAGTAGCCACAGGAATGGTGATGGCTGCAGATTTATCTTGTAAAATGGGATGGATCAGCACAGATGACCTGAATCGAATTAAAGCGATTTTAGTTCGCGCCAAATTACCTATTGTTTGTCCTCAAATTCCATTAGATGACTTTTTAGCGTATATGGCGCATGATAAAAAAGTTTTGAACGGTCAATTGCGTCTGGTATTACTACAGCAAATTGGTCAGGCTGTGATTACGAAAACGTTCGATATTGAGCTGATGAAACAGGCAATATTGGCAAATCAACAATAAGTATTAGGTGTTTTATGTCTACACTCCACTCACCATCGCAAAAAAATCAGTCAACTATATGGCTTGTGTGTGGAGTGTGTTTGCTCTTTTTAGCATTTATTTTTTGGATATTCACTGAAAAAGATACGGTAACATTGATCGAAAAAGAATCGGAAACATCACTGGAAAGGCAAATTCAGCCTGAAAAAGTGGCTGCTACCACATATTTAGGGGGCTTGACTGATGAAGTGAAACCCTTAGAAAAAACAGTACGTATTCAAGCAACAGATAACCACGATGCTGAGTTTCGTGGCACTAAGTTTATTGGTGATCGTCAAAATAACTATACAATTGAATTATTTAGAACCAATAAAGAAGATGTCATTAAAGATTTTCTCAGAAGACAAAATTCACGTGATGGTTTCTTTTATATTCGTTTGTCTAGCGAAGATATTCCTGAGCAATATGTATTATTATACGGTGATTTTGTCAATCAATTTTCAGCGGATTCGGCACTAGGGAAACTGGAGATTGGCTTGCCTGCTTCAGTCAAACCTACTGTGCAGACTTTTAAAAACTATATGGCGGATGTAAATGATTTAGGCGCGGAAGAAATGGGACTGAATAATGCCTTATATGCAGTCAAATTAACGCCTGCACCGATACCTAAACCGGCAATTATTACTGAACCTGTGACACCTTCAGCGACATTAAATGTTGAAACACCGACTACGACCACTACAGTGACACGTAAAGATCAACAAGGTAATATTGTCGATATTCAGACATCACAAACTAAACCGCTTGCGCCAAGTAATACCAGTCAGTCAACCAATACACCATAGATGATTAAATGCCAATTTTGTTGAATGAAAAAACTACTCTAATTTTTAGTTTCAAGCAAAAAGACTGATCTGCACTGAGGTTTTACGCTGATGTCATCGCTTGGTCGTATGATGACAGAGATGACGTTGTTGAGCTAATGAGTTGATTGTTGAGATTTTTAAGTTTTATGATATATTAATTATTATTACTGTTTATTTTTAAATGAATTATGGCTTTTTAATGGCTATTATTTAGAAAAATATCATGATTGCTGGTCGCTAGAATAAGCTGTTGATCTCAATCATGACTGGGATATGACAGCTAATCAGTATAAAAATAGCATTATCTGGTTTTGAGTTTTGTACCTCAGATATTGGGTTTAGAGCCAAAATGGTTTTAAGCCATGTCGATTATTATTTATACATTCAATCAAGATTTTTTTGCGTATGATTTTTTAACATACAATCCTATGTTTCAGCATGTAGCTCTGTAAATGCATCACATACTGCTGTTGCATCATGATATTGCACTGAATAATCACCAATAGGGGGCCAAAATGAAGCAGTATTTTTGATCTGTTTTTAAATATGCACATAAAGGGTGCAATTAGATTCATCATCGTGCTATTAGCTGTTTATAAATAACAAAAAAACACTGAATAACTTGAAGGATTGAATAAATTTAAAAGTTGGCACTATTTTTGCTTTATTGGTGCATGAGTTGAGTAAATGTCACTATTTTGGCGCAAAAAGATTCAATGAGTATGCGAAAATGTTCTGAATGTTTGCTTCGTTTAAGTGCGTAATAGTCACAAATAGTTTTTTATCTCCTTATGATTAAATGATAGTTTAATCATATAGACAATGTTGTGAATCATACGTTTTTCTGTAAGTCATAAAGACTAAATCGCAATATAAAATTTAGATTGGTTTAATGCTCGACAGAGCAAGTGAAAAGAAGGGTACGCTATGCACATGCCATCGCCTAATACTGTAGCTCCCGCTCAAGGTTTATACCAACCGGATGAGTTTAAAGATAACTGTGGTTTTGGTTTAATCGCCCATATGAAGGGAGATGAAAGTCATGATCTGGTCAAAACTGCAATTCATAGCTTAAGCTGTATGACCCACCGTGGTGGTATTGCTGCAGATGGTAAGACCGGGGATGGTTGTGGCCTTCTTTTAGCAATGCCCAAAGCTTTTTTTCGTGAAGAAGCTAAAAAGATTAGTGATATTACACTCAGTGAAATATTTGCTGTAGGCAGCATATTTTTAAACCTAGATCCAGCATTAGCCGCACATGCCAAAAATATTTTAACTAAAGAAATTGAAGAAGAAGGCTGTCGTGTTATTGGATGGCGTGTCGTTCCAACCAATAATGATGCTTTAGGCTCGATTGCTATGCAGTCATTGCCAGCATTTGAACAAATTTTTGTTAACTGTCCAATGGGCGTTACAGAAGTTGAATTTAATCGTAAATTATTGATGGCGCGTCGTCGTGCTGAACAGCAATTAACACAAGATCCATATTTTTATGTAACGACATTATGTTCAACTGTGATTAGCTATAAAGGCTTGATGATGCCATCTTATATTGCTGATTTTTACACAGATCTGGCAGATGAGCGTTTAGCATCACATATTGTTGTTTTCCATCAACGTTTTTCTACCAATACTTTACCACGATGGCAATTGGCACAACCTTTCCGTTATTTAGCACATAACGGTGAAATTAATACGATTACCGCGAATCGTAATTGGGCGATTGCACGTACACCAAAATTTAGCAATGAATTGTTGCCTGGCCTAACCGAACTGAATCCTATTGTGAATCTTACTGGTTCTGACTCTTCTAGTTTAGACAATATGCTAGAAATTTTAGTCGGTGGCGGTATGGATTTATTCCGTGCATTACGTATGTTAGTTCCACCTGCATGGCAAAATGTGGAAACTTTAGATGCTGATTTACGGGCATTCTATGAGTTTAACTCTAAACATATGGAAGCATGGGATGGTCCTGCAGGTCTGGTCATTCAAGATGGACGTCATGCAATTTGTATGTTGGATCGTAATGGGTTACGTCCTGCACGTTGGGTGATTACCAAAAATGGTTATATTACCTTAGCATCAGAAATTGGTGTTTGGGGCTATGAACCAGAAGATGTGATCTCTAAAGGGCGTGTTGGTCCAGGTCAAATTTTAGTGATTGATACCTTTACTGGTAAATTACTTGATACCAATGATGTGAGTCAGCATCTAAAACGTATGCGCCCATATCGTCAATGGTTACGTGAAAACTCTGTACGGATACAAGGTAGTCCAGAACTTGAAGAATATTTATGTGATCAAGGCTTAAAAGGTGATGACCTTAAAGCGGCACAAAAAATGTTTATGGTGACCTTTGAAGAACGTGATCAATTATTGCGTCCAATTGCTGAGAGTGGTCAAGAAGCTGTTGGATCAATGGGTGATGATACTCCAATGGCGGTTTTATCACGTCAGGTACGTCATGTTTCAGATTATTTCCGTCAACAATTTGCTCAAGTGACCAATCCTCCGATTGATCCATTGCGTGAATCGATTGTAATGTCATTGGAAACATGTTTAGGACGTGAACAAAATGTGTTTGAACAAAGTCCAGAACATGCTGATCGTTTGATCATCTCTAGCCCTGTATTGTCTAATTCAAAAATGCATCAAATTCGTACATTGGGGCGTGCAGGTTATGAAATTGCAGATATTGATTTAAATTATCCGCAAGAAGAAGGTTTAGATGCGGCAATTTCACGTATTTGTGAACTATCTGCTCAAGCAATTCGTGATGGTAAAACATTGTTGGTATTATCGGATAAAAAAATCCGTCCAGGTTATTTACCTGCCAATGCTGTGATAGTGACTGGAGCCGTACATCATTATTTAATGAAAGTAGGTTTACGTACCGATGCTAACCTCATTATTGAAACGGCATTAGCCCGTGATGCACATCAATTTGCCGTCATACTCGGTTTTGGTGCAACGGCAATTTATCCTTATCTGGCCTATGATGTGATCAATGACTTGATTGCAAAAGGTGAGCTTTTAGGTGATCCAATACATGCTCAAGCTAATTTCCGTAAAGGCATCGAAAAAGGCTTATTAAAAGTTCTGTCTAAAATGGGAATTTCAACGGTTGCATCTTATCGCGGTGGACAGCTATTTGAGGCAGTGGGATTGTCTGATGAAGTTGTTGCCAAGTGCTTTACAGGTGTTCCGAGCCGTATTCAAGGTGCAACTTTTGCCGATTTAGAAAATGATTTAAAACAATTGGCGGATTTAGCATGGAAATCACGTAAACCGATTGATCAAGGTGGCATGCTTAAATTTGTCTTTGGCAAAGAATATCATGCATTTAATCCAGATGTGATTAATGCTTTGCATAAAGCGGTTCGTTCCGGAGATTATGCAGATTTTAAACAATATGCAGAGCTTGTTAATCATCGTCCGATTGCCACAATTCGTGATTTATTTAAATTAAAAACTGATCAGTCTATTGCACTTGATCAGGTTGAATCTGTTGCAGATATTTTACCGCGCTTTGACTCTGCAGGTATGTCTTTAGGTGCTTTATCTCCTGAAGCACATGAAGCGATTGCCATTGCAATGAATACCATTGGCGGTCGTTCAAACTCTGGTGAAGGTGGTGAAGATCCTGCACGTTACGGTACGATTCGTAATTCAAAAATTAAACAAATTGCCTCAGGACGTTTTGGTGTAACGCCAGCCTATCTTACATCGGCTGAAGTTTTACAGATTAAAGTTGCACAAGGTGCCAAACCGGGTGAGGGTGGACAATTACCTGGCGGTAAAGTTAATGGCTTAATTGCACGATTACGCTATTCTGTTCCTGGTGTGACCTTGATTTCACCACCACCACATCATGATATTTATTCTATTGAAGATTTGTCACAATTAATCTTTGATTTAAAACAAGTTAATCCACAGGCAATGGTTTCGGTCAAATTGGTTTCTGAACCAGGGGTTGGTACTATTGCGGCAGGTGTTGCCAAAGCTTATGCTGACTTTATTACCATTTCTGGTTATGACGGTGGAACAGCAGCTTCGCCACTTTCTTCCATTCATCATGCTGGTTCACCTTGGGAGTTGGGTTTAAGTGAAGCGCATCAGGCACTTCGTATTAATGATTTGCGTGGTAAAGTGCGTGTACAAACCGATGGTGGTTTAAAAACTGGTCTCGATGTTGTTAAAGCCGCTATTCTCGGTGCTGAAAGCTTTGGTTTTGGTTCGACACCAATGATTGCACTTGGCTGTAAATATTTACGTATTTGTCATCTCAATAACTGTGCAACAGGGGTTGCAACCCAACAGGATCATTTACGTCAGTCACATTATATTGGCGAGCCAGAAATGTTGATTAATTTCTTCCACTTCATTGCTGAAGAAACACGTGAATGGTTGGCTGCGCTTGGTGTTGCTCGTCTTAAAGATTTGATTGGTCGTACAGATTTGTTGGAAGTCTTACCTGGTGAAACAGATAAGCATAGCCATCTTGATTTAACGAAATTATTAGTATCGCATCCTGCTGCTGAAGGCAAAGCACAATATTGTCAAGTTGAAGGCAATGCACCATTTGATAAAGGGCTTTTGGCTCAACAAATGGTGACAGATATGTTACCTGCCATTGATGCACATACGGGTGGAGAATATCGTTATCAGATTGGTAACTGTGATCGTTCGATTGGCGCACGTATTTCGGGTGAAATTGCACGTCGTTATGGTAACTTAGCAATGGAAGATCAGCCGATTACCATGCACTTAACGGGCACAGCTGGTCAGTCACTTGGCGTTTGGAATGCGGGTGGTTTGCATATTCGCTTGGAAGGCGATGCAAATGACTACGTCGGTAAAGGTATGGCTGGTGGGCGAATTTCCATCTTCCCACCAAAAGGTTCGCCATTCCAAACACAAGAAACAGCGATTATTGGTAATACCTGTTTATATGGTGCGACAGGCGGTAAACTATTTGCTGCAGGTACTGCGGGTGAACGTTTTGCTGTACGTAACTCTGGGGCTTTTGCTGTCATTGAAGGTGCTGGTGATCATTGCTGTGAATATATGACAGGTGGTGTGGTGACAGTATTAGGTAAAGTCGGTCATAATTTTGGTGCAGGTATGACGGGTGGATTTGCTTACGTGCTTGATTTAGATAATGACTTTGTTGATCATTACAATCATGAGTTAATTGAACTCAATCGTATTTCTACCGAAGCAATGGAAGAACATAAAACCTTCTTATGTCGTATTTTAGATGAGCATATTAAGGAAACTGGTAGTGCTTGGGCGTATAAGATTCGCAATGAGTTTGATTTTTATGGCCGTAAATTCTGGTTGGTAAAACCAAAAGCTGCCAACTTACAGACTTTACTTAAAACAACTCAAGCAGATCCACAGTAATTCCACGACCAAGATATAGGCAGGTGTAAGTCATAAAACTTACGCCTACCCACGGAGAGAGACATGGCAGAGCGCCTAAACAATGACTTTCAATTTCTGGATGTGCCACGTCAAGATCCAGAGAAAAAAGATTTAGCTGTCCGCAAAGCTGAGTTTGTGGAAATTTATAAACCGTTTACCGCCGAAATTGCAAAAAATCAAACACATCGCTGTTTAGGTTGTGGTAACCCATATTGTGAATGGAAGTGTCCAGTCCATAACTATATTCCAAACTGGTTAAAACTGATTGCAGAAGGGCGTATTTTTCAAGCAGCTGAATTATGTCATCAAACCAATACTTTGCCAGAAGTTTGCGGGCGTGTTTGTCCACAAGACCGTTTATGTGAAGGGGCTTGTACCTTAAACGATGGTTTTGGCGCAGTGACCATTGGTAATGCAGAAAAATATATTAATGATACTGCTTTTGCTTTGGGCTGGCGCCCAGATATGTCACATGTTCAGTGGACTGATAAAAAAGTGGCGATTATTGGTGCAGGCCCAGCAGGTTTAGGCTGTGCAGATATTCTGGTGCGTGCGGGTGTAAGACCGGTTGTTTTTGATAAACGTCCAGAAATTGGCGGATTACTTACCTTTGGTATTCCAGAATTTAAAATGGAAAAAGACGTGATGAAACGCCGCCGTGAAATTTTTAGCGGAATGGGCGTGGAATTTCGGTTAAATACTGAAATTGGCCGTGATGTGACCATCGATCAACTATTAGCAGATTATGATGCCATCTTTATGGGAATGGGAACCTATACCTATATGAAAGGTGGTTTTGCTGGCGAAAATCTAGAGGGTGTATACGATGCACTTGATTTTCTAATCGCTAATGTCAATCGTTGCCAAGGTTGGGAAAAAGATCCAGCTGAATACATTAGTGTTGAAGGTAAAAAAGTGATTGTACTTGGCGGCGGTGATACTGCAATGGATTGTAACCGGACCTCAATTCGTCAAGGTGCAGAATCTGTAGTGTGTGCTTATCGTCGTGATGAAGAAAATATGCCGGGTTCACGTCGAGAAGTTAGAAATGCCCGAGAAGAAGGTGTGGAATTCCAGTTTAACCGTCAGCCGATCGAAATTATTGGTGAGCATGGTAAAGTTACTGGGGTTAAGGTTGTGACAACTCAGCTTGGTGAAGCAGATAGTCGTGGCCGTCGTAGTCCAGAACCAGTGCCAGGCTCAGAAGAAATTCTCGCGGCAGATGCAGTACTACTCGCTTTCGGTTTTCGTACCAGTCCTGCAGATTGGTTTAGTGATGTGAATATTCAGTTAGATAGTTCGGGGCGTGTTATTGCGCCTGAGCAACAAAGCTATAAATTCCAGACCTCTAATCCAAAAATTTTTGCGGGAGGTGATATGGTACGTGGCTCTGATTTAGTGGTTACTGCAATTTGGGAAGGGCGTCAAGCTGCCGAAGGTATTCTAGATTATTTAGATCTCTAAGATAGAGGTATCGATTTTAAGATCAAAAATCCGCTTAGGCGGATTTTTTTATGTCGATATGACTGTATAAATAAAATAAACAAATCGATTGAAAAATAAGGTTAAAATGAATTTATTTAAAAGCAATAAAATGAAAAAAATTAGGGGTTTTACGCTGTGAATACCATAAAGAAAAGTATTTTAGCACTGCTATTGATGAGCAGTTTAACATTGGGTGGATGTGGATATAATACCTTGCAAGTCAAAGATGAGGCAGTGATTGCTGCATGGTCTGAAGTTCAAAACCAGTATCAACGTCGTGCAGACCTTGTACCCAATTTAGTCAATGTGGTTAAAGGCTATGCAAAACATGAGCAGCAGGTTTTAACCGAAGTTACACAAGCACGTGCGAATGTTGCAGGGATTAAGGTCGATAAAGATGTGTTACAAGATCCTGCATTATTTGAAAAATATCAACAAGCACAGGCACAAATGACCAGTGCATTATCACGTTTGATTGCTGTTTCAGAAAATTATCCAGATTTAAAGGCAAATCAACAATTTAGAGATTTACAGGTGCAGCTTGAAGGGACTGAAAATAGAATAGCCGTAGCACGCAATCGTTATATTACCACCGTACAAGACTTTAATGCTTATGCACGACAGTTTCCTCAAGTGATTACTGCAAAAGTGATTGGCATGCAAACTAAGCCAAATTTTGCTGCAGCACCGGATGCACAGCAAGCACCACAAGTTTCTTTTGAATAATATTAAAGAATAATGCCATGTTGAATTTTATAATGCTGTGGCTGCGATATTATTTGCTTGCTGTTATGATGCTGATTAGTGTGTTTAGCATATCCTTGACGTATGCACAACACAGCATTGCTCAACCGATAGAAAACAGTGTTGTGTCGACAGAACAAGTAACTGAAAAGCAAACCACTCTAGCATCATCATCTGCACCTGTTACAGATAGATCTGCTATTGCTGCTGATTTAACGACAACATTGCATCAGCTACCTACTTTAAATCAGCCTATTATTGATTCAGCCAATTTATTGTCTGCTTCTGATCAGGCACGTCTACTCAGCCAGATCAACACTTTATATCAACAGGCTCAGGCACAAGTCGGTATCATTATTATTCCGACAACAGGTTAAGAATCCATTTTTGATTATTCCATGCGAGCAGCAGAAGCTTGGCAACTGGGTAGTCAAAAACATGATAATGGTTTATTAATCACGGTCGCAGCTCAGGATCGTAAAATTCAAATACTGACGGGTTATGGTTTGGAAGGCGTATTACCTGATATTGTGTTAAATCGTATTATCCGTGACAAAATAACCCCATATTTTCAGAATCGTCAATATGGTCAAGGATTATCAGAAGGATTAATAGAGATCCAGCATATACTGGATATGGATCCTGAGGTTGCAGCACAAGCTGCGCAAGAACTACAACAGCGGTATGAAACAGCATTGCTTGAAAAACAAAATCGTGAATATCTGAGAAATGCCGTCGGCATAATTTTGTTGCTGGGTATCTTGGCATCTTTTTGGGTTGGAAATCGTTTAAGCTCAGCGACTGCGGGTGTTGCAGGTGTTGTTGCTGGCTTGGTCTATGGCATGGGAATTTTAAGCAGCCTTTTGATTGGTATTGTCGTGTTCTTTTTACTGATTACCAGCATCGCCCAAACGGTTTTTCAACTATTATTGACGATGATTGGTCGTGGCGGTGGATCAGGTGGTGGATCTAGAGGTGGTGGATCATCCGGATATCGCGGCGGTGGAGGAGGTTTTGGCGGAGGAGGTGCATCTGGCTCATGGTAACAAGATCTGATACAACACATATACTGACGCCACCTAAGCTGGTTGAGTTTGAACAGCCCAGTTTAACAAGATGGCTTAAGCATTTTTTTTATGTATCACGCACGAATAAAATCTTTAATTCACAAGTATTGGCAGGTATTACGCAAGCTGTAGAACATGCTGAACAAGGCCATCATGGTGAAATACAAGTGGTGATAGAGGGACATATTCCTGCTCATCAAGCCTATTATCAAAATGTATCTGGTCGTGCGAGACAATTATTTGCGCAATTGGGTGTTTGGGATACTGAATTCAATAGCGGTATTTTACTATATATTAATTTATGTGAACGTCGTATAGAAATTGTGGTTGACCGCGGTATACAGCAATATACAGCGCAATCTATTTGGGATGAATTATGTCAGCAGATGGCTGTGCAGTTTAAGCAGCAACAATTTAATGAGGCTATTTTAGCGGCTATCCATCGGATAGGTGAAATTTTAAATATTTATTATGAGAAAGAGTTGGGGCAGATTGATAATGAAATTAATAATCAGCCGGTGATTTTATAGTGGTTTGATCTATAGCATACAAGCAAGCGTAGAGCTAAACTCATTTCTGACGCTCGTACAGGATTCTTAATAAAGTTTTTTTATCTCAAATGTTTGTCGATTTTAAATTCTATTGTATAAACCGCTCGCTTCACTATATGCGACGCTATTTTAGCCGCCGCATAAATGAAGTTGAGTCGCATCAAGCCAAAATCGTGGCGGATAAATACAATCAGGCAGCCAGTAGTGCTGTGCTGTTAGATCCTCTAGATGTAGTGTAATCATCGTGATGCTACTGAATAAAATTATCAGCGCCAATAGATATGGTTTTTTTTGCGTCCATATCATGGGCGTAGATTGCTGGAGCATTGCATTCAAAATAAGCATCAATCCCCATAGATTCAGGATTTGACTGAGTGGATAAATCAACGTACCAGAAAATAGTATATTCATTAAAAAAGAAATTAAAAATCCAATTAAAAATATCGGTAATTGTTGATGTAGATCGTAAATTTTTTTAATGATATAGATTAAAAAAAAGGTCATGATTAGACCCGCCATTCCCCATTCTGCTAGCCACTGTAGTATCCAATTATGTGGATGTGCTGAAAATAAATACGGCTGTTGAAAAATAAAATTGCCACCACCTACCCCTAAAATGGGTGCATCCAACCATAACTGAATAGATTTAATCCATAAATCTATACGTCCAGATGAACTGGTTCTGATTAAGGGTGAGCCAATATTTTCAATCTGTAATGTTGTTAAAATAGCATACAGACTACATGCAGCTAAGGTACTGATGATCGAGGGTAGTATCACCCTAAAGGATTGACGATAAAATAAGCCAAGCAGTAATAAAGTACTAAAAATAGCCAAAAGATTAGCACGTGCGCCATTAAGTAAGAACGATAAGTTATATAAAGTTGCGACCAGAGTAAGGCTGAATTGAAGTATTTTATTTGTTGTTGTCGATTGCCAAAACCAAACTAAAAATAGGCAAGGTAACAGTGCATCATCCAACATACGGTAATTAGGAAAATATCCATACCACTGTATTGGATTACCTTGTAGTTGTTGCACAATTGATACAGGCAAAAATATAAGGCTGAATAATGGTAGCAGACTTATAATTTTACTGGCGTTTAAAAAAAATTGAGGATGTAGATTTGCCTGTACAGTACATATATACAGTGAGGTACAGAGCAAGAACTGTAACACTGCATCGGTGATGGCAATTTTAGGTTGTAATGCGCAGTAACTGCTATACAACATCAGTGCAAGCATCATTGCGATTAACCATTGATGCTGAAGAGGTAGTTGTATATTCTGGCGCATAAACAGTAATTGATTTGCTAGCCAAATCAAGAGTAGTACTTCGATAATGCGCCAACTGTCATAGGGAATAACTGCGGGAAAAATATACTGGCCGGAAAAAATCCACAGTATAAAGATAATAATCAGTATAATATTAATTTTAATAAGCATAATCAAATAGATAGACCATAACCTTATCTGATAAGGCTATGGTCTTACTTGGCGTTACGAACCAGACAGTAGGAGGGATTGTGGCAGTAAATCATCTTTAATGGTGGTATTCTTATCTTTAACTAATACGCCATTACTATTGACAGACATAGAAATTACTTTTGAAGCAATTTTGTTTGATACCCCTTTACTTCTAAAGGTATATTCGATACCGCACACTAAATTATTCTCTGCCGCAGTACCTGAAACTTGAGTAATTTTACCAACACCATATTTACCATTCATAATATCGGTATCTGTAGCAGCATTACCCCCATTACTAAAACAAGAATTATTCTGTAAGTTAGTTTGAATCGCTGTTTTAAAGCCTGCTGCTAAAGTCATAGCTTCAGAAACTTGTGAACGAGCAATATAGTTTTGATATGCCGGAATGGCAATCGCTGCCAAAATTCCAATAATGACCACAACGATCATTAATTCAATAAGTGTAAAGCCTTTTTGAGTATTCATATATTCTCTCAAGTAGATTAATTGATGTGTTTTATTTTTTTCATAAAGCCTATTTATTATTTTTAGCTCTACGATATTGTTAGCATTAAGCAAAGAATATGCCATATTTTTTTTAATATAAAAATCAATAGCTTGTTTTTTTATTTCATTAATTAATATGGTCATTTTAGGTAATTGAGTGACAAAAAATGTCAGTTTTTTAAAAAAATGGTCACATCAATAAAATTGAGCTTATGCCTCAAGATTGAAATGAGGAGGAGTTGCAAAAACAGCTTGAATCAAAGAGAGCATTTGTTAAAAAGCATCATCAACATTGTTATTGTATTGAGCATAAAAGCGTGCTCTTTAATGTTGGAGAGATGAGTGAATGCTAAAGCTATAGGACACAATATGACCTATGGCATTGTATATTAAGGCTATAGCTGTTTTTGCTGTTAATATCGAGTGAGTAAAATGTCCAAACTGTCTATAAAAGCTCAATATGCTAAGTCCATCAGCATTTGAGATGAATCTTATATGCAATTATCGTCATGATTTGAGTTTTAAATATTTCAATAGAAAAGGTGAATTGTTGTCTATCTATGATAGAGCGCAGTAGAGTAAAGGCGCATCAAAGCTACGCTAAGTACATTACTCGAATGCCATTAAGTTGATTAGGGCTTTTATTTTAATTCAGCTAAAATAGACAAGATTCTTAAATTTTAACTTAAAGTAAATGAACTTTTTTTTAGTTTTACTCGCAAGCGTTTTTATTTCATTGGCCTGGTTGATTCCGGTGCACTATCGACCCTGGGTAACATATACTGGAGAGCTTTATGCATTTCTAGCCTTATTTACGGTAATGGCATTGTGTTTAAGACAAAAAGTACAACTTCCTAAAATTACTTTACCTTTAATTTTACTGGCTGTTATTCCATTTCTACAATTCTTTTTCGGTCAAATCTTTTTCTTTAGCAATGCACTTATGGCTTTTGCTTATGTTTTTGGATTTTGGATGGCCATTATTATTGGTTTTAATCTGAGTACAGGACAGTTTAATCGAGAAAAAACATTTACTTATTTAAGTTATGTATTGCTTATTTCAGGAACATTAACTGGATTAATCGGTTTTTTACAGTGGCTTAATTTAGACACGGTTTTGCCTGGTATTACTCCTTTGAATAGTGCCAGACCTTATGCCAATTTTGCACAGCCGAATAATATGGCCACTTTTTTGCTAATGTCTTTATTGGCAGGTTTATATCTTTATGAAACCAAAAAAATTCAAAGCAAATGGTTGGTATTGGCAACTCTAATGATGTTGGTGACTCTGGCGTTGAGCCAGTCAAGAACATCATGGGTTGCCTGTGTATGTATTGTATTGTATTTGGCATACCAACAATTTAAAGGTTATGTGCATATTAAATGGTATTTGATGAGCACGTGGTTATTGATTTTTATAGGCCTTATCTTTTTGTTCCCGGCTATTAGTAGTTATTTAACACAATTGACGGATACACAAATTAAATCGGTTGATATTGCTCGACGTGCAACAGGTGATTTATCACGTTTAGCTATTTGGCAACAAATGGTTCATGCTGTTGAATATAAACCTTGGTTTGGTTATGGTTTTTATCAAACGGGTGTGGCATATACTATCATTAGTGAATTCTTCCAAGGTCCTGTTTGGATTCGTAGTGCGCATAATTTTATTTTAGATTTTATTTTATGGAATGGTTTAATTATTGGATTACCATTTCTTGCCTATTTTGCTTATTGGGGTTATCAACTCAATAAGTATGTAAACAGTATAGAGTCAGTTATTGGGATCCTAATGGTGGGTGTATTTGTTGTTCATGCACTGTTAGAGTTTCCGCAAAATTATGCTTATTTTTTATTGCCGGTAGGCTTTATTTTAGGCATTGTACAAGCACAGCAAATTCAACAAAAAACCATTGCCTTGGCAACAACATGGATGCGTATGATTTATGGCTCTGGCATCATCTTGCTGATTTTGGTCTATCGTGATTATGATGTGCTGGTTCCAAAATTAGCAGAATCGATGCGTTATGAGAAGCAACCTGAAAAAATTGTTAAGCAAGATTCAATTTATATTTTGAGTGAGTTTAATCATCGTATTGCGTGGGTACGTTTAAATCCGTATAGCCATGTTTCACCAACTGAAATTGAGAATTTTTCTCATATTGTACTGTTATATCCAACCAGCTATAACTTGATTAAATTTGCTAAATTATTGGCATTTAATGGCGATGAAGCACAAGCTAAACATCAGCTTAAAATATTAAAAATTTTACGACATAAAGATATTGCTTATGAAAGTCTATTACCTTCCAGTGAAGTCCGCTAAATAATTTCAGGATAGGGCAAAACCAGAAAATTAATAAGCCAGTGCTTATCGCACTGGCTTATTGATGACTTTAAGTCGGGTTAAATCTAATGGCTAAACCCCATTAAATTTGACTTTGGATATAATTTTCAGAGCCAATAGTTGCTGCTAGATCAAGCTGGGTTGTCGTCCAATCTAGATATTCTTCTTCTTTTTCTAGAATATTTTTGATGAGATCACGTGTCACATAATCCAAATGTTGCTCAGCAATCAGCACTGTTTTTTGTAATGCTTCAATATTTTCTTTTACTTTGCGTACATCACAATTTAAAACTTCAAGGGTATGTTGACCAATATATAATTTCCCTAAATGTTGTAAGTTAGGTAAGCCTTCTAAAAATAAAATACGTTCAATAATTTTATCAGCATGTTTCATTTGACGAATTGATTCTTTATATTCAGCAGAACCTAATTGTTCAATACCCCAATCATTAAACATGCGTGAATGAAGAAAATATTGATTAATAGCTGTTAGATGATGATATAGCACCTGATTTAACTGATTAATAACATCACGATTGCCTTGCATAACTATTACTCCATTCACGATCATGAGCAATTTCGCCGTAAAATGCGCTTTTGCTTATATTAATTTTGATTATATTAACCAACAGTGGCATCAATGGCGAGTAATTTATAGAACAGCAAATGAAAATCACAATCAAAAATAATTCTATATCAAAGTGATCAGCAATAAAAAAACCGCTTGATACTAAAAGCGGTGAAGTCATAATGATCTATTGATCGTTCATTCGATAGTTATGATGAGATAGTTATTATAATTATCTTGATGCTATTACTTTTTATATTTATGCAGCAACCGCTAAACGTGAAGCGATTTGTGCAATTTCTTCACTGATGATAGAGCGTGCCTCGGGTGCACAGCGTCCACAGCATGTGCCAAGATCGAGCATGTCTCTGATGTCACGGTAGTCTTCAGCACCGTTTGCAATTGCATTTTTAATGTCTTGATCTGTAATACCACGGCATAAACAAACGTACATTAGATATGACCATAATAAATTAAATAAGATAGTTAGTATTATTGATAATTATTATCATTTGTCAATTAGGTTTTATCTATGTACTTGCTTTTGATTATTGGTTTTAGCAATAAAAAAAGCACCAACCTATAGGTGGTGCTCATTCATTAAAGAGAAGAGATGATGTCATTATGGATTAATGATGACAATACCATCCATTTCAACCAAGGCATTTTTAGGTAGGCTTGCTACACCTAAGGCTGCTCGTGCAGGATAAGGTTGCGCAAAATATTCTCCCATAATTTGATTGACCAACTGGAAGTGAGATAAATCAGTAAGAAAAATATTTAATTTGGCAATATCGGCAAGAGAGCCGCCAGCAGCTTCACATACTGCTTTAAGATTATCAAATACGCGGCGAATTTGTGGCTCAATACCTTCTACTAATTCCATACTATATGGGTCTAAACCAATTTGACCTGAGAGGTACAAGGTATGACCAACTAAAATCGCTTGTGAATATGTACCAATTGCGGCAGGTGCATTTTCAGTATGGATCACTTGGCGGGACATCAATTTCTCCTTATATCATTTTCTACATCATAGTCCAACAATCATATATATAGAAGCTTTTTCATGCAGCTTAAATCAATTAACTGACTTTGGCTGATTCACTAATATTCATTACTGGTTGCATCAGACGGGTAATACGCGGAAATCCAAAATGCATTCGTAAGTCACGAATAAGGCTGGCGACTTGTTGGCGGCTATTGACCACAACATTAACATAGGTTTTACCAATATCTTTTTGAACGGCTTCAACGCCAATTTTGGCTTTACGACATTGATAAATCAGTTGCGAAACTTGTTCATCATCCATTGGCATATTAATACATAAATAGGTCGTGAATTGAACATCTGGGATTTCTTCAGGAGTCCAGAGCAGTGGCATAATATTTTCTGGATGCTGATTTTGTTCGTGTACTAAATTATAGCAATGATTGCGATGTACAATTAGGCCACGGCGTGATAAATGCCCTTGAATTGGATCGCCATAGACAGGATTACAGCAATGTGCATATTTGACATCAACGCCTTCAGTACCTTGTATGAGACGCTGAGAGCTTTCATGATGATGATCCTGAGAAAAGAGATGATTAGCAACTAATTGTGGTAATAGATCACCCACAGCAATCTGTTCAAAAAGTTGATTTCGATCCTCTAAATGGCGCCAGTGCAGTAAATCATTCCATTCATATTCGGTAATATCATTGACTGAACGATTAAATAATTTTAACGCACGGTTTAAAGCTTGATGGCCAACAAGGCGCTGTTCTTCTAAATCTTGTTCTCGTAGAATATTTTGTAATGCACGACGTGCTTTTTGTGTATTGACAAAACTCAACCAGTCTGGATTGGGTGTTGCTAAAACATCTGTAATAATTTCAATAACTTGGCTGTTTTTTAGTGGTGTAGATAACGGTTTGACTTCACCATTAATTTTAGCACCAATCGCGTGGTTGCCTAAAAATAAACTGGCTGAATAAGCAAAATCTACTGCTGTAGCACCTTGAGGTAATTCATGCAAATGGCCATGTGGGGTATACACCCAAATTTTTTCTTGGTGTAAATAGTCTAATAAATCATTAAATGTCGTTTTGGCACAACTGCCATCAATTAATACATTTAAATTTTGCATTGAAGCCTGAATGGCAGAGCGACAGGTTTGTGGTGCATTTTCACCCAGTACCACACCAAAACGGGCAGCTTTACGCATCAATTCAGTTTGAATGGTTAAAGATAATGTCGTTTGCTCACCTTTAAGTCGTATCATTAATGATTGATTTCCGCCAGGTAAAGGGCGTCGAATATTATCTTCAAAATAGAGTACTTGAAAGTTTTGCCGTAAAATATCTGCCAAACGGTCACAATCAGCAATACTATTTAAAATAATTTCAAAGGCATGGCTGTGCGTGAGTTCTTGTAAATCAATATCATTTTTAACAAAATGACGAAGTAATTCGATATTGTTATTTTTCTTTTTAATTCTGCCTGCAATATGATGACTTTCAATGAGTGTCGTCAGTTTTTGTTCCCAGATTGCTTGATATTCACAGCGTTTTGGTTTGGTCTCTAAAAGTGCTTGTTGCACATTGTTAAACATATCTAGATCTAAGTTTTGATAACAGAGATGCTCTAGATTGTCTCCCATTTCATTCATTCCGACGATCCGCGCCATAGGCACAAATACATCAAAGGTTTCTTGTGCAATACGTGCACGTTTATCTGGTCGTAATGCACCGAGTGTGGTCATATTATGATAGCGATCGGCCAGTTTAATAATAATCACACGTGGGTCTTGTAAGGTGGCTTGTAAAATTTTTCTAAAGGAGGCTGCTTTATTATATTCTTTATCGCTTGAATGGCTAAGTTTGGTGACACCATCAACGAGTTCTGCAACAGTTCGACCAAATTTTTCAATAATATCATCTTTGCTAAAGTCAGTATCTTCAATGACATCATGTAATAGCGCTGCCATCAGTGTTTCAACATCTAGGCGCATATGCGCTAAAATACAACTGACCGCAATAGGATGCAGAATATAAGGCTCGCCACTTTTGCGCGTAATACCATCGTGTGCAAGGTCGGCATAATCACAGGCCGCAAGAACTCGCTCGACATCTTTTTCATTCAGATAAGCATCGATGATTGTTTTGAGTTGCTGTTTGGCTTGGCTAACCGCTATGCCTGGCATAAACCACCTTTATCAATAAGACCTGTTACATTAATATATGAATGTTGTACTTATAAAAATAAATAGTGGAACGGTCAATTTTTGTAAATGTTGCAACCGAGAACCAGTTATCTACAGCAAGGTCATAAGTACACCTTATATTTATAACGCTTATTTAAGAAATATTAAAGTTGATATAATAAAAAAGCCTAGCAAAAAACTAGGCTTTTGAATAGATTTTACTTATTGAAAAGAAAAACCATTCAGATTAAGAGAATTTGCAGATAGAACCATATCTAAACTCGAGGTTTGATAGTCTTGTTCACGTTGTTTCAAAATATCTTTAGAAACATGACCAGCAGCAATTTCACGTAACGCAACAACAGTGGGTTTATCATTGTCCCATTCAAGTGTTGGTTCAATACCTTGACGCGCTAATTGACGCGCACGTTTGCTTGCCACTAGTACAAGCTCAAAGCGGTTGTCTACATGGTCTAAACAATCTTCAACGGTTACGCGTGCCATATGATTTCTCGTTTGAAATAATAAATTTTAACAGACTCGACAGTATAAAGTGCTTTCAGGATAGACTCAAGTTTTAATCATTCTATTGTCGGGGTAATCAGTTTTTCAATCAATTCACGATGTCGATTGGCTTGTTGTGACAACACTAAACGGTTGGCAATAATGACGGCTTCTAGATCATGTAAGGCTTTATTGAAGTCATCATTAATGATGATGTAGTCAAATTGGCTATACTGCTGCATATCTTCAACGGCACAGCTTAAACGATGCTCAATGACCTCGACAGAATCCGTTCCTCGATTCGACAAACGTTGACGTAAGTCAAACTGGCTTGGGGGTAAAATAAAAATTTGTTTGGATTCAGGAAAAAGTTTACGGACTTGTTTGGCACCTTGCCAATCAATTTCAAGTAAAACATCATGGCCTTTGATTAATTGTTCTTTTACTGTTGCTTGTGCAGTGCCATAATAATTGCCAAATACTTCAGCGTATTCGATGAAGCCACCTTCATTGACTAGTTTTAAAAAGTCGTCTTTATGGCTGAAGTGGTAGTGCACACCATCCAATTCACCTTGACGTTGACCACGTGTAGTATGGGAGACAGAAACGTGTAAGTTGTTGACACGCTCAAGTAGGGCTTTAACTAATGATGTTTTGCCTGTTCCTGATGCTGCAGAAACGACAAACAAGAGACCCGACATGATATTTTTCCTGATATGATAAAATATCTTCTCTATTTTAGAGCAGAGCAGGAATAAACAAAATAGCTGAGATCGGTTTTGTTGCTATTATTTTTAATTTTTTCACCATCAGCTTGTAAGCATTGAGGGCGCTATGGAAATTGTATTGGCTAATCCACGTGGTTTTTGTGCAGGTGTAGATCGTGCAATTGCGATTGTAAATCGAGCTCTTGAATGTTTTAACCCGCCAATCTATGTACGACATGAGGTGGTACATAATCGCTTTGTTGTTGATGATTTACGTCAACGCGGTGCTATTTTTGTTGATGAGTTGGATGAAGTTCCAGATGATAATATCGTCATTTTTAGTGCACATGGTGTATCCAAAGCGGTTCAGCAAGAAGCAGAGCGTCGTGGACTAAAAGTCTTTGATGCGACCTGTCCTTTGGTGACAAAAGTACATATTGAAGTCACTAAATATGCACGAGAAGGTACTGAGGCCATTTTAATTGGTCATGAAGGGCATCCTGAAGTAGAAGGTACCATGGGACAATATGATAAAAGTAATGGTGGCCATATCTATTTGGTTGAAGATGAGCAAGATGTTGCCAACTTGAAAGTCATCAATGCTGATAAAGTTGCCTTTGTGACCCAAACCACCTTGTCCATTGATGATACAGCAAAAGTGATTGATGCCTTGCGTCAAAAGTATCCCGATATTCAAGGTCCACGAAAAGATGATATTTGTTATGCGACACAAAACAGGCAAGATGCTGTACGTGATTTAGCGCATCAATGTGATGTTGTACTGGTTGTCGGTTCTCCCAATTCATCAAATTCGAATCGTTTACGTGAATTGGCCGAGCGTATGGGTAAGCAAGCATATTTGGTGGATAATGCCGATCAACTACAACAGTCATGGTTTAAGCAAAACGCAAAAATTGGCGTAACCGCAGGCGCCTCTGCGCCAGAAATTTTAATTCGACAAGTGATTCAACGCTTACAGGATTGGGGTGCAAAAGCACCTGAAGAGCTTGCCGGGAGAGCAGAGAATATCACCTTTAGCTTACCTAAAGAGCTGAGAATCCCTGTTACACAAGCTTAAATAATTTTAGTGGTTTTTTGTAGGCGCTGCGATCTAAGCAGCGCTGTATATTCGATTAAAGTGAGGATTTTTAATATCAAATTAAGCAGTCAAAGTGCCACGATAAAACTCGCTTTCACAGACTGTCATGCCAGGAGCTGTACTTTTCAACATGCCTGCACACCAATAATTATAAAAATGATTTAAATTGAATTTCTTTTTTGATGATGCAATGTTTTTGCTATCTGATGATTGACGTATTCCTTTAATGAGTGCAAGGGATGCTATTTGATCATCGATAACTCTTGATATCGATAATGACCTCCAACTCGAATCCATAGCGCGAGTGCTATTGTTATCTACTTTTTACCGCCTTTTATCTCCTCTTACACTGATTTTAAGCTGATTATGATTATTCTAGGCCAGCAGCAAAATAATTAAGTATATAGGCTAAGCAAGTGATTAATTATAAATCAATATCATGGGGCATGACTCTCATTGAATTTGTCGTTTCTATCATTGTGCTGTCGATTATTGTTGTGCTGGCTGTACCTACTTTGAGCACTATGATCAATCAACAAAATCTGAATAAAAGTGCTGATGAATTAATCATGCTGTTAAAGCATGCCAGATCGATTGCCATTCTTGAAAGAAGAACTGTGCTGGTACATATCGGGACATTATCACCTGTTGATCCACAAATTTTACACTGGCAGCCATCTGGAAATACAGTTTTAAAATCTGCAGATACCACGCTTACTTTTATGCCGAATGGTTTACTCAACATACCCTCCCATGCAATGGTGCATACGCCAACTGCTTTTTGTAGTTTTATGATTTGTGATCAAGCCGTGGCTGCACAGCGCTCAAAAACCATATCAATTTCCAGAATGGGGCGAATTCAAAAGGTGGTTGAAGGAAAATGTTTATGATCAATGGGGCTAGACAAGTGGGTAGTAGTTTAGTTGAAGTATTGATGGCTCTATTGCTGTTATCTGCTGGAATTTTAGGATTTGTAATTTTGCAATATCGTGCCCTTGATGCTTTAACTGAGGCAGAGTCTCGAATACAGGCCATGAGTATTGCACGAGATCTGGCTGAAAAAATTCGTATCAATCGCCATCAGATCCAGACCTACCAAAAAATCATACATCAAACTGATATACAGACGTATCCACTGAATTGTTTTCATCATTTTTGTTCGGCATACCAGAAGGCACGTTTTGATGCGGTGCAGCTTAAACTAACTGCGCAGCGTATCGGAATGACCTTAAATATGATCACTTGTCCAGGTATCAATAACGGACGTTATTGTGTTTATGTTGCTTGGGGGGATACAGCAGCGACAGATGCGGATGGGGTATATAACTGTACAACATCTGCATATTATCGTACAGAATCCACATGTGTGGTCATGGAGATTTATGCATGATTCGGCCCTATGGATTTACCTTAATTGAACTGATGATTTCATTAACGTTAGGGCTGGTCATCATTGCTGCTGCGGTAATGCTGTTCCTTACTGCGATTCGTAGTCAAAGTTTGCAACAAGGAATTATGGATTTACAAGACAATGCTAATTTTGGCTTGAACGATATGACACGGGATATTCGTCTTGCCAATTTAAATGCAGCAACAGCCATCATCGATGATCGGTTACGTTTTGGCGGTATTGTGTTGTCTGCACAGAATTTACCTGCTGAATTTTCCGATGTTGATCCCGTCTTTTTGAGTTCAGCTCAAACGGGTATTTCTAATGTTAAACAGGCCAGTGATCAGCTTGTTATTCAATACCAACCCATGACAGCAGGTGGATTTGATTGTGAAGGACGTCAAATCGCAGCGCATCAAGTTGTGATACAACGCTATTTTTTAAGAAAAGATCATCATGCAGCTCCTACAGAACCGCATTCTTTGGCTTTGGTATGTGATGCTGGGCATTATATAAAAGATCAATCCATTGCGATTCAAAATAATAGAGGATTGCAAGGTGAAATTATCATGAAACATGTAGATCATTTTCGTGTTTTATTGAGTGTGATCAATCAGCATCGTCAGCGTCGATATATTGCAATCAATGACTATATGGCGCTCAAGGAAGAACCTAAACCACGTATTTTAGGGGTGTATTTGGCGATATTAATGCATTCACCACAGATGGGTATAAAGCATGGCCTATCGACAGCAGCTGTAAAGTTGTGGCTATTGGATCAACAATTACATGTGAAGCATGATAAACGTCCAAACCCATATGTATATCGTGTTGTAGCACAAGAAGTTGCATTTAGAAATGCATTGGGAGAGCTGAACTAGTGCATAAACAACGAGGGATGGCACTGATTACTGTATTGATTTTATTGGTTGCAGTCACGGTTGCAGCGACCTTAGCCATTCGACATGGTTTGGTGGCATTAAGTATTGCAACCAATAGTCAAGCAGAACAATTACTACTACAAAATTCAGATGCGGCTATGTTTAATATCGAAAAAAATCAGCAATTAATACGGCATTTGGCACAAGACGGCATGTTTGGTATGGGTAATCATCCACGCTACAAAGGACGAGAGCTGGTGTTTTGTTTTAAAGGATCGCGAGCTGAATTTTTTTCTTTAGCTGAAACCAGTATGATTTATCAGCACAAAGGCCATATTTACAATGATCGCCTAGGTATGAATGGTTACTGTCGTACGGCGGTGAATCATGATGAGCATTATTTTTTTACCAGTCGCCGACGTATTGTATTAACCCAAATTGCGATTCGTTTTATGGAAGGTCATACCATGGATCCCTTCCAAAATTCGCTTAGAGGTACAGATGAGCGATTGGCAAAAGTTGAAACTATACGAGGTTTTCGCGTTTATGTGACCTCATTAATGCCGACACTTTCTCGTGCCAGCACCACTGAGATTGATCAATGTTTAAATCGTCATTTAAGCCAGACTGTAGAGGCCAGTATTGGTGATTGCCTGAGGGGGTTAAACGTACCTTTTACCACTCATGTGACGGAATATACATTAGGTCAGGTATTTTTATAGCATGAAAGTAAATATAAAAATAAGAATAAAAAATATGAAGTTATTATATGGTTTTTGCCTAGATCAACGCTGGATCATGTTGGTATTGGTATTATTTATAGCATTATATCGTCCGATTGAGTCAAGTCATGCCAGTGATATTGAAATCTATCAAGCTGCACATGCAGGACAAACGACATTGATGCTGTTATTGGATATTTCAGGGAGTATGGGAGGACAATGGAATACGATAGCATGTGATGTAGATCCTGATTTTATATCAACTTACATATTGAGCGAGCAGTCCACAGGTCGTTCAGTTAATTATCCTCGTTATTACTGTGAAGCAATATATAAAAAGAATAAAAATATAAAGCGTAAATATTATCAACGTATTACACGGTTACAAGATGCTATGTTTGATCTTTTGGAGGGTAATGCCTCTAAGGGAATTCAACGCCTTGCCGATCATTATGTAATTGGTCTTGCAACATTGGGAGTTAAGTCTGGTCGAAAAATATTCCCTATGGGTGCAATTTTGGTCCCCGCACGACGCTTGGATCAACAAATTAATGGCCAAACTCAACGTCAAATCTTATTAACACAGATTGCTAAATTAACGGCGAGTACATCAACACCTACAGCACGTTCTTATGCTGAAACTGTGGCGTATTTAATGGGCAATAGTACGGCTGATGCCGAGCATAGTGGTTTTGCCTATTCAGTTGCCGAAAGTAAAAAGGATAATCGCTATCTTCAACCATTTTCTTTACAAGCATCCAACCCATTACGTCAGTGTGGTAGTCAGGGGATTTATGTCTTAACGGATGGAGAGCCTGTTAATGATAGTAATGCTGAGGGATTAATCCGCAAGGCTTTAAATAGCAATTTTTCTTGTTCATCAACAGATAGTTTTGACTGTATACATGGACTGGCCTTGCGACTGATTCAAGAAAAACAGAATCCACTGGGTTTAAAGGTCAAGACGGCTGTGGTTGGTTTTGGTCATGAATTTAGTCATATTTCGTCTTATAATAAAAAGAAAACAGCAGCAGAAAATATTAAAGCCTTAGGTCATATTGATACCAATGTAAAAAAAGCAGCATATTGGGGGATTATTGGTCAGGGGGGCTGGTATTCTAGTGTCAGTACTCAAGATGTCATTCATAGTATCAACAGTTTTCTGGATGAATTGAATACAACGATATCGATTGCGACGACCGGTGCACCGACAATACCTGTGGATCCTTTAAATCCTACGCGATTACATCATGAGGTTTATTATCCACAATTTCAGCCTCTACCCGGTCAGCCCTATCAACTTTGGTTAGGAAATTTAAAAAAATACAGATTAGATTCAAATGCAGTATTAAAAGATCAGGCCAATGCGGTGATTACAGATACTTTAGGTCGAATATTAAATAATAAGGACATGTGGGCAGCGAAAGTTGATTCATCATCAGCAACACAGCCTAGTGATCAAGCATTAAATTATGGTATGAGGTCAAAACTACGCTTACAGCATAATTCAGCTGGACAAACACAGCGTAAACTATGGACCACACGTTCTTTTTCTCAAGGACAGGCCAAAACATCGAATTCACTGGTTGCGATTACCATTCAAGACATTGTAGATCCAGAAAAGCGCCTCGATCCCAAAATAGGCTATTTGATGAACTTATTGGGATATCATTATGCACCACAAAATCATCCGACATTACAACAATTAAAAGAATATCCAGAATTACGTCAAGTGGGTGCTGTTATGCATTCAAAGCCGCTCTTGATTACCAATCGTGGTGCTAGTAATCAGTTATTGCAACGCCATCTTGGACAACAAAAACAGCGTGAAGATTATGTACTATTTGGTACTACTCAAGGTGTACTGCATGTTGTCGATGCTGTAACGGGTAGAGAAAAATTTGCTTTTATTCCTCATGAAATTATTGAAAGTCAGGCTGAAGCATTTGCATCGCCATCACTGAGCATGAAGGGAAAAAGCAATTTTTTTTATGGTATTGATGGTGAATGGACAGCGTATACAGAATATGTAGTAGATAAAAATAATCAACATATGCTGACAGTAGGTCAAGGACAATCTTATACAGACGCTCAGCAGCGTAAACGCAAAGTATACGGCAAACAGTTGGTCTATGGTGGCTTACGCATGGGAGGTCGAGGTTATTATGCCTTGGATTTAAGTGATATCGACCAACCAAAGCTTAAATTTCAGATTATTCCACAAGGTCAATGTAGTGCTAGTAATCCTGTAGGGTGTATGGGACAGAGCTGGTCAAAGCCGAATATTAGCTGGATTAAATGGCAAGGTACTCAGAAATTGGTGATGTTTGTTGGCGGTGGTTATGATGCTGGAGGAGATGATGGTAATGCCTTGGTGAATGGTCGACGTATTCCTTATGCAGGCTATGAATCAGCAGCTTATTTGCAGAATAATAAACGTGGTGCTGGTGTATATATGTTTGATGCACTAAATGGTCAGTTATTGTGGTGGGCAGGAGCCAATGCAACTCGGCGTACATCGCGGAATTTGGCGACATTTGCTGCACAAATGCAATACAGTGTTGTGAGCGAAATTAAAACAGTAGATCGTGATGCAGATGGTTTGGTTGATCATTTATATTTTGGTGACTTGGCTGGGCAGGTTTGGCGTATTGATTTAAATAATCAACTTGATGCCAATACTTTTATGACCCAGCCAGAGCTATTTGCCAAAGTGCCTGTACGATTACTTGACCTATATGCGGGTGCAGCCAGTCCGCGCTTTTATCATATGCCGGCATTTTCAACTTATACTGAAGAAGGAACAACCTTTGCTGTACTCTCTGTGGGTTCTGGGAATCAGAGTAGTCCGCTGGCCCATTATACGCCAGGCCAAAGCGCCTATCAGGATGATGCCATCTTTAATATTTATGATAAGGATGTTATTCGACCAGATCTATTTTCACTGCGAGCCATATCGACAACAGCAAAAAAATATCTACATGCGAGTAGTACCCTTAAAAGTAAAGATCTGACTCTGATGACGGAAACAGCAGGTGGCTCATTGTCTTCAATGTCACACCAGTTATGGCCTTTAGATGATCAACATCGTTTTAATCAACATCGTATTATCGCACCTTATCGGCGTACACAAGGCTGGTATTACCAATTTAAGCATCAGGACATTCAAGATAAAAAGATCATCAGTAGCCCAATTGTGATTAACCATGACTTGTATGTGACTGTTTTTGATCGTAGTCCAAAAAATGCATTAGATCAATGCGGTGCTAGTATTCAAGGGAGTAGCACGACGACTTTGTTTTGTATGCCTTATGGGCAATGTCAAACAGGTTCAATATTGTCACATCAGATGCCTTTAGGGGCTGGAATAATCGCAGCAGCAATTGGTGGTGATGCAGCGACAGGAATGACACGCATGATTGTCAGCCCTCAGGATAAAAGTAAAATGTCCGATAATGTGATTATGCATAAGCGTTATCAAACCGTAACAAAACTTAGCCCTCAACGCTGGTATGAACAACATTAAGCTGAGTCATGATATGCAATCGAATCAACGCGACTAGACTGGATTTACCTTAATTGAATTGATGTTGGTGGTTGTTTTGATTACGATTCTTGCCGTGATTGCAATTCCTTTATTTCAACAATATGCTCGCCAAGCCATAGTCAGCCAAGCACAACAAGAAATGCTACATTTAGCAATATTACTAGAACGTCATAAAGTACGTAATTTTTCATATCGTGGATTCTCACCGACGTCTATCGCTATTCCACGTCATGTATCAGCACAGAAACATCAATATCAGTTAATGATCGTCGATGGTGATCAGGTCAACTTAAAGTTAACCGATGAACATGCACTAGGGCAGCATTGGGCGATACAGGCACAGCCTATAGATCATCATCATTATCCTGCGTTATTGATGACCAGTCAGGGAATTCGTTGTAAAAATAATAATACGCTTGATGTTAATTTTAAGCATTGTGGTGATCATGGGCAGGAAGTATGGTAAATGAAAAAAGGCTTTAGCTTAATTGAACTTATGCTGGTCATTGTGATTATGGCTATCTTGATCATGATGGTGTATCCCGATTATCAACAGTACGTACGTCATACTAAACGTATTGAAGCACAGGCAGAATTAACGGCACTTGCCAAGCAATTGCAGCGCTATAAAGTTGTAAATTTAACGTTTTTAAAGGCCAATGGCAAACCGATCACGTTAGTTGATATTGGTGAAAAAAAAATGCTTTATTTACCAAGAGCTGGACGTCCACTTTATCAGATTAAGTTGAGTCAGGTTGGTATAAATTCATGGTTATTAACGGCAACGCCGTTGCAACACAGTACGCAGTGGCAAGATGGCGGCTTTGCCTTAAATCATCGTGGTGAAAAATGCTGGATACAAGGTTTGGCAAAATGTGTACCCTCTGCAACCTCACAATGGTGAGCATATCGAGTTATCTTGAATGTTGCTGTCTGCATTTCATCTTCAAATGATTGGATAAGTTTACATCAAGCAAAAGAATAAACATTTTTAATCTTTCTTTTACTGTCAACTTCGCATAAAATATGCCCCTCTATGAAAGGGGTTAGAAATGTTGCGATGGTCGTAACAGCGATAATCCGTAAAAACTATAAGGTTGTATCATGGTTGTTATTCGTCTTGCACGCGGTGGTGCTAAAAAACGTCCGTTCTATCAAATTATTGTAACTGATAGCCGTAATGCACGTGATGGTCGTTTCATCGAACGTATTGGTTTCTTTAACCCAACAGCTCAAGGTAAAGCAGAAAAACTTCGTTTAGATGCTGATCGTTTTGCACATTGGGTTGCTCAAGGTGCACAGCCTTCTGAACGTGTTGCTTCATTAGCTGCACAAGCGAAAAAAGCGGCAGTTGCTGCATAATCTTGATCGCTTAGGTAATTTGCCCATGACACCAACACAGAATGTACCCGAAGATCGGATTCAGATTGGACAGCTACGTTCAGCATATGGTCTAAATGGGTGGCTCTGGGTCTATTCCAATACAGAACCGATGAGCAATATTTTTGACTATCTGCCTTGGTATATTGAAACCAAAGCAGGTTGGCAAATGGCTGATATAAAACGTTGGAAACCGCATGGTAAAGGCTTGGTTGTTGCATTAAAAGGTGTGGTTGACCGCACTGCAGCAGATGCTTTAGTGGGTGCCAATATCTGGATTGCTAAATCTCAATTGCCACAACCTGGTGTAGATGAATACTATTGGTCTGATTTAAAAGGTCTAACCGTATTGGGTTTAGATGATCAAGACCAAGAAATAAATCTCGGAAAAATCCATGAATTGTTTGAAACGGGTGCGAATGACGTTATGGTGGTTCGTGCTACTTTAGACAGTATTGATGCTGAGGAGCGTATGATTCCATGGCATCAAGATGTGGTACAACGCGTTGATCTCGAAGCTGGTCGTATTTACGTGAATTGGGGCGTAGATTATTAATTCTTTTAGAATTCATACAGCAGGAAACTGAAGGAGTCTGTAGTGTTTTTTGCAGTCATAACACTTTTTCCTGAGATGTTTGCAGCGATTACAGACTTTGGGATTAGTGGTCGTGCGGTACAACGTGAATTAATTCAGCTGAACTGTATTAATCCCCGAGACTTTGCTGAGGGTCGCTATAAAAAAGTGGATGAACGTCCATTTGGTGGTGGTCCTGGCATGGTCATGATGGCAGAGCCGTTAGCCAAAGCGATTCAGCATGCTAAAGTGCTTGCAACGCAGGCAGGAGCGTTCAATGTCCCTGTGGTATATATGTCACCACAAGGCCAGACCTTAAATGAGTCCGCAGTACAACAGTTTGTTGATTATGATGGTTTAATTCTATTATGCGGTCGTTATGAAGGTGTTGATGAACGTTTGATTGAAAAATACGTTGATCAAGAATGGTCCATTGGTGATTACGTTTTATCGGGTGGTGAGCTTCCCGCTATGGTGTTATTAGACAGTGTAATCCGAAGACTTCCGGGTGCAATGTCTGATGAGCAATCTGCAATACAGGATTCATTTGTAGATGGTCTTTTAGATTGTCCACAATATACTAAACCAGACCATTTTGAAGGTTTGGCGGTGCCTGATGTACTCAAGTCAGGGCATCATGCCAATATTGATAAATGGCGATTTTTGCAGCGTTATCAACGTACCCAACAGCGTCGGCCTGAATTGGTTGAACAGGTTGAGTTGAATGTGCAGCAAAAAAAATGGTTAAAAGATGAGTTGGTGAATAAAAGTAATTAACTTTTATTGATCAATTTAATAACTAGGCTCTTTATGTCTTGAAGCGGTCAAGCATAAAGGGAAAGATAATCGGGTTGATATGCGTGATAGCCTCTGTCCCCAGCGGTAATCAGACCTCTTCTGATCCGCATAATATTGGAGTATTCCACATGAGTGGTAAGCATCCTTTAGTTCAAGCTGTTGAAAATGCACAGTTAAAACAAGATATCCCTGCTTTTGCACCTGGTGACACCGTCATTGTTCAAGTTAAAGTAAAAGAGGGTGACCGTGAGCGTCTTCAAGCATTTGAAGGTGTGGTTATTGCGAAGAAAAATCGTGGTTTAAACTCTGCGTTTACAGTACGTAAAATTTCTAGCGGTATTGGTGTTGAGCGTGTATTCCAAACTCATTCTCCAATTGTTGCTAAAATTGAAGTGAAACGTCGTGGTGATGTTCGCCGTGCTAAACTTTACTATCTACGTGAATTATCTGGTAAAGCTGCACGTATTCGTGAAAAATTACCTGCACGTAAAACTGTTGCTTAATACAGTTTATCGATCAAAAAATGCGCCTATAATAGGCGCATTTTTTTAATCTTCAATCATGAATTCTGTACACATTCATCAGTGTTGATCCATATTTTAAGAAACAGGATCGTCTTACGCCAAATTGTGGCTTAAAATGGTCAAGTTTAATGATCATAGCTTTATCATCAATCAGATAAAATATTTTAGTTTTGTTCTATTAATAATAAATTACTTTAATCAATATTTGAATTTTAATATATTGTCATAATCGTATTACATGTAATCTGATATTAAGGCCAGTTCAATGTGCCACAGTTATCAGTATTTAAATGTAAATGATTAATTTTAAATATCTTAAATAATATATTAAATATTACCCCTTTATTTTTGATCCATAAATTATTCATTAATACTTTGCAATCAGAATAAATTTATTTTAATTAATTCATGAGAAATAATATATGAAACTTACAAAATATTTACTTGGATCTGGTCTATTAGTGAGCGCATTTAGTATTTGTGCTGCGCCATTACCCAATACCATTATGGTCCAAGATAAGGCCGTGGTACCCGTATTAAAAACCGAAGTGATTCGTCGTGTTGAGGGACAGCAACCGGAACGTACGGTTGAAGCAACTGTACTTGAGATCAGCAATAAAGGCCAAGATATTGTTGCCAAGGAAGTGGTGTTTAAAGATGATTTAAATCAGTTTACAGAGAAAAAGTTGCCGACACCGATATTACAAAAAGGTAAAGTGATTGTTCCAACCTCTAAAATTGAGATCAATCGAACTTTAACCTCAGAAGGCAAGGTGATTGGTCAAGCCAAGCAAATTGATGTTGAAGGAGTTGAATTTCAAAAGGGACTAAAACCAGCCAAAAGAACACTTCAACTTGATCAGATTCAGAATCCACAAACCAATAAAAAAATATCGCATGCAGTGATTGGTAAGGATGGTGTTGTCACGAAGGATGTGATTGTCGTTGAGTAATCACCCTAAGATAAACAAAAAGATCGTGATCTATATTTTAAAACTTAAATGGTTTATAGCATAATAAGATTGAATCAATGCGATAGCATAATATTACTGAAATACACGGGTCTACTGTATAGGTTAAGGAGAAAAATCATGAAAAAAGTTGTGGGTATGATGGCGCTAATGTCTCTTTCTACATTTTTTTTAGCCGGTTGTTCAAATATGTCAGCAACTGAACAACGTATTGGTACTGCCGCATTGGGTGGTGCTGTAGGTGGTGCTGCAGGTAATCGTGTAGGCGGTGGTCTTGGCGCAGTTTTAGGCGCAGGCGCAGGCGGTGCGGTAGGCAGTAAAGTTGAAAATGGTTCGAATAATAATGCAGCAGCGGGTGGAATCGGTGGTGCGATTGGTTCTATTATTGGTAAAGAGTTAATTGGCGGTAGTACAGGTGCAGCAATTGGTGGTGCAATCGGTGCTGGTGCGGGCGTGGCAATTGAAGACAAGAAAAAATAATCTACTGATTCAATCAGCTTGATGTGTAATGCCAGTGAATGAAAATTGACTGGCATTTTTTATAGATGTCATTTTGGGTTTATATTACATGTATATGCGATAAAGTATTTAACGATGTTGATTTTATGCGAGCCATAGTCTGAAATTAATCAATTAAAATAAGTCATTTTAATTTAACTGGATATCGACAATCTATTTTCCAATTAAAATGCAGCATAAAACTCAGTTCAAACTCTGATAAAATAGTTTTTTTCTCAATATATCCTGCTTTATGTTTGCAATTCTGACAGCCATTACGGTGATGTTTGGCTTGGCACTGGCTCGTGTTCCGGTAGTGTTTTCACTGATAATTGGTGCCCTTTTAGGTGGTTTACTTGGTGGTTTAGGTCTGCAAGGTACTTTAGAAGTATTTAATAATGGACTGGGGGGTGGCGCTAAAATTGCTTTAGCCTATGGTGTTTTAGGTGCATTTGCCTTGGCATTGGCTCGCTCGGGTTTACCTGATTTACTGGCCTATAAATTGATTGTTAAATTAAAGGGAGCATCTAACCAAAAGGCACAAAATCGTTTGAAATATATGATTTTTGTTGCTGTTCTTCTTCCTACAATC
This sequence comes from Acinetobacter sp. SAAs474, assembly GCF_032823475.1. Taxonomy (NCBI): domain Bacteria; kingdom Pseudomonadati; phylum Pseudomonadota; class Gammaproteobacteria; order Moraxellales; family Moraxellaceae; genus Acinetobacter; species Acinetobacter sp. SAAs474. Next base: position 1,059,689 of record NZ_CP127915.1, read on the forward strand.
TGTTCTCAAAACGTGATTCCAGTCCATATTGCTTTTATTCCAGTCTTAATTCCACCGTTGTTAATTGTATTTAACCATTTAAAATTGGATCGTCGTTTAATTGCATGTATTTTAACCTTTGGTCTGGTAGCAACTTATATGTTGGTTCCTGTCGGTTTTGGTGCAATTTTTCTGAATGATATTTTGGGACAAAACATTAATACCTTTGGTCGGGCATATCATTTTGCGATTGAGTATGGCGATATTCCAAAAGCAATGGCACTGCCTGTCTTCGGCATGTTTATTGGTTTGCTGGTGGCCATATTTTTTAGCTATCGTAAACCGCGCGAATATCAAGATATTCATATTGAAGCACCGAAAACGGCGATTTCAGGACAGGCACTTGAGTATGGTGCTAAACCACAAATTAAGACCTTTACCATTGTGATGGCAGTTATTGCGATTTTACTGACCTTAATTGTACAGCTATATTCAGATTCAATGATTCTTGCGGGGCTTGTGGGTGTGGCTGTGCTGAGCTGTGCTGGAATTTTTAGATGGAATGAAGCAGATGATGTGATTGTGGCTGGGATGCGTATGATGGCCTTGGTCGGTTTCATTATGATTGCGGCACAAGGTTTTGCTGCTGTCATCGATGCCACACATCAAGTGCCTGCTTTAGTCGATGCATCGGTTGAATTAATTGGCAATAGTAAGCCACTGGCAGCATTTTTAATGTTATTGGTTGGATTAATTATTACTTTAGGCATCGGTTCATCTTTTTCGACTGTCCCAATTTTAGCCATTATTTATGTACCCTTATGTTTACAGTTTGGTTTTAGTCCGGCAGCAACAATTGCATTGATTGGTACTGCAGCCGCGTTAGGGGATGCAGGTTCACCAGCATCTGATTCAACCTTGGGGCCTACTTCTGGTTTAAATATGGATGGGCAACATGATCATATGTGGGATAGTGTAGTACCGACCTTTATTCACTATAATATTCCATTACTGATTTTTGGCTGGATTGCTGCAATGATATTGTAAATTTTATGTAATATTGCATTTTAAATATGGCTAAAATTGAGTAAATTAGTCAGATTAATTGAGTAAAAAGTAGACGAGGTTGGCATTTTTTTTAAACCAACCTTGTTACTTTGAATTAAAAAAATACCATTTAAAAACAATATATTACAATTATGTAAAAATAAGCGTATAGAATAGCTATTGCATATTAATAATACACATGTTTAATATAAACCAATTACTACTAAGGGTTGTTAAAATGTTAAAAAAATTAGCTCTAATAACATTAATGGGTATGTCAGCGTCTGCAGCGATGGCTGGTGACTGGCAAGTAAAAGTGGGTGGCTCTTTAGTTGATCCAACAGGCAATACCAAACTAAATGGTACTACTAAAGTTGAAGCTGATTATCAGTATGCTTTTACGCCATCTGTTGAATATTTCTTTAATGATAATTTCTCTACAGAATTACTATTAGCAACACCAATTAAACATGATATTAAAGCAAATGGTACGAATATTGGTAGTATTAAACAATTACCACCAACATTAACCTTTAAATATACGTTTGCGAATTCATCACCATTTACACCTTATGTTGGTGTTGGTGCAACAGGCTTCTTTGCTTGGGGTGTTCAAGGTGATACGATTAAGAAAGTTAAAAATGATGTTGGTGTTGCAGGACAAATTGGAGTTAATTTCCAGCCTGCTGATGCGAAAAACTGGGGTGTGTTTGCTGACGTACGTTATGCAGACTTAGATCCTAAAGTTAGATTAAATGATGGAAATGACACTGAATTTAAATTAAAAATCGATCCAGTGATTTATACACTTGGTTATAGCTATCGTTTCTAAGCCGTTAGCAATATATCAATAGCCCTACCTTTTGGTAGGGTTTTTTATTGTCGCGTAGAATTACAGATTAAGATTTTAGATCATCAGTCATTTATTTGCTTAAAAAATAAAAAAACTCGTCTCATAAGGATTGAAAAATAAAAAATTCACACCATTCAATATAACAATTGAAAATTATTGCCGTATTATAGAAAAGGAGTAAACCATGAGCGAGCAAAGTCAAAAACATAGCTTTCAAGCGGAAGTAGCTCAACTATTACATTTAGTGACCCATTCTCTTTATTCAAATCCAGAAATCTTTTTAAGAGAATTAATTTCAAATGCATCAGATGCCTGTGATAAATTGCGTTTTGAAGGCATTAATCATCCTGATTTTTATGAAAATGATCCAGATTTGCATGTTCGTGTTAGTCTTGATAAAGAACAAAAAACCATTACTATTTCAGATAATGGCATTGGTTTAAGCCAACAAGAAGCGATTGATAATTTAGGAACTATTGCAAAGTCTGGCACCAAAGATTTTATGTCGAAATTAACGGGTGATCAGAAATCTGATGCACAGTTAATTGGTCAATTTGGTGTTGGATTTTATTCAGGCTTTATTGTTGCAGATAAAATTACCGTTGAGTCACGTCGCGCAGGCCTAGCAGCTCAAGAAGGTGTTCGTTGGATCAGTGGTGGTACAGGTGACTTTGAGGTTGAGCAAATCGAAAAAACCAGTCGTGGTACCGATATTATTTTACACTTACGTGATGATGCTGTTGAATATTTAGAAAGCTACAAAGTTAAGCAAATTATTAATAAATATTCTGATCACATTAGTTTGCCAATTGAAATGCAAAAAGAAGTTTGGCAACAAGAAGAAGTGGCTGAAGGTGAGGAGGCTCAACCAGGTCAATATGTTAAAACAGATGAATGGGAAGCCATTAACTCAGCAAGTGCCTTATGGACACGACCGAAATCAGAGATTACGGATGAGCAATATACAGAATTTTATAAAAATCTAACCCATGATTTTCAGGCTCCTTTGGCTTGGTCACATAACCGAGTTGAAGGTAGTACCGAGTATACACAGTTGTTGTATATTCCAGGTAAAGCACCTGGTGACATCTTTACACGTGAAGCCAAAGCCGGTATTAAACTGTACGTAAAACGTGTCTTTATTATGGATGATGCGGATAATTTGATTCCAAATTATCTACGTTTCGTACATGGTGTGGTGGATAGTGCTGATTTACCATTGAATGTAAGTCGTGAATTATTACAAGAGAGCCGGGATGTTAAAACCATTCGTGAAGGAAATACACGTCGTATTTTAACCGTTCTTGATCAGCTGGCTAAATCTGAAGATGAAAAAGATCAAGAAAAATTTGCGACTTTCTATACAGAGTTTGGTTCTGTATTAAAAGAAGGTTTAGGTGAAGATTTTACTAATCGTGAACGAATCTTAAAGTTGTTGCGTTTTGCAACCTCGAATCATGATGAAGTTACTACCTCATTGGCAGCATATAAAGCGCGTATGAAAGAAGGGCAAAAAGCGATTTATTATGTGACAGCAGATAATTTAAATGCAGCCAAAAACTCACCACAACTTGAGTTGTTTAAGAAAAAAGGCATTGAAGTCTTATTAATGACAGAGCGTGTCGATGAATGGGCAATGGAATTTGTGCATGAGTTTGACGGTGTTGCCATGCAAAACGTTGCCAAAGGCGCTGTAGATTTGGGTGATTTACAAGATGCTGAAGAGAAAAAAGCATTAGAGGAAGCGGCTGAACAATTTAAACCTGTGGTAGATAAATTGGCAGATGCATTAAAAGCCAAAACCAAAGAAGTTCGTGTCACTACACGTTTGGTTGATTCTCCAGCATGCTTGGTGACCAGCGAAGGTGAACTTTCTCCACAGTTAATTCGTATGTTAAAACAAGCAGGTCAGGCAGTACCAGAGAATAAGCCAATTTTAGAAATTAACCCGCAACATCCTTTGGTTCAAAAGCTGGAAACTGCATCACAATTTGATGATTTAGCTAATGTGATTTTTGATCAGGCGGTGATTGCTGAAGGCGGTTTACCAGAAGATCCTGCTGAATATGTTAAACGTATTAACAGTTTGTTATTAAAATAATCGTTTATATTGAGCTTAAAAAAATGCCAATCCATAGGATTGGCATTTTTATGACTATTTTATTTTGAGTATATTGATCAACTAAAGCTCATCGTATACAAGCAGTATTATGACAAATATTATGTTTGAGGTGGTTGAGATGGTTCTGTACTAGATATTGCAGCATTTTGTTCGCTATCTATCGGTGCTGGATTTTGTAAGGCTTTTTCTAATACTTGCAAGAAAACTTCCCGAGGCTGTGCGCCTGCTAAAGCAATACGTTGATCAAAGACAAAAAAGGGTACGCCAGTTACTTTGAGTTGTTCTCGTGCGATTTCCTCATCAAAACGGACAAAATCTGCATACTGATCAGAATCGAGTACATCGTCAACTTCAACAGGATTCAGCCCAATACGTGCAGCAACATCCTCAATGGTTTCACGTTCACCAATGGCTAAACCTTGCGTCATATAGCTATAGAAAAAAGCCTCTTCGGCTTCCGAGCCCAAGCCTTTGCTTTGTGCCAGATGAATGATACGATGAGCGTTAAAAGTATTGCCTGAATTGGCATTTTCCCAATTAAATTCAATGCCTTCAGCTTGAGCCATCGTTGCAATTTGTCGTTGCATTTCTTCAACTTCAGTCACACTTCGACCATATTTTTGCGCTAGACGCTCTGAATTTGATATATTTTGGCGAGCAGGTGCTTCTGGATCTAATTCAAAACTATGCCAATGAATTTCTAATTCAATCTCTGCTGCTATCGCAGCCGCTTCTAGGCGCTTTTTACCAATATAACAAAAAGGGCATACCACATCGGACCAAATATCTACGCGCATAATCTATCTCAATTTTATCGTTCTATTAGAAATGGGGACCAAATGTAAGAATAAAAGCATAAAATGAGCATTCTATTTTAAATGCCGATTTTAAAATTACAATATATTGAAAGATATCAATAATATTTTATTTTTAGCCATTTAAAAAAGCATGTTAGTATAAAAATACAGCGTACAGTTTAAGCAGATAAGAGAGTTTATCGATGCGTAGAATCGTGCTGGTGATTACCCTGATTACCTTGGCTATTTTTGGTTTGCTGTTTTATCAATATCATCAACAGCAAAAAGAGCAGCAACAGTTTGCAATCTATCAACAAGTATTAAATCAAAAATCGGGTGAAATTTATCAACAAGCCACAGATTGGTCAAAGCCGATCTCCATTGATAGCCATGATCCGCGTTTGACAGCTGAATTTCAAACGATGGCAGATTTTACCTTAACCATGATGCAACGTAATGCTGAACTCAGAAATGCTTATCTCTTAAGAGCATTGCATACAATTGGCTGGGATCAATTTTTGAATGTCGAACGTTTAGCTAAAGATAAGCAACAGCATTATTCAGAAACAGAAAAAATGTTACAACAGGTTCAAATTACGATGGATTTATACCAAAAAAATTTAGACCAGCAACAGCAGCAAATTCAAAATCAAATTAACAATTTATCGATTAAGGCCAGATTGCGTCGTTATCTGACTAAAACTTTAGCTCAAACAAATCCCCTTGATGATCATCAAACGTTATTTAAACTAGAAAAATTACGTTTGCAAAAAGCACAACAACTGTTTCAATTACTTAAAAAGCATCGCTGGATCAATCAAAATCAGATGATCATGCTTTATGATCAACAGGTCGTCACGCAGTTTAATACGCTTTATCAAGATATCGTACAAATTGACCAACAGATTAATCAATTGTCTTTACATCATCAAACGGCCTTGAAAAAATCTTTATCACATTAGCTGTACGAGCAGATACTATTTTTCATAGCGTAGCTCAAGTGAGCTAAGTAACAACTGCAACGCCTAATTTTTTATTAGGCGTTATGGGTGATTAAGTCTGAATTAATATAATTTAAATCAGCACCTGTTGTTTATACCATTAATCTGCTTGCTTTTTAAAAATAGAGAAAAAGCCTTTTTTCTTTTCATTCTCTATTTTTTGTTCGGCATCTTGTTTCGCTTTATCTGCCTTTTGTTCTACATCTTGTTTAGCGATATCGGTCTTTTGTTCAAGATCGCGTTTGGTGATATCAGTCTTTTGTTCAAGATCACGTTTGGCGATATCTGCTCTTTGCTGAAGTGCTTGTTTTTCTAAATCGGCTTTTTGTTCTACAGCATATTTGGCTTCTTTACTTTCTGCTTTAATCATGGCCTTATCGGCTTTTGCTTGCTGGTCAATCGATTGCAGCACATGATGACTTTCAGTTTTAATGGCCTCTTTCTCTACTTTTGCATCTGAACCTAAAGCTTGAGTGGCATCTTTTGTTGCGATTTTAATGGCCATTTTATCTGCTTTCGCTTTTTCATCTACCGCATGTAATGCTTGTTTTGAATTATTTTTGATCATTTTTTTATCTGCTTTGGCTTCTTTTTTAATCACTGCCAATGCAGTATTGCTTTTCGCTTCAGCAGTTTTGTCTACAGTTGTTGCTGCCATTGTTGAGGTTGCAGTAGCCAATAAGGTAATAGATAAAACGGTTGTGATGTTATTCATATTTAAATCTCAAAAGCTAGTTTTTTAGAAAATAATATATTAAATATTAAACCTGTTTGATCTAAAGTAATGATTTAACTTTGTTTAATTACCGTTACTTGTATAAATATTAAGCTGATTTAACATATTTAAAACAAAGTCTATGCTGAAGACAGTCTCTCATTTTTATGACTTTAGTATTTTAATTTGCCTGTATAGCAAGCAGAGTTGATATGGCATCAGGACCTGATTGGTGGCGATTGTATCATCGCTCTTTTAATCTAAAGTGGATGATATTGATCAAACTGATTGGAATGTAGCATAAATTTTTTAGATGACATTGTTACGTTTATGGAAGACAGTGATTCGTTACTCACCATGATCGTTTTAGAAAAAAATGACCCCATCATCTCGATGGGGTCATTTTAACAGTGCTTAAATAAAATTAAACACGCTCAATAATTGTTGCAATACCTTGGCCTAGACCAATACACATGGTCGCTAGACCAATTTGAGTATCTTGCTGTTCCATGACATTGAGCAGGGTTGTGGTAATACGTGCACCTGAACAGCCCAATGGATGACCGAGTGCAATTGCACCACCATGAAGGTTGACAATATTTTGCTTGTCATAAAGTCCTAAGCCTTTAAGGACTGAAAGACTTTGTGCCGCAAAAGCTTCGTTCAGCTCAATGGTTTGAATATCAGCTAAAGACAGTCCTGCACGTTTAAGCGCTTTTTGTGTCGCAGGTACAGGACCATAACCCATAATTGCTGCATCACAACCTGCTACTGCCATTGAGCGAATAACAGCACGTGGTTTTAGTCCTAAAGCTTGTGCGCGTTCATAAGACATCAATAACATTGCAGATGCACCATCTGATAATGCTGAAGAAGTTGCCGCAGTAACGGTACCACCTTTAGGATCAAATACAGGGCGTAAAGATTCAAATGCTTTTAAATTTGCGTCAGGACGAATGACTTCATCAATATCGCAAAGCTGTTTAAATCCATTGGCATCATGTCCTTCAATACCAATAATTTCATTTTTAAAACGGCCTTCTTCAGTTGCTGCCCATGCACGAAGATGCGATTCTACACCAAAGGCATCCTGTTCTTCACGACCAATTCCATTCATACGACCTAACATTTCTGCAGTTAAGCCCATCATATTTGAAGCTTTTGCATAATGTTTAGATGCTTCGGGATTGATATCAATACCATGTGTCATAGCAACGTGGCCCATATGTTCCACACCACCAATAATAAAGATATCCCCTTGGTTGGTTGCAATTTGAGCTGCTGCAGTATGAATGGCCTGCATCGATGAACCACAAAGACGATTTACAGTTTGACCTGCAACCGTTTTGGGTAAATCAGCCAATAATGCAATATTGCGACCAATATTCATTCCTTGTTCTAAGGTTTGATTCACACAACCCCAGATTACATCTTCAACTTCGTTGACATCGAATTGGTTACGAGCAACTAGCGCACGAATCAAATCAGCAGACATACTGTCAGCACGTACATTGCGGAACATACCGTTTTTGCTTTTGCCCATGGCAGTACGTACACCATCAACAATTACAACGTCACGTGGGTTTAAATTAGCCATTCGCGTCCGCTCCCTTAACCGTAGAATGTTTTATTATGAGTTGCCATGTCACGCAACATTTGAGGTGCTTCATAAGCCTTACCAAGATGTGCGTATTTATCACAAAGTGCGACATATTCAGCAACACCTGTTTGGTCAATATAACGACATGGACCACCACGGAATGGTGGGAAACCCACACCCATAATCATGGCCATATCTGCTTCAGCTGCGGTTGCTACAATTTTATCTTCTAAACAACGTACTGTTTCATTGCAGAATGTGAGCATTAAGCGATCAATAATCTCTTGGGCATCAAATTCATGTTTTGCAGTTGTTGCAACGGATGCCACCAGTTCATAAGCGACAGGATCAACCACTTTGGCTTTTTTACCTTTACGGTCTAATTCATATTTGTAAAAGCCAATGTCATTTTTTTGACCAAGACGTTTATTTTCATACATCACTTGAATAGAACCTTTATAGTCAGGTTTCATTCGGTCAGGATAGCCTTCAGCCATCACTTCTGCACCATGAACACCAGTATCAATACCGACTACGTCCATCAGATAGGCAGGACCCATTGGCCAGCCAAAACGTTCCATGACCTTATCAATTTGTTGGAAATCTGCACCATCTTTAAGGAGCAGATCAAATGCGCCAAAATAAGGGAAAAGTACACGGTTCACCAAGAAGCCAGGGCAATCATTTACGACAATTGGTGTTTTGCCCATTTTTTGTGCTAAAACAACAGTCGTTGCAATCGCTTCTTCTGAGGTTTTTTCACCACGAATCACTTCAACCAATGGCATCATATGCACTGGATTAAAGAAATGCATACCGACAAAATTTTCAGGACGTGTTAATGCCTTAGCCAAACGGGTGATTGAAATCGTTGATGTATTAGATGCGATAATAGTGTTGTCGCGGACTTTACTTTCAGTGTCTTTCAGTACAGCTTCTTTAATTTTTGGATTTTCAGTGACTGCTTCAATCACAATGTCCACTTCTTTAAATTCATCATAGCTTAAGCTTGGACGAATACGTGCGAGAATTTCTCCCATTTTTGCTGGGCTAATTTTTCCACGTGTCACTTGTTTGGTGAGTAGGTTATTTGCTTCAGACATACCCAGTGCAAGTTGAGGATTACCAATATCTTTCATGATAATTGGTGTACCTTTACTGGCAGCTTGATAGGCAATACCACCACCCATGATGCCTGCACCGAGTACAGCCGCTTGGTTGACTGGATGCGCGCCTTTCTCATGTTTTTTTGCAGATTTTTTGACGATTTGGTCATTTAAGAATAGACCGATCAGTGCATTTGCCTGTGGTGTGACCGCAGCTTTAGCGAATCCTTCTGCTTCAAATTTTAATGCTTCATCACGGACTAAGCTAGCACCCGCCTGTAAAGAATCTAACAGTAATTTTGGTGCTGGATATTGTGCTGGATTTGCTTTTGCTAAAACGACACCACGTGCAGAATTGAATGCCATCATTTGTTCAATTGGATTCAACTTGACTGGATCTATTTTTTCTTGGCGTTTTGCTTTCCAATCTAAACGACCAGAGATTGCTTGTTTGACTAAGTCAATCGCAGCTTCTTGCAATTGGTCTGCTGTAACTACCGCATCAACAGCACCATCTTTCAGTGCAGCTTCTGGTTTTTTAGGTGTTGCGGTTGCCATCCATTCAATAGCATTGTCGATACCAATCAGGCGACTGAGACGGACTGTTCCACCAAAACCTGGGAATAAACCCAATTTAATTTCAGGTAAGCCAACTTGAGCAGTTTGTGACATAACACGATAATCACAGACCAAACACATTTCAAAACCGCCACCTAACGCAATACCATTTATGGCAGCGACTTTAGGAATATCGAGGTCTTCAAATGCATTGAATACTTGGTGTACTGGAATTGACCATTCCACAATTGCAGCTTCACCTTTGGCAAAGTTTTCACCAAACTCCGTGATGTCTGCACCAACAATAAATGTGGATTTACCTGAAGTAACAATTAAACCTTTGATCTGATCATTGGTTTTTACTGCCTCAATGGCAGCTTTAAAATCTTCAAGTGTTGCTCGGTTAAATTTATTGACCGATTCACCTTGTAGGTCAAAGCGGAATTCTGCGATTCCGTCCGAAAGCATTTGGACGGTAATGGCATTGCCAGCGTGGATCATGCCTGATCTCCTTTATTTTGGAGGACTTTTAAGTGGTTGTTGTGAAGTGTATGCGAAGTCCTGCATACATTTTTACTTCGCTTATCTTACGATAACTATATCCAAAAAGAGCAGAAGAAATTGTTTTAAGCTGTGACGCTAGGGTCATATATTCAATGTTTAACTGCTTTAACATTAACCTTTTTCATTTTGAGTATAGATAGAGCTATAAGATTTTTCATTTATTCATTGTAGACCGCCTCTCTTTTATATTCGCAATCATAAGGATAATTCAAGTTCTATTTGTTGTATTTTTTAGTCAAAAACAGTAAACCATGTAAGTTTACTTTGCGTGTTAATAAGATAAGTTAAATTTAAAAAGTTACTGTTTTATAATGTAAAAAATTAAACTAACTGCTCAGTCTAAACCAGATTATGTGGAGAGAATAAAATAATCGTTATCCGATATTTTATAAAGATGACTATTATGGCGATAGAGAAATAGAGTACTGAATCACGCTTGTCAATCATGGGTGAGTTTGGCGAAATGATCTGTTTAAAAATGAGTTATTCAAGAATTTAATTTTTTGCTACAATGAGAAAAATTTTTAATAAATGCATCATACCGTATGTGTATTGAAACCTAAGCATTTTCATTAGGTAATTTTATGATTAAGTGGATTATATTGGCAATTTTTGTCTTGTCGGCATTGTATATTCAACAACGCGGCAAGGTTCGCCATTCTTTTTATCGTCAGTTTTTTGATCATTCGACGATTCTTGCACCGATTAACTATTTAATGTATCTCTTTTCAAAGGTACCTAACCAACCCTATATTGATACACAATATTTTAAAGATTTAAAAGTGCTTGATGAGCATTGGGAAATGATTCGTGATGAGGCAAAAGCATTATATGCACAAGGTGGAATCAAAGCATCGGATAAATATGATGATTTAGGTTTTAATTCCTTTTTTAAAACGGGATGGAAACGTTTTTATTTAAAATGGTATGACTCAGCACATCCTTCTGCGGCAGAACTTTGTCCAAAAACGACGGCTTTACTCAAAACCTTACCTTCAATTAAGGCTGCAATGTTTACGGAATTGGCACCAGATAGCCGTTTAGTCCGTCATCGTGATCCTTATGCAGGTTCATTACGTTATCATTTAGGTCTAATGACACCTAATGATGATCGTTGTTTTATTGATGTTGATGGCCAGCGCTATTCATGGCGTGATGGTGAAAGCGTGGTATTTGATGAAACCTATATTCATTATGCTGAAAATACCACTGAACAAAATCGAATTATTTTCTTTGCTGATGTTGAGCGACCATTAAAATCTAAATTAATGCAACGCTTTAATCACTGGTTTGGTCAAAAAGTCATGACTGCAGCAAGTTCACCAAATGAGGCAGGCGATCAAACTGGCGGTTTAAACAAAGCATTTGGTTATATTTATCAGTTACGTATTAAAGCCAAAGCATTGAAAAAGACCAATCGTTCATTGTATTACTTTTTAAAGTGGTTTTTGATGTTGGGTATTTTTTTCTTAATTTTTATACGTCCATATGTATTTTGATACAGTGTTTTAAAACACGATCTGTTCGCGTACATTACTGTCTGGATCGTAAAGCACTTAATTTACAGCTTTAAAACTGAGTCCACTGATTGATGATGCCAAGTACTTCAGTTGCTTGGCATTTTTTTAGCACTGAAGTAAAGTTACTCTGCTAATCAACAAGATTAGTGTCAGCAATATAGTTGATTGAGTATATAGATGATTAAGCATACTTATTGTTGATTATAGAATATGCGATTTGATGTATTTTAAATTTCAGCATCTCCCCATTTTATTTTATTATCGTCTTTATAAATAAACGTGTCGTTGCAAAGCATACAAATATAGAGTATCTGCTATGTATCGAAATAAAAATTTTTGATGATTTTTATATTTATAACACCCTATTAACAAGGATAAAGATAATGCAAAGGTTTCGTTCAAAGATAGATTGGTGGGTGATAGCATTTGTTGTATGTATGACGGGGTTGTTGGGAGAGTTATTACTTACCATGCAGGCAAAGGGTAATATTGTGGCATATCCATTTCATAGTACGGTCTATATGCTCACGATCATTTTGATCTGGTGGCCGATTTTGAATACACGTTATATCGTGGATCAACATCACTTAACAATCCATTGTATGTTTTTAACATGGAAAATTAAGTTAAGTGATATTCAACATATTTCACCTACTAATAACTCCGTTTCTTCACCTGCTTTATCACTGAAACGACTTAAAATCGAATATTTAAAATCAGGCCAAAGTAAGTTTGTTTTAATATCACCTCGAAATCAAACTGCATTTTGTCAGGCATTACAACGCCATGCTCCAGATATTTCTTATAAGCTTTAACTTATATGATGATTTCATAGTGTTCAATAATCAGAGTACCCAAACATTTAAGGCACTTTAGATGATTGGATAACTCAGCATGTTATAGCCACGGCAGCACTGAGCGAGTCATGACTTTTTAAGACACGGCTTTAATTTTTTATGATCAGTTGTTGATTTTTACAGTCAATATAACAATGTGATTGCTGTGGATGCTTTAAAAAATACATCGCCAATAAAGGCTCTAATTCAACTCTAATTTTTCGTGTTAAATGTCGTGCACCATAACGAATATCATGCTGATGAGAAAAATAGGCCTTTGCGGTTTCACTCAGATCAATATGACGTTTTTGTAGCATTAAGCGTTGATTTAATTTGTTTAGCTCGATATTGACCAAGTGTGGTAAAGCATCATCTAAAATTGTTTGGTAGTGTAAAATACGATCAATACGATTAATGAATTCAGGATCAAACTGACGTTGTATTGCGTTATTGATGATATTTTCTGTTGAAAAGCGTTTGAGTAAAATTTGTTGTACTTTTGCAGGAAAAAAATTAAGTTTATCCAAATATTGCTGTGCGGTATGTGCACCAATATTGGAGGTCATAAAGATCATACAGTTTCTAAAATCAAGCGTTTTAGTTCCTGCGGTTAACTTGAGTTTACCTGTATCCAATACATTCATTAAGCCCCGAATTACTTCGGGTGATGCTTTTTCTAATTCATCAAATAGTATAATGCCAGGACGTGTATGACTGCCTTGAATCGCAGCTTCGTCAAATAGACTATGACCCTCTTTAGAGCCAACATAGCCTGGTGGTGCACCTGTGAGTGCCGCAGCATAATGTGCTTGTGCAAGTGTATTCATATCAATTCGACAAAAAGCATCAGCATGACCATAGATCGCTTCAGCAATCAGACGAACCGTTTCTGTTTTACCAACACCTGTTGGACCAAGCATTAATGTGACAGCAAGTGGACGATCAGGGTTGGAAAAATCTGCTTTTACCACATGCAGCATGTTTTCAATTTCTTTTAGTGCTGCATCTTGTGCAATGATCCGTTGACGTAAATGTTGCATTACCAAATGTGGTTCGAAGTGAAAGCGGGGTTGGGTGATCAAACGGTTTTTTTCAGATGAGTGATCGTTCGATATCAGCGGTTGAATGATATGTGGAGCATGATTATGACTCATCATGGAAAATCCTTAACTGAATTTTAATATCAACAGATGTTATATTTCAGCATAACAAATAGATGTCCGATCACTGATAGTTTTTAGCAATCATATGATTGTTAGAATGAAGTAAATTTACTGAGCATCAAAAAATAGGCTTGAAAATATGAATAAAATCATTACATCATGTTTTAAGATAACAATACTGTGAATAAGGCATTTTGTGAACGAAAACGCGCGACAACATATTGAAAAAATTTTAGCCAATATGACCACTTTACCTGGCGTATATCGTATGCTGGGTAAAGAGGGAGAGTTATTATATGTTGGTAAAGCCAAAAATTTAAAAAATCGTGTCGCCAGTTATTTTGTTAAAACCATTGATCACCCTAAAACGCAAGCCTTAGTTGCACGTATTTATGATATTCAAACTTTGGTGGTTCGTTCTGAAACAGAAGCATTATTACTTGAACAGAATTTAATTAAATTACATCGTCCTCCTTACAATATTATGCTAAGGGACGATAAATCTTATGTTTATATTTTTATTTCAGCAGATCAGCCTTATCCACGTATTGCTTCTGGTCGAGGTAAGGCGAAGCACGGCATAGGTAAATTTTTTGGTCCTTATCCTAGTGCGTATAGTGCACGCGATACCTTGGTTGTCTTACAAAAATTATTTAATGTACGTCAGTGTGAAAATAGCTATTTTTCACAACGTAAAAGGCCATGTCTACAATATCAAATTAAACGTTGTTCAGCACCTTGCGTTGGTTTGATTTCACCACAGGATTATCAAGAGGATGTTGCGAACTCGATTCGTTTTTTAAGCGGAGATACCAAGCAGCTTGATCGAGAGTTGATTGCTAAAATGGAGGCTGCTGCTGCTGATTTGGCATTTGAAAAAGCTGTTTTTTATCGTGATCGTATGGCGTTATTGCGAGAAGTCCAATCACAACAAGCGATTTATACCTTAAAAGGTGAAGCTGATATTATTGCGATTGCTTATCAGGCTGGAATGACTTGTGTCCAAATAATGCATGTCCGTCATGGTAAAATGTTGGGTGGGAATAGCTATTTCCCTGATATGTTGGGTGATGATTTGGGACAGATGTTGTCTAACTTTTTGGCTAATTTTTATTTTCAAGTTGCAGATGAGATACCTGCTGAATTAATTGTCAATGTTGATTTACCAGATCGTCAAGAGTTACAAGCAGCATTACAGCAGCATTTTCAACAAAAAATACAGATTAAATCACAAGTTCGTGAAACACGTGCAGAATGGCTTGAGTTGGCTAGCATGAATGTTCAGCATGCAATTCAAGGTAAGCTGGCCAACCATTTTGAATTAAAAGAGCGTTTTTATCAATTAGAACAAATACTCGGGCGTTCAGTAGATCGTATCGAATGTTTTGATATTTCTCATACGATGGGAGAGGCAACAATCGCTTCTTGTGTGGTCTTTGATCAAGGTGGTGCACGAAAACGTGATTATCGACAATTTGCTATCAATGATATTGTCGGTGGTGATGACTATGCAGCAATGCGACAAGCATTAACACGTCGTTATCAGAAAAATATCTTACCGGACTTGTTGTTAATTGATGGTGGTCGGGGGCAATTACATATGGCTATGGAGGTGATGCAAACACTTGGCTTGGATGCTTTTATGATTGGTGTATCTAAAGGAGAAGGGCGTAAACCCGGCTTGGAAACTTTACATTTCACAGATGGTCGTAAAATACAGTTAGCAGAAGATCATAAAGCTTTACATTTGATTCAGCAGGTACGCGATGAGGCGCACCGCTTTGCAATTACCAAACATCGTGCCAAACGCGATAAAAAGCGTGCTTCTTCTGTGTTAGAGGTGATTCCTGGATTAGGCCCCAAACGTCGTCGGGATTTATTAACTCATTTTGGTGGAATTCAAGGCGTATTGAAAGCTTCGGAAAAAGATTTAACTGCTGTACCTGGTTTAGGTGAAGTGATGGCCAGAACAATTTATAAAATCTTACATGAATAATGGCGAAATTTGTTTAATGATCAACGTCGAATTGCATCATGGATCATCATGAAATGAGATATTTTATATTTGATTTATACTACAAAATATAGCCATGTATAAATATAGGACGATACTGAACAGAATGACGTGAGACCGTTGCAATTTTTGCCTAGTGACACATTTAGACATTTCGTATAAAGTGAACGCATTAATGATGGATAAGCTCTCAAATTTAGATGCGTATTTATCGTAAATTTAAGGGGAAAAACTGGCGGTGTCTATGACAACAGGTCGAATCCTGAATATACCTAATATTTTAACTTTAGCACGTATTGCCTTAATTCCTGTATTCCTTTTGGTGGTTTATTGGCCATCGCATGGAATTACTGAACAACAGGGCAGTATGACGCGTCATATTATTTTAACTGCCATTTTTATTGTTGCTGCGGTAACAGATTGGTTTGATGGTTATTTAGCTCGCACACTGAATCAAACTTCTGCTTTTGGTCGCTTCTTAGACCCTGTTGCAGATAAACTCATGGTTGCAGTTGCCTTGATTGTTTTAGTGCAATGGCAGCCTTCCATTTCTATGGCATTTGCAGCTATTGTGATTATTTCACGTGAAATCACCGTGTCTGCTTTACGTGAGTGGATGGCTGAACTTGGCGCACGTACCAATGTTGCGGTATCTACTGTTGGTAAATATAAAACAGCATTTCAAATGATCGCGATTTCAGTCTTTTTATTGAATTGGCAACCTCTTGAAATGTTAGGTTATGCCTTGTTATATACTGCGGTCATATTGACGTTATGGTCGATGTTTATTTATTTAAAAGCTGCTTGGCCATATTTAAAGCAACCTTAAGTCGTATCTGTCAGCTTGAGTGACACTCATAGAAATATCGCTTGTAAAAAAGCCCATGATGAACATGGGCCTTTTACTCTCTGAGGGTTGGTGATATCATGGATTCAACCCTAAGGAATCATAGATGACTACGAAGAACAATAATCATATTATGAGAATTTTACCTTTAATACAACTTTTTTAAAGATTAATCATGAATAAATTATTGAATTATATTGCTATTGTTGTGAAAGAATGGCGAATTTTTGCTCAATTAGATAAGCGTTTTCCTGCAAAATTTCAATTAATTTAGCCAGATTAACAAATTCAAAACGATTTCTTGATGCCAATAACGTTAACGCAAGTGGGGACTCTTTATTCGAAAATTTAATTGGTACAGAAACACCAGCAATATGAGGGTCTAATTCACCATTAGAAAAATAATAGCCTTGTTTTTTGATTTTTTTCATTTTTAGCATGAATTCACTTTCATCAGTTGCAAAACCGACTTCCGCTAATTCTGTAGCATAACGTTGGTAATAACTTAAAATTTCTTGTTTAGGTAGATGTGACATCATCACTTTGGCAGATGAGCCAACAAAAACAGGGCGTGGACAGCCACGACCATAAGACAGTAGTACTGTATTTTTAAAAATTTCATCATGTAAGTCGATACATGAATCATGATTTAAATGTGTCAGCAAACAAGAAAACTCTGTGCGTTCTACAATATCCTTCATAAAAGGAATACTAATTTGTACCAGCGGATCTGTGGTGCGTGAAATATAGTCCAAAATAGCAATTTTTGAACCTAGGGTATAATCCCCTGAAGTACCACTTAAGCGTTGTAAAATTTCTGCCGAAACCAATTCTTTAAGGTAGCGATAACTGGTAGGTTTAGATAATCCTAATTCTGCACTAATCGTATCCACATTAATGACAGGACGAGAGACTGAAAACAGGTCTAAAACGGTTAGGATTTTGCCAAAACTAGAAAGAGCCATAAGCCAGATTGCTCAATAATAAAAAACGAAAAGGTGAAATCATAAAGTTAGTTTATAACAAAATGATGAAAAGTGATGTCATGTTTTGAAACATTTAATCGATAAGCTGGTATTTTTTTACGATTACTGTCGTGCAAATGTAGTATTGCTCATGTCAGCGCATATCAATTGCATGATGAGATCATCTACTGACACGATATTGCAGGTTGTTTTTTAATCTATGATAGATTGATCATGAAAAAATGGCGAAATTGCTTTTTAAGTAATGAATAAAAATATTGAGTAGCATAGCACTTCAGTATCAAAAGCATGCCAAGCCTAGTGTCGTTGTGATATTGGTGTTATGTGCTATCAACGATGTGATAGGCCATAATGATGGTTATTTAGCGAGATTGGCTTGATCTGTGTTCAACATAGACAGAATTGACGAGTACTATCGAATGTGAATGGATTTTGATGAGATCGTCTACAATCACTTTACTTATTTTTAATAGATATTTCTAAGGAGTTTATTATGGCGGTTATTTTACAGGTCGACTTCCCATCTCAAGGACCCTTTGGTGAAGAAATGAGCCAAATGTATCAAGCACTGGCGGAGAGTATTAATCAAGAACCTGGATTAATTTGGAAAATTTGGACTGAACATCGTGATACTCAACATGCGGGTGGAATTTACTTATTTGATCATGAACAGCATGCTCAACAATATCTTAAGATGCATACGGAACGCTTAGAGCATTTAGGTATTCAAAATATTCGTGGACAGATTTTTCATGTTAATCCGGCACTTTGTCAAATTAATCATGCCGATTTTGTCAATCACGACGAGTAATATATTGAAAAGAGGAAAATATGTTTAGATTCAATATCGCTATTTTCCTCATCGCTTGTGCTGCAATATGACGAGTACTTATTTAGACAATGAACCATTTTTAATTGGAGTAAATACCGAGAGATCATCACTATTTTGAATGCCATGATTGACGTCACTCAATTTAATCTTTAGGCTTTATTTCAACCCGTTCTTTTATATTTACTGTGCTTTATCTTTTTTAATCTATGGCTCTAAGTTCAATTCGCAAGGTATTTTTAATGTCTTGCAGCTGATTTTTATTACACTTATTCTATCACTCAATATTTATGCAAAATATATCACGGCCCATTCCGTTGAATCAGGCCAGCCTGATGTTTCCACTCGCACTCGTACTATTTGAATTTTCTGTTTATATTGGTAATGATTTAATTCAGCCAGCTATGCTTGCCATTACCAAAGATTTTGCAGTAAGTAGTTCATGGGCACCATCTTCCATGTCATTTTATTTACTTGGTGGTGCATGTGTTGCATGGTTACTGGGTCCATTATCTGATCGTTTAGGGCGCAAAAAAGTGCTCTTGTGGGGGGTGATTTTTTTTGCACTGACCTGCTTGTTAATTTTATTGACGACACAAATTGAAAGCTTTTTAGCATTACGCTTTTTACAAGGCTTTGGCTTATCTGTAATTTCAGCAATTGGTTATGCTGCAATTCAAGAAATATTTGATGAAAGGGATGCCATTAAAGTGATGGCATTGATGGCGAATGTTTCATTACTGGCACCCCTATTAGGACCTGTATTGGGTGCCTTTATGATTGATTATGTGTCTTGGCATTGGGGATTTATTGCAATTGCCGCTTTGACGATGATCAGTTGGATTGGCTTAAAAATCAATATGCCGGAAATTAAGCTGCGCAGCACACAGCAGCCTTTAAGTGAAATTGGCAATGACTTTAAACAAGTCTTTAACAATAAACGTTTTTTAGCTTTTACACTGGCTTTACCTTTAGTCAGCATGCCGTTAATGCTGTGGATTGCATTATCTCCAGTAATGTTAGTCGAGTATTTTGGGCTAAGCAGTGTGCAATATGGTTTGGCTCAATTTCCCGTGTTGGGTGGATTGATTTTGGGTAATTTAGTCTTATTTAAAATTATTGACCGTTTGCCATTAGGACAAACCATTGTCATTGGCTTGCCCCTTATGTTACTGGGGACCATCATTATAATGGCTGGCTTAATATGGCAACACTATTTTATTCTCTGTCTTATTGTCGGTATGACATTGATTAGTTTTGGAGAAGGAATGAGCTTTTCTGTGCTGTATCGATTTGCTTTAATGTCTTCAAATGTTTCTAAAGGTACAGTGGCAGCCGCAATTTCAGTTTTACTGATGATGAGCTTTTTTATCTTTTTGGAATTAGGCCGGATTCTCTATGAAATTTTTCATCTTTGGTCCTATAGTTTAATGTGCTTTATTTTTATTGCACTATGGTTTACTTGGCCGCGTAGAGCAGTGCAAAACCTAATGCAACAACGACAACAACAGGGCCAATTTTAACTTTTGATTTTAGCAATATCTGATGATGATAAAGTCATAAACCACAGTGCTGCTGTATGATAGGCATTGTGGTTTATTAAAGGTATCATTAATTAGATTGAGGACTGATCTTTACTGAGTTGTTGTACTTTTTTATCAAACACAAATGGACCAAAGGGTAAAATAGAAGCCACAGTTCCAGCCAGAAACACCTTAATGGCCCATTTTTCTCTTTGGCATACCCAAAATAAGGCTGCGAGGAAGAGAATAAATAATAAGCCATGCCCCATGCCGACATATTTTACGAGAACAGGATTATCGAGTACATATTTAACAGGCATTGCGATAAATAAAAGTACAAGAAAAGAAAGACCTTCTAAAAAACCGACAATGCGTAACGTTCTGATATTCATAACTGTATAATCACAAGTAGATCGATACAAAGAGTGTATCCGAGAATCTTGATCAGTGAAATTAATCTGTTGTAAAAATTAAAATGAATATCACGTTTTTGTTGCATCAAGTCATCATAATTGAAGAAATTGGCTTAAGTTCTGCTCTTTGCTCAGGAATGGATATCATGATCTGATCGCGTCGCTTGATCCCGTCAGATCAAACTGAACCTTTCTTGTCATATGCATAAACGCAATGTTAGATCAAATAATCTACGCTGATCGATAGCTGTGAAACACAAGCGTCAATTGCATAATCTGATTGTTGAAATACTGTAGCAATCGATATACTCAGTGCCGATAAAACAATAGCTAAATCTAGAATGAAGAAGTTTTATTAATTTAATAAAATGAAAATTTTGTAATTTTATCTTTAATCCAATTCATAAAATGTTTGACACGAGGTGAAATTAATTTCATATGTGGATATACAAAATGGATAGGAATCAAATCATGATTAAAATCATGGAGGATAATGTTTAATTGTTTTGATTGTATTGCTTTTGCAACTTGATAATAATAGAAGCAACCTACCCCCAAGCCTTCAATACATGCCTGTCTTGCCACAGAAACTTGATCTGTAAATAATATGGGTTTGTTGGCTACGATTATTTTTTCACCCTGATCAATAAACACCCAGTCATATCTAAAGCTCGAAATTAAAACTCTTTTTTTATTTTTTAAATCAATAGGTTTTAGTATTTTTTCTTTATTTAAAAATGATTGGCTTGCACAGTAAACTAATTGAGTTTGGCCAATTTGTGTGGCAATTAATGAGGAGTCAGGCAAATCTCCAATCCGTATCGCAAGATCAAGCTGACTTTGCACAATATCCTCACATTGATCACTTAAATTCAATTGTATTGATACAGCTGGATATTGTTTGAGGTATTCATTAACCAGCGGTGCAATAAAAATATTGCCAAATTCTATGGGCGCTGAAATTTTTAATTCGCCAGAAATACTATTTTTTCGTGTTTCTAATGAGGCTTGCATCAAGTCGATTTCACTCAAAATATGTCTACACCATGCTAAATATTCAGCACCTTCTTCTGTTAAGGAAATACGTCGAGTAGTTCGATTTACTAATCGTATTCCCAAACTTTCTTCTAAAGATGCTAATAGTCTAGCAATCGATGAGGGTGAACTGTTGAGGAGTTCTGCTGCTTTCGATAAGCTTCCTTGCTCGATAATACATGCAAAAGATTTCATCGCTTTTAATTGATCCATGACTTACCTCTATATCTTTGCATTTTTTGCAAAAGACTTATGTCTAGACATATCTTAATCATTATGACTGAAATCATTATATTTCAATGCATAAACTTAAAGTTAGATATGAAATGAAGAAGCGATTCTGTTCTCAAGCTCCGATCAAAGTACTTAGCTATGATCATGTTGGTATTCGTGTCAGCAATAAGCAACGCGCCTTAAATTTTTATCAATCGCTAGGCTTTGTTGAAACTGCATGTTTTGAAGCCTATGAGGCCAATGAAATGATGAGTGCGAATGGTGTGCGTATTAATTTAATATTTAATGCATCAAGTCATTTACAGGCAAAAAATATTTTACTTGATATCGCGATTAAGTTACCGGGTATGACACACCCAGCCTTTATTGTTGATGATATTCATCTACTAGCAGATTGGCTTAATTGCAATAATATTCATATCACTGAAGGGCCAAAAGCCATTGGATCACGACGTATTGCACTTTTTATTCGAGATCCAGATGGTAATGTACTTGAATTCAATCAACTGATTTAATACATCATTTAAAATTTAATTGAAAATAAAACTGTGCTGAGGAAATGCATGAAACTGTATGATTTGGATCTATCTGGTAACTGTTACAAAGTTCGCTTGTTTGCATCTTTGATTCATTTAGACTTGGAAATTCATCCTGTTAATTTTCTAGAAGGTGAACATAAGACAGCGCCTTTACTGACATTAAATCCTTTTGGTGAACTGCCTATTTTTATAGATGGGAACACAACTTTAAGAGATTCACAAAGTATTCTGATTTACTTGGCAGCTAAATATGCAGGAGAAGCATGGTGGCCAACAACACCACATCTGCAAGCTGAAGTGGCACAGTGGTTATTTACAGCAGCCAATGAAATACAGCATGGCCCTTGTGCGGCACGTTTGGTTGATAAATTTAATTATCCACTGGATAAAAATCTAGCACTGACCAAGTCTACAAAAATTCTAACTTTGATTAATGAACATCTTGAAGATCGAGAATGGCTTGCAATCCATCGTCCAACCATTGCTGATATTGCTATTTTTCCCTATATTGCATTAGCACATGAAGGTGGCATTGATTTATCAAATTACAGCAATATTCATCGTTGGATGAACAATATTAAAGCTTTGGATGGTTTTTTAACCATGCCTGGGATTTAAAATCAGTGGGTTTGGCATGATGGAGGAGCTATAGCTCCTCATCGTGAGGATATTGATGTTTTGTTTTTAGCATCACTAAATTGGCTTAGATCTAATCATACTTCATATGATGACGATTTAAGCCACATAGTGATGTTATTTATTTTTGCTCGAAGACGATGAATGAGATTCAGCAGTTTGATGTTGAATTTGCTCGATGAGGATGACTTGTGGCATGTTGATCCTGTCATCATGATGTTCATGTAGCCATTCACGCCATATTGCTAATAGCACAGCTAAAATCACTGGACCGATAAATACACCAATCAAACCAAAACTTGCTATTCCGCCTAAAACACCAAACATAATTAATAAAAATGGGATTTGGGTTGCACCAGAAATAACCAAAGGTCGAATGACATTATCCGCAGTACTGACCACGCAGACTCCCCAAATCATGACACCCACAGCCTCTAATGTTTGACCATGTGAAAATAGCCATAAAGCGACAGCGGTATAGGCAAATGGAGGGCCAAATGGAATCAATGCTAAAATAAATGTCATGATCGTTAATAGCATTGGATTAGGGACATCTGCGACGAAAAAACTCAAGCCTGCGAGTAGCGCTTGAGCAATTGCAGTTAAACAAACACCATACACAACGGCACGTGTAGTATCTGAAATGGTGATCATATATTGATGTACACGATTCCCAATAATTAATTCAAAGGCTTTACGGACTTGGTATAAAATTGTCGTGCCATCTCGATAAAAGAAAAATAATGACATCACCACAAAACAGAGCTTAAAAACATTTTTGCTGATTTCACTAAATACGACTTTACCGTAATTAAGATGTCCTTGAATCCAATTGGAAATATTTTGAAAGATGCTGTTGGGATCTTGATTGAGTTCAGCCAATACTCTACTGATTTCTTTTCCAATAAAAGGCAGGTCATAAAGAAATGCTGGGGCAGTTAAATGACCAGATAATACCTGTTTTTCTAAAGAAAAATATAAGTTACGTCCTTCGCTTTGTAGCATCATAATCGCGAGTGTAATCGGGATGCCCACAATTAAAATGACACAAATAATCATCAATGTTGCACTGAGAGTTGGGCGATCACCACACAGATATAAGATTCGTCGATATAATGGCCATGTCATATAAGCCAAAATTGCAGCCCAAACGACAGGCACAATAAAGTATTTGAGTACATGAAAGCTCAAATACATTAAAATAAAGAAAAGCCCGAATAATAAGACTTTTTGTAACGTAGGCAAGTATGAGTTCACTGATTTATTTCTTCGATTAATTGAGCATCTTTTGATCAGAATGACCATCATATACAATAGACGGGATGTGAATAGATCACGACAGTCATTGATATTTTGGCATGGTGTTCAATGCATTAAATTAAAACCAATTTTTGGGATCATCGACAATCATATTTAACACAGGTTGCCACTGTTTTTGAATCACTAAATAATTTTTTTGTGGTTTATCAAAAATACTCAGTCCTTGCATCGCCAGTTGTCCATAAGCACTGCGTTCAGAAATCCAGGCAACAGGTGCTTGTTCAATTTTATCAAAAAAATCATCGATGGTTTTTTTAGCATGTGCATTGTTGGTTTTAATTCGATTAGCCAGTAAAAGAATTTCAACTTTACCCTTTTTAATTCGTTTTATATCTTGGATATGTTTTAAGAATCGACGTGTACTATCAATGTCAAAAAACGAGGGTTGTAGTGGTGTAATAATTGTATGTGCTTCACTAATCAGTGTTTCAGCTTTCTGACCAGAGAGTGCACCCGGTGCATCAATAATTAAATATTCAATATGTTTGGGTACATCACCAATCGATTTTTCATGACGCCAATCTAAGCTTTCAATTTTGACTGCAG
Source organism: Acinetobacter sp. SAAs474 (assembly GCF_032823475.1). Lineage (NCBI taxonomy): Bacteria > Pseudomonadati > Pseudomonadota > Gammaproteobacteria > Moraxellales > Moraxellaceae > Acinetobacter > Acinetobacter sp. SAAs474. Next base: position 1,084,472 of record NZ_CP127915.1, read on the forward strand.
ATGAGGGTCGTTGTTGTAACCATTGGCGGGCAGACTTTTGACTATCAGCATCTGCAAGTGCAACTTTATAGCCTTTTTGGGCAAGTGCAGAGGCTAAACTAATTGCTGTAATGGTTTTCCCACACCCACCTTTTTGATTTGCTACTAAAATAGTTTTCATAATTATGATATAGATTTCATTCTGCTTACCCTTGTTTAGCATAGCATTGTTTTAGGTCATAATGAGCACTATTGACAAAGTCATAACAAGTAAATTTAATTATTTTTTAAAGTATTAGGAATATATTATGTCGATATGGGTGGCGCTGTGTATTGGGATTGTCATCGGCATTATTTTGACGACTGTAATACTTTCAAACACTCGTCATGGTCGTATTCGTGCAGAATATGAACAGTATATTGCTGAATTAGAATTACAACATCAGCAAGCATTGCTTGAAGCACAAAAAAGAAGTGTTAATACGAGTCGAGCCGTATTAAAAGGAAAAATGGCAGAGCAATTGGCACCTATTTTACCTCAATTTCAGTATTTACCGAGTGATGCAAAATTTCTGGGTGATCCAGTAGATTATATTATATTTAATGGCTATAGCAATTTTCGTGATGGCGATGGCAGCGTTGAAGAGATTGAAATTATTTTAATGGATATTAAAAGTGGCCGTGCACGTTTAAGCAAAGGCCAATTAGCCATCGCGGAGGCAATTCAGCAGGGAAGAGTTCGTTTTGAGACGGTCAGAATAGACTTTCCTGATCTATAGCACAATTCACTAGATGAGGATTGCCATCCATGATGATGGTCTAGGATTTTGATTTTGGTTACCAATTTTATATCTTGCTTAAAAATTTATTCTTTATGATAAAGAGGTAAAGTCAGTATGACCGCATGATTCTCGGACATTATTGTTTGACTATTACTGTAGTTCTATACAAATTTAAGTTAAATCATCGTGATATTGATCGGTGATTAACAATTTGACCATACTGAGAAGTCATATGTGTGAGGTTAAGATGCTAAAAAAATTTATCCTTGGTGCTGCACTTAGCAGTTTTTTGATCACAACTACTGTGAATGCCTCTAGTGATTATAATATTGCCAAAGGTTTAACACCTGTAGCACAAGGCCAGTCCATTCGAGAATTAAAGCCTTTTAATGGTAATTTTCGTATTTTAAGCACTAAAATTTATACAGATGATGAGCAGGCTAAATTTTCTCCAATTGATTATGCTGTAAGCTCAGGTTTATTCGCACAGCCACAAATTGCGAAACAGATTCATGTCAAACAATATGATCGCTATTTAAATTGGAAAATGGATTATGTACCTGTACCCACGCAGCAAGCATTAGAAATGGTTTCAAATATGCATATTATTCCTGCTAATCCTGAAATCGCCAAACAGATTACACAAGTCCAGCGAGGTGACTTAGTACATTTAACAGGTAGTTTGGTCGAAGTCAAAGATCGTGATTTGGTATGGACGTCATCTCTCAATCCAGCAGATACTGGTGATGGGGCATGTGAGGTTTTTAAAGTCGAATCAATTCAGTGGTTAGAAAAGAAACAGTTAAGCTAAATGTTGGAAATACAATGATAAATCTGTTGCATCGTGATTGATCTGCAACAGATTTAATGCGTTATTGGTTTTATTTTGCGTTTAATGCAACACCTTCAAAATGGATGCCATCCCAACCATACTGCATAAATTGGCGAATATTTTGGTGATCATTGCCTTCAGGAGTCGCAACAACAGCAGCATAATGTTCTGCAAATAAACTTAACGTTTGCTGTTGGTTTAAACCTTGCTCTTGTGCAAAAGAAAAAACTTTAGCGCTACCTTGATTTTCTGTTGCTGCATTGAACTGCTGACCATTTTTAAAGGCTGTTGGTTGATGTTGATATCGTGCATCAATATAAGCAATGACGCTTGAAAATGTTGCTTGACCTGATTGTAATTGCATCAGTAGTTGTTGCGTTGTCATTGAAGAATACCTGCGTTAAATTTGCTATATTAATGATATTATTATAGCTGAAAAGTAAAGTGATTTAAAAAAAATTATTGTAATACATTGGCTTAGCTTTAGTTATATCAATGATAAACAAGCAATCATAGTGATCTTTTTCTAAGCTGCAATATCGACTAGAGCCATGATGTTATGTTTAGAAATCACTTTAATTTCAACTGTTTTACGACATTGGTGGTTGTAGATTATCAGCGTTAGCATTGTCGTGATGCGTGATCAATAGCAAAGCGTAGTATAGATCATGGCTGAAGCCTATGCACTGCAATGGGTAATAGTCAATAGATTGAATGACAACATCAGGTGACTTGAAAATCCATATCTAGTGGCATCAACAGTCATTTTAAATCATGCAGTGTATTTCTATATTTGCAAACATCTATATTTTTTATTTGATAAATTATCAAGGACAGTCAAGATGAACTGGATATTGGTCGCTTTAGGTGGTGCAATTGGAGCAAGTTTGCGGTATGGATTGGGTTTATATTTACTTCGTCCTCATCTGATTTTTCCATGGCCTACTTGGTGGATTAATATTATAGGATGTTTTTTTGCCGGCGCATTTTTTGCATTTTCACAAAAATATGTTGTGCTACAAAATGAAATAAGACTGTTGTTTATGGTGGGCGTTTTGGGTGGATTCACCACATTTTCAAGTTTTGGTTTGGAAACATTTCAATTATTTAAACAAGGTGAAATGCTAATGGCATTGAGTTATGCCATTAGCAGCTTAATTGTTGGCATTTTATTGTTAGCGCTAGGTTTTTATTTATCTGATTTTATATTACATCGCTGATGAATGATACCATCACATTCTACAGATATTGGATTTTGAGTGTATTTAATTATAAGACATATCGACTGATTGTAGCTTGATCTTAAAAATTTTTTTGGGCTAAGTCATTGAATATAAAAATATATGGATAGGTCGTATTGGCAAATCAAAAACCAATACAGTGGTCTGGTGTTACTTTTTGATGTTATTCACGTGATACGCTGAAAAAAAAGCCAAAGTTGGAGGAAGACTTTGGCTTAATTAGATCTATTATACGTAAAAAATGTAAAAGAAAAATGGTTTTAATGTGAGCGTTTGAAACGCTGGAAGCGTTTGTTAAAACTCGCTACACGGCCTTCATTATTGGTTTGACGTTGTTCGCCTGTATAAAATGGATGTGAGGCACTAGAGATATCCAAGGAAACATATGGATAGATTTTACCTTGATATTCTTTGCTTTGTTGAGGATTTAAGGTACTGCCAATAATGAAATAAACATTTGCATTGGTATCATGAAATAAAACTTCACGATATTCAGGGTGAATATGAGAACGCATGATTTTTTTCCAGATCATTTAACATTTATACATTATGTTATAACATTACATTTGTATTGTAAAGATATCCTATTCAGATAGGGTATCTTGATGGTTATAAATCAGTGATCGCTTGATCTGATACTGCTTCAGGAGAAACTAAATCGTTAAATAGATCACTGAGATTATCATGTACTTTTAACTGAATTAAATTCCAGTAATGCCCCGAGATGGTTCTATTGACCATGAGTGTATCTGGAGATGGTTTAAAAACATCCCAATATTTAAGCGATGACTTAATTAAATTCATACCATCATGATGTGCTGAATTTTCTTCAAAATCATATAAGGTTGTGAGTGGGCGCAGCAAAATTTCTAACCATTGCGTATAAAGCTCATGAGGAAATTTATTGACTTCTGTAATTGCATGTAGCGCTTTTAGCTCATGTTCTATCTGAGTAATATCATATGCTTTGGCTGCCAAAATCAGATGCTTAAAATGTTGTACGGTCTGATTAGATAATACTTTTACACCACCGTAGTCATAAATAATGACACTACCATCTTCTCTAAACGCAAAATTTCCCGGATGGGGATCACAATGAAAACGTTTTAGAAAGAAAATTTCTTGCCCAATGGCTTTTAATAGACGTCGTCCCAATGTATTACGAACATCTTGTGGCCATTGACTCGCTGTTTCAATACTTTCGCCTGATTCTAGGCTTAAGGTTAAAATATGACGAGTGGAATACTGTTTAAATACTTGTGGGATAATAATTTTACTATCAATCGCTTGGTGAAATGCACGTGCAACTTCTAAATTCTGTGCTTCAATTTCATAATTTAATTCATTATCTAAACTATCTTGAATCTCACCAAATAACTGATCTTGTAGCTTGCGGTCGATTTTAATCATTCCCATTAAGCGTAAGGCTAAACGGACTTGTTTTAAATCACTTTCACAGGCTTCATCAACACCAGGATACTGTACTTTAACAACGACTTGTTCACCACTTGGTAACACCGCTTTATGAACTTGCCCAATCGACGCTGCTGCAAAAGGGATCTGTTCAAAATGCTGAAAAATTTGATCAAGAGGTTTGCCAAGTTCTTTTTCAAGTTGCGTTTGAATTTCTGAAAACGGCATGGGAGGTGCTTGGCGTTGCAATTTAGCAATCGCTTTAGCCACTTCGGGAGGAAAAATATCTTTATACTGTGAGGCAATTTGTCCTACTTTCATGACCGCACCTTTCATTTCACCCAAGGTATTGGCAATTTGCATACCAATTTCTTGAAATAACTGGCTACGTGCAGCAGTTTTTTCTGCTTCATTGGCGGTCAAATTTTTAATCGAATTTGATACTGTTTTTGTAGTGATACTTGCCGTCATTGTTGCAAGTTTCATAAAGCGACGACCAGGCGTACCTGCCGATTTTGCCATGCGAGATTCCTCAAGATCATCATTTATTTATTGATTTGTTGTTATGCATAATAGGTGACAAAATTTAAATTGCCTATCCTTAATTGTAGAAATTATGTTGTATATTTTAGCTTTAGGCTTCATTTTGTCTACATGAAGCCAAAATTAATATTGTACAGTACGATGCTTATAAGTGCTTTATAACATAGTTTAAATGGATATTTTAAGTGGATTTTAAATGAAAGTTTATCGTTATTTTACAGGAAAAGACGACGTGCATTTTTGTGCACGTGTTACGCAAGCATTAAATGAGGGTTTTGAGCTTTATGGTTCACCCACCATGACATTTAATGGCACTGATGTGATTGTAGGGCAGGTATTAATTAAAGAAGTTGCTGACCTGTCACAAGTACCTGAGGGCTTAAAAGAAGCTTTAGCCTCACGATGATCAGCAAAATTGAGCGATTGAGGCAACCTTAAGGTTGCCTCAATTTAATTTGATTCAGCAAATGAACGTTGAATATGTTGGTTGTTTCGATATAACCGTGTCAGCAATAAGATACATGCGACAGTTAAACCAACAATCAGTCCAATCCAGACACCTGCTGCACCCAGATCAGTATAACGAACCAAATAAATGCCTAGCGGAAAAGCAATCATCCAATACGCAATCATGGTAATCCACATAGGGCCTTTGGTATCTTGCATTCCGCGTAGGCATCCTGCAGCACTAACTTGCCATGCATCGATTAACTGATAGGCAATAGCGAATAAAATCAAATGCATAGCAATAATGGCAACATCATAGTCTTGGGTATACAATGCAATGATGGTCGGTCTAAATAGCCACAAGAAGGTCATGGAGATTAAGGCCAAGATGGTTGCAGTGATCAATCCTAAGATTTGAACTTTACGTATAGCGGCACTATTTTTTTCACCAAAATGTATCCCAATACGAATCGTTAATGCAATGGCCAGAGACATTGGGATCATAAATAAAATTGTGGTAAGTGAAATTGCAATTTGATGTGCTGCAATGGTTACTTCGCCAAGAGGACTTAATACGATAGCGGCCGTACTAAATAAGCTGACTTCAAAAAAAATCGCCAAGCCGATTGGAAAACCCAGCTTTAATATGCGTCTTACCCAATAGCCATCTATTTTTTCATAGCGGCTTAAAGGTTGTGTTGATTGATATTTGTTGGCTTTATAGATATAGAGTGCCAAAGCAATAAACATCAGCCACTGTAAAATTGCAGTCGCAAAACCACAACCAGCCGAACCTAATGCTGGAATAGGGCCGATACCGTACATAAAAATAAAATTTAAAGGAATTAATAACAGCAAAGCAATTAAACTAATTGCAGTAATGGGTCTTGGATAGCCTAAAGCTTCAGAATAACCACGTAATGCTGCATACATGGTAACAGCAGGCATGCCTAAGCCAATCGCATGTAAGAATAAACTTGCTTTAGGCAGCAGGATTTCAGGTATGCCAAGTAGGGGAAGTAACAATGGCATCATTTGTAGAATCAGTCCGGCAATAACACCTAAAATCAAGGCAACCCATAAAGATTGGCGTGCAATCGTCGCAATTTTTTCTGGTGTATGTGCGCCATTTGCTTGTGCAACTAAAGGGGTGGTTGCAATCATAATGCCACTAAAAAGTAACATGATGGGAATCCACAATCCAACCCCAATGGCAATCGCTGCAAGATCATTGGCAGATAAATGCCCAGCCATAATGGTATCAATAAAACCAAAACCTGCTTGAGCAAACTGAGTGACCAAAATAGGAATCATCAGTTGAAATAATTGTTTTAATTCATAACGTGTGGTAGTCACAGTAGACACTCAATCATATTCAATAGCTTCGGTGCTTGGTGGTGTAGATGGTATTGGCATTGTAAAGTGACAAGCACACGGATAAAAATCACTACGCCATTTTAAAAAAGTCTGATTAGTAAATGGGAGATTTACTGCGACTCAGTTTTTATCATCCGGATCATCATAATGTTCTTGATATCACTATACGACTGTAAAGCAAATGAACTGTGTCTGGCGACTTTACATCTGTTCAGAAGAATGACATTGATTTGAACGATTTGGCATTCAGACGATGATACAACCGAATGACTGAATGTCCACTGTTAATCTGTATTTAAACAGATAAGCCATAGTAACCAGTAATCATCCTAAAAGGTCGTTTAGGGTTATATAACAATCTTGCTTGAGAATCGTATCTAAAACATGTCAATTGAATGATGATTGTCCTTAAATGAAGGGTACTCTATCATGATTACGATATTTCACTGCAAAGATATTCAGCATACGCTGATTACATGCTGAACATGTTAAAATAATCAGAATAGTACTGTTGATTTGAGTATTTCCTTGTCTGAGTTAAATCCTGCACTTGTGCCATTATCTTTATATATTCATATGCCTTGGTGTGTACGCAAATGTCCATACTGTGATTTTAATTCACATGCGGTTCCTGATGGTCAACTCAGTTTAGATCTAGAGCGGACCTATTTATCTGCATTGGTTGAAGATTTTAAAACACAGCGATCTTTTGCACAGGGACGTAAAATTCACAGTGTTTTTATCGGTGGAGGAACACCTTCTTTAATTTCAGCCAATGGATATCAATGGTTATTTACACAACTTAAAGGATTACTTGAGTTTAGTGATGAGTGTGAAATTACTTTAGAGGCCAATCCCGGTACGGTTGAACATGATCCCTTTGCCGATTATTTACAGGCAGGAATTAATCGTTTATCTCTGGGAGTACAAAGTTTTAATTCTGCACAATTAAAAGCTTTAGGTCGTATTCATCATGCAGATGATGCAATCAATGCGATTCAACATGCACGTGATGCTGGTTTTCAGCGTATTAATGTAGATTTAATGCATGGTTTGCCGATGCAAAGTGTAGAGCAAGCTCTGTATGATTTGACGTTGGCAGTAGAGCAGGGTGCAACGCATATTTCTTGGTATCAATTAACCATAGAACCGAATACGGTATTTTTTAGAACACAACCATGTTTACCATCGGAAGATATTTTAGAGCAAATTCAACAGCAAGGTGAAGCCTATTTACGGAAAAATGGTTTTATACAATATGAGGTTTCTGCATGGCGTAAAGAGCAGCCATCGGCACATAATTTAAACTATTGGCAGTTTGGTGACTATTTGGCAATTGGTGCAGGTGCACATGGCAAAATTACTCAACCAGATGCTATCTATCGCTTTCAAAAAACACGATTACCGAAAGACTATTTAGCCAAAGTCCCAGCAGAACATTTGCATTTTAAAGCGATTGAGCAACAGGAGTTAACGTTTGAGTTCATGATGAATGCATTACGTTTAAATGCTGGTGTGCCAGCCGCAATGTACACTGAGCGTACAGGACTTGAACTCAAGACGTTAGAACAGCCATTGTCCCGTTTACGTGCGCAAAAATTAATGGTAGCTACACCACAGCATTTAGCATGTACACCGCAAGGCCATATGTTTTTAAATTCAATTTTACAGGATTTTTTATAACGATGATGCGGGATAGTCATTGAACTGGTTGAAGGATCTTTTCATAACATCGACCATGAATCTTTATCACTTTGATTGCATATTCAATATGATGGGTTGATCCTGCTCATTTTAATGCTTTAAGTAAGCGATAAAGGATAAAAAGTGCATTGAGATGCACTTTTTATCGTATTGATTAGATATCGTGAATATATGATATCTCGGATATTTTGCAGTCTTAATAATCGAAACTAAAATGTTCAGGCGCTAAGGCTGTTAGGGTTTTTGATGGATTAACCATTGCTTCGGCATGACCTTGAATACGCGGTAGAATACGTTCAAAGTAAAAATCCGCAACTTTAATTTTAGCTTTATAAAATTCTGTCGTTTCCGCACCGTCACCTGCTGCCAATTTGCTTGAAGCGACCGCTGCCTGTTGTGCCCAAAAATAGGCCATCATGGCATAGCCAGAAAACATCAAGAAATCAACAGATGCAGAAGACACAATATCACGATCTTTACGAGCAGCCAGTAAAATACGCACTGTTAATGTATTCCACTGCGCACAGAGCTTAGTTAAATCCCAAGCAAAACGACGCATATATTTATTACGTGCGTGTTGACCACAGAATTTTAAAATCTCTGCGGTATAGTCACGAATCACTTTGCCTTTAGAGTTTAAGAGTACTTTACGACCAATTAAATCTAATGCTTGGACACCCGTGGTGCCTTCATAAAGTGTAGAAATACGTGAATCACGAACAATTTGTTCCATGCCCCACTCTTTGATATAACCATGGCCACCAAAGACTTGTACGCCATGATTTGCAGCTTCAAAACCTAATTCAGTTAAAAAACCCTTTAAAATAGGCGTATAAAAACCCAGATGTTCGTCATGTAATGTAAAAGCGGCTTGATCACCTTGCAACAGGGCATCATTCATTTTATCCGCAAGTTGTGCAGCATGATAAATCATGGCACGGCCACCTTCAGCAATGGCCTTTTGCGTTAATAACATACGACGCACGTCGGCATGATGAATAATGGCATCGGCGACGTGATCAGGATCTTTTTTACCTGACAGGGTACGCATTGACATACGTGTTTTGGCATAAGGTAATGCACCTTGAAACGAGAGTTCAGCATGTGCAATACCTTGAATTGCTGTACCAATACGTGCTGTATTCATAAAGGTAAACATGGCATGTAAACCTTTATTGGCTTCACCTATCAAATAGCCTGTAGCAGCATCAAAGTTAAGTACCGTCGTTGCAGAAGCATGAATTCCCATCTTATGTTCAATTGAGCCACAAGTCACTTGATTACGTTCACCCAGTGTACCTGTGTCTGTTGGAATAAATTTAGGGACAATGAATAGAGAAATTCCTTTGGTCCCTGCTGGCGCATCAGGCAGACGTGCTAATACAATATGAATAATATTTTCGGTTAGATCTTGCTCACCAGCAGAAATAAAAATCTTTGTCCCTGTGATGGCATAAGTTCCATGGTCTTGTGGGATGGCTTTGGTTTTGATTTGACCTAAATCAGTACCACATTGCGCTTCTGTTAAACACATCGTACCTGACCATGTGCCAGCGACAAGCTGAGGCAGATAGGTCTGTTTTTGTTGATCAGTACCAAATTGCATAATGGTATTGATACAGCCGACACTAAGACCTGGATACATTTGAAATGACCAGTTGGCTGTTCCCATCATTTCCGCTTTAATTAAATTCAGAGACATGGGTAAGTTTTGTCCACCAAATTCTTCAGGATAGGACAGACCTTGCCAACCTGCTTGTACGAATTGGTCATAGGCTGCTTTAAAGCCTTTGGGCGTCGTCACTTGTCCATTATCAAAATGACAGCCTTCATCGTCACCACTTTGATTGAGTGGAGAGAGCACATTTTCACAAAAGTCTGCAGCGCTTTCTAAAATCATGTCGACTGTTTCGTGATCGGCAGCTTCACCATTGGAAAGTGTCTGATAATGTGAAGGAAAATCAAATACTTCATTCATTAAAAAACGAATATCACGTAAAGGAGCTTTATAAGCTGGCATAGCGGTAATCCTAATCTAAAATTTTTTTGGATTATTGTGGTTCTGTTGATATTTCATTTATATTGGTGGCATAACACGCTTGATTACTGAAATATCATCAGATCCGAATTTTATGCTTTTATTATTCATAAATATGATTGAATTACATTGATGAATAAGACAGTTAAAAATGTCAGAATAGCAAACTTAACATAGTTTTTGATCTATTTTTGACGGTAATTTGTTAAAGTATATGATTGTTTTTTTAGATTTTTTATATTGACTTAAATATAAAATAACACAAGATTAGAGGCAGAGAATGCGCTTAAGATATTTATCCTTATGTTTACTGAGTTTGACCATCATGGGGTGTACTCAACATGCCATTAAAACTGAAAACACTCAACCCTTATTAGAACAGCGTGCAGTTCAGGGATTAAATAGTTTATATGAAACTAGCGGCTATGATTTTAAAGGGAAACTTAGTGTTCAAACTCAGCCGATAACATTAAAGCGCAATGATCCACAGTACCAAACACTAAATCATCTTAGTGAGGCCAATAAGAAAAAAATAGAAGATTTATTAAAACAACAAAATATTCATCTTAATCATGCAGAAAAAAAAGCATTTTTTGATGCCATTTTATCTGAACAGAATTTACTGAATAGTTTATCGGCTTTGCAGGGTAGTGACAGTAAATGGTCAAAATCAGTAGAAGCTTTATTGGCCTTTATGAATGATTTACAGTTTAATTATCATGGTTCTATTGATTATAGAGCCAAGCTTGCAGCATTGAATTTGAACATCAAATATGAAAAACCAACACTATTGGTGAATGCGAAAATTCCGATGGTTGTTGATTTTAAAAACTATAAATTTTATAGCAATTACTTTGCTTTAATGCCTTTTATGGTCAATAAAGACAGTCAAAATAGTTATACCTATATTGATTTTTCAAAATTTAAAGCTGAATTTGAACATATTAATATGGAAAAATTGGTTGACTATCTCAAACAAACCAATGCATTACCTTATGTTTTAGCACAGCCACAATCGATACAGTCATTATCACCAACAGCAAATGAAAAAGCGATGGGTACTGTTGAAAAGATTCGTTTAAAGAGTGACTTTGCAACATTAATGTTACAACAGCAGTTATTTTCTTATGTCAATTCAAGATATTTATCAGAACAAATTTTAGCGCAATCAAAAACTGAGACGCAAAAAGAAGATGATTTAGTTGTCAAAGCAACTGTATTGAATGAAGGTTCAACGAATTTATCGGATGCAGCTTATGCCTCTTCAAAACGCATTATCACCTTATTGAATCCTGTTGAAGCGGAGCCAGAACAGGGCACCAACGTCGTGACAGCTACAGAACAATCTAGCTGCTCTATACAACAACAAAGTTGTTCTGATGATATCGTGATTGAAGATACTGTTTCAGCCGCAAGCTCAGTCTCATTATCTGAAGCTGCGTGTTTGGCTTTACAGCAGCATCAACAATCAATTTCTGTCGGTGCGGTCACATTATGTCGTAATAATTATGATATTGATTTAATGGCATCAACACAGCAACAAAACGCAGCAATGGCTCAAGGTTATTTGGGTGCTTTTAAAGACTTAGAGCCTGTTTTTAAAGCGTATCAAACAGCTGAGTTAAAAGACGTTAATGCATTTAAGAAAATTTGGCAGGACCATCAGGTTGAGATTGCACAAGCATTAAAAACACATATACAACAGCCATTTAAGTTACAGATGGATGTTGGTTTGGATCAAAAGGGACGTTTAGTTGATGCCACTTATGAGTTTAGTAATTCACAATCTCCATATGGCAATATTCGTGTGTTAAGCCAAACGCAATTTTCTGCATATGGTCATGCAAGTGGTGTAGATCAAAAAGCTTTACAACAAGCCAAATCAGTTGAAGAAGTGACTAAAGGTTCAATTTTAGAGAAATTATTGCAGCCTGTGGTAAAAGATTTGGGCCAAATTGGTTTAGATGTACAGCAACAAGAGGCTTATGATGCGCAATTAAATAAAATTGCCTTGCAAACCTATCAGAAAACCGGTTCTTATCTTAAAACGTATCAAGTTGTTTATAGCATGTTATATGCAGTGCGCCGTCCTACTGAATTAAATTATTTTTCAGCTAAAACCATTCGTGAAATAGCTGAACTTTCTGCATATCACTTTAATCCTGATTTACCACAACCTAAAGGTATACAAGCTCAGCGCTTAGAAAAACTTGCGATACAACATGGTTTAATCGATGATGAAGCATTTGATTCAGTCGGTTTAATGGCTGCAGAAGTTGTTGATGACGTCATTGCGCAAACACAAAAAAAGCAAGACATACAACGTAATATACAACATTATAAAACGGCACAAGCTGCATTTGCTGCACAATATACACAACTATTTACAGATGAGTATGAGCTCTCTATAGAACAGCAACAGCAATTAACTCAGGTTGCCAAAATTTTGGCTCAAGCATTTAGTGATGATTTAAAAGGTCAACTCACTTTACAATCAGTACAAGGATTTCAGCCAGAATATGATGATTTAGTAGATAAAGATATTTATGCACAAGCCTATATGAACGTTCAGCAGTATTGGAAAAAATAGCTGATGATTGCTTTACCCGATTGTTTCAATCGGGTAACTGGGTTCACTCAGCTCAATTTAGAGGATAGCATGTTGTTTTAATGCTCAAGAAAATCGGTTAATTTGGGGCGTATATTGTGCCAAATGTTAAATGATTCAATAGCTTGACCAACTAGCATTCCATAGCCATCACTATAAGGTACAGCACGTGCCTGTGCCTGATCTAAAAAACTTGATGCTTTACCATATGCCATTTCATAGGCATATTTAAACTGTAGTGCATCAGGTAAAATTAGATCATCTCCAGATAAACTGGTTGAGGTGGCATTAATGACAATATCAAATTGTCCATTTAAATCATGTAGGGGCATCGCGCTTAACATGGTATGAGGTACGGCATGCTGTAAGTCTTGAATTAATTGTTCAGCACGCGCTAAAGTTCTATTCGCAATGGTAATTTTTTTGACGCCTGCATGTGCTAATGGATAAATAACGCCACGTGTAGCGCCACCAGCACCTAAAATTAAAATCGTGGCTTGCGCTAAATTCCAATTTAATGCCGATATGGCATCCACTAAACCTTGTCCATCCGTATTATCGCCGTAAAGCTGGCCATCTTGCATCCATAGTGTATTGACTGCTTTGGCTATTTTTGCGCGAGGACTTAATACATCACATAGTGCAAAGGCTTGTTCTTTAAAGGGTACAGTGACATTCATACCACTGCCACCTTGCTGAAAAAACTTGTTGACTTGCTCATCAAAACCATCAAGGGGTGCAAGGAATTTCGCATAATGCAGATCAATTGCTGTTTTTTTTGCGAACGCATGATGTAGCTCGGGAGAACGTGACTGTTCAATCGGATTGCCAATAACAGCAAACTGTTTTGTCATGATGCAATGTCCATGTGCTGAAAATTGGCTTAAATATACGCCAAATTAGAACATTGCTAAAGAGCGTCGAGGGCTTTAAATGACGTTGTATTTAAGGATTACAGATGTCAAGAATGGTTTCTAGCAATAAAAAGCTACTCATTAATAATAATACGATACCTGTTAGTACACCATAGGTAATGGTAATTTCATCAACAAAGCGAATTTCCAGTAGCAGGGTCAGTAAAAAAGAAACAATCATACTCATGAAAAGTGACCAGAATAAAATAAATCGTCGGCTTATATTGATATTCATAATAATGTGAAACGGTATCCAAGCGATAAAGCATATATTTGCTGTCTGTAGTGTATAAAGAATGGGATAGATATCCAATCATATTCATCGGGTTTTTAATGAAATATGTAAGTAAATGCAATGTGACGCTTAAGATATTATTTTTTATACATTTGATTAATTTATAAAAATTATAACGTTTGCAGTCTATGGTGTGGTTAGGCTGGCGATGCCATCTACGATACAGTCAGATAGGGGGTATATAACAATTTATGCCTCACTTCGAGCTGAAGTGAGGGGGGAAGGCTTAGTGCTGATTTAACTCCGTTAACCAATCATGTGGTTTTAAATAATATTGAGTGAGTTGTTGTTCGGCAGAATCTTGATCCCATTCAGGTCGATAAGACCATGCTGCTAAAGGTGGCATACTGACCAAAATAGATTCAATACGTCCTCCGGTTTGCAATCCAAACAGGGTACCGCGATCATACACTAAATTATATTCAACATAACGTCCTCGGCGATAGAGTTGAAAATTACGTTGCGCTTCAGTATAGGGTTTGTTTTGGTTGCGTTGAAAAATAGGCAAAATAGCCGCTAAATAGCCTTCACCTACAGCTTGTATATATTGAAAACAGGTTTCAAAGTCCCATTGATTCAGATCATCAAAAAATAAACCACCAACACCACGTTGTTCATCACGATGTTTAAGATAAAAATAATCATCACACCATTGTTTATGTTCAGGATAAACATGCGCTCCAAACGGAGCACATAGATCATAAGCAGTTTGATGCCATGATAAAATATCATCATGATTGGGATAAAATGGTGTGAGATCAAAACCACCGCCAAACCACCAAATCGGTGCTTGTCCTTCAGGTTCTGCAACAAATAAGCGAATGTTGGCATGTGATGTTGGCACATGTGGATTTTTGGGATGGATAACCAGTGAAACACCCATTGCTTGAGCGGGTGCTCCTGCAATATTGGGGTGTCGCTCGGTGGCTGAAACGGGTAGTGTTGAAATATGAATATGAGAGAACATCACACCGCCTTTTTCAATCACAGCGCCATTTTGTAACACACGTGAACGGCCGCCTCCACCTTCACCACGTTGCCAGTCATCAATCTCGAATTGAGCTGAACCACCT
This sequence comes from Acinetobacter sp. SAAs474, assembly GCF_032823475.1. Classification (NCBI taxonomy): domain Bacteria; kingdom Pseudomonadati; phylum Pseudomonadota; class Gammaproteobacteria; order Moraxellales; family Moraxellaceae; genus Acinetobacter; species Acinetobacter sp. SAAs474. Next base: position 1,099,718 of record NZ_CP127915.1, read on the forward strand.
CCTTGTTGTTCTTGTTGTTCTAAGCTTGAGCAAATTCGAGCTTGTAAATCGAATAGAAATTCACGAACACGTTGAATATCATTTGAAGTAGGATTCTTCATCATGACTCTCAAAAAATAAAATTGCTGACATCAAAACATAAAATGACATGAATTTTAATTGTATTTTTTATTATTATTAAAGCAATGCTGGGGAAAACATGGTTGAAGTGCACGTATGATCTTTAGCTGATGCAAAATAATGTTGCGTAAATTGATTGAAATTTAACCATGTAATCATTACGAAGCTCTTCGCTCCTGTTTTAAAGAAATCGGCGATTGTGGGGCCAGCCAATATATCTTGATCTGAGATCAAAAGATTTGTAGTGGATTTTTGATTATACATTGCAATCAGTTGGTTGGCACTTCAAAATAGGGACAGATAACAAACAGAATTCACATTTTAGAGTGATTCAATTATTTATTTTTGAGTGAAATATGCACACTTCATTGGTACAAAAATATAATGTTCCTGGCCCACGATATACCAGTTATCCTACCGTTCCGTATTGGAATGAAGATTCATTTTCTTTAGCATTATGGCAAAAAACCTTAAAAGCTTCCTTTGATCGCTCCAATGCTATAGAAGGGATTAGTCTTTATATTCATTTACCTTTTTGTGAAAGTTTATGTACTTTTTGTGGTTGTCATAAACGTGTGACTAAACGCCATGAAATGGAAGCACCCTATATCCAAGCTGTATTAAAAGAATGGCAACTTTATTGTGAGTTACTTGAAAATAAACCCATCATTAAAGAGATTCATTTAGGTGGTGGTACCCCCACCTTTTTTTCAGCGCAACATTTAACGCAATTAATTGACGGAATATTTGCCTTAGCAGAGCGTGCAGAAGAGTACGAGTTTAGTTTTGAAGGACATCCCAACAATACCACACAAGCACATTTACAAGCATTATACGATTTAGGTTTTAGACGTGTCAGTTATGGTGTACAGGACTATAATGAAAAAGTACAAACAGCAATTCATCGTATTCAACCTTATGCCAATGTCAAACAAGTCACCGAATGGGCAAGAGCAATCGGCTATTCGTCTATCTCGCATGATTTAGTTTTTGGTTTGCCTTTTCAAAATTTAGAAGATGTTTTATTTACCATTCAACAAACACAGCGTTTAATGCCTGATCGTATCGCATTATATAGTTATGCGCATGTGCCATGGATTAAAGGTAATGGGCAGCGTGGTTTTAAAGATCAAGATGTGCCTAAAGATGAATTAAAACGTCAGTGCTATGAAGAAGGCAAAAAACATTTGTTGCAATATGGGTATCATGAAATTGGCATGGATCATTTTGCTTTAGCAACAGATGCAATGTACCAATCCTTTCAGCAGGGCCATTTGCACCGTAACTTTATGGGCTATACCGCTTCTAAAACACAGGTCATGATTGGTTTAGGTGTGTCTGCAATTAGTGATAGTTGGTATAGTTTTGCTCAAAATGAAAAAAGTTTAGAAAACTATTATGCCCGTTTAGCAGCCAATCAAATTCCTGTATTTAAAGGTCATGTACTCAATGCTGAAGATTTAAAAATTAGACAGCATATTTTGAACTTAATGTGCCGTTTTACAACATCTTGGGATGATCCTGCATTACAATTTCCCGAAATAACACAGGTGTTAAAGCAACTTGAGGAAATGCAGCAAGATGGTTTAATTACAATCGATCAAGATCGTGTCACTATTTTAGAAAAAGGCAAACCTTTTATTCGTAATGTATGTATGGCTTTTGATTTAAGACTTAATCGGAAAGTGCCTAATACACCTATTTTTTCGATGACGATTTAAAGGATGAATTTGATTGTAGTCTCACATAGCTCACGCTTGGGCTATGTGATTCAACTGATCGTTTAAGCAAATATATCTGCTAAAAATCATCTTTTTGATACATATGGGACATACGGTCATGTTTGGTTTTTAGGTAGGTTTCGTTATACGGATTTAAACCGACAGTCAGAGGTACACGTTCAACGACCTGAATACCTTGTTGTTCTAATGCTTTAATTTTTAATGGGTTATTTGTAACAAGTTTAATTGACTTAATGTTTAGGTGATCGAGCATGATATTACACATATCATAACTGCGTGCATCTGCGGGTAGATTTAACAGCAAGTTTGCATCGACCGTATCATGACCTTGATCTTGCAGAGCATACGCACGAATTTTATTGGTTAAACCAATACCACGACCTTCTTGACGAAGGTATAAGATCACACCTCGACCAGCCTCATTGATCAGTTTGAGCATTGCTTGTAATTGTGGACCACAATCACATTTTAGGGATGCAAAGGCATCTCCCGTTAAACATTCGGAATGAATCCGTGTAAGAACAGGTTCATCGGAAGGAACATCTAAACCTTGGGAAAGGGCAACATGCTCTTCACCTGTTTCAGGATCTTGAAAAACCGTAATTTGAAACTCACCAAAAGCAGTCGGTAACTTAGACGTAGCAGCAAATTTTATAGGCACAGCACAACCTGTTCGTCATGTTTAAAGTCATTTAGTATAGCGTAATGCTTGGATATTCATAGAATCCTAATGCATAATTTGCGTAATAGATTTTCTTTTTTGTATAAAGCACATAATAATAGTTGATAAATAGTGAGGTTATTCTAGATAATTAGCGCTAGCAATAAACACGTTATTTTTTAATTGTTGATTAAAAAAGAATCGGTAGAAAATTGGCTGATTGAAGGTAATTCAATCCGACTGTATGATCGTGTATCCATTTGACCTAGCTAATGATTTGCCAGGCTTTAGAAGGCTTTGCCATATTATGTTGTATACAGAAATACCAACTCTTCGCCCTGAAACACCACTGCTGGATAAAATTGACTATCCAGAACAGTTACGTTTGCTCGAGCGTAATCAATTAGAACAATTGGCAGATGAGTTGCGTCAATTTATCTTATATGCGGCTGGAAAAAGTGGCGGACATTTTGCTGCAAACTTGGGTGTGATTGAACTTACCGTTGCATTACACTATTGTTTTAATACGCCTAAAGATCGTTTGATTTGGGATGTAGGGCATCAAGCTTATCCGCATAAAGCCTTAACTGGACGTCGTGAGCAACTGGTCACTATTCGTGCCAAAAATGGTTTGGCTGCTTTTCCTGCACGTGACGAATCTGAATTTGACACCTTTGGTGTCGGGCATTCTTCTACCGCAATTTCTGCGGGTCTTGGTATGGCCCTAGCACGTGCATATCAACGTGATCCTTGTGAAGTTGTTGCCATTATTGGAGATGGCGCAATGACAGCAGGTATGGCATTTGAAGCCATGAATGATGCAGTTGCACATCAGGCAAATATGATCGTGGTACTAAATGATAATGATATGTCGATTTCATGTAGTACGGGCGGCTTTGCCAAGCATTTAGCTGCGATTTGGCAGCGTGGAGAATCCGTAAATATCTCTGCTACAGGTGAAGCTTATGTTCAGCCTCATCCAGAGTGGAATTATAATTCTCGCTTACATCAAGCGGCAACCAATGCAGCTGATAATTTATTTAAAGCCATTGGATTTGATTATTTTGGTCCATTTGATGGACATGATGTTGAGCAGCTTAGCCAAGTTTTTGATGCACTCAAGAAACGCCAAGGGCCTCGATTGGTGCATATTTATACGGTAAAAGGCAAAGGATTTGCACCCGCCGAAAGTAATCAGATTAAATATCATGCTATTACCAAATTAACAGCAAAACCATCCACACAGCATATTGCAAAATATTCTGATGTTTTTGGGCAATGGTTGTGTGATGAGGCAAAATTAGATCCACGCTTATTGGCCATTACACCTGCCATGTGTGAAGGTTCAGGCATGGTAAAATTTGCTCAGCAATATCCAGAACGTTTTTTTGATGTCGCGATTGCTGAACAACATGCGGTAACTTTAGCAGCAGGAATGGCTTGCGAAGGTGCTAAACCGGTGGTGGCGATTTACTCAACCTTTTTACAACGAGGTTATGATCAACTTATTCATGATGTTGCATTACAGAATTTGGATGTAACCTTTGCCATCGATCGAGCGGGTTTGGTTGGTGAAGATGGTCCTACACATGCAGGTGCTTATGATTATGCCTATATGCGTACCATTCCCAATATGATTATTATGGCACCTAAAGATGAAAATGAGTGCCGTCAAATGCTACATACCGCCTATCTATATCCAGGTCCTACGGCAGTACGTTATCCGCGTGGTGTGGGTGTGGGTGTTGATATTCAGCAACATATGACTGAAATGGAGATTGGTAAGGCTGAAATTATTGAAACATTTAATTCGCAATATGATGAATATATTTCAGTATTGGCATTTGGCAGTCGTGTTATGCCTGCATTAGAAGCAGCCAAATTATTTGCAGCTCAGCACGAGATTGCTGTGCATGTGGTGAATATGCGCTATGTAAAGCCTTTGGATGAGCAGCTTATTGATATGCTGGCTGAACACACAATGTTATTCGTGACTGTTGAAGAACATGCTTTGATGGGTGGGGCTGGTAGTGCAGTCAATGAATATTTAGCCAAAGCTCAAATTGTTAAGCCGATACTTAATTTGGCTTTGTCTGATCAGTTTATGCATCAGGCAAGTCATGAAGAAATGTTGCATGATGCTGGTCTTGATGCAAAAGGAATTGAAGCTTCTCTGCATAAGGCGTGGAAAAAGCTTTTAAATTCAGTATCTTTATGATATTTAAAATTTAACAACAAAAATTTCCTAAAAGCATCAATATTTGTTAAAATATTGATGCTTTTATGCATTATTCTTTATCAGTATCTTCTAAATTTGTAGTGGGTGTTCAATGGAACCTATGGTGGTGATGGCTGCGCGTGCGGCTCAAACAGTTGGTCAAGAGCTTTTAAAAGCACATCAAAATCGTCATAAACTTGATCTACAAGTCGAAGAAAAAGGAATTGATGGACCAGTAACGCGTGTTGATCGTTATTTGGAACAATTAACCATCGATACATTACGTAAAAGTTATAAAAATCATAGTTTTATGGGTGAAGAGTTTGGTTTGCAAGAAGGTAAAGGTCATGATGCAGAATGGTGCTGGGTGATTGATCCTCTTGATGGAACTTTAAACTTTATCCACGGTTTTCCGCATTTTTGTATTTCAATTGCAGTACAATACAAAGGCGTGACTCAACATGGGGTTATTTATGATCCTGTAAAAGATGAATTGTTTTCAGCAAGTCGCGGTCGTGGCGCGATGTTGAATCAACGTCGTATTCGCGTTAACGTCAAAGATAGCCTCGACAATACTTTTTTATCTGTAGGTCATGCATACCGTGCTAAACGTAATGGTGAAGTGATTTCTTATGCTAAAAATCATTTTGAATCATTACTGAATGTGACTGAAGCTGGCGCACAATATCGTCGTTCTGGTTCAGCCGCTTTGGATTTGGCTTATGTTGCAGCTGGTCGTTTTGATGGTTATTTTGAACTGGGCTTAAAGCCTTGGGATATTGCTGCAGGTGAATTGATTGTAAAAGAAGCGGGCGGTACTGTGGTTGATGCACGTGGTGGTAGCGATTCAATGGAAAATGGACAAGTTTTGGCATGTTCTATGAAAATGTTAAAACCGTTAATGCAGGCTGTCGTTCCAGCTTGGGGTGATGCTGCAAAATAATACAACATGTTTGTTCGAATGCCAGTTAATCAGTGATTAACTGGCATTTTTATTACAAAATAACACCTTAATTGGCGTTAATAACTTGTTTGCTCACTGAGATTGTTATAGATATTAGTGATGAGTGTACAGACATGGACACTATACGATTATGCCTTGAGATAAACCGCATTTCATTTGGCTTATAACATTTGAATCATAATATGAAATTTGCTTGATTTATAAAACCATACGCTTACCCTATCTATGCTTTAGATAGTTTTACTTTTTAGTGATTGCATGTTGTATTCTTTGTGATCTTAAAAAAGATCCATATAAAAATTAAATCCCTGTTTATTTTTTCTCTGCTTTTAAAAGGTGATGCATTTTGACCGATTATATTCATTCTTTTGCGCTGTTATTTTCTCTTCTTAACCCTTTTATGATGAGTATTTATATGCTCGGATTAATTCGTAATCTATCAGCCAGTGTATTTAATAAGGCATTGATTCAGGGGGCGTTGATTGCTTATGTAATTTTTATTTTGTTTGCATGGGGCGGCGAAGCTATTTTTTCAGAATATTTACAGGTTCGCTTCGAAGCTTTTCAAATCTTTGGTGGAATTATCTTTTTAGTGATTGGTTATCGCTTTGTGTTTGAGGGTGCTGATACCATTGGCGATATTCGAGGTGGCAATGCAGCAAGTATGATTGCTATGCCTTTCATGGTTGGGCCGGGTACCGTGAGCGCCTCTGTAATCACAGGTGCTAAACTTTCACTATTCGGTTCTATTTTAGTGATTGGTGTAACATTATTACTCAGTTGTAGTTTATTAATTTTAATGAAATATGCCCATGATCACCTGAAAGTAAAACATGCAGCATATATTGAACGTTATGTCGATATTGTCGGTCGTGTTGCTGCTTTGCTCGTCGGAAGTATTGCAGTCGATATGATTATTAATGGTGTCTTGGGATTAATCGTTGAATTTTAGTTTATCGTATGATTATGCGTGATTGAAATAGATTAAAAAGTCTGGCAAAAGGAGGTGCCTAGATTTAAATATTAAAAGCATACATAAAACAGATGACAATTTTAAAAACTCTGCTATAATCCGCCAACGCACTTAAATTTCTGTTCGTTACCTGAACATTATCTTCTTATCATTGTGTATGCGCGTGCGGTCCATAGAGGACGATATTTCGCGCCCCAATCGCTAAAGCGATTCCTTCAGGTTAAGCTGTAATCATGTGTGCGTTATACGCATCGTCGTTACTCGGATCGCCGCTGATCTTATATTTTCAGCGATTTATTGCTGTGCCGCTTTTTGCCGATGTCCATCAGACTATATATTTAATGGAGCACCCAGATTAGGGTGAAACACTCTATGAGCAAAACTTTTGCTGACTTTCCTTTACATGAATCACTTCAATTGGCATTACAAGGCTTAGGATTTACTACGCCAACACCTGTTCAAGAATTAGCGATTCCTGCAGCATTAGAAGGTAAAGACCTTCTTGTCTCTAGCCAAACTGGTTCGGGTAAAACTGCTGCTTTTTTACTCCCAACATTAAATGCCTTAGCTTCTCAAGATTCATTTGTTCCATTTAAAGAACGTATGAAAGCTGTGACTCAGCCAACAATTTTAGTTATTTCACCAACCCGTGAATTGGCACAACAAGTATGCCAAGATGCGATTGCTTTTGTGCGCCAAATGAAAGGGGTGCGTGTTGCTGCGATTATGGGCGGCATGCCATTTGGTAAACAAATTCAACAACTTAAAGGTGCTTCAGTCGTTGTTGCAACACCAGGACGTTTATTGGATTTAGTTAATCGTCGTCAAATTCGATTGGATAAAGTCAGTGCATTAATCGTAGATGAAGCGGACCGTATGCTGGATCTAGGTTTTTCTGAAGATCTTGAAGCAATTAGTGATTTGGCTGAAAACCGCGAACAAACTTTAATGTTCTCTGCAACATTTGCACCACGTATTATTACACTTGCTGAACGCATGATGAATGATCCAGAGCGTATTGCAATTGAAACAGGTCATTCAACCAATACGGATATTACACAAACATTGCATTGGACAGATGGTTTTGAACACAAGAAAAAACTGTTAACTCATTGGTTAGCTGCTGAAGATCTTGATCAAGCTGTTGTGTTCGCATCAACACAAGAAGATACAGATATGCTGGCTGAAGAGCTTGCAGAAGCTGGTTTATCTGTTGTTGCTTTACATGGTGCTATGCCACAAACTGTTCGTAACCGCCGTTTACGCAGTATTCGTGAAGGCCGTGCAAAGATTTTGGTTGCAACGGATGTGGCTGCACGTGGTTTAGATGTACCAACGATTTCGCATGTGATTAACTTTGGTCTTCCGATGAAGAATGAAGACTATGTGCATCGTATTGGTCGTACTGGTCGTGCGGGCCGTACAGGTAAAGCCATTACTTTAGCAACTTATCGTGAACGCGGTAAAATTCGTGCTTTAGAAGATTATTTGGATGCACGTCTAGAAGTCTCTGAAATCGAAGGTCTTGAGCCATCTCCACCTCCAGCACGTGGTAGTCGTGATGGTGGTCGTGGTCGTCGTCGTGATGGTGGTGGTCGTGGTGGTTTTGGTGGCGGCCGTCGTTTTGAGGGTGAAGGTAACTTTAAACGTCGTGAAGGTGGTCGTGATGATCGTCCACGTCGTAGTTTTGATGATAAACCACGTGGTGAACGTCCTGCATTTGGCGAAGATCGTCCACGTCGTGAATTTAACAGTGATCGTCCACGTCGTGAGGGCGGTTTTGAAGACCGTCCACGTCGCGAGTTTAATGGTGATCGCCCACGTCGTGAAGGCGGTTTTGAAGATCGTCCACGTCGCGAATTTAATGGTGATCGTCCACGTCGTAGTTTTGATGATAAACCACGTGGTGAGCGTCCTGCATTTGCTGGTGAAGACCGTCCGCGTCGCGAGTTTAGTGGTGATCGTCCACGTCGTGAAGGTGGTTTTAATGATAAGCCACGTTTTGATGCCAATGATGACAATCGTGGAAATCGAGTAGATTACAAGCCTCGTCGTGAAGGATTTGGTGATCGCCCTAAACGTGATTTTGCTGATCGTCCTAAGCGTGATTTTGCTGATCGCCCTAAACGTGATTTTGGTGATCGCCCTAAACGTGATTTTGCTGATCGTCCTAAGCGTGATTTTGATGATCGTCCTAAACGCGATTTTGCAGATCGTCGTCGTAAATTTAACGACTAATACGTTTGCTCGTATGATGATTAAAACCGGTGCATAATTTAATTGCACCGGTTTTTTATTTTAAGCCTATTATTTTTAATGTCCTGTAATGTTGTTTAGCAGTATAGATCGTCTACTTGAATGTCGATCAGATGATTCTAATATGATAAAAATAATATTTGATACGGATCAAGCTATCCGTATTGCGTGTTATGGTAATAAAATCATCATCAGGCATGATGCATTGTTTAGGCCATTAACGTGTGCTGTTTTTAAATGGTGAGTGGATTTTATTCACATTAAATTTAAGATGATGATGGAATTAGGCATAACATGTTTCAGTCAATATCTTTTATAATACATATTTGAATTTTATGAAAAATATAAACTTAAATCATGCCATACACATCAGGTGTGTTAGATGCTGTGGTCAGCTACGCTGATCCTCTTTTGCATTACGAGTGCTGAAAATATCAGGAATATCCTCAGTTATGAATAATCAAGTTTCTCAGCAGGTTCAGTCTCTGATTGAAGTTAATCAGCTTAGTTTTAAGCGAGGAGAACGTGTCATTTATGACAATATCAGTTTAAAAATTCGTCGTGGTCAAATTACAGCGATTATGGGGCCATCAGGTACGGGTAAAACCACTTTATTACGATTAATTGGTGGGCAACTTACTCCGGATCACGGTGAAATTTTGCTGGATGGGAAAAATATTTCCACAATGCCACGTCCTGAGCTCTTTGCGACACGTGCACGTATGGGGATGTTATTTCAAAGTGGCGCGTTATTTACCGATATGTCTGTATATGAAAATGTGGCTTTTCCATTACGTGCACATACGCACTTACCAGAACATTTGATTGCAGAAATTGTTGGATTGAAATTAGAAGCTGTAGGATTACGTGGTACTGAGCAGCTTATGCCTTCTGAGTTGTCTGGTGGAATGAATAGGCGCGTAGCACTTGCCAGAGCCATCGCACTGGATCCTGAGCTGATTATGTATGATGAACCTTTTGCAGGCCAAGATCCAATTGTTAAAGGGGTTTTGACTCGACTGATTCGTTCATTGCGTGAAGCTTTAGATTTAACAACGATTATTGTTTCGCATGATGTCGGTGAAACGCTTTCGATTGCCGATTATATTTATGTGGTTGCAGAAGGAAAAATTCAGGGAGAAGGTACGCCTGAAGAATTAAAACAGCATGCCAGCCCGTTTGTACAACAATTTTTGGTGGGCTCAGAACAAGGACCTGTGGGATTTCAATTTAGTCATCAAGCCTATTTAAGTCATGAGGTTCGTTCATGAATGCTATAGCCTTTATTGGTAGACGCGTTATTGAACGTGTTCGTGGGATTGGTGTTGCCACTCTCATGTTATTACAAATTATTTTTTCACTCCCTACATGGTTGGGTGTGAAATTATTCATTTACCAAATGTATCGTGTCGGTGTGATGTCTTTGCTGATTATTGTGGTATCTGGATTATTTATTGGTGCTGTGCTGGGGCTACAAATGTATAACATTTTAGTAACCTTTGGCAGTGAAGCAATGTTAGGTACCGCTGTTGCATTAACCTTATTACGTGAATTGGCACCTGTTGTAGCAGCTTTGTTATTTGCTGGCCGTGCAGGTTCTGCTTTAACGGCCGAAATCGGTCTGATGAAAGCCACTGAACAATTGGCAAGTATGGAAATGATCGGTGTGGATCCTTTAAAACGTGTGATTTCGCCGCGTTTATGGGCTGGTATCGTGAGTTTGCCGATGCTCTCTGTTATTTTTGCAGCAGTCGGGATCATGGGGGGGAAATTGGTGGGGGTGGATTTTCTTGGACTTGATGAAGGCTCTTATTGGAGTGGCATGGAAAATAGTGTGCAATTCTATCAAGATGTTTTTAACGGAACGCTGATTAAAAGTTTTGTTTTTGCCATTATTTGTACGTGGATCGCGGTATATCAAGGATATGCCTGTGTTCCTACATCTGAGGGAATTGCAACATCCACAACCCGTACAGTGGTGTATTCTTCATTGTGTGTTTTAGGCTTTGATTTTGTGTTGACTGCGGTCATGTTTGGAGGTGTTTAATGAAATCACGTGCAAGTGAATTGGCCGTAGGTATTTTTGTGATCTTATTTGGTATTGCAATTTTCTTCTTGGCGATGCGCGTTAGTGGTTTGGTCGGTAATAATATTGCAGATGCTTATCCAATGACGGCAACATTCGATAATGTGAATGGTATTAAGCCACGTTCTAAGGTGACGTTAAGTGGTGTTACCGTGGGGCAGGTCGATCGTGTTCAACTTGATCCTGTGACACGATTGGCAACTGTGCATATTGTTTTAGATGGTGATTTAACGACTTTTAATGCCGAGCAGTTGAAAATCGTACAAAAGAATGCATTAGAAGAGTTAAAATATAGCAGTGAATATCAATCAGCCACTCCTGCGCAACAAAAAGTAATGGAAAAACAACTGATTGATAATATGAAATCCATCACTAATATTGATGATGATGCTTACATTATGGTGGCAACCAATGGTTTATTGGGTGAAAAATATTTAAAAATTGTACCAGGCGGCGGTTTGAATTACTTAAAACGTGGTGATCAAATTACCAATACTCAAAGTACAATGGAAATTGAAGATTTGGTCACCAAGTTTGTGACTGGAGGTTCTAAATCTTCAGAAAAAACAGATGCTGATTCTGCTGCTGAAAATACGCATGCCGAAGCATCCTTTGTTGAATAATTTATTGAGGTAGTTAACTTGAAAACGTTATTAAAACAGACTCTTACAGCAAGTGTGTTGTCTGCAATGCTGGTCGGTACGACTTTTGCCGCACCTCAAGAAAAGCCGGATGTATTTATTAAACGTATTGCCGATAATTTGATTGCTAATCTACAAAAAAATAAACAGAAGTTAAAAAGCAATCCTGCAGAGGCACGCAGTATCGTTCGTACCAATTTAGACCCGTATATTGATGCTCAAGCATTTACCCGTATTGTGATGGGGACGTATGCCAATAATCAATATAGTGATGCTGCACAGCGTGCGCAGTTTGAAAAGAATTTACGTGAAAATTTAATTCAAAACTATGCTAGCGCTTTTGCTAAATTCACCAATCAGACCTATACCATGCGTCCATATAAAGACACAGGCAGTAAAAATCCTGTCGTTAGTCTGGATTTTATGAATGATGGTGAAAAGATTCCGGTTGCATTTCAGTTAGTTGATAAAGGCAATCAGTGGAAGGTTCGTAATATCAATGTATCAGGTATTGATTTAGGCTTACAGTTCCGTAATCAATTTGCAGCCAATGTTAAACGCAATGGCGGTAATATTGATAAAGCAATTGCAACCTTTAAGCCAGATGCAGATGTTGTAAACAAAAAATAATAGGCTAGGAATAGGTTGTGATTGACTTTATTGATCAAGAATTGCAAGTGTCTGGCAAAATTGACTATGACAATGCTGAGTCGTATTACCAACAGGGATTGAGGTTGATTCATCAGCAAAATCAATTTCCAGTTGTCGTGAACTTAGCAAAATTGGAACAGGGCAGTACCTTGGCTTTAGCGGTATTTATTCGTTTATTGCGCCAAACTCCAGATGCTAAAGGTCTGATCTTTAAGTCTGTGCCTGTAAGAATGATGAAAATTATTCAAGCCTCTCATCTTGAGCATGATTTACAGTTAATACCAGATTGATGCTTGATTGGTATAATTGGCGCCACAGTCTGTCCAATATATAAGGATTGGACAGACTGTGATGTTTATAGATACAGCCAGGAGGATTAAATCCACTTTTTCCAGCGGAAGTAAATCATTGGACCAATAAAAAAGACAATCAGAATGGTACAGACAATGACAAAACTGGTTGTACCATGTGCAAAAGGTAAAACATCTGTGTTCATGCCATAGATACTGGCAATCAACATCGGTGGCGCCAACATGCTCGGTAAAATTGAGAAGCGACGAATAGTATCATTCTGCTCGGTATTGATAAATCCTGATGTGGTATCCAGTAAAAAGCGCACTTTTTGAAATAAAAAGGCATCATGCTCAACCAATGAGCGTACATCTTCGCTTAACTCTCGAATATCCGCATCATAAATATGACTACCTAGAGCACGAGGGCGAGATAAAAAGGTCAGTACACGACGTAAATCAATTAAACATAGTTGTGCTTTACCTAAAATATCTTCGAGTTGAGCTAAGCGGGTAATCATGTCATCAAGATCTAGAATTTGCTCCCGATGTCGACTATTCAATACTTCTGTTGAATATTTTTCGAGATCTCGATGAATGTCTTCTAAAATATCCGCCAATTCATCTAGTTTTGCTTCCAATAAGCCCAAAAGAATCCACGTCGGTTCTTTATAATCAATATCGTAGTCATTACGGCGTGCTCTGGCTCGAAAAGCTCTAAATGAAACCAACTTTTCACCACGCATGGTGAATAGTCGATTTTTATGGAGAATAAAGGCAACAGTCTGTACACTGGCTAAGATACTTGAATTATCTTCTAGCTCTTCATCAGATTGATAATTTTTAATCTTGGTTAAAAAATAAGTACTGATATGCAGAACACTATCATCATCGCGGTAAAAGCGTGCTGATGAGGAAATATCTTCTAAAGATTTTAGGGTTGGAAGATTTTGGTTGTATGCATCTAAAACCCATTGTTGTTCTTCTTGTGAAGGTGCAATCAAATCAATCCACACCAAATCTTGCTGTAGGTCAAATCCGCCATTAATCGTGGCATCTTCTAGGCTACCGCGCTCTGTGGCGTAAAAGGCTTCGAGCATTCGTCTTTTTCTCCTTTGCGCAGTATAGGTGAATCATATGTGTGCATTTTAGACAAGGATGTGGCGAAAAGCACTGCTAATCTTGCTATATTTTTTTAAATCTCGTTAAAGTTTACATTTATTGAATAACATTTGCATGACATGGTGAAAAAATGACAGATTCTATTGCGGTATATTGTGGTTCAGCATTCGGAGCAGACCCCATTTTTTTAGAAACTGCAGAAAAAGTCGGTAGAACGATTGCACAACAGGGCAAAACCTTGGTGTATGGCGGTGGCCGTTCAGGATTGATGGGAGTTGTTGCGGATAGTGCATTAGCAGCAGGTGGTACGGTGATTGGTGTGATTCCTGAAATCTTGGTCCATAAAGAGTTGGCCCATCCTGATTTAACAACGTTATATGTGGTTCAGAATATGCAAGAACGCAAAATGAAAATGTCTGAACTCGCCAATGCTTTTATTGCACTTCCTGGTGGCTCAGGTACATTGGAAGAAATTTTTGAACAATGGACTTGGGCACAATTAGGTGTACATCTAAAACCGTGTGCATTTTTAAACGTAAATGGTTTTTATGATGATTTACTTAAATTCCTACAGTTAACTGCGCATCAGGGGTTTACTCACCAGCGATTTATTGATCATTTGATTAGTGCAGCCTCTATTGAGGAGGTTTTAACGCAGTTTGGTGACTTTGTTGCACCAGAACCTAAATGGGGAGTGGCCGAGTTACAGCAACAGGTTAAGTTGTCATGAAGATCATTACGGTTGCAGCAGCGATTATTTTAAATGATCAACATCAGCTTTTGGTCGTACGTAAGAAAAATACCACCTGCTTTATGCAGGTTGGGGGAAAGTTAGAATCAAATGAGCCACCAGAGCAGGCATTATTACGTGAAATTCAAGAAGAAATAGGCTGTTCTGCACAAATTCAGCACTTTGTTGGACGTTTTGAAACGGCAACGGCAAATGAAATAGATCATCAATTGGTGGCCTATCTTTATCTGGTCAGTATTACACAGCCTATACAGATTGCTGCAGAAATTGAGCAGATGGCTTGGATTGATCTCGATCATCGAGATGTTTTGCCTTTGGCACCATTAACAACAGAAGTGGTTATTCCTTGGCTACAAAATCAGTTGATGACTGAGCGAATCACGGTCGACTAAGATGGCGTATGTGCTATACAACATGCATAAATCTGTGTGCAACCCAGCAAAGTCAGGCTATGCTTTAATGCCAGTATCGAATTTCCGGTTGTGACTACATCATCGATAATTAAGATATGATGATAATGTCGATCTAATCTGGGTTTGATATGAAATTGATGGTAAATATTATCTAAGCGCTCAAAGCGATTTAGTCCTGTTTGTGCGTGTTGATGTGTGCGTATAATCGGTTGCCAGATGGGGATATTACGAACTTTTGCGATTATTTTTGCGATGAGCAATGCCTGATTATAGCCTCTGGTGTTTAAGCGTTGTGTCGAAATGGGCATTGCAACCAGTGCTTGTACTTTGGGTAGCTGGAGCTGCAGTAATAGGCCAGCCAATAATGCTTGAAATTGTAGTTGCTGCTGATATTTAAATTGTTGAATAATACGATCCATGGGATAGCAATATCGGCAGGCGCTGTAAAAACACATTTGTTGTTTGTAAACAAGCTCATGTTGCCAGGGTAATTCTGTCCAGCAGTCGTGACAGAGGCCATAATATTGTTGTCTACCGATAGCACATAATTGGCATGCTAAGTATGGATTAAAAAATTCCCGTATTTCTGCGATGAATTTAAACATAGACATAGCGTGATGCTTCAGGTAGCCAGCGCTTTAATAGTGCTGTGGCATTCTCTGGATCTGTTTGGAGTAACTGTTGTGCCACTAGATGTGCTTGTGGCAAGAGATGATCATCTCGTTCCAGCTTGGCCACACGAAAACCCATATCACCTGTTTGTTTGGTCCCCAGAATTTCTCCCGGACCACGAATTTCTAGATCTTTTTCTGCAATGGCAAAGCCGTCATTGGTTTCACGCATAATCCGTAATCGTTCTTGCCCATTTTGTGATAAAGGATGCTTATATAACAATACACAAAAGCTGGTAGTAGCACCTCGACCAACACGACCACGTAATTGATGTAATTGGGATAGACCTAGGCGTTCTGCATTTTCAATCACCATAATTGAAGCATTTGGTACATCTACACCGACTTCAATGACTGTTGTTGCTATTAAAAGTTGCAGTTGATTATGTTTAAATTGTTGCATCACAGTCTGCTTTTCATCGGCCTTCATTTTACCGTGTACTAAGCCGATATTCAGTGTAGGAAAGCGTGTTTTGATTTCAGCAAAAGTGGCTTCGGCAGCCTGCGCATCCAGTGTTTCTGACTGTTCCACTAAAGTACAGACCCAATAGGCTTGTTTGCCTTGTGTGCAGTTACTTACAATACGCTGTAACACCTCTTCTCGTCGCTCAAGAGGAATGGTTACTGTTTGAATGGGCGTTCTGCCAGGAGGAAGCTCATCGATTATCGATGTATCTAAATCACCATAAGCTGACATGGCCAAGGTACGAGGAATGGGTGTTGCAGTCATGACCAATTGATGTGGTGTAGTATGGTGTGCGCCTTTATCACGTAAAGCCAAACGTTGATCGACACCAAAACGATGCTGTTCATCAATGATCACCAGCCCCAGTTTGGCAAATGAGACACTGTCTTGAAAAAGTGCATGTGTACCAATCACAAGCTGGGCCGATCCCATTTTAATATGTTGTTCTGCTGTGAGCCGCGCTTTACCTTTTTGTTTGCCTGATAACCAGATCACAGTTAAGCCTAAAGGTTCAAACCATTTTTTAAAATTAAGATAATGCTGTTCTGCCAAAATTTCAGTCGGTGCCATCAAGGCAACTTGCCAACCTTCTTCGAGTGCATGACAGGCTGCAATTGCAGCCACGAGCGTTTTTCCAGCCCCCACATCACCTTGAACTAGACGTAACATCGGTTTATCACGTTGCAGGTCTGTGCTAATTTCTTGAGAAACACGTTGCTGGGCAGCAGTCATTGTGAAAGGGAGGCTGGCCAAAAGTGTTTGGGCATAGTGTTGGCTTGGCTTGAATTTTGGTGCTTGAATCGCTTGAATATATGCTCGTCGCATCAGCAGGCTGGTTTGATGTGCAACCAGTTCTTCAAAAATAAGACGTTGCTGTGCGGGATGTGAGCCCTCTGCCAGTAATTGCATATTGGCATCGATTGGCGGGTGATGAAGATAATGTAATGCGTCTTTAAGCGCATAAGTATTGTTCAATGCTGTAGGTAATAATTCAGGCAGGTCATGACTAAATTCTTGTAGTGCTTGTTGAATATATTCACGTAATTTAGCTTGAGTTAATCCTTCTGTACTTGGATAAATTGCGGTGAGCTGGGTATGTGGTAAAGGCGTATGTTCGTGGATCACTTGTAGTTCAGGATGGTAAAGTTCTAAGCCACGTGCCCCGACACGGACTTCACCAAAAACTCGTAAACGATGACCTAATTTGGCACGATCTGTGATTCCTTTATAAACATGATAAAAGCGCAGCGTAACTTTGCCCACATCATCGGCCAAAGAGACTGCCATTGATTTGCGTTTGCCTGGTGGAAAATCAATTCCCGTCACGATACCTTCAAGCAAATAACTACGGCCAACGATTAATTGGTTCATTGCAATGATCGTGCTACGATCTTCATAATCTCGCGGTAGATGAAACAGTAAATCATCGGTTGTGAGAATATTCAGTTTTTCCAGTAATGTTGCAGCAGCGTTGCCAACGCCTTGCAATTGATGGACTGTAGCCATGTCCCCTCAACTTATTGATCTATGGTGTGATGTTAAATGCATATTTTATTTATTGGTTATGGTAAAACATCCCAGCGTGTTGCAAAACAGTTATCCCGTGATGGTTATCAAATTACCACAATAAGTCAAACAGCAAAAATAGATTTATATGCGAATCATCTGATTCAGGATGTACATCAGTTAGATTTAAGTGCGATTGCACCTGTAGATGTTGTTTATGTTTTATTATCACCATCACAAAGTGGTGTAGATGCCTATCAAAATACCTATTTGGATTCTGTGGCACCCATTATAAGTGCTTTAAAAACACATCCTGTTCAGCGAATCATTGTAGTTTCATCTACACGTGTTTATGCCGAAGCAGCCGGAGGAGTGGTTGGTGATGATACTGCAATAGCTGCCAGTGATCGACAAGCTGAGATTTTGATTGCGATGGAAAATCACTATCGGGCTGCATTTGCTGAACGATGTATTATTGTTCGGCCCACAGGGATTTATGGCAATAGTATCACTCGTATGGTGAAACTGGCAGAAAATACCTTAACTTATCCGAGTATTCATTGGTCAAATCGGATTCATATTGATGATCTAGCACGATTTTTGGTACATTTAATTCATATCAAAAATCCGCTCGCATCGTATATTTGTAGTGATCATCGACCATTGCCTTTACATCAGATTATAATTTGGTTTCAGCAACAATTGACATTACCTGAATTATATTTAACTTCTGATGTTGAGTCAGGTAAAAAAATATATGCACAGCACATGCTAGAAAGTGGCTTTATATTACAGTATCCAGACTGTTTTCAGTCTTATCAGGCATTATTGGATCAAGGTGTTCAATCCTGATGATGTAACAACGCCTGACAGTTAATCAAAAATCATATGATAAAAAAGCCATACCACTTTAAGTGGTATGGCTTCGCTGTGATTGATTCAAGACATGAAGATGAGGATGATTATTTTTTCTTACGTTTTAAGCGTTTTTTAGCTTGCTGTTCTGCTAAAGCATCTAAAGCTTCTTTTAATTCTTCATCGGTAAATGAGGTAATATGTTGGAGCATTTGTAGTGTTGCTTCATCTAAGACCAGATTGGCATATTGCGCTACATTCTTAAACTGTTCATCAAATACAATAGCATTGTCTTCATTATTACGAATATAGCCTTGTTGGGTCAGTACTTTGATAAATCCTTGGAATAAGGCTTTATCAAAAAATTCTGGCGAATTAAACTCATAGAGCACGGATAGGCGCTGGCCAACCAAGTGACTGAGCTCTTCGACTTGACGTGTTGAAATATTGCCAGAGCCACGTTGAGTGATTAAGGCCAGCGTCATGTAATAACGTTCTAAGCTTTGAGTAACGGGTGCTGCCAATACGGATAATTGGTTATCATTTTCACTATTTGGTGCAGGAGCGATGAGATGTCCCTGTGTATCCTCGCTGATTAATTTGGCATCAAGTAAAGCTTGTGTATAAGCGTCAATATCAGCAGCTAGTTCATTTTCTTGCCATTTTAAAAATAATTCAGCTTTTAAAAATGGATAGAGCGTTACAATAACATTCACTAAGTCTTGTCGTTGAATGATCGCATTATGTTTAACTAGTGCTGCAATTAGAGACGGTAAGATAAAGGCATGTAGAATATTATTGCGGAAGTAGGTTAACAGTACGGCTTGGCCATCTTCAATCGCAATAATATCACCCAAAACATGATGTACACGTTTAATCAGTTTGAGTTTAAGGCCATAGGCAATAATTTCTTTACCAGAAAGTGGTGTGACTTGAGTACGGCTATCATACGGCAGTTTAGTCAGTAAGTTACGATAGGTATCTAACTGTTTAATACAGATTTCTTCATCTAAGGTGTGTTTAGGTGTTGCCAGTAAAACCAGTGATAACAGGGAAACTGGATTAATGACTGCTGCACTGTTAATATTTTCTAAAATGGTATGCGCTGCACTATTTACTGCATGAGAAACAGCGGGCGGTATAGGATCATCATTTTTTTCAATCTGTATGTCTTGGGCATCATGTTTTTTCAACATATCATCTAAATATACCGGTTCACCAAAATTGACATGTACCTTACCAAAAATACGTTCAATTTTTCTTAGGGTTTTTAAAATCCCCATAATGGATTCCGCTTCTTTAGGTTTGCCATTCATTTCACCGACATAGGTTGAACCTTCCATAAGACGTTCGTAACCAATATAGGTTGGAATAAATACAATGGGTTTAGCACGACCGCGTAAATGACTATGTACGGTCATTGCCAGCATTCCTGTTTTTGGCGGCAACAAACGTCCTGTACGTGAGCGTCCACCTTCGATAAAGTATTCTAGTGGTGTATTTCTGGAGAGGATGCTATATAAGTATTCTTTAAATACAGTCGTATATAATGCATTACCGCGGAAGGTACGGCGAATAAAAAATGCACCGCCACCACGTAGAATTTGCCCGACAAATGGCATATTTAAGTTATCGCCTGCTGCGATATATGGCACCATCAGTCCTCGTTGATAAATCACATATGACAAAAGTAAATAATCAATATGACTGCGGTGACATGGGGTATAAATAATTTCGTAATCTTTGGCCAGCTCACGTACAGTACTAAAATTATGCACTTCAACACCATCATAGAGCTGTGTCCATAAGCGTGTTAAGGCTTGTGATGCAAAACGAACAGTAGAATGTGAGTAATCAGAAACAATTTCATTTAAGAAGCCAATGGCTTTCTTTTCAGTATCTGCAATACTGGTCTTACGACGAATACTTTCATGGCGAATTGCACTTTGAACATCGGGTGATTTGATCAGGGTATGCATAACATTGCGACGATCTGATAAATCAGGACCAAGGACAATTTCACGTTGATTGTCCAGATAGTTATTTAATTGCGTGACAATGTATGTTGCAGCTGAAATATTGGGATGGGTACTTTTCGCTTCATTGATTAAGTGGCGTAAAGACTGTGCTGGATGAAACTCCAGATAGGTTTGGCGACCATGTAAGCCAATATTGAGCAGTTGTTTAACGGTACCTGGTGTACTCCATGTATCGGTAAATAATAATTTAAGTAGAGAATCTTCTTTATCTGGTGCACGTCCCCAAAGAATGGTCACTGGTATTAATTCAATATCTAGTTCATGTTCTTGATCGAGCTGTTCTACCAATCTGAGTAGACGTGGCGGTAAAGTGGGTGCTGCTGATAAATTGTTTTGCGTATTATATTGTAAAAATAAGATGGAGGCTTTTTCTTGATGTGTGCCGATAATCAGTGGATCTAAAGCCGGTGGGAGTTTTAAGCGTCGTGTTTCACTATCGACCACTAATGCATTGCTTCGAGAATGATTTTGTAATACATAGCAGACAATTTTTTGTGATGGTGCTGATGCTATGTCATGGGGTGTAACAGGCTGTGGAGGAACTTCACCAAGAACTTGTGGACTCACGACAAGGTCAATCAGCTTAGTGGAAAGCTGACGATAAATTTGACCAAAACCACGCTTGGACATAGAAACTCCTACTGAGATAAACGGATGACGAAAAAATAAAAGGATAGTATTTTGTATACAACTAAGCAAAAACTATCTGTTATTTTTAACAAAATAATCAAGTCTTGCTAAAATAACATAATAGAAAATTGTATAAATCATCATTTTAGCGTGATTTATACCTATGATTACAGTGCTTTAATTGTAGTGTAAGTAATTTTTTTATGGAAAAATTACAGCAATATGGCAGGATTTTCGGTTGATCTTGTGTTGTATGGTATGGTGATTTGAGATAGGTCTCTTATGAATAAATTAACTCAGGAATTGGTTGAATTACTTAGTTTAGAACAGCTTGAAGAGAATATCTTTCGTGGTCAAAGTAAAAATTTAGTCGGAAAACGTGTATTCGGTGGACAAGTTCTGGGTCAGGCCTTAAGAGCAGCATCGTATACCACTGATCGGCCAGCACATTCATTACATGCCTATTTTTTATATGGTGGCGATGTTAATACGCCGATTATTTATGAGGTTGATCGCTTACGTGACGGTAAAAGCTTTGTCAGTCGGCAAGTTCGTGCCATTCAGCATGGTCGTGTTATTTTTACAGCGATGATTTCTTTTGCTTCTGAAGAGGATGGCTTAAATTATCAGGTTGCAGCGCCAGTATATCCTGCACCAGAAAGTCTCAAAAATGAGGCAGAGCTTAAGAAGCAGTTGGTTGATTTTGTTCCGGAAAATGTGCGTGCAAGTTTTATGCGTGATCGTCTGGTTGAAATTACACCGGTAATGCCTGTTAATCCTTTCATGCCTCAACCTGAGGCACCTGCATATGCGCATTATATTCGTACGCATGATAAAATTCTTCCTGCTGTCGATGAAACCTCTTTGCATCAGGCGATTGCTGCATTTTATTCTGATTTTACCTTGATGACGACTGCATTACGCCCTCACGGTTTAAGTTATATTTCGCCGAGTTTACAGTGTGCCAGTATTGATCATGCAATGTATTTTCATAAGCCATTTCGTGTAGATGAATTTATGCTATACGATATGGAGGCGACGATTACGGTGAGTTCAAGAGGTTTAAATTTTGGTCGTATGTGGCAAAACGGTGAATTGGTTTGTAGTACCACGCAAGAAGGCCTAATTCGTTTAAGGGAAATTGAATCACAGTAGTAGGGATTGAGATCGCTAAAAAGCCGAAATATCGGCTTTTTTTATGCGTAAAATAATACTCGATTCTGTGTATTGCTCATGGCATAGTGTGAGTCAAATCAAGGATAAACAAAGTCAATGACGATGAGTTTAAATACACAAATATTGATTGCTGCTGTTCTAGGGGTTGCATTTGGAGGGATCTTAAATCTTGATCCAGACAGTGCGTGGGTGAGTGCGAGTCTATATGGTTTAAATCTTGCCAGTAGTATTTTTATTGGTTTATTAAAAATGTTACTGGTTCCCCTTATTTTTAGTTCAATAGTCGTTGGTGTTTCTAATCTGGAGGCGACAGGACAATTAAACCGTGTTTGGAAAATCACACTGGCTTGTTGTGTAACCACAACCACCTTGGCATTGATCCTGGGTTTATTGTGCGCTCATCTGTTTAAAGTTGGACAAGGTGTTGATATCTTGATGTTTCAAGATGCAATGCATAATTATCAAACGCCAGATACACTTACGCCAACATCATTTTTAACCAATTTTGTGCAAAATACCTTGATCAATCCTTTTAAGGCATTCGCTGAGGCAAATGTACTTGCTGTGGTGGTATTTGCATTGCTGGTGGGTATAGCATTGGTTAAAGGGGGTAAAAAGTTTCAGACAATTAAGTTACTGAGTCAGCAATTTTTTGCAATGATGATGTTGATGATTGGTTGGGTAATGAAGCTTGCACCTATTGGTATTTTTGCATTATTGGCGAAACTGGTTGCAACTGAGGATATTTCTATTCTTAGTCGCCTTGCTGAATTTGCTGTCGTGGTAACAGGGACGACGATTTTTCATGGTCTCGTGGTTTTACCTTTATTGCTGTGGATTTTTGGTCGTATGAACCCTGTTACTTTTTTTAAAGGTGCACGTACGGCATTGGTGACAGCATTTGCAACCAGTTCAAGTTCTGCAACCATGCCAGTTTCGATGAAATGTGCACAGGAGAATTTGGCAGTACGTCCTGAAACAGTAGGATTTGTGATTCCACTAGGTACGCAACTGAATATGGATGGAACGGCATTATATGAAGCTGCCGCAGCCTTATTTATTGCCAACTTAATGGGAATGGACCTCACGATAGGGCAACAACTGATTGTCTGTTTAACCGCAATGATCGCATCCTTAGGTGCGCCCGGCATTCCAAGCGCTGGAATGGTGACCATGATTATGGTATTGCAATCTGTTGGTTTACCCGCTGAAGCAATTGCCATTTTATTACCGATTGATCGTTTGTTGGATACCGTGAGAACTGTAGTGAATGTACAAGGTGATATGATGATTAGTGTAGTGGTTGATCGCCATACGCAACAGTCGCCCCATGCTACTGAACTTCACTAGAAAAAAATAACATGGCTTTACAGTTCAAGCATGTAATGAGCACAGATTAAAATCATGATATAAAGCGATATGCTTTGTGATCTTGACTAAGCATGATCAGCTTAGTCAAGATTAAACGGGGTGAGCGTGATTATGCTTGATTTGGTGGGGTGTCTGTATCTATATCATCCCACTCATCTGCTTCAAGATCATCTTCTGAAATTTCAGCAATCGTATCTAAGTCAAATTCTGTTGCTTGTTGTAAGGTAAAGTTTAAGCGCCCTCCCATTACACTGGCAAGTTCTTCAAGACCTTGTTTATTGAGTGATGAAAATAATTGAATTGAAAATTGTAACTTCATTTTCTTTAATTGGGCTTTTACTTCTTGTAACGCTTTAGAGGCAGGGCCACGATTAAGTTTATCTGATTTGGTGAGCAATACATGAACGAATAGCTTACGTGAATACGCCCACTCCAACATCATGATGTCAAAATGTTGTAAAGGATGGCGGATATCCATCAGCAATACCAAGCCTTGTAAACTTTGACGATGAATTAGATAGTTTTCTAATTCTTTTTGCCAAACAATTTTCATGGCTTCAGGGACTGCGGCATAACCATAACCAGGTAAATCGACTAGGCGTTGGTCTGGATTTCCTAAACTAAAGAAGTTAATCATTTGTGTGCGTCCTGGTTTTTTAGAGGCACGTGCCAATTGCTTTTGATTGGTCAAGGCATTAATAGCACTGGATTTTCCTGCATTGGAGCGCCCTGCAAATGCGACTTCATACCCCGTATCTTCAACACAAAGATCAAGTTTCGGTGCACTCATTAAAAACTCTGCTTTACGCAACCAATTTAATGCGCGAACAGAGTATTCAGTAATAGCAGGATCAACCTTTTTTTCATAGGAAATTTTTTGCTTCGGCGCATGAGCTGTCTTACTGTTTTTAGATTTGCCTCTGTTTGGATGCATAACTTAACTTCAATTGATGTTTTACAGAGCACTATTATAGATGAAGTCAGCTTGGCAAGCGAATAGACAAGTTTAAAGATCTGAGATATTGAGCAATTCAATCGCAATATGTGATTGAGCTTGATGGCTTTTTTGTGGCGTTAAAATTTGTCCTAACGTATATTGATCTAGGTAGATATAAAATTGTGCGAGTGCCTGATCAAGAATACTTTTAAGGCCACAATTGGCCCTTAAGATACATGCCGGTTGGTTACATTCGACAATGGCGGTTTCGCCCTGTAGGATTCTAACCATATAACCCAGTTTGAGTTGTTTGGTCTCGGGATTGAGACGAATACCACCACCTTTACCACGACTAGTAATGACCCAATCTTGCTTGGCCATAAAATGAACGATTTTCATGGCGTGGTTAGGCGAAACTTGTAAGCGTGTTGCAAGTGTAGCAATGGTATAAGGTTGTTGTTGAGGTATCGCAATATACATGAGAATGCGTAGGGCATAATCGGTAAATTTATTGAGCTGCATATTATAAAGACGGTTAATCAGTCAGTTTATTTTAGCATTGAAAGCCCTAAAGTTAGAGCTTTCCAGAATATTTCTAGCGGATGATTCAATTACATTTTAATCGGTGCGGATACTTCAACAACATCTCCAACATGATAATCATGGATTAAGATATTGGTCACTGAAAATTCACTTGGATCTGTTTCTGATTTAACATCAAAGCAGTAGTTTTGATTGGATATCTCAATAAGTTTAAATTGTAAAGGTTGATGTAAATCTTGATGTGGAACTTTAACACGTACAGAAATAGATTGGCCTGCTTCAGCTGCTGCGATGGCTTGCTGGTCTTTTGCAATTAAGGTAAAGCGTTTACCGGTATCTGTCGCTGTAATCTGTTCAATAACAAATTCACGCCAACCAGCCCAACCACCATTTTGATGGCTTAAATGATCATATTTGGTTTTTTCTACACTAATTAAAAGATTTGCGAGTTGTGTATAGGCTTCTTTCCATGCCGCAATCAGTTCAGAGTCCATTGGTACATCCAAAACCTCACTAATCGAGTGAAGCAGATTTTCACCGACAATCGCATATTGATCAGGTTGAATATCTAGACTGACATGCTTGGTGGTCATATGATCCACCGCTTTCGCTAACACACTAGGATTTTCAATATGCTCAGCATAAGCCAAGACAGCAGCAGCAAGAG
Source organism: Acinetobacter sp. SAAs474 (assembly GCF_032823475.1). NCBI lineage: Bacteria > Pseudomonadati > Pseudomonadota > Gammaproteobacteria > Moraxellales > Moraxellaceae > Acinetobacter > Acinetobacter sp. SAAs474. Next base: position 1,125,467 of record NZ_CP127915.1, read on the forward strand.
CACGTGGCTGGCGGCCTGTACGTTGATGATCCAAGTTAAAGGTATTTTTAAGTTCAGGATGATTTTTTAACATGCGTTGATAGAAGTAGCTGGTGAGTGCTACACCATTTTCACGTAAAACAGGGACAGTAGATTGAACCAGTTGGATATGTTCAGGTGTCATGGCTAGACCTTTTGCGGTTGGCTATTTTTAAAGATGTATTTAAAATACATCTTTAAAAATAAATATACAAGTCACTGTATGTTAAAAATGTTAGATAACGGTAGAGGAGTATATTTGAGCTAGACAGGGTATTGAGTATGCTCAGATGTAATCGGTATAAAAAATGGATATAGTTTTTATTTAATAATTTGATTTTTAAATTATTTTAAAAAACAATTTAAGCCAGTATTCGCTGAATATGACTTAATCTGCCATGATTTTGATGAGCTGAAAAGGATTTGAGCAGGCGTGTATTTGTAGTGTTTTGTAACTATGAATTTAAGCCATTCCCACCTCATGTTTGAAGTGGGGTGTCTGCTGGTCTGATCATCATTTAATTGAGGCACTGTAGTGCATGTTGCAGATCTTGAATAAGATCTTCTGCATCTTCTAAACCAATGCAAAAACGGACCAAAATACCTGCTGGTAAATGTGTGTTTGCTAAAAGACGCATTTGCTTAACTTGATAGAGCATCACTAGGCTTACAGGACCACCCCAGCTAAAACCTAGTTTAAATAAGCTTAATTGATCACAGAATTGGCGGATTTTTTCAAGATCATATTGTGGTTGGAAAATGACACTGACTAAACCTGCACTATGTTGATTTTTACAGATTTCTTTCCAGTATTGATGACCTGCTGAATCTGCTGAAGCGGGATGTAAGACCTGTGCAAAATAGGGTTGTTGTTTGAGCCAATTTAACACTTTGAGCGCACTCGCTGATTGGTGTTGATAGCGTAATTGCATGGAAGCTAAGCCGCGTTGTACTTGAGCAACATCATCTGCTGAAACGGCTATACCTTGAATGGCATGGGTGCGAAATAATCGGTGATGTAATGTTTTTTGCCGTGTTACGACAGAACCCATCAGAATATCGCCACCACCACTAGGATATTTAGTTAATGCGTGGACAGAGATATCGACAGCTAAATGTTGCTGACCAAAATCAAAGGCATTAAATGCCAAGCCTGCTCCCCAAGTATTGTCTAATGCAGTAACGATACCATGCTGTTGAGCTTTTTGGACCAGTGCGGTTAAGTTGGGAAACTCTAATGTGACAGAGCCTGCTGCTTCAAGCCAAAGTAATTTGGTTTGTTCTGATGGTTGAAAGCTGTCAGCATCAATTGGATTATAAATTTTGACCTGAATACCATATTGCTGTTCAAGATAGCGTAAGTGTTCTAGGTTGGGGCCATAAATATTGTCAGCAACCCAAACTTCATCGCCATGATTCAATAGGCAGCTATTGACTAGATTGATCGCAGAAAGACCACTGGGTGTGAGTAAACAATATTGTCCTCCTTCAAGTTGTGCAATATTGTCGGCTAATGTAAAAGTCGTGGGTGTACCATGTGTACCATAACTATAATCGTAATCATCACTCCAATGGCGATTAAAGAGTGCATCGGTATTTTTAAAAATAATGGTAGATGCACGAAATAGGGGAGGTTGAATGGTATTGATATATTGAGGCGCTTTTCTTGGTGCATGAATGCGCTGGGTTTGTGGGGTTGTTTTCATCATGAAATCCCAAAAAATACTAAAATAAAAAAGGGTTGAACAGAAAATACCTAAAGATGAACATAAAAAGAAGTATTGCTGTAACAAAATGAATCTATCGCAGATATTGGCTTCATTTTTGCAAATTGAATGCTATATGTAATAACAATAGGTAAAACAGATGGCTAAACAATTAAAAGTACATTATTTTCAGCATATTGCTGGTGAAGGATTTGGTAGTTGTTTTGACTATTTAAAACAAATGAATGCACATATTACTGCAACAGAGTTTTTTGCTTTACCTGTTGATCATCCCTTGGAAATTGAGGCATTACCTGAAATAGATCAGGTTGATTTGCTTATTATTATGGGGGGCGCGCAAAGTGTGAATGATGAAGCCAATTATCCATGGTTAAAAACGGAAAAACGCTGGTTGCGCCGTTATTTGTCAACTGGAAAGCCGGCAATAGGCTTATGTTTGGGTGGGCAACTCATCGCCAATGCTTTGGGTGCGGCTGTGAGCAAAAATACGGTACAGGAATTGGGGTGGACAGCGGTTAAAAAAGTAGATTATATCCCACACGATTGTTTTCAACTGCCAGATGAATTATTGGTACTTCAGTGGCATAGTGAAACGTTTGAGTTGCCTAAGGGTGCGATACATTTGGCACAGAATGAAATGTGTCGTAATCAAATGTATCAATTGGGTAAAAATGTGTTGGGTTTTCAATTTCATCCAGAAATCACATCGAATAGCTTGAATTTATTTTTAGACAATGTTGATGAGCTGGCAACTTTTTCAGGGCAACATGTACAGTCCGTCAAGCAATTAAGGCAATCACCCAAAGAAATTTTTATTCAGGGTAATCAAATTTTGAATAAAGCAATTGCTTATGTTTTAAGCAGAACAGCGAATAAACAGGAGCATGATGCGTATAAAATATCATCATTTCCTTGATGAAAAAGCATGATAAAAACCTAAAATATATTTGCTTATGCATTAAACAATTGTTATGATAAGCGACCCTTAAATAAAGGGGTTGGCTGCGAATAAAGCAGTTAACATCGTTACAGTCGTGGCATCGATCACGACCTTAGTGATATTCACTGCTCTTGACACTTGCCCTTAATAAGTGGGGTGAGATGCGTCAAGGGTGATTCTTTATATATTTGGCTTGGAGTTAACTGGTATGTCTAACCAGAGAATTCGTATCCGTCTTAAGTCTTTTGATCACCGTTTAATTGATCAATCTGCTCAAGAAATCGTAGAAACAGCAAAACGTACTGGCGCACAAGTTTGTGGTCCAATTCCAATGCCAACTCGCATTGAGCGTTTTAACGTTTTGACATCACCACACGTAAACAAAGATGCGCGTGACCAATATGAGATCCGCACTTATAAACGTTTGATCGACATCGTTCAACCAACAGACAAAACTGTTGATGCATTGATGAAGTTGGATCTTGCAGCTGGTGTTGATGTTCAGATCGCATTGGGTTAAGGCTTACGGTTAATTAACACTCTAAGTTAATTAAGCCGCTTTTTTAGAGGTTTATGCACATGGCTATTGGTTTAGTCGGTCGCAAGTGCGGTATGACACGTATCTTTACGGATGCTGGTGTTTCTGTACCTGTAACAGTGATTGAGGTTGATCCTAACCGCATCACACAAATCAAAACGCTTGAAACTGATGGTTATCAAGCGATTCAGATCACGACTGGTGAACGTCGCGAATCTCGCGTAACTAACGCTCAAAAAGGCCACTTCGCTAAAGCGGGTGTTGCTGCTGGTCGTTTAGTTCAAGAATTCCGCGCTACAGAAGCTGATCTTGAAGGTCGTGAAGTTGGTGGTACGCTTACCGTTGATTTGTTTACAGTAGGTCAAATTGTTGACGTTACTGGTCAATCTAAAGGTAAAGGCTTCCAAGGTGGTGTAAAGCGTTGGAACTTCCGTACGCAAGATGCTACTCACGGTAACTCGGTTTCTCACCGTGTTTTAGGTTCTACTGGTCAAAACCAGACTCCTGGTCGCGTATTTAAAGGCAAAAAAATGGCTGGCCATTTAGGTGCTGAACGCGTAACTGTACAGGGTCTTGAAATTGTATCTGTTGACACAGAACGTTCAGTTCTTGTTGTTAAAGGTGCGATTCCTGGTGCTACTGGTGGCGACGTCATCGTTCGTCCTACGATCAAGGCCTGAGGGGAAATAACGTGAATTTAAATACTGTTTCCGGCTCTGCGGTTGAATTATCAGAAGTTGCGTTCGGTCGTGAATTCAATGAAGCGCTTGTACACCAAGTCGTTACTGCTTATTTAGCAGGCGGTCGTCAAGGTTCAAAAGCTCAGAAATCACGTGCTGATGTTGCTGGCGGTGGTAAAAAACCATTCCGTCAAAAAGGTACTGGCCGCGCTCGTGCTGGTTCTATTCGTAGCCCAATCTGGGTTGGCGGTGGTAAAACTTTTGCTGCACGTCCACAAGACTGGTCTCAAAAAGTAAACCGCAAAATGTATCGCGGTGCTATGCAATGTATCTTAGCTGAGCTTGTTCGCCAAGATCGTCTTGTATTAGTTGAAGAGTTTGCTGTTGCAGCTCCAAAAACTAAAGAGTTACTTGCTAAGCTTAACGACTTGAATGCTACACGCGCATTGATCGTGACTGAAGCTGTAGATGAGAATCTATATCTTGCTGCACGTAACCTTCCACACGTAGATGTGGTTGATGCGACAGCAATTGATCCTGTTAGCTTGATTGCGTTCGATAAAGTTGTTATGTCTGTTGCTGCTGCTAAGAAAATTGAGGTAGAACTCGGATGAACAACGAACGTTTATATCAAGTCCTTCAAGGACCTGTTTTCTCAGAAAAAGCACAAGTTTTAGGTGAAACTGCTGGTGTTCAAGTGTTTAAAGTTGCATTAAATGCAAATAAGCTTGAAATCAAAAAAGCTGTTGAACAATTATTTGGTGTTGAAGTTGTTAAAGTAAATACAACAATCACTAAAGGTAAGACTAAACGCTTTGGTAAAACATTAGGACGTCGTTCTGATGTTAAAAAAGCATACGTCACCCTGAAAGCTGGCCAAGATGTTGAAATGGCTGACTTGGGCGATACCGCTGAAAGCGCAGCGGAATAAGGACGAAAATTATGCCGATTCAAAAATGTAAGCCAACGTCTCCGGGACGTCGCTTTGTAGAGAAAGTGGTTCATGATCACCTTCACAAAGGCGCTCCTTACTCACCGTTGGTAGAAGCTAAAAAACGTACTGGTGGTCGTAATAATAACGGTCACATTACAACTCGTCACGTTGGTGGTGGTCATAAACAACACTATCGTATCGTTGACTTTAAACGTAACAAAGACGGCATCCCTGCTGTTGTAGAACGTATTGAATACGATCCTAACCGTACAGCACACATCGCATTGTTGAAGTATGCTGACGGTGAACGTCGCTATATTATTGCGCCTAAGGGTTTACGTGCTGGCGATAAAGTACAGTCTGGTAACGATGCTCCAATTCGTCCAGGTAACTGCTTGCCACTTCGCAACATGCCTATTGGTTCTACTCTTCACAATATCGAGCTTAAAATCGGTAAAGGCGCTCAATTAGTGCGTTCTGCTGGTACTTCTGCTCAGTTATTGGGTCGTGACGGTTCTTACGCAATCATTCGTCTTCGTTCAGGCGAAATGCGTAAAGTACACGTTGAATGTCGTGCAGTTCTTGGTGAAGTTTCTAACCAAGAAAGCAACCTACGTTCACTCGGTAAAGCTGGTGCAGCTCGCTGGCGTGGCGTTCGTCCTACCGTTCGTGGTATGGCGATGAACCCGGTTGACCATCCACACGGTGGTGGTGAAGGGCGTAGCAAAGGTATTCAACCTGTAAGCCCATGGGGTCAAAAAGCTAAAGGGTACAAGACACGTACCAATAAGCGTACGACTAAGATGATCATTCGCGACCGTCGCGTTAAGTAACAAGTAAAGGAATCTGACAATGCCTCGTTCTCTGAAAAAAGGCCCATTCGTCGATGCGCACTTGTTCGCTAAGGTTGAAGCGGCTATCGCAGCTAATAACCGTAAGCCGATCAAAACTTGGTCGCGTCGTTCGATGATCCTCCCGGATTTTGTTGGTTTAACAATTTCTGTACATAATGGCCGTAACCATGTTCCAGTGATTATCTCTGAACATATGGTTGGTCATAAATTAGGTGAATTCGCGCCAACTCGTACCTATCGTGGTCACGGTGTTGATAAGAAGTCTAAACGTTAATGGGTGCTATGATGGAAGTAACTGCTAAATTACGCGGTGCCGCTATCTCGGCACAAAAAGCACGTTTGGTTGCAGATCTAATTCGCGGCAAATCTGTTGCGCATGCTTTAAATATCTTAAACTTCAGCAACAAAAAAGCTGCAGTTTTAGTGAAAAAAGCATTGGAATCTGCGATTGCAAACGCTGAACATAATAACAGTTTAGATGTAGACGACCTTAAAGTTTCTACGATCTACGTTGATGAAGGCATGAGCCTTAAACGTATTATGCCACGTGCTAAAGGCCGTGCAGATCGTATTACTAAGCGTACTTGTCACATCACCGTTAAGGTAGGGGTTTGATATGGGTCAGAAGGTTCATCCAATCGGTATCCGCCTAGGGGTTGTGAAACGTCATAACGCTAACTGGTATGCGAATCCGAAACAATACGCTGAATACTTGCTTAAAGATTTGCAAGTTCGTGAGTTTTTGACTAAAAAACTTAAGAATGCAATGGTTAGCAATATTCTTATCGAACGTCCTACAGGCGCTGCTAAAGTAACGATTAGCACTGCTCGTCCAGGTATCGTGATCGGTAAAAAAGGCGAAGACATTGAAAAATTACAACGCGAATTGACATCTATTATGGGTGTTCCTGCGCAAGTAAGCATTAATGAAATCGATCGCCCAGATTTAGACGCTCGTTTAGTTGCTGAAGCAATTGCTTCTCAATTAGAAAAACGTGTAATGTTCCGTCGTGCTATGAAGCGTGCGGTACAAAACTCTATGCGTGCTGGTGCTAAAGGTATCAAAGTTGAAGTTTCAGGTCGTTTAGGCGGTGCTGAGATTGCGCGTACTGAGTGGTATCGTGAAGGTCGTGTACCTCTACATACACTTCGTGCAGACATCGACTATGCTACTATGCGTGCTGAGACTACTTACGGTACGATTGGTGTTAAAGTTTGGATTTTCCGTGGCGAGATTTTAGGTGGCATGAAACAAGTCATGAACCCTGCTCCTGCTGAAGAACGTCCAGCTAAACGCGGTCGCGGTCGTGGTGAAGGTCAAGAGCGTCGTGGTCGTCGCAATGATCGTTCTGCTGAAAAAGGAGAATAATCCATGTTACAACCTAAGCGTACTAAATTCCGTAAGGTGCAAAAAGGCCGTAACACTGGTCTAGCACATCGCGGTAGCACAGTATCTTTTGGTACTATTGCACTTAAATCAATTGAGCGTGGTCAAATGACTGCACGTCAAATTGAAGCAGCGCGTCGTACAATCAGCCGTCGTATTAAACGTGGTGGTAAGATCTTTATCCGTGTTTTCCCAGACAAACCAATTACTGAAAAACCATTAGAAGTTCGTATGGGTAAAGGTAAAGGTTCTGTGGAATACTGGGTTTGCCAAATCAAACCAGGTAAAGTCTTGTACGAAATTGATGGTGTGAACGAAGAATTAGCACGTGAAGCGTTTACGCTTGCTGCTGCAAAGCTTCCGTTTAAAACCACTATCGTGACTCGGACGGTAATGTAATGAAAACTAAAGATCTACGTGAAAAGTCGGTAGAAGAGTTGACAGCTTTGCTTGATGAGCAACAGCTAAACCAATTCCGTCTTCGTATGGCTAAAGCAACTGGTCAGTTGGGTAAATCGCATGAAGTTGCGCTTACTCGTAAGACGATTGCTCGTATTAAGACCCTCCTCACCGAAAAACAGGGGAACGGACAATGAGTAATAATACAGTCCGCACGTTAACAGGCAAAGTAGTAAGCGACAAAATGGACAAGTCTATTGTTGTACTTATCGAACGCCGTGTTCAACACCCGTTGTATGGCAAATCAATCCGCCGTTCAACAAAGTTACATGCTCATGATGAGAACAACACTGCTAAGATTGGCGATGTTGTAACCATTAAAGAAAGCCGCCCAATTTCTAAAACTAAGTCTTGGACTCTAGTTGAAGTTGTTGAAGCAGCTGCTGAGTAATTAAACGTTCTTGTTGCATCATTGGTCAATTTCGAGTACTCTTTGAGCCTTTCGAAATTGTGACCGGTGATGCTCGGTTTTGGAGTAGGGCAATGATTCAAACCGAAACTATGCTCGACGTAGCAGACAACAGTGGTGCTCGCCGCGTACAATGTATTAAAGTACTTGGTGGTTCACATCGTCGTTATGCTTCTGTTGGCGACATTATTAAAGTTACTGTAAAAGAAGCGATTCCACGTGCACGTGTTAAAAAAGGTGACGTGATGAATGCTGTAGTTGTTCGTACAAAATTCGGTATCCGTCGTCCAGATGGTTCAGTAATCCGTTTTGACGATAACGCTGCTGTTATTTTAAATAACAACAAAGCACCGATTGCAACTCGTATCTTCGGACCAGTGACTCGTGAACTTCGTACTGAACAGTTCATGAAAATTATTTCATTGGCTCCTGAAGTTCTATAAGAGGCAATCATGGCTAAGATTAAAAAAGGCGATCAAGTAATTGTGATCGCAGGTAAAGAAAAAGGCAAACAGGGTACTGTTTTGTCCGTTTCTAATGACCGTGTTAAGGTTGAAGGCCTTAACTTGGTTAAGAAGCATCAAAAGCCGAACCGTGTTACTGGCGCTGAAGGCGGCATCGTAACTCAGGAAGCTACGCTTCATATCTCTAACGTGGCAATTTTTAATGCTACAACCCAAAAGGCTGACCGTGTTGGTTACCAAGTGATTGAAGGCGCGAAAACTCGTGTTTATAAATCAAATGGTGAAGCAGTGGCGGTAGCGAAGTAATAGGTTGAATGGGCAATGGCCAGACTTAAAACACGTTACAACGACGAACTTAAAGCTCAATTACAAGAACAATTGGGTCTTAAGAATGTGATGGAGATCCCTCGCATCACTAAAATTACTATCAACATGGGTGTTGGTGCAGCAGCTGCTGACAAAAAACTCCTTGATGGTGCTCTTTCTGATATGCAAGCTATTGCTGGTCAAAAGCCAGTGTTAACTTTAGCGCGCAAATCAATCGCTGGTTTTAAAATCCGTGATGGTTGGCCGATTGGTTGTAAAGTAACTTTACGCGGCGAACGTATGTACGAATTCTTAGACCGTTTGATCTCGATTGCGATCCCTCGTATCCGTGACTTCCGTGGTTTCTCTGCGAAATCATTTGATGGTCGTGGTAACTACTCAATGGGTCTTAAGGAACAGATCATGTTCCCTGAAATCGATTTTGATAAAATCGATCGTATTCGTGGTATGGATATTACCATTACTACGACTGCTCGCACCGATGACGAAGGCCGTGCGCTTATGCGTTCTTTCGGCTTCCCGTTCAAATAAGAGGTCGATATGGCTAAGAAAGGTATGATTAATCGCGAATTGAAACGCGAAGCTACTGTTGCGAAATACGCTGCAAAACGTGCTGAATTAAAAGCAACGATTGCAAACGTAAACGCGAGTGACGAAGAACGTTTCGAAGCGATGTTAAAATTACAAGCATTACCTCGTAATGCATCTCCAGTACGTCTACGTAACCGTTGTGGTTTGACTGGTCGTCCTCATGGTTACTTCCGTAAGTTCGGTCTAAGCCGTAACAAATTACGTGATACAGTAATGCAAGGTGATGTACCGGGCGTTGTTAAGGCAAGCTGGTAAGGAGCACCATAAATGAGTATGCAAGATACCGTTGCCGACATGTTAACTCGTGTTCGTAACGCGCAAATGGCGAAGAAACAAACTGTTTCTATGCCAAACTCTAAGTTGAAAGTTGCAATTGCCAACGTACTTCAACAAGAAGGTTACATTTCTAGCGTAGAAGTTGCTGACGTTGAAGGTAAAGCAACTTTAACAATTACGTTAAAATATTTTGAAGGCAAACCAGTTATCGAAACTGTGAAGCGCGTAAGCCGTCCAGGTCTTCGCCAGTATCGCGGTAAAGATAGTCTTCCTCGCGTTAAGCAAGGTTTAGGTATTGCAATTGTTTCTACAAGCAAAGGCATCATGACTGATCGCGCTGCACGTGCTGCAGGTATCGGTGGTGAAGTTATTGCTTTTGTTTCTTAATAGGTGATTCCTCATGTCTCGTGTGGCTAAAGCCCCAGTAACTGTACCGAATGGTGTAACAGTTACTCAGAACGGCCGGCAGGTCGAAGTGAAAGGCAGTAAAGGTACATTGTCTTTCAACCTGCATGCGCTGGTCGAGCTAAAACAGGAAGACGGTACATTAGTCATTGCTCCTGTAAAAGAGTCTAAAGACGCTTGGATGCAGGCTGGTACTGCTCGCGCTGTGCTTAACAACCTTGTTAAAGGTGTAAGCGAAGGCTTCGAACGTAAGTTACAACTCATCGGTGTTGGTTATAAAGCTGCGGTAAAAGGTAACGTTGTTAACCTTAACCTTGGTTTCTCTCACCCGATTGACTATAACCTTCCTGAAGGTGTAACTGCTGAAACTCCGAGTGCAACTGAAATTGTACTTAAATCTGCTGATAAAGCAGCTTTAGGTCAAGTTGCTGCTGAAATCCGTGGTTACCGTCCGCCAGAGCCTTATAAAGGTAAAGGTGTTCGTTATTCTGACGAAGTTGTTCTTCGTAAAGAAGCTAAGAAGAAATAAGGCGCGAGGTTCTTATGAACGAAAAGAAACAATCCCGTTTGCGTCGTGCGAAAAGCACACGCTTGCACATTCGTGCATTGGGTGCGACTCGTTTGTGTGTAAACCGCACTCCGCGTCACATCTATGCTCAAGTTATCTCAGCAGATGGTGGCAAAGTTTTAGCGCAAGCTTCAACTTTAGATGCTACTTTACGTGCTGCAACAACTGGTAACGTCGAAGCAGCGAAAAAAGTAGGTGCTTTAATCGCAGAGCGTGCTAAAGCAGCTGGTGTTACTAAAGTTGCATTTGACCGTTCTGGTTTTAAATATCATGGTCGTATCAAAGCCTTGGCTGATGCTGCTCGTGAAAACGGCTTGGAGTTCTAATCATGGCTAAAGTTGAACAAAACGAAGGTCTTGTTGAAAAGCTGGTTGCCGTTGATCGTGTAGCCAAAGTTGTTAAGGGTGGTCGTATCTTCTCTTTCACAGCATTAACTGTTGTGGGTGATGGTAATGGTCGCGTAGGTTTTGGTCGTGGTAAAGCGCGTGAAGTTCCAGCTGCTATTTCTAAAGCACTTGAAGCTGCTCGTCGTAACATGATTACGATTGACCTTGTTGACGGTACTGTTCAACATCCTATTAATGCTCGTCACGGTGCAAGCCGCGTTTACATGCAACCTGCTTCTGAAGGTACTGGTGTAATTGCTGGTGGTGCTATGCGTGCAGTTCTAGAAGCTGTTGGCGTACGTAACGTATTAACTAAATGTTATGGTTCTACTAACGCTGCTAACGTAGTAAACGCAACTTTTAAAGGTTTGCGTGATATGACTTCTCCTGAGAAAGTTGCTGCGAAACGTGGTTTAACAGTAGAAGAAATTCAAGGGTAATCAATCATGAAAACGATTAAAGTTACCCAGACTAAATCTGCATCTCATCGCTTGAAAAATCACAAGTTGAGCTTGAAAGGTTTAGGTCTGCGTCGTATTGGTCATACTGTAGAAGTGCAAGATACGCCTTCTAACCGTGGTATGATCAACCAAGTCTACTATATGGTTAGTGTAGAGGAATAAGCCATGACTCTGCGTTTAAATACAATTGCACCTGCAGAAGGTGCTAAACGTGAAAACCTTCGTTTAGGCCGTGGTATCGGTTCTGGCGTTGGTAAGACTGGTGGTCGTGGTATCAAAGGTCAAAATTCACGTAAGAGCGGTGGTACACGTCCAGGCTTTGAAGGCGGTCAAACTGCGATTTATCGTCGTTTACCTAAATTCGGTTTCACTAGCCAACAAGCACTAAAAACTGCTGAAGTACGTTTATCTGAGCTTGCTAAAGTTGAAGGCGATATCGTATCGTTAGAAACATTAAAAGCAGCGAATGTTGTACGTAAAGATATGCTTCGTGCTCGTATCGTACTTTCTGGTGATGTTACTCGTGCGTTCACTATCCAAGGTGTTGCTGTGACTAAAGGCGCTAAAGCTGCTGTTGAAGCTGCTGGCGGTAAAGTCGAGGAGTAATTCCCAGTGTCTATGTCTCCTAGTTCTTCGGGTCATGTTAACATGATGAAGGGTCAACCATTTCATGTGAAATACCGTGAAATTATTCGACGAATGATGTTTCTTATTGGTGCATTGTTGGTCTTTAGACTAGGAGCGCATATTCCAGTACCAGGCATCAATAATGCAGCGCTTGAGAATTTATTTAATGCCAACCAAGGTACGATTCTTGGTTTGTTTAATATGTTCTCTGGTGGTGCATTAGAGCGTATGTCAATTCTTGCGCTTGGAATTATGCCATATATCTCTGCATCGATTATTGTGCAGTTGATGTCAACAGTCGTTCCTTCATTGGAAGCCTTAAAAAAAGAAGGTGAACAAGGTAAGCGTAAGATTAGCCAGTATACACGACAAGGTACACTGCTACTTGCCCTCGTACAGTCTATTGGTATGTGTGCGGGTCTGATTAGTCAAGGCATTACCTTGACTGACGGGCTAGCATTTTATATACCCGCAGTGACGTCATTGGTTGCAGGTACAATGTTCTTGATGTGGTTAGGTGAACAAATTACTGAGCGTGGGGTGGGTAATGGTATTTCCATGATCATCTTTGCCGGTATTGTTGCTGGATTGCCAAATTTAGTTTTGCAATCTTTTTCATCTATCGATAATGGTCAGTCTAGTTTAATCGGTTTGGCAATATTTGCGGTATTATCACTGGCTGTGTTGGCTGCGATTGTGTTTATTGAAAAAGCACAACGTCGTATCCCAGTCAATTATGCGCAAAAACAGCAGGGCCGTCGTGTATTCACTGCACAGCAAACACATTTGCCATTAAAAATTAATATGGCGGGTGTGATTCCAGCAATTTTTGCAAGTTCATTGCTCTTGTTCCCAGCGAGTTTAGGTCAGTGGGTTGGAAGTGCAGATCCTGATGCAGGATTTATTAAACGTAGTCTGCAAGATTTGGCACTGGTATTGTCGCCTGGACAGCCGTTGTATTTGGTGCTCTTTGGTGCGTTAATTATCTTTTTCTGTTATTTCTATACAGCACTAGTATTTAGTCCAAAAGAAGTATCAGAAAACCTAAAACGCAGCGGAGCTTATGTACCTGGAATACGCCCAGGTGAGCAAACTGCTCGTTACTTAGATCATATTCTCAATCGTTTGACCTTTATTGGCGCGATGTATATTACAATTATCTGTTTGATGCCAATGATTCTGCAAAGTTCATTTGGAATACCATTTAGTTTAGGTGGAACATCATTACTGATTGTTGTAGTTGTTGTAATGGACTTTATGGCTCAGCTACAAGCTCATTTAACGTCGCATCAGTATGATAGTCAAACATTAATGAGAAAAACGACTGCTCATCCTAAGGGATAAGCGCACTTAGAGGTTTCATCATGAAAGTACAAGCTTCTGTAAAGAAAATTTGTGGTAGCTGTAAAGTTATCCGTCGTAATGGGGTTATTCGCGTAATTTGTAGCGCTGAACCTCGTCATAAGCAGCGTCAAGGTTAATCTGATTAATAAAGACCTGTTGATTTCAGTAGGCTAATTAGGTTATTATCCGCCCCTCAAGATTTTTGTGGGGCGGTTGATTATCTCTACTGCCTTTTTGGAGAAATTTGAATGGCTCGTATTGCCGGTGTAAACATTCCGGATAACAAGCATGCTGTTATCTCTCTCACGTATATCTTTGGTATTGGTCGCCACACTGCTAAGAATATCTTAGCTGCTGCAGGTATTTTACCGACTACTAAAATTCGTGAATTAGATGATGCTCAGCTTGATGCGATTCGTGCTGAAGTTGCTAAGGTTCCTACCGAAGGTGACTTACGTCGCGAAATTTCCATGAACATTAAACGTTTAATGGATTTAGGCTGCTACCGCGGTCTTCGTCATCGTCGCAGCTTGCCTGTTCGCGGACAACGCACCAAAACTAACGCACGTACCCGTAAAGGTCCGCGCAAACCTATTAAGAAATAAGATTTCTGGAAGCTAAAAGATGGCTAAAGATACTCGCACACGCAAGAAGGTCACCCGTACCGTCTCTGAAGGTGTTGCACACATTCACGCTTCTTTTAATAACACCATTGTGACTATTACCGACCGTCAAGGTAATGCACTGGCTTGGGCTACCTCTGGTGGACAAGGCTTCCGTGGATCACGTAAATCAACTCCGTTTGCTGCTCAGGTAGCTGCTGAAGTTGCTGGTAAAGCAGCTCAAGATTACGGTTTGAAAAACTTGGACGTCCTTGTGAAAGGTCCTGGTCCAGGTCGTGAATCTGCGGTTCGTGCTTTAGGTGCAGTGGGTTATAAAATTAATAGCATTACCGATGTGACTCCAATCCCTCACAACGGTTGCCGTCCACCTAAAAAACGTCGCGTGTAAGGAGAAACATTCATGGCTCGTTATATTGGTCCAAAATGCAAACTCTCTCGCCGCGAAGGGACAGACCTGCAACTTAAATCAGGCGTTAAACCGTTTGACGTTAAGACTAAAAAACATGCGAAAGCTCCTGGCCAACATGGTCAAAGCCGCGCAAAACAATCAGAGTATTCACTACAATTACGTGAAAAACAAAAAGTACGTCGTATGTACGGTGTGTTAGAGCGTCAATTTAGTAACTACTATAAAGAAGCTGCTCGTGTTAAAGGTGCAACAGGTGAGAACTTGTTGAAATTGCTTGAAAGCCGCCTAGATAACGTCGTTTATCGCATGGGTTTTGGTTCTACACGTGCAGAAGCTCGTCAGCTTGTATCTCATCGCTCAATTACTTTAAATGGCCGTCGTGTTAACATTGCGTCTATTCAAGTTAAAGCAGGTGATGTCATTGCAGTTCACGAAGGTGCTAAACAACAATTACGTATTAAAAACGCAATTGAATTAGCAACTCAACGTGGTATTCCTTCTTGGATGGACGTAGATCATTCTAAACTTGAAGGTACGTTTAAAGCTGCACCAGATCGTTCTGATTTACCTGCTGAAATCAACGAAAGCTTGATTGTAGAATTGTATTCTAAATAATCCTTGAGGTAGCAATAATGACGCGTACTGCAAATGAGTTTCTAACTCCGCAAGCGATCAAGGTCGAAGCGGTTAATGGGACCTCGGCAAAAGTTATTCTAGAACCATTAGAGCGTGGCTTTGGTCATACTCTTGGTAATGCTTTACGTCGCATCCTGCTTTCTTCTTTACCTGGCGCAGCTGTGGTTGAAGTTGAAATCGAGGGTGTTGAGCACGAGTACAGTACCTTGGAAGGCTTGCAGCAGGACATCGTCGAGCTCTTGCTGAACCTGAAAGGATTGTCTATTAAGCTGTTCGATCAAAATGAAGCTTATTTAACATTAGAGAAGCAAGGTCCTGGCAACGTAACAGCTGCAGATCTTCGCTTACCTCATAATGTTGAAGTGGTCAACCCTGAACATTTGATCGGCACATTAAGTGCTTCAGGCTCATTAAAAATGCGCTTGAAAGTTGCTCAAGGTCGTGGTTATGAAACATCTGATTCACGCTTCCCTGAAGGCGAAACTCGCCCTGTAGGTCGTTTGCAATTAGATGCTTCTTATAGCCCAATTAAACGTGTGTCTTATACCGTAGAAAATGCGCGTGTAGAACAACGTACAGACCTTGATAAATTGGTCATTGATCTTGAAACCAACGGGACGGTTGATCCTGAAGAAGCAATCCGCAAAGCGGCAACAATTTTGCAACAACAAATTGCAATTTTTGTTGATCTTCAGAAAGATCAAACACCTGTTGCTCAAGAACCACGTGAAGAAGTTGATCCAATTTTGCTTCGTCCAGTAGATGATCTAGAGCTTACTGTTCGTTCTGCTAACTGTTTGAAAGCAGAAAATATTTACTACATTGGTGATCTTGTACAGCGCACTGAGGTTGAGTTACTTAAAACACCTAACCTTGGTAAAAAATCGCTTACAGAGATCAAAGATGTTCTGGCTTCTAAGGGCTTACAGCTCGGCATGCGTTTAGAGAACTGGCCACCAGCTAGTTTACGTATGGACGATCGTTTTGCCTATCGTAGCCGTTAATTAAGTAGGACTATCACCATGCGTCATCGTAATAGTGGTGTGAAATTAGGCCGTACAAGCAGCCACCGTAAGGCGTTGTTTCAAAACTTAACCAATGCTTTAGTTGAGCATGAGTTAATTAAAACAACTTTGCCTAAAGCGAAAGAACTTCGCCGCGTTGCAGAGCCTTTAATCACTTTAGCTAAAAACGATACTGTAGCAAACCGTCGTCTAGCGTTTGCTCGTACTCGTTCAGCAGCAACTGTTGGTAAATTATTTACCGTTCTTGGCCCTCGTTACAAAGAACGTAACGGCGGTTATCTACGTGTTCTTAAAGCGGGCTTCCGTGCAGGTGATGCTGCACCGATGGCTTACGTTGAACTCGTAGATCGCGAAGTTAATTAATTTCGTTGAGCCATACAGTTGTTCAAAAAAAGGTCGGTTAATTTAACCGACCTTTTTTTATGCGCCCAGATTCAATTTAAGCACTAGCCGAGCCTTGACACAAAATCTATTCGGCAGCTTAAGTCTATTTTAGGATACTAAAAACAATAATCGTGCCAGTGTTGGTTTTATACTGAGTTACAATTTCGATGACTATTAATATTTAAAAAAGTTTCGTATTTAGAATGACGGTTCATATCAATGATGAGTCAGTAATCTATGCTTTAAGCAGCAACTGAATGTGGACAAAGATAAATACATCGAAACTTTTTATTGGCTGGGTTAAACTTATTCATAGTATTGTCTGTTGAGAATAAATTGATGGTAGATGAAATTAGCCTAGAAGAACGTAAAGTGGTTTATCGTGCACGTCGAGGATTGAAAGAAATTGATGTCTATTTTGATCCTTATGTTAAAAATTATTATTTAAAGGCTGATGAAGCAGAAAAGCAAATGTTTGCTGAACTGGTGGCACAAGAAGATCCTGATTTATTAGACTGGTTTATGGAAGTCTCAGAACCTCCACGACCGGAGTTAAAAGTCTTTATTCAAAAATTAAAACATTATGTACACGGTGCATAATACTTTTTATTTGAAACGCAGTCGTTTTGCGATTGTGTTTCAAATATTGCTTCTTATTTTTATGTCATTTATTTTATTTAAAGTGTTAGCTTTAGGCTGGTTTTTATTGTGTTTAATCATTGCTACACTGCATTTTTATCTGCATATTCAAGCTGCACAAGTGACTGTTTTTCAACAATTAGATCATCATGATTGGACCTTGATTTCGACTCGATCGACAGCAATTGCTCGCGTAAGCATTAAGGCGATAGTGAATCATCAGTTGTATATTGTGGTACTTTTTAAATCTTCCCAGCATCGGCGTATGGTGATCTGGTTTGATCAACTTTCTGTACAACAATGGAAAAAATTACGCGTTTTAGCAAAGTTGTTTTAATATTGATATTGAATAAACAGCATAAAAGGTAAGAAAATAAATAAGCCGATAAAATTTCTAAAAAATACAATCGTAGCATTATCGACTGAGTAAGCGGCAAAACGTATACATATACTCATCACCGAAAATAACAATGCCGAAGCAATAAATAACTGATGGCCTTTAGAATGTGTGTTGCAGGATTTGAAAGAGATATACGACTATGCAGTAAAATATGATTGTGCAGTGTAGCTGAATTTAGCAATTGATCAGGTTAATCGTATCATTCATCTTAATATGGTTAAGCTAACTTATCGTGGCTAATTGCTGCTCTAAAATACTGATTTGTTCTTGTTTGAGTTGAATTAATTGATCAGCTTCTTGAATTTGCTGCTTTAATGTATTTTGTTGCTCAAGCAACTGTTGTTGAATATCATCCAATCTGCTGATCTCATCCTGGGCGAGAAGTGTTGTTTGAGGTAGAGGTTGCTTTAGGATCTGTTCAGGGATTAGGACTGAGATTCTGACGGGCAAAGCCGCTTTGGCTGTTGTTGCTGGTAAAGCAGGGGGCTGCTGTTCTGTAACGGCATGATTTTCGATAACAAGATCTTTGTTCATTGTGGGGTGAACGTATTGGCTATAACCCATATATATGATCATGATGATCAATAATAGGGTTACGATCCCCCAGCACAGCACTGATTTATAGGAATAATTGAATTGCATGGATAATAGGTATAATTATTTTAATGGTTTAGGTTTAAATTGTATCACACCAATTTCATCAGCAATAGTGGGGACTTCTGGTTGTTCAACATATGTTGGACGATTTTCACTATAGTGACATTCAATACACTCAATCCATTCATCATCAGCAGAGCTAAGCATGACAATTCGATCTACAGCCTGACATTTTGGACATTTTGCTCCAGCAATAAAACGGCGTTTTAGATTCATCATGCTTACCTCGGTTAAAATTAGGTGCTTAGTTTACGCATTTTTAGACTGGTTCGTCCAACCTTGATGACGTAATAATGCATCAATTTTAGGCTCACGCTTTCTAAAATTTATAAATGCATCAAGTGCCTGATCTTTACCACCAACGGCTAAAATAAACTGTCTAAATTGTTGTCCAGTTTGTGTATTAAAAATTCCTTCTTGTTCAAAACGATCAAAAGCATCACTTGCCAAAACCTCTGCCCATTTATAAGAATAATAGCCCGCAGCATATCCTCCAGCAAAAATATGGCTAAAGCTATGCTGAAAACGATTTTGTGCCGTAGTCGGTGCTACAGCATATTTTTGACGAATATCATTTAAGGTTTGTTGAATCTGTTGAGCATTTAAGCTTGGATTGGCTTGATGAATATTTAAATCAAAAAGTGCGAATTCAATTTGACGTAAGCTTTGCATGCCGGATTGGAAAAAGCGAGCATCCAATAATGCTTGAAGTAATTCAGGTGTGAGCGTTTCTTTACTTTCAATATGTTCACTCAGTAACGCTAAACTGTGTTGATCCCATGCCCAGAACTCCATAAATTGGCTTGGTAATTCGACAGCATCCCATGCAACACCATGTGTTCCTGCCACGGAAATATAATCAACTTCAGTTAACAAATGGTGTAAACCATGACCAAACTCATGGAATAAGGTAATCACTTCATCATGGGTCAGTAAGGCTGCTTTTCCAGCGACAGGTGGCGTAAAATTACAGACCATATAACAAATCGGCTGTTGTAAACCTGTTGTGGTCTGCATACGTGAGCGGAAACCACTCATCCATGCACCACCACGTTTGCCACTGCGTGCATAAAGGTCAAAATAGAACCCACCAAGCACTTGTCCTTTTTCTTCAAGTTCAAAATAGCGTACGTCTGGATGCCATACCGCTGCTTTGCGCTCAATAATTTCAATCCCATATAAACGATTGACGATCGCAAACAGTCCTTGTAATACTTTATGTACTGGAAAATAGGGTTTTAGGGCTTCTTGAGATAAGTTAAATTGTTGGAGTTTTAATTTTTCGGCATAAAATGCAATATCCCAAGCCTGCAGTTGATCAATGCCATCTAAGGCTGCAATCGCTTGAATTTCTGCAATCTCTTGTTCAGCAGGCTGACGTGCATGTTGAGCAAGATCCATTAAAAATTGTGCTACTGTATCTACATCAGGTGCCATTTTACTGGCCAATGATAATTCAGCGTAATGCTGGAAACCTAATAACTGTGCCATTTCTTGGCGTAGATTTAAAATTTCCTCCATAATCGGGCTATTATCAAATTCAGGCTGTCCACCCAGTTCTGATGCACGTTGTGTATAGGCCCGATATAATGTTTCGCGTAAATCACGATTCTCAGCATAGGTCATAACCGCTAAATAAGCAGGAATATCTAAAGTCGCCACAGGTTGATTGAGTTGATGTTGTTCGCCATATTGTATTAAGAGCTGAATACTACTGTCTGGTAAGCCTTGTAATTGATCTGGATTTAAAGGCTGATAATATGCTTGTGTGGCATCGAGCACATGGTTTGAAAAATCTGCAGCCAATTGAGATAAACGTGCAGATATTTCAGCATAACGTTGTTTTGCGGCTCCTGTTAAGGCGACACCAGACAGTTTAAAGTCACGTAAGGCCAATTGAATAGCGCTTTGCTGTGCAGCAGGAAGTGTATGGAACGCTTGATCATCATGAATCTGTTGATAGGTTTGATATAGAATATGGTGTTGGCCAAGCGCGGTATAATAAGCACTTAATTCGGGTAACAGTGACTGATAAATTTCACGTGTTTCGCTATTGTTCATTACCGCATTGAGATGCGAAAGAATTCCCCAAGATTCATTAAGATGATTTTCAAGCTGATCAACCTGTTGTAATACCGCTAATTGTGCAGTATGTGATGCAGGAATGGCAGTTAAGTGCGTTAAGAATTGTTGTCCTTGTTGAATATCATATTCGATTTGTTGTTTTAATTGATCTAAAGAAAGTTGATCAAACTGTGGAACAGGCAATGTTGCTTTTTCTAATGTCATGATGGCGAGATTCATGGATGACTGATATTAATAATGAATGTCGGGTCTGAGACAGATAAATCAAGTTCAATCATCGGTTTTATATTTTCTTTTCTGTGGATTTTACGCCTAAACACAGTGGATTAGGCGATTTTTAGGTCGGTGTTTTTGCTTATTTTTTCACTGCGTAAAAACGTAATAAGATATAGGTCATTGCTAAACCGATACAGGATAAAATAGCAGTGATGAATGCGATTTGTGACCATTGCTGTGAGTGAGAAACCACCGCAGCACTCAGTGGAGGGACTAAAAACTGTGCGCAGGCTGAAATTTGTAACACTAAACCAACACTGGCTGCTGCTGCATTGGCCCGTGGTGCGTATTTTAAGGTAATGGCAAATACGGTGGTGGGGATGAGTCCTCCCAATAAGGAAAATAAAATTGCAGCAATATATTGCCATTCAAAAGCCAGCCACGCTGTGGCAGCAAAGGTCATAAAACTGGTGACCAACATGCTGATAAAGCCAACACTTAATAAGCGAGCAGGCGCGATTCCTCTTTGTAATAAGGTACCAGCACTAAAGGTGCCAATTAAATTGGCAATGACCACAATGGAAACCAGTATCCCTGCGAGCTTAAAAGAAATATTTTCTGCAACATACATGCTGGGTAAGAAACCGACCACCGTAATCCATTGACCTGTATAACATGAGAAAATGAATGCCAAACATAAAACCGGTGGATGTGTGGCGGTAATTTTAAAAATTTCCCAAAAAGAGCTGTGTTGTTGCTGTTGTTGTACAGGCTGATCTAGCTGAAGTAAGTGGTAAATAATCAATGCTAGTGCAAAACTGATCAGACCTAGCATGACCCAAACTTCTTGCCATGAGAACCATTCTAAGAAAATCGGGATACTAAATACCGCTAAACTTACCCCTACGCCCATATAAGAGCTCCATAAGCCAAGTTTAAAGTTGAGTGTTTCTGCACTACTGATGCGTTTTAAAATCGCTGGAGCACAAATTGAAACCATAAGAAAGCCAATGCCTTCACCAAAGCGAAAAATATATAGTGAAATGACATTATCAACAAAAAAACCAGCCGAACTGCTACAGCCCAAAATGATTAAGCCAGCAATAAGACAACGTTTTAAGCCCACTTTTTCTGAGAAGGCACCAATGGTTAAGGCAAATAGCATTCCTGCACCTTGTACCAAAGACAGTGAGAACCCTGCTTGGGTAAAACTTAACCCTAGTTCTTGTTGTAGGATTGGGATAATAGGTGAGAGTTTACCGACATTCATTGCGGCTAAATACCCAGCAATAATAATCCAAATATCATATTTCGATATTTTGGTCATATTTTCAATCAACATCTATAGCATTGTTGAGATTGTATAACATGCGTCAGTTGAAGCACTAAGATATATTTTCACTTATAAAAACATCGATGAGCTATAAAAAATATCTATTTTTAAATAACTTAGAGAAGGATGCTGGATTGAATATTCTGATGGTAATAAGGTGGATATGATATGATTTATATTTTTAAACACTTGATTAAATTAAATTTTTTTAAAATATGATGGGTAGTGATGATAGGGAGATTATGGTAACAATAGTCAGATCAGCAGCATTCATATATTAGAATAAAATATAGAATAAACAGTGAATTAAGACATTTTACACGACTATTGGCTAAGTAGCATTTATCCTCAGTAAGGATGATCGTGTTGATTATACGTTTGATCGACATCATGATGGATGTCATGGCTATTCGTTTTGATGATCAAACATCATCATATCGCCGAGTTAGATCATGCTGCAGATGCAAATTTGATATCAATTCAATACAAAACTATGCAGTGAAAATTACAAAAAAAGTCTTTCGTATGGCTAAAAAATCTCGCATGCTGGTGTAAGCAAGCTCTTGCGAGTTTGTCTCATTTTAGCCATATTTTTCCCCAAGAATATGGCTTTTTTTTAATGGATATTGTGCATTAAATGACAATGATGGGATGAAGAGGATAGACAAATATGCCTATCCTCTTGCGCCATTAAGCATCTTTGCTTTTTGCATTCGACTTTTTCTTTTTTAATTTATTCTTTTTCTTTACTTTGTCTTTTGCATC
The DNA here is from genome assembly GCF_032823475.1 of Acinetobacter sp. SAAs474. Taxonomy (NCBI): domain Bacteria; kingdom Pseudomonadati; phylum Pseudomonadota; class Gammaproteobacteria; order Moraxellales; family Moraxellaceae; genus Acinetobacter; species Acinetobacter sp. SAAs474. The sequence continues at coordinate 1,148,034 of NZ_CP127915.1, forward strand.
TGATTGAGCTGCTGACTTTTTAGTCGGTTTTTGACTATAAGAGCTTGGTTTTGATTTACGCTTTTTCTTGCGAATGACTGCTTCACCATCTTCGCTGAGCTGTGCAGGCTGAGCCTTAGCTGATGCAGCAAAAACCTCCTCTTTAACGGCTGTTCGCGTTGTTGCTGTTTTGCTGACACGTGGTGCTCGACTACGAATGGTACGTCCTGCATGACTAAGTTGCTGCAGGAGTTCAAAATCAATTTTACGTTCCTCTAGATAGACAGCAGCAACTTTAATTTTAACTTCATCACCTAAGCCAAAGACTTGTCCACGATTTTGTCCAACCAAAGTTTGACTGGCCTGATCAAAAACAAAATAGTCATCGCCTAATTGACTGACATGAACCATACCATCGACATATAAGTCTTTAAGGGTAATAAAGAGACCAAATTCAGCGACAGCAGAAATATGTCCAATAAACTCCTCACCTAAATGCTGCTGCATATAGTGACATTTCAACCATGTCGTCACGGAGCGTGATGCTTCATCTGCACGACGTTCTGTCGCTGAGAAATGTTCGCCAGCAGCATCTAAAGCGGCACCTGAAATTGGCGCTGGTTTTTGTTTTAGATGCGCTTTAATAGCACGATGTAATAATAGATCAGGATAACGACGAATAGGCGAGGTAAAATGCGTATATGCATCATAAGCTAAGCCGAAGTGACCTGCGTTATTTGCGCCATAATAGGCCTGCATCATTGAGCGCAATAATACGGCATGGATACTAGGTGCATCAATGCGATCTTTAGTGGCTTCAATAACCGCTTGATAATCTTGCTGCGTCGGTTGCTCTGGAAAATGAAGGCCTAAAAGTTTAACGAAATCACGTACTTTTTGGATACGTGAAAATTCTGGCGGTTCATGCACGCGATACAGCATTGGAATATCATTTTTTAAAGCATATTCGGCAGCCGCCACGTTTGCCAGCAACATACATTCTTCAATTAATTTATGTGCTTCGTTACGTGTACGTGGCAAAATTTGCTCAATACCCCCAAGCTCATCAAAGGTCATATAGGTTTCAACAGTTTCAAACTCCATGGCATGACGTTGTGCACGTAAATTTTTGAGTACTTGATAGAGTTGAAATAAAGTATTGAGTGATTTAGTGACGTCACGATCTGCTGGAATCGCATCGCTATCACCATCAAAGTACTTTGCAACCTGAGTATAGGTTAAACGTGCTTTGGAATGCATAACAGATGGATAAAACTCATAACCTGTCACACGGCCTGCACGTGAAAGCTTTAAATCACAAACCATGCATAAGCGATCAACATTTGGATTGAGTGAACATAGTCCATTTGATAATGCTTCTGGCAGCATAGGTAAGACGAAATGAGGGAAATATACAGAGGTACCACGTTGCTGAGCTTCATCATCTAATGGATGATGAGGGCGTACATAGTGGCTGACATCGGCAATCGCAACAATGACACGATAACCGCCACCAGCGCGCTTTTCTGCATAGACTGCATCATCAAAGTCACGGGCATCTTCACCATCAATAGTGACGAGTGGGAGGTCACGTAAATCGATACGGCCCTGACAGTCTTGTGCATTGGGTTCTTTAAAGTGTTCAGCCTCTTGAATGACTTCATCTGGAAATTCATATGGCAGGCCAAACTCTAGAATCGTTTGAGGAATAATGATTTCTGTGTCTGCTTTATCTGCCATTGATTGAACAATATGACCTGTTGCAAATGCTTCTCGGGTTGGATAATCATCTATCGCAATACGTACAGCATCACCTAAATTGATTTTGGCATGTGCGATCAGTTCTTTTTCTAAAGTAATCGGCTGATGTGCATTAGGTGCAGCAGGTTGAATAAAATATTCGCCGTCATGCATCGCCACTTTGCCAATAATCTGCTTGACACGATGTTGCATCACTTCAGCAATAAAGCCCCATGCTTTACCTTTACGATCAATCGAAGTTTGTCTTACTTTGATACGATCCCCGTTAAAGACTAAACGGAGTTCACGCTCGGGTAATAATAAGCTTTCTTGCGCACTGATTTGCGCTACACCGATGCCTTTATTATTAATATAAACGGTGGCTTCATGCGTTGGTAATTCTGCTGCAATTTGAAATTTATAACCATCTTTAACCAGTTGGCCATCACGAACCATGGCAATCAGACGATGATTTAATGCATCAATACTTTTTTGATCAACAATGTCAAATTGTTCCACTAAATCAGTATGAGATAAAGTCTGTGTAGATTTTTCAATCGTTTCTAAAATAAGCGTACGACTAGGAATTGGATTTTCATAGCGTTCCGCTTCAGCTTTTGCTTCTGGATCGACCCAATTTTTCATAATTTCTTTGGCTTCAAGTAAGAAGAGATTAGAGTTAGCATAAGACATGTAAAGCAATACTGCACGTTATTGATGTAATATCGTCAAGTTAATTTTAATTTTAAGATGAAATGTCGTTTTGTCGCATGACGATATGACATTTTTTAATCACTTAATGCTGTTTTTAGTCGAAATTGCTTAAAAAGTATTTAATTGAGTAAAAAAATACAAATTTTCGAGACTCTATGCTTGCAGTCATGCCACGAAGTTTGTATTATGGCGGCACGTTACGGTGAGATGGGTGAGTGGCTGAAACCACATCCCTGCTAAGGATGCATACGGGCAACTGTATCGAGGGTTCGAATCCCTCTCTCACCGCCAACTTTACTTATATCGCGCTCATAGCTCAGCTGGATAGAGCACTTGGCTACGAACTAAGGGGTCGGGAGTTCGAATCTCTCTGAGCGCACCAATAAGTAAATTAAAACTAACGTATACCGTAAGGTAAATAAGTAATGCGCTCATAGCTCAGCTGGATAGAGCACTTGGCTACGAACTAAGGGGTCGGGAGTTCGAATCTCTCTGAGCGCACCAACTTAAAAAATTAACCGCTTAATTGCGGTTTTTTTGTATCTAAAATTTATTTAGACTTATTTATAATTCATCATAAGCATCTGATGCTATGGTTTAAAACTAAAACTAAAACTAAAACTAAAACTAAAACTAAAACTAAAACTAAAACTAAAACTAAAACTAAAACTAAAACTAATCACAGGATTAATTGAGATGATCAGTCGAGTTGGTCATCTGACTGAATAAAACATTTACATCGATCTATTTTCTATCTCTGGTCTACACAGATGAGTTTTGAGATTCATCTCCATTGCTCAACAGATCTTGATCTCAAGCGATTAAATGATCGACATAGCGTTGATTTATAGTATAAATCGAATAAATTTAAATCAATCTACATCATGGTGTTTAAATACTACACACTTAAAACAAATAATAGAAAAAAAATTTAACAAATCTAAAAAATCCTGTATGATATGCCACATCAAGACGTCGCGCTCATAGCTCAGCTGGATAGAGCACTTGGCTACGAACTAAGGGGTCGGGAGTTCGAATCTCTCTGAGCGCACCACTTGAAGAATTAACCGCTTAATTGCGGTTTTTTTGTGCCTAAATTTTGTATACGTCACTATGCACAAGTCTGGTTTATTCCAACTGTTGCTGTTTGTCTTTCAGTAACTGATAAATTTCATCCTTAAGTCGCAGTTTTTTTCTTTTTAATAATTCAATATTATCGTTAATCAAGTGAATGGGATTTTGTTCCAGTTGACTAATTTCTTTATCTAAGCTGTCATGTTCTTCAAAAATTTTTGCAAAATGCGGATTTTCTTCTCTCAGGTGCGCAATAATGTCCCTGAATTCAGGAAACATATGTTTATACTTTTTATTATATTCTTTTAATTTCATGAGTATAGTCGTCCTCTTAAAAAACTAATCAATAACAGACGTATTTCGCATGCACATTGGCATGCGAAACGGGGTATATATCAATATTACATTGGAAAATGTTTTACTTGACGTCGTAGTTGTTGAACTTCATCAATTAAATCAAGCATCATGGCAACGGCAGTTAAACTGGCATTAAAGTCTCGTTGTAAACGATATGCACGCCGTGCACGGGTGACATCATCACCAAAGAACTGATGAATTCGCTCATCTGGTCGATTGGGAAGAATATCGTATTCGAGCAGTTGTAAAATCCATTCTGGGCTTTGACCACATGCTTGAGAAAAACGTTCTAGATCAAAACAAATTTGCTCATCTACGATTTGTGCTTCAATACAATCGTCATAAATAACTTCACGATAATGAATAGTAGTCATGACTTGCTCCTTAAGATTGACGAGGCTTAAATTGAGAGAATGCTTCTGCAAAAGCCTGATATGCGGCTTGTTCTGTTTCACTATTTGCAGGTGGATTGACAATATTTAAAATCAAATATAGGTTTCCAGGTGTTTTATGTGGAATCCCTTGTCCTTTAAGGCGTAGTTGCTGTCCAGTACGTGTATTTTTGGGTAGATTGACTTGGACTTTATTACCAGCAGGTACTGTGATTTCAATTGCTTGGCCTAATGCTGCTTCCCAAGGTGTAATGTCTACATTCAAATAGATATCGGCATCTTCTACTCGAACTTTATCTGTATTGATATAGTGGATTTCAATATACAAATCACCATTTTTTCCGCCATTAATGCCGGATTGGCCTTGTCCTGATAAACGAATTTGTTGGCCATCTTTCATGCCTTTCGGAATTTTTACCTGCAGCGTTTTACGCTGAATCTCAGCTTCTCCGTAGCCATTCATTGTTGGAATTTGTAGGGTAATATTTTGTGTTGCACCATGAAAAGCAATATCTAAATCTACATCGAGACTGGCATGCTGGTCTTCACCTTGATAACTTCGATTGTGTTGACGCTGGCTACGTTGATAGTCATAGTTTGAACCACCAAATCCAGCACCAAATCGACCAAAAATATCTTCAAATCCTGAGAAATCATGTTGTTGATCATCAGCACCGTAATGATAATATTGGTTTTGTTGAAAGCCTGAATGACCTTGTCTACCTTGACCAAAAGGATTAAAGCCTTCTGGATGTTCTAGTTCAAAATCATATTGCTTTTTCTTTTCTTCATTGCTTAAGGTATCGTAAGCGACATTAATTTCTTGCATACGTGCTTCAGCATCATCTTCTTTGCTGATATCAGGATGGTATTTTTTTGCTAGCTTACGGTATGCTTTTTTTATTTGTTCAGGAGATGCATCTTTTGCAACACCCAAAGCATCATAATAATTTTTTGCCATAATTCCATCATTATTTATATAATCTTCTTCTTATTTTTATCATATTTATTGAATAAAATAGTAGCACATCTATGTATGTTATTGTTTCAAATCATCTCGATATCAGCATCTGTCTATACAATATTAAATTCTATAGTCAGATAAAGGTGATCTGGCACCATTGCTTCAATCGAATCATCGTGTTTTATGCTGACCATATTAGATATATAGCGCATAAAGTATGTATATTTTAGGACTAACGTTAAAAATATTAAGCCAAACGGTACATATGGATAACTCATTTGGCTTTTGCTTCAATGATGATTGTTTAACTTAAATGCTCGCCAAATAGCGCCAATGCTTGTTCTGCAGTAAAAGAATATCGTGTACTACAGAATTGGCAATCCATGGTAATTGGATTTTGATATTCTAAAGTCTCACGTACAGATTCTACGCCGATTTGCTTTAAGGCATTGGCACAGCGTTCTTGAGAGCAGGTACAACCAAATTTTAACTGTTCGATGTCAGGTAGTCGTACATCTTCTTCATTGTAAAGACGATATAAGATTTCATTGCTTTCTAAATTTAACAGCTCTTCAGCTTTTAATGTTTCGGTTAGCATGTTGAGTCGTGGCCAGAGATCTTCATCCACTTGTTTTTGCTCTTCTTCATTATTACGTGGTAATAATTGAATCAGTAAACCTGCGGCAGATACTGTATTGCTAGCCAAAACAATACGTGTTGGAATCTGTGCGGATAAATCATAATATTGCATCAGACAGCCAGCTAAAGTAGGTTGGTCTAATGGAACAATACCCTGATAGCGTTCACCGACTTCAGGTTCAATATTGATAAATAACACGGGCTTAATTAAAGTTTCAAGAACCGTGCTACTGTCTACTGCTGTATTAAAGCGAGGATCTTGCTCGTAGTCGGCCAATGCACGTATTTCACCGAGATGATTACATTCTGCCATGGCCCATTTTAATGGACCAGATGCTTGAATTTGTAAGCTAATACGCCCTTTAATTTTGAGTGTACTTGCCAGCAATGCTGTTGCACTTAACATTTCTCCGAGTAAAATTTGCACTGCTGGTGCATAGTCGCGCTGTGCAAGTATTGTTTGTAAAGCATGTTCGAGATGAACGACTTCACCACGAACAGGGCTATTTTCAATAAAAAAACGTTGGCGTAAATCAGACATAGCATTCTCCATAACCCTGCTTAGATGGTGGCAATTTTTTAAAACACAAGTTAGTTTACAGAATCTCGTGTGACATCAATATGATGCGGTGGTAAATGACGTTTTAAATTGACACCGGTCGGTTGTTCACGAATTTGAGCATCATTTTCAAATAAATGTTCCAGTTCAGCCAAAGCATTACGATGAGAGCTATAAATTTGCTGTTCATCGGTATAGACCAATTGCTGCTCTGCCAAGAGTTTTTCATCATAATCACGAAATAGTTCAATACTTTTATAGGCATCTTCTGCCGATATACCCAGTTGACATAGGGCTTGATAAGCCATGCCTAAAGAAGAAAGATAGGTTTCACGCCAAATATAAGCGACACCTAAATCACGGAGTAGATGAACATGATGGCGGTCACGAGCACGAACCAATAGTTTTAAATCTGGATAGTTTAGACGAATATGCCGAGCAATATTCATACAGTCTTCAATGTCATCTATGGCTAAAATAAACAATTTGGCATGTTCAATGCCAGCAGCACGCAATATTTCTGGTTGAGTGGCATCACCATAGTAGACTTTACCACCATAATTTCTGACAAAATCAATTTTCTCTAAATTATTATCAATGCCAGTAAAGTGTAAATGTTGTAAATAGGCCACACGTGCAATAATTTGTCCAAAGCGGCCAAATCCAGCAATAATCAGTGGATGATGTGTATCTTCTTCAGGAATTTGATCATAGTCGGGTATAGGCTGTGTAGGTGAGAATCGATCTAATAATCGTGTCACCAGCCAATACAGTAATGGGGTGAGTACCATAGAAAGTGTGACGATGAGAATTAGTGGCTCGAACAGACTTTGACTGAGGATTGTTTCGCTTTTTGCCACATTAAAGATCACAAAAGCAAACTCACCGCCCTGAGCCAGACAAGCACCCAGTAATACACTATTACGCCAAGAGAATTGATAATAACGTGCAATCGCCAAAAGCACCATCATTTTGATAAGGATCAAGAGTAATGTAGCGCCAATAATCAACCATGGTAATTCTAGTAGTAAGGTAATGTTGGTGGTCATGCCTACAGCCATAAAGAATAAACCAAGCAATAGACCTTTAAATGGTGCAATACTGGCTTCTAATTCATGTCTAAATTCAGAATCCGCCAGTAGTACACCCGTAAGAAATGCACCTAAGGTGGTGCTAATTCCTAACAGATCCATTAATCCAACTACGGCTAGGACAATAAATAAGCCGACAGCCGTAATCAGTTCATGAGCGCCACTTTGTGCGACGAAGCGGAAGAATGGACGCATTAAGTAACGGCTAAACAAGAATAAACCGGTAAATGTCGCAATAATCGCAGCAAAATAGGCAATACCATGTGGTGCCGAGCTATTGCCTGCCAATAAGGGTAAGATGGCGATGAGTGGAATTGCCGCCATATCTTGAAAGAGAAGAATTGAAAAAGATTGTTGTCCGTAAGTGCTATTGAGTTGCTGTTTTTCTGTTAGTAATTGTAAGGCAAATGCTGTGGAAGAGAGTGCTAATGCACTGCCAATCACCAGACTACTAATCCAATGTTGCTGGAATGCAAAAAAGATTAAAATACTCAGTAGTAGGCCAGTACTGATGACTTGAACACTGCCCATCAGGAAAATCGATTTTCGCATGGCCCATAAACGTTGTGGACGTAATTCTAAGCCAATTAGAAACATTAATAGAATCACACCCAATTCAGAAATTTCTTGAATTGCAGCGGGATTATTGGCCAAATTAAATACACTGGGACCCAGTAAAATCCCAGTAAATAAATAACCCAGAACGGTCGCAATCCCCAGTCTTTTTAATAAAGGTACTAACAGTAAGGCTGCACCAAGAAAAATAGTCACTTGTAATAATAACGGCATTGCTTCGTCCTAAACTATTGTTATTGGGAGCGAAAAATCGACATGATATGACATGTCTAAATATCGATAAATACGCTAAAGGCTGAGCTATTTTAGCTTAATTCTTGTGGATCAATATCTAAACTGAGTTTCATATTTGAAGGTTTTTGCTGCAACATATTTTGCCAGCATTGACGTAAATAAAAATGTAATCGTGCACGATCTTGAGAGAATAAAACCATATGTGCTTGATAACGGCCCGCTTTACGTTCCATTGGAGCAGGTATTGGTCCCCAAATATCAATAATATGATTGGATGCTGTTCGTAAATATTGTGCATATTGGCTTAAAAAATCTTGATTGCTTTGCTGATTTTTTGATTCACAGCGAATCAAAGCACTATAACGATAGGGTGGGAGTAAGGCGGCTTGACGCTCTTTGAGTGTTTGTTTGGCAAAGGTACGATAATCATGATTAATGAGGGTATTTAATAAAGGATGATCTGGTCTTAAGGTCTGTAAATAAACCTCTCCTTTTTTTTCACCACGGCCGGCACGGCCAGCAACCTGTACAATGAGTTGTGCCGTACGTTCAGGAGCACGAAAATCAACACTTAACAGTCCTGCATCGATATCAAGAATAGCCACCAAAGTGACATAGGGAAAATGATGCCCTTTAGCCAACATTTGTGTACCGAGTAAAATGACAGGTTGGCTGCTTTGCACCCGATCGTAAATTTTTTGCCAGCTTCCTACGCGCTGAGTGGAGTCACGATCAACTCGAATAACATCAAAATCAGGAAAAATTTCATTGAGATGTTGTTCTACTTTGGCCGTTCCCATTCCAATCGGTTTAAGTTCTTGATGTTGGCATTGGGGGCAGTGTTCTGGTTTACGCTGAATCGTACCACAATGATGGCAGTGTAAATGTGGATAAGGATGTTGATGTAAGGTAAAGTTCGCATCACAATGGGGACATTTTGCTTGCCAAGCGCACTGTTCGCAAATCAGTACAGGTGCATAGCCTCGTCGATTTAAAAAAATCAGGACTTGTTCTTTTTTGATCAAGCGTTGTTGAATTTCATTAATTAATAATTGACTGATACCGTGTTGTTTTTGGCTGGTTTTTAAGTCAATGACATGAATTTTCGGGATACGTGCCGATCCCGCTCTTTGATTGAGTTTTAACTGAGTTAATTTACCTTGTGCAACTAAACCATAGCAATCAATACTGGGCGTTGCCGATCCTAAAATAATCGGACAACCTTCTAAATGTGCTCGATACAATGCAACATCACGTGCATGATAACGAAACCCTTCTTGTTGCTTAAATGATAAATCATGCTCCTCATCCAAGATAATTAAACCTAAACGTGCCAGCGGTGTATAAATAGCAGAACGTGTACCTAAAATAATCGAAGCTTTACCTGCTTGAGCATATTGCCATGCCTGTAAGCGTTTTGAATCATTTAGACCCGAATGGAGTAAAGCAATATGACAATGAAAACGTGACTGAAATCGGCTAATAGTCTGAGGTGTAAGGCCAATTTCAGGGACGAGAACTAACACTTGTTTACCTTGTTTTAATACCTGCTCCATGACTTGTAAATAAACTTCAGTTTTCCCGCTACCTGTCAAACCATCCAGTAAAAAGGCATGGTATTGCCGTTGGGCTTGTAAAATACGCTCAATGGCTTTTTTTTGCTCCTCATTTGCAGTCAATGGCATTTGTGCCAAGCTGACAGGCATTACCGTGAGATCTTGTGTTTCGAGTGTGCATTGACAAATATTCTTGCGCTCAAGTGCTTTTAATGTCGTACTCTCGATGCCCGCCAAATTTAGAATATTCTCAGATGTGCCTTGAGGATGTAATTTGAGTATTTTATATGCATCCTGTTGTTTTACTGAACGTTTAATTTTATCTTCAGCCTGATGATCTACGAGTGTCCAGACCCGATGCAAAATGTTGGCGGGTTTTCCTTGGCGTAATAAGGTTGGTAGTGCACTTTGCATCACCTCGCCAATCGGGAATTGATAATATTGTGCTGACCATGTCAACAAACTTAAAACTTTCTCATCTAAGATGGGCTGATGATCTAAAATTTCTGTAATTAATTTCAATTTAAATGAGGGGTTTAAAGGGGCATCGGGAGGCAGTTTCTCGACCACAATACCAATTAAATTCTGTCGCCCAAATGAAATGGATACACGGCTACCCGCTTCAATTTGCTGATATTGATCTTCGGTTACTAGATAATCAAAGCAATCATATAAATGTACAGGTACTGCAACGCGAATACGATAGTGAATCGGCTTTAAGTCTTGAGTATTTTGCATAGCGATGTCGTTGTTCCTGAACTGAATATAAATATCGTCGCGCCAGTACAATGTCAAATACAGAATATGAATGATTTTAGTGTCTTTATGCAACTGTACGACAGTAAAAAATGAGGAAGAAGAAAAGAGACCTATGCCAGCATATCAATTTATTGCCTTAGATGGTGCAGGAAAGCAACAAAAAGGTGTTATTGAGGGTGATTCTGCTCGTCAAATACGACAGCAATTACGAGATCAGGCTTTGATTCCTATTGCTGTTACCGCCGTGGAACAGAAAAATAAGCAAAATATAAATATATGGCTGCAAAAAAAACTTTCCGCCTATGATCTTGCATTAATGACTAGACAGCTTTCGGTTTTGATTGCTGCTGCAATTCCTTTGGAAGAAGCCATTAAGGCCATTGCTAAACAAAGTGAAAAAAATCATGTGCAAAATATATTAATGTCTGTACGTTCAAAAGTACTAGAAGGCTACTCCTTGGCCAATGCACTACAACAATCAGGCAAACTTCCTGATTTATATATTGCAACGATTGCGGCAGGAGAGCGCTCTGGACATTTAAATCTTATTTTAGATCAATTGGCCGAATACACGGAAAATCGTTTTGCAATGCAAAAAAAAATACAGGGTGCCATGATTTATCCCATTATTTTAATGGTGATGTCATTTGCTATCGTCATGGGACTGATGACCTATGTTGTTCCTGATATTGTCAAAACATTTCAGCATAATAAAGATGCATTACCTTTGATTACTGTGCTTTTAATGCGGCTAAGTGATTTTATTCGTATGGCATGGCCATGGATGCTATTGCTGAGTGGCATAGGTATCGTGGTCTTGATTAAATTTTTAGGCAGTGCAACAGGACATTATTTTTTTGATCAATTAATACTCAAATTGCCATTATTCGGTAAACTTTCGCGTGGTATTAATGCTGCACGCTTTGCCAGTACACTTTCGATTTTGACTCAGTCTGGTGTGCCACTGGTAGATGCACTAAAAATTGCTGCTGCTGTGAGTAATAATTGGATGATTCGAGATGCAGTACGTGTGGCAGCAGAAAAAGTAACGGAAGGTGGTAATTTATCGACTCAATTAGAACGGAGTCATTATTTTCCAGCCATGATGGTACAAATGATTAAAAGTGGTGAAGCATCAGGGGAATTAGATCGTATGTTAGCACGTGCTTCAGATATGCAAGATAAAGAAGTCAGCACACTTATTTCGACCTTATTAGCCTTATTAGAACCGTTGATGTTGGTATTAATGGCTGTGATTGTATTAATCATTGTAATGGCTGTGATGCTACCAATCGTCAATATGAACACGATGATTTAAATAGAAGATGATATGAGAAAATCAATGAGAAGACTGCATAAGCAATCTGGTTTTACATTAATTGAAGTGATGGTTGTAATTGTTATTTTAGGTATTTTAGCAGCATTAGTGGTACCGAATGTCATGGGAAAAGTTGATTCTTCAAAAATAAAAACAACTGAAATTACCTTAAGTAGTGTAGCAAAAGAACTGGATACGTTTAAAATGGATAATAATCGTTATCCAAATGCACAAGATGGTGGCTTAGAGGCTTTGGTCACCCAACCAGAGCATGTTAAGAATTATCCAGTTTCAGGTTATTTAAATAAATATCCCAAAGATAGTTGGGATAATGATTTGCAATATGTAAGCCCTGGTAGTGATGGTCGACCTTATGATTTATATTCATTTGGTGCAGATGGTAAAGCTGGTGGGGAAGATGGAGATCGTGATTTGTACTACACACCTTAAAATATAGCATGATCAATCAACTGATTGATGATCAGGATGAGGTGATGAAAAGCTGGGCTAAAAACGAATTTAAGCGTATTTTAGTGTAATATTGAGTGCAAATTCTCCATTTGATATTAAGTTCATGTCTGAAATTAAGCCCACTTTATCTTTACGCTATTTTTTAAGTCTTGAAGAGTCCCAAGATGGTTTTGCTTTGGCCACTTTTGGTAAAAAACAGATAACACGTTTTATCACACCTTTAATTAGTATTGCGATTATTGTTTGGGGCGTTTATCTGGGTCTAGATGGTGTGGGGCGTTACTATATTGGTTTAGGTAGTTTCTTTTTATTACTACAAATTTTAATGCGTTACTGGTTTTTGCCGATGATGTTTAAACGCCAATTTATTAAATATCAATTTGGTAAAAACGAGCAAGGTTTAGATTTATTTCAAGATTATGCAGAAGTATCTGCCAATGGCCAACAGCGCGTATTTCATTATCATGAGGTACAAAATTTTGTGATTGGGCGCCTAACCTATATGATTGAACTAAAAAACCGTACGGTGATTGTGGTACCTAAACAAGCCTTTCACAATGCGGCAGATCAAACCATATTTGAAAATACATTCAAAAAATAACAATTATAATGCGTGTGGATATAGCATAATTTTGTAGACTTTCTTTGATCTTAAGCGTATTTATTTTTAAACGTATCATTAGAAGTCTAGTTTATATCACTGTTTCAAGGAAAAGTTATGAGTGCTCGTCCGTCAAAAATAGTCTGTGTGGGTCGTAGCTATGCAGATCATGCCAAAGAATTGGGTAATGCGATTCCAGAGCATCCAGTATTATTTATGAAGCCACCCAGTAGTCTAATCTCGTTACAGCAAGGTATTCATTGGAATAGTGCTTTAGGTGATTGTCATTATGAATGTGAATTAAGTTTACGTATTGATCAACGATTACAAGGTGAAACTGATCCACAAAAAGTATTGGCTGCGATTGGTGCGGTCACTTTGGGTTTAGATTTAACTTTACGTGATCTGCAGGATGAACTTAAGAAAAAAGGTCAACCATGGGAGCGAGCTAAAGCTTTTGATGGTTCTTGTGTATTGGCAGACTGGGTCGATGTTAGTGAAATTGTCGCTTGGGACGAAGTGAATTATCGTTTTTATGTGAATGATGAATTACGTCAACATGGCAATACTAAATATTTAATTTTTGATATTGTGTCTTTATTAATTGATATTAATCAAGTTTTTAGTTTAGAGCCTGGTGATGTGATTATGACTGGTACACCTGCTGGTGTGGCTGCACTACACCCGGGTGATCAATTAACCATGAGTTTGACGGGTAAAACTCAAGAGTATATTTGGCAGACTTTTGTACAGGCTTAAGTGGCTATTGTTGGTACTCACTAAGTCATTATGCCAATCCATAAAGTGGATTGGCATTTTTATTTAAAAAATCATTTAGAAACAAAGAATTGGATTTAAATCAATCGTATATTGGAAATAAAAAGAGCTGAAAAAATGAAAACACTAACTCTAATGGAAACAAATGAAATCGCAGGTACCTTATTTGCTACAGAAAATATCAGACCATAATCCAAAAGGTAGCGTAGATCTTGTAATAAGAGTATGGAAATGTGGGAGTTTAAATCACCGTGATGTAAACTCCACAAAAAAACATACTTTTACTAAATAGTATTTTTCAGGACATAAGACTCTAGCAGTAGCAATCTCGGTCCTTTAGGTCGGAGAGGATGTCAAGAAGCGATGTATATGATTCGTTTAATGACTTTTCATTAAGTGCTGAAATTTTTTATGTAATTTAAATAACTTCGGCGGAATAGATGCATTACAATAGCCTTGGGTTGGATTCTTTTCAAAAAATTTCTGATGATATTCTTCAGCAGCAAAGAAAGTTGGTACAGGACTAAGCTCGGTTACGATATTTAAACCTTCTGCTTTAAGTTCTGCAATTGCTTGTTCAGCTTGAGCTTTTTGTTCTGCTGTATAGTAATAAATTACAGAGCGATACTGGGTTCCAATATCATTACCTTGACGATTTAATGTTGTTGGATCATGGGTGGCAAAAAAAACATCAAGTAATTGTTTAAATTCAATCTGTGATTCATCAAACTCAATGTGGAGGACTTCAGCATGCTGAGTATCCCCTTGACACACTGCTTCATAACTTGGATTTTCTGTATGTCCACCGGCGTAACCACAGGTCACATTTTCAATGCCAGATAGACTTGAAAAAACTGCATCAGTGCACCAAAAACAACCACTTCCAAATAATGCTTGTTGCATAGGTCTATCCTTAATTTATTAACTGAGCTATTAAATTGGGGATCAATTATATTTTATCAATACAAGATAATGAGATTTATATTGATATGCTTCTGATTGGCATTATCTAATCAGAAGCATGGAAGACTATTTAAATCATGTGCAATAAACATGAAAAAAATACCTGATCTGTCATTGCTCATGGATCAATAGATGAGTGATATGAGCTGATTCTCTTGCTTTATCATCACGCTATCGCGGCTGAATAATATTTTCAAATTCAAGCAGTGGATTACCATGACGATCCAGTAGTTTTAAGGTGTTTCCAAACACTTGATAATGTGTCACCTTCGCCAATGCCTGATTAAATTTTTGATCTAAATGATTATTGTTAAGACATGCCATACGGGTTGTGGCCATTTGTTCAAACTGAATACGGTCTTTTTCAACCGTATAATTTCCCATCAGGCGATTACAGCCATCTGTCCCTGTAACACGATGAGTTGTTGCATCAAATTTAAGACTGGCACGAGGTGCGCTATTTTGAGCATACTGGATTGGATCATTGCCTATTTTGGTTGCGATCCATGTTGTACTTTGAAGTAAGGTTAAGTTGTTCGTGGTGATATTCGCTGATGATGTTGCCATATTCGATTGGCAACCCATCAGTGCTAAGCTGGAACTGAGTAATGATGCAATCAATAATTGTTTTAACATTTTAGTTCACTGATAATTGATAAGGGATGTTTAATATAAACATAAATAAAGCAAAATGATAAAGACATTTTGGTGCGTATTTTTTTAATCATGTTGATTTATTTGATTAAGGCGCAGGCTTTAAACCTTGACGAATCAGTGCTGAATATTCTGCACTGGTGATATTGTTTTTCGCTTCGGTTTTTGGATTGATATGCGCTTGTCGATACCAATCAGCCATTGACCACTGATGATCAAATGCGTTTAAGTCATAAAGATAATTAGGTAAATATCCGGAAAGTATCAGTCTATAATCGCTTGGATATTGATGTTGTGAAATGGCTTGCGCCATATCAAATACCAAGGTTGTACAATTACTGGTGAGGGTATTATACCATCGCGGTGTTTGTTGTAATTGTTGGGCTGTATGAAGATATTCTTCAAATAAGGCACGTGCTTCAGATTGAGGCATACGAATTGGAAAAAAATAGACTTGTTCTTTACGGATATTGCTTCTGGTAAAAATAATATCTTTTTCATCTGCAGCCACAAGACTGAGTTCAAATTTCCTAAAAAAGCCGCCTAGAGCAGAAAAAGACTCATTTTTTTCTTTTCTAATTTCGATTGAAAATGTCAGTGGGGGGCTATTATAAAAGTCAAAGCTCACTAAGGTATGGGCAATTTGTGGCCCCATCCAGTATGACGTAATAATATTTACGCCTGAAATTTGATTTAAATCAACTGTACGTGTTTCCCAACGTGGATCATATCGGTTTTCACTATGCCAGTTAAAGTTACGGACATTGTGTAGCGTAACAATATCCCCATGCTGTTCAACGGTTAATACTTTTTCAACTTCAGGTGCCCATTCGCGATCTTGTTTTGCTTCAATATTAAAATACCAAATGAGCATGAGTACAAACATAAAGCCGTATAACCATAAACTTGGACCATAACGCATCAGGCGCCACGTTAAGCCATATCTAAGGGTAATACAGGCTAAAACAAGCCAAAGTATAATCGCAATTACAGTAATCAACTCACCGAAGGGATGTTGATACCACAAAGCCATACAGACCCAAATTGAAGACAGCAGTACAATTAGGCCACCCAGAACTTGACCTAATCTTTTACCGAGTGTAGATAAAGATACGCGTTTTGGAGATGAGGAGTGTTCTGGATGCATGATTTTATTATACTACTCATTTAGTTGATTATTTTTTATAACAGGCAAACTCAAAAGCAACTCCTGTTTGCTCATCATAGTGCTGCTCAGCACTTACTTTTTTAAATTCAGCTGGAATTTCTGGATAATGAGCATCACCTTGGACATCTAATGCAACATGAGTGAGTTCAAGGCGATCGGCCAGATGAAGTGTTTGTTGAAAAATTTCCCCTCCACCAATAATAAAAATCCGATTGGGTTGCTCTGAAGCCTGCACATCTGTGATTGCTTGATGAAGAGCATCTTCCACACTGTGCGCCACTTTAGCTGCTGGAAATGTCCAAGATGGATCTCGAGTAATTACCCAGTTAACACGCTTGGGCAAGACGCGTCCCATCGATTCTAAGGTTTTACGGCCCATGATCACCACACCGCCTTGAGTAATCTCTTTAAAATGTTTGAGATCTGCAGAAATATGCCAAGGTAAAGCATTACCTTGGCCGATACAGTGTTGTTGGTCCATGGCAACAACGTGAACCACTTCTAAATTTTGAAAGCCCATAGCATACTCAAATGATTAATTTTCGGATTTAATCCTTCTTATTGAATCGATTATTTCTGATCGAACATGAAATAAGAAGGCTAGCTCATGTTAAATCGCAACTGGCGCCTTGATTGCAGGATGAGATTGATAGTTGATAATTTCAATATCTTCAAAATTAAAAGCAAAAATATCTTTGATATCAGGATTTAATTTTAATTGACATAATGGCAATGGCTCACGTGTGAGTTGTAATTGTGCCTGTTCAAAATGATTGGCATACAGATGGGTATCTCCGCCAGTCCAAATAAACTCGCCAACCTCTAATTCACAGACTTGGGCAATCATATGGGTAAGTAGGGCATAACTGGCAATATTAAAAGGTACCCCTAAGAATACGTCTGCGCTACGTTGATAGAGTTGGCAAGATAATTTACCGTGTTGTACAAAAAATTGAAATAAGGTGTGGCAGGGTGGTAAAGCCACTTGGCCTGCTTCGTTGGGATTCCAGCCCGACACAATTAAACGACGTGAATTTGGATTGGTTTTAATTTCATTGATTAGCCATTGAATTTGGTCGAAACCATCTTGTTCATATAGGCCATTTTCTTTTTTTGTTGCGCCAAAATTACGCCATTGATGTCCATAGACTGGACCAAGTTCCCCTTCAGGGCGTCCAAAACGTGCAGTTTGTTGTGCTGTTGCCCATTCATCCCAAATACTAACATGATGATCTTGAAGGTATTGAACGTGCGTATCACCTTTTAAAAACCATAATAACTCAATGACAATAGAGCGAAAATGTACTTTTTTGGTTGTCAGTAATGGAAAACCTTGTGCTAAGTCAAAACGCATTTGATGACCAAAGACAGACCGTGTACCTGTACCAGTTCGGTCGCCTTTATCGCCACCGTTATCAAGGATGTGTTGTAAAAGGTCTAAATACGTTTTCATAAATGTCCTGTTATTTTCCACGCTAACAATCGGTCAATGGATTAAGTTTTAAGGCGTGCAATCCATAAACTTAATCTTGATCAGTGTATACTAAAAGGCCTATATTTTTAAGTCGCACAACGCGATATCATGGATTTAATCTTGAGTCGCAACCATGTTTTTTTAAGCAGTGTAAATAGTGATTTAAAAACCATTGCCGATTTGTTTTTATGAGCGATTGGCTTGTGGTTTTAGCATAGACTGATCGCGGATGTTATACATATTCTCGATGAAAAAATGGAGCTTAAAAACTATTGTAATATTCCTAAAAGTTTTAAAACTAATAAAAATGATAAATTAGATTTATGTGATATCACCGTTATAATCGAATTTATTAAAGAATATACCCAGTCCAGTGGAGCAAATCGACATGGCAGGCGAAACCCAAAAAGCAAAAACATTGTATGATAAATTGTGGGATGACCATTTAGTAAAACAACGAGATGATGGCTCAGCTTTACTCTATATTGATCGTCATTTATTGCATGAAGTGACTTCTCCTCAAGCATTTGAAGGTTTGCAGTTGGCTGGTCGTCAACCTTGGCGTTTAAGTGCCAATGTCGCAACACCAGACCATAATGTACCGACTTCGACTAAAGAGCGTGCTGAAGGCATTGCGGGTATTGAAGATGATACATCACGCATTCAAGTACAAACTTTAGATGATAACTGTAAAACATTTAACGTAGTTCAGTTTGATATTCATGATATTCGTCAAGGAATAGCACATGTTGTCGGTCCTGAACAAGGTTTAACATTACCCGGTATGACCGTTGTGTGTGGTGACTCCCATACGGCAACACATGGTGCGTTTGGCTGTTTAGCACACGGGATAGGCACATCTGAAGTTGAACATGTATTGGCGACTCAATGTTTAGTTCAAAAGAAAATGAAAAACATGTTGGTCCGTGTTGATGGTCAATTGGGACAAGGTGTTACACCGAAAGACGTGGTACTGGCCATTATTGGTAAAATTGGTACCGCAGGTGGTACTGGTCATGCTATTGAATTTGGCGGACAAGTGTTCCGTGATATGTCAATGGAAGGGCGTATGACCGTTTGTAATATGGCCATTGAAGGTGGTGCTCGTGTTGGTATGGTTGCTGTAGATGATAAGACCATTGAATATGTGAAAAATCGTCCTTATGCACCACAAGGTACACAGTGGGATCAGGCGGTTGCCTATTGGAATACTTTACATTCTGATCAGGATGCTCATTTTGATACTGTCGTCGTATTACAAGGTGAAGAAATTGAGCCTCAAGTTTCTTGGGGAACATCACCGGAAATGGTTATTCCCGTTTCACAAGCAGTACCAACATTAGAACAAGCCAAAGATGATGTTCAACGTAATGATTGGATGCGTGCATATCAATACATGGGTTTAAATGCAGGTCAGGCTTTAGCAGATATTCAATTAGACCGAGTTTTTATTGGTTCTTGTACCAATTCGCGTATTGAAGATATTCGTGCTGCTGCTGAAGTTGCCAAAGGTAAAAAAGTCGCCAGCAGTATTAAGCAGGCGATGGTGGTACCAGGTTCTGGTTTGGTGAAACAGCAAGCTGAAGCTGAAGGTTTAGATAAAATCTTAATTGAAGCTGGTTTTGAATGGCGTGAACCTGGATGTTCAATGTGTTTGGCAATGAATGCTGATAAATTACAGCCTGGTGAACATTGTGCATCAACATCGAACCGTAACTTTGAGGGACGCCAAGGTAATGGTGGGCGTACCCACTTGGTTAGTCCAGCTATGGCAGCAGCAGCAGCGATTGCAGGCCATTTTGTTGATGTTCGTTCATTCTAATTGGGGCTAAGGAGCAAATAGATGAAAGCTTATACCATTGAACAAGGTATTGTTGCACCATTAGATCGTGCCAATGTAGATACCGATTTAATTATTCCTAAACAGTTTTTAAAATCAATTAAGCGTACTGGTTTCGGTGATAATTTATTTGATGAGTTACGTTATTTAGATGAAGGTTATCCAGGACAGGATAATTCAATACGTCCTAAAAATCCGGATTTTGTTTTAAATCAAGCACGTTATCAGGGTGCGAGTATTTTAATTTCTCGTGCCAATTTTGGTTGTGGTTCAAGTCGTGAACATGCACCATGGGCGTTGGAAGAGTACGGTTTTCGTACCGTAATTGCACCGAGTTATGCTGATATTTTCTTTAACAATAGTTTTAAAAATGGCATGTTACCAGTCATTTTATCTGAAGAAATTGTTGATCAGTTGTTTAAAGAATGTTTAGAAACAGAAGGTTATCAACTTACAATTGATTTACAAGCACAAGAAGTACGTACACCTTGCGGAGATGCTTTTAAGTTTGAAGTTGATCCATTTCGTAAACATTGTTTGTTAAATGGTCTTGATGATATCGGTTTAACCTTACAAGCAGCAGATGAAATTCATGCTTACGAAGCCAAAACCAAGCAATCACGTCCTTGGGTTTTTGCGGAAATTAAAGCTTAAAACCAAGACGATTTAGTCATAGCCATACACTATAACTATTGATAACATAAAATTATAATAAATTTATAATTTTATGAGTTTAAGGTGGCTATTTCATGATGAAGTGGGTAAAACGGTTTGGAGTAATAGCACTCGCGATATCATTGCTAGCTGCCTGTCAGAGCCTTGATATTGCGAGAATTAAAAATATTAAAGAGACTGAAAGTAGCAAAAACAATGCACTGGTTTTTTGTAAAGGTACTGAAATTTGTGAGTTTGAGCGTTTAGATTACATCAATATTGTTGATGAAAATCGTAAGCGTGTTACCAAAGATGCGATTGATCAAGGTATCGTTAGATTGGCTGATTACTCATTTAAATCTTCACCAGCACTTTATCTTTCAGTTTTGCCAAAACGACATGAAGTGGTGATTCGCTTTTATCCAGTCTCAAAAGAAAAAGCTGAAAAATTAATTGTTATTCATGATTTTAAGAAAAATCAGAGATATGTTTTTGAAATGTATCGTCAGCGTGAAGCTTTTGGAGGATCATTATTGAAAGTTTCCGCACCTGAACCACTTTGTGTGGATCTTAAAGCAAATCAAAAAACAATTCGGCGTTTTTGTAAACCTCACAATGCCCAAAATGGGCTAGGTGAGTTTGTAGAAAAGAAACTCACTGTAAGAAGACAGTAACAACTGATCTAAAAAATGGAAAAACTCATGTCTAAACATATTTTGATTTTACCAGGTGATGGTATTGGCCCAGAAATTATTCGTGCTGCAGAGCAAGTGCTTGCCTGTGTGAACGAAAAATTCAATTTAGGTTTGACGTGGGAGCAAGGCCTCCTAGGAGGGGCTGCAATCGATGCACATGGTGAACCCTATCCGGCAGTGACAGCTGAACAGGCTAAAAAAGCCAATGCGATCTTATTGGGAGCTGTGGGTGGTCCAAAATGGGATACCATTGAACGTTCTATTCGACCTGAACGTGGATTACTTAAAATTCGTTCTGAGTTAAATTTATTCGCTAATTTACGTCCAGCAATTTTATATCCACAATTGGCAGAAGCATCGAGCTTAAAAGCAGAAGTGGTTTCTGGTTTAGACATTTTAATTGTTCGTGAATTAACGGGTGGGATTTATTTTGGCCAGCCTCGTGGTATTCGTGAATTAGAAAATGGTGAAAAACAAGGTTTTAATACCGATGTTTATGCAGAATCAGAAATTAAACGTATCGCTAAAGTCGCATTCGAATTGGCTCGTTTACGTGGTGGTAAAGTGTGTTCTGTTGATAAAGCTAACGTACTCGAAGTCACTGAACTTTGGAAGCAAACGGTTACTGCATTAAAAGAAGCACAATATCCAGAAATTAATTTATCGCATATGTATGTTGATAATGCAGCAATGCAATTGGTTCGTGCACCAAAACAATTTGACGTGATTGTGACTGGAAATCTATTTGGTGATATCTTATCCGATGAAGCAGCAATGTTAACTGGTTCTATTGGCATGTTGCCATCGGCATCTTTAGATGAAAATGGTAAAGGAA
The DNA here is from genome assembly GCF_032823475.1 of Acinetobacter sp. SAAs474. Taxonomy (NCBI): domain Bacteria; kingdom Pseudomonadati; phylum Pseudomonadota; class Gammaproteobacteria; order Moraxellales; family Moraxellaceae; genus Acinetobacter; species Acinetobacter sp. SAAs474. The sequence goes on from NZ_CP127915.1 coordinate 1,170,118, forward strand.
TGTATGAACCATGTCATGGTTCAGCACCTGATATCGCAGGTCAAAATATTGCCAATCCATTGGCAACCATTCTTTCTGTGGCGATGATGTTGCGTTACACTTTCCGTGAGGAAGTGGCAGCAAAAGCGATTGAAAATGCGGTTGGTCAAGTATTAGATCAGGGTTTACGTACAAGTGATATTATGGCAGTTGGTCACCAGCAAGTAGGCACAGCAGAAATGGGGCAAGCTGTAGTTGCTGCGTTAAATTAATCCCATGTAAGCTTGATAGAGGCACTGTTGTTATAACTGCTGATCAATAAAGCATTATATAGTTGGATATCATAAACCTCTATGTGGATCACATAGAGGTTTTTAATTTGATCGATATTACTGGATTGGGTCTTGGATTAAAGATAGCTAACTACTATGTTGGATGGGATGATTTAAACATAGTGGTTAATATTTTTTAGTTGTTAAATAAAATTTGAGCAAAAAAAAGCATTCCCAATTAAAAATTGAGAATAAATAATAAAAAAGCCACAATTAGTGGCTTTTGCTTACTAACACTTAGCGTGCACGGTAAGTAATACGACCTTTAGTTAAGTCATAAGGTGTCATTTCAACTTTTACACTATCACCTGTTAAAATACGGATATAGTGCTTACGCATTTTACCAGAGATGTGTGCGATCACCTCGTGACCGTTTTCTAAACGTACACGAAACATAGTGTTAGGAAGCGTTTCGGTGACAACGCCTTCGAACTCGATGAGTTCCTCTTTATTGGCCATAGCCTACCTGAGTATCAAATTGGAAAGGCGCAAATTATAGGCAATTTTTTTAAAAAATACAAGATTAGCATGCTTGTTGCAGCATCATCTGTCAGTAAAATAGGCGAATATTCGATTTAAGTAACGAGGATAAAACGGGTCATGTTATGTTGCCAGTTGAAACAATCCTCGTTAATCTAAAATTGATCTTGTGTCATCAATATTATAGCAAGGAAGGTTTTTGAGTGAGTCGATTAACAGATGCATCTATTGTGCTGCGATTGGGTTATCAAGCGATTCATCGTGCAGGTTTACCAGCTGAAGAGATTTTAACTCAAGCTGGTGTCGCTTTGACTCAGCTTGAAGCTAACCAGCGTACCCCTTTAAGTGCACAACATGCATTTTGGTTAGCATTACAAAACGTAAGCCAAGATGCGGATATTGGTTTACATCTAGGTGAGTATTTACCACTTTATCGTGGTCAAGTCATTGAACACTTATTTATTTCTTCACAAACTTTTGCAGAGGGCTTACAGCGTGCCTTGGCATATCAACGTCTCATTAGTGATGCTTTCGCTGCAAAGCTGGTTATTGATGATGAGCACTGCTATTTAACCAATGGTATACAGCATGTATCTGACCCTATGGTTAATCGCCATTTTTCTGAATGTGCAATGTCTGGAATTTTACGCTTCTTTAAATTTATAACGGAAGGTCGTTTTCAAGCGTTATATATTGATTTTAATTTTCAGCAAGGTGCGGCTGATCATGAATATACGCGGATCTACGGCTGTCCTGTGAGCTTGGGACAACCAGAAACACGGTTGTATTTTGATCCAGCAATTTTAAATGATCCGCTTTGGCAAGCAGAGCCAGAATTGCTGCATTTACATGAACAATTTGCATTGGAAAAATTACAAGAACTGGCACGTTATGATCTGATTGCTGATGTACGCCGTGTAATAGGCTCAATATTAGAAACAGGTAACATTACGCTTGAAACCGTGGCTGCACAGTTAAACCTTACGCCAAGGCGCTTAAGAACACATTTGAGTGAAGCACAAACCAGTTTTCAGCAAGTCTTATCCAGTTATCGTTGCAGGCTCGCCAAACGACTATTAGCCAATACCGATGAAAGTATCGAACGGATTGTTTATTTAACTGGATTTGCTGAGCCAAGTACCTTTTATCGTGCTTTTAAACGCTGGACCAATGAAACACCTGTGGAGTATCGGAAACGGAAACGTAAAATATGATTGATTATATTGAATTCAATCTATTTTATTTCTTTAGCTATAAATATATTGATTTTTAAATCATATACTGAGCATTAATCAACCGTGATTGATCCGTATGATTGCTTGAGCTTTCAGGATCAAGTTTTACTCTGGCATATTTAACCAATGTGGTCCTAAAGGCTGTTGCGGTAAGTTAAAGTGCGCTGGATAGTCTGCATGAATAAAATAAAGACCATCGGGCGGAGCGGTAATACCTGCAGCTTTGCGATTTTGTGCAGCAAAAATTTGATCAATATGTTCAATATCATACATACCTTGGCCAATTTCAAGTAAACATCCCATGATGTTACGCACCATATGGTGTAAAAAGCCATCAGCTTGAATATCCAGTACCAAATAGCAGCCATGTTGAATCAAGCGGCAATGACGTACATGACGTACGGGTTGATTGGATTGGCATGCTGCTGCCCTAAAGCTTTCAAAATTATGCGTACCTTCAAATTTTTTGGCAGCTTCAATCATTTTAGCGACATTTAAAGGGTAGAAAGCATGGGTCACTTGCTTATGTAATAAGGCTGGACGCTGTGGATGATTGTAAACAACATAGCGGTAGCGGCGTGCTTGGGCTTTAAATCGTGCATGGAAGTCACGATCCATTTCTTGAATCCATTGAATTGCAATATCTTTGGGTAGTGTGCTATTGGCTCCCATCAACCAGCCTCGTATTGGACGAATCGCTTGTGTATCAAAATGTGCCACCATATTGGTGGCATGCACACCAGCATCTGTCCTGCCAGCACCATGTAAACTAATGGGCTCATTGGCGATTTTAGAGAGTACGTTTTCAATGGTTTGTTGTATGCTCGGGACACCAGCTTGTTGCGTTTGCCAACCTTTATATCGAATGCCACAAAACTCAATACCAATTGCAAAACGTTGCATACTCACCTCAAATTAGACGTTATCATGCCAATGCTGATCCCATTGGTCTACGGTATCGTATTTTAAATACATTTTTAATGTTTTTGCATAAAGATCTGCATGACTATAACTATTATCGACTAAAAAATTGGCGTGTTGAATCCAGTTGCTTATCGCATAGCGTTGATCTAAATCGCCAAAAGGAACTTGGCTGCTAATAATAACAGCACAATTTTGATCACGAATTTTTTGTAAAATTTGTAGTAATTCAGGATTAACTGCAATATTACCTGTACCAAATCCTTGCAGAATAAGTACTGTCGGTGGTTGAGCTATAATAGCGGTTAAAAATGCAATATGACATGCAATCTGGATCGGTTGTAACATCAAACTGACGCAGTTAAATGTTTTTGCCTTATGGATATGCTCAGCATGGATTAACATTGCTTGTGCGTGCTGCTGAAGTATCGTATCGACTTCTATGCCAGTAAATGCATCTAATTGAGTCGTATGCTGTTTTAATGCCGTCTGTGCATGAATTAAACGTTGATGGAATGCTAAGTAAACACCCTTGGGCTGAGTGATTACTGCCGTTAAGGCAAAATTTAGATTGGCGTAGGCATCGCTTTGGTCACGAATTTTTGTGCCTGTAATATTGAGTAAAGGATATTGGCTACCAGTACAGACCACATGTGCTGAGCGACCTAGTAGCTGTGCTAATACAGCACTGGCATAGCTGAGTGTATCTGTGCCATGAATAATGACGAAGTGTTTAAATGTTGCTTGTAAAGATTGAATAAATTCAACGAGTTTAAGCCAATCTTCTGCAGTGCAGGCGCTACTGTCTTTTATTACAGGGGCAACAAAGCATGTGATAGCATGATCTTGAGCAAAAATTTGTTGCAACTGTGGAATAAATTGTGTTGCTGGCATTGGACTTAAAGGTTCACCAATACAGCCTAAAGTTCCACCCATATAAATTAAGGCAATTTTATTCATATCACAATATATTCATATAAAAGATTATTTTAGCATAGCGTAAAATAACAGCCGATTCGATAAACAGGTATCTATCGAATCATAAAAGCTGATATTGAGATATCGATCTCGGCCGCTTTTAAAACTATTAATTTTATTGTTGTTTAAGTTATAAAGCGGCATATTAAGGCCCGATTTTTTTATGCTCTAGCTGTCGTTGTAATTGGGCAAGTCGATGATTTAATATCTGCATTTTATAAGCTTTTTGATGTAATTTTTTATCTAGTTGTATGACCTCATTTTGTATTTGAAGCGCTTTGATACGTGACTGGATGATTTTGTCAGAAAAATTTTGACGTTTTTGTGGACTTGCATGGTCCAGAGTATTTTCTGATGTATGATCTTGATCACTTATAATATGCATTTCAGCCTGAGTTAGGCGATATTTACTCGGACCTGTTGGCTGATGATGAGTCCGATGCTTTTGAGAGGATTGAGGTTTTAGATGATGATTTGGACGATGATAGAAAATTTGTAGTCGCGCATGATTTTTTAATTTAGAACGATCACCCTGTATAAATGCATGAGGATTATGCTGTTCAATTTCTAACATCACCTGATGAATTGGGCGATGTTCTATCGCGGCAATATGGGCTGAAATTTGCCATAAGGATTCATTTTTTTTAACTCGATACTGCCTAACACTGGTTTTTGGGGATGATTTTACGTTTATTGATCGCATTAAACGTGCTTTAGGTGAGGTCATGGCAACAAGATCCTGAGGGGGGTAACGACACTGGGCGAATTTGCTCGTTTATCATCATTACGATTCAGTGGTGTTGGCTGATTTAAGACGGGTGGATATTGTGATGAAAATGCTAATTTTTGTTCAGCGATGTTTGATGGTTGTTGATCTATGTTGTTGGCAGGGTTGTCATGGGGGATAGGCTTTGGTAAATCAACGCTAAAGAATTTTTCATCGGCCTGTTGTGGTGTTAGAAAATTTGCATCATGATCTATCGCTGGCTTTTTTTGTATTAAATTTTGTTGGATATGTTGCAGTTTAATATCGTTTCCTGCTTTGATCTTAATGACTAGATTGAGTTCAGGGCGCGTTATGGGTTGTGTCGATGTGAGTGTAATCACACCACCACCACTTGAATGATTTTGCCGAATATAAATATTGAGGTGTGGAGGAGGGTGATGTTCAATCGCAAATTCTTTTAAATCATCTTCTGTTGCAATACTGGCTTCAATGAGATGATGTGAATCTGTGTGGACCATCATTTCTGCATATAATACTTCACCTAAAGAAGATTGTATCTGTAATGGATCAATTTGAATCGCATGGATATTTTGAGTTAAAAATATTGTAAAAATAGTTATATATAATTGTTTATTATTCATAATTATAAAAAGTGGTTACTGACTTTAAGCCTAAAAATTTAGACACTGGATCACTATATTTTTATTTTAATATGCTGGGTGATATAAAATTTGTCACTTTAATCTAGCATAAGATTGATAGCGATACTACCGTATGATGTTGTTTAAGTGATCTATAGCATCAATGTTTTATGACCAGATCTAGATCATTGTGATGCTCATTTGAAATCAGGATGGCTCCTCGAATGCAACATTGCATAAAAAAACCGACCATCAGGTCGGTTTTTATCAGCTAAAGCAGTTTTAGCTATTTTTATAATCAATCAAAATACGCAACATACGACGAAGAGGTTCTGCAGCACCCCAAAGTAGTTGATCACCTACGGTAAAAGCGCCAAGATATTCTTTACCCATATTCAGTTTACGTAAACGACCAACTGGAACGGATAAGGTACCTGTAACGGCAACAGGTGTCAGCTCAGTCATAGACGCTTCACGTGTATTTGGAATGACTTTTGCCCAAGGATTGGCTTGACTTAACATATCTTCAATTTCATCAAGCGCTACATCTTTTTTCAATTTTAAGGTGAGTGCTTGAGAGTGACAGCGCATTGCACCAATACGGACACAGTGGCCATCAATAGGAACAATTTGTTGATTGCCTAAAATTTTATTGGTTTCAACTTGGCCTTTCCATTCTTCTTTCGATTGACCGCTTTCTAGTTGCTTATCAATATAAGGGATTAATGAGCCTGCTAAAGGTACACCGAAGTTAGCGCAAGGGAAGCCCTCACCACGTTGTAATTCTGCGATTTTTGAATCAATAGCTAAGATTGGAGAGCGTGGATCTGCCAATAAATCTTGAGTATTCTGATATAAATAACCCATACCATTAATCAATTCACGCATATTCTGTGCGCCAGCACCAGAGGCTGCTTGATAGGTCATCGATGTTGCCCATTCCACTAAATTATTTTGGAATAAACCACCTAGTCCCATTAGCATCAGTGATACAGTGCAGTTACCACCGACAAAGGTTTTAGTACCTTTGACTAAACCATCTTGAATCACATGCATATTGACAGGATCGAGGACAATAATCGCCTCATCATCCATACGTAAAGTCGATGCAGCATCAATCCAATATCCATCCCAGTGCTCAGCTTTGAGTTGAGGAAAGATTTCAGAGGTATAGTCGCCACCTTGGCAGGTAATAATGACATCCATTTGCTTTAGACGGGTAATGTCTTTGGCATCTATAAGTGCTGGGGCAGTTTTACCGCCAAATGCAGGAGCTTCACCTCCTGCATTACTGGTAGAGAAATAAAATGGCTCAAAATGAGTAAAATCATTCTCTTCAACCATTCGTTGCATAAGGACGGAACCAACCATCCCGCGCCAACCGACCAGACCTACTTTCATGTCATTTTGCCTCGGTGCGTAAAAAATTAAAAGGGGATTTGAGTGTATCAAAAGAGTAATTTACTGCAAGCGTTACACGATAAAAACATCAATAATATTATGTAATATATCTTGTTTATCTGTTGTTAAAAACTAATATAAATTTATGAATCAATGAAAAATTAAGAATATAAGCAAAAAAATCATTTTCGATTAGGTCATAAAATGATGGCAAGCATTGATTGATCTACTAAAATTACACATATTGTGTGAAATACCTATCATGATTATAGGCAAATGCTTACAAAGACTATCGGTTTATATCTCTATGTTGCGAATATTGAAGCTTGTAATATAGCTTTATCAGCAGTTGAATTGGTATGGATCACCACAGTTAGGCTGATAGCAATAGAGAAATGGAACTCCATAATAATAACATATACACAACCTTACTAAGCCCAAATTTGCAGGATGCAAATTTGGGCTTAACTATTTTTTGCTTAAGATAGCTACATCATCCTGATGAAGTTTTAGTCAATCATTCTTCGCGCTTAATGCCTAATTTATCTAAAGTATTGTTTAAGATTTCACTATAGAGTGACGTTGCACCCAGTGTTTGCGCCATAAACGTTGCTGCAACACAGGTTAAAATCAAAGGAAGAATCAACATGTAACTTCCCGTCATTTCAATCACAATGATGATTCCAGTGAGAGGGGCACGGATACTGGCTGCAAATAATCCAGCCATTCCCAGTACAGCGCAGGTACTGAGTTGAATATTATATTCAGGAAATATGGATTGTCCCATCAAGCCAAATAACACACCTAGAATTGCACCCAATGTAATCGTGGGTGAAAAAATACCTCCTGGTGCACCAGAACCAAAGCATAAAACTGTTGCAATAAATCGTAATAAGAAAATTAACAGTAACGGATAAAACGCATATAACCCATCAATGACATGTGGAATCATATCGAATCCACCCCCAGTAATATCGGGTAAAAATAAGGTCAATATGCCAAATGAACCAGCGAGGATTGCACCTGTCATGGGAAATAGATATTGTTTTTTTTGATAGAAAAGGTCCAAGCCATTACGTATGGTTAAAATAATAAAGTTAGAAAATGAGCCAATAATTCCCAATAATAAGCCTAAAAAGATATAAATCCAGATACTATGAAGCGGTGCTGAACTCGGGGTGGATATATTTAACACAGCGCCTGAACCCATAATCAGTTGATAGACAATACAAGCAGAAACACAGCCAATAAAAACAGCCTTAATCGAGGCTTTGGTATAGGTAAATTCACCTCTCATTTCTTCTATTACAAATAAAATACCACCTAATGGTGCATTAAATGCTGTGGTAATTCCAGCACCAGCACCTGTCGCAATAAGGGTATGTTGTGATTCTTTGCTTTTGACTCGAGAAATATCCGAGACCATTTTCCCTAAATTAGATCCCATTTGTACCGTTGGGCCTTCGCGCCCTAACACCATGCCACTCCCTAAAGCAGCAAGTCCACCAAAAAATTTAACAGGTAAAACTCTCCACCATCGTACAGGCCTTAAATCGAGTAAGGCACCTTCAACTTCGGGAATTCCAGAACCTGCAGATTCAGGTGCATATCTTTTGACAAGATAATACGACACTGCCCCCATGGCGGCAGTAATGATAAATGTGAGGAAGACTTTCCAATACATATTGTGAAATATACTGTCGCTATCGTTACCAATATTCATTCGCCATGAAATAATGGCATTGATACCAAGTTGGAACAAAGAACCAAGTAAACCTGTAAATGCACCCACGATACAGGCTAAAAAAAGAATAATAAAAGGAGAGCGTTTTTGCCATCGATTAATTTTTTTTGCAATAGTCAGCGCTATAGTGTTGCTTTTCTGCATGATAGTTATTCCCTCATTTTCTTCTATCATTTAATCTTTGGCGTATATTGATTAGATGCAATGTGCTGTAAATATTATAAAAATTATATACTTTTGTGCAGCATTTGATTTTACTCAAAGAGATCAAGAATAGATATATTTTTATAATATAGCGAATATCATGAAGAATAAATATAAGAAATGGGTCATATTTGGAAACGCGTATTTTGCCAAAAACTGGCCTGTAAACATGATTAAAAATGTCTGCCAGTCATTGGATTTAATACGGATGATTCTAAATCAATGTAGATAGTTTGTTAGATATCGTCTAAGGAGAGTCTATACTCTCCTCATTTTAATACTGATTTTAGTAAATGTTTTGATATCCTTCGGGGCGTGTTTTAAAGCGACGGTGGAACCACATATATTGTGTTGGTGCAATCCGTAATTGTCGTTCAATAATAAGGTTGGTTCGTGTAGCATCATCAAGTTCATCTGCACTTGGAAAATTCTCTACAGGTGGCTCAATCAAAACTTTATAACGAGGATGATGCAAATCACCGGTACGATAAAAATAAAGTGGAATTGCAGCCGCATGTGTCATTTTTAATAAGCGTCGATGTGCAGTTAATGTGGCAGCCGGTACAGCAAAAAAAGGGGCCATAATCCCTTGCTTTAAACCAAAATCTTGGTCAGGACTATACCAAATGGCACGGCCATTTTTTAACTGACGAATGAGGCCACGCATATCATCATGATCAATTTGATGGCTATAAATCGTAGCACGACAACGATAAATAAGCATATCGAGTAGGGGATTATTCTGTGGTCTATAGACCACATCTGGATCAAAATATTGTGCACAGACATAGCCACCGGCATCAAGTAGCGTTGAGTGTGTGCCTAAGAGTAATACACCTTTCCCTGCTGCTTGGGCACGCTGAATATGTTCAAGTCCTTCAATTTCAGTACGACCTTTAAACCAGTCAGGACAATACCATGCATTTAAGGTCTCAAATACGCCCAACATTTGGTCAATAAAAACTTGTTTGGCATTGGCTTCAACTTGTGCTGCCGACCATTCAGGAAAGCAGACCTCTAAATTACGTCGTGTAGTGTTGCGACGTGACTTTAAATATTTAAAAGATAGCAGTCCTAAAATTTTTGCTAAACGGTATTGAATCCACCAAGGTAAAATGGCCAAAATCATTAAGAAGATAATACTGATCCATATGCCCCAATATTGTGGTAATAGAAAAGACCAGCGAAATTCACCGGGTTTATACTCTGGTTTTTTACTCATAAGCCGTATTTATTGATCGATTCTGTATAGTTTAACAGATGTCATTATGGAATAAAAAAGCATCTCTAGTCACAACTATCGATGCTTTTTATACAATTTTTGATGCTAATTAAGCTGAGTTTTAGCCTTGATTTAGATTATCTAAGGCTTCCCAACGTTCGAGCTTTTCGAGTAGTAACTCGTCAATTTCGTTGAGACGTTGAGAAAGTTTTAAGGCTTGATCTGCATCCTGAATAAATAATGAGCCATCTGCCAACTGGGCATGCAAATATGCCTGCTCTTGTTCTAAAGTCTCAATTTCAAGCGGTAATTGCTCTAATTCACGTTGATCTTTATAGCTTAGCTTTACTTTTTTCACCGTAGATGCCGTGGTGGCTTCTGCTTTGGCAAGGGCTTTTTTCACCGAACTTTTCTGATCAACAACCGTTTGATCTGGACGTTGCTCCAAATAATCCTGATAACCACCAACATACTCATCAATATGACCTTTGCCATCAAATACCCAAGTTGAGGTGACGACATTATCCATAAAGGCACGGTCATGTGAAATCAGTAATAAAGTACCTTTATAACTGGCCAGCATTTCTTCTAATAACTCTAAAGTTACCATATCCAGATCGTTGGTCGGTTCATCCATCACAATCAGGTTTGAAGGTTTAAGCAATAACTTGGCCAATAAAATACGATTACGTTCTCCACCAGAGAGCGCCTTAACGGGTGTACGTGCACGTTCAGGTGAGAATAAGAAATCTTGCAAATAGCTGTAAATATGACGACGCTGTCCATTAACATCAACGTGGTCGGAACCCTCAGAGACATTATCTTTGACTGACTTTTCCAGATCTAGTGCATTACGCAATTGATCAAAGTAGGCCACTTCGAGCTGTGTTCCTGTTTTGACTGCACCACTGTGTGCTTGTTCACCTAGAATCGCTTTAATTAATGTCGTTTTACCTACACCGTTATCACCGACTAAGCCAATACGATCACCACGCAAAACGATTGCAGAAAAGTCTTTGATAATAGGTGCATCATCAGCAAAACTAACACTCATATTTTCGATTTCAAACACCAACTTCCCTGAACGGTTAGCCTCTTGCGCCATCATGTTAACTTTCCCTTGCTGAGAACGGCGCGCTTTAGATTCCTCACGCAGCGCTTTGAGCGCACGAACACGTCCTTCATTACGGGTACGACGGGCTTTGATTCCTTGGCGAATCCAGACCTCTTCTTCAGCTAAACGTTTATCAAACAGCGCATTCTGCTTTTCTTCTGCTTCCATTTGTTGTGCTTTTAATTCAAGGTAGCGCGAGTAGTTTCCTTCAAAACTACGCAAGGTACCTCGGTCAAGCTCAACAATACGTGTTGCAATACTATCGACAAAAGCTCGGTCATGCGAAATAAACAGTAAGGTTAAATTATTTTGGTCGAGTAAAAATTTTTCTAACCATTCGATACTTTCCACATCTAAATGGTTGGTGGGTTCGTCGAGTAATAGGACATCGGGTTGTGTGAGTAAGGCACGGGCCAATAAGACACGACGTTTACGTCCGCCAGATAGATCTGCTAAGTCAGCATCTGGATCTAACCCCATTTTACTTAAAATCGCATTTACTTTGGTTTCTAGGGCCCAACCGTCAAGCTGGTCCATTTTATGTTGTAAATGACCCATTCGGTCACAAGCGTCCATATCACCTAATACACAAGCATCACTTGCTTCATGATAGGCACGTAGTACTTCGGCTGCTTCACCGGCACCATCTGCAACAATATCGGAAACTTTACCTGAATCCATTGGTACATCTTGCGCGAGCATTGAAATAGTGATGCCATTTTGTAATGCAACTTCACCGGCATCTGGAAGTAAGCTTCCTTCAATCAGTTTAAGTAATGTAGACTTACCTTCACCATTTCGGCCAATCAAACAGACTCGTTCGCCACGTTCTAGGTTGAAGTTCGCGCCGTCGAGCAAGGCAGGTCCACCGAAAGCAAGTTGGACATCCCTTAAAGTAATATAGGCCATAATGTTTCCTAAAATCTCAAATGAGGACTTAAAGTGACTAAATATAATATTGATGATGATCAGGGGTCATTTTCCGCACCTATTGAAGATTTGCAAGTGCGAATTGCTTTTTTAGATGATTTAATTGATCAATTAAACGATCAAATAGCTAAACAGGCGATGGAAATCTCTGATTTAAAAAAACAAATGCAAATTTTGTATCAGCGTGTTGAATCTGCAGATTTATCTGAAGGGATAGAAGCTTTTGATCCAATCAACAATATTCCACCGCATTATTAATATAGAATGAACCTGTACCAGTGGCTGTTGATCATGAGGTACTGCGCATTATCAATCAATGATATTTTTCAACTGATGACTGAGTGACGCGATATGATTATAGATTGATCGCTTCACCTGTTTTGGAGGCTTGATCAGAAAAAATAATACTGCAAATTTTGTTTGAGATTTGAATCCATCTCATTGTACTCTCTTGGTCTTATGTAATTGAAAGCAATGACCTAAAATATGCATCGTAATGTCGCTTTACTGGATTTAGAAAAAAATATACCAACAGCCGAGCTATTAAAAACATGGATTGAGCATTATGACACGGTCTATGTTTTTAATGCTCGTGGTCATTTTGAATATCACTTAGAAGATTTAACTGAATTGGCTGAGTGGATTTATCATGGTCAGTTGGTGATTTTAGTGACGGCCGAATTAAAACAAAAGCAATTTATCTATGCTGTTGTGGTGGGACAATTATTGGCATTGTTAGAACATGACGTACATGTTGATGTAATTTCCGTGATAGAACATCGCGATATACTGATATCGATGTTGGATGACGCTGATATTTCTAATCATTTAGTCACGCTTGATGCATCGCGAAGTCGAGTGAAACCATCGATTAAACTCCCAAGCGTCAGTAAGATTTTAGCCAGTCAGGATCTACAAGCAGTTAAAAAATATTGTGATGCGCTTTTTAGTATGTCAGGTTTACCCAATAATTTAATGCGATTAAAAAATTCTGTAGCTAATATTTTAAAATGCGATGAGGTACAAGTTCAAAAAATAGTCGGGATGTTAATTCATCTTAAAATTGTTAAAAAATATGATAGTCAGATTCAATTTCGTAAAAAAGTACTGGCGCAATGGCTAAAGCTCGATTTGAGTGTCGGGGACAGTGCTCAGATAACGCATGTTCAGAATGTTTCCACAGATCAGCACCATATCACAGCACCAGCAGATTTGCCGCAGTCGTCTGCGATCAAAACGCCTGAAGAAATATTGCCGCAAACTTTGACAGATATCGATCCAATGCAAATTGCAGTCGTAAAAAAGTTACATCTATTACAGGATCAAAAACCTAAAGATATTTATGCTTTTCGGGATTTGTTGCTAGGCATGTTTCCTCAGTCAGATGTTCGACTGATATTAAAGACATGGATTGATAAAGGTTATATTTATTGTGATGGGCATGAAGTACTATATAGTCATGAAATGTTGTTAAATTAAATATGATAAGCATAAGATTTATCATCTCTGTCATCGGCACGATTTTAGGCGATATGCTGGGTAAAAAACGTCTGTTATACATCGTCTAAAAGATAGATAAGAGCTAATTTTCAAACAATCACACCTTAAAATCAGCCCAGTGAGCGTAGTTATTACGCTCAGCAAGGTCATGATGTGATATAAACGCCAGCTTAGCTGGTTGAGCTGTCGAAAAAATACTTTGATGTAATAGAAATGTAAAATTATCGTGGCTGCAGTATATCTTCGATATTAATTTCTGGTCCAGCACTTGCCTTTTATATTCTGCTTATGCAACTCTAATATAGGAATAAAAAGGTTGTACTATGGAAAATACTGGAATTTGGGTTGTCGTTGTTATCATTATTTTTGTACTGGGGTCAATTTTGGGCTTACGTGTTAGTCCAAGAGAAAAGGCGCTAGGCATCATGCGTGATAAAGCAAGAAAAATGGGATTACACCCTCGACTGGTATCAGCGCCGGACTGGACAAAGATTCCAAAGGCTTCAGAAGATCGTGCCAGTATGGTTGCGTATTATAGTATTTTGATTCCGGATGCACGTCTTCCTTTGATGCGCGCATTGGTCATTGATCAAAAACTTCAATTGGTTTACGGTGATGAAAAATTTAACAATCTACCGATTGAATTAAAAGGCATTTATGCTATTGATATGCAAGCGAACTGTATTGGACTCTATTGGAATGAAGAAGCAGATTTAATGGCTTCCCAATTAGATGATATCAAGGCATGTTTAAGTTCTCTAGCAGAAGTTTAATTTATATATAGGATTAATAGTGAATTATGGCGAACGCTCCTCGATCCACATCTAAAACGAGCACTGCAAAAACTTCCGAGGCAGGGAGCAAACGTGCCTTAGTGATTGTGGAGTCGCCTGCAAAAGCGAAAACAATCAATAAATATTTAGGTTCACAATATATTGTGAAATCTTCTGTAGGCCATGTACGTGATTTACCTACAGGTGGTGCGACAAAAACAGCAGATAAAAAACCTGCAACACGTACAAAATTAACACCAGAAGAAAAAGCCCAGAAAGCCCAAAATGCGCTCATTAATCGTATGGGGGTAGATCCTGAACATGACTGGAAAGCACAATATGAAGTTTTACCAGGCAAGGAACATGTCGTTGCAGAATTAAAAAAACTAGCATCACAAGTCGATGAGATTTATCTTGCAACGGATTTAGACCGAGAGGGTGAAGCAATTGCTTGGCATCTTAAGGAGGTGATTGGCGGGGATGATTCACGTTATCAGCGTGTAGTCTTTAATGAAATCACCAAAAATGCCATTCAAGAGGCCTTTCAGCATCCGTCACGTTTAGATACCAATAAAGTGAATGCACAGCAAGCACGCCGTTTTCTTGATCGCGTGGTTGGATTTATGATTTCTCCCTTACTGTGGGAAAAAATTGCCCGAGGCCTATCGGCAGGGCGTGTACAATCCGTTGCTGTTAAATTGGTGGTTGAACGTGAACGTGAAATTCGTGCTTTCATTCCAGAAGAATATTGGCAGGTATTCGCAGATACACAGTCACAACAAGATCACATTCGTTTAGAAGCGGTGAAACAGGCAGGAAAACCTTTAAAATTACGTAATAAAGCAGATACCGATGCTTTATTAAATATTTTAAAGGATGCCAGTTATCAAGTATCAGCACGTGAAGACAAGCCAACGAAGGTTAATCCAAGTGCGCCTTATATCACCTCAACCTTACAACAAGCGGCAAGCACACGTTTGGGTTTTTCAGTGAAAAAAACCATGATGCTAGCACAGCGTTTGTATGAGGCTGGTTTTATTACATATATGCGTACCGATTCTACATTTTTAAGTGATGATGCCGTACAGATGGTTCGTCAGCATATTGAAACTGAATTTGGGACAAAATATCTTCCTGCGCAGCCAAATCGTTATGGCAACAAGGCTGGTGCACAAGAAGCACATGAAGCCATTCGTCCATCGAATGTTGTATTAACGGGGGATAGTCTGGTTGGTGTAGAGCGTGATGCACAGCGATTATATGATTTAATTTGGCGTCAATTTGTTGCATGTCAAATGACACCTGCACAATATCTATCTTCAACGATTTTAGTGAATGCCAATGGCGTTGAATTAAAAGCTAAAGGTCGTACTTTGGTGTTTGATGGTTTTACTAAAATTCGTGGTCAGAATAAATCAGATGATGATATTTTATTGCCTGCAGTTCAAGTGGGTGAGATATTACATTTAGAAAAACTTGATCCATCTCAGCATTTTACCAAGCCACCAGCACGATTTACTGAGGCGTCTTTAGTGAAAGAGTTGGAAAAACGAGGTATTGGTCGTCCATCGACCTATGCCGCAATTATTTCAACTATTCAAGATCGTGGCTACGTCAAGCTAGAAAGTCGTCGTCTTTTTGCAGAAAAAATGGGTGAAATTGTCACAGATCGTCTGGATGAAAGTTTTAATAATCTGATGAATTATGACTTTACTGCTGGTCTGGAAGGGCAATTGGATAAAGTTGCAGAAGGTGAACGCAACTGGAAGGATTTGCTGAATAATTTTTATGGCGATTTTAAACAGCGTTTAACCAATGCTCAGGGTGAAGATGGTATGCGTCGCAATCAGCCTGTTGAAGTTGGTGCTGTGCATTGTAAAGAATGTGATCGCCCTATGCAGATACGAACAGGAACAACAGGGGTATTTCTAGGATGTTCAGGGTATAATCTACCGCCAAAAGAGCGTTGCAAAGGTACATTAAACCTAACTCCTGTAGAATCATTGGTGATGCTGTCCGATGACGATGCTGCAGAAACTGCAGATTTAATGTCAAAAAAACGTTGCCCAATTTGTGAAACGGCAATGGATAGCTATGTGATTGATGGTGGGCGTAAATTACATATTTGTGGTAATAATCCGGACTGTAGTGGTTTTGAACTTGAAGAGGGAGAGTTTAAAATCAAGGGTTATGATGGTCCGACGATTCCATGTGATAAATGTGATGGCGAGATGCAATTAAAAACAGGGCGTTTTGGACCTTATTTTGCATGTACTAGCTGTGATAATACCCGTAAGGTATTGAAAAATGGACAGCCTGCACCGCCACGTGTTGATCCAATAAAAATGGAACATTTACGTTCAACTAAGCACGATGACTTTTTTGTATTACGTGATGGTGCTGCGGGGTTGTTTTTAGCGGCCAGTAAGTTTCCTAAAGTTCGTGAAACACGTGCACCTAAAGTTGCAGAATTACGTACAGTAGCCGAGCAGCTTGATCCAAAATATCAATTTATTTTACAAGCGCCTGATGTTGATCCAGAAGGTCATCCGACACTGGTTAAGTTTAGTCGTAAAAATCAAAGTCAATATATTGGTTCTGAAACCGTCGAAGGTAAGCCAACCAAATGGAGTTTGATTTACCAAGATGGTCAATGGGTTGAAGGGTAATAGCGTTTAAAATTGTCGTAAACTATTGTTAAATTTGATCAAAAATGCTGACCAGTGTCAGCATTTTTTTTATTGCTTTGGTATATTTATCTAGGGCGTGTCCTCATTTGAAGAATAATATTTAAACGCCTAGAATTAGGCTCTACTTTATCTCCATTTCAATATTTTTCAATGGCACGTACTCTTCTCACAGATGATATTTGGCAACAGATTCAAGTAACAATGAAATTTCATGGTTGCTATAGCTCAAAGAACAGTAGAAATATTATGGAAGCTATTTTATGGAAACTACGCACAGGTGCGACATGGCGTGATATTCCTCAAGAGTTTTGCCCTTGGAAAACTGCTTATAACCGTTTTAATCGCTGGGCTATGAAAGGCTTATGGGATAAATTTTTTTCAAACTACGAGGCAGCTTGGACCAAGAATGGGTATTCATTGATGGAAGCTACATACGCGCGCATCAGCATGCAAGTGGAGCTCGGCATGGCTTCGAGCGTGCAATTGGACAATCTCGTGGAGGACTCACAACAAAGATTCATCTTGCAACCGACGCGAATGGATTACCGATTGATTTTAAAATCACTGGGGGTGATGTCCATGACAGCCAAGTTGCAGAACACCTAATAGATCTAATTGAAACAGCAGATTATCTAATCGCGGACAAGGGATATGATTCTGAATATATCAGGAAGTCTGCTAGAAATCGAAAAATGATACCTATTATTCCATTAAGATCAAATAGTAAGAAATTCAATCTTGATTTTGATAAGTACTTATATTGCTTAAGACATTTAGTTGAGAATGCCTTTGCAAGATTAAAACACTTCCGTGCAATAGCAACTCGATTTGATAAACTCGCACGTAATTATCAGTCTATGATTTATATCGCCTGCATGTTCATTTGGTGTAAATCTAAATGAGGACACACCCTAGTATTAAAATCAACTAAATATCGATACATCATATTGTATTACTTAATATATTAGCAATTTATCAACAGACAAAATGCATTAAAAATTTAAAATATAATCTCATACCACATAAACTTGAGAAAAATTATGAAAACAGTCGGTAATGATTTAGTGCGCCATCAATTACATAAAAATCGTAAATGGTATTTAATTTTAGGAATCTTACTTATTGTATTTGGCATTATATTGTTTGCTTCATTGCCATTTGCCACGCTCTCGGTGATCTTTTTGTTTGGAATTTTAATGATGGTCGGTGGTGTATTGCATATGATCGCAGGCTTTAAAATATTTTCAGGTGGATACCGTTTTCTATGGCTATTATTTGGAATTTTATACTTTGTTGCTGGATATTATGCATTTAGTACACCGATTGAAACTGCGGTAGTACTGACCAGTCTGTTGGCAATTTTCCTGATTATTGCGGGTATCGTACGTATTTTTAATGCACTATTTTTTAGAGCAGTGCAAGGCTGGGGATGGACACTTTTTTCTGGTATTTTAACTTTACTCGCAGGAATCGTCATTTTACGTACACCTGATGCACCATTTTGGGTATTAGGATTATTTTTGGCAATGGATATTTTATTCCAAGGTATTAATTATTTATCTCTAGCATCTTATATCAAGCATGATGTACCGAAAAGTTCGGCCGATCAATAACACTGAGTGATGATTGATATAACGCTATTTTGTATTCAATTGTTAAGCTGAAGTATCGAGACTTCAGCTTGATGGTTAAATTTCCATTGCTGATTAGAATATCAATGGCTGTCATTTTAAATATGCCTGATAAGCTATTGTGAAATTGTCTGGTGATATCACTTTAGCATCTAACAATGCTTATGATCCTGTGAGGTAGATAATGCGTTGTTGATGAGAACTACGTTAAACTAGATCACTGATCCAGTATGATGAGACATTATGAGTTTAGCCAGCTTAATTGATGAATTAAATCCGCAACAAAAACAAGCTGCCACAACAGCAGCAAAACATAGTTTGGTTTTGGCAGGTGCAGGTTGTGGTAAAACCAAAACTATTGTGGCACGAGCAGCATATTTAATTGATCAAGGTGTTCCCGCACATCAAATTCAAATCTTAACTTTTACACGTCGTGCTGCGAGTGAAATTGTTGCACGTGTTGAATTGGCATTGGGTGAACAAGCAAAGGGCTTAAGTGCTGCAACTTTTCATACTTTTTGTATGTCTCTTTTACGCCGAATTCCACATGCATTTGGTTTGGAACAATTTTCAATTATAGATCGTGATGATCAATTAATGTTATTTCGCTTGATTCGTGGTAAAGATGATAAAAAAAATCCAAGTCAATTACCTAAACCTCAAGAATTATGTGACTTATACTCGTTTGCCCGTAATACGCGTCAAAAGTTAAGTATCGCACTTGAAAAACAAATGCCTGAATATTTGGCAATGAAAGATGTCATTGCAACACTCATGCAAGAATATGAAACACGTAAGCGCATACGACAGTTTCTTGATTATGATGACATTTTGGCAATTGTTGCCCAAGGTTTGCAAGCATCAGACACATTGGTAGATTATGTTGCTCAGCAATGTCAACATTTGCTCATCGATGAAATGCAAGATACCAATCCCTTACAATGGGCACTTTTAGAGCCATTAATTCAGCATATTCATTTATTCTGTGTTGGTGATGATGCGCAATCCATTTATGGCTTTCGAGGCGCTGATTTCGAAAATATTCATCATTTTAAGCAGCGTGTTACAGATGCTAAAGTTTATAAACTTGAAAAAAACTATCGTTCTACACAACATATTTTAGATTTGTCTAATTGGCTATTGGCACAAAGTGAAATTGCATATGATAAGACGCTGCAAACAGATCGTGGTGATGGTCTTCAGCCCTGTATGCATATTTTTCCAAATGAATTTGATGAGGCCAAATGGATTGCGATCGATATCAAGGAACGGCATTATTTGCAAGCACGACCATGGCATGATCATATGGTGTTGGTTCGTTCTAGTTTTGCTGCACGACATATAGAGGCGGCATTGATTCAAGCTAATGTTCCCTATCGTTTTATTGGTGGATTAAAATTACTAGAAACTGCACATGTCAAAGATTTGATGAGTTTATTACGTGTAGTTGCTCATCCTTTAGATGATATCGCATGGATGCGTTTTTTGACATTGTGGGATGGTGTTGGCGATGTGGGAGCAAGTCGTTTAACACAGCAATTATTAATACAGCCAGAAATCGAGGTGATTACGGTAAAACTAACAAAATTTGGCAAAATTCCGGCCACGATGATTGCATTAATGCAACAAATGTTTGCGTGTCGTCATCAGGTTGAGCAATGTGTTCAGTTAGCAATCGAATCTTTATTACCTCAACTATCTGAAAATTATAAAAAAGACTGGTCTCGTCGCCAGCGAGATTTTGAGTTGGTACAGCAATTGGCGGCGAAACATGATCAATTACATGAATTTTTGGAAGCCTATGTACTTGATCCTGTGTCTATTTCTGAAATTGAGCGTCAATCTGATCGGGATGTGGTGACGTTAATGACGATTCATTCGGCAAAAGGGACAGAACAAAAAGTGTGTTATGTTGCCAATGTGACACCAGGTCAATACCCACATCTACGTGCACAGGGCGATTTTGATGCAGTTGAAGAGGAGCGGCGTGTTTTATATGTTGCACTGACGCGTGCACAAAATGAACTTATTCTGACTAAGCAAAATTTAAGTTTTTGGGCGAAGCCAACGATTGATAGTCAGGGACGTACAGTTGAGCAATATTTTTTAAGTGATCTAAGTCAGCATTTATGTCGTATGGAAACACACTATAAAACTCGGCAGCAAACGGTTAAAAGTGCATTGATTGAACGTCAGTCAATAAATTTAGATTTTGGTATAGATCTCGATTAAACTATAGCAATAGCTCGTATATATACGAGTAAAGTTCAAAAAGTAGAGTAGACGAATGCTTTTTGATGTTTTTGTCTATTTTAAGGTTATTTCATGAATATTTTAGTCCGTAACTTAGAGCGTTCAGTTAGCAAAGAAGAACTAGCTGCACTTTTTCAGCCTTTTGGTACGGTTGCATCAGCAACGGTGATCATGGATGCCACAACAGGAAAATCAAAAGGTTTTGGTTTTGTGGAAATGCCCAATGCTCGTGAAGCGATTAAAGCAATTAAAGCATTGAATACCTTGAAAGTTAAAGGTATGGGCATTCGTGTAAAAGCTGCTGAAGATAAGCCTAAAGCATAATATTGAGGAGCATAAGTGCTCCTTTTAAATCCAATATCGTGAATATGCAGCTTGCCCGTCGATTCTTTGCAATTGATATGAGCTAGAGTATGCCTATTTGATATTACTTACAGGCTATTTATAATGATGTATTTAGGCCTAGAATAGATGCCCGAGAATATTGTCATTATTGATTGAATTGAGGAAATTATACATGTCACGTGTTGCTCGCTTCCACGCTGATCGTACCAACCAAAAACTGTATTTTGCACGTTTATCTTGTCAGCAGGCAGAGCAAACTGAACATGTACAACACGCACAGGCACATCGTGAAGCTGCGGTATTTCACTTGCATGGTGCTGTATTGGCTTTTTTACAAGAACTGGTGCGTTACTATCGTTTAAATGATGCATCACCTACATTTGCCTCGATTGAAACATTAATGGCCGACAAAGGACAAGTTTCACCAGAAGTTGTTGTTTTACAACAATTGATGCAAAATGGTTTTATCGGTGAGCTTAAGCGTGCATATCGTATGTGTCAATATACACCAGAACCAAATGCACCAGAGCCAGAGAGTGAAACTTCATCACAGTTGATTATCAAAGTTACACAAACAACGCAAATGTGGTTGCCAGATACGCAGATTTTACGTGAATGGCATGAAAAATTGACGCAACTTATTGATGGATTTAGGAACGAAATGGTGGAGTTTTAGGAAACAATCATGAGGGCTTGAAATAATTTTTTTCAACCTTATATATTAAATCCTAAGCAATGCAAAGTGCAGGTGCCTTTGCCACCATGTTTAGCATGGAGAATTTATGTCGATTGAACAGTTAAAAGAATTATTTGGTAATCAAGAAGCCGTCTTGGAGTTGGTGCAGCTAGAAGATGGTGAGCTTGCTTTACGTAATGCGGGCTCTGAAAATGAGCCATTGGTTAAAATCCAGTTTAATGAAGAAGTGAGAACTTTACTGGGTGATAATACTGCTGTTGTTGCACAAAATATGATTCAGGCAGCACTAATTGGTCTATTGGAAAAACAAGTCAATGAGTGGCAAGCAACCGTTGTGGATGAAAAACCTCAATTCATGAGTTGATATTCTCATCTATCGATAGCTTTAACTTGACGATATCTTTGGGTTATGAATGGGGCAACATGATCATAGATCATATCGCCCTATATACTACGGATTTGGTTTTAGGTTGCTCAGTATGATGCTGCATCAAATTTTGCGGTCATGTTTAATGGGTCGGAGATTGATGATGTGCAATTTGAATTTGATTTAAAATATGATTACTCATATTTTTAGCCATTTCCTCTTTAGCATAATAGACCGTACCGACATTTTCACGACCAATCACTTCCGCTTCTTCTTTGCTTTCTGCACAGACTAAAACTTGAATTGCTGGATTTAACGTCTTCGCAATATCAACAATTTTATGAATATCGAGTATATCCATTGGAGAAAGTACTAATAGTCTGGCATGTTGAATATGCGCCTGTATCAGTACGCCAGCTTCGGTGGCAATACCCGAAACAGCAGCAATGTTTTTTTCACGTAATCGTTCTACAATTTCACGATTTTCTTCCGCAATGACGACTTTAATGCCATCTTGCATTAAGGTGTGTGTAATGCGGCGCCCAACTTCCCCATAGCCGATCATCACAACTTGATCACGGAGATAATCTTGGGAAACCTCATCGGGTAGCATTGCCAGAGGATCTCCATTTCGTTCCAGTAAGCGTGCTAAAGCGGAGTCTTCTCGTATCCATTTCTGGATTGGTTCGATGGCAGAAAATACAAATGAGTTTAACGTAATTGAAATTAATGCACCTGCTAGAATTAAGTTCTGTCCATCAATTGAAAGTAATCCTAGTGATACACCAAGGGCTGCTAAAATAAATGAAAACTCACCTATTTGTGCCAACGAGGCCCCTACAGTCAATGCTGTATTCAGTGGATAGCGGAAAAATAATACCAACGCCATTGCTGCAATCGTTTTACCAATCATGATAATAGCAACGACGACTAAGACATGTAATGGCTGTTCAAAGATGATCCGCGGATCAAACAGCATACCGACAGCAACAAAAAATAAAATTGAGAAAATTTCACGTAATGGTAAGGTTTCTTCTTCTGCACGATGACTAAAGTCTGATTCTTTAACCACCATTCCTGCAAAGAATGCACCTAAGGCCATAGAAACGCCAAATACTTTATAGGCACCGAATGCAATCGAAACTGCTGCAGCAACCACCGCCAAAGTAAATAATTCACGAGAGCCTAAACGCACCACAATTTTTAAGATAAAGGGCACAATACGCTTACCAAAAATCAGCATAAAGGCAATAAAGCCAGCAACTTTAAGTAAGGTAATCGCCAGTGTCATCCAAACATTTTCATCGGCTGAACTCCCTTCCAGTACTTGACCACCAAGTAATACGGCTGTTGCAGGTAATAATACCAGCGCCAATACCATGACCAGATCTTCAACTAAAAGCCAGCCTACAGCAATTTTACCATTAACGGAATTAAGTAAACCGCGATCGCCAAGTGCCTTGAGTAAAACGACTGTACTTGCACAAGATAAGCTTAAACCGAAGATCAATGCGGAACCAAAATTCCATCCCCATAGCATTGACACACCGATACCGAGTAAGGTAGCAACGGCAATTTGTAAAATAGCACCAGGTAAGGCAATACGACGAACCTGCATTAAGTCACTGAGTGAAAAATGCATCCCGACGCCAAACATTAAAAACATCACACCCAATTCGGCTAGCTGATTGGCGAGATGAGTATCACCAACCACACCTGGTGTATGAGGGCTAATGATGACACCTGCGATGAGATAGCCAATCAGCGGAGGAAGTTTTAAACGTGCGGCAATATAACCAAAAAAAAGCGCTAAGCCAAAGCCTGCAGCGAGTAATATTATGAGTTCTACATCATGCGGCACTAAAAACTCCTAAAAAATAAAAAAATCAGTAAAAAGTAAAAATGTATCATATCTGTTGCATGCTACTTGATGCTGCTGTAGCAGCATGGATGGTGATGCGAATATGTCAATACAGCTCTAAACGTTGTCGTAAGCCATCTGTGCATGCTGCTGTTATAGCAAAAAATATACCAGTCATCGCAAGCAGGTATTGCTGGGTCATAGTGATCCATCTTGATATTGATGATGAATGCAATACAAATATCGGTGATGGTTTTTCGTTGATTGATCTTTATGGGTATGTTGCAACCAAGCTGCTATTAAGTAGTATGGTTGCTATTTAGTGCTGTACAGTCATGCTTTATTATCAAAAAAGTGTGATAAAAATAAATCCATAGCATGAGATCAATCATATCGTTACATGGTTAGACTTCGCAGCTTATTTAAGGCTGATCATAACCTCACAGATTATATCCGAATCATTTTAAATGCTGATGAAGATGAAGTGCTTTACTGTATGAATCGCACATAGCCTAGCGTAAATTTTGCAATTTATACGATTAGTGTGCATTCAATCACGTTAATCTAGATTTGGCATTCTGCTATGAGTCTGGTGTGAAATTTTAACAAGGAGTATAAAAAAAATGCAAAAAAAAACGACCTTTTGGGCCGTTTTTTTTAAAAAAACTAAAATTATTTGATTTTAGCTTCTTTAAAGATCACGTGTTGACGGATTTTTGGATCAAATTTTTTGATTTCCATTTTTTCCGGCATAGTACGTTTGTTCTTAGTAGTGGTATAGAAATAACCTGTACCAGCTGAAGAAACTAAGCGAATCTTATCACGCATTGTCCTGACTCCTTACTTAGATCTTTTGACCTTGAGCACGAAGATCTGCAACAACCTTTTCGATACCCAATTTGTCAATAATACGCATACCTTTAGTTGTTAAACGAAGACGTACGAAACGTTTTTCGCTTTCTAACCAAAAGCGGTGGTTGTGCAGGTTCGGCTCGAACCGGCGCTTAGTTTTGTTGTTGGCGTGTGAGACGTTGTTACCAACGACTGGACGCTTGCCGGTAACTTGGCAAACCTTAGACATGGTGTAACTCCATTGATTTAGCCAACAGCAAATCTGTATGGCCAGTCAAAATAAACGGATGAATTCATTCAAGGGGCGTTTTATATCAAAAATACGCTTAAAAGACAAGCGATTTTGTATAAAATCGGGCATGTGCCAGTGTGATAGCTCATGCCTTGATCAGTTATCGAAGAAGTGTTTTTGAAATTAGTCTATGAATGGGTTTATTAAACGGTGGCAGAATGAATTTTAAACTATACAGCTTAGGATTCGACATCATGGACCGTTCGTGAGACAAACTAAAAAAACCTTCTGGACCGTGATATTTCCCCATGCCAGATGCACCAATGCCGCCAAAAGGCAGGTCATCTTGTGCAACATGAGTTAATACAGTATTCAGCCCAAAGTGCCCTGAATGGGTACGCTGTGCGACATAATCTGCACGCGCCTGATCAAAGTCGAAATAGTATAATGCAAGTGGACGCGGACGGCTATTAATAAAGTCGATAACATCGTCTATTTGATCATATTCCATGATTGGAAGGATGGGACCAAAAATCTCATTTTGCATAATCAGCATATCCGGTTGAACATCAGTGACCAGTGTCGGCGCAATTTTACGATTTAAAGCTACATCTTCACTTTGAGGATTAAATTCGATAAGTTTGGCACCATTTTGTTGTGCATCATCTAGATAGCCTTGTAGACGATGATATTGTTTCTCATTAACAATCGCCGTATAGTCTTGATTATTGAGTAAGCTTGGATACATTTCAGAGACATAATAAGAAAAATATTCTTGAAATAAAGCCGTTTTGCCACGGGGTAAAAACATATAGTCTGGTGCTACACAGGTTTGACCCGCATTCCAGAGTTTGCCTACAGCGATACGCTGGGCGACATCTTGTAAATCACTTGACTCATGAACTAAAACAGGTGATTTACCTCCCAATTCTAAGATCACTGGTACCAAATTTTGTGCAGCAGCAGTCATGACGGTTTTGCCGACATTGGTTGAGCCGGTAAAGATTATTTTATCAAAGGGTAGGTGTGAAAAATCATCTGAAATTTGGCCGCCACCATTAATAACAGTAACCAGTTCTTGAGGAAATGCCTCTGCAATGGCATTGGCCAATGTTCTGCCAAAATAGTGAGAGGCACTAGAAATTTTAATCATGGCATGGTTACCTGCTGCCAATGCGCAAATCAGTGGACCAACTGAAAGTAACAGTGGATAATTCCAAGGTGAAATAATACCAATGACGCCTAAAGGCTGATATTCTACCCAACCTTTTGCAGGCTGATGAATCATACTGATATGGCGTTTGGATGGCTTCATCCATGTCGTTAGGTGGCGGCTGTAATACTTAATCTGTTCTAGACAGGTCAAGAGTTCGCCAATTTTTGTTTCACTAATTGATCTATTGCCATAGTCTTTATTGATGGCATCTGCCATGTCATCCTGATATTTAATTAACACTTGCTTTAAGCGGGCGAGTCGATCGATACGTTCTTTTGCTGTGGCATAAGGATGGCGTTGGTAAGCCAATTTTTGTGCAACTAAAATATCATTTAATTTTTGTTGATCAATGCTGTCAGTACCTACAGCATTGGGATTGGTTTGACTATTCATGGCAAATTACCATTTAATACAGGTTAATATAATATTTTTTAGAGTATTAACTCTAAATAGTCAAGTTGCTTTCATAAGTGGTTTGATGGGTATTTTGAAAACAGGATTGCCTTAGCATGTCTCATTCAAAAACGGTAAAAACCAAAGAGCGTATCTTACAGTTAAGCTTACAATTGTTTAATGAACGCGGTGAACGTTCTGTCACGACCAATCATATTGCTGCTGAACTTGGTATTAGTCCAGGTAATTTGTATTATCATTTTCGCAATAAAAGCGAAATTATTAAAGAGTTAATGGCGCAATACCAACATGAAACATTAGAAATGCTGGCTTTGCCAGAAGATCGTCTGCTAGATGCCAATGATAAAATTCGTTATTTTCAAGTTTTAAGTAGCCAATTATGGGCATATCGTTTTTTACATCGTGATGTTTATCATTTGGTCGAAAATAATGATGATTTTCGTAAAATGTATCCACGCTTTGCAGGTCAGGTGATGCAACAGGGCCAAAAGATTTATAAGGCATTTGTCAACGCTGGATTGATGGCAATGACTGATTCTGAAATTGAAGCTTTAATTATTAATTTATGGATTGTACTTACCAATTGGACCAATTTTTTATATATGTCTGGTCATATTACTGATTCAAATACTTTAGAAGATAAATGGCTTTGGCATGCTCTACGTCAGATGGTCTTTTTAGAAGGCGCATATCTACGTGGTGAGAGCCGCCAAACTTATGAAAGCTTGTTGGCTAGCTTTGGTTCTTCTGAACTTTTTGCCAGTTTTTCTGCCATGAAAACCCATCGCATTGAATAAGCCTATTTAGAAAGATGAGAAAAGGCGTTAGAATGTTGTGCTTATTTTGAATTGAATAGATTAGTGACATTAACCAAATGAATATGACGACTGCAAATACTGCGCGCTTACTCATTACTTGTGCAGATAAGCCAGGTATTGTGCAAGCTGTATCGAGCTTTTTGTATCATCAAGGAGCAAATATTACCGCACTTGATCAATATGCAACAGAAGCTCAAGGTGGGCGTTATTTCATGCGTGTGGAATTTGAATTAGATAATTTACAAAGTCGTAAAGAAAATTTAATTCAGACATTTTCATCAAATGTTGCCGAACGTTATGAAATGCATTGGCGCCTTGCTTTGGTCAGTGATATGAAAAAAGTGGGCATTTTGGTTTCTAAAGTAGATCATGCTTTGTTGGAACTTTTATGGCGCCATGCGCGTGGTGGTCTGCCGTGTGAAATCACAAAAGTGGTTTCAAATCACGATGCATTACGTGAATCTGTAGAAAATTTTGGTATTCCTTTTGAGGTGGTACCTGTTAATAAAGAAAATAAACGTGAAGCTTATGCTCAAATTGACGAATTGATGCAAGGAAATGACTTACTTGTGTTAGCACGTTATATGCAGATTCTCGATGAAGAATTTGTGGCAAAATGGGAAATGAAGGTGATTAATATCCATCATTCATTTTTGCCAGCATTTGTCGGTGCAAATCCATATAAGCAGGCTCATGAAAAAGGGGTGAAGTTGATCGGTGCAACAGCACACTATGTGACTGCTGACTTAGATCAAGGGCCTATCATTGAGCAAGATGTTGAACGTGTAAATCATGATTTTACCGTAGAGCAATTGCGTGAATTAGGTCAGGATGTAGAACGTAATGTTTTAGCACGTGCAGTGAAGTGGCATCTAGAAGATCGTATTATTGTGGATGGCAATAAAACGGTAGTCTTTCAGTAGTCATCATGCAATGAGAAAAGCATGCGTTACGCATGCTTTTTTTTATTATTAAAAAAAATCATAAAATTCTCTAAATTAATTGTTGCAAATGAAAACACTTCTCATTTATCATTATGCACACTTTCATAGTATAAACCGATAAAATTGATTGTTTATTTCATTTGGTCTTTTTAGTGATAAATAGTCGTTTTTTCTAGGGTCCCTTAAGTTCATGAGTATATCTTCCACACCGATGATGCCAAATCTCTCTCCCATGAAGAAGAAAGCTGTTGCTGCGATAATCGCGGTTATTATTGGACATGCTGGTGTCATGTGGGCGATTCAACATATGAAAACCCCAGAGTTAAAACCAATAGATAAGACACCATTAAAGGTTCGGTTTGTACAAATTAAAGAACCGCCACAACCTTTACCACCACAACCTAAAGCCGAACCTAAGAAAGAGCAGCCTAAGCCGAAGGAAGTGAAAGAGGTGAAAATTGTGGAAAAACAGCTTCCACCACCACCTAAAAAGGTTGAAAAAGTTCAACAAATTAAAAAATCAGAGACAGCAAAACCTGTAGTTAAGCCGGTTGAAACACCTGTTCAAGCGACCACAATCACTACAACTGTTTCTGAAGTCAAAGTTGCGAAACCAGCTCCAGCACCTGTTGCACCACCGGTACCTCCAGCGCCAGTAGCACCTCCAGCACCGCCATCAGCAAAAACAGTTTCCATTGGTGGTGCTGGTGTACAATGGAGTCGCTCTCCAAAGCCATCGTATTCAAATCGTGATCTACAAGGTGAAACACGTATTGTGGTGATCTTGATTGAGGCAGATGAAAAGGGCGCAATCCAGAGTGCACGTGTAACACGCTCAAGTGGTCTTCCAGCTTTAGATGAAAAGATTTTACGTGCAGTACGTAATGCGAAATTCAAACCGTACAAAGAAAATGGCGTTGCTTATCCAATTAAAGCTGAACAACCATTTGAATTGACATTGAATGCTAAAGGCTAACCCACATTTAGGAGTTCGAATATGAACTTTTCAGTTTATTGGCAACATGCTGATGCAATAAGTAAGACACTGTATTTTGTATTATTGGCTATGTCTATTGCGACATGGACGATTGCCATTTTACGCTTGATGGGGACTCGCCAGCTCAAACAACATGCTTATACTCAATTGTCTAAAGCATTACAGCATTTAAAGGCAAAGCTGAAACCTTTGTCATTTGAACAACGTAAAGCGGTTGCTGAGCAGGCATTATTACGTCAAATTTCGGTAGAAAAATCTGCTGCTGAAAAAGGTGTAGCGGTATTAGGAACGATTGCATCACTTGCACCATTTGTCGGATTGTTTGGTACGGTTTGGGGTATTTTTCATGCCTTGGTTGCGGTAGGTAAAAGTGGTCAAGCAGGTT